>NZ_JBWKNY010000005.1:0-682396 GCF_059415805.1 Caulobacter sp. GW821-FHT10A06
AGATCCTCCCCCTAGCGGGGGAGGTGGCGCGAAGCGCCGGAGGGGGAACAAGTCCTGGCTCCGGCTACTTCCCCCTCCGTCGGCTGCGCCGACACCTCCCCCGCTAGGGGGAGGGTCTTTGACAGCGCTACTCGATGAACGCTTCGACCACTTCCCGCGTCCCCACCAGAAACGCATCCGCCACGAGCGCCAGCGGCCGCACATCCACCTCGGACACGCCGCGCTCGACCAACCCCGCGAACCGATCGTAGAGCCCCGGATACTCCCGGTTCTCCCCAACCTCCACGGCGGCCCCGTCGATCTCCAACTCCGCCCCGCCTAGCGACAACTTCAGCACCCCGTCATCGGTCCACGCCGTGATGTCCCAGGTCTGCGGCCCCGTCTGCAGGAAGTCCAAGTCAGCGCTAATCTCCGCCCCGCCCAAGGTGGTCATCTCCACCCGCCCCGCGATCGGTGACTGCACGTTCTCCGGCACCTGCAACCGTGCATCCGTCACGAACACCTCGGCCGGCATGATCTCCGTCAGGATCGACAGCGCGTTGATCGCCGGATCGAAGACGCCCATGCCGCCGGCCTGCCAGATCCAGGTCTGGCCGGGATGCCAGCGGCGGACGTCCTCGCGCCATTCGATGGAGAGTTTGCGGACCTGGCGCGAGGCCAGCCAGGCCTTGGCCTGCGGCACGCCGGCCGCGAACCGCGAGTGCCAGCTGGTGAACAGCACCACGCCATGCTCACGCGCCACGGCGGCCAGTTCGGCGACCTCGCTGACCGTGGCGCCGGGCGGCTTTTCCAGGAACACGTGCTTGCCGGCGCGCAGGGCGACCAGGGCCGTCTCGCGGCGCGCCTGGGGCGGGGTGCACAGGGCGATGGCGTCCAGCGCCGGGCCGTCCTTCAGCATCGCCTCGATGTCGTGGAAGACCGGGATCCCGCCCAGGTCCGGTTTGCTGCGGCTGGCGGCGGCGACGAGGTCGAAGCGGGGATCCGCGGCGATGGCGGGGATGTGCTGGTCATGGGCGATCTTGCCCACGCCGACGAGGCCGATCCGGATCAAGCGTAGTTCCTCCCGTCGGCTTCGCGCCGTCAGCGCTAATTATATTATAAATGGGGCGGCGCAAGGCGGCGGGCAAAAAAAGAGCGTCACCCGGAGGCGACGCTCTTGAAGAGGGAAGAGACATAGATGAGCCCGGCGGGACAGGGGTAGGCTAGATCCCGCCTGACCCGCCTACTTCGCCGCCGGGGATACCGGCAGGCTCCGGGCCGCCAGGGTGACCTGGGCGGTGGAGGAGAGGGCCCGGGACGAGGATCCCAGGGCGATGTCGTACTGGCCGGCCGCGATCGACCAGCCATGAGCCTTGCCGTCCCAGGTCGCCAGCAGACGCGGGTCGACCGTGACGGTCACGCGCTGCGTCGCGCCGGGGGCCAGGGAGACCTTCTTGAAGCCGGCCAGGCGCTTGGGCGCTTCCCAGCCGCCGGCCTTGGGGCCGACATAGACCTGCGGCACGTCTTTGCCGGCGCGGGCCCCGACGTTCTTGACGTCGAAGCTGACCGTGACCTTGTCGCCGGCGGCGCTGGCCGTCAGGTTCGAATAGGCGAACTTGGTGTAGGACAGGCCGTAGCCGAACGGGAACAGCGGCTCGATCTTCTTCAGGTCGTACCACTTGTAGCCGACGGCGGCGCCTTCGATGTCGTAGTCGGTGTCGAACAGCTCGCCCTCGGCCTTGCCGACGCCGTCCAGCTTGGGACGTGGCAGGTCGGCCACGCTCTTGGGGAAGCTGACGGGCAGGCGGCCGGTGGCGTCGATCTCGCCGGTCAGGACGCGGGCGATGGCCTCGCCGCCGGCCGTGCCCGGGAACCAGGCCTCGACCACGGCGCCGGCCTTGTCCAGCCACGGCATGACCACCGGACCGCCGGTCAGCAGCACCACGACGGTCTTCTTGTTGGCCGAGGCCACAGCGTCGATCGTGGCGTCTTGGGCCTTGGGCAGGTTCAGGTCCTGGACGTCCCAGGACTCGGTGGTCCACTGGTCGGCGAAGACCAAGGCCAGCTCGCTTTGCGCGGCCAGCTTGGCGGCGCGGGCCGGATCCGTGCCGTCGTCATAGACGATCTTGGCGTTGGGATAGCGGGCCTGCAGCGCCTTCAGCGGCGAGGACGGATAGTAGATCACCGGGCCCGGCCAGGTGGCGGGCTCCAGGCCCTTCACCGCGCGGCCGCCGGCCGGATAGACCTGCGACGAGCCCCCGCCCGACAGCACGCCGACATCGGCGTGGCCGCCAATCACGGCGATGGTCTTGGCGGTCTTGGCCAGGGGCAGCAGGTCGCCGTCGTTCTTGAGCAGGACGATGCCCTCCTCGGCGTCGGCCTGGGTGATCTTGGCGTGGGCGGCCAGGGTGGCGGCCGGCAGGTCATGACCCTTGGGCTGGGTCACCGGATGGTCGATCGCGCCGCTGGCGAACAGGGCGCGCAGCACGCGGCGGGCCATGTCGTCGATGCGGGCCTGGCTGACCTTGCCCGAGGCGAGATCCGCCTTCAGCGGCGCGCCGAACCAGGCCTGCTGGTCGAAGGCCTCGCCGGCCGACTCCTGGTCGAGGCCCGCATTGGCGGCCTTGGCCGACGAGTGGTCGGCGCCCCAGTCCGACATGACGTAGCCCTTGTAACCCCAGTCCTTCTTCAGGACGGTGTTCAGCAGCCAGTCGTTCTCGCAGGCCCACTCGGTGTTGACGCGGTTGTAGGCGCACATCACCGAGTGCGGGTCCGACTGCTCGATGGCGAACTGGAAGGCCAGCAGGTCCGAGGTGCGGGCCGCGGCGTCGCTGATGTTGCTGCTGACCACGAAGCGGCCGGTTTCCTGGCCGTTCAGGGCGTAGTGCTTGATCGTCGAGATGATGTGGTTGGACTGGATGCCCTTGATCTGGGCGGCGACCATGACGCCGGCCAGCAGGGGGTCTTCACCGCCATATTCGAAGTTCCGGCCGTTGCGCGGCTCGCGCATCAGGTTCACGCCGCCGGCCAGCTGGACGTTGAAGCCCGAGTCGCGGACCTCCTTGCCGATCATCGCGCCGCCCTTGAAGGCCAGCTCGGGGTTCCAGGTGGCGGTGGTGGCCATGCCCGAGGGCAGGGCGGTGCGCTGGCGCAGGTCCTGGTGGCTGCCCTGGGTGGCGACGCCGACGCCGGCGTCGGTCTGCCATTGGCCGGGGATGCCAAGGCGCGGAACGCCCGCCACGTAGCCAGCCGAGGCCTCCAGCGAGTCCTTGTGGCGCGTGTACTTCGGTTTCATGTCCGAACCGAAGTAGCCGAAGATGACCGTGAACTTCTCGTCGTTGGTCATCGCCTTCAGCACTAGGTCGGTGCGGGCGTCGGCCGAGAGCTTGGTGTTCATCCACGGATGGGCCGGCTTGGTCGCGGCGGGCTTCTTCGCGGCGTCAGCCAGGGCCGGGGCGACGGTCAGCGCGGACGCCGAGGCGCCGATCAGCAGGGCGAGCGAAAGGCCCCGCCAGGTCGCCAGCGAAGTCGTCTGGGTCATGTTTCCTCCGTGGTCTCGTTCTTGCGCCCCGCGCGGCGCTGCGGCCACGTCGAGGAAGGGATTAAGGTCGTCTGCGAGGCGGCGGACCGTCTCGGGCGGGACCGGTGGACTCGCGCACCACCAGCGAGTGCTGCGCGAGGAAAGGGGTGTTGGTCTTGCCGGCGCCCTCGTTGGCGCTCCAGGCGGCGAAGGTCTGCATCGCGCGCAGGGCCATCTGGTCGAACGGCTGGCGGATGGTGGTCAGGGTCGGCCAGATCACGCCGGCGATGGGCGCGTCGTCGAAGCCCACGACGGACAGATCGTCGGGGATCCGCAGGCCCCGGCGCTGGGCCTCCATGCAGGTGGCGGCGGCCATGTCGTCATTGGCGGCGAAGATCGCGGTCGGCGGATTGTCGATGTCCAGAAGCTTCTGGGCCGCGTCGATGCCGGTCTTGAAGGTGAACTCGCCCTGCACGATCAGCTCGGGCGACGGACGCGGCAGTCCTCGGGCGGCATAGGCTTCAAAGAAGCCGTTGCGGCGGTGGGTGCTGGCGGCGTGATCCGGATGGCCGGCGATGTGGCCGATACGGGTGTGGCCCAGCGAGAACAGGTGCTCGACGACCTCGCGCGCGGCGGCGCGGTCGTCCATGCCGATGGCCGGGAAGTGCGGGTCGGGCGTGGTCGGCGTGATCATCACGCAGCGCACGTCCAGCTCGCGCATCAGCTCCTTCATCGGGCCGAAGTCGCACTCGGGCGGCAGCAGGATCATCTCGCGGATGCCGCTGTCGGTGACGAATGCGCGGACGCGGTCGGCCCAGCCGGGGATGGGGCCTTCAGACAGGTCGACCGACAGGTGGCGGCCGGTCTCGACGCAGGCCAGCAGCAGGGCGTGGTGGACGCGGGTGTGGTAGCCGCCTGACGGGTCGCCCATCAGCACGCCGACCGAGCCGGAACCCTGCGAGCGCAGGCTGCGGGCCACGGCGCTGGGCTGATAGCCCAGGTCGGACATGGCCATGCGGACGCGATCGCGCGTCTTGGCGCTGACGCTGTCGTGATCGTTGAGAACGCGGGAGACGGTCTTGGGCGAAACGCCCGCCCGCTCGGCCACGTCGTTGATCGTCGTCATCGGTCCCCGTACCCGCTCTAACGCCAAGCTTCCCCGGCGCACCCCATCAGCCAATGGCGGCGCCCGCAAGGCGGCAAGCAACCAAACGAATAGTCCATGTTGTCCTGTCTGTCATGTCGTCAGGACAAAAATGGGTCAAAAAGAGTCGACCTATAGGACAAATTAAGGACATTTCACGGGGCAAATGCGCCTATTTCCTGGGTTGTGACATATCTGTTGTGCCCGTTTGCGTGACAGGGCGGCAATGTTGCGAAGTAACCGGTGTCTATTTGAAAAAATCGAATGAAAGCAATGTTTATGGCGCTTTTGATTTAACGGGTTCAGCGGGAGTTGCGTTCTAAAGCTACGCCCAGGGTTGTGCTGCGACACGCCGAAAACCCTTGTCCCACAAGAATGACAACGTTGACATTTTTGTTGACTTGGCCGGGACATCTGACGAATGTGACATCGTTCGATGAAGGCGCGGGGCTGGAATCGGATGAACGGGCGCCGGGGCCGCCGAGGGTTTTGGACAATCGCCAGACAGCGGTTGGACAAGGCCAGCAAAGCCTCAAACGTCTTTCGACAGCCGCCGTCAGAGCGGCGGCGCGAGAGGCGGGCAGGCGGCCAATAAGAACGACTTAATTTGGGGAGCGAGAATTGTCACAGGAAGCAAGGACAGCCGTGCTCAAGCGCGGCCTGACGTTGGCGCTTGTCGCCGGCGCATCACAGCTGGCCCTGGCCACCGGGGCCTTCGCCCAGGACGCCAACGCCAACGACGCGACGGTCGAGGAAATCGTCGTCACCGGCGTTCGCGGGTCTCAGATCAAATCGGTGGACGTCAAGCGCCGCGAGGCCTCGATCGTCGACGCCATCTCGGCGGAAGACATCGGCAAGCTGCCGGACGTCACCATCGCCGACTCGCTGCAGCGCATCTCGGGCGTCCAGATCCAGCGCGACGCCGGTGAAGGCAAGACCGTCAACATCCGCGGCCTGCGCCAGGTCATCACCCTGCTAAACGGCGAACAGTATCTCAGCGCCGGCAACATGGGCTCGGCCCAGCCGGACCTGCTGGACGTGCCGTCGCAGCTGATGAACCAGGTGCTGGTCTACAAGTCGACCAACCCGAACAACGCCCTGTCGGGCATCTCGGGCACCATCGACCTGCGCACCCGCCGTCCGTTCCAGTTCGGCGAAGGCCTGACCTTCACGGGCGCGGCTGAAGCCCAGCGCGGCGACCGCACCAAGAAGGACGACTACCTGCTGAACGGCGTCGTCAACTGGCGCAATGACCGGGTCGGCCTGATGGTCGGCGCGGCCGCCAGCAAGTCGAACCTGGGCAACAACTATTCGGGCACCGTCGGCCTGTCGGGCAACAACGACTGGGGCGGCGGTTTCTCGCAAAGCTACATCTCGCCCCACGGCTACGAGAGCTTCAACCGCGTGGTCGAGCGTAAGCGCCTCGGCATCAACGCCGCGTTCGAGGCCGACCTGGGCGAGGGCTTCACCCTGATCGCCGAGGGCTTCTACGCCAAGCTCGACGAATACAACCGCGCCGTCGGCATCAACATCTCCAACCGCTGGGACGGCGGCGCCTTCGGCACCTGGAACAAGCCGACCGTGTCGAGCCCGGTGGGCATCGGCAACTGGGTGGCCGTCGACGAGTACGACATCAACGCGTGGTGGGTGAACAGCTTCACCGTCAACCGCACGACCAAGTCCAAGACCAAGAACTTCAACCTGGGCCTGGACTACGACAACGGCGGTCCGTTCACCTTCGAAGCCCGCGCCATCCGCGCCGACGGCGATCGTCTCAGCATGAACGGCCAGGCCCAGGGCGACCTGAGCAACTGGCGCTATGCCGACGGCCGCTTCAACCTGTTCCGCGACCCGGCCGACCGCACGCGCGGCACGTTCTATCCGAAGGCGATCTGCGACAAGTTCGCCGCCTCGCGTCGCACCAACGCCGTCACCGGCAGCGCCGGCGGCTGCTATCTGGATCCGAACCCGCAGGGTTACGGCGCCAACCCGCAGCTGCACTACAACATCAGCGGCGATCACCCGGTGTGGAGCGGCTTCGACCGTCCGCTGGCCGGCGGCCTGGGCGCGGGTAAGTCCCTCAAGGACTACATGGCGAACAAGGACAGCTACGCCATCGGCGCCTTCTCGTCGGAAGGCAACAACGAAGTCAATTCGGACATGAACGTGTTCCGCGCTGACGGTCACTACAAGTTCGACGACAAGCTGCTGGGCTTCATCACCAAGGTCGACGCGGGCGTTCGCCAGAGCAAGCGCACGGTCGAGGTCGAGCAGTTCCACCTGTTCTCGGGCTTCTACGGCGGCACGCCGGGCGCGGTGCAGGCCAACGGCTCGCCCGTTCCGGCCGGCGGCTGCGAGGCCCAGTGGAAGGCCATCGACGTCGTCATGAACCAGAACCAGTGCCAGGCGGGTGAGTTCGTGCCCGATCCGGTCACGGGCAAGCCGGTCTTCCAAGGCTACACGGTCAATGCGCCGACCGGCCTGTCGACCTACAACAACGTGCAGTGGGTCGACGACCTGGGCGGCATCACCAGCGGCATCCCCGGCTTCTGGGCCATCGATCCGCACGACTTCGACGACGCGGAAGCCTTCCACAAGAAGGTGTTCGGCGGCGCCATCCGCGTGCAGGTCCCCGGCCAGACCTACGACGTCCGCCTGAACGAGCAGAGCGCCTATGGCGTGATGAACTTCGAGGCTGGCGGCCTGTCGGGTAACTTCGGCCTGCGCGTCATCGAGACCGAACTGACGGTCAAGCAGAACCTGACCGGCGACACCCGCAACTACGGCGACACCAACGCCGACGCGGGCGACCAGGTCACCCGTCGCAAGTACACCGACTGGCTGCCCTCGCTGAACGCCAGCTATGACTTCAACGACAAGCTGAAGTTCCGCTTCGCCTACTCCAAGACGATGCAGCCGCTCGACCTGGGCAACTACGGCGGCGGTCTGAAGATCAACACCGCCGACTGCGGCGCGGCCCTGCCGAACGTCCGCTGCGTCACCAGCGCGGAATCGTCGGGCAACCCGATGCTGAACCCGTGGCGGTCGACGAACTTCGACGGCGCCATCGAGTACTATGTCGGCCGCGCCTCGATGTTCAACATCTCGGCCTTCAAGCTGAAGATCGACAGCTTCGTCACCAACGGCGTCACCACCGGCCGCTTCCCCGACCAGGACGGCGTCATCCGCCGCACGGTCAATGTCACCCTGCCGATCCAAGGCGACGGTGGCTCGGTGAAGGGTGTCGAAGTGGGCGCCAAGCTGGCGGTCAGCGACTTCATCGACAATGCCGGCTTCTTCTCGAACTTCGGTGTGGACACCAACTACACCTACTCGCCGAGCAACGAGTCGCGCACCGGTCTGGACGGCGAAGAGCTGCCCTTCCAGGACAACTCCAAGCACCAGTTCAACCTGATCGGCTGGTACCAGAACGACAAGCTGCAGGCGCGCGTCGCCTACAACTATCGTACGGACCGCCTGGCCGAGGTGATGAGCAACAACATCCCGATCTACCAGGACAGCACGGGCTATGTGGACGTGAACGTCAGCTACAACGTTCGCGACAACATCACCGTCTACTTCAACGGTTCGAACGTGACCGGCGAGATCGAGGATTATTACGCTCGCTTCGCCAAGGGTAAGACCCAGTACATCCGCCAGAACGAGTTCGAGCCCCGCTACACGCTGGGTGTCCGCGCTCGCTGGTAACAGCCACCCTCTAACCTCCTGCGGCCGCCGTGGAATCCCCACGGCGGCTTTCTTTTTTTGAGAGCCCAGCTGTCCGGCTCACGCGCGAGCCGATAGCCTGGAGCCCAACCGGACAAAGAGCCGGGAGTCGGGAGTAAGGCGATGCAGGACAAGCGTATCCGCAAGCTGGTGATCGTGGGCGGGGGCACCGCCGGCTGGATGGCGGCCGCGGCGCTGCGGCGGCACTTCCAGGGCGGCCCGATCGAGATCACCCTGGTCGAAAGCTCCGAGATCGGCACGATCGGCGTGGGCGAGGCGACCATCCCCACCATCCGCGGCTTCTACCAGCAGCTGGGCCTGACCGACATCGAGGTGATGCGGGCCACGGGCGCGACCTGCAAGCTGGGCATCCGCTTCAACGACTGGGTCCGCGAGGGCCAGTCGTTCATCCATCCTTTCGGCCTGTTCGGTCAGGACCTGCGGGGGATCAGCTTCCATCACTATTGGCGCAAGCTGGCCCAGGCCGGCGAGCCGACCGACATCGCCGACTACTCGCTGGGCGCCTCGCTGGCGGCGGCGGGCAAGTTCATGGCCCCGTCGCGCAACCCGCCCTCAACCCTGTCGATCTTCGACTGGGCCCTGCACTTTGACGCGGCCCTGTTCGCGCAGCTGATGCGGCGGGTGGCCGAGGACAATGGCGTGCGCCGCATCGACGCCAAGATCACCAAGGTCAATCTGCGACCCGAGGACGGCCACGTCGCCTCGCTGGACCTGCACACCGGCGAGACGGTGGAGGGCGAGCTCTTCATCGACTGCTCGGGCTTCCGGGGCCTGCTGATCGAGGAGGCGCTCCAGACCGGCTATGAGCACTGGAACGACGTGCTGCTGTGCGACCGCGCCTATGCGGTGCAAAGCGAAGGCGTCGGCGACCCGATGCCCTATACGGACGTCACCGCCCAGAGCGCCGGCTGGCGCTGGCGCATCCCGCTGCAGCACCGTTACGGCAACGGCTATGTCTATTCCTCGCGCCACATCAGCGACGAGGACGCCCTGGCCGAGCTGAAGGCGGCGATCCCCGATCCGCTGCTGCACGAGCCCCGCCAGATCCGCTTCAACCCCGGCCGCCGCAAGCAGGTCTGGAACAAGAACGTCATCGCCCTGGGCCTGGCGTCCGGCTTCCTGGAGCCGCTGGAGAGCACCTCGATCGCCCTAATCGAGACGGGCATCGAGAAGATCAAGATGCTGTTCCCGGACAAGGACTTCGCGCCAGCGCTGGTCGACGAGTTCAACGACTGGTCCAAGCGCGAGATGGAGCGCGTGCGCGACTTCATCATCCTGCACTACTGGGCCAACAAGCGTGGCGACACGGCGTTCTGGCGCGACTGTAACGCGGTGACCTTGCCGGAGACATTGCAGCACAAGGTCGACCTGTTCACCCAGCGCGGCCACTTCATCCGCTACCGCTGGGAGATGTTCCAGCCGGCCAGCTGGATGGCGATCTATGCCGGCTTCGAGCTGTTGCCCGACATGGTCGATCCGGCCCTGGACGGCATCGATCCGGCGACGCTCAGCGCCCCCTTGGCCGAGATGCGCAAGGCCATCCGCGAGGTGGTCGCCGCCGCCCCGCCGCACGGCGCCTTCCTGGACCAGTATTGCCGACCCGCGCCCATGGCGGCGCAGTAGGACTTCGCGATGACCAACACCAACCCCAACGCCATCAAGAAGATCGTCATCGTCGGTGGCGGCTCGGCCGGCTGGATCTCGGCGGCGATGCTCAGCCACTACTTCAAGGACGGCGGTTGTGAGGTCGAGCTGATCGAGTCCGAGGAGATCGGCACCATCGGCGTGGGCGAGTCCACCATCCCGCCGTTCCTGCAGCTGATCTCCAGCCTGGGCATCGACGAGCGTGAATTCATCCAGGCCACCCAGGCCAGCTTCAAGCTGGGCATCCGCTTCGAGGACTGGAAGCGCAAGGACGAGCGCTACTACCACCCGTTCGGCGCCATCGGCGGCCAGATCGGCGCGCACGAGTTCTACCAGTGCTGGCTGCGGGCCAAGGCCAACGGCCACCCGTCGGGCCTGCAGGACTTCGCGCCCGGCACGGTGATGGCCGACCAGTGGAAGTTCATGCTGCCGTTCAAGGCCCAGCGCACCCTGATCGCCGGGGCCGGCTACGCCCTGCATATCGATGCGCGGCTGGTGGCCAAGTTCCTGCGCGACTTCGCCGAGGCGCGGGGCGTCAAGCGCACCGAGGGCATCGTCACCGACGTGGTCACGCGCCCGGACGGCGGCGTCGCCAAGGTCATCATGAAGAACGGCCACGAGGTCGAGGGCGACCTCTTCATCGACTGCTCGGGCTTCCGCGCGCTGCTGATCGGCAAGACCCTGGACGTGCCGTTCAACGACTGGTCGGACGTGCTGCTGTGCGACCGCGCCGTCGTCGTCCAGACCGAAAACGTCGGCCCGCCGCACCCCTACACCCTGTCCAAGGCCGAGGCCGCCGGCTGGCGCTGGCGCATCCCGCTGCAGCACCGCGCCGGCAACGGCTACGTGTTCAGCTCAAAGCACCTCAGCGACGACGAGGCCCGCGACACGCTGGTTCGCAACGTCGAGGGCCAGATGCTGATGAATCCCATGTTCATCGCCTTCAAGACCGGCATGCGCCAACGCCCGTGGGAGAAGAACGTGGTCGCGGTGGGCCTCGCCGGGGGCTTCATCGAGCCGCTGGAATCGACGGCCCTGCACCTGATCTATCGTGGCATGGACTACCTGCTGCGGTTCTTCCCCGACCGCGACTTCGCCCCCTCGCTGGCGGCCGAGTACAATCGCCGCGTGACCGCCGACTACGAGGAGATCCGCGACTTCATCGTGCTGCACTACTGCACGACCCAGCGCGAGGACACGCCATTCTGGAAGGCGGTGCGCGCGGCTCCGGTCCCCGAGACCCTCAAGACCCGCATCGAGCTCTTCAAGGCCCACGCCGTGCTGCGTGAGGGCGTCGACGAGATGTTCCGCAACCCGTCCTGGCAGTCGGTGATGGAGGGCATGGGCATCCGGCCCGACCGCTATCAGCAGCTGGTCGACACTGTGCCCTACGAGGTGATCCGCCAGACCCTGGACCAGTCCAAGCCGATGCTGGCCGCCCAGGTCGCGGGCCTGCCCAGCCACGGCGAGTTCCTGGCCCAGAACTGCCCAGCGCCGCCGCCGGAAGCGATCGCGGCGCCGTTCAAGACGGTCGCTTAAAGCCGCTTCACCGAGATGATCTTCACGGGCGGGTTCAGGATCTGGCCCTTCATCGACGGCACGTTGGTCGGGCCGTCGGTGCGGCCGGACAGGATCTTCTTCACGACGTCCATGCCCGAGACGACATAGCCGAACACCGCATAGCCCTGGGCCGCGTCGGACTTGCCCGGCTTGGCGTCCAGATAGGGCTGGGGGCTGGCGCAGATGAAGAAGTCGGCGGTGGCCGAACCCGGCGCGTCGCGGCCCATCGAGATGGCGCCGGTCTTGTGCTTGAGGCCCGTCTTCAGCGTGCTCTCGTGGGCGATCGGCGGGGCGCGGCGGGAGTAGGGCTTGGGCTGGCCCTGGATCGAGCCGGCGCCCGGCGCGCCCTTGGCCCGGTTGGCGCGGAAGAACTGCCCGCCGTCGAAACGATGCCGATCGGCATAGGCCAGGAAGTTGGCGGCCGTGATCGGGGCCTTTTTGTCCTCCAGCTCGACGACGATCGTGCCCTTGTCGGTCTCGATGGCGACGCGCGGCTTGCCGGCGGCGAAAGCCGAGGTCGAGGCCAGCAGGGCGAGGGCGGCGCCGATGACGGCGCGGCGGACGATCTGGGTCATGGAGTCCTTCCGAAAGCTCGGCGCGGACCCTAACCGATGGCCGGCGCCCGCGTGAAGAGCCGGCGCGGATGCAGGAGGCCCGGCAGGCTGGGCAGCAGCTTCATGCCGAAGTTCCAGCAGTTCCACGCCACGACGCCGGCGATGATCGCGCCGGCCCAGGCGAAGACCAGCGAGGCGTCGGTCACGCGGGTCCACACGCCCATCACCTTGAAGTGCAGCAGGTAGATGAATAGCGACGCCCCAGCGATCATGTAGACCGGCTTGGACAGCAGGCGTGGCCACGGGATCTTGGGCACGAAGAGCACCAGCGCCGCGATCGGGGCCAGAACGGCCGCGTCGCCGATCGTGTAGAACGGCGAGCTGGCGATGGCGTAGGCCGCCGCGGCGATCGTGAAGGCGATGCGGCCCTTGCCCTTCAGCAGACCGGCGAGCGCCGCCAGGGCGAAGGTCGCCATGTGGGTGGTCGGGGCGTGCTTGAACACCGACATCATGTCCAGCGGCGCGCGGCCGAAGTCGGGCACGAAGAAGAACGGCAGGATGAAGCGGCCCAGCAGGCCCACGGTCAGGACGGTCACGGCCGTCGCCAGGGCGGGCTTGGTCACCTTCAGCACCCGGTCCAGCAGCCAGAACACCGCGCCGTACAGCAGGATGACGTGGAAGGTGCAGTGGATGTACCACATCACCGGATCGTGGCCGCCATAGGCGTTGGGGCCGTCGGCGGGCAGGCCGCGATAGTCGAGGAAGTCGGTGTAGAGCAGCAGGCTCGACAGCCGCACTGGGTCGTGGGTCACAAGCTTCAGCGCCGTATTGGCCAGCTCGTAAGCGAACAGCGGCAGCAACAGGCCCTTCAGCAGCCGGCCCATCGGCTTGAGCGAGCGCTGGTGGTCCATCTCGTTCAGCTGCAGCGTGCCGAAGATGTAGCCCGACACGAACAGCAGGGCGCTGGTGGCGCTGCCGCCGGTGAAGATCAGCTGGAAGTGGCTGGCGACTACGCCGCAGATGGCGACGGCGCGCAGCAGGATGGCGCTCTCGATCCAGCCGAACAGTCCGGCCTTGGCCGCTTCGCCGCCGCTGGTGGCGGCCAGCTGCGCCAGGGTCATGGTGGTCCAGCTCTCGGGGACCTGGCCCAGGGCCTCTTCCAGCGACAGATAGGCGGTGACGTAGGACAGGCTGTCGCCGCCCAGGCTGGCGAAGCTGTCGTCGACCCCGACCTCCCGCGCGAATAGGTCGCTCCAGTCGGTGACCAGCGTCTTCTCCAGCGGGCTGGTCGCGGCGCGGGTCGGCGCGGCGGCGGGACGGGCCTGAGCCTGGGCGATCAGCGCCTGGCGATCGACCTTGCCGTTGGGCAGCAGCGGCAGGGCGGGCAGGACGAGGATGGTGTCCGGGACCATGTAGTCGGGCAGGCCCGCGACCAGGCGCGTGCGCAGGGCCTCGGGATTCAGGGACAGCTCGCCGTTCAGCGGCTGCACGAACAAAGCCAGGCGCGCGGTGTCGACGCCGATGTTCAGGGTCACGGCCTGGGAGACGTAAGGCGCGCGAAGGGTGGCGGCGGTGACCTCGGCCATCTCGACGCGATAGCCGCGGATCTTGACCTGGTCGTCTCGGCGGCCCCGGATCATCACGGCGCCGTCGGCGCGACGTTCGCCCAGGTCGCCGGTGTCGTAGGTCTGCGGGCTGGGCGGAGCAGGCGGCGGCAGGCGGCCTTCGGTCACCGGGCCCAGGGTCAGGAACGACGAGCGGATGACGATGGCGCCGTCCTCTTGCGTCTCGACCTCGAAGCCGTCGGTGCTGCGCCCGATCGGCAGGCGCTCTTCATCGTCGGCGTGGCGCGGCACACGGTAGAAGGCGGCGGCCTGGGGCGTCTCGGTCGCGCCGTAGAAGTTGACGCTCTCGACCTCGGGCGCGATGGCGCTGACGGCGTCGACCAGGCTGCGGCGCAGCACGTCGCCGCCCCAGAAGACGTAGCGCAGGTCAGGCAGGGCGGGGGCCTTGCCGGCGGTCAGCAGCTGGCCCAGCGGCGGGGTCATGTGGGCGGCGGTCGGGCGGACCTTCGCGAACCACGTCGCCAAACCGCCAGGGGCGGTGAGTGTCGCCTGATCCGGAATGTGCAGCGACGCGCCCAGGCTCAGCGGCGTGAACACGTCACGCAGCACGGGGTCGTGCGACAGCCCCGACAGCAGGGTGAAGCGGTCCGGGGCGCCCAGGTCGAAGGTGCGCGCCTGCCAGCCGACGAAATTGACCAGCGGCCGGTGCGAGACCGCCACGCACTTGGGCTCGCCGGTGCTGCCGGAGGTGAACAGCAGATAGGCGGGGGCGTCAGGATCGACCGTCGGCAGGACGGCGTCCGTGGCCTCGGCGGTCAGCGACACCGGCAGGCGAGGCAGGTCCGAAAGATCCTCCGGCGCGGGGCCGGCTTCCAGCAGCAGGCCGGGGCGGCAGATGTCGAGCATCTTGCGCAGGCGGGGCAGGGGATAGGCCAGGTCCAGCACCACGAACGGCGCGCCGGCGCGGGCGCAGGCCAGCATGGCCACGACCAGGCGCGGACCGCGTGTTGCCAGAATTCCGGTCAGCACGCCCGGCGTCAGCTGCGCCGCCAAGGCGCGCGACAGGCTCTCCAGCGCGCCATAGGTGACCTCGCCCTTCGCATGGGACAGGGCGACGAAATCCGGCGTGGCGCGGGCCTGGGCTTCGAACCGGCTGTGGATCAGGGACGCGGGCATCGGGCGGCGTTATGTTGCGGAAGGTTGCCGGATGTTGCCGATGCGACCTTAAGAACCCGTTCCGCCCGCAAAACCAGCGTTCTTCAAAACGTGGTAGCGCTACCGGAAATCCTCGGTCTATGAATCCCGTTCTGTGAGTTAGGCTTTAAGCGACCGGCGGGAAAAGCACGGCGCATCGAGGGAAGGGACAAGCGTAATGGGGGCTGACAGCCAAGCCGCGCCCGCTAAAGGGCGCGACGCGCTGGTGATCGGGGCGTCGTCCCTGGGCACAGTGTTCGAGTGGTACGACTTCTATCTCTACGGCTCGCTGGCCGCGATCATCACCAATCACTTCTTCTCGGGCGTCAACGAGACGACCGGCTTCATCCTGGCCCTGCTGGCCTTCGCCGCCGGCTTCGCGATCCGGCCGCTGGGCGCGGTGATCTTCGGACGCCTGGGCGACATCTGGGGCCGCAAGAACACCTTCCTGATCACTATGCTGCTGATGGGCGTCTCGACCTTCGTGGTCGGCCTGCTGCCGTCCTACGCCCAGATCGGCGTGGCCGCGCCGATCGCCCTGGTGGTCATGCGCCTGGTCCAGGGCCTGGCCCTGGGCGGCGAGTACGGCGGCGCCGCCACCTACGTCGCCGAGCACGCCCCGCCCGGCAAGCGCGGCTTCTACACCAGCTGGATCCAGACCACGGCGACCGTGGGCCTCTTCCTGTCGCTGGCCGTGATCCTGGTCACCCGCACCCAGCTGGGCGAGGAGCAGTTCAAGGCTTGGGGCTGGCGCATCCCATTCCTGGTCTCGATGCTGCTGCTGGGCGTGTCCCTCTGGATCCGCCTGAAGCTGCACGAGAGCCCGACCTTCCAGAAGATGATCGCCGAGGGGAAGGGCACCAAGAAGCCGCTCGCCGAAGCCTTCGGCAACTGGAAGAACCTGAAGATCGTCCTGCTGTCGCTGGTCGGCCTGACCATGGGCCAGGCGGTGGTCTGGTACACCGGCCAGTTCTACGCGCTGTTCTTCCTGGAAAAGACCCTGAAGCTGGACGGGGCCCACGCCAACACGCTGGTGGCGATCGCCCTGCTGATCGGCACGCCGTTCTTCGTCATCTTCGGCTGGCTGTCGGACAAGATCGGCCGCAAGCCGATCATCATCCTGGGCTGCCTGCTGGCCGCGGCGACCTATTTCCCGATCTTCAAGGGCATCACGACCTACGCCAACCCGGCCCTGGCCCATGCCGAGGCTTCGTCCCCGGTGGTGGTGTCGGCCGATCCGGCCACCTGCGCCTTCCAGTTCGACCTGATCGGCAAGGCCAAGTTCAACACGCCCTGCGACGTGGCCAAGGCCTATCTGGCCAAGGCCGGCGTCAGCTACAGCGTCCATGCCGGTTCGGCCGGCTCGCCGACCTCGGTGCAGGTGGGCGCTGTAAACCTGGAAGGCTTCGACGCCAAAGGGGCGACCGGCAAGGCCTTCGCCGACGCCCGCAAGGCCTGGGAAGCCGATCTGGGCGACCAGCTGAAGGCCGCCGGCTATCCGGCCAAGGCCGATCCGGCCAAGGTCGACAAGCCCAAGGTCATCGGCCTGCTGGCCCTGCTCGTGATCTATGTGACCATGGTCTACGGCCCGATCGCGGCCATGCTGGTCGAGCTGTTCCCGACCCGGATCCGCTACACGGCCATGTCGCTGCCCTACCATATCGGCAACGGCTGGTTCGGCGGCTTCCTGCCGACCACGGCCTTCGCGATCGTGGCGGCGACCGGAAACATCTACTCCGGCCTCTGGTATCCGGTGATCATTGCCGGGGTGACCGCTATCATCGGTGGGCTGTTCCTCAAGGACACCCGCAACAACGTGATCGACGATTAGGCAGTCGTGGAAACAACCCGGCGGCCGCGTCGCCGCCGGGTTGCCATCCGCCGTTCTATGGGCTTGGCTGCTCCCCAAGGGGAGCGTTGATGACGCAAGACGACGAACACAGGCGCGCCTGGTTCCGGCGGGAGATCCTGCCTTTGGAGCCGGACCTGCTGGCCTATGCGCGGCAGTTCTGTCGTGACGGGCAGACCGATCCCGAGGACCTGGTCCACGAGACCTTCGCCCGCGCCATCGCCTGCAAAACCTGGCGGGAGATCGGAAATCCCGCCGGCTTCGCTACCCGCATCCTGCGCAACTGCGCCCTGGACGCCCTGCGCCGCCGCAAGGTGCTGACCATCACCGCCGTCGCCGACTTCGACCGGATCGAACCGATCGACGAGACGCCCGGCGCCCACATGATGCTCGAATCACGTGAAGAGCTGCGCGCCCTGGCCGACGCGATCGCCGAACTTCCGACGCAATGCCGCCGCGTCTTCACGTTGAGAAAAGTTTATAGTCTCTCGCCGGACGAGATAGCGGTTCGGTTGGGGCTGTCCGTCTCTACTGTAGAGAAGCACTTGGTGAAGGGCCTTCGGTACTGTTCCGAGAAGCTGGGACGTCGTATCGGGCGCAAGAATAAGGTCGACGAAGGACGCTCATGGAGCGCGAGACGGGATCACGACGCGAAACGGTGAGACAGGCGGCCGCCCTCTGGGTGGTCCGGCTTGACGATCCTTCGTGCTCGGCCGCCGACCGCGCCGCCTTCGAGGCCTGGCGCGCCGAAAGCCACGAGAACGAAGCCGCCTTTGAACGCGAGGCCGCCGCCTGGGCGCGCCTGGACCGCCTGCGCGCCATGCGTCCGGGCATGGAACGGCCTGACCGTGACCTGTTGGCGCCCGAGCGCCGCCTGACCCTGCCGCGCTTCAGCCGCTCGCCGTGGGCGCGGGGCATGGCCGCCGTCGCCGTGGCCGCCGTGGTCGGCGCGGGCGTCATGACCTTCGGCTCCGGCACCGCCTACGCCACCGCCATCGGCGAGCGCCGCGTGGTTGTGCTCAGTGACAACAGCCGCATCGAGCTCAATACCGATAGCAAGGTCGTGGTCCGCTACCGCAAGGGCGTGCGCGAGGTGAAGCTGGTGCGCGGCGAGGCCGTGTTCGAGGCCGCCAAGGACGCGCGGCCCTTCGTGATCAAGGCCGCCGACGCGGTGATGCAGGCCGACGCCGGGGCCGAGATGGCCGTGCGCCTGCGCTCGGACGGCGCGGCCGTGACCGTCAAGCGCGGCGCCGTCGCGCTGGATCCCGAGCCCGCCGAGCGCAAGGACGAGGTGCGCCTGACGGCCGGCGTCGCGGCGATCTACAGCTCGGCGGGCCACCGCTCGCGCGTGGTGTCCGACAGCGAGATCGACCGGGCCCTGGCCTGGCGGCAAGGCGCAATCGCCCTGAACGGCCAGTCGCTGGAGCAGGCGGTGGCCGAGTTCAACCGCTACAATCGCCAGCAGATCAGCATCGCCGACCCGTCGATCTCGGGCCTGCGCCTGGCCGGCTATTTCCAGACGACCGAGCCCAAGAGCTTCGTCACCGCCGTGACCAGCACGTTTCCGGTGCGCGCCTCCGAAGACAGCGACGGCGGCATCCGCTTATCCCGCCGGGGCTGAAAAAGTTCGCGTTCTGATGGCGGAAGTTTGAGCCATCATCGTCGGTGATGGTGAAGGCGCCTTCCCATGGGGATGGATGGCGCCCCGAGGGGTTACCAATAAAGATGTCGATCGACACCCGCCGCCGCGCTGTCCGCGGATTCCTGATGGCGTCCGCCGCCGTCCTGGTCCTGGCAGGTCCGACGCTGGCCCAGGAGGCCCGTCACAGCTTCAACATCCCGGCTGGCGATGCGGTGACCGCGCTGCAGGCCTTCGCCAGGCAGTCGGGCAAGCAGGTGCTGTTCCCGTTCGAGGCCGCCAGCGGCAAGCGCACCCCGGCGGTGAGCGGCGACGTGGCCGACGCCGACGCCCTGGCCAAGCTGGCCAAGGCCGCCGGCCTGGTCGTCGCCTCGGACGACGGCAAGACCATCACGCTGCGCCAGGCCCCGGTTGAATCCTCCCCCCAGTTCCAGAGCGCGGGGGCCGGCGCGACGAATGAAGAGCCCCAGATCGTCGAAGCCGTCATCGTGGTCGGCTCGCAGATCGAAGGCGCCCGCACCACCGAAGCCCTGCCGGTAACGGTGGTGGGTGAGAACGACATCATCGCCACGGGCGCGGTGTCGGGCGACGAGCTGTTCCGCGCCATCCCGCAGGCCGGCGACGTGCAGTTCCAGGAAGCCCGCACGACCGGCAACCTGAACGACGCGCGCGGCGACGTGGCTTCGCTGAACCTGCGCAGCCTGGGCACCGGCAACACCCTGGCCCTGCTGAACGGGCGCCGCGCCGTGCTGGCGCCAGGCAGCCAGACCGAGAACCTGGTGCCGGTCCAGACCGTCAACACCAACGCGTTCCCGGTCGCGGGCGTGAAGCGGATCGAAGTCCTGCGCGACGGCGCCGCGGCCATCTACGGCACCGACGCGGTGGCGGGCGTGGTCAACACCGTGCTCGACACCAAGTTCCGGGGCCTGAAGATCGAGACCCAGATCGGCGGCTCGGAAGGCACGGGCTACCGCGAAGGCTCGTTCAACGTGAAGGCCGGCACGCGCCTGAAGGACGGCACCCGCCTGACCTTCTTTGGCAACTACACCGGTCGCAGCCGCCTGATGGCGACCGAGCGCGACTATGCCGCCAGCGAGGATCACCGCGCCCAGATCGCCAACACCCCGTGGGTGGACAACACCACCTTCGACAGCCGCTCGACCTCCAGCCCCTGGGGTTCGTTCACGCTGATCCCGTCGACCACGACGGTGCGCCAGGGGACGACCGCCCTGACGACCTCGGGCGTGTTCCACATCGAGCCGGTCAGCAACACCGCCGCCGGCTGCTCCAGCACCGTTCTGACCGGCAGCCTCTGCATCAAGTCGGGCACCATCACCGGCACGACCGACCGGGTGCTGCGCTACGACGAGAACCCCGACCGCACCCTGCGCGGCGGCGTCGAGCGGACCAACTTCTTCTCGACCGTCGAGCACGACTTCGGCGACGTCACCGCCTATGGCGAGGCGGGCTACTATCACGCCCTGTTCACCGGCAGCCGCGAGCAGTCGGCGCCGCTGACGACCGCCCCGATCACCATCGCGGCCAACGCCTACTGGAACCCCTTCGGACCGGTCGGCAGCGTGAACCGCCTGGCCAACCTGACCGGCGTGCCGACCGGCGGCGTGGCGATGAACATCACCACCTATCGTGTGGTCGACACCGGCCCGCGCACCTACACGGTGACCGACGACAGCTACCGCCTGCTGGGCGGGCTGAAGGGCGCGTGGAACGGCTGGAAGTGGGATTCGGCGCTGCTGTATTCCAAGGCCCGCACCAAGGACATGACGCACAATGCGATCAGCAACACCCTGTTCCAGCAAGCGCTGAACCGCACCGACGCCACGGCCTACAACCCGTTCAACGGCGGCAGCCTGGACAACTATTCGATCGGCGACGCCACGCCGAACGACCGCGCCACGATCAATTCGTTCCTGGTCAACGTCTATCGGATCAGCGAGACCTCGCTGGCCCTGGCCGACTTCAAGGTCTCCAAGAAGGACCTGTTCCGCCTGCCCGGCGGCGATGTCGGCATGGCCGCGGGCGTCGAGTGGCGCCGCGAGACCTATGACGACGATCGCGACGATCGCCTGGACGGCAAGATCAAGTACACCAACAGCGTCACCGGCGTGACCTACGGCACCGACGTGCTGGGCGCCTCGGGCTCGCCGGACGTGCATGGCAAGCGCTCGGTCAAGTCGGCCTTCTTCGAGCTGGCCGTGCCGATCATCTCGCCCGAAATGAACATCCCGCTGGTCGAGGAAGTCAGCCTGCAGATCGCCGCGCGCGGCGAGGACTATTCCGACTTCGGCAGTGTCTACAAACCCAAGGGCGCGATCTACTGGAAGGTCGGCCAAGGCCTGGCCCTGCGCGGCTCGGTCTCGCAGAGCTTCCGCGCGCCGAACCTGCCGCAGTTCTACAGCGACGGCGCGACCGTCTCGAACAGCCGCATCGACTACGGCGCGTGCCGGATCAACGGCACGACCTGCACCAGCGTCAGCACCATCGAGTCGCGCAGCGGCAACAAGGACCTGCAGCCGGAACAGGCCGACAACGCCACGGTCGGCTTCGTCTATCAACCCACCTTCATCCCCCGCTCGTTCGGCAAGCTGACCCTGACGACCGACTTTTGGTCGATCCGCGAGAAGGGCGTCATCGGCGTGGTCGGCGGCTATAACGCCATCGCGCTGGACTACTATCTGCGCCTGCACGGCTCGTCGAACCCGAACGTGGTGCGTGACGCGCCGGTTGGCGGGGTCGCCGTCGGTAACATCGCCTACGTCAACGACACCTATCAGAACCTGCAGCCGCGCATGGTGCAGGGCGTCGACTTCAGCCTGGACTACGACCTGGACGACACCCCCTGGGGCGACTTCGGCTTCTCGGTCAACGTCGCCAAGCTGCTGAAGTACGATCAGGCGCCCAGCCCGGTGGAGTCGCTGCTCCAGGCCGCTGTCGCCGCCGGCGAGCTGCCGGGCCTGACAATCTCGTCGGCTGGCAACCAGATCAAGATGGACGGCTTCCCCGAGTTCCGCGGCACCGCCAACCTGACGTGGCGCTACAACGGCTGGGGCGCGGGCGCCTTCGTGCAGTATGTGGGCGAGGTCTATGACACCGGCCCGGCCCAGGTGAACGGCCAGTACTTCCCGGTGAAGGACTGGACCACGCTCAGCCTGTACGGCCAGTACGCCTTCAAGGACGGGATCTTCGACGGCTCGACCATCCGCATCGGCGCGCGCAACGTGTTCGACAAGGACCCGCCGATCGCCTCGTCGAACTTCGGCTACCTGGGCGCGCTGCACAACGCCACGGGCCGCTACTGGTACATGAACCTGAGCAAGAAGTTCTAGGACATCCCCCAGCGGGGCGGCTCTCCGGAGTCGCCCCGCTTTCGCGTGCGAGGCTCGCCTTGAAACCCTTCCGCCTGCTGACGACGGCCGCCTCGGTGCTGGCCCTGCTGCTCACGCCGATCGCCGCGACCCCGGCCTTCGCCCAGAAGAAGCAGTTGCTGGAATATCCCAGCATCCACTCGCCGGTGGTGGGCGAGAAGGGCATGGTCGTCAGCCAGAACGCCATCGCCACCAAGGTCGGCGTCGAGATCCTGCGCCAGGGCGGCAACGCCGTGGACGCGGCGGTCGCCACCGCCTTCGCCCTTGCCGTGACCTTGCCGCGCGCCGGTAATATCGGCGGCGACGGCTTCATGATGGTCCACATCGCCAAGACCAACGAGACGATCTTCATCGACTATCGCGGCGTCGCCCCCAAGGCCGCCCAGCTCGAGACCTTCGTCGACGACAAGGGCAAGGAGATCGACGAGGTGGCCTCCAAGGGCTACCGCGCCTCGACGGTGCCGGGCACCGTCGCGGGTCTCTACATGGCCCACCAGAAGTACGGCAAGCTGCCCTGGAAGGCGCTGGTCGAGCCGGCCTTCAAGCTGGCCAACGACGGCGTGGTGCTGTCGCCCGACGAGGCCTTCGTGTTCAGTTGGGGCAAGCAGCGGCTGTCCGAGAGCGAGGCGGGCAAGGCGGCCTTCTACAAGCCCGGCGGCCAGCTCTATCGCGCCGGCGAGACCTTGAAGCAGCCGGACCTGGCTTGGTCCCTGCGCCAGATCGGCGACAAGGGCGCCGACGCTTTCTACAAAGGCGAGATTGCCCAGCGCTTCGCCGCCGACATGAAGGCCCATGGCGGCCTGATCACCGCCGAGGACCTGGCCGCCTATAAGCCCGCCGTCCGCCAGCCCCTGACCGGCACCTATCGCGGGCTGACGGTGATGACCTCGCCGCCCGCCAGCGCCGGCGGGGCCACGCTGCTCGAGATGCTGAACATCCTGGAGACCTTCGACCTGAAGGCCTCCGGTCCCAACTCGGCCAAGACCCTGCACCTGGAAGCCGAGGCCATGAAGCTGGCCTATGCCGACCGCTCCAAGTTCTTGGGCGACACCGACTTCGTGAAGGTGCCGCTGCAGGGCTTCACGTCGAAAGCCTACGGGATCGAGCGCGCCAAGCTGATCAATCCCGACAAGGCCACGCCCGCCAAGGACCTGGGCGCCGGCGATCCGTGGGCGTTCGAGAGCCACAACACCACCCACTTCTCGGTGGCCGACGCCGAGGGCAATGCGGTGTCCAACACCTTCACCCTGGGGGCGGACTTCGGCTCGGGCGTGATGGTGGCCGGCGCGGGCTTCGTGCTGAACAACCAGATGAACAACTATTCGCACACGGCGGCCTACTGGGCGAAGAAGACCGGCAAGGCGCCGCCGCCCAACGCCTTGGCGCCGGGCAAGCGCGTGCTGTCGACCATGATGCCGACCATGATCTTCAAGGACGGCAAGCCGTGGCTGGTCACCGGCACGCCGGGCGGCAGCACGATCATCGACACGGTGCTGCAGGTCATCGTCAACACGGTGGACTTCAAGCTGAACGTCGCCGAGGCCACGCACCAGCCGCGCATCTTCCAGGACGCCACCGACGTCCTGCGCGTCGAGCCGAACTTCAATCCCGACACGGTGGCCCTGCTGAAGGGCATGGGCCACCCCATAACCTCGGACGAGACCATGGGCTCCGCCCAGTCGATCATGATCGACAATGGCCTCTATCTGGGCGGCGCGGATCCGCGTCGACCCGGCGCCGAGGCGATCGCGCCCTAGAGGTCGATCCTCCCACCGGAGAGATCTCGACGGACACGATCCATCGGCGCCGAGGCTGCCCCCTCGGCGCCGATTTTCGTTCTACTTCTGGCTCACCGCCGGCCCGTACAGCAGTCCGTTGAACAGGAACTTGAACGTCCCGTACGACTGGGCCCGCTGGGTGATCTCCGGCCCAAAGGCGAAGACCTTGCCCTTGCCGATGTCGATGTCGAGCATGGCGGTCGAGCCCTTCAGCTTGTCCTGGCCGACGGCCCAGCCGCTGCGCAGAGGCTTGTCGGTGTCGAACCAGGCCACGCGCGAGACGCCCTTCACGTCGGGCTTCACGGTGAAGGCCGGGCTGCGGTCGAAGAAGACGTCGACGTCGCTGCCGGCGCCGTAGGCCAGGGGCTGTTTCGGGTCGACCTTGGCGCGCAGCACCGAGCCGGGGATATAGAGCTCGCGGTTGGTCAGGGCCTTGAGCTTGCCGTCCTCCAGCTTGGCGGTGGCGACGTCGACCGGGGCGCCCAGGGCGGTGGCCAGACGGGTGGAGGCGCCGATGGCGACCACCGTGCCGCCGCCCTTCACGAAGTCGGCGATCTGGGGAAGGGTCTTCTCATCGCTCACGCGGCCCAGCCAGGCGCGGTACTGCTCCGGGATCTCGTCCGGCTTGGGCTGGGTCGAGGGACGGCCGGCCTTGAACGGGCCGTCGGCCGGGGCGGGGACCACGCCGTCCGGGAACACCAGCACGTCGTAGTCCTTGGCGATGTCGCCGGCGTCCAGGCGCTGCGGATAGACCACCTGGAAGGGCGCCTCGAACTTCTCGAACATCCAGCGGTTCCAGCCCGAGGGCATCGAGCCGCCATAGACGTCCACCAGACCGATGCGGACCGGCTTGAGGGCAATGGTCGCGCCAGAGGGCTTGGCGCCGACGGCATAGGCGTCGATGCCCAGATCCTTCACGCCGGCCGCGATCACCGCCTTGGCGGCGGGCGAGGCGGGCACCCAGATGGCGCCGGGACCAAAGGCGGTCTTGCCGGCCTTGGCGCCGTCCTTGACCCAGAACACCGGCGCGCCGGCCTTCAAGAGGCGGTTGGTCAGGGTGAAGCTGCCGTTGGTCTCGTGGCTGACCAGCCAGCCCGCGCCGCCGGAGCCCTTCACCGAACCCGGCGCGACCGTGATCAGGTCAGGCACGCGGGTCGTCGGGGCCTCGAAGCCGTCCAGGATGCGGTCGAACTTGATGCCCATCTGGTAGGCCAGGGTGTAGCCGGTGACGTCGTACGGCGCCTTGGGCGGGCCGCCCGGATAGTCCAGGTCGTGCGGGTGGTCCTGCGGCTCGAACATGTCCAGCACGTGGGGGCGATAGGCCTGGGCCGTGCGCACGACGTAGGAGCTGGCGGGATAGGTCTTGCCGGCGATCACGAAGGCCTTGGACGCCTTGTCGACGTCGACGCCGGTCTTGATCAGGGCGTTGAGGAAGGCGACCACGGTCGGCATGTCCGCCTGGTCGGCGGGAATGACATAGGCGCGGGCGTCGCGGCTCTCGGGCGTCTGGATCACCGACTTGTACAGCGTCGGATCGACCGCCTGGCCGAACGGGCCGGGCTTGCCCTTGCCGGCGGCCGTCAGCTCGTCGACCTTGGTCGGGGTCATCGTCCAGCTGTCCTTGCCGCCACGCTGGATGCTGTTGTCGCCCATCTTCCAGATGTTGAAGAGCAGGCGCTCCTTGTTGCGCGAGGCGTAGTCGATCACCGCGCGGTTCATGGTCCACTGGTAGTCCAGCGAGTCCTGCAGCTTCCATTCACGCGGGGCGATGGGGGCTGGGCGGTCGTTGCTGGGCAACTGTAGCTCGGGCACCAGATTGACCGTCGTCGGGGTCGGGCCGCCGATGATCTCGGTCAGCAGGCCGATCGCGTTGTGGAAGTAGGCGACGGACCGCTCCATGCCGTTGTGCCAGGTGGAGTAGGGGGCGGCGCTGCGCGCGCCCGAGCCCTGCTTGTCCTCGGCCACGAGGCGGCTGTGCATGGCCATGCCGACTTCCTGCAGCTCGGTCATGACCAGCGGGTCGTAGTTGAAGTTGAACGGGTCGCGGAACGGCGGGACGAACACCACCATGCCGTTGGGGCCGGTCTGGTGCTGGTTGTAGACGATCTGCGGATACCACTCGCGGAACAGCTGCTTGTTGACGTTGGTCGTCTCGGCCATGGCCGACATGAAGCTGTCGCGGTTGTTATCGTGGCCGATGTACTTGTGGTACAGGCGCGGCAGCGAGTTGAACTCGCGCTTCTTCGGATCCTGGTTGCGCATGTACCAGTCCGCGATCATCTCCAGACCGTCCGGATTATCCTGCGCGAACAGGATGATGCAGTCGTCCAGCATCCGCATCGTTTCGGGATCGGTCTGGGTCAGCATCCGGTACAGGACCTGGATCTGGCCCTGGGTGGTGATGGTCTCGTTGGCGTGCAAACCGGCGTCGATCCAGACCACGGCCTTGCCCTGGGCGGCCAGCTTCGTGGCCTCGTCCTTGGAGACGCCCTCGGCCTTGGCCAGCTTGCGGGCGATGGCCTTGTAGTCGTCCAGCTTGGCCAGGTTGGCCGGCGAGGAGACGATGGCCATCCACTGGGTCCGGCCTTCCTCGGTCTTGCCGATGTCGACCAGCTTCATGCGGTCCGACTGGCCCGCCAGGGTCTTCAGATAGGCCTCATAGGCGGTGTAGTCGGCCAGGAAGTAGTCGCTGCCCACGGGCTGCGCGAAGGCCTTCTCGGGCGGGGTGATGTCGGCGGCGAGAACGCCACTGATCCCACTGAAAGCCAGCACCACGCCCAAGGCCGCACCGGCCATCGCTCCGCTACGCGTCATTTCCAACCCCGTAAGCCTCGGCGGACGCATCGACGCGTCAGCTCCTCCCTAGACTGACGTAAGCTGAGAGCGTTTCCGCACCTGCGGCAACGGCCGGATCAGCCCATTTTTTAACGACCAAAGAAAAAGGGGCCGCCCTTTCAGGCGACCCCCTTCCATCTCATCGGACCATACTCACGCGGTCCGTACGCGAGATAGCTCTCGCGCGGCGGCGCCTAGTACTTCAGGCGGACGCCAACGCGGAAGTAGCGACCCACGGCGCCCGACTGCGAGTAGGTCGGGTTCCAGTTCACCGCGGCGTAGTTGGCCGGGTTGAACATCGGGCCGACGTCGAACAGGTTCAGCACGTCGGCATAGACCGTGGTGTGGTCGTTGACGTCGTAGCCGCCGGTCAGATCGACGCTGATGAAGTCCTTCGTATGGCACTTGAAGTCAGCCGTGCCGTAGAGGCAGCTCTGGTCGCCGACATAGCTTTCGTCGATCGAGCGCAGGCCGCTGACATAGTTCAGGGTGCCGGTGGTGGTGAACGGACCGCGCGTGAAGGTGTTGCTCCACGAAGCGCGGTACTTCGGCGTGCCGGCGCCCGACGACAGCACGTACGGCGCCTGCTTGCCGACGTAGTTATACGTCGTGCCGCCTTGCGTGTACTTGAAGTCGAACAGGACGGTGGCGTCCAGGTTGCT
Organism: Caulobacter sp. GW821-FHT10A06; assembly: GCF_059415805.1. Taxonomy (NCBI): domain Bacteria; kingdom Pseudomonadati; phylum Pseudomonadota; class Alphaproteobacteria; order Caulobacterales; family Caulobacteraceae; genus Caulobacter; species Caulobacter sp. GW821-FHT10A06. The sequence goes on from NZ_JBWKNY010000005.1 coordinate 27,057, forward strand.
GGTCCACTTGATGTCGGCCGGCAGGTACATCGTGTTCTGGACGTTCAGGTCCATGCCGCTGGTCCGCAGGGAGTCAGCGTTGATGTACGGCGAGGCCACCGACAGGATGCGGGGCAGGGCGTTCGGCGCGTCCGGATCCGGCAGGTCGGCGATGACCGTGTAGCCGGCCGGGATGGCTTCGCCGGCGTAGTAGGCGGCGATGGCGTCACCCGACGAGGCTTGCGCGATCACGTCGTTCTTCTTGATGTGATAGTAGTCCAGCGAGATGCTGAACGAGCGCGTGGGGGCCCACACGGCGCCGAAGGTGTAGCTGGTCGACTTCTCCGGCTTCAGGTCCGGGTTGGCCACGGTGATGTTCGAGAGCGAGTAGGTCTTGGTGTACTCGCTGCCGCCGTGGGCCGCGACGAAGTCGGGGTAGTTCGCGAACGAGAAGTTCGTGAAGCCCTGGCTGGCCGAGTCACCCGATTCCGAGAACGACGGGGCGCGGAAGCCCTTCGAGACGGTGGCGCGCAGGGCGACCGTCCGGATGGGCGTGTACTTCACGCCGATCTTCGGGGACAGGTTGCCGCCGAAGTCCGAATAGTGGTCGTAGCGACCCGAGACGTTGACTTCGAGGTTGTCCAGAACCGGCAGGCCCAGTTCGGCGAAAGCCGAGGCGACGGTGCGGTTGCCGATGGTGCGGGCGTTGCCCAGGCCTTGGGCGTCGTTGACCGGGTTCAGGGCCGGGTCGTTGACGGCTTCGTAGCGGAACTCGCCGCCGATACCCAGCTGGGCGGGGCCGCCCGGCAGGTTGAAGACGTCGCGCGAGGCCTGGAAGTTGACCGAGTCCAGGTCGCTGGTCGAGGTCTTGGCCAGGGCCGGAGCCAGGGCGTCACGGACGGCTTGGCTGTTCTTCGACGGGTCGACGAAGTTGTAGGTGCCGTTCTTCACCGCATCGATCAGCGCGTTGTAGCTGATGAAGCCGTTGTTGACGCTTTCCAGCCAGCCGTGGGCGATCACGACGTTGGCGCGGTAGTTCCAGTCGGCCGCCGAGCCTTCCACGCCGCCCGTCAGGCGCAGCATGCGGTTGGTGTAGTTGGCCGTGTTGGCGATGTCGCTGAAGCGGTAGCGGATCAGCGCGTCATAGCCTTGCGCCGCGAACGGGTTGTTCGGGTTCAGCTGGCCGTTCGACAGCAGAGCCGGCAGGACGATGTTCGACAGGTTGTGCGGGGTCGACGACGAGATCGTGCGCGGGGCGCCGGTGGTCGAGGTCTTGGACTGCACGAAGCTGGCGGCCAGATAGGCCTGGAAGTTGTCGTTCGGCTTCACGGTAAAGCGACCGTACGTGCCGATGCGCTCCTGCTTGGGCTGGACGTCGCCGAACAGGCCGGTGTTCTGGGCGCAGTACGTGCCGCCGGCCGAGGTGGTCAGCGGGGAGTCGCTGGCGCAGGTGCGCAGCGGCTGCCACAGTTCGCCGTCAACCGCGAGGCCGGTCGAGATGTCGCCCGGGGTGCCCATCGTGGCGCGCTTGATCTGGCCGTAGAAGGTGCTGCCGCCGGCGCCCGGGTTGTCGTTCGTGCCGCCCGGGATGCCCAACAGGTCGAACGTGTTGTACGGATAGCCGCGCTGGTCGATGCGGATGCGCTTGTCCAGCTGGTACTCGACGTCGAAATAGACGTTGAACTTGTCGGTGTTCAGGTCGCCGTAGCCGACGTCGCCGTTGAAGCGATACTGGTCGCCGCCACCGTGCTGGGACGTGCCGACCGACAGGTCAGCGCCCATGCCCTGGTAGTTCGACTTCATGATGATGTTGACCACGCCGCCGATGGCGTCGGCGCCGTACAGCGAAGAGGCGCCGTCCTTCAGGGTCTCGATGCGCTCGACCGCATTGAACGGGATCGAGTTCAGGTCGACGAAGCTGCGTTGGCCGTCGTCGGCCAGCGGGTACGACGCGTTGCGCAGGCCGTCGACCAGGACCAGGGTCGAATTGACCGTCAGGCCGCGCAGGGCGACGCCGGTCGAGCCGGCGGCGAAGCCGTTGCCGAAGGCGGCCGGGACCGAGCCCGAGTTGTCGGCCGACAGGCTGCGGATGGCGTCGGCCACCGTGGTGATGCCTTGGGCCTTCAGCGACTCTTGGGTCTGGACGGTGACCGGCGACGGGGTCGCGGTGTCGGTGCGGCGCAGCAGCGAGCCGGTGACGACGACGGCTTCAACCGAGTTGTCGTCCTGGGCCGGCGCCGCGGCGGTCTGAGCGTTCGCGGCGAAACCGGCCAGGGTGGCCACGCCGACGATCATCGAGGTGGCGAGCAACCGACCCCGGGTAAGCTGATACTTCATTGTCGATCCTTCCGGGCCGCCCTCGCCAGCGCGAACGCCGACGTCCTTACAGCCCGATGCAAGATGATGTTTCCCGCCACGATCCGGCGGTTGGCGGGCGGCTTAGGACTCGCAGGCAGAAGCGGTCAATCGCACGCATAGAAGTGTAATGGTTTTGTCTTGAAGCTGTCTCTTTAAGGCAACGTCACAAATCAAATGAGGCGCGAATAAGTCATTCGCATCTCATCTCTGAAACAAGGTTGAAATCTATAACGCCGGTCATGGAACATAACTGAAATTACGCTGTTCGAAGAACGGTGAAGCTTTAAATGTTGTGTTCGTTAAGATTCTAATAGTTGGTTCTATTGAATAACAACGTTCATATCGGCAAGCGCCAGCGTACCCGAAATCGCATATGCGCCGGGGTTTGCGGGCTTCGAAACGACGGGATTGCGCGAGGCTAGAAGCGGCCGCGCGAGACTTCCGAGGCGGCCAGCAGGAAGGCGCCGGATCCGTACAACTGGGTGTCGCCGGCCTCGACATGGTCGGGCGCGTAGCCGACCTGCTGTACCCAGCCCAGCTTGCCGTCCGGCTGCACCGCGCGGGCCAGGGCCGACCAGCCGAGGCGCGCCGAGCGGGCGTACTTCGGATCCTTCAAAAGGCCCTGGTTCACGCCCCAGGCCAGGCCGTAGACGAAGAAGGCCGTGCCGCTGCTCTCGGGCGGGCTGTGCTCTGGCGCCAGCAGCGACACTGACCAGTAGCCGTCGGGCTTCTGCAGGGCCGTGATCCGCGCCGACATCTTGCGGAACAGCGCGACGTAGCGCGGGCGCTCTGGGTGGTTGGCGGGCAGGGTTTTCAGGATGTTGACGACGCCCGCATAGACCCAGCCGTTGCCCCGGCTCCAGAAGATCTTGCGGCCCTGGTCGTCGCGGCGGTCGAAGAAGCGGCTGTCGCGGAAATAGAGGCTCTCGTCCTTGTCCAGCAGGTAGTCGGTGGCGGCCCAGAACTCCTTGGCGCCATAGGCGGCGTAGCGCGGGTCCTTGGTCGCCGCCGACAGGGCCGTCCAGGTCGGCGGGGCCATGAACAGGGCGTCGCTCCAGCACCAGCGGGCCTGGCAGGGTTGCTGCTCGGTGCCGTCGATGAACTTGAGGTCCGCGGTCGGCGGATCGGCCAAGATGGCGTCGAAGCGGGCCTTTACCGGGGCGATTTCGGCGGGGTTGTGGTCGCGGGCGTAGGTCCAGAGCCAGGCCTGGGCGATGACGTGGTCGTCGGCATGCAGCGGGCGCTTGCCCAGGCCCCAGCCTTCCTCGTCGCCATGGTTCCAGATCGCGCCCGCATAGGTCAGGTCGCCGGTCCGCTCGGCGAAGGCGGTCAGGCCCACATAGAAGGCCCCCTGGATCCAGCCGCGCGGCTTTTGCGTGTTCTCGCGGTGCGTCTTCACATAGTCGAACTGGCCATCCATGTGCCACAGCTGCCAGTCGGCGACGGCGCGGCCCAGGGTCAGGGCGGAAGAGGGCAGGTCGACCACCTGCGTTGGCGCGGCAGGCGCGGGGGCAGCGATCGCTGGGGATGCGCTGAAAGCCAGGCAAGCCAAGGCGGCGGCGACCAGTGCGCGCATCGTTCTCTCCCCTCGAAGGTCGTTCTCCACGCCTCTGACGGGCGCTGTCGATCATCGGAGGTTGTCTTACCGATCAGGCCAAAGCCAGACAATTTTGCTGCAACAGGGCTTACCAATTTGGTCAGGCCAATCCTTGCGCTGGAGGCCGGCCACGCTAAGGTGCGCGCCTTCAGTTCCCTGGGAGGGGCCCATGATTTCCGCTTCGATCCGCGCCTTGGCGCTTGCCGCCGGCCTGGCCACTGCGCTGACCGCTGCCCCGGTGCTGGCGCAAGGACCGGTGTGCAAGGCCGACGACGGTTATGCGGGCGCCTTCGAGGGCCGCCGCACCTTCCGCTGGAAGCCGCAGTGGCTGCAGGCGGCCAAGGCCAACCTCTCCGATCCGTCTCTGGCCCCGGCCTACAAGGCCCTGATCGCCCGCGCCGACAAAGCGCTGGCCGGCCCCTACTACGCCGTCACCGAAAAGACCCGCACCCCGCCCAGCGGCGACAAGCACGACTACATCTCGATGGGCCCGTACTGGTGGCCCGACGCCAGCAAGCCGAACGGCGAGCCCTATATCCGCAAGGACGGCGAGGTGAACCCCGAGCGCAATACCGAGGCCTTCGACGCCGTGCGCATGGACAATATGGCCAGCGCCGTAGAAGCCCTGTCGCTGGCCTACTACTTCACCGGCGAGACCAAGTACGCGACCAAGGCGTCCGAGCTGCTGTACGTCTGGTTCCTGGATCCCGACACGCGGATGCGCCCGCACATGACCTATGCGCAGGGCGTGCCCGGCCGCACCCTGGGCCGCGCCGAGGGCGTGCTGGACACCTTCCGCCTGCTGCGCGTGGTTGAGTCGATCGGCCTGCTGGCCCCCTCGGGCGCGATCAAGCCGGCCGAGCAGAAGGCGCTCGAGCACTGGTTCGAGGTCTACACCATGTGGATGCAGGCCGCCGCGACCGGCAAGGAAGAGCGGGCGGCCAAGAACAATCACGGCATCTGGTACGACTACCAGCTGGCCACCTTCGCCCTGTTCGCGCGCAAGCCGGACCTGGCGAAAGAGGTGCTGGCCAGTGTCGGCAAGGGCCGCATCGACCCGCAGATCGACGCCGACGGCAAGCTGCCCGAGGAGCTCGCACGCACCAGAGGGCTGCACTACAGCTACTTCGCCCTGGAGCCGCTGGTCGGCATGGCCGAGCTGGGACCCTGCGTCGGCGTCGACCTGTGGGGCTACAAGGGGCCGAAGGGGCAGGGTATCCGCGCCGCCTACGACTACCTGGCCCAGTTCGTCGGCAACGAGAAAGCCTTCCCCTACAAGGACCTCAAGCCCGAGGACGCGACCAAGGAGGCGCTGCCGCTGTATGACGTGGCGGCCTGGGCCTATGGCGACGCGGGCTTTGCGGCCAAGGCCGACCAGATCGCCCAGCAGACGCCCGGCGCGGCGAGCCGCCTGACCATCGCGCCGTATCGGAAATAAAATGCAGGGCGGCTGTCGGGATGTCCGTCGGCCGCCCGTTCCTTGGGGCGTCACTCAGGGAGAAGAGACATGAGAAAGCTGATCGTCGCCGCCTTCGTCAGCCTGGACGGCGTCATGCAGGCTCCGGGCGGGCCGACCGAGGATCCGACCGGCGGTTTCACGCTTGGCGGCTGGACCGCCCCGCTGTTCGACGACGAGACCGGCCAGGCGATCGGCGGGATGTTCGACAAGCCCTTCGACCTGGTGCTGGGGCGCAAGACCTACGAGATCTTCGCCGCCCACTGGCCGTTCGCCGGAGCCGACGATCCGATCGGCCAGGTGTTCGGCAAGGCGACCAAGTTCGTCGCCACTCGCGATCCCGGCTTCAAGCTGACCTGGCAGAACAGCCGCTGGCTGGGCGCCGATCCGGTCGCCGAGCTCAAGCGCGTGAAGGCCGAGGATGGCCCGGATCTGCTGACCCAAGGCTCGGCCGATTTCCTGCAGACCCTGTTCGCCGCCGACCTGGTCGACGAGCTGCACACCCTGACCTTCCCGGTCGTGCTGGGCCAGGGCAAGCGCCTGTTCCAGGCCGGCGCGGCGCCGCGGACCTTCCGCCTGACGCAGAGCCAGACCTCGCCGTCGGGCGTGGTGGTCAGCCGCTACGAGCGCTCGGGCGCGGTCGAGACCGGCTCGTTCGCGCTGGCCGAGCCGAGCGCGCTGGAGATCGAGCGCCAGAAGAAGCTGGCGGCGGAGGGCTAGATCGCCGAGCGGCGGGCCAGCTCGGTCCGCCGCGCGGCCACCTCGTTGCGCGCCCGTTCCAGGGCGTCGATCTCGGTGGCGGTCAGCAGGTTGTCGATCACCCGGCCCAGGTGCTCGCGCATGGCGTTGCGGGCGGCGGTGGGGTCGCGTTCGCGCAGGGCCATCAGGATCTCCTGGTGGTCGTCGATGCGGGGGCGCACGCCAACCTGGCGGGCGCGTTCCAGCATGGCGCGGCACAGGGGCGACTTGTAGCGCAGGTCCCACAGGTTCTCGACGACGGTGACCAGGGCGCTGTTGCGGCTGGCGCTGGCGATAGTCACGTGGAAGCGGCGGTCGGCGCGGTCGCCCTTCACGTTGTTGTCGTTCTCCACGACCATGTCGTCGAGGATCTCGGCCAGTTCGGTCAGCTCTTCTTCAGTGATGGTGGCGGCGGCCAGGGCGGCGACTTCGCCCTCGATCAGGCGGCGGGCTTCGGTCAGCTCGAAGGCGCCGATGTCGAGGTCGGGCTCGGGGCTCTCGGGACGCGGGGCCTCGGTGACATAAACGCCCGAACCGTGGCGGGCCTCGACCAGGCCGCGGATTTCCAGGGCGATCATCGCTTCACGGACGGTCGGGCGGCTGACCTTGTAGTCTTCGGCCAGATCGCGTTCCGACGGCAGGCGCTGGCCAGGGCGGTGCACGCCATCCCGAATCGCCTCGGCGATCGAGTTGGCCACCTGTTGGTAGAGCTTGCGGGTTTCGGCCGTCGTCGTGGTCATCGTCTACTATCCATCCGACGCTGCGTCGGGCGCCCAGCAACCTATTGCAAGGGCCGCGAGCGCGCTACAGCGCACACATTCGGCCTAAGTGGCAAGACCACTAGCATCTTGCCAGATATGTCTATAGAAGTGGTCAGGCCACTTTACGGTTCCGCTTAGCGCATTAGGTCCATGTTGAAGATCATCGACGCCAAGGTCATCGTCACCTGCCCCGGCCGCAATTTCGTGACGCTGAAGATCACGACCGAGGACGGGACCACCGGCGTCGGCGACGCCACCTTGAACGGCCGCGAGCTGGCGGTGGTCAGTTATCTCAAAGATCACATGATTCCGTGCCTGATCGGTCGCGACGCGCATCAGATCGAGGACACCTGGCAGTTCTTCTACCGTGGTTCGTACTGGCGTGGCGGCCCGGTGGGCATGAGCGCCCTGGCCGCCGTCGACATGGCGCTGTGGGACATCAAGGCCAAGGTCGCGGGCCTGCCGCTGTACCAGCTGCTGGGCGGCGCCAGCCGCGTGGGCGTCACCGTCTATGGCCACGCCAACGGCGAGACCATCGAGGACACCATCGCCGAGGCGGTGAAGTACAAGGCCATGGGCTACAAGGCCATCCGCCTGCAGACCGGCGTGCCTGGTCTGGCCAGCACCTACGGCGTCTCGGGCGACAAGATGTTCTACGAGCCGGCCGACGGGAACCTGCCGACCGAGAACGTCTGGTCGACCTCGGCCTACCTGCAGCATGCGCCCAAGCTGTTCGCCAAGGCGCGCGAGGTGCTGGGCTGGGACGTGCACCTGCTGCACGACGTCCACCATCGCCTGACCCCGATCGAGGCCGCGCGCCTGGGCAAGGACCTGGAGCCCTATCGCCTGTTCTGGCTGGAGGACTCGGTCCCGGCCGAGAACCAGGCCGGCTTCCGCCTGATCCGCCAGCACACCACCACGCCGCTGGCCGTGGGCGAGATCTTCTCGAACGTCTGGGACTGCAAGACCCTGATCGAGGAGCAGCTGATCGACTATCTGCGGGCCACGGTCCTGCATGCCGGCGGCATCACCAACCTGAAGAAGATCGCCGCCTTCGCCGACCTGCACCACGTCAAGACCGGCTGCCACGGGGCCACCGACCTGTCGCCAGTGACCATGGCCGCGGCGCTGCATCTGGGCCTGGCGATCCCGAACTTCGGCCTGCAAGAATATATGCGCCACACGCCGGAGACGGACGCGGTCTTCCCGCACGCCTACAGCTTCAACGACGGCATGCTGCATCCGGGCGACAAGCCGGGCCTGGGCGTCGACATCGACGAGGAACTGGCCGGCAAGTACGAGTACAAGCGCGCCTACCTGCCGGTGAACCGTCTCCAAGATGGGACCATGTTCAACTGGTAAGCCTTAAATTGGCTTGACAACTATCCGTCGGCGGCAAGATTGGTCATGCCAATTTGCCGCCGACGAGCGACCCATGCGACTGCGCACTCTCCTGTTCCTGACGGCCGCCCTGGCTGTCGCCACGCCCGTCGCCGCCCAGCGCGGTCCGCTCTACGCCGGCGCCGTCGCGCCGATGAACCAGACGGTCGAGAAGCGCCTGCTGCCCCAGACCGCCGTCCTGCTGCACAAGCTGCTGGCCGAAAAGCGCGACATGACCCTGGACGGGGTCAAGGTGTTCGAGGCCGACGACAAGTTCCTGCCCGGCAAGATCGCCATCGGCCTGGCCTATCTGATCGTCGACACACCCCGCACCGATCCCAAGTTCGCCGAATACGTCGCCGCCTATCGCCAGATCGCCGACATGACCGTCGATGATCCCAACGACACCTGGGGCATCTACTACTACTGCCAGGCGCTGCTGATGCTGCAGGAGGCCGGGCTGCTGGACCAGGCGGTCTCGCCGGAAGCGCTGGCCAAGCTGAAGGCCAAGCTGGACTGGCGCCGCTTCGTGCGCACCGACGACCTGACCCTGATCAATCTGCCCAACAACTATTACGGCGTCGCCTTCAGCGTGGCGCGGCTGCGCAACCGCCTGGGTTGGGAGGACGCCAGCGCCAGTGAGGCCCTGCTGGGCAAGACCCTGGAGCACTACCGCAAATATTCCGGCGAATACGGCTTCGCCGACGAGACCGACGGGGAGGGGCGCTTCGACCGCTACAGCGTCCTGCTGATCGGCGAGATCAGCCACCGCCTGATCGAGGCCGGCATGCCCGCGACGCCCGAGGTGCGCCAGTGGCTGCGCCGCTCGGTCGACCTGATGCTGCCCCGCCTGAACCTGCGCGGCGACGGCTTCGAATACGGCCGCAGCATCGGGACCTATGGCGAGACGGCCTTCCTGGAGGTGCTGACCGCCGCAGCCAAGCTGGATGTGCTGACGCCAGAAGAAAAGACCATGGGCTACGCGTTCTCATCGCGCGTCGCGGCCCGCTACATGGACTTCTGGTTCGACCCGAAGATGGGCTCGGTGAACCTGTGGGAGCACGGCCGCCGGACCGACACGTACCGGGGCAAGCACCGGATCCTGGGCGAGAACCTCAGCCTGGGCCGGCAGTACATCTACACCAGCGCGATCTGGAACGAGCTGGGCTTCAAGGACAGGGCGCCCGACGCCGGCTACGCGGCGTGGCTGGACAAGCTGCCCAAGCGAACCGTGACCTGGTTCGCGCGGGGGCAGAACGATCGCCTCTTGGTCACGATGCGCGACAAGGGCCGCGTCATCGGCCTGCCGATCATCAACGGCGGCGACGGCCAGCACCAGAACACGCCCTACTATCCGATCCCGTTCTCGCCGGGGATGCTGCAAGGCGTGGCCGACGCGACGTTCCCTCAGCTGTTGCCGCGCATCACCCTGGCCGATGGCGCGCAACTGGCGCCGCTGGCCTATGCCGCTCACGTGAAGATCGCCGAGCAGGGCGCGACGACCACGATCACCTACGACCAGGATCGGCTGGACCGCCTGGGCGGCAAGGCGCCCGTGGCCGACGACCGCTTCAGCGCCAAGACGACCTATGTGCTGGAGCCCGGCCGCATCCGCCGCACCGACATCTTCACGCCCAAGCCCGGGGTGACGGTAAAGGCTGTGGACCTGGCCTTCGCCAGCTTCTCCGGCAAGGCGACCACCAAGGGCGGCGCGACGACCTTCGGAACGGGCGACGTCACCGGCTTCAAGGTCGAGGGTCTGACCTGCTCCACCCGGCCTCTGGCGGACGACAAGGCCTATCGCGCGCCGACCGGGGCGATGACCGCGCTGACCAGCTGCACGGGCGCGGCAGGGGCCAGTGGTCCCATCACGGTCAGCTGGACGATCGCCTATAGATGAGTGGTGGCAAATCGACCGAGTTCACCCCTTCTAGTCACGGAAAAACCAACAGTTCTCACAAAGCTTTGTCGTCTAGGTGACGTAGAATTGTTGTTGTGGCACCGGCGATGCAATGTTGTCCGTTTATGATGTATTTCCATGGTTTATGCGTGTGTTCGACAATGAATGTCGAGTTTACGACCAACATTTATTCCGCATAGCGCTGCTATTTACTCGTCATCCCCGAATTGGGGTGTTAACCTCCAAGCATCATCGGCACGGTCTCTCGAGCGCCGGTGGCTGAGAGACGAAGCTCCGGCTTTCGCTCCCGCTCGATAGAGGCGGAGCACCCACATGCCCACCTTCCTTTTCTACCCGCGACGCGCCGACGGCGTGTCCCTGACTTTCATCGCCGAAACCGCCGAGGACGATGCCGACGCCCTGGAACTGGCGGGTGAGATCGCGTCGGCCCACGACTGCGTCGGCGTGTTCGTGTGGGAGCCCGCGGCCGCCGCCGAGGGCAAGGACCGTTTCGTCGGTGAAGTGGATCGCCACAACGGCGAGACGTGGCATGAAAAAACGTCCGCTGGAGCTTCCGTCTCAGCCTAGGCGTTATTGGGCGACCTTCAGGAGTCGCCCGTGGACAAGCTGTTCGCCAAATTCGCCAATGTCACCGCCAAGGCGACGGGCAGTCCGCCGGCCTTCCTGATCTGCGTCGCCTTCGTGGTGCTGTGGGCGGTGACCGGGCCGATCTTCAAGTTCTCCGAGACCTGGCAACTGGTGATCAACACCGGCACCACCATCGTGACCTTCCTGATGGTGTTCCTGATCCAGAACACCCAGAACCGCGACGGCATCGCGCTGCAGACCAAGCTGGACGAGCTGATCCGCGCCTCGACCGACGCCGAGGACGAGTTCATCGGCATCGAGAAGCTGACCGACAAGGAGCTTGAGGCCATGCACGCCCACTGCAAGGCCCGGGCGGACCGCCACATGCAGGCCTTCCAGCGGGTGGCCGCCGAGGCGGATGCGCGGGCCAAGAAGACGTCGGCCAAGGGCGGCAAGAAGGCGCCGTCCGCCCGCTCTCGCGCGGCTAGCCGGGCCAAGGCGCTGCAGGCAGGGCATCCCCAATAGAGCGTGGCAGCCGAAAGTGTGAGCGGTTTCGGCGCCCGCCACGCGCCACTTTCGAGTCTGTCAACATCAGACCTTCGTAGGGTGGACGTCAGACCTCATCGGCGATAGCGGTAACATCCAACGGGCCCCGACCAAGGACGCCCGACGGGGGAGCGTCGCCTTGCCGAAGCTGAAAGCGCTGCGTTGGTGGATCATCGGCCTGGTCATGCTGGGCGCGATCGTCAACTACCTGACCCGCTCCACCATGGGCGTCGCCGCGCCGACGGTCCTCAAGGACCTCGACATCTCGGTGAAGGAATATTCCTGGATCACCAGCGCCTTCCAGATCGGCATCATGATGCAGCCGGTGTGCGGCTATGTGCTGGACACCCTGGGCCTGCGCACCGGGTTCGCCGTCTTCGCCGCCGCCTGGTCGCTGGTGGCCATGGCCCACGGCCTGGCCAACAACTGGCAGGCCTTCGCCTTCCTGCGCGGCCTGCTGGGCCTGGCCGAGGGCTCGGCCCAGCCGGCGGGCATGAAGACCGTCGCCACCTGGTTCCCGGCCAAGGAGCGAGGCTTCGCCGGCGGGGTGTTCAACATCGGCTCGTCGATCGGCTCGATGCTGGCGCCGCCGCTGGTGGTGTGGGCCGTGCTGAGCTGGAACTGGCGGGCGGCCTTCGTGCTGACCGGCGCCATTGGCGTGATCTGGGTCGTGCTGTGGCTGGCCTTTTACCGCTCGCCCGACCAGCACCCGTCGATGACGGACGAGGAGCGCGAGCGCATCGCGGCGGGGCAGGAGGCGCACCTGACCGACGCGGGCACGAAGCCGTCGGTGATCTCGATCCTGAAGCAGAAGAAGTTCTGGGGCATCGCCCTGCCGCGCTTCCTGGCCGACCCCACCTGGGGCACGCTGTCGTTCTGGGTGCCGCTGTACCTGTCGCAGACGCGGGGCTTTGACCTCAAGCAGATCGCCATGTTCGCCTGGTTGCCGTTCGTGGCGGCCGACCTGGGCTGCATGTTCGGGCCGGTCATCGCCCACTTCCTGCAAAAGCGCGGGGTGTCGCTGATCAATGCCCGCCGCTGGGCCGTCACGGTCGGGGCGGCGATGATGACCGGCATGGCGTTCGTGGGCCGGGTCGAGAGTCCCTACGCCGCCATCGCCCTGTTGTGCCTGGGCGGCTTCGCCCACCAGACCCTGTCGGTGACCGTCATCACGATGGCCTCGGACCTCTTCCGCCGCGACGAGGTCGCCACGGTGGCGGGCCTGGCCGGCATGATGGGCAATCTGGGCGTGCTGATCTTCTCGCTGCTGATCGGCGGGCTGGTCAGCACGATCGGCTACGATCCGTTCTTCATCGCCCTGGGCGTGCTGGACATCCTGGGCGCCATCATCGTCTGGACCTTCATCAAGGACCGCATCGCGCCCAAGGCCGAGCCGGTCAGTCAGCTTCCTGTGTCATGAGTACGCCTGTGATCCGCAACCCCATCCTGCGCGGCTTCAATCCCGATCCCTCGATCGTGCGGGTGGGCGAGGACTTTTACATCGCCGTCTCGACCTTCGAGTGGTTCCCCGGCGTCCAGATCCACCATTCGCGAGACTTGAAGAACTGGCGGCTGCTGAGCCGCCCGTTAGTCCGCGCCAGCCAGCTGGACATGCGCGGCGATCCCGACGGCTGCGGCGTCTGGGCCCCGTGCCTGACCCATGCGGACGGCAAGTTCTGGCTGATCTTCACCGACGTGAAGCGTTATGGCCGCACCACGGTGGGCGGGGCGTCGGGCGCGTCCTTGCGTGACTTCCACAACTACCTGGTCACCTGCGACACGATCGATGGGGAATGGTCCGAGCCGGTCTATCTGAACAGCTCCGGCTTCGACCCGTCGCTGTTTCATGACGACGATGGCAAGAAGTGGCTGGTCAACCAGCTGTGGGATCACCGGCCGGGCAAGAACCGCTTCGCCGGCATCGTGCTGCAGGAATATTCCGCCGTCGAGGGCAAGCTGGTCGGCGAGCGCAAGGTGATCTTCGAAGGCACGGCCATCGGCCTGACCGAGGCCCCACACCTCTACAAGCGTGACGGCTGGTATTATCTGGTCACCGCCGAGGGCGGCACCGGCTGGGGGCACGCCATGACCATGGCTCGCTCGCGCAATATCGACGGGCCGTACGACCTGCACCCCGACACCTACGTCCTGACCTCGCGCGATCGCCCGCACGCAGCCTTGCAGCGCGCCGGCCATGCCGACCTGGTCGAGACCGCCGACGGCGAGACCTATGCCGTCTATCTGTGCGGCCGTCCGCTACCCAATCGCGGCCGCTGCACCCTGGGGCGCGAGACCGCGATCCAGAAGCTGACCTGGGGCGAGGACGGCTGGCCGCGCACTCTGGACGGCTCGGGCGATCCCACGTTGGAGACCCCCGCGCCGGACCTGCCCGAGCAGACCTGGCCCGCCGCGCCGGTGCGCGCGGACTTCGACGGCCCCGACCTGCCGATCGACTTCCAGTGGCTGCGGACGCCCTGTCCTGCCGAGATCTTCAGCCTGACCGCCAAGCCGGGCTCTCTGCGCCTGTACGGCCGGGAAAGCGTGGGCAGCGTCTTCCGTCAGGCCCTGGTCGCTCGCCGTCAGCAGGCGCACTGCTATTCGGCCGCCACGGTGCTGGACTTCGAGCCGGCCCACTACCAGCAGGCCGCCGGGCTGATCTGCTACTACAACGGGGCCAAGTTCCACTATCTGCACGTCAGCCACGACGAGGACCAGGGCAAGCACCTGCGGGTCATGACCTGCACGCCCGACAGCCCCTCGGCCGATAGCTTCACCACCCAGATCCCGCTGGCCTTCGGTCCGGTCGAGCTGCGCGTCGAGGTCGATCTGGAGCGCCTGCGTTTCGGCTTCCGGCAAGGGGGAGGGGCGTGGACCTGGCTGCCGGAGGTGTTCGACGCCTCGATCCTGTCAGACGAAGCCACCATCCCCGGCGCGCCGGCCTTCACTGGCGCCTTCGTCGGCATGGCCTGCCAGGACGCGTCTGGCATGGCCGCGCCAGCCGACTTCGACTGGTTCGACTACGAGGAACGCGCATACCAGCCGTAGAAATTGTGAATTGAGTGAACGGCGTTCAGTCGTAGGGTTCTGGAAAGTCCAGGGAGGACGCCATGAACGCTCCGGTCTCGATCTCGCAGCAAGACGCCGTCGACTATGCCGGCCTGACCGTCACCCCCGTCAGCACGGTGCTGGGGGCCGAGATTTCAGGCCTGGACCTGACCCAGCCGCTCACGCCCGAGATCGTCGCGGCCATCCGCGCGGCCCTGTTGCGCCACAAGGTGGTGTTCTTCCGCGACCAGGACATCGCCTACGAGGATCATGTTCGCTTCGGGCGCTATTTCGGCGAGCTGGAGGGCCATCCGGTCACCGCCCACGTGCCGGGTTTCCCGGAGATCCTGCACATCGAGGCGGCCGACGGCATGAAGCTGCGCGAGGAGATCGTCCCGATCGTCCGCGCCGCCAACAAGTGGCACACCGACGTCACCTTCCGCGAGGCGCCCTCGATGGGCGGGGTGCTGCGCATGCGGCACATGCCGCCGCTGGGCGGCGACACCCTGTTCGCCGACACCGCCGCGATCTATGCCGACCTGCCGCAGAAGCTGAAGGACCAGCTGGAAACCCTGACGGCCGAGCACGACATCATCCAGAGCTACGGCTACCGGGTCGACGAGGCCAAACGGCAGGAGCTGCGGGCGGCCTATCCGCCGATGGTCCATCCGGTGGTGCGCACGCATCCGGAGACCGGTGACAAGCACCTGTTCGTCAACAAGGTCTTCACGACGCGGATCCTTGGCCTGCCCGAGGACGAGGCCAAGACGCTGCTGGCGGATCTGCTGGATCGGGTGAAGGCGCCAGAATATCAGGTCCGCTTCCGCTGGACCCCGAACGCCATCGTGTTCTGGGACAATCGCGCCACGCAACACTACGCGATCTTGGACTACTGGCCCCAGGAGCGGATCGTCGAGCGCGTGACGATCAAGGGCGACAAGCCTTTCCTGGCGGCTTAGAGCGCCAGGCGGGCGGCCTCGATCAGGGCGATCCAAAGCACCAGCGTGGCCGTCAGCGGCGCCACGCGACGCTCAAGCGTGGCGCGGGCGTCGAAGCTGTAGGCGGCGGTCTTGGACGACATGGCGGGCTTCCGGTTCGCAATCGTTTTCATGCGGGCGTTCATAAGAGCGGTGTCGGGCGTAACTCTCAAGCAATTTCCAGTTGCGCGATTTAATCGCGTGCTGGGTTTTGGGTTGGCTTTGCCTTCGTGCGGGACGGATCCCAGGGAAGGTTTGAGCATGACCGGGAAAACAAACCGGCTGGTCTTGCCACATCGGGCCCGGCCAGCCGGCTTAGCACAAAAAGGTGTCGGACGCGGTGGGGTGCGCCGAGTGATCTGACCATCGTCGAGTCTGCGACTTATGGCAACGTTCCGTTCTGTCGCACTCCTGCGACAAACGCGCGCAGAGGCTTAGCCGACTTGGGTTCGCGGCGTCCCGACAACGGGTTTCAGCACCCGGAAGGCGACGAAGACCATGACGGCGGTGACGGTCAGGCAGGCGGCCAGGAACAGCATCGGCGCCAGGTTGTTGCCCGTCCGGTCGCGGATGATCGGCACCACGTTCTGGGCGACGAAGCCGCCCAGGTTGCCGACGGCGTTGATCGCCGCGATGCCGGCCGCGGCGCGGGCCCCGGTCAGGAAGGTCGGCGGCAGGCTCCAGAAGCCCGGCTGGCCAGCGAAGATGGCCGGGGCGGCGATACATAGCAGGGCGAACTTGGCCCAGGTCCCGGGCACGACGACGCTCAGCACCAAGGCCACGGCAGCGATCAGCGGCGGGCCGGCCACGTGCCAGACAGTGAAGCCGCGCCGGGCAGCGTGGCGCGGCACCAGCCACAGGGCCGCGCCGACCAGGATCCACGGGATGATGTTGATCAGGCCGTTCATCGTATTGGACACGCCGAACGCCTTGACGATGGTGGGCAGCCAGTAGCTCAGGCCATAGGCCCCCAGCGGCATGCCGACATACAGCACCGCTAGCAGCAGCACGCGCGGGTCCAGGATTGCCTTCCAGGCGCCGGCATGGCTGATCTCGGTGCCGCCGTTCTCGGCCTTCAGGGTGTCGGCCAGCCAGGCCTTCTGCTCGGGCTCCAGCCAGGGGGCGTGTTCGGGACCGTTGGGCAGCTTCCACAGGACGTAGGGGGTCATCAGCACGGCCGGCGCGCCGGTGGCCAGGAACACCCACTGCCAGCCGGCCAGGCCGCCCAGGCCGTGCAGGTCCAAGAGCGCGCCGCCGACCATGGCCCCGACCGCATTGGCCAGCGCCGAGGCGACCATGAACAGCCCGACCATCCGCGCCCGATGGGCCTGCGGGAACCACAGGGTCAGGACGTACAGCACGCCGGGGAAGAAGCCGGCCTCGGTCACCCCCAGCAGAAAGCGCAGGATGTAGAACATCGTGGCGTTCTGGGTGAAGCCCAGCGCTAGGGTCACTAGGCCCCATGTGAACATGATCCGCGCGAACCAGACCCGCGCGCCCACCCGGGCCAGGATCAGGTTGGACGGCGCCTCGAACAGGAAGTAGCCGATGAAGAACAGTGACGCGCCCAGGCCATAGGCGGCCTCGGACAGGCCCAGGGCCTGGACCATCTCCAGCTTGGCGTAAGAGACGTTCTGCCGATCGATATAGGCGATCAGATACATCACGCAGAACAGCGGCATCAGCCGCGCGGTGACCCGGCGGACGGTGGAGACTTCCAGGCTCATGCGACGGTCACCGGGGTCAGGAGGGCGGCGGCGGGCGTATCGCTCCAGCCGTCGGACGTGATGGCGAAGGCGGCGCGCGCCCGGATGTCGTCGGACGAGGCGCCGACCATCAGCTCGATGCGGCCCTTCTGGATCCGCCACTTGCCGGCGTCCCAGAAGGCGCACTGACGGGCCGAAAGCTTGAAGGTCACGCGCTTGGTCTCGCCGGGCTTCAGCGCCAGGCGCTGGAAGCCGCGCAGCTCCTTCACGGGGCGAGCGACGGCGGCGACCGGGTCGCGCATGTACAGCTGCACCACCTCGTCGGCGGCGACCTTGCCGGTGTTGGTGATCGCCACGGTGACGGCGATCGTGCCGGCGGGACCGATCTCGGCCTTGTCCAGCGTCACGTCCGAATAGCCGAAGGTCGCGTAGCTGAGGCCATGGCCGAACGGATAGACCGGGCCGACGTCGACGTCGTGGTAGCGGGCGGTGTCCTTGGCCAGGTCCGGATCGGCGGGACGGCCGGTGGGGTAGTGGGCGTAGGTCTCGGGCAGGGCGCCCGACGCGCGCGTCAGGCCCATCGGCAGGCGACCGGCGGGCGAGGCGTCACCCAGCAGGATGTCGGCCAGGGCCGGACCGCTCTCGACGCCCAGAAGCCAGGTCATCAGCGAGGCCGGGGCCTTAGCCAGCAGATCGGGAATGGCCAGCGGACGGCCGCCCATGACGATCAGCACGACGGGCTTGCCGGTCGCCAGCACGGCGTCAGCCAGGGCCTTCTGGGCGCCGGGCAGGGACAGGTCCGAGCGGCTGCGGGACTCGGCGCTGTGGTCGAAGTCCTCGCCGACGACCAGCAGGGTCACGTCCGCCGCCTGGGCCGCCGCGACCGCCGCCTGTACGCCCGAGAGGTCGTCGCTGCGCGGGGCGGCGCCGGCGGTGAAGGTGACGCCGGGCAGGCGGGCCTTCAGCGCCGCGACCAGGGTGACCGCGTCGGCTTCCTCGCCGCGCGCCTTCCACGAGCCGATGGCGCTGCGGGCGTCGTCGGCCAGGGCCCCGACCACGGCGACCTTGGCGGTCTTGGCCAGGGGAAGGAGGGCGCCGTCGTTCTTCAGCAGCACGACCGACTTGCGGGCAGCGTCGCGGGCGATGGCGCGGTGCGGGGCGCTGACCATCACGGTCTTCTCCCGCGCCACGTCGCCAAAGCGATAGGGATCGTCGAACAAACCGAGGCGCGCCTTGGTCAGCAGGATGTGCCCCACGGCCTGGTCGATCAGCGGCAGCAGCGCGGCGTCCTCGGCCACGGCGGTCTTCAGGTGCGCGGCATAGACCCCGCCGGCCATGTCCATGTCGACGCCGGCCTTCAGGGCCAGGGCGGCGGCCTGGGCGGGGGTCTCGGCGATGCCGTGGGAGACCAACTCGGCGATGGCGTTCCAGTCGCTGACGACGATGCCGTCAAAGCCCCACTTCTCCCGAAGGTGGCCGCGCACCAGGGCGGCGTTGGCGGTAGTGGGCACGCCGCCGATGTCGTTGAAGGCGGTCATGAAGCTGCCCGCGCCGGCCGTCTTGCCGGCCTCGAAGGCGGGCAGGATCACCTCGTTCAGCGTCCGCTCCGACAGGTCGGCGCTGTCATAGTCGCGGCCGCCGGCGACCGCGCCATAGGCTCCGAAGTGCTTGACGCAGGCCAGCACGGTGTCCTTACCGGCCAGGTCCTTGGTCTGGAAGCCTTCGGTCTGGGCCACGCTCATCACCGAGCCCAGGTACGGGTCCTCGCCCGCGCCCTCGACCACCCGGCCCCAGCGCGGATCGCGGGCGACGTCGACCATCGGCGCGAAAGTCCAGTGCAGGCCCGCCACGCTGGTCTCGACCGCCGCCATGCGGGCGCAGGCGCGATAGCTGTCGGGATCGAAGGTCGCGGCCATGGCCAGCGGCACGGGATACAGGGTGCGGTAGCCGTGGACGACGTCGATGGCGAACAGCAGCGGGATCTTCAGTCGCGACTCCTCGACAGCCACCTTCTGCAGGTCGGTCAGGAACTGGGCGCCAGCCACGTGCAGGTAGCTGCCGACGCCGCCCTTGCGGACCAGGTCCAGGGCGGCCGCGTCGATCTTGGAGTTCAGGGCCTTCTGCCGACCGCCGGCCGGCTGGTGCATCTGGCCGATCTTCTCGTCCAGGGTCATGCGCGCCAGCAGGTCCTTGACCCGCTGGGCATGGGCTTTGGTGACAGGCGCGGCGCGGCCGGGGCGGGGCGCCAGCAGCGTGGTCGCCAGGGCGAAGCCGCCCGCCATCACATCGCGCCGCGTCGTCATGCAATTCCCCGCTATTCTTGGGCGTAAGCCGGCTTTTGGGATAACGCCCCCGCCATGGGAGCGCTATCGCAAAGCCGCGCCCGCCCTCTGCGACTTTGGTCGTAGAGAGCCCGGCGGGACGGGTGATTACTTCCCGGCTTCCTTGTCCTTGTAGAACTGCTGCAGCACCCAGAAGGCCGGCTTGCGGCGACCGGTCGGCGAGACCAGGCCCTTGCGGTTCCAGCCCTGCTGATAGATCGGATGCTGGCGGCGTGGGCTGCGGAAGTCCTTGAGGATCCACGGCGACATGCCGCGCAGGGACGGGATCTTCGCCGCCATGGCCAGGGTCTTCTCGTAGTACTTCTTCTGGAAGTCCTCGGAGAACTTGCGCATCAGCACCGGGTCGCTGAAGCCGGCCAGGGCGTCGGCCCCGAACTCGGAGAACACCATCGGCTTGTCGGTGGGCTTCCAGGCGATGTTGGGCACATCGTCCAGGGCGTCATTGCCGTACCAGCCGTTGTAGGTGTTGATCGACAGCACATCCAGCTTGTCGGCCAGCGGGTCGTTCAGGCTGGTCAGCGGGTGACCGTCCACGGTCTTGCGCTCGGTCAGCAGGGCGGCGGTAACCAGGCGGCTGTCGTCCAGGGCGCGGACGTCGTCGACCAGCTGGTACAGGAAGCTGTTGCGCGGCCCCTCGACCGGGGTCTCGTTGGCCACGCTCCACATGACGATCGAGGCGCGGTTGCGGTCGCGGCGGATGTTGTCGGCCAGCATGTCGCGCGCCAGCTTCAGGGTGCGCGGATTGCCGAAGTCGACCAGCCAGTAGACGGGGATCTCGCTCCAGACCAGCAGGCCCATCTCGTCGGCCAGGCGGGTGGTGACCTCGCTGTGCGGATAGTGGGCCAGGCGCACGAAGTTGCCGTGCAGGCCGTCCTTGACCTCGCTGAGCAGGGCGCGGGCCCCGGCCTCGGTGATGGTGCGGGCGGGATTGTCACCGAACTCCTCCTCGTGCACCGAGATGCCGCGCAGGAAGATCGGCTTGCCGTTCAGCAGGATGTCGCGGCCCTTGGTCTCGATGGTGCGGAAGCCGACCCGGTCGGTCAGCTTGTCGTCGCCGGTCTGGACGACGACGTCATACAGCTTGGGCTTCTCGGGCGACCAGCGGACCAGGCCCTTGGGCGCGGCGGCGGAGGCGGTCAGCACGCCGTTCGCGTCGGTCTTGCCGGCGACGTCGAGGCCCAGCTCGGCGACACGGACATGGACCTGCTGGTTGGCCGCCTGGGCGCCATCCAGCTTCACGGTGGCGGCGATCTTGCCGTCCTTGGTCAGGCGCACCCAGGCTTCGTCGATGAAGGTGCCGGGCGTGATGACCAGGCGCATCGGGCGGGTGATGCCGCCATAGTTCTCCCAGTCGGTCACGGGCGGCGGCACGCCGTCGGCCTGGGGCGTGGAGTCGACGCCGACCGTCAGCTGGTTGTTGCTGGCCCGTACGGTGTCGGTGACCTCGATCGAGAACGGCGTGAAGCCGCCCTCGTGCTCGCCGACCGCCTTGCCGTTTAGGAACACCTTGGCGGTGTAGTTGACCGCCTCGAAGCGCAGGAAGGCCCGCTGGCCGGGCTTCAGCGCCGGCGTGTCGAAGCGGCGCGTGTACCACATCAGGCCCTGGTAGTAGCGCAGGGTTGGATCGTGGCCGACCCAGCCTTGCGGCAAGGTCGCCGTCGCCGCGCGGTCCATGTCGTACTCGTAGAGCGCGGTCGGCTTGGCCTTGGTCAGGGCGTCGACATCGACGTCGTCATAACGCCGATGGCCCGCGCCCGGCGCGCCGCGGTGGAAGCCGGCCAGGCCGTCGCGATACGGGTCGACCGAATAATGCCAGGTCCCTGACAGGTCCTGGCCGTCGCGATTGTCGGCCCGGGTCAGGGTGGGCGAGGAGGCCAGCGCTCCGATCGGCGCCAGCAGGACGAACGCGCACGCCGCGCTCGCCAGAGCCTTCAAACCCGTACCCATCGCGTCCTCCACTTTTGGTTGGCGCAGTTGAAGCACGGCGAGTGGTCAGGGCGCAAACTAAATTGGTCAGGCCACTTGGTGCAAAAGAAAGGGCGGCCCGAGATCGAGCCGCCCCAACTCCGTTCTGTGCTTGAGCCTTAGAAGCTCTTGCGGACCGTCACGCCGTAGGTGCGCGGGGCGTTCGGATAGCCGCTGTAGCTGCCGTCCTGGGCCACGGTCGGGAAGGCCGAGATCAGGCTTTCGTCGTTGGTCAGGTTACGCGCCCACAGGCCGATTTCCAGCTGGCGAGGGGTGTTGATGATCCCCAGGCTGGCGTTGACGATGTTGGTGTCATAGCTGGCCAGGGCCGGCGACACCGTTTCCGTCAGCTGGACCTTGCTGCTGTGGTCATATTCCACGCGCGCATAGCCGTTCCAGTTTTCGCTGATGTCGTGGTTGATCGTCGCCGAGGTCGAGAACGACCACTTGGCGATGCCGGCCGGGGTTTCGCCCGTCAGGTTTCGGAAGTTCGGGATGCGCGTGGTGACCGGATCCCGCGGGCAGCGGACGGTGTCGTAGGCCACGCAGGCCGCGCCGGTGAAGCTGTCGTACTTCGGATCCAGATAGGTGACCGAAGCCGCCAGGTTCAGCCACTGGACCGGACGCCAGGCGCTGTCGACCTCGAAGCCCTTCACGGACTCCTCGCCGGCGTTGACTAGGCTGTAGCCGAGGCCGGTGAAGGCGTTCGACTGGAAGCCCTTGATCGACTGCTTGAACACCGCGACGTTGGCGTAACCGCCCGGGAAGCTGGCCTTCACGCCCAGTTCGTAGACGTCGACATTTTCCGGCTGAGCGCTACGGCCCACGCCGTTGGCGTTCGGCGGACGGCTGTCCGACGACAGGTTGAACGCGCCGGCCTTCCAGCCCGTGGAGTAGCTGGCATAGGCGTTGATCGCGCCGAAGTCATAGGCCGCGCGAATGGCGTAGGTGATCTTGTCGCCCTTCAGCTGACCGGACTCGCTGGCGTTCGGATAGTTGACCGGGCCGTGGGTCGGGTCATTGCCGTAGAAGAACTGCAGGGCGCCCAGGGCGCTGAAGGCGTTGGCCGGAAGACCCAGGGCCGGGAACTGCGGCACGGCGCTCAGGTTCAGCGCCGAGAACGGGTCGTTCATGACCACGTTCGAGCGGGCCTTCTTGGTGTCGTTCATGTAGGCGAGGCCGCCGGTCAGGGTCAGCTTTTCGGTGACCTTGTAGTCGAACTGGCTGAACAGCGAGTACGAGTCCTGCTTCATCTTATAGTAGTCGCTCAGGCCTTGGCCGGCCTGGAAGTAGGTCGAGCCGGGGCGGATCGACGGCGTCACCAGGCTCTGCAGGAATTCGAGCGTGTAGATGTTCGACCGGCCGGTCAGGGCCGGGCGGATCGCGGCCGGCAGGGTGGCCGTGTTGACCACGCCCGACAGCGCGTCGGCGAACGCGCGGACGTCGCTGCCGTAGGTGATGGTGCGGCCGGTATCCAGCTTTTCATTCTGGTAGAAGCCGCCGATCAGCCAGTTGAACGGGCCTTCGCCGTTCGAGGCCAGGCGGATTTCCTGGGTGAACGTCTTGATGGCGTTGGCCGTGCGGTTGTTGGAGATGTCCGCGCCGGTGAAGTCGATGTCCTGGAACGAGGCGTTCTTCTGGTTCCGATAGGCGGTGATGGCGGTCAGCTTGGCGATGCCGAAGTCATGATCCAGCTGGCCCGACACGCCCTTGCCCGACAGCTTGTTGGCCGGGTCGGTGTTGAAGATGACGTCGCGGTCGAAGATCTTGGTGGTGTCGCTGATCGGCTTCTTCAGGATGCCGCCGATCGCCAGGGTGGCCGGACCGTTGAAGATCGAGGTCACGCCGCAGCACGTCTCGTTGATCTTGTTGTAGTCGGCGATGACGCGGAACGAGGTCTTGTCGGTCGGCTCCCACAGCAGGTCGCCGCGGATCGACCAGCGATCGCGGTCGTTGACGTCGTTGCCGGTGGTCAGGTTGGTGAAGTAGCCGTCACGCTTGTTGACGCTGCCCGACAGGCGCACGGCGACGGTGTCGCTGAGCGGGCCGGTGATCGTGCCCTTGAGCTGGCGGGTGTTGTAGTTGCCGTAGGTGCCTTCGACCTTACCGCCGAACTCGAACTGCGGCTTCTTGGTCACGATGCTGATCGCGCCGGCCGACACGTTCTTGCCGAACAGGGTCGATTGCGGGCCGCGCAGCACTTCGACGCGCTCGATTTCCGGAAGGTCATCCAGGGCGGCGGCGGAACGCGAGCGATAGACGCCGTCGATGAAGATGCCGACCGAGCTTTCGATGCCGTCGTTGCCGTTGCCGTTGCCGAAGCCGCGGATGACGAAGTTTGTCTGACCGGCGGCGTTGAATTGTTGGACCTTCAGCGACGGAACGACCGATTGCAGGTCGATCAGGTCGCGGACCTGGGCGCGTTCGATCGTCTGCTGACCGGTGACGGCGACCGAGATCGGCACGTCCTGCAGGGTCTGTTCGCGCTTGGTGGCGGTGACGACGATTTCTTCGATGGAGGTGCTATCGGCCTGCGTGGATTGTTGAGCGAAGGCCGGAGAGGCGATGGCGAGCGCCAGGGCTGAGACCCCCAGCAGATGGACGTTTCTCATAACTAACTCCCTGTTTTTCTTTATTATCGGCCGCGTTTCTTCCCATCCCGCCTCGAGCAATCGCGGGTTTCTTTTGGGGAAGGACGACCATTGTGACGTAGGGGAAGGGCGATCCTGGCCGGCCGACCGGTCCGCGAGACGCGGTCGGTTGACCCTGGTCCTGGATGAAGACGCTTTGCGTCATGTTTCCGCCCCAGCCCGTGCGACCTTGCATGCCGCACGTAACTGACGCTGATTTTAATATGAACTCGATATTCTAACGCAAGTTAGAATTTAACGGATTGATCCCGACGCCGTTCGTGACAAGTGTGAAATATCGACGTTCCCCGACGGAAGAATCGAGGACGTCCCGGAGGAGAGAGCGCGGTTGGCGAAGGTGGGGGATCCCGTGGTTCTGGTCGAAGAGACCAGGCCGATGGCGCAGAGCCTGAAGTCGGTGAAGAAGCGGGAGGCGATCCTGCGCGCGGCCATCGAGACCATCAACGCCAAGGGTTTCGCCGCCGCGACCATGACCGAGATCGGCGCGGCCATCGATCTGCGCGACGCGGCGCTCTACTATTATTTCCCCAACAAGCAGGCCCTGGCCTTCGCGGGCCACGAGCGCTCGCTGGAACGCTTCGAGTCGATCCTGGCGGTGGTCGAGGCCGATGGCGGCACGGGGCTGTGCAAGCTGCGGCGGTTCTTCAAGGCGCTGCTGGACGACGCGGTGACCAACGGGCCGCAGCTCTATTTCGGCGACAGCTCGTACCTGGCCGACGACCAGCGCAAGGCCATCGAGGCCTGGACGGCGCGGCTGTCCAAGCGGCTGGAGCGGTTCCTGGAGGAGGGCATGGCCGACGGCACGATCGTCGCCTGCGAGCCGCCGCTGGTCGTGCAGCTGCTGGTCGGCATGCTGATCTGGCTGACCAAGTGGACGCCCGGCACGCCGGGCCTGACCAACGAGCGCCTGCTGGAGGCGATCGAGACGACGGCGTTGCAGGGGCTTTCGAAGGCCTAGAGGCCCAGCTCCGCGCGGACCTTCTTCGTCAGCTTGGCGGCGATCAGGCCGTGGGCGCTCTTCAGCCAGTCGGCGACCTCATCGGCGTCCAGGTCCGAGAGATCCTCGAACCGCACCCATTTCGCGCGGGCCAGATAGGGCGCGGGGATGGCGCGGCCGGTCTCGGTCAGGACCTCGAACGCCACGTCCGAGACCTTGAACGAGATCCCGCCCTTCGGCACGGCATTGCCGCGGACGGCGAACATCTTGCCGCCGACCTTGAACACGTGGTCATCGCCCCACTGGATCGAGAGCGTCGCGCCCGGCAGGGCCAGGCACGCCTTGTCGAAGGCTTCCGGGGTCATCAGGCGTCGACACCCAGGCCGATGGGGCAAACGACGCCCGTGCCGCCGATGCCGCAATAGCCGTCCGGATTCTTGGCCAGGTACTGCTGGTGATAGTCCTCGGCGAAATAGAACGGGCCGGCGGCGGCGATCTCGGTGGTGATGTCGCCCAGACCCTGGGCCGACAGCGCCTGGGCGTAGGCCTCCTTCGACTCCACGGCCGCGGCGGCCTGGAAGTCGTTGGTGACATAGATCCCCGAGCGGTACTGGGTGCCGATGTCGCCGCCCTGGCGCATGCCCTGGGTCGGGTCATGGTTCTCCCAGAAGGTCTTCAGCAGGGCCTCATAGGTGACGACCCTGGGGTCGAACACCACCAGCACCACCTCGGTATGGCCCGTGCGGCCGGTGCAGACCTCCTCATAGGTCGGGTTCGGCGTCATGCCAGCCGCATAGCCGGCGGCGGTGACGTAGACGCCTGGGACCTGCCAGAACACCCGCTCGACGCCCCAGAAGCAGCCCATGGCCAGGATCGCCGTCTCCAGGCCGTCGGGGTAAGGCCCCTTCAGCGGATGGCCGTTGACGAAGTGGGTTTCCGCCGTCGGGATCGGCTCGGGACGACCGGCCAGGGCCGTGTCGGCGGTGGGCATCTCGAGGGTCTTGGTCGTCGACAACATGGCGGTCTTTCGAGGCGGGAATTCTTGCGCCTCGATATAAACGCTCGCGCCGTCAGTTTCATCCGGGAACGCGCTTGCTACCGGCCGGTCCCTGAGTATATTGCGCGCCTTCCCGCGCCGGGGGTCTCAACCACCCCCGACTCGAGTGCGCTGGTGAGGTGGCCGAGTGGTTGAAGGCGCACGCCTGGAACGCGTGTATAGGGGAAACTCTATCGAGGGTTCGAATCCCTCTCTCACCGCCACACCTTTTCCAATAAATTCAGTAGTTTACGCCGTGATCGGCCCGCGCCTTCGCGCTTATCGTCCTGGCGCGAACCAGGGCGGGCGCACGACGAACTTCAGGCCCAGCGGGTCGGGCGCGCCGGGATAGTAGTCGGTGCTGATCACCTGGGCGCCCGAGCGCAGGGCGACGCCCAGGCGGGTGAGGTCGTGGTTACGGGCCTCGGTGGTGTCGGCGTCGCTGCGGGTGCGGACCATGAAACCTTGCTTCACCAGCGTGGCGATACGCGCTTCCTCGGTCTTGGGATTCTGGATGTTGAACACGGCCGCCTCGGCCTCGGTCTCGGCATAGAGGCCAAACATCACGCGGCCCTGCAGCGACGGGCGCCCGGCGCGATAAGCCTCGGCCGTGCGGGGATTGGAGTCGAGCACCAGCAGCACCTTGCCGCGGGCGCTGGCTTGCGTGGGCCAGCCGCCGGCCAGGACGCCATCGCGCAGGGTGGCGTGGGCGCCGCGGACGTCGTCAGGGGTGATGATGTGATCGCGGCCGAAGGTGGCGATGGCGCTGGCGTCGACGCCGGCCAGATCGGCCTCGGTCCACAGCGGCGGGTCCTGGACGCCCGGGATGTTGAGCCGCTCTTCCTTGGTGTTGATGAACAGGATGATCGGCTGGTGGCCGGGATGGGCCTTGGACCAGCTGGCGATCTCGGCAAAGCAGTCGGACAGGCGCAGGCACAGGGTGCGGGCGTCGACGACGGGCGCGTGCAGCACCTTGGCGCCGGGCGCCTTCATGATCGCCGCCTTGGCGGGGTCATTGGCATAGGGCGCGGCGTAGAGGCCGCCGTCCGGGTCGGCGTAGGGATCGAATTCCAGCTGGCGCACGCCCAGGTCCAGCTGCGCCTGGATCGGCGGATGGCCGTATTCGACGCCGCGCGAGCGCTCGCCCATCACCTGGCGCTGGTGGGCCAGGGCGGCGGGATCGAGGTCGGGGCGATAGCTGTTGTGCGAGCCCAGCCAGTGCAGGCTGTTGATCTTGGGTTCGGTCGCCTGAGCCGAGATGGAGAACGCGAGCGCCGACACGGCGGCGGCGAGGAACAGCGAACGCATGACGACCTCATGAGCTGAAAGAAAAAACGCGGGCCGGACGGTGACCGACCAGCCCGCGTTGAAGTGGACGGCCCTGCTGCGGAGAGGGCCGTCGGGGATCGGGGGGTCTAGAACTTGCCGCGGAGCGTCAGCGAGACCGTGCGGCCCCAGTGATAGATCTCCATCGGCTGGTCCTTGGTCTTGCCGTAGGTGTAGCGGACCTCGTCCGTCAGGTTCGAACCTTCCAGGGTCACCGCGTATTGCGGGGTGATCTGGTAGGACAGCGAGCCGTCCAGCGAGCCATAGGCGTCGATGTAGGACTGGGCGGTGGTGGTGCTGCCGATCGATTGCAGGTAGCGCGAGCGCCAGAACCAGCCGAGACGGGCGCTGATCGGGCCCTTCTCATAATAGCCGACCAAGTTGTAGCTGGTCTTGGACAGGCCAACGAGGTCGTCCTTGATCTGACGATTGCCGGCGAAGTAGTTCGCCTTGCTGTCGACCAGGGTGACCGAGGCCTGCACGCCCAGGCCGTCCAGCAGGCCCGGCAGGAACGAGAGCGACTGGTTGTAGGCCGCCTCGAAGCCGCGGACCTCGGCGTCGCCGCCGTTGACGTTGGACGACAGCAGCACGTCACCGCGGCCCGGCACCTGGATCGTGACGTTCTGGGCGGTGATGTAGTTGTCCATCGTCTTGAGGAAGACGGCGGCGGTCACGGCCGTGGTTGGGGCCGGGTACCATTCCAGCGAGGCGTCGTACTGGTCGGCCAGGAACGGATCCAGGTCCGGGTTGCCGCCCGAGGCCGTCGGCGAGTCGCGGCTGACGCTGATGCGCGGGGCGCTGTCGGTGACGTTCGGACGGTTGACGACGCGCGAGGCCGACAGGCGGCCGACCAGGTCGTCACGCAGGTCGAACTTAACGTTCAGGCTGGGCAGCCAGTTCTTGTATTCCTTCAGATAGCCGACCGGCACCGGGGTCGAGCCGCTGGTCAGCGTGCCGCTGGCCAGCTGCTTGGTCTCGGCGTAGCGCACGCCGACATTGCCGCTGACCGGCACCGCGCCCAGGTCGAACTTGAAGTCGCCGCGCACATAGGCGCTGTGGATCTTCTGGTCGACGATGAACGAGTTGCGCAGGTCGGCCGCCGACCACGGCTGGGCCGCGACCGCCGGGGTATAGAGGCGGTTGTAGTAGGCGTCGCGGGTCGGGCTGACCCAGCTGCGCGGCGTATTGCCGGCGAAGTCCTTCAGGAAGCCCGAGAACGGCACCGGCTCATAGAAGCTGGAACCCAGCGTGCTGAGCGGCACGTTCAGGATGTCGTTCAGCACCCAGTCGCGACGCAGGTAGGTGCGGTTCATGTTGTGCTGTTCGACGCCGAACGCGACCTTGGTGAACCAGCTGTCGAAGACGCGCGAGCCGTCCAGGCGGAAGGTCTCGTCGCTGTCGCGCGAGTCCTTCCAGGTGTAGTCGAACGCCTGGCCGACATAGTTGGCCGGGTTGCTGTAGTCGACCGGCGTGGTCAGCTGCGGGATCGCCGTATAGCCGCGCGAGAAGTCGTAGGTCAGGGGCGCGAAGAAGGCGATGCGGTTACGCGTCGTGGCCTTGCCGTCCGGGTGATAGCTGCGGGCGCGCGAATAGCCGTACTCGGCGTTGAAGCTCCAGGCGCCGGGCGTCCAGGCCTGCTTGATGCCGAAGATCGTCAGGTCGTGGCGGTTCAGGCTGGTCTCGCGCGAGCCCATCCAGCGGACGTTGTTGATCGTGCCGCCGACGACGGTGTCACCGACGACCTTCTGGCTGCCGGCCACGAACTGCGGGACGGCGAAGGTGGTGTCGTCCGGATAGATGTCCAGGCCGAACTCGTCGTAGTCGACGTCCAGGCGGGTCACCAGCACGTCGACGTCGGTCTGGAAGTCGCC
This sequence comes from Caulobacter sp. GW821-FHT10A06, assembly GCF_059415805.1. Lineage (NCBI taxonomy): Bacteria > Pseudomonadati > Pseudomonadota > Alphaproteobacteria > Caulobacterales > Caulobacteraceae > Caulobacter > Caulobacter sp. GW821-FHT10A06. Next base: position 56,216 of record NZ_JBWKNY010000005.1, read on the forward strand.
GTTCGGTTTCCACTGGCCCGAGACGGCGCCCGAATACAGCTTGCGGTGCTCGGTCTCGATGGTCGGACGGGTGCGCGAGGGCGTGTAGAAGCCGCTGCCCAGCACCGAGGTGAACTTGTTGAGGTTCCAGCCGACTTGATACAGGCGGTCGTTGCGGACGTGGCGCTCGTCATAGAGGCCCGAGGCCAGGATGCCGATGGTCTTGTCGGCATTGGTCCAGCTGCCCAGGCCCGAGACCGACGGATCGGCCTTCTTACGCACGTCGCTGTAGGTTTCGCGGACCGAGAAGGCGGCCTTCTTGCCCAGGTCGAACGGCTTGAAGGTCTTGATGTTGATGTTGCCGCCCAGGGCGCCTTCATCCATGTCGGCGGTCGGGGTCTTCACCACCTCGATCTGCGAGATCAGCTCGGTGGGCAGCACCTCGAAGCGGAACTGACGGCCCTTGGCGCCGCCGTTCTCGATCAGGTCGTTGACGGCGATCGAGCGGCCGTTCAGCTCGGTATATTGGAACTGCGGACCTAGGCCCCGGACGCTGACATACAGGCCCGCGCCGCGTTGGCGGTCGATGGTGACGCCGGTGACCAGCTGCAGGGCGTCGGCGGCGTTGCGGGTCGGGAATTTGCCGATGTCCTCGGCGTTGACGGCGTCCAGGCCGTAGTCGGCCGAGCGCTTCAGCTGGGCGGCGGCCTGCAGGCTCTTGCCGTACGAGGTGATGACGACCTCGTCGACGGCGTTAGCGTCGGCCGGAGCCGGTGCGTCGGCGGCGAAGGCCTGGCCGGCGCCCAGCGCGGCGAAGGCCAGGATGGCGACGGCGCCCGCGCAACGCGCGGGTCTGGTGGAGCGGATCATGTATCCCCCGATCTCTCTGTGTGGCCCGCGGGGAGGCGCGGGTCGGAGGAGAAGAACGGAGGCGCGGTCGCGCCACCTCAGTCCGTCGTCGGTGAATTATTTGCGACGACCTGTTGAAAAGTCTCGGCTTTTATCCGCGTCCGGATGACCTGGCGGTCGGCGAGATGGTCAGGCCGCCCTCGGGCGTCGGGCGCGCCTTCACCGGCAGCAGGGCCTCCAGGGCCGCCCCGACATCGTCCATACGCTGGATGCGCAGCGAGCCGGAGAGGCGCAGGTTCGCGAGACTCGGGTCCGTCAGCGCGACGGGGCGGCCGGCCGCGCGCGACAGGCGCTCGGCGGCCTGGGCCAGGGTCACGCCGGACAGCACCACGCGTCCGTCGGTCCAGGCCGCGTCGCCGGCCACGTCGCCCGGCTGGACGGCGCCGGCGGTCGGCGCGGTTTCCACATAGCGCTGGCCCGGACGCAGGATCACGCTGGGCGCGCCGGCCTGGCTGACGCGCAGCGAGCCTTCGACCAGCGACACGGTCAGGCGGTCGCCGCCGGCCACGTTGAAGCGGGTGCCCAGCACGGTGAGGGTCCGGCCCGAGGCGGCCACTTCGAACGGTCGCCTGGCGTCGTGGCTGACCTCGAAATAGGCGTCGCCACGCTGCAGCGAGACGTCGCGCGCGGTGCGAGCAAAGCGGGTCTCAAGGCGACCGCCGGGGCTGAGCACCACGTGGCTGCCGTCGGCCAGGGTCAGGCGAGCGGCCTCGTGCTCGGGGGCGACATAGAGGTGGGTCTGCGGTTGCAGGCTGATGGCCACGCCGATCGCCAGGCACGCGGCGATCGCCAGGCCCAGGCCGGCCGCGACGGGCCGGCGGCCCAGCCACGAGGTCGGGCGGTCTAGTCCGGCCTGCCGGCGGGCCGACTGGCGCATGGCGCGCACGGCGGGATCCTCGGCCGCCAGGCCCATGGCCATCCAGGCCTCGCGCGTGCGGGCGATCTCCTCGCGCGCCGCCGCCGACTCCAGGGTCCAGGCGTCCAGCACGGCCTGCTCGGCCGAGGTCAGGGGGCGGGTCAGGCTGGCGGCGAGAAGTTGGCCCGGCTCGGGCGGGTCGTTGTCGTAGGTCGTCGTCATTCTGGGTTGGCCTCGATCGCCTCGCGCAGCCGCGCCAAGGCGTTCATCATGTGCTTCTCGACCGCGCTGACCGAGAGGCCCAGCCGCTTGGCCGCCTCCGCCTGGGTCAGGTTCTCGAAGCGGCAGAGCACGAAAACAGAGCGTGCGTTGGGGTGCAGGTCGTCCAGCGCCGCCACCAGCCGCGCCAGCCGCTGGCGTCCGGCCAGGGCCGTCTCGACCGAGGGCTCGTCGGTGGGCAGGCCCGGATCGACCTCGACATGGTGGTCATGGCGGCGCGAGCGGCGATGGCGCTCGTGGTCGACCAGGGTGTTGGAGGCGACGGTGAACACCAGGCCGTCGGGATTGTCCCAGCGGAAGTGGGAGAAGCGGCGCGACAGTCTCATGAAGACCTCCTGCGTCAGGTCCTCGGCGTCCTCGACGCCCAGGGATCGTCTCCGGAAGAACCGCAGAAGCGGGCGGCGGTAGCGGGCGACCAGGCTGTCAAAGCGCGGCGCGTCGCGCGCGGCGTCCTTCTCGGGCGCGGCGGCGGCGTCGCCGGGCGGTTCGCCCTGGATCGGCGCGCCGTCTTCGAAGGTCAGAACGCCCATCGCAGCCTCGCGGACAGATAGCGGCCCCAGTGATGAATCTCCATCGGCTGGTCCTGGCTCTCGCCATAGACGAACCGGCGGGCGTCGGCCAGATTGACGCCTTCCAGCGACAGGGTCGTCGTGCGATTGACCTGCCAGGAGGCGGCGCCGTCCAGCGAGCCAAAGGCGGCAGTGGTCGAGGGGGCGGTGATCGAGCTGCCGATCGAGGTCAGATAGGCTCCGCGCCAGTTGTAGCCCATGCGCACCGAAGAGCGGCCCTTCTCGTAGAACACCACGGCGCTGTAGGTGGCGCGCGACAGGCCCAGGAGGGCGTTGCGGATGACCCGGTCGCCAGCGAAATAGTTGGCCTGGCTGCGCACCAGGGTGGCGGCGGCCTGGACGCCCAGCCCGTCGAACGGCGCCGGCGCCTCGCGGAACACGCGGCTGAACGAGGCCTCCAGCCCCTGGATCCGCGCCTGGCCGCCGTTGACATTGGTCGACAGCAGGATCTGGCCACGGCCGGGCACCTCGATGAAGGTGTTCTGGGCGGTGATGTAGTTGTCCAACCGCCGGTCGAAGACGGCCAGGCTGACCGCGCCGCCCTTGGGGATGTACCACTCCAGCGACACGTCCAGCTGGGTGGCCAGGAACGGCGCCAGGTCGGGATTGCCGCCATTGGCCGTGGGCGTGTCGCGGGCCAGGCTGATGCGCGGAGCGTTGTCGATGACGTTGGGCCGATTGACCACGCGCGAGGCGGCCAGGCGCAGCAGGACGTCGTCGGCCAGGTCGATCCGCAGGTTCGCGCTGGGCAGCCAGTTGCCGTAGTCCTTGCGCCACTGGGCGGGCAGGGGATCGTCGCCGCTGGACACCACCCCGACCGAGGTCTGCCGGGTGCTGGCGTGGCGCAGGCCGATGTCGCCGCTGACTGGAAGGGTCAGCAGGGCGGTCTTGAAGTCGTAGCGGATATAGGCCGAGCGGATCGCCTCGCGCACCACGAACGAGTTGCGCAGGTCGGCCAGGGACGGCGCCTGGGCGGCGATGGCGGGCGTGTAGAGGCGGTCGTAGAAGGCCCGGGCGTCCGGCGCGACCCAGCGGCGCGGCAGGTCGGCGGGCGTCCCCGACAGGAAGTCCGAGAACGGGGTCTGGCCGTAGAAGTCCGGACCCAGGCTGACCAGCGGGACCCCGACCAAGGTGTTCAGGTTCCAGTCCCGCCGGCGGTAGTCGCGCTTGCGGATATGGGCCTCGGCGCCGAACGACAGGCTGCCGCCGCCGAGGTCTCGCCGCGCGTCCATCCGGTACAGCTGGTCGGTGTCTCGCGAGTCCTTCCAGGTGTAGTCGAAGGTCTGGCCGACGAAGCTGGCGGGATCGGCGTAGTCGACGGTCGTGCGCAGCGTGGGGCCGCCGCTCAGGCCGTGGCTGAAGTCGTATTGCAGCGGGGCGAAGAAGGCCACGCGGGCCCGCACCGTGCCGCGGCCGTCCGGGTGATAGCTGCGGGCGCGGGAGAAGGCGTAGTCGGCGTCGATGGTCCAGGGGCCGTGCAGCCATTGCTGATGCATGCCCAGGGCCGCCAGGTCGTGGCGGTTCAAGCTGCGCTCCTGCGAGGCCATCCAGCGGGCGCCGTCGATCACCCCGGCCTGGACGGTGTCGCCCTTGACGACCTGGGTCCCCGCCACAAACCGGGGGCTCGAGACCGAGGCGTCGTCCGGATAGATGTCCAGGCCGTATTCCTCGTAGTGAGCGTCCAGCCGCGTCGCCAAGAGGTCGATGTCCAGCCGCCAGTTCGGCGAGGGCCGCCACTGCAGGGTGAAGTCGCCCGACACCGTGCGGCGGTCCTCCAGCTCGATCGTCGGGCGGGTGCGGGTCGGCGTGTACAGGCCCGGTCCCAGCACAGAGGTAAAGCGGTTCAGGTTCCAGCCGGTCTGGTACAGGCGGTCGTTGCGGATGCGCCGCCGGTCGACCACGCCGCCCGCCAGCAGGCCCAGGCGGCCGCTGTCGTCCACCCAACTCCACACACCCGACACGGACGGATCGGGCTTGCGGACCTGGCCCTGGGAAGCGCGTACGGACAGCACCGAACGCCGGCCGCGCTCCAGCGGCTTGAAGGTGCGCACGTCGATATTGCCGCCCAGGGCGCCTTCGTCCATGTCGGCGGTGGTCGACTTGGCGACCTCGATCTGGTCGATGACGTCGGCGGGCAGGACTTCGAAGCGGAACTGCCGACCCCGGAAGCCGCCGTTCTCGACGAGGTCGTTCAGGGCGATCGGGCGGCCGTTCAGCAGCACGTTCTGGAACTGGGGGCCAAGGCCTCGGACACTGACATAGAGGCCCACGCCCCGGTGCCGCTCCAGGCTGACGCCGGGCGCCAGTTGCAGGGCCTCGGCGGCGTTGGCGGCGGGCAGGCGGGCGATGTCCTCGGCGCTGACCGCGTCCAACACATAGGCGGCGGCGCGCTTGGCCTTCAGGGAGTTGTCGAGGCTGGCGGCATAGGCCGCCGTGACGGTCAGGGCCTCGACTTCGGTGGGTTCCGGATCCGGAGCGGGAGCGATGGACGGGGGAGCGCCGACCGGCGATCCCGTCCGTTCCAGGACGAACACGCCGCGACGCACCTCGCGCACCCGAGCGTCCGTGCCGACCAGCAGCGCCTCGATCGCGGCGCGCGGTGACAGGGCCGGCGGCGGCGCGGTCCGGCCGGGACGTCCGGCCACGAGATCCGGGGCGTAGAGGATCAGCACGTCGCGCTGGGCGGCCAGCCGGGTGAGGCTCTCACCAAGGCTGGCGGGCGTACCGGCCATCGCCCCGGGTGCGACCAAGAGAGCGACCCCGATCACACAGGTGCGGAGACAGGACGACATGCCCGGCGTGGCGGCCCAAGGCTGAAACTGCAGTTTCCTTAGCGACCGCTCATGACAGTCGGGCGACAGCGGCGGTTGGAGACCGGTTCTTCGCCTTCACTGGCCCAAGCGTTAGCGAGGCCGATCCGCATAGGCGGCGAACATGCGGCTGAGCAGCGTGATCGACTTGGGGATCTCCTGGGGATCCGGAGCCAGCACCTGGGCGATCGACAAGCCTCGCGCCGCCCAGACCACCAGCCGCATGGCCGCCTTGGAGTTGGACGCTTCCGACCAGCGGTCGACGCGCTGCAGGGCGTCTTCTTCGATCTTGGCCTGGATCGGGGCCAGGCGGGCCGCCAGGTCGGGGTCGCTACGCGAGCCTTGCAGGATCTCGAGCACCGCCACGCCCGAGGGGCGGCTGAGCACCTCCCAGACGATTTCCGGAAAGGCCTGGATGCGCTGCCTGGCGTCCGGGAAGGCGCTGAGCTTGGCGTCGTAGATGCCCATCTCCTCGTCGAACACCGACTGGACGACATAGGTCATCAGGTCGACCTTGGTCGGGAACTGGTGGAGCATCGCGCCCCGGCTGAGGCCCGCCTCCTCGGCGACCAGCAGGGTCGTGGTCGCCGCGTAGCCCTTCTCGTGCAGGCAGCGGATGGCGGCGTCCAGCAGGGTGGCGCGGGTGCTCGCGCTGCGTTCGGCCTGGGTGCGGCGACGGGGGCGTTCGGTCATGAGACTCATGGATAGACGGGGGCCGACAGTCGGGGCCGGCGCCCCGTCCGTCAATGCTTAGGGCTTGGTCGGCAAGGCCTTGAGGGCCGCGTCGACCTTGGCGATCTGCTCGTCGCTGATCTTGCCGCCGGCATAGGGCTGCAGCTGACGCAGGCTCATCGACTTGAACTGGTCGAAGGACGGATGCGTGGCGATGTTCGGCAGGGTGGCGTCCAGCGCGGCCTTGGCGGCCGGGTCGGCGATGACGGCCTCCAGCGGCGTGTCGGCCGAGAAGGCCGGAGCCTTGGCGGCGGCGGCCGGTGGGTCGGCGGGAGCCCGGGCGAGGGCTGGGGTGGTCAGCAGGGCGGCCATGACGAGGCCGGCGGCGATACGCATCAGGAAGCTCCGTTTGGGTCAGAAGGGCTTGCGTGAACGGTAGGGGCAATTAACATGTAGTCAAGACTGCTTGTAAGTTGCTTGGGAGGGTGATCATGGGCCGCAAGGGTTTCGCACGAGGGCTGCTGGCGGCCTTGTTGATCACGGTGTCCTCGCCGGCCCTGGCCGCCTCCGTGCTGACGCCTCAGCCGAAGATCGCGACCTGGTCCGAGGGAAGCTTGGCCTTGGATGGGGCGTTTGTCATCGCCTGGAATGGCTGTCGTGACGCCTGGCTGGACCGCGCTGTCGCGCGCTTCCAGACCGATGTCGGCCAGCTCACGGGACTGGAGCTGCGCCGCAAGTCGGGGCCGCGTCTCGCGATCGCTTGCGGGAAAGATCCGACGGCGGAGGGGTATCGTCTGGCCGTGACGGCGACGGGCGTAACGCTGGACGCCGACGGGCCGACCGGTGTGCTGCGCGGGCTGGCCACTCTGCGTCAGCTGGTCGAGGTCGCGGGACCTCGCGCCAGCTTGCCGCTCACCCGCATCGACGACGCGCCGCGCTTCGCCTGGCGCGGCCTGATGATCGACACGGTCCGCCACTTCATGGCCCTGGAGACGATCAAGCGCCAGGTCGACGCCATGGAGCGGGTGAAGCTGAACGTGTTGCACCTGCATCTCTCTGACAACGAGGGCTTCCGGGTCGAGAGCAAGCGTTATCCGAAGCTCCAGGCCACGGGGGATGGACAGTTCTATACGCAAGGCGAGGTCCGCGAACTGGTCGCCTACGCCGCCGACCGGGGCGTGCGGATCGTGCCCGAATTCGATGTCCCTGGGCACACCCGCGCTTGGGCCGAGGCCTATCCGGAACTGGGCCTGGCGCCGCTGAAGCCGGCCAACGCCATCTCGGCGGCGCTGGACCGGGCGCTGGATCCGACCAAGCCCGAGACCTACCGCTTCATCGACGGCCTGTTCGGCGAGATGGCCGGCCTGTTCCCGGACGCCTATTTCCACGCCGGCGGCGACGAGGTCAGCGACGCGGTGTGGCTGGATCACCCGCACGTCCAGGCCTTCATGAAGGCGAACGCGATCGCCTCGAAGGCCGCGCTGGAGGCTCACTTCCAGAACCGCGTGCGCGAGATCCTCAAGAAGCACGACAAGACCATGATCGGCTGGGAAGAGGTCGCCGCCAACGGCGCGCCCGGCGACGTGGTGATCCAGGCCTGGCAGACCTCGAACGCCACGGCAGATGCGGTCGCCAAGGGACACCGGACGATCGTCTCGGCCGGCTACTATCTGGACCTGCTGATGCCGGCTGAGTTCCACTATCTGAAGGACCCGCTGGATCCCTCGGCGGCCGGGTTCACGCCCGCCGAGGCGGAGGCTGGCCGCAAGCTCCATCCGATCCTGGCCAAGATCCTGACCGACACCCTGGTCGCCAAGCCGCTGCCGCCGCTGACGGCCGAGCAGGAGGCGCTGATCCTGGGCGGCGAGGCGCCGCTGTGGGCCGAGCTGGTCAGCGACGAGATCATCGACAGCCGCCTGTGGCCCCGCGCCGCCGCCATGGCCGAGCGCTTCTGGTCGCCGCGCGAGACGCGGGACGTCGCCGACCTCTATCGCCGCCTGCCGGTGGTCGAGGACCAATTGCGACTGCAAGGTCTGAAGGGCGACAACGCCGCCATGGCCGGGCGCTTGGCGCCGGGCCAGGCGGGACCGGTGCGGACGCTGCTCGAGGTCGTGGGGCCGGTGCGCAACATGGCCCACGACCATCGGATCAAGGCGATGCTGGCCGGCAAGGTCATCGACCAGCCGCTGACCAGCCTGGCCGACGCCGCGCCGGTCGACAGCCTCGTGGCGCGCCGCTTTGAGACCGACGCCAAGGCCTATGCGGCGGGGGATCGCTCCGGCGCCGAGAGCCTGAAGGCGCGGCTCGTATCCTGGCGCGCCAATGACTCGGCCTTCCGCGCCGTGGCTATGGGGCGAGGGGAGCTGGAGGCAGCGCTGCCGGTCTCAGCCGACATCACCGAACTGGCCGATGTCGCGCTAGCGGCGATCGCGGCGCGGGAGACGGGTAGGGCCCTGGATCCGGCGGGAAAGGCCCGCGCCGAAGCCGTGCTGGCCCGCACTGAGGCGTTCGAGGCCGCGTCGGCCAAGCGGCTGTTCGCGTTCCTGGGCAAGCAGCCCCCGGCGGACCTGATCATCAAGATCACGCCGGGGGTGAGGGCGCTGGTCGGGCCCTAGCGCGTGGCGGCGCGCTCGGTGACGTCCAGTCGGGCGCGCCAGGGATCGCCCTTGCCGACCAGGGCGCCGTCCGGCTGGACGTCCAGCAGCTGGTCCTTGGCGTCATAGCGCGGCCAGACGGGCAGGCCGGGACCGTTCGGGTTGCCGGTTCGCGCGAAGTTGGCCCAGTAGTCGGCCAGGCGCGCGGCGACGGCGGCGTCTTGCGCGGTGACGTCCTTGTAGACCGCCGCCAGCCGGTCGAAGGCGTAGGCGACCTCGGTCGAGTGGTTGGCCCCGAACGGCGAGCCTGGCAGCGCCTCGGGCGCGATGTAGCCGAAGCGGTACTCGAACGCCGGCGCGCCGCGCTTGGCCGTAGCGCGGGCGATGAAACGGGCCGGTTCGACCATGTTGCGGTCGCCGCCGATCGCCGCGTTCAGGGCGTTCAGCGGGACGGTCCCGGCTGGGTCATAGGCCTGACGGGCGGCCTCGGCGTCGGGACCGAAGCGGGCGAAGGCCTCGTCCTTGGTGCGGGCGAAGTCCAGGCTGAGGTCGGCGGTGGTGGCGCCGACGATGGTCGGGACCTTGCGTTGCAGACCCTTGGCGTAGGTCTGCTCGGGCATCCGCGTGATGAAGCGGCCATCGACGACGGGGCCGGAATAGAGCGCCTTGTCGCCCATGAAGACCAGGGTCGCCATGCTGAGATTGTCGGCCACCTTGTCGGCGGGCAGGGCGCGCAGGGCGGCCAGATCCGGCGCGCCTTGCTTCTGGGCGAAGGCCAGGCCCAGGCTCTCGGCCGAGGGCATACCGGGCAGGTCCTGCGACAGCCGCCGCTCGCGCGCCAGGGCCTTGCGGCCGGCGCCGGACTGGATGATCGCCTTGTCGAACGGTGCGACATCACGCGGCGTCGCGGTCAGCAGATTGATCGAGATGCCGCCGGCCGAGCCGCCGACGACCGTGATGTTCCTGGGATCCCCACCGAACGCGGCGATGTTGCGCTGAACCCAGCGCAGGGCGGCGGCCTGGTCCATCAGGCCGTAGTTGCCGGTCGCCTCGTCCGGATGCTCGGCGGTCAGGGCCGGATGGCCGAAGAAGCCGAAGCGGCCCAGGCGGTAGTTGAAGGTCACGAACACCAGGCCGCGCTTGGCCATGGCGTCGCCGAAGGTCTCGGCCGACGAGGAGCCGCCGTTCACGAAGGCGCCGCCGTGGATCCAGACCATGACCGGAAGCCGCTTCTTCGACGCCTGCGCCGGTCGCCAGACATTGGCGAACAGGCAGTCCTCGGCCTGCGGGCCTGGCGGGGGCGAGCCGGGCATGCGGCCCTGGACGCAGTCGGGACCCATCGCCGCCCCGTCGCGGACGCCGCTCCAGGCCTTGGCCGGCTGGGGCGCGCGCCAGCGCAGGTCGGCGACCGGCGCGGCGGCATACGGCAGGCCCTTGAAGGCCAGGACGCCATCCGAGGTCAGGCCCGCGACGGCGCCGCTCTCGGTGGTCACGGTCGAAGGGGCGGCGATCGCGGCCGCGGCGAGCAGGGCCAGCATGCTCATCGGCGGGCGCTTTCGGTCTGGGCGGTCAGGCTGGCCTTGCCCGCCAGGTCGCGTGATCCGGCGGCCTTGCCGACATAGAGGTCGTAGGTCCCGGCCTCCCGCCGCCACTGGCCGGCCTTGGCGTCCCACGAGGACAGCAGGCGCGGATCGGCGGTGATGGTGACCTGTCGGCTCTCGCCGGGCTTCAGCTCGACGCGGGCCCAGCCGGCCAGGCGATGAGTCTTGCCAGGCGGGGCGACATAAAGCTGGGCGACCTCGGTCCCGGCGCGCTGGCCGGTGTTGGTCAGGGTGAAGGTCGCGGTCAGCGCCTCGCCGCCCTGGGGCTTCAGCCTCTTGTAGCCGAAGGTCGTGTAGGTCAGGCCGTGGCCGAAAGTGAACAGCGGCTTTTCGCCCTTCCGCTCGAACCAGCGATAGCCGACGTCGGCGCCTTCGGTGAAGGCCACCTCGAACGGCTCGACCTTGACCCCGACGCCCAGCGGCTTGCGATTGGCGGGATCAAAGCCCGGGATGGCCGGACGCGGCAGCTGGGCGATGTCGACGGGAAAGGTGATCGGAAGGCGACCCGAGGGGGCGACCGCGCCGGTCAGGATCTTGGCGATGGCGTCGCCGCCGCGCTGGCCCGGATACCAGGCCTGCAGCACAGCGCCGACATCCGACAGCCACGGCATGGTGACGGGGTTGCCGGTCTCCAGCACCACGGCCGTGCGCGGATTGGCGGCGGCGACCGCGGCGATCACGGCGTCCTGGCCGTCGGTCAGCGACAGCGACAGGGCGTCCATGCCTTCCTCTTCCGGCCGGACGGCGAAGACCAGCACGATGTCGGCCTCGCGGGCCAGGGCCGAGGCGCGGGCCGGATCGGTCCCGTCGTCATAGGTGATCTCGGCGTCGGGCCGCAGCTTGCGCAGGGCCTCGAGCGGCGCGTTCAGGCCATAGACCGGGGCCAGCAGGGCCGCGACGCCTTCGCGCCCGCGCCGGTCGGTATAGTGGCCGCCGAACGGCATGACCTGGGACGAGCCGCCGCCCGACAGCACGCCCTTGTCGGCGAAGCCGCCGACCACCAGGATCTTGCGGGCCTTGGCCGCCAGGGGCAGCAGGCCGTCGTTCTTCAGCAGCACCATGCCGGCCAAGGCGACACGCTCGGCCACGGCGGCGTGGGCCTGTTGGTCGATCGCCCCGCCAGCCTTGGCCGGGTCGTCGATGACGCCGGCGTCCAGCATCGCGCGCACGATGCGGCGGGCGGCGTCATCGACCCGTTCGGCCGGAACCTCGCCGCTTTCGACGGCGGCCTTCAACTGGTCGAACCACGGACGGTCCTGCGGCGACTCCTGGTCCAGGCCCGCCATCAGCGAGCTCTTGAGGCCGTGGTTGGCGCCCCAGTCCGACATCACCCAGCCGGGGAAGGCCCAGTCGGTCTTCAGCACCTGGTTCAGAAGGAAGTCGTTCTGGCAGGCATAGCCGCCGTTGATCTTGTTGTAGGCGCACATCACCGCCCCGGCCTTGCCGCGCTTCAGCGCGATCTCGAAGGCCAGCAGGTCGGACTCGCGCAGCGCGGCCTCGTCGATCGTCGCGTCATGGACGAAGCGGCCGGTTTCCTGGGCGTTGAGGGCGAAGTGCTTGAGGGTCGAGACGACGTGGCGGCCCTGGATGCCGGCCACCTGGGCCCCGACGATCTGGCCGGCCAGCAGCGGATCCTCGCCGGCATATTCGAAGTTGCGGCCGTTGCGCGGCTCGCGGGTCAGGTTGACGCCGCCGGCCAGCTGGATGTTGAAGCCCTTGGCGTGGGCCTCGGCGCCCAGCATGTCGCCGGCCTGTTGCGCCAGCTCGGGATCGAAGCTCGCGGCCAGGGCCAGGGTGGCGGGCAGCGAGGTGGCCTCGTCGCCGCGCCGCAGGAAGCCGCCCAGATTGCCGACCCCCAGGCTGGCGTCCGACATCTGCTGGGCGGGGATGCCGACCCGCTCGATCGCCTCGACGAAACCCGCCGAGCCCAGCGCGCCCTTGGGGGTGTGCTTGCGCATGATCTCGGGGACGGACGGAGGCAGCGGTATGCCCAGCGACAGCAGACCAAAACCCGACTGGGTGCGCAGCAGGACGATACGCTCGTCCAGGGTCATCGACGCGACCAGCGCCTTGGCCCTGGCCGCATTGTCGGGCGCTTGCGCCATGGCCGGAGCGGCCGTGGAGAGGGCGGTGGTCATCAACAGGATACCGAGGAAACGCTTCACAACAGGGGCTCCGATCAGGCGCGCGACGTCAGTCCGGCGGGCAGGCCGGCGCGGGCGAGGCGGCCCATGTGGTGGGCGCTGGGCTTGGGGGTGCGGGCGAAGGTGGTGCGGTCGACGCTGACCAGGCCGAACTTGGGGCCGTAGCCCGAGAACCATTCCCAGTTGTCGAGCAGCGACCAGTGGATGTAGCCGCGCACGTCGATGCCGTCCTTCAGGCACTTGAAGACACCCGGCACGGCCTTGTCGATGAAGGCGATGCGGCGGCTGTCGTCCTCGGTCGCCACGCCGTTCTCGGTGACGTAGATCGGCTTGTCGGTGTGCTGGGCGACCGCGCGGATCACGCCCTCCAGAGCGTCCGGCGCGAACGGGTAGTTCATCTGGGTCAGCTCGACGCCGGCCGGGTTGGGCAGATCGCTGTCGGCGCCGACGACGGTGTAGGTGTAGTTCTGCACCCCGATGAAGTCGCCCTTGGCCTGGACCCAGGGCAGCATGACCAGGGCCTGCTTGGCGGTGACGCCGCTGTCCTTCTCGGGGTGACGCTCGTCGTTCAGCGACAGGGTGACGCCGACCGGGAAGCGGCCGCCGGAGACCTCCTTAATCGCCGCCCAGGCCGCCTCGTGGGCCTCGATCATGATCGGCTGCTGGACGCGGAAGTCGCCCAGCACCGGCGGCGACCATTTCGGCGCGCCCATGGCTTGGGCGGCGGCCTTCTTGGACATCTCGATGTAGGGCCGCAGCGGACGGACGGCCGGCGACCAGCTGACCAGGGCGCCCAGGTTGGGCTCATTGAAGGTGGCGGCGATGCCGATCAGGTCGCCCAGATGCTGGGTGACGATGCGGCAGTAGCGCACGAACGGCGCGATCCCGTCGCGGGTCTCGAAGCCGCCGGCGGCCGCGAACCAGCGCGGCGTGGTGAAGTGGTTGTAGGTGACGAACGGCGTCATGCCGTGTTTGCGGATCGTCTGCAGCACCCGGCGGTAGTAGGCGATGGCGGCCAGCGAGATTTGGCCCGGCTCGGGCTCGATCCGCGACCACTCGATCGAGAAGCGGTGGGTGTTGAAGCCCAGCGAGGCGGCCAGGGCGATGTCCTGGTCCATGCGGTTATAGGCGTCGCAGGCGTCGCCGGACGGGTCCTTGAAGATGGTCGGCTTGACGTGCTCCATGACCCAAAGGTCGGACGCGAAATTGCCGCCCTCGATCTGGTAGGCCGCGCCGGCCGTGCCCCACAGGAAGCCGTCTTTTTGGGTGGCAGGCTTCTTGGCGGCGCCCTCGGCGGCGGAGGCCGTGGCGGCCAGGCTGGCGCCCAGCAGCACCGCGCGGCGGTCGAAAACGGTCATGGAGACGTCTCTCGATATTCGGGAAAAAGACGGGCCGAACCGAGGTCCGGCCCGCTAAGGCCAAGCTCTTCGGGGAGAAGCGCCTAGAAGCTGAGGTTCAGGCTGGCGCCGACGGTGCGGAACGCGTCGGGGCTCATGATCCGGTAGTAGCCGCCGGGGTTCAGCGTCCCCGAGGCGTACGGCGCGTAGAAGTGCTCGTTCAGCAGGTTGCGGGCGTAGATGCCGACCCGCCACGCGCCGTCGTCACGGCCAAGGCCGGCGTTGAGGTTGAGGATGCTGTAGGCGTCGACGACCGACTTCGGATCGCCGGCCACGGTCTGGGCTTCGCTGCGCCAGGCCCAGCTGAGCGAGGCGTCGACCAGCAGGTTGGCCGCCACCGGACGCTCGTAGGAGCCGCGGATCGAATAGGTCCACTTGGGCGCGTTGGTCAGGCGCTGGCCGGCATAGTTAGCGACGGTGGCCTTGGTGACCGGATCGACATAGCAGCCCACGCCCACCGTCGAAGACACCGGCTGACCCGCGTAGCAGGCGTTGGTGTAGTCCTTGAACTTGGCGTCCGAATAGCTGCCGTTGACGGTCAGGGTGAACTCACGGCTGACCTTCAGGAGGGACTCCAGCTCGACCCCGCGCGCTCGCATCAGGCCGGCATTGGTGAAGGTGAAGCTGGGCGGGGTGGTCGAGCTGTCCAGGGCCTGGGCCTGGAAGTCGCGGAAGTCCGACCAGTAGAGCGCGCCGTTCAGGCGCAGGCGGCCATCCAGCAGGGTCGACTTGACGCCGGCCTCGTAGCTCTTGACGTGCTCGGGATCGACCTCGCGCGGCTTGCCGCCGCCGGCGTTGTCGATCACCGGACCCTTGTAGCCTGTCGCATAGGTCAGATAGGCCATCAGGTCGCGACTGGGCTGGTACTGCAGGCCGATGCGGCCCGAGACATTGTCGGCCTTGCTGGAGCCCTTGTAGTTGGCCAGCGTCCCCAGCGGGACCGTGCCCGGGATCGGCGTGACGACCAACTGGCCGTCGACCTTGTCGTTGGTGTAGCGCAGGCCGGCGATTACCTTCAGCACGTCGCTGAGGGCATACGTGCCCTGGCCGAAGACGGCGGCGCTGCGGGTGCCGCCGGTCTCGTCGCGACGGCCGCCGCCCAGCACCACCGGCGCGCCGAACGCGCCGTAGTAGGCGCCCTTCTGCGTCACCCAGCCGGCCAGGTCGGTGTTGTAGTAGTAGGCGCCGACCACGTATTCCAGCTTGCGGCCGGTGGGCGAGGTCAGGCGGATCTCCTGGGTGAACTGGCTGCTGTCGACCCCGCCGTCGCTGTTGTTGAAGATGTTGATCGGGGCCGCATCGATGTCCGACAGCTGAGTGGTCTGCACCGAACGCCAGGCCGTGATCGAGGTCAGGCTGTGCTCGCCCAGCTGATAGTCGATCTGGACCTGCGCGCCCTTGATCGTGGTGTAGGCGGTCCAGTCGCCGTCCTGGAAACTCTTGAAGACGCCATGGCCGGGCTTCTCGGTGAAGCGGGCGAACTGGGCGTTCAGGGCCGCGCTGGTCCCCAGGCTCTCAATGGTGTGGGCGTCGCGGTTGAAGCCCTCCTGGTAGTCGCCGGCGATCAGGATCGACAGCTTGTCATTGGGACGGACCAGCAGCTTGCCGCGCACGCCCTTGTTCTCGCGGTCGCCGACATGCCAGTCGTGCAGCAGGTTGGGGATCGCGCCGTCCTGCTCCTGGTGGAAGGCCGAGAGGCGGAAGGCGGCCTTCTCGCCCAGCGAGATGTTGGCGTTGCCCTTGACGATTTGCTCGGCGCGCTCGCCGAACGAGTAGGACAGGTCGCCGAAGGTCTCGCCGATCTTGGGGGCCTTGGTGACGATCTGGATGACGCCGGCCGAGGCGTTCTTGCCAAACAGGGTGCCTTGCGGGCCGCGCAGCACTTCTACTCGCTCGACGTCGCTAAAGCCCGTGGCCCCGGGATCGCGCGACAGGCCGATGACCACGCCGTCGACCACCAGGCCCACGGTCTGCTCGGCCCCGCCGGCATAGGCTTGCGTGCCCACGCCGCGGATCTGGTAGCCGCCGCCATTGGCGGTGGGATTGGTGGCCGAGAAGCTGACGTTCGGGGCCAGGTACTGGATGTCGGTCACTTCGCGGAAGGCCGACTTGGCCAGCTCCTCGCCCGAGACGGCGGTCACCGAGATCGGCACGTCCTGCAGGCGTTGCTCGCGGCGGGTGGCGGTGACGATGATGTCGTCCAGCTGGACGACGTCGGACTTCTGGTCCTGAGCCATGGCCGGCATAGCGGCGAAGGCGGCTCCGAAGGCCGAGGCCAGCAGCGCGGCCTTGGTGGTGCGGCGGATGAGTGCCTGCATTGTTCTGTACCCCCTAGTTCTTGTCGTTTCTTGCGTGGCCGGCGAGGGCGGGAGGGGGCGTGAGTCCGCGCTGACCGTCCGCTCCTGCGCGTACGGCCTGGCAAGCCTTTCCTCCTGTCTCATCGACACAAGCAGTCAATACTGCTTGTAAATGAAAGGCAAGGATGAAGTTGGCTCGGAACGGTCGGTGGATGGTGCGTTGTGGGGTTAGGCCTCGGCCCGCTTACGCCAGGCGATGGTCTCGTTGCGCACCAGGGGCTTGGCCCAGAAGGCGACGCTGAGGATGAAGCCCAGTGTCGCGAACACGGCCAGCATCGCCGCGCGCAGGCCGATATGCTCGCCCAGGGCGCCGACCAGCAGCGGCACGACCGCGCCGCCCAGGATCCCCGAACATAGGATGCCTGACAGCGCCCCGTGATGGCGCGGGACCGAGTTCAGGCCCAGCGAGAACACGATCGAGAACATCGCCGACAGGAAGAAGCCGCAGGTCGGGAAAGCCAGCAGGCTGGCGTGGCGGTCGCCGAACAGCGCGACGCCCAGGCAGGCCATGGCCGCCACGGTGATGGCCGCCAGCACGATCTTGGAGTCCAGCAGCTTCAGGGCGACCAGGCCGGCCAGGCAGCCCAGCGACATCAGGCCCCAGAAGCTGGCCACGCTGCGGGCCCCTTCGACCGTCGGCGAATAGCCGTGATAGGTCGCCAGGAACTGGCTCATCCAGTTGGCCAGGCTCTGCTCTGTCCCGACATAGGCGGCGATGCCCAGGAAGAACAGGATGACCTTCGGGTCTTTCAGCAGCTCCAGATAGGCGCTGGCGGCGCCGGCCTTCTCGTCGTCCTTCAGTTCGACGGGACCCAGGCGCATCAGGGCGGTCACGGCGATGACGGCGGCGAAGATCAGGACGAACAGCCAGTAGAGCGAGATCCAGGCCGGGTGGACGGCGAAGGGCAGGGTGGTCGTCATCAGCCTGGAGAACACCAGCGGGCTGACGAACGAGGCCAGGCCGAACACCAGCTGGCCCATCACCGAATAGAAGGCGAAGTGTTGCTCGCCGCCGGCCTGCCGCATCAGCGGATTGATCACCACCTGCAGCATGGCCATGCCCAGGCCGATCACGAACAGCGCCCCCACCGCCACGCCGTAGGTCGGCACGGCTGAGAAGGCGAGCGCTCCGAGCAGGTTCAGCGCGAAGGCGCCCAGCAGGACGGGCTTGGGCCCGACCCGCTCGATCAGCACGCCGGCCGGGATCGAGACCACGCCATAGGCCAGGAAGAACGAGAACGGCAGGAAGCCGGCCAGGGTCAGGCTGAGGTGGAAGTCGGCGATGATCAGCGGCATCAGCGGGCCGATGATGTTGGTCACGAACGAGATCACGAACCACACCGCCAGGATGTAGCCGATCACCAGGCCCCGATTGCGCATCCGCCTTCTCCCCCTCTTGGTGTTCTTCTAGCGCGCCGCGACCGCGAGCGCGGCCAGCTGGCCCGGCGCGATCG
This sequence comes from Caulobacter sp. GW821-FHT10A06, assembly GCF_059415805.1. Taxonomy (NCBI): domain Bacteria; kingdom Pseudomonadati; phylum Pseudomonadota; class Alphaproteobacteria; order Caulobacterales; family Caulobacteraceae; genus Caulobacter; species Caulobacter sp. GW821-FHT10A06. The sequence goes on from NZ_JBWKNY010000005.1 coordinate 73,837, forward strand.
ATTGGCGCGGGAAATGGCCGATGACGGCCGAGGCCGTGCGGCAGCCCTGGTCCAGCGCCTCGCGCACGCCCAGGCCTGACAGCTTGGCGGCCAGATAGCCGGCGTTGAACGAGTCGCCCGCGCCGATGGTGTCGAACACCGCGATCGGCGGCGCGGCGACCTTGAAGCGGGCGCCGCCATAGGTCGCCACCGCGCCCTTGGCGCCGGTCTTGGCCACCAGGGTCGCGTCCGGGCGCATCATCGGGGCCAGGGCCAGCAATGCGTCGTCCAGGTCCTCGACCCCGGCCAGGCCCTTGATCTCGATCTCGTTGAGCAGGATGTGGTCGCAGCGGGTCAGCCAGGCGGTGGTCGCCGCGCGGGTCTCGAAGGTCCAGCCCTCGGGCGGCCAGCCGGTGTCGATGGCGATCTGGTAGCCCAGCGCCGACAGGTCATCCAGCACCCGGGCATAGGTCTCGCGCATGCGCGGCAGCAGAAAGACGCCGGTCAGCAGGGCGATCGAGCCCGGGGCCGGCGGCGGACCCAGGCGCGGACGCATCTCGTCCCAGCTCTGCGCTTCCAGGTGGCCCTTGGTGGTGAAGAAGGTGCGCTCGCCGCAGTCGTGGATGACGCCGGTCGAGATGGTGGTGGCGGTCTGGGTGACGCCCAGCTGGGCGTCGACGCCCTTGAACTCCTCGGCCAGCCAGCCGCCGAAGGTGTCGCCGCCCACCTGGGACAGCAGGCGGCACGGCGCGCCCAGATGGCGCATGGCCAGGGCGGTGTTGCCGCCCGAGCCGCCGGCGCGCAGCTCGCTGCGCTGCATGATGGTCTCGGTGCCGATCTTGGGCCAGCCCGCGACGGGGCCCAGCACCAGGTCGACGGCGACGTCGCCGATGATGGTCAGGCTGGGCGGGGCGTGGTTCAGGTGGTCCATCGAATGCTCGTGCGCTGCAGCCGAGGTCGCGCGCACGGCTGGATCGCCGTCCCGTTGTCCGCCCCCGGATCTTGGACGGCGTTCGTCTCGCCGTCGTTGGCGATGAACATGCGAACCTTGTCGCGGGCTGTCAATTATTAAAACCAATGGATGGAAGAAATTGACTCGAGCCGGGTATCCCTTGTCCGGCCAGGGTCGCGATGGCAGATCAGACCTTGGAACAGGGAGTTCGACGACCATCCATGGCCACCCGCGGCGCCACCCAGCAGTCCAGCGCCCCCTATAATCGCCGCATCGTGCTGGACGTGATCCGGCGGCGGGGCGAGGTGTCGCGCAAGGAGATCATCGACCTGGTGGCGCTCAGCCCCCAGACCGTGGCCAACATCACCCAGGACCTGGAGGAGATCGGCCTTGTCGTCTCCAAGCGGCTGAAGGGCGAGAAGGTGCGGGGCCAGCCGCCCATGGCCTTCGCCCTGGACCCGCGGGGCGGCGACTCGATCGGCGTCAGCTTGGAGCCCCGCCGGGCCTATGCGGCCCTGGTCAATCTGGTCGGCGAGGTGCTGCATCGCGACGAGGTCGAGATCGACGCCCGCGACCAGGCCGCGACCCTGAAGGCGGTGGTGGCGCTGGTCGGCGACCTGGCGGCGCGCTCGTCCGACGCCAAGCGGCTGTGGGGCGTGGGCGTCGCTTTGCCGGGGCCGTTCGATGTGCCGGGTTTCAGCTTTACCGGCCCCACGGCCTTCGAGGGCTGGACCGATCTGTCGATCCTGGAGGAGCTGCAGAAGGCCACGGGCCTGCCAGTGTTCTACAGCATCGACAGCGCCGCCGGCGCGCTAGGCGAGTCGCTGTTTGGCGTGGCGCGCGACCTGACGGGCTTCTTCTACCTGCATTTCGGCGTCGGTCTGGGCGGGGCGCTGATCGTCGATCGCGCCGCCTACAAGGGCGCGGGCGGCAACGCCACCGAGATCGGCCACATCCCGATCGTGCCGCACGGCAAGGCCTGCTACTGCGGCAATCACGGCTGCCTGGAGCGGTATCTGTCGCTGCACTCGCTGTCGGAATTCGTCACCGGCCGCACCGATGTCGAGCTCTCCAACGCCGAGATCCTGGCTCTGCTGGAGGCCGACGATGAGAAGCTGATGGACTGGTGCCGTCAGGCCTCCAGCCACCTGCGCAACGCCGTCTGCATCATCGAGAACATGCTAGACCCGGCCACCATCGTCATCGGCGGCTCGGCCCCGCGCGCGCTGGTCGAGCGGCTAGTCGCCCTGGCCATGCCGTTGCGCCATTCGGTGCGCGGCCGGGGCGGGGAGGGGGCTTCGCGCATCACCCTGTCCGACCGTCAGGAAGACAGCTCGATCCTGGGCGCGGCGGTGCTGCCGATCCACGAAATGCTGTCGCCTAGCTACGAGGTGCTGCTGCAGGAACGCAAAGGCCGGGCCGAGGTCGAGACCTTCCTGGGCGCCCGTTCGACAGGCCGCGTGACCGCCATCTGATCGATTTCGAGCACGGCGCCCGCTGCCCGTTCAGCGGCTCATTAAATAAAAACATCCAATAGAAGTATATATTGACACCCCGAAAAACCGGCGCCTATCGTCAGGCTGTCGGAAGGGGCGAGACACGCCGCGTCCGGACAAAAACGGTCGAATTGCCAGCGCGAAGGCGGGAGAGCCGGAACCTCGAGTTCCGGGGCTGACGCGCGGCCAACAAGATAAGGGGGAGTATCCGTGTCTCTATTGCCTACCCGCCGCGCCGGTCTGCTCATGACCTCGGCCCTGGCCGCCTTCGCCCTGCCGGGCCTGGCCGCCGCGCAAGACGCCGCCGCCGCCGGCTCTGACGTCGGCGTGCTGGAGGAGCTGGTCGTCACCGCCTCCAAGCGTGAAACCAAGCTGATGCAGACGCCGCTGGCGATCTCGGCTTTCACGCAGGAAAGCCTGGACCGCCAGGGCATCAAGTCCGCCCGCGACCTGTCGGCCACCATGCCCAATGTGCAGCTCAGCACGGGCGCCGACAGCGGCACGGCCGCCAGCATCCGGGGCGTGACCTCCACCGACTTCACCGAGGTGGGCGAGGGCGCCGTCGCCATCCACCAAGACGGCTTCTATTCGCCGCGCTCGCAAGGCGCGCTGGCCCTGATGTTCGACGTCGAGCGGGTCGAAGTGCTGCGCGGCCCGCAGGGCACGCTGTTTGGCATGAACTCGCCGGCGGGCGCGATCAACATCATCCCCGCCAAGCCGTCGTTCAACGACACCTTCGGCAAGGTCGAGGGCGAACTGGGCAACTACAACGCCCGCGGCCTGCGCGGCAGCTTCAACTGGGGTGTCAGCGACACCTTCGCGCTGCGGGCGGCCTTCATGGTCGAGCAGCACGACGGCTACATGGTCCAGGAGCAGGACTTCACCGACATCGAGTCCCCGGCCTACGGCATCCACAAGGATGGCATTCCGGACGTTGACCAGCGCCGCAACCGGCTGGTGAAGCCCAAGGACTACTACAACAACGCCGACCAGTGGGCCGCGCGCCTGATCGGTCGCTGGCGTCCGACCGACAAGCTGGAGTTCACCGGCACGGTCTCGCGGTTCTCGGACCAGGGCGCGGGCGATCTGGACTTCGTCGACTGCAAGCAGGCTGCCGGCACGATCAACGCCTGCAACCATCCGCAGCGCTATGCCAAGATCAACGTGCCCGGCCGCCGCGACATGACCGTCGACGATTTCCAGCTGAAGGTCGCCTACGACGTCTTCGACAAGGCCACGCTGGAATATCGCGGCGCGTATCAGGACCAGAAGCGCGACCAGATCTCGGACGTCGACGGCGGCGCCCACCCCAACGCCCAGTGGTCCTCGATCGGCGACCCGTCGCTGACCTCGCACGAGGCCGAGCTGACCGGCTACTACCCGATCTGGGACGAGGTCTGGTCCACCAAGGGCAGCCGTTACCGCACCACCAGCCACGAGGTGCAGCTGAAGTCGAGCGGCGCGTCCAAGTTCCAGTATGTGCTGGGCGCCTACTACCTGAAGGAAAACAAGCGCATCCGCTACGACATGGAGATGTTGGCCAACAAGACCTGGACCGACGATCCCCACGCCACGTCGTACGATCCGCACCTGGGCTTCCAGCCCGACGGCCTGCCCGACACCTGGATCTTCGACCAGAACAAGCGGACCACGGAGTCCAAGGCGCTGTTCGGCCAGTTCGACTACCGCGTGCTGCCCAAGGTCAACCTGACCGCCGGCTATCGCTACAGCTGGGATCGCAAGACCGACCAGGGCGGCGTCACCTACGCCTTCTGGGAGGGGACCTCCGCCTGGTACAACGGCCACCACACGCCCGACAGCATCCGCGGCCACCAGTCCAACGACCTGAACTTCGACATGGGCGGCGAGGCGCCCCTGGGCGTGGTCGTGCCGGGCGGCGCGCCCAACAACGTGGCCATGAAGTGGAAGCAGGGCACCTATCGCCTGGGCGCCCAGTTCTTCCAGAGCGACGACGTGATGTGGTTCGCCTCGTTGGCCACCGGCTACAAGATGGGCGGCATGTACGAGATGTTCGACACCTGCAACAACGGGTGCCTGAGCCTGCTGACCTATGACCCCGAGAAGGTGAAGACCTACGAGCTGGGCTACAAGGCGACCCTGCTGGAAGGCCGCATGCGGCTGTCGGTGACCGGCTTCTACAGCGACTACACCGACATGCAGAACACCGGCGACAAGGTGGTCGGCAACGACACCAACCCGCTCAGCGCCAACTTCGGCGACCCCGTCCTGGCCTGGACAACCGACAACCTCAACAGCGCCCGCATCCAGGGCGTTGAGGTCGAGTTCGACATCATCCCCTGGGCCCACGGCCGCCTGTCGGGCTACGGCGCGTTCCTGGACACCAAGATCAAGAACGGCGGCACCTTCACCGACGGCTTCGCCTGCGCCGAGCGCGAGATCCTGAACGTCGCCCACTGCGGCGCGCCGGGCTACGACACCATCGTCGGCAACCAGCTGCCGTTCGCGCCCAAGTACTCGATGTCAGTGACCTACGAGCACAGCTTCGACCTGAAGAGCGGCTACGTCCTGCAGCCCTATGTCCAGGTCCGCTGGCAGGACCGCATGTGGATGGACGTCCAGAACCTGGACCTGCCGCACCTGACCAACGGCCAGGCCGCCTATGCCAAGGTCAATGCCAGCCTGAAGCTCTCGGCGCCGCAGAACCAGTTCTATGTCGAGCTGTTCGGCGACAACCTGACCGACAAGGACACCAAGAACTTCGGCGGCTTCAATCGCGGCGTGATCCGCGGGACCTACGATCCGCCGCGCACCTGGGGCGTGCGACTGGGCTATAGCTTCTGACGTAACCCCATTCGTCGGAACCCCTGGGGAGGGCGGGCCAAGGTCCCGTCCTCCCAATTTCCTTGAGGTCGTTGATGATCGGAAGATCGAAGTCGTGCGTCGCGGGCGGATTGCTCGCCCTGCTGTTGGCCGGTTCGGCCCTGGCCCAGCCCCGCCAGGCCGATCTCGACCGCCTCGCCGCCGATCTCAAGCTGACCTACCGCGTGCTGGACAACCGGCCCGCGCCCGAGGCCTGCAAGCCCGATCCGTCCTGCATGCTGGCCCAGATCTCCCTGGCCGCGCCGAGCGCGCCGGCGGCGGGATGGTCGCTGTACTTCAGCAACGTCAACCGCGTGCTGGCGGCCGGTGGCGACGACTTCACCCTGACCAATATCAATGGCGACCTCTATCGCCTGACCCCGACGGTCAGCTTCGCCGGCTTCAAGCCCGGCCAGCCGATCGTCGTGCCGCTGCGCATCGAGGGGCAGCAGCTGTCGGAGCTCTATCCGATGCCCAACGCCTATGTGGCGGCGGAGGACCTCTCGGCGCGGACCGTCGACAGCACCCGGCCCGTGGTCGATCCCGAGACGGGGCTCGAGACCCTGCCGTTCGTGATCCCGTTCACCGACGAGGCCAAGCTGGCGGGCCGCTCGGCGCACGACCTGACGGTCTGGGCGACCGCGCCGAGGCTCTACGCCGCCAATGCGGGCGCGACGCTGCAAACCGTCCCGCGCGGAGCGATCCTGCCGACGCCGCTGAAGACGCAGTTGGGCGAAGGCAATCTGGACCTGTCGCGCGGCGTGGCGGTCTCGCTGAGCGGCTTTGCGAAGTCAGATGTCGCGGTCGCCCTCGCGCATCTCGGCGTGGCCGAGACCAAGGCCGGTGCGCCGCTGCGCATCTCGAAGGCCAAGACCGAACCCGGCGGCTACCGCCTGACGATCGACGGAGCCGGGATCGTCATCGCCGTCGGCGATGGGGAGGGCGCGGCCAACGCTCTGGCGTCGCTGACTCAGCTGGTCGACGCCGGCCGGACGGTCCCGCGCCTGACGATCGAGGACGCCCCGCGCTTCGGCTTCCGGGGCATGCACATCGACGTCGCCCGCAACTTCCACTCCAAGGCCGAGATCCTGGCGATCCTGGACCAGATGGCGGGCTACAAGCTCAACAAGCTGCACCTGCATTTGGGCGACGACGAGGGCTGGCGGGTCGAGATCGCGGGCCTGCCGGAGTTGACGGAAATCGGCGGCCGGCGCTGCCATGACCTGTCCGAACGCACCTGCCTGATCCCGCAGCTGGGCGCGGGTCCCGACGGGACCGGACCGGTCAACGGCTTCTTCTCGCGCGCCGACTACATCGAGATCGTGCGGGCGGCCAAGGCGCGCCACATCGAGGTGATCCCGTCCTTCGACATGCCCGGCCACTCGCGCGCGGCGATCAAGGCCATGGAAGCCCGCGCCGCCCGCCTGCGCGCCGAGGGCAAGCCGGAGGCTGAGGCGGGCCGCTACCTGCTCAGCGAGGCGGCGGACAAGAGCGCCTATCGCAGCATCCAGCACTACACCGACAACACCATCAATGTGTGCCTGCCCAGCGCCTACGCCTTCATCGGCAAGGTGATCGATGAGATGGCCCGGCTGCACAAGGAAGCCGGCGCGCCGCTGAAGCGCTACCACATCGGCGCCGACGAGACGCCCGGCGCCTGGAGCGGCTCGCCCGCCTGCCAGGCCTATGAGGCCAAGACCGGGATCAAGCCGGCGGACCTGGGCGGTCACTTCATCGAGAAGGTCTCCGCCATGGTCGCGGCGCGGGGCGTGGTCCCGGCCGGCTGGAGCGACGGCATGACCCACGCCAAGGCCGAGCGCATGCCGGCCCGTGTGCACTCCAACTACTGGGGCGACCTGGGCGGCGACGGCAGCGTGGCGGCCCACAGCCAGGCCAACCAGGGCTGGGAGGTGATCATCTCCACGCCCAACGTCCTCTATTTCGACAGCCCCCAGGCCGCCGATCCCAAGGAGCGCGGCTACGACTGGCCCTCGCGCTCAACCGACACCCGCAAGGTGTTCGACTTCATGCCCGAGAACCTGCCGGTCCACGCCGAGGTCTATGCGGGCCTGGACGGCCGTCCGCAGACGACGAAGGACACCCAGCCGCTGAAGCCTGGCGTTCGTTTTGTCGGCCTGCAAGGCCAGCTGTGGAGCGAGACCGTCCGCTCCGACGCCCAGGTCGACTACATGCTCTATCCGCGCCTGCTGGCCTTGGCCGAACGCGCCTGGCGCGCGGCCGATTGGGAAGCGCCATACACGGCCGGCAAGGCCTATGCCCATGACACCGGGGCGCTCACCCAAGGCCAGCGCGATGGCCGCGACGCCGAGTGGAACGCCTTCGCCAACCTGCTGGGCCAGCGCGAGCTGGCGCGGCTGGACGCGGCGGGCGTGGCCTATCGTGTGCCGACGGTCGGGGCGGTGATCCAGGACGGCAAGCTGCGGGCAAACGTCGAGTTCCCGGGGCTGGCCATCGAGTACCGCGTCGAGGGCGGCGCCTGGCGGCCCTACGTCCAGGACGCGCCGGTGTCGGGCCGCGTCGAGGTCCGCGCCCGCTCGGCCGACGGCAAGCGCGCCGGCCGCAGCCTCAGTCTTCAGTAAGAACAACAAACGGGGAGGGCGCATGACCGCCACGACGAGACTTTCGATCCTGACGGGCGTGCTGCTGGCCGGCTCGATGCTGGCGGTCGGGGCGAGCGCTCAGGACCTGAAGGTGCACCTGAACCAGGTCGCGCTGGAGCGCGCCGGGCCCAAGGTCGCGGTGGTCGAATATGCCGGCTCCGGCGCGCCATCGGGCTTCTCGGTGGTCAAGGACGGCGCGGTCGTGCGCTCGGGCGCTTTGACGCCGCTGCCGGCCTTCGGCGAGTGGGGCGCCAAGCGCTACTGGCAGGCCGACTTCTCCGACCTTGCCGACGCCGGGACCTACCAGCTGAAGGTCGAGGCGCCGGGCGCCAGCGCCGCGTCCGCGCCGGTCGTGGTCGCCGACGACGCCCTGTTCGCGACCACGGCCGGTGCGCTGGTCAACTACTTCAAGCTCAGCCGCCACACCGACCCGGCCGACCACAAGATCCGGGTCTATGGCACACAGCGCGTGGTCGACGTCTGGGGCGGCTGGAAGGACGCCGGCGGCGACAACGGCAAGTACCTGTCGCACCTGTCCTACGCCAACTTCTTCAATCCGCAGCAGACGGCCTTCACCGCCTGGTCGCTGGCCAAGGCGTACGACATGGCTCCGCAGCGCTTCGCCAAGGCGGGCCTGGATCGCCAGCTGATCGAGGAGGCGATGTGGGGCGCCGACTACCTGCACCGGCTGCTGGCGCCCGAAGGCTATTTCTACATGACCGTCTTCGACCGCTGGGCCACGCCCGGCGCCGAGCGGGTGGTCACCGGCTATGTCGGGGTCGACGGCGTCTACACCAAGAACTACCAGGCCGCCGCACGTGAGGGCGGAGCCGTGGCCATCGCCGCCCTGGCGCGGGCCGCGCGGCTGTCCAAGGCCAGCGGCGTGGCGGGCGCGTTCTCGGCCGATCAGTACCTGACCGACGCCCAGCGCGCCTTCGCTCACATGCAGGCCAACAACCGGCGCTATGTCGACGACGGTCGCGAGAACATCATCGACGACTACACCCTGCTGCTGGCGGCGGTCGAACTGCACCGCTCTACCGGCAAGGCGGTCTATCTGGAGGCGGCCCGCGCCCGCGCCAAGGCGCTGGAGGGGCGCTGGACCGACAAGGGCTGGTTCCGCAGCGACGACAAGGACCGTCCCTACTACCACGGCGCCGAGGCGGGCTTCCCGGTGCTGGCCCTGACCGAATATCTCGACATCGAAAAGGACGCCGCGCGCCAGGCCTCGGCCAAGACGGTGATCGCCAAAAGCCTGAAGGCCCAGCTGGCCCTCAACGCCAAGGTCGCCAACCCCTACGACTACCCGCGCCAGACCTTCCGGATGTGGAAGGACGGCAAGGCCGTCGGCGGCATCCAGGAGGGCTTCTTCATGCCCCACCTGAACGAGACCAAATACTGGTGGCAGGGCGAGAGCGCGCGGCTGGCTTCGCTGTCCTACGCCGCCCTGGTCGGCGGCCGCGTGGTCGACGCCGCGCCGGGTCAGACCTTCGGCGTGTCGCCGGACCTGGCGCGCTTTGCTCAGAGCAGTTTCGACTGGACCCTGGGCCGCAACCCCTACGACATGAGCCTGCTCTACGGCTTCGGGGCCAAGAACCCGCCGCACGCCGACAGCGCCGGCGACATGGTCAAGGGCGGCATCTCCAACGGCATTACCGGCGCGCCCGACAGCGACTCCGGCCGCGGCATCAGCTGGGCGGCCGGGCCGGACGAACAGAACTGGCGCTGGATCGAGCAGTGGATCCCGCACACCTCGTGGATGCTGCTGGCGGTGGCGGCGACCTAGAAGTCGAAGGTCAGCGCTCCCGGTCCGGCGGCGTAGACGGCGTGGCGGTCGCGGGCGCCTAGCCAGCGTGCGCCGGCCGGCGCACGCGCCAGCCGACGACCGCCGTTGGGCAGCCAGATCTCGGCCTCGCAGGCGCCGGGAATGCGCACCTCCAGCGTGGCGTGTCCGTTGGCTTGGCGCCATTGCGAGCTCACCTCGCCGCGCGGGGTCATCTGCGTCGCCTGCGCGCTAGCCAGGCCCGTCGGCAGGACCGGCCGGATCTGCAGGCGCGCATAGCCCGGCGCGGTCGGACGGATACCCGCCAGACCTTCGTAGAACCAGCTGCTGATCGAGGCGAAGTAGTGGTGGTTCCACGAGCGTGAGCCCAGGCCCCAGCCCTCGGGCATGCTGCGGATGTCGTTCTTCAACCAGAAACCCCAGCTGGGCTCGTCGGTGCGGGTCACGACCTTCCAGACCACGTCGCCATGGCCGTGCTCGCTGAGCAACCGGGGCAGATACCGCAGGGCGTAGACGCCGACGTCCAGCTTGAAGCCCTTGGCCGTGATGTCGGCGGCTAGCCCGTCCATGACCGCCTGCGTCTGGCCTCCGGGAACCAGCCCCAAGGCCACGGGCAGCACGTTCATCGTCTGGATGTAGGGCGACGGCTTGCCGCCCTCGGGCGGGGCGATGTAGCGCCGCTGGGCCGCGTCCCAGTAGCGGGCGTTGTAGGCGGCGCGGACCTTGGCGGCCAGCTCGGCCTGGCCCGTGGCCTTCAGCATGTGGAAGGCATAGGCGCTCGAGGTCGCATCGACGGGACCGGTCGGACCGGCGGCGGCGTATTCGCCCAGGCCGTGGTCGTAGCGGTAGTCGGGCGCTTTCAGGAACCGCGCGGTGTAGTCGGCCAGGCGTTTCTGCAAGGCGCGGACGGGCTCGGCGGCCCGCGCGCCGAACCGCAGTTCCAGCTCCTCGGGCAGCACGAAGGCGGCGACGTCCCAGGCCGGCGTCGGTCCCCAGACATAGTTCCAGCCCGGCGAGTTCTCGAAGCCGTATTCGGGTGTCGAGGGCACGATCTCGGGCAGTTCACCGCTGGCCGCCTGGGCGTCGACGAAGTCGCCCAGCCACTTCTCCCAGGTGCGGACGACGTCGAAGTTGATGGCGGCGGCGGCCGATGAGGCCTGGGCGTCGCCGGTCCAGCCGTTCTTCTCCAGACTGGGCGTATCGGTCTGGGCGGCGTGCAGGTTGTTGAGCAGGCCCTGACGGGCGGCGTCGTGGATCTGGTTGACCAGCGGCTCGGCGCATTCGAACTGGCCGATCGCGGTGACAGCCGAATGGATCTCGACCGCCGTGATCGTGTCCGGCGGCGGCGTTCCGTCCAGCCCCGTGACCTGCACATACCGGAAGCCGCCGTAGCCGAAGACGGGCTGCCAGGTCTCGCGACCTTTGCCGGCCAGGGTGTAGCGCCAGGTCATCAGCTGAGCGTCAATCAGGCCGCTGGCGACCTGGATCGCGCCGTCCTTGCGCAGCTTCTCGGCCAAAATCATTGCGACAGTTCGGCCGGCGGGACCCGTGACGGACAGCTCGGGAACGCCGGTGCGGATGCGGCCGAAGTCGAACAGCCAGACGCCGGGTTTGACTTCCTTCACAGAGACCGCCGCATGGCGCGTGATCGGGGCGATCGGCTCGTGGATCGCGGCGACCAGGCGACCGGCGGGGCCTTTCACTGACAGGGCGGCGTCCCACGTGCGGTCATCGAAGCCGGGCGCGCGCCAGCCGATCGGCTCGCGCCGGGCGTCGCGACGTTCGCCGGCATAGATCGAGTCCCACAGGCAGGGACCGTCGGCGGTGCGCCAGGTTTCGTCGCTGGCCAGCACCTGGGTCGAGCCGTCGGCCAGCTGGATCTCCAGTCGCGCCTTCAGGGCCGGCTCGGCCGTCCAGGGGGCCTTGTGGAAGTACCACTCGTTGGGCTCGGCGATGCCGTACCAGCCGCGCGCCAACTCGGCGGCCAGGACGTTGTCGCCGGCCTTCAGCAGGGCGGTGACGTCGTGCGTCCGGTAGAGCACACGCTTGCCGTAGTCGGTCCAGCCGGCCGCGATCGCGCTCTCGTCGACGGGCGCGCCGTTCAGGCTGACCGCCGCAAAGCCGCCGACGGCGACGTGCAGGCGAGCGCGGACGATCGGGCCTGCGACGGCGAAGGCGCGGCGCAGCAGCGGGGCGGGATGGGCCAGCGGGACGACGATGTCCTTGCCCGGCACGCCGGACGCCAGGATCAGCCCCTCCGCGCCGACGTCACCGCCGGTGAAGGGATTGTCGCCATCCTTGAAGTCGCTCTCGAAGCCGGGGCGGTCGGGCGCCTTGAGGCTGACGGCGTGGATCAAGGCCGCTTCGGCCTCGGGGGCCAGGAAGCCCAAGGTTCCCTCGGCCTGCGCGGCGTCATCCAGAGCGCCGACCAGGGCACCGTCCAGGCTGAAGCGCAGGCTGGTCCCGCGCGCCTCAATGGTCAGCCGGCGACGGCGGCCTTTCAGATCCGCCGGCAGCGGCCAAACCTGCAAGCGCTTGAGCTTGACCTGCGAGCTGGCCCCACCGGGATACTGGCGGACCTGCAGCATCAGGGACGGCGCGCCGTCGACCTCGCCGACGCGCAGCATGTAGGCCTCGCCATAGGTCTTGCCCTCGGGACGGGCCCGGAACAAGACGTCGAAGAAGCGGCCCTTCAGCGTGAAGTCGATGTCGAGGGTCTGGTCGGCCCAGCCCCTGGGCGGCGCGGTGTGGCGCCCGATCCAGGCGGCGTCGCCCCAGTCCTCCGGCGCCAGCAGGCCCATCTCGAAGGCGGCCGGCGCGCTCCAGGCGCCGGCCTGGCCGCTCCCATCCCACAGCCGCACGCGCCAGACCCGCCGAGCGCGAGCGGGCAAAGGAGGTCCGGCATAGGTCGCCTCGACCGCGAAGGCGTCGGCGACCTTGCCGCTGTCCCAGGTCAGGCGTCCGGCCAACAGGTCGGCCTCGGAGGCGGCGACCTGCACGCGCCAGGCGCTCTGCCGCGCGACCGGCGGCCGCCACGACAGGCGCGGGCGGGGTGCGTCGAGGCCGATCGGCCCGGCGGCGTGCTCGGCGGCGAGGGCTCCAGGCGCGGCGGGGGCTGCCGCCGCGCGACCGGAGCTGGCCGTCAGGCACGCCGCCAGAGCCGCCGCCCCGGAGAGGGCGTCGCGCCGGGTGGGACCGGACATGGCGGGATCAGTTCGCGGCGGGCGCGGGCGGGGTAGCGGGCGCAGGCACCTTGGCCAGCGCGTCGCTCAGGGTCTTCAGGCCGTCTTCGTCCAGATTGGCCTGCGGGAAGGTCGCCAGCTGGCGCGGCGTGAAGTTCTTGATCACCTGGGCGATGTTGGCCTGTTCCTCGGCCGAAGCCTCGGGCTGGCCGGCCGCCTCGCCGCGCTTGCGGAAGAATTCGCCGAACACGTCGCGCGCCTTGGGATCGGCGAAGATGTCGGCGATCTTGGTGTCCAGCGTGTAGTAGGGCTGGGCCGGAGCGGCGGCCGCGGAAGCCTGGGGCCGCGCCTGGGCCGTGGCCAGCGGGGCCAGGAACAGGGCGGTCGCCAGCAGGGCGGCGCGCGTCGTCATACGCTTCATCGTTACACTCCCCGATCCCCATGCTTTCGCCTCTCGTGGCCGCATGGGTTATCGTCGTTCACGTTATGCAAGTGCATAACGAAAGTCGAGGGGGTTCAGCGAACCATGATCGCGGCCAGGGCCTCGGCATGCTGTTCGATGACCTCGGGATCGGACGGATCCAGGCCCCAGACCTGTCGGACCTCCGGCGCCAAGGTGTAGAACAGCTGGGCGGCGCCGACGAAGATGTAGACGCTGGCGGCCACCGACACCTTGGGCAGGATGCCCTCTCTCTGACACAGCTGGATGAAGCTCTCGGCCGCCTTGCGGGTCTCGACGATGAACTCGTCGGCGGCCCAGCGGAAACGCTCGCTGTCGCGCACGCTCTCCTGGACCATCAGCCGGGCGTGTTCGGGATGACGGGCCGAGTACATCACCACCGAGCGGATCACCGCCTTGGCGAAGTCGCGATACGACTGATAGGCCGGATCGTCCGGGGCGGGCAGCTTCAGCTCCTCGGCCTGGCGCTGGAACAGGAACGTCACGGCCGAGCGCCACAGGGCGTCCTTGTTGTCGAAGTGGTACTTGATCAGCGCGTGGTGGACGCCGGCCTTGGCCGCGATCTCCCGCGTCGAGGCGCCCTCGAAGCCCTGCTCGGAGAAGATCTCCAAAGCCGCCTGGAGGATGCTGGCCTGGGTGGCGGCCTTCTGACGCGCGCGCAGATTCAAGAGATCGTCCTTCGTCGGAGTGGCTGAGCCCAAGGGGCGGGACACTAGCAACAGTCACACAGGAATGGAAATTGGTTCACCGATCGGTGAATCAGTCTCGACATTTCATTATGCAACTGCATAACGTAACGCTTGAGACGGGCCGACAGAGTCCGAAGGAAACGCCATGCTCGCAATGGGCCTTACCGCCAAACGCCTCGCGCCGCTTCTGGCCGCCGCGACCTGCCTGACCGCCTGTGGCGCGCAGGGCCAGACACCCGCGCCGTCGGCGCCGCTGACGCCCGTCGAGGCGGCCGTGCAGGGCGGGGCCTTGCGCGGCTATGTCGAGGACGGGGTGCGGATCTTTAAGGGCGTGCCCTATGCGCAGGCTCCGGTCGGCGACCTGCGCTGGCGGCCGCCGCAGCCGGCCAAGGCCTGGACGGGCGTGCGCGAGGCTCAGGCCTTCGGGCCCGACTGCATGCAGAACCGCGTGGGCTGGGACGACACCCAGACCAAGCTGCCGGTCAGCGAGGACTGCCTGACCCTGAACGTCTGGACGCCGGCGAGCGCGAAAGCCGCGCCGGTCATGGTCTGGATCCATGGCGGCGGCTACGTGATGGGTTCGGGCAGCCAGCCGGTGTTCGACGGCGCGGCCTTGGCCCGGCGCGGCGTGGTCGTGGTGACCTTCAACTACCGCCTGGGCCGCTTTGGCTTCTTCGCCCATCCGGCCCTCGACGCCGAACATCCGGACGAGCCCAAGGCCAACTACGCCTTCATGGACCAGATCGCGGCCCTGGCCTGGGTGAAGGCCAATATCGCGGCGCTGGGCGGGGATCTCAACCGCGTGACGATCTTCGGCCAGTCGGCCGGCGGTGGCTCGGTCAGCCAGATGATGCTGATCCCGCAGGCGCGCGGCCTCTTCCACCAGGCCATCGCCCAGTCGGGCGGCGGTCGTGACGTCTGGCCGCTGCTGGCCGCCGACCGGCCGGGCAAGATCTCGGCCGAGGCCATCGGCGCCGCCTTCGCCGACAAGGCGGGGGCCAAGGACGCGGCCGCCTTGCGCGCCCTGCCGGCCGCCTTGCGCGCCCTGCCGGCCGCCAAGCTGCTGGGCAAGCTGGACTTGCTGAACATGGAGGAGGCGACCTTCTCCGGTCCGGTGGTCGACGGCCGCCTGGTCACGGGCTCGGCGGTCGAGGGCTTCGCGGCCGGTCGTCAGGCAAAGGTCCCGCTGCTGATCGGGGCCAACAGCGACGAGCTGGGCATCATCCCGGGCTTCCTGAAGGGGATGTTCGCCGGCAAGACCATCGCCCAGCTGGGGTTGCCCGAAGACAAGCTGTTGGCGATCTACGGGACCAAGTCGGCGCTGAACAACGACCTGCCCAGCGACGCCACCTTCGTCGAGCCGGCCCACGCCCTGGCGGGATTGGCGGCCAAGGGCGGCCAGCCGGTCTGGAGCTACTGCTTCGGCTACGTCGTCGAGGCCAAGCGCAAGGATTGGCGCGGCGCGCCGCACTCCGGCGACCTGGGTTTCGTGTTCGACACCCTGGGCAAGTTGAAGGACGCGCCGTCGCCCGCCGACCAGGCCGTGGCGACGCGGTGGGCCGACACCTGGGCGACTTTCGCCAAGACCGGCGATCCGGGCTGGGCCCGCTACGACCCGGCGACCGACCAGCGGATGACCGTGACCAACAACGGCGCGGCCCTGGCGGCGACGCCCGACCGCATCCGCGCCCTGGGGGCTCTTCGAGACACCCAAGCGCGCTGAGACATCAAACAAAAAGGGGAGGCAGAAAAAATGAAAAGCTTGAAGACAGCCCTGGTGCTGGGGATCTCGATCAGCGCCCTGGCGACCGGCGGTGCGATGGCCCAGGCGGCCAAGCCCGACGAGACGATGATGATCACCGAGGTGGTCGTCACCGCCCAGAAGCGCGAGGAGAAGCTGCAGGACGTGCCCATCGCGGTGAGTGTGGTTGGCGAGACCGACCTGCAGCGCCGCAACATCGGCAATATCGACCAGCTGAAGCTGCTGGTCCCCAGCTTCGAGGCCACCTCTTTCGGCGTGTCGGTGCGCGGCGTGGGCACCTCGACCTTCTCGACCTCGATCGAGCCGACGGTGTCGACCGTGCTGGACGGCGTGGTGCTGGGCCGGCCCGAGATGGCGCTGGGCAGCTTCTATGACGTGGCCCGGGTCGAGATCCTGCGCGGGCCGCAAGGCATGCTGTTCGGCAAGAACGCCTCGGCGGGTCTGGTCAGCATCACGACCAACGCGCCGAAGCTCGGCCGCGTCGAGGCTATCGCCAATCTGAACCTGGGCCAGGACGGCTACAACAAGTCCGACGCCACGGTGAACCTGCCGCTGGGTGACAAGGCGGCCCTGCGGGTGGGCGGCTTCGTCAACAAGCTGGATGGCGTGCTGACCAACAAGAAGGACGGTCGCACGTTCAACGGCAATGACGAGTGGGGCGCGCGCGCCAAGCTGCTGTGGCGGCCGTCGGACACCGTCGACGTGCTGATCACCGCCGACTACGCCAAGCAGGATCAGTCGATCACCTGGTCGCCCTATCTGCTGAACCCGACCGGCGTCATGGGCCTGGCCCTGGGCGCCTGCGGGGTGAAGGCCTCGCCCAAGAACGCCGACCTGTGCATCGACGGGCCGCAGTACAAGGACCGCGAGAACTACGGCTTCGCGGCCCAGGTCGACTGGAGCCTGCCGGGCGGCCTGACCCTGACCTCGATCACCGCCGGCCGCCGCGACTTCGACTTCAGCAACGGCGATTCCGACAGCCTGCCGATCAACATCCTGAACAACAACATCTCCAACCAGGACCTGCGGCAGGTCAGCCAGGAACTGCGCCTGGCCTCGCCCACGGGCGGCAAGCTGGAGTACGTGGCGGGGCTCTACTACTACCGCCAGAAGACCAACCAGGTGACCGACCAGACCGGCACCTTCGGCGTCTCGCCCGTGCCGATCATCAACTCGACGATCAACAGCCTGGTCGACACCCAGAGCTACGCGCTCTTCGGCCAGGCCAGCTACCAACTGACCGACAAGCTGGCCTTGATCGGCGGCGCGCGCCTGACCAAGGACAAGGTCAGCCTGGACTTCCGCCAGTTCACCCGGCCGGGTTTCTTCGGCATCAACCCGACGGTGACCTTCGACGACACCGCCAAGGAGACCAATGTCTCGTGGAAGGTCGGGGTGCAGTACCAGCTGGCTGAGCGGGCGATGGGCTATGCGACGGTGTCGCGCGGCTACAAGGGGCCGGGCTTCAACCAGACCGGCGTCAGCAACGCCACGACCTCCCAGGAGGTCGGTCCCGAGATCCCGACCAGCTACGAGCTGGGCGTGAAGACCACCCTGCTGGGCGGGCTGGCAGTGCTGAACCTGGCGGCCTTCGCGACCAAGTTCGAGGACTACCAGGCCCAGACCGTCGACTTCACCCTGACCCCGCCGGCCTTCCGCACGATCAATGCCGGCGAGCTAAAGACCAAGGGCATCGAGGGCGACCTGACCGCCGTCCTGGCGCCGGGCCTGCTCGTCACGGCTTCCGCGGCCTATATCGACGCCCAGTACGGCAGCTTCGCGCCGATCTCGTGCGATCCGGTCACCACCCCGTCGGGCTGCGTTCTGATCGCGCCGGGCCTCTACGGCTTCAACGCCTCGGGCAAGTCGCTGAGCGGCGTGTCCAAGTGGAAGACCAGTCTGGCGGCGGTCTATGAGCGGTCGATCGGCCACGGCCTGCAGGTCAACGCCTCGGCCGACTATGGCTGGCGCGACGGCTACAACGCCTCGGCCACGGGTGATCCCAGCACGGCGATCAAGAGCTACGGCATCCTGGGCGGGACGATCGGCATCGGGGCCGAGAACGACCGCTGGCGGCTGGCGGTGTGGGGCAAGAACCTGACCGACAAGCGTTTCCCCAGCGCGCTGTTCACCACCCCGTTCGGCGGCAAGGGCGACTACAGCCAGGTGCTGACGGGCGATGCTTTCCGTCGCTACGGCGTGACCCTGAACCTGCGCTACTGAGATCCTACTCCATCAAGCGCAACGACTGGCCGGAGGGTTTCCCCTCCGGCCTTTTTCGTTTGATCAGGCGGGCTCGACGATGATCGACAGCGGCCCAGCCTCGGCGGCCCAGACGAGCACCTTTTGAGCCGCACGATCGTGGGACCAGCGAGCGGCGGCTTGCGAGGCGGTGACGCTTACGCCGCCGGGGAAGCGAGCTTCGGGCACGTAGATTTCGGTGGGGGCGTCGATCGTGGGATCGGCCTCCAACTCTAGTTCGAACCGGTCGTCGGCGTAACGCGCCGTCGTGATCACCCCCTGGGCCAGCGGCGCATAAGGACGGCAGAAGCCCAGCAGGGCGCGGGCGCCCGCGTCGGGGTCGTTAGGCGTGTCGCCATCGACCTGGTCGGGCGAGAAGATCGACAGGTCCTCCTGGTTCCAGCCATCGCCCACCCGCAGGTCGTTGCGGTTGCTGGCTGTGTAGTTCCACTGGGTCGAGGACAGCTTCAGGGCGTCCAGGGCGTCGTACATCAGCGCCAGGGCCTGGGCGTGGGCGGTCCAGACGTCTTCGCCGCGCTCGCCCCGCGCCCAGGCCTCGAACGCCTCGCCGTGATTGAGGTCGTAGGGGATGCCGAACTCACCGATCAGGGTCGGCGCGCCGTCCTCGCCGAACTTGCTGCCCAGCCAGCCGATATAGGCCATTTGGTTGAAGTACTTGGCCTTCAGCGGGGCGTCGTGCTGGTCGGGGTCGAAGCGCTTCTTGCGCAGGATGTCGATGTCGTACCAGTGGCTGGCGTTGACGCTGCGCTCGGGCATGGTGTCGGGGAAGAACCGGCCGGTGCCAACCAGGTAAGGGCACAGCTCGGCGAACAGCAGCCAGTCCGGACGCACGGCGCGCACCGTCTCGGCGACCCGCGCGAAGAACGGCCCCATGCACTGGTTCTCGTGGTCGATCGGCTGGCCGTCCTTCAGGCGGAAGAAGTCCTCGTCCAGCACTAGGTCGCCGTCGGGATCGAGGCGCCAGGCGCCGGCTTGCTCGAACGGGTCGGGACCCTCGTCCCGCCAGATCGAGGCGCCGGCCGTATTGGCGATCTGGCGGTCGATCAGACGCAGCACGCCGCGCTCGTCGCCCCAGCCCAGATTGGCCACTTCCACGGTGCGACCCCGCGCGGCGCGCAGGCCGTCCAGCGGTGTCCAGGCCGCGCCGGGCCAGACGGGCAGGGGATCCTCGGGCGTCGCCTTCAGGCGCGGCGCGCTCATCGGCAGGCCCACCCAGCCCAGGCCCGGCTCGTTGAAGGTGTCGAAGCCGATGACGTTGTCCAGGTGCGCCACCCGGCGCGCCACGGCGGCCATGGCGCCCAGATAGTGGTCCTGCAGGAAACGCTGGACGTTGTGGCCTTCAACCATCCAATCCGGCGTCAGGATCTCGCCGGCGAAGAAGGCGCTCCAGGCGATGCCATTGGCGGCCAGGCGATAGTTGCTGGCCCAGCTCATCATCGGATAGCGGTCTTCCTGCCGCCGTTCCTCGCTCGTGTAGTCGTAGCGGTGCTGCATGACGTGGGCGGCGTCGGCGGCGTCGAACTTGGTGAAGTCCAGGCCCAGGGCCTCGAACACCCAGCCGGGCGCGCCGTCGCCGCCGCTCATCCGGCTCCAGACGTCCTGGTGGAAGTCGACGAAGACGAACAGGCCGTGAGCCTGCGCCCGCTCCACGATGGCGGTGAAATAATCGAGGTAGTCTTCGTCATACTGGCCGGGTCCCGCGTGCTCGACGGCCTCCCAGGTGGTCAGCAGGCGCAGGGTGTTGAAGCCCCAGCGGGCGATGCGCGCCAGGTGCGCATCAGCTTCCTCCAGCGGGAAGGGGCGACCCACGAAACTGACCGTCCGGTGGTCGGAAAAGTCACTGAGCCGGTCGGTGCCGCCGTCGGGCCAGGGGACCTTGCAATCGCCCCCCAGATTGACCCCGCGCAGGATGGCGTGACGTCCGTGGGCGTCCACGAAACGGCTTCCAAGAACATCGATCGACGGCTTTGACATTCCGCTCCCCCGGGGGCATTGTGATTTCGTTATACAAGTGGTGAATAAACGGGGCGCGCCGGTTGGTCCAGCCCCGAACGGGGAGGCGGAGTTGGGAATTCCAAGCGTTGCGGGGAGTGATGTCCCGAGGCTGACGGCTGTCCGAAAGGCGGCCATCGGCATGGGCGATTTCGGTTTCAACCTGTATTGGCAGACGGCCGGGCTGTACCTGCTGTTCTTCTATACGGATGTGCTGGACCTGCCGGCGGCGACTGCCGGTTTCATCTACATGGCGGCCCTGATCTGGGACGCGGCGCTGGATCCGATCCTGGGCGTGCTGGTCGATCGCACCCGCACCCGCATGGGCCGCTACCGGCCTTATCTGCTTTTGGGCGGAGCGCCGCTGGCGCTCGGGTTCGTGGCGGTGTTCGCCGGGCCGGTCTGGCCGGGCGCCGGGGCGATTGTCTTCGCGGCGGTGACCCACCTGCTGTTCCGCACCCTCTACGCCGTGGTCTCGATCCCCTATGCGGCGCTGTTCGCCCGCATCACCCGCGACAGCACCCAGCGCGGCGACATGGCCGGCGTGCGGATGGTGTTCGGCACCCTGGCGGCCATCGCGGTGGCGGCCCTGACCCTGCCGGTGGCCCAGGCCCTGTCGACGCCCGAGGCGCCGCGTCGCGGCTGGCTGATCCTGGCGGCGGTCTACGGCGTCATCGCCGCCCTGTGCCTGCTGGCCACCGCCTGGGCCGCGCGCGGCCTGGACGTCGCCGACGAGGAAGCCCTGCCGCCGCGCCCGCTGCGCGACGTGCTGCGCAGCCTGGCCGCCAACCGCGCCCTGATGCTGGTGCTGGGGGCGGTGGTGCTGAGCGCCTTCTCGGGGACGATGTTCTCCAAGAACCTGCTCTACTATTTCAAGTACGTGGTCGGCGACGCCAAGCTGGGCAGCGCGGCGTTGGCCATCGGCGCCCTGACGGCGGCGATCTGCGTGCCGGCCTTCGCGGTCGTGGTGCGGCTGGCGGGCAAGCGCGCGGCGTGGCTGATCGGCGCGGTGCCGGGCCTGGCGGGCCTGGTGATGTGGCACTTGGCCGACGGCCACGGCGTCACGCTGTTGTTCGCCGCGGTGGCGCTGCAGGCCATGGGCCTGGCCTCTTACGTGGTCTGCTTCTGGGGCATGCTGCCCGACACCGTCGAGTACGGCGAATGGCGCACCGGCGTACGCACCGAGTCGCTGGTCTTCGGCCTAGTCGTGCTGGGCCAGAAGGCGGCGCTGGGCCTGGGCGCGGGGTTCCTCGGCATCGCCCTGACCCATGTCGGCTACGCCCCAAACGCGACCCAGAGTCCCGAGACCCTGGCCGGCATCAAGGCGATGATGTTCTGGATCCCGCTGGTCGGCGGCATCGCCTCGGCGGGCCTGATCGCCCTCTATCCCATCACCCGCGCGTCGCACGAGAAGATGGTGGCCGAGATCGCCGCCCGTTCGGCCGACGCGCCGGTCGCCCCCACCAAGCTTTCGCTACAAGAGACGGTGATCCAATGACCCGCGCCGCTTATCTGGCCGCTCCCCTGGCCGTTCTGGGATCGCTGGCCCTGGCCGGCCACGCCCACGCCGCCACGCCCTGCGACGACCTGGCCAAGGTCCAGATCGCCGGCGCCAAGATCACCGCCGTCAAGGCGATGGCGATCGGCGCGCCGCAGGAGATCGAGGTGTTCGGCATCCCGCCGCTGCCGACCTCGGCCGCCTATTGCCGGGTCAACGCCACCCTGTCGCCGACCCCGGCTTCGTCGATCAAGGTCGAGGTCTGGCTGCCGGCGGAAAGCGCCTGGAACGGCAAGTTCATGGCCACCGGCAACGGCGGTTACGGCGGCACGCTGGGCGGACCGCGCCTGGCCATGCGTCCGGCGGTCAAGGCCGGCTACGCCGTGGCCGGCACCGACATGGGCCACACCGAGGACGGCGCCGGCGGCTCGGCCGAGTGGGCCCTGAACCAGCCCGACAAGATCATCGACTGGGGCCATCGCGCCAACCACGAGACCGCCGTCTTCGCCAAGGCCCTGATCGCCGCCCACTATGGCAAGGGTCCGCGCCGCGCCTATTTCACCGGCTGCTCGGACGGCGGCCGTGAGGCGCTTATGGAGGCCCAGCGCTATCCGACCGACTTCGACGGGATCGTCGCCGGCGCGCCGGCCAATGCCTGGACGCGGCTGATGGGCAGCTTCGCCTGGTCGTGGAAGGCCGTGCATGAGGCCCCCGAGAGCCGCATCCCCGATGCGCTGCTGCCGGTCATCCAGAAGGCCGCCCTGGCCCAATGCGACAAGCTGGACGGCGTCGCCGACGGTGTGGTCGAGGATCCCCGCCGCTGCCGCTTCGACCCCGTCGTGGTCCAGTGCAAGGACGGCCAGACGAAAGAATGCCTGACCCCGGCCCAGGTCGCGGGTCTTCGCAAGCTCTACCAAGGTCCCCGCGACGGAAAGGGCAAGTCGATCCTGCCCGGCTACCCCGCCGGCGGCGAGGCCACGCCCGGCGCCTGGCCGCTGTGGATCAGTGGCGAGAAGGCCCAGCACCCGTCCTTCGCGCGCTCGTTCTTCGCCAACTTCGTCTATTCCAACACCGGCTGGCAGCTGGCCCAGCTGAACCTGGACAAGGACCTGAAGGCCGCCAAGGCGATCGCCCCGACCGTGGCTTCGGACAATCCCGACCTCTCGGCCTTCAAGGCGCGGGGCGGCAAGCTGATCCTGTTCCACGGCTGGTCGGACGCGGCGATCACGCCGCTGGCGACGATCCAGTATTACGACGCCGTGCGGGGCAAGATGGGCGTGAAGTCCGCCGACAGCTTCTCGCGCCTGTTCATGGTGCCGGGCATGTCGCACTGCTTCGGCGGGCCGGGGCCCAACAGCTTCGACATGCTGGCGACGCTGGACGCCTGGGTCGAAGGCGGCGCGGCGCCCGAACAGGTGATCGCGTCCAAGAAGGACAACGACTACGCCGACCTCCTGGGCATGCCGGCCAAGGCTGTGCGCACCCGTCCGCTGTGCGCCTATCCGAAGGTCGCCCAGTGGGACGGCAAGGGCTCGCCCGAAGTCGCGGCCAGCTTCAGCTGCGTGGCGTCAGGCCGTAAGGGGACCTGATATCGTGCGTACCGTGTCCGCTTCGTCCCGATTGTCGGTGACGACGATCCGATAACTGCCGCCGCCGGGCGCGACGCGGACCACGATGTGGCCTTCGCGCGCGGCCAGGCGGTCGGTCAGCCACTTGTGGGCCATCTCGTTGGCGGGCGAGAGACCGGTGGCGAAGACGTCGCGCGGACCGGGATACAGCCGCTGGCTCAGCATCCGCTCCAGCACGTCGCTGCTGGGGTGGGCGACGTGCCAGGCGGGGATGATCCAGGCGCGGGGCTTCAGCGCCCGCACCACGTCCGCGCCGGTGGCGTCGAACATGCCGTGGTGAGCGGCGACGGCGACATCGACCTGTCCGGAGGCCTGGGCGGCGGGCGTTTCGACATCACGCCAGGGCAGGGTCCCGTCGAAGCTCTGGCTGGTCAGGTCGCCGGCCGCGAAATAGCCGAACGCGCCATAGCGCAGGCGGATGGCGGCCGAGCAGGCGTTCTCGTCGGGGACGTCGTCCTTGGAGAGCGTGTCGATCGCCGGAAACAGGCGGCGGGTCTCGGTTCCGCGTCCGGTCCACACCTCGCCATTGGCCGCCAGGTTGCGGACCTCGGCGCCGGGCAGGGCCAACTGGTCGGCGGCCCCGACCCGGAAGCGCTCGACCTTGCCGCCGGCCTGGATCCGTTCACGGACGAAGGCGACATAGGCTTTCAGGAACGGCGCGTCCGAGGGCTTGGGATAGGCGTAGTCGGGCCAGGCGCGATCGACCAGCTTGCCGATCGGCATGGCCTTGGCGACGTCGTACAGGCCGTCGATATGGTCGGGGTGCAGATGGCTGACCAGGAAGGCGTCCAGCTTCGGCGCGCCCGTCGCGGCCAGATGCCGGCGGGCGTAGCGACCGATCCACTCGCCGGGACGGCGCTCGGCGCTCGGACGAGCGTCAAGGCTGGCCGGCGGCGGCGTGGTGCTGGCTCCAGCGTCGATCATCAGGCTGGAGCCGTCCGGCCCGATGATCAGCGTCGAGTCGCCCTTGCCGGTGCTGATGTGATGGATGTCCAGGCCGCCGCGCCGCCAGGGGCGCAGCGGCTGGCCGACGGTGTCCTCATCAGGAAGGGGAGCGGCCGCGCCCAGCCCCATGCTGCCTAGGGCGGCGCCGAGCAGCAGCCCCCGCCGGGTCACGACCGCCGCCATCAGAACTTGGCCGACAGCATGACGCCGACCGTGCGCGGCTCGCCCAGATACTCGGCCAGCACGCCCTGGGTGGACGGGGTCAGCAGGAAATCGACATCGCCCAGGTTCTTGGCCCAGGCGGTCAGCATCCAGCGGCCGTCCTGGCTCTCATAGCCCAGCGACAGGTTGGTCAGGGCGTAGCTGTCGATATGCAGGTTCGGGTCCTTGGTCGCGCCGGTGTAGTAGCTGTCGGTATAGGCCCAGCTGACCGACCCGGTGACGTAGCCCTTGCCGTTCAGCGGGAAACGCACGTCGGCGGCCACCGAGCCCTTGTTGCGCGGCGACGAGCCCAGCGGATTGCCGGTGTTCACCGCCCCGCCGGGGATGACGAAGTCGTCGTAGACGGTGTCCAGCAGGCCGTAGTTGGCGCTCAGGTTCAGCCAGGGCAGGGGACGCCACGCCACCTCGACCTCGGCGCCCTCGACCGTGGCCTGGCCGGCGTTGGTGATGGTCAGCACCCGGGTGACGTTGTTGAAGAACAGCTCCTGCTTGTCCTTGTAGTCCATGTGGAAGACCGAGGCGTTGATCCGCAGGGTGTCGGCCAGCCACTGGGACTTCACGCCCAGCTCGTAGTTGGTGACGGTCTCGGGATCGAACGGCTGGGCCAGGGCGGTGATCACCGCCGCGTCGGTGTTGAACCCGCCGGCGGTATAGCCGCGCGTCACGCTGCCATAGACCTTAAAGTCCTCGCGCGGCGTCCACGACAGGACGGCGCGCGGCGTGACCTCGCTCCAGTCGGCCTTGAGGTCGCGGGCGGTGAAGCTGCCGGTGGCGGGGCGGATGAAGTCGGTGCGGACCAGCGAGGCGGTCTTCTCGTCGTGGGTGTAGCGCGCGCCTAGGGTCAGGTCGAAGGCGGCCGGCAGGTGCAGCGTGCCGTCGACGAAGGCGGCGTAGCTCTTGGTCTTCACGGCCTGGTCGGTCAGGACGTCGGACGAGGCCACGCCGGTGACGGCGGCCAGGCCGCGCGTGCGCAGCTGGCGCTTGGCGTCCTCGTCGGCGAAATAGACGCCGGCCACCAGGTCGCCGCGCGACCACTTCGGGCTGGCCCAGCGGATCTCTTGCGAGAATAGGCCGACATCGTCGACGTCGCGGTTGACGCTCTGGGTGTTGGTCCCCGTCAGAAAGCGATAGCTGGCGCCGGTGCCCGAATAGTCCTCGCCCGACTGCGACCAGCGATAGCCGGTGATGGCCGTGACCTGGCCGACCGGGGCGTTCCAGTAGATCCGCCCCGAGGCGCCCCACTGGTTGCGCGCGAAGCCTTGGACGTAACCGAGTTCCGAGGTGCGGCGATCGCCGTCAGAACCGGCGGCCTTGGACGACAGCGTGCGGCCGCCGTTGTGGTCTTCGGAATAGTCGGCGCCCAGCAGCACCTCGACATCGTCGCTGGCCTGGAGGCGGGCCTGGGCGCGCAGGCTCTTGCTCTCCAGGTCGTCCTGCTCGCGGCCGGTCAGGCGGTCCTTGCCGTAGCCGTCGTGCTGCTTCAGCGAGCCGGCCAGGCGCAGGGCCACGGTCTCGCCCACGGGGATATCGACGCGGCCGTCGAACTGCTTGAGATCATAATTGCCGCCGCCGATGCGGACCGAGCCCGAGGTGTCGCCATAGGCCGGCTTGCCGGTGTCCAGCACGATGGCGCCGCCGGTGACGTTGCGGCCGAAGAGGGTGCCTTGCGGACCTTTGAGCACCTGCACCGAGTTCAGGCCATAGAGCTCGAAGATCGCGGCGCTGTTGCGGGGAATGAACAGGTCATCGATCACCACGGCCACCGGCTTGTTGGCGCCGATCTGGGTGAAGGTGTTGGTCGCGCCGCGCACCGCGATGGTCGGGCTGGACTGGCTGAACGCCGAGACCAAGAGGCCCGGCGTCAGGCGCGAGATGTCGCGCAGGCTCTCCAGGCGATAGGTCTCGACCGCGCGGCCGGAAAAGGCGGTCAGCGAGATCGGCACGCCCTGGGCGGCTTCCTCGCGCTTCTGGGCGGTGACGATGATGGTGTCCAGGGCGGTCGGCTCGGCCTCGACGGGCGCGCTGGCCGGCGTCGCGACGCGGCGCAGGACGATGACGCCGTTGCTGTCGGAGACGATCTCCAGACCGGTCCCCTCGATCAATTTGCGCAGGGCGGCGCGGGCGTCCATCGGGCCTTTGAGCGCTTGGGTGCGGACGCCTTCCAGGCCGTCGGCCGGAGCCACGACCTGCAGGCCCGCCTGCCGTGCGAAGCTCGAGATGGCCGAGGCCGCGCCCTGGGCGGGCACGTCGAAGGTTCGCTGCTGGGCCGTCGCCGGCAGGGCGCAGGCCAGGAGGGCCAGAGCGGCCGCGCCGCCGGCCAGGGTTTTCTTCCGCATCATGTGATCGCCCCGAAATTCGCCGGTCCCGCGCCGGCCTCATCGGGGTGGAGCCTCGATGTCGAAACTCCCGCCATGCCGTCCTCGAAAAAAGTTTCAGCCGCGGGTGAGACGGATGCCGTCGGTCTCGTTGGTGGCCCGTAGCCCAAGGCTCAGCGCGGCGGCCTTGGCGAAGCCGTCGGGATCGCTGGCCGAGAACAGGCCGGTCATCTTCAGCTTGGCGACCGTGGGATCGTCGATGACGATGCGGCGGTCGGAATAGCGTGCGAACTCATCGGCGGCCTGGCCCAGGGTCAGGCCGTCCAGGTCGATCTGGCCCTGCCGCCAGGCCATGGCCCGGTCGACGGCGGCCGAGCCGACGGTCGTGGGCGTCAGGGCGCCGGCGCTGGCTACCTGTACGGCATGTTCAGCGGCGAGGCGCACAGGCTTGCCCTCGGCCCCACGCCAGACCTCGACCACGCCTTCGCGGACGATGACCCCGACCTGGCCGTCGGCGTGGGTGCGGACCGTGAAGCTGGTGCCGACCGCCCGCACGCGCACGTCGCCGGCTACGACGACGAAGGGGCGGGCAGGGTCCTTGGCGACGTCGAACAGGGCCTCGCCGCGCAGCAGGTCGATGCGCCGCATTTTGCTGTCGAAGGCCGCGCGGATCGTGGTGTCGGTGTTCAGGGTCACGGCCGAGCCGTCTTCGAGCGGCGCGCGGCGGATGTCGCCCTTGGCGGTGGTCACCCGGCCCTTGAGGCTGAGCGCGCCGTAACCGACCGCGCCCACCACCGAGGCGGCGGCCAGCATCCCACCAGTCGCCAGCAGGCGGCGGCGGTCGGCAGCCTTGGCGGCGGGATGCGAGGCGGGCGCGAAGTCGGCGCCCAGGCCGGCGGCGCGGTCCAAGTGGGCGCTGACGGCCAGGGCCTTGGCATAGGCGCCGGCGCGACGCGGATCCTGCGCCGCCCACGCCTCGAGGGCGGCCTGGTCCTGATCCGACAGCGGCCCCCGATCGACGCGCGCGGCCCAGGCGGCCGCGGCGGCGTCAATGTCGGCGCTGCTCTCTCGGATCGTGGTCAACTTCACTCTGTTCCTGGTCGGTACGGGTCCTAGATGCCTGGAAGCGTCCGTTTCCGCCACGTCCCAATGCATTCATCAGCACGCCGATGCCTTTTCCGACGTGCTTCTCGACCGTGTTCTCGGAAACGCCCATGCGGCGGGCGACCTCGCGCTGCGACAGGCCGTGGACCTTGCGCAGGGTAAAGGCCTCGCGGCACTTGGCCGGCAGTCCAGCGATCAGGGCGGCGATGCGCGAGAGTTCCTGGCGATCGGCGGCCACCGTCTCAGGCGAGGGCTCGTCGCTGGGCGGCTCCAGGCCCTCGGCCTCGGCAAGGGCTTCGAAGGCGACGATACGGCTACGGCGCAGGGAGCGCAGCACCACCGACTTGGCGACCTCGAACATGTAGGTGCGGCCATTGAGGATGTGGTCGACGCTCTCCAGGGCCGCGAGGATCGCGTAGGTCTCCTGGACGATGTCGTCGACCTCCAGACCCGCCAGGGGACGGCGGGCCAGCCACGCGCGCAGAGCCGGCTCGTGCGGCAGCGCGTTGCGCGCCAGCCAGATCGCCCGCTGTTGGGTGGCCAAGGTCATGGGACCAGGGTGGTAGCGATGATTTGTGACAATCAAGGCCCACCACCCCGGTCGGTTGAAATCAGCGTCTCGGCTACTGGTTTTTGAACTTGTCCCAGTGTTGGAAGTCGAAGGTTGGCTTCAGGGGAGCGTTGCGGACCTCGAACACCAGGGTGTCGCGGGACGGTTCGCCCTGGTCGCGGGTGACCGTGACGACCGCCGTGTGCATGCCCTCGGCCAGGTCCTTGGGCAGGTCGTAGCGCCAGATGTGCGGCGAGTGGTCGGCGCGCGAGCCGCGCGGCTGCGGCGGCATCGGCGGCAGGCGCTTCTGGCGGCCCTGGACGTAGCCTTGGGTCTCCGGATCGCCCGAGCGGCTCTGGATCGCCGCGCGGGCCATGGTCAGCTGGCGCTGCAGGGCGAAGGGGTCCGAATAGGCCGAACCGCTCAGGACGCGCTCGCCCTTCATCTCCTGGGTGCGGGTCATCGGAGCGGGCGCGCCGCCGTCGACGGCGACCATGACCTTGGTCGTCGAGTCGCCCATCCAGACGTCGGCGGTCAGCCAACTGCCCTGAAGGTCGGCGGGCGAGAGCAGCTTCACGTCCGGCAAGTCCTGGACGCTGAGCGGCGGGACGGGGTCACGTTTGTCCTCGGGCGCGTCGCGCCACGCGAAGATCTTGTCGGCCCAGTCGCGGAAGCGCGGGGTGCTGACCGACAGCCACATGGCCCGGTCGCGCGGCAGGCCGCTGGCGCGATAGTCCAACGTGTAGTCGGTCCCGGTCACCGCGAAGTCGACATAGCCGCGCGGCGAGCCGTCGCCCTGGATGCTCATCGGCGTGCCGTCGATGTCGTAGTCGCCGCCCCACCAGTCGCCGGCCACCGCGCCGGCCACCAGGTGGCGGAAGGGGATGGTGGTGACGCCGATCGTGTCCTTCCAGCCGCCCATCGAGTCGCCGGCCGCCAGGTTTTCCAGTGTGTGGCTATGGCCGGTCAGGGACAGGGCCGGGCGGCCTTTCACCAGGGCGTACAGCCGGTCCATGTTGTCGGTCTGGTGCGGCTGGGACTCGGCGTTGTCGAAGCCGGCGAACGGGATGTGGGCCGCGAACACCACCAGCTTCTTCGGATCGGTGGTCTTCAGCACATTGGCGATGAAGGTCATCTGGTCGGGCAGCAGGCGGCCGTTATAGGTCTTCCAGTACTGCTTGCAGAACGGCCGCTCGCGCGCCTCGTCCGGGTCCTCGCCGCAGGGGAACGAGACGTTGTCCAGCACGATGAACACCGCCTGGCCCATCTCGAACGCGTAGTTGTTGGGGCCGTACGACCGACGCCAGGTGTCGGAGCTGTCGATGTCGTGGTCGGCGTCGTGGTCGTAGTCGTGATTGCCCTGCACCCACCACTGCGGAATGCCCAGCACGCCCATCACCTCGGCCGTGCGCGGCAGCAGGTTCAGGTCGTCGCTGACGATGTCGCCCAGGGCCAAGAGGCAGGCCGGCTTCTTGGGCGCATTGACCAGTTCGCGCACCAGGGAGTCCCGGACATAGCCGACCTCGATGTTCGACGCCGGCTGGACGTCGCCCAGGACGGCGCATTCGAAGTTCTGACCGGTTTGTGTGGGAATGATCGGAAAGTTGATCGAAACGGGCAGCGGGCCGGTCGGCGGCAGGCCGCCGTAACGCAGCGCCTTGGGCGAGCCCTTCGGCTTGTGCTGGTAGGCAAACTGCGGAACCCAGCGCGCATCGGTCGGCACGCGCCAGCCGCTGGGCTGGATGACAAACACCGCCATGTCGGGACGGACGGGCAGGGCGTAGTGGCCCGCCTTGTCGGTCACCACGACGTCCAGGCTGTTGGAGACCTTCACCCCCGCCACGCCTTGCTCGCCCGCGTCGAGGCGGCCGTTGCGGTTGGTATCGTCGAACACCACGCCCGCAATGGTCTTGCTCGAGACGCGGCCGTCCCGGCGCACGTCGATCTTGGCGAAGTAAGGCGACGCCGCGCTCTGCGCATGGGCCGCGCCGCCCAGCAGGCTGGCCGCCAGCAACATGGCGATCGGCAGGGAAGTCTTGGTCACGTGAAGCCCCTTCGTCCGTGAGGTCCGGCCCGTTCTGGCCGACGTCTGACACAGCTGGATGAACCCCACGTCCCCTGCCGCGCGAGGTGAGCGTTTCACCGCGCCGCAACCTGGGTCTGTGAGAGGTTCTGAGGGTTTGTGGTCAAAATGCCCACATAGTGCAAACGAAACTCTCGTGACATGAACATAAAATCCACAAATGTCACAACACATCCACAAACTGCGCTTAAGGGAGACGTCGACGAGGGGGCGGCGACCGTGGAAGCGGCGTCAGGACTCGTCGGGCACAATTTCTCGGGAGAGCAGGTCGTGAGGCATCAAATTCCAGCCGGGCGTCGCTGGCGCGGCATGATGGCGCTGAGGGCTCTGGCCCTGGTCGGCGCGAGCATCCCCATGGTCGCCCTGATGGCGACGCCGGCGGCGGCCGAAGACTACACCAACGTCCAGGCCTCGGGCCGCGTACAGGGCGCCGATGGCAAGCCGATCGCCGGCGCGACCGTGCGGGTCACCTCGGAAGCCCTGGGCGTGAAGCGCTCGGCGGTCACCAACGCCAGCGGGGCCTATGTGATCCCGCAGCTGGCGCCGGGCGCCTACGCCTTCGCGGTCACCGCCGCGGGCTATGACGACTATGCCGAGCAGGGCGTGGCGATCAGCCGGTCGGGCGCGTCGAACCAGTTTACCCTGGCGCCGGCCGGCTCGGTCGAAGCCGTGGTCATCAAAGCCGGCCGCATGCGCACGCCGGACTTCGAGATCACCACCACCGGCGCGGCCATCGAGATCGGCGAGCTGGCCGAACGCGTGCCGGTCGGCCGCTCGCTGCGTGACATCGCCCTGATGTCGCCGGGAGTCGTGCAGGGCTCGTCCTCGGCCAACGGCAACTTCGCCAACCAGATCTCGATCTCGGGCGCCAGCTTCATCGAGAACGCCTTCTTCGTGAACGGCCTGAACATCACCAACTTCCGCATGGGCCTGCTGCCCGTGGAAGTGCCGTTCGACTTCTACAAGTCGGTGGAAGTGAAGACCGGCGGCTATCCGGCCGAGTTCGGTCGTTCGACCGGCGGCTTCGTCAACGCCATCACCAAGTCGGGCACCAATACCTTCCACGGCGGCCTGACCGCGACCTGGGAGCCGGGCGACCTGCGCGACAGCGCGCCCAACACCTTCCGCAACAACTACCAGGACGCCACGGTCGAGCGCGAGGAGTGGGTGGCCGAGCTGGGCGGGCCGATCATCAAGGACCGCCTGTTCTTCTACGGCCTGTACAACCAGCGCAAGCTGAAGACCTTCACGCCCCAGGCCACCGGCAACAACGCCACCCGCGTCAGCGACGACGCGCCGTTCTGGGGCGGCAAGCTGGACGGCTGGCTGACCTCCAAGCAGCACCTGGAGTTCACCTATTTCGACACCACCAAGGACGTGCGGAACCGCAGCCTGAACTACGACCCGACCACCAAGACGGTCGGCGCCGAGACGGGCGGCACCAACCAGCGCTCGGGCGGCGAGAACTATATCGGCCGCTACACCGGCACCTTCACGCCCTGGTTCACCCTGTCGGCGGCCTACGGCGTCAACAAGTTCCGCGACGGCCAGCTGCCGCTGGACACCACGCACGAGCAGGTCGTCGACTACCGCAGCAACACCGCCGGCGTGAACATCGGCCTGAACAAGGTCACCGACGCCCAGTCGTTCAACGACGACAAGCGCACGTTCTATCGCGCCGACGCCGACTTCAACTTCGACCTGTTCGGCGCTCACCACCTGCGAGTCGGCTACGACCACGAAGAGAACACCGCGACCCAGTTCTTCGAGACGATCGGCCGGGGCGCCTTCAAGCTGTACCGCTCGACCGGCTCGGACCAGAGCAACCTGCCGGCCGGCGTCGAGTACGTGACCACTCGCGTCTATCGCAACAGCGGCAGCTTCAGCACCGTCAACCAGGCGTTCTACGCCCAGGATCAGTGGTCGCTGCTGGGCGACCGCCTGCAGGTCGAGGCCGGCATCCGCAACGACCGCTTCGACAATCGCAACGCCGACAACTCGACCTTCTACGATCCGGGCAACCAGTGGGCCCCGCGCCTGTCGGTCTCGGGCGACCCCTTCGGCGACGGCAAGTCCAAGCTGTACGGCTTCTTCGGCCGCTACTACCTGCCGCTGCCCAGCGATCTGTCGCTGAAGTTCGCCGGCTCGCTGGTGACCTACACCCGCTACAACCGCCTGGACGGCGTCGGCGCCAACGGCGATCCGACCATCGGCGCGGCCATCACCACGGCCAATGGCGTCTCGGCCTGCCCGGACACGGGCGTGTCGAACTGCCTGGTCTCGGCCTCGGGCCTGGTGGCCGACACCGCCGAGTCGATCGCCCATAACCTCAAGCCGCAATCGGCCGACGAATATGTGCTGGGCTACGAGCGTCGTTTCGGCGACCTGATCAAGGTGGGCGCCTACTTCACCCACCGCGAGCTGAACAGCATCGTCGAGGACGTCGCCATCGACACCGGCGCGCGCGCCTACTGCATCCGAGCCGGTTTCAGCGCCGCCCAGTGCCAGTCCAGCTTCGGCGGCGGCCGCCAGTGGGTGATCGTCAATCCGGGCGAGGACGTGAAGATCCGCCTCAACAGCCTGCCGGACGGCTCCAAGCCGGTCGTGACGCTGTCGGCCAAGGACCTGACCTATCCCAAGCCCAAGCGCGACTACAACGCCCTGACCGCCACCTTCGACCGCGCCTTCGACGGCAAGTGGTCGCTGTCGGGCTCGTACACCTGGGCCAGCCTGAAGGGGAACTACGAGGGCGGCGTGCGCTCGGAGAACGGCCAGACGGCGATCAACACCACGGCCGACTTCGACAGCCCGGGCTTCCTGAACGGCGCCGACGGCTATCTGCCCAACCACCGGGCCCACACGTTCAAGGCCTATGGCAGCTACGCGGTCAACAAGTGGCTGACCCTGGGCGGCAACGGCCTGGTCCAGTCGCCGCGCAAGTACAGCTGCATGGGCATCGTGCCCAAGGACGTCGACGCCACCGCCTACGGCTACCAGGGCTACGGCTTCTACTGCCAGGGCAAGGTGGTCGAGCGCGGCTCGGCCTTCGACGGCGACTGGGTCACCCAGTTCAACGCGTCGGCCGTGGTGACTCTCCCGACGCCGGGCGACCGCCTGGACGCCACGCTGCGACTGGACGTGTTCAACATCTTCAACTCGCACGCGGTCACGGCCTACCACGAGTTCGGCGACGTCGGCGGCAGCGGCGTGGCGGACACCAACTTCCGCAAGCCCGTCGAGTACCAGACCCCGCGTTATGCGCGGATCCAGCTGCGCGTCGCTTTCTAGCGACCGCTCGTCCCCGGCCGGTCACCCCATCCCCGCCGGCCGGGGGCGCACTTCGATACACCGGGACTCACGGCATACTGTCGTCAGACCCGCACAGACGGACCAAGAATGCTCAAACGCTACGATCGTCAGCGCGACATCCTGAACCTGCTCGAGCCCAACCAGACGCGCGCGATCGCCGATATCGCCAAGGCGTTGTCGGTGTCCGAGGAGACCATCCGCCGCGAGCTGCGGGTGATGGAGGAGAACGGGACGATCGTGCGCCTGCACGGCGCGGTCCGCCTGCCGCCGCAGGAGATCGAAGGCCCCTTCGACCTGCGCATGCAGAAGAACGTGACCGGCAAGACCCGCATCGCCGAGGCGGTGGTCAAGTTCATCGCCGACGGCGACACCCTGTTCCTGGACAGCGGCTCGACCTCCTGCTTCGTGGCCAAGGCGCTGGCCGAGCACCGCCAGCTGAAGATCATCACCAACTCCCTGGCCGTGGCCCAGGCCGTGCGCAAGGACCGGGGCCACACCCTGTTCCTGGCCGGCGGCGAGCTGAACGCGGCCTACCAGTCGTTCTCCGACCGCCATGCCCAGGACTTCGTGGCCGGCTTCCGGCCCAGCCTGTCGGTCCTGACCGTCGGCGCGGTGAGCCTGGAACACGGCCTGATGGACCATTCGCCCAGTGAAGCCCTCATGAGCCGCATCGCCTATTCGACGGCCAGCCGGGTGCTGCTGGCGGTGGACCAGGGCAAGTTCGGGCGCGTGGGCCTGGTGCACACCGCGGCGCTCAAGGATGTCGATGTCCTGGTCACCGACGCCCCGCTGGCGCCCGGCTTCGAGGAAGGTTTCGCCCACGCCGAGGTGGTGATCGCCTAGGCGTGCGACGTCGGGCCGCGTGGAAAATCACCGACGCGGCCTTGCAATGTTATAATATAACAATATCTGAGCTGCCGAGGCCGTAAGCGTAGACTCGGAGCTTTCCATGACCCCGTCCCAAGCCAAGGCGCTGGACCTGTCCGCCGTCGGCCTGTCCGCCCTGTGCCTGGTCCACTGCCTGGCCTTGCCGGGGCTGGCGCTGCTGTTGCCGGTGCTGGGTTTTTGGGCCCAGGCCGAGTGGGTCCACGTCGTTTTCATCCTGGTGGCCGCGCCGGTGGCGGTGCTGGCCTTCATTGATCTCAAGACCTGGCGGCCGCGCTCCGGGCCGATGATCGCGGTCGCGGGCGCGGGTCTGGCCCTGATGCTGGCCGGGGCGCTGGAGTTCCCCGTCGCCGGTTATGAGCGCCCGCTGACGGTGCTGGGCGGTCTATTGCTAGCCGGCGCGCACGTCGCCAACTGGCGTCGGCGTGGGCACGTCTGCCAGGACTGCTAGGCTACCGTTTCGCGGAAGTGCCGGGCCAGCGCCGGACCGTCGGCTCGCAGGCGCACGCTGATCGCGGGGCCGCTATCGGCCCAGGCCGTCTGGCCCAGGCGCTCGCCCGAGGTCGTTACCGACACGGGACTGACGCGGGTCTCGAACAACTCCGGCCGAGTCAGGCTGACCAGGGCCGCGACGTCGTGCAGTACGCATCCGTCCAGCCGTTCATAGGCCTTGGCGTAGCCGCGCGTGACGTCGTGCGCGAAGCGGCCGGCCTCGCCTTGTTCGGCCAACGCGCGAGCGTCGGCGTTGGTCAGGACGCAGGACATCGTCGCGTCCAGCGGGACCAGGGTGACGGGCCACGATGCGGCCAGCACCTCGGCGGCGGCTTCGGGATCGTTGTGGATATTGGCCTCGGCGAAGGGGGTGACGTTCCCGGCCGCGAAGGCCCCGCCCATGATCGTCACGCCCGCGACCAGGTCGGCGATGTCCGGCGCGGCGCGCAGGGCCAGGGCCAGGTTGGTCAACGGACCTATCGCGACGATCGTGATCTCGCCAGGGCGCGCGCGGACCAGGTCGATGATCCGGTCATGCGCCGCGCCGGAAGCGGCCGGCGACAGGATGACATCGGACAGGTCGATGTCGCCCAATCCGTTCTCGCCGTGGACATGCGTCGGCGACGGGCCGCGCGAACGCTTCATCGGCTTGTCCGCGCCCCGATACACGGGCGCCGACAGGGCGAGGCGCGCGCGCAGCCACAGGGCGTTGCGGGTGGTGGTCTCGACGTCGGCATTGCCGAACACCGTGGTGATGGCCAGCAGCTTCAGGTCAGGGCGGGCGCGCAGGTAGAGCAGGGCCAGGGCGTCGTCGACGCCGGGATCGGTGTCCAGGATCAGCAAGCTCATCCGTAGACCGCGCGGCAGACCGCCTCGCACTTGGCCAGGTCGAAGGCGCCGTCGGAACGCACGCCCGACTCCATGTCGATCCAGTAGAGCGCCCCTTCTGGCGCGGCGATGCGGGCCAGGATCTCGGTGACGGTGTCGGGACCGATGCCGCCGGAATAGCCGCAGAACGGACCCTCGGCCGGCGGCGGAGCCGGCCAGCGGTCGGGGCGCGCGCCGGTGCCGAACGAGACGTCGTACAGCCAGTCGACGCCGGTCTGGTTCAGGGGGAAGGCGGCCGAGCACTGCAACACGGCTCGCACGCCCAGCCGGCGGCCATAGTCGCGGGCGGCGGCGACCTGGGCCGGGGTGCTGCCCTTGAAGCTGTGATTGACCTGCACGCGCTGGATCCCAGCCGGGGGCAGGGGCGCGGTCAGCGGGCTGGCGGCGATGGCCTTGGCCGCGTCGCCGCAGACATGGGCCGCCCAGCGCAGTTCGCGCGCGGCCAGCAGACCGTCGCGGATCTCGGCGGAGGGAAAGAGGGCGCTGTCCTCCTCCTGAGCCGGATCGACCAGCACGCCCCACTCGATCGGATAACGGGCCGACAGCGCCTTCAGGCCGGGCAGCAGCTCGAGGCGGTCGACGCCGGTGAACGCGATGAAACTGGGCGGCTGCATGGGGCGATCCGAAGGTCAGAATGTCCTTGCAAACTAACTAGTGAAACGTTTCAGTCAAGTCGTTGAAACGAGGTGAGCGGATGGTGCGGGTAGCGGTCGCGGGCTTCGCGACGATCGACTACGTGGTGCAGGTCGAGGGCGTCTTCACCGGACGCGGCACGCGGCTGATGCGCGAGGCCGCCTGGCCCCGCGCAGGCGGGGCGGCGCTGTACGCCAGCGCGGCCCTGGCGAAGGCCGGCGTGGCCGCCGCGCCCCTGACCTGGGTCGGCGATGATGCGGACGGTGAGGCCTATCGGGCGACCTGTGTCTCTGACGCAGGCGTCGCGGTCATGCCGAACGCCCCCTCGACCCGGTGTCTGCTGATCTACAATGTCGACGGGACCTACGGCTGCCTGCTGCGGCCGGGTCCCGCCGAACTGACCGAAGCTCAATTGCGCCTCGCCGCCGGCGCCGAATGGCTGGTCATCGCCGCGGGTCCGCCGGACATCACTGCCCGGCTCCTCGACCTCGACGGTCCGCGCCTGGCCTGGATCGCCAAGGACGATCCGGCCTGCTTCCCGGCCGAGCTCGTTGCGCGACTGACGGCGCGGGCGGAGGTGATCTTCTGCAACGCCGGCGAACGCGCCTGGCTGGAGAGCGGTCGCATTGCGCCGAGGCCAACCGGCCAGATCCTGTTCGAAACGCGCGGCGCCGACGGCGTCCATGTCGAGGCGGGCGAGACCTTCGACCTGCCCGTCACGTCCCTGACTGTGGACGATGCCACCGGCGCCGGCGACACCTTCGCTGGCGCGGCCCTCGCGGCGCTGATCGCCGGCGCTCCGCCGCGCGCGGCGGCGGAGGCTGGGATCGCTGCGGCGCGCGCGCTGCTGGCGGTTAGGCCGTCCGGTACTTGAAGAGCCCCAGGCTGTTGCCCTCGGTATCCTTGGCGTAGAAGAACGAGCCCACCGGGATCTCGATGACGTCCGAGACGACCTCGCCGCCGCCCTGGCGGACCCGCTCCATGGCGTCGCTCAGCATATCGGTCACGGCGAAGTGGGTGGTCGCGCCGCCGCCGTTCGTCGCTGGCTGTCCGGGATAGATATGGCCCGGCGCATGCCCGCCTTCGGCATGTGGCAACATCCAGATCGGATTGGGGCCGCCGTCGGCTCGGGTCACTTCGCCCTGCAGCAGGGTCTCGTAGAACTTGCACGCACGCTCGGGATCCGAGGCGGGGATTTCGGTGAAGACGATTTGCGCGGTCATGGGCTTGTTCCCTCTCCAGGTTGAACACGCCATTCCTTCCACACCGCTCCTGACAGCCTGCTGGCAGGAGTGATGGTCGCTAGCCGCTGATCACCCCCATGATCGTCGCCGTCAGGCACGTGGTCAGGAACGCCGCCGCCAGGGCCTTGAAGCCCAGCTCGACGACTTCCCCGACCTTCTCCGGAGCCATGGACGACAGGCTGCCGATCAGGATGGCGACGCTGCCGACATTGCCGAAGCTGCCCAGGGCGTAGGTCAGGATCAGCAGGCTCTTGGGTGACAGAGCGCCCGGCGGCAGGGCCATCATGTCGCTGTAAGCCACCACCTCGTTAGCGGCGACCTTGGTCCCGAGGATCGCGCCGACGGCTTGCAGGTCGCTGAGCGGCGCGCCAGTCAGCCAGACGATCGGGGTCAGCAACCAGCCCAGGATCCCGCCCAGCGTCAGGGGCGCTCCAGCATGGGGAACGGCCGCCAGGCCCATGTTGATCAGGGCGATCAGGCCGACGAAGACGATCAGCAGGCCGGCAATGTTCAACACCATCTTCACCGCGTCCAGCGTGCCGAAGGTCAGGGCTTCCAGGCTGCTGCGATAGGGGCTGGTCAGCACGATGGGTTCGCTGGTCGCGCTGGCCTCGCCGGGAATGATCAAGCGCGCCATGCCGATCGCCATCGGGGTGCTGATCAGCGAGGCGATCAGCAGGTGGCTGAAGGCGTCGGGCACCTTGGCGGCGATCAGCGAACCCAGCACGATCATCATCGAACCGCCGATCACCGACAGGCCGTCGACCATGATGATGAAGATCTCGGCGCGGGTCAGGCGGGGCAGGAACGGCTTGATCAGCAGCGGCGCCTCGACCATGCCGAGGAACACGCAGGCCGAGGTCGAGACCCCGACCGGGCCGCTGACGCCGAACAGCTTTCCGAACGCCCAGGCCGCCGCGCGGACAATGACGATCAGCACCTTCCAGTGCCACAGCAGCGCCGACAGCGCTCCGACCAGCAGGATGGCCGGCAGGGCCTGGAAGGCGAAGATGAAGGCCGCGCTGGGGTCGGCCATGCTGAACGGCGCACGGCCGCCGCCCAGATAGCCGAAC
The DNA here is from genome assembly GCF_059415805.1 of Caulobacter sp. GW821-FHT10A06. NCBI lineage: Bacteria > Pseudomonadati > Pseudomonadota > Alphaproteobacteria > Caulobacterales > Caulobacteraceae > Caulobacter > Caulobacter sp. GW821-FHT10A06. The sequence continues at coordinate 112,725 of NZ_JBWKNY010000005.1, forward strand.
ATGAAGCTGGAGCCGGCCTTCGACGCGGCCTGCAGGGCGTCGACGGCGTGGGTGGCGGCGGCGAAGCCGGCGGTGATGGCCGGGACCTTGGTCAGCAGCAGGGCCAGCGCGATCTGGCAGGCCAGGCCCACCAGCACCGGCCGCCAGGGCAGGGCGCGCTTGTTCTCCGACAGCAGCCAGCCGATGCCTAGAAAGGCGACGACGCCCAGCAGCGCCCGCGCGGTTTCGTTGTCCGGCATGTCCCCTCCGACGGCGATGGCGGGAGCTTATAGAGTGAAACGTTTCAAGGAAATAGCATCATATCACCCCTGCCTAAGCCGTGGGCAGAGAGCGAACACCCCGCCAGTGTGATGAAAATGTCATTGAACTCGAATATGAAACGTTTCACTAAATCGTACCGACACCGCCGAGAGCGGGTCGCCTGAAGGGGGCTTGAGTATGAAGACGTCCATCTGGCTGGCTTCGAGCGCGCTTTGCCTGGTCATGGCCGCGCCCGCCATGGCGCAGCAGGCTGCTCCGACCACTGACACCATCGACGAGGTGGTGGTCACCGCCGAGCGCTTCGGCTCGGGCTTGGCCCGCGCCACGTTCACGATCGGCGCCGAGGACATCCAGGAGCGTCCGCTGGGCGCCGAGATCACCCAGGCCCTGGTCAAGGTTCCGGGCGTGCAGGTCTCGACCGGCGACAGCCGCGGCGGCAGCTTCTCGTTCGAGATCTACATGCGCGGCCTCAGCGACGAGCAGGTCGGCCTGACCCTGGACGGCATCCCTACGGGCGACAGCCGCTTCAACGGCGGCTCGCCGCCGCAGCGCTTCATCGAGAGCAGCAACGTCGGCAAGATCACCGTCTCGCAGAGCGCCGGCGACATCGGCGCGCCGTCGCGCTTCGCCCTGGGCGGCTTCATCGACTTCGTCACCGACGCGCCGCGCAAGGACTTCGGCGCGACGGTCGAGGCGGGCCTGGGCTCGTTCGATTTCCGCCGCATCTATGGCCGCGTCGACAGCGGCGAGATCGCGCCGGGCCTGTCGGGTTACTTCACCTACTCGCACCAGGAGAACGATGTCTGGGCCGGCCGCACCAGCCGGGGCAGCGAGCGCGACCACTACGAGCTGAAGGTCGTCAAAGACTTCGACAACGGCTCGTTCCTGAAGGGCCGTGTCTCGTACAACGACCAGACCGACAACGACTTCAACATCGTCACCAAGGGCGAGTTCGAGGCCGCGCCGCGCAGCGACCGGGCGCTGGACGCCATCACCGGCATCCCGGCCAAGGACATCGACTTCGGCGGGGCTCTGGGCGGCTGGCGCAAAGACTGGCTGGCCTATGCCAACAGCCACTTCGTGCTCAGCGACGCGATCAGCTTCGACGTCAATCCGTACTACCAGACCCTCAAGGGCGAATCCTTCCGCTATCAGGACCGCCAGCGGGTGCTGACCGGCGGCGATCCGCGCGCGGTGACCGGCTACAACGCCAATGGCGGGGCGGTGCGTCCGACCTTGACCACCATCCGCAACAGCAATGTCGTCGGCGGTCCGGCCGACATGCGCGTCACGCCCCGCGACCGTGATCGTTATGGCGTGACCGGCGAGCTGAAGGCCAAGTTCGGCAATCACAGCCTGAGCTTCGGCGGCTGGTGGGAAGGCGGCGACTCCACGGAGAAGCGCAACTTCTATCCGATCATCAACTCGGCCCAGAGCATCGCCTACGACCGCAGCAAGCTGAACTATGTCGAGTACGAGCGCAGCGCCTCGGTCGAGACGACCATGCTGTACGCCCAGGACGAGTTCCGCGCCTTCGACGACAAGCTGAAGGTCGATCTGGGCGTCACCTGGTACGACGTGAAATACGACGCCAAGTCGCCGCTGGAATACAAGGCCAACGTCAAGTTCTCGCAGCACTCGGACATCAATCCGAAGCTGGGCGCGACGTACCAGCTGGCTGACGCCTGGGAGCTGTTCGGCGGCTACGCCAAGAATTTCGCCGGTATCCCGGAAGACGCCTTCCTGGGCTCGACGGCGGTGATCAATCCGAACGATCTGACCCCGGTCTCCACCGAGAACGTCGACCTGGGCCTGCGCTACGTGAAGCCGAACATGGCCTTCTCGATCCAGGCCTATGACGTCGACCTGAAGAACAATGTCGGCATCGTGCCGCGCGATCCGACCGCGACCCTGGACCCGCAGGAAGTGGTCCGAGGCAACGTCGCGACCAAGGCGGTCAACATCGCCGGCATCAAGACCAAGGGCGTGGAGCTGACTGGCTATTACGACTTCGGCGTCGTCGACCTCTACGGCTCGTACTCGCACCAGGACGCCAAGCACGACAACCCGGCCGTCGGCAGCGACGCCCGCAAGGCCCTGGCCGCCGTCGCCGTGATCGGCGGGGCCGGCGTGCGCGACATTCCCAAGGACAGCGTCTACGGCCAGATCGGCTGGAAGCCGCTGCCCGGCCTGAAGATCGACGGCAATGTCCGCTACGTGGGCAAGCGCGTCGGCGGCCATATCGTCGCCCCGACCACCTTCCAGGAACTGGGCGTCGAGATGCTGGACGCCTACACCCTGGTCGGGCTGACGGCGACCTATGACCTGAAGCGCGCCGGGGTGCCGGACCTGCGCTTCCAGTTCAACGTCGATAACCTGTTCGACGAAAAGTACATCGGCGCGGTCAGCGGCTCGACGGCCACCCAGCCGGAGTTCGGCTACACCGCCGCCACCCCGAACGCCCGAACGCTGGACCGCTACTTCGTCGGCGCGCCGCGCACCTACACCCTGTCGGTGCGGGCGCGGTTCTAGGATCAGGTTCGGGGGCGTCTTCTCCCCTTGTTAGGCGCTTCCGGAAGGGGCGGGTCCTCACGATCCGCCCCGATTCTTGACGCTGGCCATGAAAGGTTTCACGTCCTGGCTATCTCCCGACGGAATCCCCGCATGGCCAAGAGCGAAGACCCACCCAAATCCGCTATGGGGCGCAGAGCGACCCTCAAGGAGGTCGCCAAGGCCGCCGGCGTGTCGCTGGCCAGCGCCTCCTACGCCATCAACGGCGCGGGCTCGGTGGGCGAGGCCACGCGCGAGCACATCCTGAAGGTCGCCGCCGAGCTGGGCTATCGGCCCAACCAGAGCGCCAAGGCCATGAAGACCGGCAAGACCGGGGCGATCGGCCTGATCGTGCCGGACCTGACCAACCCGTTCTTCCCGGGCCTGGCGCAGGTGGTGATCCAGGCCGCTCGGGCCCACGGCTACAGCGTCTTCCTGACCGACACCGAAGGCTCGACCGAGGAGGAGCAGCGCGCGGTGAACCTGATGATCGACCACGGGGTCGACGGGGTGATCTGGTTCCCGATCGCCGACGACGGCCCGGTGGGCAAGCTGATCGAGGGCGTGCCGACGGTGGTGCTGGACCGCAACCTGCCGGGCTACGACGTCATCCAGGCCGACTATGCCGACGGCGGGCGCCTGGCGGCCGAGCATCTGCTGGCGGCGGGGCATGTGAACATCGGGGTGATCTCCGGTCCCCACGCCGCCTCCAGCGCCCGTCAACGGGCCGAGGCCGCCATCGCCACGGTGCGCGAGCGGGGCAACCTGGTCTGGCACGTCCACAACGCCTATTCGCTGGACCTGGAGCCCGAGGTCGCCAAGGCGCTGGAGAGCCGCACCGCGACGGCCGTGATCACCGGCGCCGACCTGATCGCCATCGGAGCCATGCGCCATATCCGGTCGATGGGCCTGGTGGTGCCCGACGACGTCTCGGTGGTCGGCTTCGACGACATCCCCTGGGCCCAGTTGCACACCCCGGCCCTGACGACGATCGACATGCCGGTCGAGGACATGGCCGCCGCCGCCGTCGAGGCCCTGATCCGCCGGATGAGCGCTCGCGGCGAGCCGCGCCGGCGGGTGGTGTTCAATGTCGAGCTGGTCTCGCGCGACAGTGTCCGCGTCCTGACGTGAACACGCTGCTCGGCCTCGTCCTGGCGCTGAAGCTGCTGGCGAGCTTCGAGGTTCCTGCGGGGACAGCCGTCGACGGCGCGCCGTTCGGCGGCATTTCCGGCATCGACTACGACCGGCGCACCGGCGAGTGGCTGATGATCTCCGACGACCGCTCGGACAAGGCGCGGTTCTTCGTCGGAAGGCTGGACGACAAGGCCCTGCGCCTGACCCGCCAGGTCCGGCTGAGGCCCGAGGCGGGCGAGCGTCCGGACGCCGAGGCGTTGCGGATCGACCCGCTGAACGGCGACCTTCTCTGGACCACCGAGGGCGATGCTCCGCACGGCTTCGATCCAACGGTGCGCCGCATGGATCGTGAGGGCAGGGCGAAGGGGGCGATCCCGACGCCGTTCAGCTTCCGCGACGGCGCGCGGCCGAACCTGACCTATGAGGGCCTCAGCTTCTCGCCCGACGGTAGGTGGCTGTGGCTCTCGATGGAGGCTCCACGCGTCCAGGACGGTCCGGTCAGCACTGTGGCGGCCGGCGGCGTGACACTGATCACCAAGCTGGATCGCCAGGGTCAGGTCTCCGCGCAATACGCCTACCGCCTCGACCCCATCCAGGCCGCGCCGGCCCGGCGGGGCGACAACGGCATCAGCGAGATCCTGGCGCTGGATACTCACCGCCTGCTGGTGCTGGAGCGCTCCGGCGTCGAGGATGCAGCCGGGCGGTTTGCCTATCACTGCCGGCTCTATGTCGTGGACGTGCGAAAGCCGCTGGAAAAGCGCCTGGTGCTGAACTTCGACCGCCTGGCTGGCGTGCCGACCGCCAATCTCGAGGCCATGGCCTGGGGACCCGTGCGCGAAGGTCGGCGGACCCTGGTGCTGATGTCCGACGACAATTTCGACCCGGCCGCGCCGACGTGGGTCGTGGTGCTCGGCGTGCGCTGAGGTTCAGATCGCCAGGTCGAACGCCGCCGTGGCCACGACCTGGCCGTTCACCAGCAGCTCGACCTCGTGGCGGCCGGGCGCGTGCTTGCGGGTGGTGAAGTCCTTGATCGTCTGGCGCAGCGACAGGTCCAGCCGCTGGCCAGCGGCGATCTGGACGACCTTCCACTTGAACACCTTGCGCGAGGCGCGGCCGCTGGGCTTGGGGTAGGTGATCGCATAGTCGACGACCAGGGTCTGGGCGCGGCCGCCGGTTTCGGCCAGGCGGGTCGACAGCGCGATCGCCTCGCCCAGCTGGATGGCGACGGGCGCGATCGTGAAGTGCTCGGCCCGCACGTCCGCGCCCTCGGTCGCGCCGATCACGGCCAGGGCGCGCGGCTCGCCCTGCTTGATCAGGCCGCGCAGGGCGTGCTTGGCGATCCAGGCGCTGCGCTTGTCGTCCAGCGGCCAGGTCTTGAAGTGCTTCAGGACCAGGTCGGGATGGTCCTTGGTGATGTCGTTGAGGTGGTTGGCCACCGACTTGCGGACATAGACGCTGTCGTCGGTCTTCAGGGCGTCCAGGATCGGCAGGGCCGGGGTCGGGTCCTGGACCAGCGCGTCGAGGCGGAAGGACCAGGGCAGGCGAGGGCGCGAACCTTCGCTGGCCAGGCGGCGGACATGCTCGTCGGGGTCGCGGGTCCAGGTCTCCATGATCTTCAGCGCCCGCGCCTGGTCCTGGCGCAGGAAGGGGCGGATGGCGAACTCGGCGCTGCCGTAGGGCGTGAAGGTCTTCAGCGCCGCCATCGACGTCTCGAAGTGGTCGAGGCCGTACAGGGCGACGTACTCAGGCGGGACCAGCGTGACGAAGCGGTGATTGATACGCGGGATCAGGGCGGTGAGGATCTCGACAGCCGCGTCGAAGTCCTTCGGCAGGGTCTCGCCATAGGCCTGCGCGATCTGGCGTAGCCGCTGCATGATCGACAGCGCGTCCAGGTCGTGGCTGGCCAGCTCCAGGAACCGGGCCGCGTCGAAGGCCGGATAGACGGCGACCGTCTCCTCCGCCAGGTGGCGCAGGCGGGCGCGGTCGAAGATCTCCTTCAGGAGCGGGGCAGGAGCGTCTTGGGAGTCGGTCATGGCCTGACGGCTATCCGACGCCGCGCCCGATAATGGCAAGAGCCGACAGGCAAAGACCCCGGCGCGCTGGGGGAGCACCGGGGCCTTCGGGGCGGATGGTTGTTGGTCTTGTCTCTCGCCCTGCGCTCTCTCGGTCAGAGCAGTTCGTAGGCCGGCAGGGTCAGGAACTCTTCCAGCGTGTCGGACAGCACCATGCGGGTGAAGAGCTCGGCGGCGGCCTCCAGGCGCGGCGAGCCGAAGTCGCGGCGAAGATCGGCCATCTCCTGGGTGAACAGGCTGACGAACAGCTCCGAGGTCAGCACGCGGCCGTCGTCCAGCGCCGCGCCCAGGCGGATCCACTGCCACAGCTGGGTGCGGCAGATCTCGGCCGTCGCGGCGTCCTCCATCAGGTTGTACAGCGGCACGGCGCCCCGGCCTTCCAGCCAGGCCTGGGTGTAGCGGACGCCGACGCGGATATTCTCGCGCACGCCGGCCTCGGTGCGGCCGCCTTCGTGCAGCTCCAGCATCTGGGCGGCGGTGATGTCGAGGCCCTCCAACATCTTGTCGCGCTGGTTGGCGGTCGACATCAGGCGGTTGAAGACCTCCATGGCCACCGGCACCAGGTCGGGGTGGGCGACCCAGGTGCCGTCGTGACCGGCCCCGGCCTCGCGTTCCTTGTCGGCCTTGACCTTGGCGAAGGCGGCCTGGTTGGCGATGTCGTCGCCCTTGACCGGGATCTGGGCCGCCATGCCGCCCATGGCGAAGGCGCCCCGGCGGTGGCAGGTCTGGATCAGCTTCAGCGAATAGGCGCCCAGGAACGCCTTGCCCATGACCATGGCCGAGCGGTCCGGGGTCAGGAAGGCGGGCGTGCGGCCCAGGCGCTTGATGAATGAGAAGATGTAGTCCCAGCGGCCGCAGTTCAGGCCGACGATGTGGTCCTTCAGCTCGAACAGGATCTCGTCCATCTCGAAGGCGGCCGGGATGGTCTCGATCAGCACCGTGGCCTTGATCGTGCCGACGGGCAGGCCGAGGACTTCCTGGGCGCGGACGAAGACGTCGTTCCAGAGGCGCGCTTCGAGGTGGCTCTCCAGCTTGGGCAGGTAGAAATAAGGGCCCGAGCCCTGTTCCAGCGTCGCCTTGGCGTTGTGGAAGGCGTAGAGGCCGAAGTCGAACAGCGCCCCGGCCACGGCCTGGCCGTCGACCTCCAGGTGGCGCTCCATCAGATGCCAGCCGCGCGGGCGGATCTTCAGCACTGCGGGGGTCGGCCCCATGGCGTACGACTTGCCGGACTTGGGGTCGACGTGGGTCAGTTCGCCCTGCCAGCGGTCCTTCAGATTGACCTGGCCCTCGACGACATTGGCCCAGGTCGGGGCGGTGGCGTCCTCGAAGTCGGCCATGAACACCTTGGCCCCGCAGTTCAAGGCGTTGATGATCATCTTGCGGTCGACCGGGCCGGTGATCTCGACGCGGCGGTCCAGCAGGTCGGCGGGGACCGGGGCGACGCTCCAGTCGGCGGCGCGGACGTGGGCGGTGTCGGCCAGGAAGTCCGGCAGCTCACCGGCGTCGAAGCGGGCCTGACGGTCCTGGCGGGCGGCCAGTAGCTCGCGACGACGGGCGTCGAAGCGGCGATGCAGGTCGGCCACGAAGTCTAGCGCTTCCGGGGTGAGTACTTCCGCAGCGCGGCCTTCGACCGGACCGGTGACCTGGATGTTGGCGGCGATGTCGAGCGGCATGGGAAGCTTTCCGTGGGTAGGCAGAAACAGATCTGAGAGGCGACTGCCCCAACTCCGCTCATCCCCGCGAAAGCGGGGATCCAAGCCGAGTTGGGATTTTAGCAGCCGAACGTCAGCTTGGGTCCCCGCTTTCGCGGGGATGAGCGGATTAGGAAGCGCCCTTTTCGCGGACGGTGGGGACGATCTGGTCGCCCCAGTTACCCGTTCCGTCGTGGTGGCGCGAGGTGCGCACCAGTTCCACCGAGTAGCCGGCGGCGATGGCGCGCTGCACGGCGTCGTTGAGGCGGTGGGCGGCCTCGGCGACCCGGTCCACCGCGCGCTTCTGGGCGTCGGTGTCGGGCATGGCGGCGGGGGCGAAGGCGGTCATGGTCATGGTCCTCTTCTGCTGGTTGCGGGCGGCTATTCGGCCGCGAACTGGTTCATGGTGTTGGCGTGGCCGCCGGCCTTCAGGGCGCGCTCGCCGGCGACCATCTCCTTGAAGGTGTCGCCCAGGTCCGAGCCGACCTCGTGCTGGTGCTTCACGGCCGAGACGCCGCGGCGAATCTCCTCGCGCTGCACCGTGTTGACGTAAGCCTGCATGCGCTCCTCGCCGAAGTAGCCGCGCGACAGCTCGTCGACGCTCTTGGCGGTGAGGTGGAAGGTCGGCAGGGTGATCAGGTTGTGGAACACCCCGGCGCGGGCGGCGATGTCGACCTGGAAGCGGGCCAGGCGTTCGTCGGCCTCGCGGCCCAGGTCGCTCTTGTCGTACTCGGCCGACATCAAGCTGTTGCCTTCCGGGTAGCTGTCCTTGTGGATCTTGCCCTCGGCGATCCACTGGTCGCGGACCTGCTTGCGCAGATTGAGCGTCCAGTTGAACGACGGCGAGTTGTTGTAGGTCAGCTTGGCGTTCGGCACGACCTTGCGGACCTCGGCCACCATCGAGGCGATCTCGTCGACGTTCGGGGTGTCGGTCTCGATCCACAGGAGGTCGGCGCCGCCCTGGGTCAGGTTGGCGATGCAGTCCTCGATGACGCGCTGACGGCCGGTGCCGTCCTGGAAGGCGAACAGGCCGTTGGGCATGCGCACGGGCTTGTGGAAGGCGCCGTCCTTCATGATCGCCAGCTCGCCGTCCTTCAGCGGGTTCTCCGGCGTGATGGCCTCGGTCTTCAGCCACTTGATGTAGTCGGCGGCCAGGTCGCCTTCGCCGGCGCTCACGGGGATCTTCTGGGTCAGGCCCGCGCCCAGGCTGTCGGTGCGGGCGACGATGACGCCCTCGTCGACGCCCAGTTCCTCGAAGGCCAGGCGGCAGGCGCGCAGCTTCTCGATGAAGTCCTCGCGCGGCACGGTGACCTTGCCGTCCTGGTGGCCGCACTGCTTGGCGTCCGAAACCTGGTTCTCGATCTGCAGGCAGCAGGCGCCGGCCTTGATCATCTCCTTGGCCAGCAGATAGGTGGCGTGCTCATTGCCGAAGCCGGCGTCGATGTCGGCGATGATCGGCACCACGTGGGTCTCGAAGTTGTCGATGGCCTTGATCGCGGCCTGTTCGGCGACCTGGTCGCCGGCGTCGCGGGCGGCTTTGAGGGTCTTGAAGAGGTCGTTGATGCCGACTTCATCGGCCTGGCGCAGCGAGACGTAGATCTCCTGGATCAGGTCGACGACCGAGGTCTTCTCGTGCATCGACTGGTCCGGCAGGTGGCCGAAGCGATTGCGCAGGCCCGCGACCATCCAGCCCGACAGATAGACATAGGCGCCCTTGGTCGTGCCGCGCAGGCGCTTGACCGACTTGATCATCTGCTGGGCGTGGAAGCCCGACCAGCAACCCAGCGACTGGGTGAACTTTGAGCTGTCGGCGTCGTAGGCGGCCATGTCGGCGCGCATGACCGGGGCCATGGCCCGGGCGATGTCCAGGTGGGTCGGGAAGGTGTTCTGCAGCTTCAGCTGGATGATGTCGTCGATGTCCACACCACCCGGCGCGACGCCGTTCGGATAGCGCGCCAGCAAGGCGTCGCGGTGGTCGGCATAGGTCTTGCGCTGCGTCATGGTCGTTCGATCCCACTACGGGGCCCGGGGCGTTGCGCCTTTGCGGGCCAAGGAAAACTCGTCCTGGTGAGCTAACGCTGCGCTGCGGGATGGGTCGAACCTATTGAAGGTGATTTGTCAAAGATCGACTTTGTAAAATCTGTAAAGTCGTGACAAGTTGACGAAATGGCGACAGGTGACAAGAAGCTCTTTCTGGGTGGGCGGCTCAAGCGGCTTAGGCGCGACCTTGGGGTGACCCAGGCGCGGATGGCCGAGGAGCTGGGCGTTTCCGCCAGCTATCTGAACCTGCTGGAGCGCAACCAGCGGCCGGTCACCGCCCAGCTGCTGCTGCGCCTGGCCGACGCCTATGACCTCGATCTGCGCAGCCTGTCGGCCGACGATCCCGGCGGCGGCGCGGGGCTGGAAGAGGTGCTGGCCGACAAGATGTTCGCCGACCTTGGCATCGGCCGGCACGAGGCGGCCGAGGTCGCCGAGCTGTCGCCGGGCCTGGCCGAGGCCGTCAGCCGCCTCTATCGCGCCTATCTGGATCGCGGCCGGCTGATCGATCTCGGCGCCTTCGAGCGCCCCGACGGGGCGGGGCCGGTGTCGGAGCAATCGCCGACCGACTGGGTCCGCGACCTGGTCGGCGCCCAGCGCAACCACTTCGCCGAGCTGGAGATCCTGGCCGAGAAGATCGTTGCCCAGCTGAAGGCCGATCCCCAGGACCTGGGCCCGGCCGTGCGCGAGCGCCTGCAGAGCAAGTTCGGCGTCCAGACACGGGTCATGCCCGTCGAGGTGATGACCGGCTCGTTGCGCCGCTACGACCATCACCGCAAGCGCCTGATGCTGTCGGAGACCCTGGCCCCGGCCAGCCGCATCTTCGGCATATGCTACCAGCTGGGCCTGATGGAGGGCGGCGAGGTGCTGTCGGACCTGACCGACCGCTTCAAGGCCCCCGACCGCGCCACGCGCCAGCTGCTCAAGGTGTTCCTGGACGGCTATCTGGCCGCGGCGATCATGATGCCGTACGAGCCGTTCCTCAGCGCCATGGAGGCCAGCGGCTACGACATCGAGCGGGTGCGGCCGCGCTTCGGGGTCAGCTACGAACAGGCCGCCCAGCGCCTGACCACCCTGGGCCGCTCGGGCTCGCGCGGGGTGCCGTTCTTCATGATGCGGCTGGACGCGGCGGGGAACATCTCCAAGCGTTTCGCGTCCGGGCCGTTCCCGTTCTCGCGCTTCGGCGGCGCCTGTCCGCGCTGGAACGTGCACGACAGCTTCAAGACCCCCGGCCGCATCGTCACCCAGGTGATCGAGACCCCCGACAGCGAGCGCTACTTCACCCTGTCGCGCACGGTGCGCCGGGTGTCGGGTCTGCACTCGGGGCTGGAGGACGAGCTGGTCGTCGGCTTGGGCTGCGAGCTGAAATATGCCGGCAAGCTGGTGCAGGCGCGGGGCCTGGACATCGCCAATCCCATCACCGTCGAGATCGGCCCCTCGTGCCGGATCTGCGAACGGCCCGCCTGTCCCCAGCGGGCCGCCGCACCGATCAACAGGACCCTGCTGGTCGAGGAGACCAGCAAGTCCCTGTCGCCGTTCCCGTTTGCCCGTTAGGCGGACGCGCGCGCCCGTCTAGCCGCCTCGACCATGTTGGCGACGGCCGCCTTGGTCTCGGGCCATTTGCGGGTCTTGAGGCCGCAGTCGGGATTGACCCACAGCTGGCCGGTCGACAGCCGCGCCTGGGCGGCGGTCAGTAGCTGCGCCATCTCCTCGACCGACGGCACGCGCGGGGAGTGAATGTCGTACACGCCCGGCCCGATCTCGGCCGGATAGGCGTAGCCGGCGAAGGCGTCCAGCAGCTCCATCTTCGACCGCGCAGTCTCGATCGAGATCACGTCGGCGTCCATCGCCCCGATGGCGGCGATGATGTCGTTGAACTCTGAGTAGCACATGTGGGTGTGGATCTGGGTCGCGTCGGCCACGCCCGAGGCGGTCAGGCGGAAGCACGCGACGGCCCAGTCCAGATAGGCGTCCCAGTCGGCGCGGCGCAGGGGTAGGCCCTCGCGCAGGGCGGCCTCGTCGATCTGGATGATCCTGGCGCCTGCGGCTTCCAGGTCGACGACTTCGTCGCGGATGGCCAGGGCGATCTGACGGCAGGCCAGTTCGCGCGGAACGTCGTCGCGGACGAACGACCAGTTCAGGATCGTCACCGGCCCGGTCAGCATGCCCTTCACCGGACGGTCGGTCAGGCTCTGGGCGTGCTGCCACCACGCGACCGTCATCGGCTTGGGCCGCGAGACGTCGCCGAACAGGATCGGCGGCCGCACGCAGCGCGAGCCGTACGACTGCACCCAGGCGCTCTTGGTGAAGACGAAGCCCGACAGCTGCTCGCCGAAGTACTGGACCATGTCGTTGCGCTCGAACTCGCCGTGCACCAGCACATCGAGGCCGGCCTCTTCCTGCCAGCGGATGGCGCGCTCGGTCTCTTCGCGCAGGAAGGTCTCGTAGGCCGCGTCGGTCAGCTCGCCCTTGCCGTGGGCCGAGCGGGCCTTGCGGACCTCCTCGGTCTGCGGGAACGAGCCGATCGTGGTGGTGGGGAAGGCGGGCAGGGGCAGTTGCTGTTCGCGGCGGCGGTCGAAGGCGGCATGGCGCTTGGCCATGGCCTCGGTCGTGGTCGCCAGGCGCGCGGCGACGGCGGCGTCATGGATCTTGGGCGAGACGCGGCGGGCCTGGGCGGCCTTGGCGCTGGCGTCCAGTTCGGCGGCGACGCTGGCGCGGCCGTCGTTCAGCGCCTTGGCCAGGACGGCCAGCTCCTCGATCTTCTGCACGGCGAAGGCCAGCCATTGGCGGACTTCCGGATCCAGCGCGGTCTCGAGCGAGAGATCGATCGGCGTATGCAGCAGCGAGCACGACGGGGCCAGCACGATGCGGTCGGCGCCGCGCCGGGCGACGACGGGCTCCAGGCGGTCGAGCAGGGCCGGCAGATCGGCGCGCCAGACATTGCGGCCGTCGATCACGCCCAGCGACAGGACCAGGCTCTCACGACTGGCCGACAGGGCGCGTTCCAGCTCTTCCGAGCCGCGAACCAGGTCCAGGTGCACGCCATCGACCGGCAGGTTCACGGCGGTGGTCAGGTTCTCGCCATAGCCGCCGAAATAGCTGGTCAGCATCAGGCGCAGACCCGGCGCGGCATGGGTCAGGGCGCCATAGGCCCGGCGCAGCTCACCGCGCTCGAAGTCGGTGAGGTCCAGCGCCAGGCAGGGTTCGTCGATCTGCACCCAGTCGGCGCCGGCGGCGGCCAGGCCCTTGAGCACCTCAACATAGACCGGCAGCAGGGCCGACAGCAGCGACAGCGGCTCGAAGCCCTCGTCCTTGGTCTTGGCCAGCTTCAAAAAGGTCACCGGACCCAGCAGGACCGGGCGGGTCTGGATGCCTTGCGCCTTGGCCTCCAGGAACTCGTCGACGGGCTTGGTCGAGGACAGGGCGAAGGCCTGACCGCGCGACACCTCGGGCGCCAGGTAGTGGTAGTTGGTGTCGAACCACTTGGTCATTTCCTGCGCCGGGACGCCGGTCTTCGGACCGTGGTCGTGACCGCAGGGGGCGAGCTCGACGCCCTGGCTGCCGCGCGCCATGGCGAAGTAGGTGTCCGGCGACACCGGACCGCCGGTCCAGCCGTAAAGCGCCGGGATCGCGCCGACCAGGACGCTGGTGTCCAGCACCTGGTCGTAGAACGAGAAGTCGTTGGACGGGACGTGGTCCGCGCCTAGGGCGAGCTGGCGGCTCCAGGTCTGGGCGCGCAGGTCGGCGGCGACGCCCTGAAGGGCGTTCTGGTCGACTTTGCCCGACCAGTAGCGCTCGAGCGCGGTCTTCAGCTCGCGCCGGGGGCCGATGCGGGGAAAGCCAAGGGTGGCGACGGTGACGGTCATCTTGAAAAAGCCTCTGCCGGTGTTGTGGCGAGGCTGATCGGGACGCGCGCGGACGAGCGCGCACGGAGGACCGGTCGCGCCTTAGGCATGCGACCTGACCGGACACCCCGCCGGAGGACGTTATCTGTCGCGGCAGGTCTCCTGGCTCACGGGTCAATGCTGCTGTCCGGGCCTTCCCGATACGCCGCCGAACCAGCTTGGGCGCATCAGTGACACGTAGTGGACAGCCGCTCGCCGCTTACAGTTGCGGGGGCAGCTCCGGTTTCACACCGAATTCCCATCTTAGCCCCAGAACGTAAGCGAGCACGCGAACGCCCCAGGGAACCACGACACATTCATGGTGGCCTCGACCGGTGCGCGAGTCAATTGGGATATAAAGATATCCTTATATCCAATCGCGACATGCCTATCAGATGATAAAGACCGGGGTCAGGCTCGCTGATAGGGACATAGCGAGTAATGACAATCTTCACGGTACGGCGAGTTTCGGTCGGGGCGGACGTCCCATGGTAGGTAGCCCCTCGCAAGGGGCGGCCGAGAAACCGTATGTTCGCCGGCTCAAGCGTTATGGTCCGCTTCTGGAAGAAGACGTGGCGGCGCTGGAAGCCCGGCTGGGGCGCGTCGAGACCTATCCCACAAGCAAGAACCTGGAACTGACCGGCTCGCCACCGATGTTCCTGCTGTCGGGCTGGGCGTGCCTGGCCCACACGCTGCGGGATGGCCGCCGCCAGATCCTGGCCTTCCTGCTGCCTGGCGACGGGATCGGTTTCGATCTGCTGACCCGTTCGCAGCGCTCGGTCGAGGCCCTGGCCCTGACGCCGCTGAAGGTGCGTCGCGCCCAGCCGGGCTTCATCGCCGGCACGGAGCGGCTGGGCCGGGTGTTCGCCGGCGCGGCGGCGGCGCAGCAAGGACGGATGATCGACCAGATGGTCCGGCTTGGACGCCAGACCGCCCTGGAGCGTATGGCTCACCTGTTGCTGGAACTCCACGGCCGTCTCAGCGAGATCGGCGAGGTGCGCGGCGAGACGTTCCACCTGCCGCTGAAGCAGGAGATCCTGGCCGACGCCCTGGGGCTCAGCCTGGTGCACGTCAACCGCACCCTGCAGCAGATGAAGCGCGACAAGCTGATCGACATGCGCGGCGCCCAGGTGACCCTGCTGGACCGCGCCGCCCTGGAGGCGGCGTCGGACCAGAGTTCCTAGATCGGTTCCTTCTGCAGACGCAGATAGCCGGGATCGAACTCGGCTAGCTCAGCCAGGCGCGCCCAGTCCAGGATCTCGACCTTCTGGTCGCGCCAGGTGATCAGCTCGCGCCGGCGCAGGGTCTGGAGCGTGCGGTTGGCGTGCACGACCGAGAAGCCCAGCACCTCGCCCAACTCCTGCTGGGTCAGGGGCAGCTCCATGCGCATCTCAGTGGCCAGACCGACGATCTCGAGCCGCAGATAGAGTTCGCAGATCAGGTGGGCCAGCCGGGCCGGACCGTTCTGGCGGCCCAGGGCCAGCAGCCACTGGCGGTGCACCGCCGCGTCGACCACGGTCTCCAGCCACAGCAGGCGGGTCAGGTGAGGATGGCGCTCGGTCAGGGCCTTCAGCGCCTCGTGCGGCACGTCCAGAACCACGCAGGTCGAGAAGGCGTGAACGCCGTGGTCCAGATGCTTCATGACGAAGCCGTGCAGGTCGATGAAGTCGCCCGGCACGCTGACCTCGGTGTATTGACGGGCGCCGCTGGCCAGGGCCGAGAAGCGTCCGCACAAGCCGGAGATCAGCAGGCAGCTGACCTCGACCCGCGCCGCGAAGCCGATGACGTTGCGCCCGGCCCGCACCTCGCGGCGGCGAACGGGCAGGGCGCGCAGGGCCTCGCGCTCGACCTGGCTGAGATCATCGCGCCGTTCGAGTTTCCGTATGAACGGATCCATCTGGCCGCCGGCTGTCATGCATGCAAGACGCCGTGGCCAGGCTTAGGTTCCGCCTAGTACCGCGCTCTCACGTTGAACAGCACCCGGCGCGGTTCGCCCCAATAGCCGCCGTTGAAGTAGCCGACGTTGCGATAGTACTTCTCGTCCAACAGGTTGGTGACGTTGACGCCGGCGCTGATCTTGTCGGTGAAGGCGTAGCGGACCAGGGCGTCGGCCAGGAAGTAGCTGCCCTGCGTCACCCGCGTGGCGGCCAGGACCGGCGCGCCGGCGGCGGTGAAGCGGCCGGTCGGGGCGTTCATGTTCTGATAGACCTTGGTCTGCCAGCTCATGCCGCCGCCCAGGGTCCAGCGGCCCAGTTTATAGGTCGAGTTCAGCTTCAGCATGTGCAGCGGATTGACCGTGAACACGCGGGCGCCCTTGGCGTCCTCGTTGAAGGTGTAGGTGTAGCCGCCGGTCACGCTCCAGGCCTTGGTGATCGAGCCCGACACCTCGATCTCGGCGCCCTGGGTCTTCACGCCGCTGACCGCGCGATAGGCCGTCGTGCCGTCGGGCAGGCTGTTCAGCGGCACGGTCGGATCGATTTCCGCGACATTGTCCTGCTGCATGTAGAAGCCGTTGAGCGATGCGTAGAGGCGCTTGTCGAAGAACTCGGCCTTGAGGCCGTACTCCCAGTTGCCGCCGATCTTGGGGGCGATCTGCTCGAAGTCCTTGGTGCGCAGGTTCTGCGGCTGGAAGACGTCGGCATAGCTGACGAAAGCCGTGAGGTTTCCGGTCAGGTCGTACAGCACGCCCAGATAGGGCGCGATGCGGGTCTCGCCATAGCGGCCGGTGGTGTTGACGAAGGCGCCCGTCGTGGCGCTGAAGTTGTCGGTCTGGACGTCCCAGTCGCTGAAGCGACCGCCAGCGATCACCTTCAGGCGGTCGGTCGGGTTCAGGCGCACGGCGGCGTAGAGGCCGGCCTCGGTGGTGTTGGCGATGCTGCGCGGCTTGCCAGTGTTGGACACGGCGGGCAGGCCGATGTCGCCGTTCCAGCTGAAGATGCTGGGGAAGGCGGTCAGGCTGTACGGACGGCTGGTGATGCCGGCGTTGATCGTGCGCAGGTCGCGGCTGAAGACGTTGCCGCCGACGACCAGTTCATGCTGGCGGCCGAACGCCTGGAACGGCCCCGAGGCATAGGCGTCCAGCGACTGCTCGCGGGTCTCGCTGACCGTGTAGGTGTCCGAGATGGTCAGGCCCAGGCCCGTGGTCTTGTCGGCGAAGCCGCCGCTGTTGGAACCGGCGAACAGCAGGCTCTCGGTGTCGGTCGAGCGGTTGTTGTAGGCCAGGCGGCCGACCCAGCCGCCGCCGAAGTCGTGCTCCAGCACGCCGAACAGGTTGCGGCTCTCGCGCTCCCAGCGGTTCCACTTGGCGCCGGCGCTGTACGAGCGCGGCAGCTCGGCCTTCGTCCCATCACGGAAGAACAGCGGCGCGGCGCTCCAGGCTCCGCCTTGCGAGTCCGTGCGCAGATAGTCGGCGCCGAGGCGCAGGCGGGTGCTGTCGGTCAGGTCGGCCTCGACCACGCCGTACAGGCTGGGCGACTTGTCGTGCTGGAAGCGGACGTAGGACTCGCGGTCGGTATAGGCGCCGACCAGGCGGGCGCGGATGCGGCCGCTCTTGACCAGCGGGCCCGAGACGTCGACCTCGGCCCGGCGGTAGTCCCAAGAGCCGGCCGACAGGCTGGTCGAGGCGCGGAAGTCTTCGGTCGGGCGCTTACGGACCATGTTGATCGTCGCCGACGGATCGCCCGCGCCGGTGACCAGGCCCGTGGCCCCGCGTACGACTTCGATGCGCTCGTAGATCGAGGTGTCGCTCAGCACCGAATTGCCACCAGCGCCGGTGGTGTACTGGGTCGACACGCCGTCGAACTGGAAGTTGGTGATGGCGAAGCCGCGCGCGTTGAACAGCACGCGGTTGGAATCGTACTGCTGGACGTTGACGCCCGGGGTCTGGGCGAAGACCTCGGTGACGGTGATCAGGTTGAAGTCCTCGATCCGCTGGCGGGTGAAGACCGTCAGGGACTGGGGCGTCTCGCGCAGGGTCAGCGGCAGCTTGGTCGCGGTGTTGGTACCCTTGACCTGGTAGCCCTCGGTGCGGCCGGTCACCAGCACGCTGTCGACGGTGGTGCCCTCCGTCGTCTGCGCGTGGGCTGCGGAGGTGAGCGCCAGGAGGGCGGCGCTGGCGAGGAGGGCGGTGCGAGCGGGCAAGGCTTGGGTGTCCTTTGGTTCGAAAGGTGCAAGAAAGTCAGGAATTTCAGGGTTTTCGGCGCGGCGGCGCGTAGGTCAGGGCCAGCAGCACCGGCGCGGCGCCGGCGGTCAGCAGGCCCAGCCAATAGATCGGTCCGTAGGCCCAGCCCCAGGCGGCGACCGACGCCGCGAAGCTGAGGATCAGGGCCAGGGTCCCGGCAAGCTGCAGGAGACGCTTGCGCGATTTCATTGGCCGCGCGCCGGTGCGGGCGTGATGGTGGCGGTCCATGGCCAGGGCCAAGGTCGCGAAGCCGACGAGGCTGAGGAGCAGAACCAGCAGCGTCATCCGCGCGCCTCGGCCAGTTGGACGAGAGCGGCTTCCTTGGCGCGGCGCTTGGCTTGCGAGCGGGTCGCGCGCCAGGCGATGGCCAGGAAGCTCGCGCCCAGGACCAAGAAGCCCAGCTCCATGCCGATCAGCGCGCCGTCGCCGGCCTTCAGGCTATCGATCAGGCCACGCGCGGTGGCGGCCTGGTCGAAGGCCGGCAGCAGCAGCAGGGCGACGCCCGTCAGGCTCAACTGCTCGATCCAGGCCTTGTTCGGCGGGCGGACGAAGGCGTGGAGCAAGGTCGCGCCCCAGGCCAGGAACATGGCGTGGACTTCCCAGTCGGCGCGATGGGCCATGCCGGTCGGCAGCAGGCGGTTGGCCCACAGGAAGCCGGTCATGGCCAGCGGCAGGCCGGCGACCGCGCCGACATTCAGCCGCTCGACCAGCCAGAAGCCGAAGTGGAACCTGGCCCCCAGCTTGGCGCGACGCTTGGCGATCCACAGGACCAGGCCCGTGGCGACCATGGCCGTGCCCGCCACGCCCGACAGGAAAAACAGCCAGCGCAGCGTCATCGGCGCGAAGCGGCCGGCGTGCAGGCCGATCATGCCGCCGCGGGTGATCATGCCGGCCGAGCTGGGCGCGACGCTGCTGCGGACCTTGCCCGTCACCCCGTCGAAGACGATCTCCCAGCGGCCGTCGACCAGCTTGTCCGAGGCGCGGCGGGTGACGACGATGCGGGCGGCCTTGTCGTTCGGATTATCGATCCGGATGATGCCGGGCTGACCGCCGTCCCAGGTTCTGGACGCCGTGGCCAGGATCCCGCCGATGTCGGCCAGCGGCGCAGCTTGGCCCGTGGGCTTGACCGGCTTCAGGCGCGGCGCGCTCTCGGCGTAATAGGCCTTGGTGCTGGGATAGTTGGCGGTCACGCCGAACGGCACGTAGATCACCATCAGGGTGACCAGGCCCGTGTAGGTGATCATGGCGTGGAACGGCAGGGCCAGGACCGCCAGGGCGTTGTGGCCGTCCAGCCAGCTGCGCTGCCCCTTGCCGGGCCGGAAGGTGAAGAAGTCGGCGAAGATCTTCTTGTGGGTGATCACACCGCTGACGATCGCGACCAGCATGAACATCGAGCAGAAGCCGACCACCCAGCGGCCCCAGATCACCGGCATGTACCGCAGGTCGAAATGCAGCCGGTAGAAGAGGTTCCCGCCCTCGGTCGCGCGGGCGACGGTCGGCTTGCCATCCGGGCCGATCAGCGTCGCGGTCGGATCGTCGCCGCGCAGGACGGGCTTCTTGCCCTTTTCCTTGTAGGTCGTCTCGGCGCCGCTGGCCCGTTCGTCGGGCAGCATGATCTGCCACGAGGCGGCCTTGGGCGCGGTGGCCTGCAGGTGCGTGATCGCGCCGCGTGCGACGGTCTCCAGGCTTTGGGGCGCGCCGATCTCGGGCTGGGCCCAGCGGGTGATCTCCTCGCGCCAGTAGCTGACCGTGCCGTTCAGGAAGATCAGGTACAGCACCCAGCCGACCAGCAGGCCCGACCAGGTGTGCAGGCCCGCCTGCGATTGCCGGAAACCTTGTTTCATGCCGCCCACACCGCGCCCAGGCCGGCGAGGACGCCGACGGCCAGCAGGACCAGCCCGGCGCGCAGGGCGCTGGCCGCGGCGAACACCCAGACCACCAGGGCGGCATAGATGCCGAACGCGGCGATTGTCGCCCACAGGGTGGCGTCGAGGCGGGCGGCGGGGATCGTGCGGGCCAGCAGCATGGTGCAGGCGGCGGTGACGGCATAGGCGCCGGGAATGGCCAGCACGACGCGCACGGCCACGTCCCAGCCGCCTCGTCCTTTTCCGCGCACGACGCCTGTCGTCTTCACGCCCGACACCCCTTCAAGCCCACCGAAACTTTGATTTCCGGCTCGCTTAAAGTTATTGAGAGGCAGTCGCAATGATATGGTCCGGCTTTGGCCCGATCACACAACATATCGACCCGTTCGCGACTGCCTCCGGTGCGGGTCAGCGGCTGATATCCAATCGCCTCCATCCAGGGATTCCGTTGTCCGTCGAACCGTCCGAACCCCCGATCGACCAGAGTAGCGCCGACCATCCGCCGGTGCGCCCGGTCGTGGGGTTCTACGGTCGCCAGCCGACCGGCTACTACGACCCGCCCCACGTCCACGACCGGGCGCAGTTCTCGTACCGGCTGGAAGGCGTGGCGGCGGTGCGGGCCGGTGACGCCTCGATCGTGCTGCCGCCCGGGCGCGGCGTCTGGATCCCGGCCGGCCTGCGCCACGAGGTTAGCTGCGCGGGTCCCGCCGCCTACAACGTTCTCTACGTGACGACCGCCGCCAGCCCTCAGCCCGACGGCCTGCGGGTGCTGGACATCAGTCCGTTCCTCCACGCCCTGGTCGAGGAGTTCCTGACCTTCGGCCCGTTGTACGACGAGGCCGGGCGGGAAGGGGAGATCGTCCGCCTGATGTTGGGCGAGATCACCCGCGCGCCGCCCTCGACCGAGGCCGGTCCCAAGCTGCCGCAGGATGCGCGCCTGCAACGGGTCTGCGCCGCTCTGCGCCGCGATCCCGCCGACGGTCGCGACATCGACGCCTGGGCGACCGAGGCGGGCATGAGCCGCCGGACCTTCACCCGCAACTTCCGTCAGGAGACGGGCATGAGCTTCGTGGCCTGGCGCCAGCAGCTGCGCATGACCCAGGCGGCCGCCCTGCTGGGCGCAGGCCAGTCCTCGACCCAGGTCGCCCAGACCCTGGGCTTCTCGTCGCTGAGCGCCTTCGCCACCCTGTTCCAGAGGTCCTTCGGGCTGTCGCCGGGACGCTACGCACGTCGGTAATTGAAGTTGAGAATGATTCGCATATACTGCTCCGCGACAGTGGAGTTGGATATGAGCGAGCCAGGTTTCATCGACGACAGGGCGGGTCCGCGGACCGTCTATGCGGGGCCCGCCAAGGCGGTGGTCGACAAGGCCCTGACGAAGCTCGATCGCCACAGCCGCCGGTTCCTGGCGCTGTCGCCGTTCTTCTGCATCGGCTCGACCCGGCCTGACGGGCGTGGCGACGTCAGCCCTCAAGGCGGCGAGGCGGGTTTCGTCCACGCGATCAGCGATACCGAGCTGGCCTTCCCCAACCGACCTGGCGCCGATCGGCTGGACACCCTAGGCAACATCGTCCGCGAGCCGGGCGTGGGCCTGGTGTTCTTCATCCCCGGCGTCGACGCGGTGCTGCGGCTGAACGGCCTGGCGCGGGTGACGACGCGCGAGGACCTGATGGCGCGCTTCACCCACGAGGGCAAACGGCCGCGCTCGGTGGTGCTGGTCGAGATCGACGAGGTCTATTTCATGAACCAGGACGCCAAGAAAAACCTCGACTGACCGTACGGATTTCCCGCGTCGCCGCGTGTTCGAAAGAATGGCCGACGCTGGAGTTCCGCATGCTCCTGGAGCATGAACAGTTCATGGAGGGACCCCGCGACGCGTCGGCGAGCGAGCAAGGCCGCCGCGCCCAGGCGCGCGGGGCGGCGCTGGCGGCGTCCCTCAATGAGCCGCTGGCCGGCTTCTTCCGCCGGCGGCTGGGGCCCTGCCAGGAGGCCGAGGTCGAGGACCTGGTGCAGGAAGTCTTCGTCCGCGCCGCCGACCAGCTGAGCCTGGACGAGGAAGAACACGCCCGGGCCTATGTCTTCCGCGTCGCCGCCAGCGTCTGGATCGACCGCCATCGGCGGCGCCAGGCGCGGCGGGCCGACCGCCATGTGCCCTTCGACCCCGACCGTCACGATGGCCAAGGCGTTGACTTGGCCCGGCAATTGGACGCCCGCGAGACCTTGCGTGTCGCGACCCAGGCGCTGGCGACCCTGCCCGAGCGCACCCGGGCCATCTTCATTCTTCGCCGCATCGAGGGCCTGGCCGTGCGCGAGGTCGCCCATCGGCTGGGCCTGTCGACCAGCGCGGTCGAGAAACACATGGTCCGCGCCCTCGAACACCTGCTGGCGCATACGAGGATCCCGCGATGACCGATCGTATGCTCAGCGACCTCGCGGGCCTGCCGCCGGACCAGGCCGCCGCCCGCCTGCTGGTCGAGATCAACGAGGCCGATCCGGTCCAGGCCGCGCGCCTGGACGCCTGGCTGGACCAGGATCCGACCCATCGCGAGGGTTGGCTGAACGCCCAGGACGTGCTGGCCAGCTTCGACTTCGCCGACGAGCACCGGCCACTGGACCTGCCGCGCCGCCGGGCCAAGGCCTTGCGTGGGCCGCGCTCGGTCACGCCTTGGCTGGCGGTCGCCGCCTGCGCGGTGGCGGCGGTCGGGCTGGCCGTGACCCTGGCGCCGTGGAGGGCCGAACAGGCCGCGCCGGCGGCGGCGGTCCAGACCATCGACTTCGAGACCGCCGATCAGCAGCGCCTGTTCCCGATGCCCGACGGCAGCAAGGCGACCCTGGCGCCCGGCAGCGCCCTGGACCTGGCCTATACGAAGGGCGAGCGACGGGCGAGGCTGGTGCGCGGCCAGGCCTATTTCGACGTCGCCCACGACGCCGCGCGACCCTTCGTGGTCGAGGCCGAGGGGCGGTTGGTCACGGCCCTGGGCACGCGCTTCGACGTGCGCAGTGACTCCGAGGGGCTGCGCGTGACCCTGCTGGAGGGCAGCGTCCGGGTCGACCTGCCGGGCGCCAGCCCCGCCCAGGCCGCCGTCGTGCTGCGACCGGGGCAGGAGCTGCTGGTCACGCCGGGCAAGCCCGAGATGGTGCGCCAGGCCGACACGGCCAGCGCCGAGACCTGGCGCGAGACCCGCCTGGTGTTCGACGACAAGCCGCTGAGCGAGGTGGTGGCGCAGCTCAATCGCTACGCCGTGCTGCAGCTGGTGATCGACGACCCGCGCGTGGCGGCCTTACGCATCACCGGCCAGTTCCGCGCAGGCGACAACGCCCGCTTCGCCCGCGGCCTGGCCAAGCTGTATCCGGTGCGGGCCGTGCCGGACGGCCCGGGCCGGCTGAAGCTGGTGCGGGCCGACTAGGCTCGGCGGTGATCGCGCCGCCAGGCCGTGGGCGTCATGCCCATCAGGCGGCGGAAGCGGTTGGTGAAGTGGGACTGGTCGGCGAAGCCGCAGGCCAGGGCGATCTGGTTCAGGGGCTCGTCGGTGGTGGCCATCAGCACCTTGGCCCGATCCAGGCGCTTGTGGGTGATCAGGGCGCGGGGCGCCAGGCCGAAGGTGTCCTTGCAGGCCCGCCCGAAATAGCCGGGACCCACGCCCGAGAAGGCGGCGATGCGCGCGACGCTGAGCGGCGCGCTCAGGTTCTCGTCGATGAACCGCTCGACCTGGCGCGCTCGCCACGGCGCCAGGCCGCCGATCCTCGGCGGCTGGCGGAAGGTATGGGTTTCGACGGCCCCGACATGTCCCAGCATGATGTTCTCCCCGAGGCGCGCGAGGGGCCTCGACAGTGAACACGCACGGCGCGGGCGAAACCGTACGCCGTGCGCTGGGAGACGTCGGATTTAGGCCTTGATGAAGGCCAGCAGGTCGGGGTTCACCACCTCGGGGTGGGTGGTGCACAGGCCGTGCGGCAGACCCTTGTAGGTCTTCAGCGAGCCGTTCTTCAGCAGCTTGACCGACAGCGGCGCGCTATCCGCATACGGAACGATCTGGTCGTCGTCGCCGTGCATGACCAGGGTCGGGACCGAGATGGCCTTGAGGTCCTCGGTGAAGTCGGTCTCCGAGAAGGCCTTGATGCAGTCGTAGTGGGCCTTGATGCCGCCCATCATGCCCTGGCGCCACCAGTTCAGGATGACGCCCTGGTCGACCTTCGCGCCCGGCCGGTTGTAGCCGTAGAACGGGCCGGCGGGCACGTCGTGGAAAAACTGGGCGCGGTTGGCGGCGGTGGCGGCGCGGAAGCCGTCGAACACCTCCAGCGGCAGGCCGCCGGGGTTCTTGTCGGACTTGACCATGATCGGCGGCACGGCCCCGATCAGCACAGCCTTAGCCACCCGGCCAGCTTCCGAGCGCGCCACATACCGCGCGACTTCGCCGCCGCCGGTCGAGTGGCCGATGTGCACGGCATTCTTCAGGTCCAAATGCTTGGCCACTGCGATCATGTCGGCGGCGTAGGTGTCCATCTCATTGCCGGTGTCGGTCTGGGTCGAGCGGCCATGGCCCCGGCGGTCATGGGCGACGACCCGGAAGCCCTGGGCGTAGAAGAACATCATCTGGTTATCCCAGTCGTCCGCGCTCAGCGGCCAGCCGTGGTGGAACACGATCGGCTGGGCGGTCTTGGGACCCCAATCCTTGTAGAAGATCTGGACGCCGTCCTTGGTGGTGACAAAGCCGCTGCTCATCTGACTATTTCCTTGGGTCTGGGTTTGGGCCGTGCAAGCGGCCTGAGGGGCGGCCATCGCCAGCAGGGCGATGCCGAGACCTCCGCCGACGACGCCGCGACGCGTGACGTCGCCGTCTTCCGTGGGTTCGGTTGAGTTCATCAAAGCCCCCGTTTTTCGAACGCGGACATCCTGGGTCCGGCGGGCCGGAACGGTCTTGCACCAACCGAGCGTGATCCACGGTCAGTTTGTTCAATCCTGGCGGGCGCGACGTCGCCAAGCTTTGGGCATCGCTTGGATCGCCCGGAGCATCTCGTGTCCGATCACCGCCTCACCCGCGCCAACGGCGCCCCCGTCGCCGACAACGTCAACATCGAGACCGCCGGCCCGCGCGGACCCGCCTTGCTGCAGGACATCTGGCTGATCGAGAAGCTGGCCCACTTCGATCGCGAGGTGATCCCCGAGCGGCGCATGCACGCCAAGGGCTCGGGCGCCTACGGGACCTTCACGGTGACCGGCGACATCACCCGCTTTACGAAGGCCAAGGTCTTCGCCGAGATCGGCAAGCAGACGCCGGTGTTCCTGCGCTTCTCGACCGTGGCCGGCGAGCGCGGGGCGGCCGACGCCGAGCGCGACATCCGCGGCTTCGCGGTCAAGTTCTATACCGAGGAGGGCAACTGGGACCTGGTGGGCAACAACACGCCGGTGTTCTTCTTCCGCGACCCGCTGCGCTTCCCGGACCTGAACCACGCGGTCAAGCGCGACCCGCGCACGGGCATGCGCAGCAGCCAGAACAACTGGGATTTCTGGACCCTGCTGCCCGAGGCCCTGCACCAGGTGACCATCGTGATGAGCGATCGGGGCCTGCCGCGCGGCTATCGCCACATGCACGGCTTCGGCAGCCACACCTTCAGCTTCATCAGCGAGGCCGGTGAGCGGACCTGGGTCAAGTTCCACTTCCGCAGCCACCAGGGCATCGAAAATCTGACCGACGGCGAGGCCGAGGCCCTGGTCGGCAAGGACCGCGAGAGCAGCCAGCGGGATCTCTTCGAAGCCATCGAGCGCGGCGACTTCCCGCGCTGGACGCTGTCGGTGCAGGTGATGACGGACGCCCAGGCCAAGGCCTTCCCGTTCAACCCGTTCGACCTGACCAAGGTCTGGCCCAAGGGCCAGTTCCCGCTGATCGAGGCTGGGGTGCTGGAGCTGAACCGCAATCCCGACAACGTCTTCGCCGAGGTCGAGCAGGCGGCCTTCACGCCGGCCAATATCGTGCCGGGCATCGGCGTCTCGCCCGACAAGATGCTGCAGGCGCGATTGTTCTCGTACGGCGACGCCCAGCGCTATCGCCTGGGCGTCAACTTCAACCACATCCCGGTCAATGCGCCCAAGTGCCCGTTCCACAGCTATCACCGCGACGGGGCGATGCGGACGGACGGCAATCTGAGCGGGACCACGCACTACTGGCCCAACAGCCGAGGCGAGTGGCTGGACCGGCCCGAGCTGAACGAGCCGCCGCTGGCCATTGATGGGGCCGCCGCCCACTGGGATCACAGGGTCGATGACGACCACTGGCAGCAGCCGGGCGACCTGTTCCGGCTGATGAATGCAGAGCAGCGCCAGGCCCTGTTCGACAACACCGCCCGTTCGGTCGGCGGGGCCAGCGTCGACATCCAGCAGCGCCACATCGCCAACTGCGCCAAGGCAGACCCGCTGTACGGCGAGGGCGTGGCGCAGGCCCTGGCGCGGCTGGGGCGCTAGGCGGCGTCCGCGAGGTAGCCGGACGTCTTCAGGCCCTCGGCCGCAGCCTCGACCAGGGCCCGCACGCGAGGCGTCTGGCGCACGTCGCGATGGACGCCCAGCCAGACCGTCCGTGTCGGAGGCAGCGAATGGGTGACGATCTCGACCAGGCCCGGGGTCTTCTCGCCGAGGCAGCGGGGCAGCACCGCCACGCCCGCTCCGGCGGCGCAGGCGTGGGCCTGGGCCTCGCGGCTGTTGCTGCGAAGGGCGACGTGGGCATCGACGGCAATGGTCGCCAGCCACTCGGCGTCGACCTGGCCGCCATGCTGCTCGTCCATCTGGATGATCGCGTGGCCGCCCATGCCGGTCCGGCAGTCGGGCGTCCCGCGCCGCGCGATGTAGTCCGGCGAGGCGAACAGGGCGTGCGGCACGTCGGCGACCTTGCGCTGGAAGATGTCGCCCTGGTCGAAGCGGTTGAAGGACAGGGCGATGTCGGCCTCGCGCCGCGTCAGGCTGAACAGCCGCACGTCGGTCAGCAGCTCGATGGTCACCTCCGGATGCTGCAGGGTGAAGTCGGCGAAGATCGGGGCCAACACGCGGGCGGCGAACCACTCGATGGCGGTGACGCGGACAGGGCCGGACAGGCCCGCGTCGTGGCCGATGATCATCCGCTCGACGGCCAGGGCCTCGCCCTCCATCCGCTCCAGCCCCGCCAGGATCGCCGCGCCTGCCGCGGTAGTGACATAGCCGGTCGGGGTGCGGTCCAAGAGGCGCGCGCCGGTGCGCTTCTCCAGCGCCGCGATGCGCCGGCCGACAGTCGGCTGGCTGAGGCCCAGGTCGCGGGCGGCGCGGGTCAGGCTGCCCGACTTGGCCACTGCCAGGAATACGCGGAGGTCGTCCCAGTCCATCGCTCATCCCATGCAAATTTGAATAGCGCGCGAGCGAAACTGGGCAGTCCCGCAACAGAAATCAACCACCACCTTCTTCACAACGGCGGCCGAGGCCGCGCTCATCAAGGGGTTCTTTCGATGTCTAACCTGCGTTCGGCGCTCGCCGCCTCCGCCCTCTCGCTGCTGACCGCCGGCGGTGTCGCCGCCCAGGCGATTACCGCCCCGGCCACGCCGGTCGCCGCCGCGCCGTTCGACATCGTCCGCACCGAGATCGTCTCGAACGGCACGGATGTCGCCTTCAAGGTCCAGGTGCGCGGCAAGGCCGGCGAGCTGAAGCCCAAGGCGACCGGCCAGTTCGCCGGCAGCGCGGTCTACAGTTATGTCTGGCCGACCTCGCTGGACAGCGCCACGGTCGGTTTCGAGAGCGCCCAGGGCATTCTCGCCCTGGCCGTGACCTTCCACCCCGACTTCGACGACGGCGCGGCCGGGGCGGTCAACCGCCACGTCTGGCACCCGCACTGGGTGGTGCTGACCAAGGATCCCGCCTGCGGCCCGGCCGCGCTCAAGGTCAAGGACATCCCCGAAGGCGCCAAGCCCAAGCTGCCGGCCACCTGGCCCGGCGTGCCGCTGCTGATCGACAGCCCGACCTATCCGACGACCCTGGCCACCGACACCGTCGAGGTGAAGGTGCCGGTCTCGGTGATCGGCGCGACCGAGGGCGTCAAGTTCGACGGCGTCACCGCGGCGCTGAAGATCAACGGCAACCTGCACGCGCCGCTGCTGTGCGTGTCCGACGTCTTCGACGTGGCCTCCGGCGATCTGAGCCTGCCGGGCAAGGTCACTTCGGTTCACGCTCACTAAGGAACAAGCCCATGCCATCGCTGAATGGCCCTGCGCCGTCCTGGATGACGACGCAGTGGTTCAACACGCCCGTACCCCTGACTCTGGAGGGGCTGCGCGGCAAGGCCGTCGCGCTCTACGCCTTCCAGATGCTGTGCCCCGGCTGCGTCAGCCACGCGCTGCCCCAGGCCCAGCGGCTGCGCGAGGCCTTCCCCGCCGAGGACCTGGCGGTGGTCGGCCTGCACAGTGTCTTCGAGCATCACGAGGCCAATAGCCCCGCGACGCTCGAGGCCTTCCTGCACGAATATCGGATCAAGTTCCCGGTCGGCATCGACGCCGCCGGGATCGACGACCCGATCCCTCGGACCATGTCGGCCTACCGCATGCGCGGCACCCCGACCCTGGTGCTGATCGACGCCGAGGGCCGCCTGCGCCGTCAGGTGTTCGGCCACGCGCCGGACCTCAATGTCGGGGCCGAGATCACCCGCATGCTGCAAGCCCAAGCCGCCGACGACTGCTCCACCGACGCCTGCGCCATTCCCCAAGCCTAGAGAAGGAGACTACCCATGACCCGTGTGAACCTTATCGACCCGGCCGCCGCGTCCGCCGACGTCAAGCCGGCCCTCGACCAGATCAAGGGCGCGTTCGGCGTGGTGCCGAACATGTTCAAGGCCGTCGCCAATTCGCCGGCGGCGCTCAACAGCATGTGGGGGTCATTCGGCGCCCTGGGCGGCGGCAAGCTGGGCGCACGCCTGGGCGAGGAGATCGCCGTGGCCATCGCCAACGCCAACAATTGCGAATACTGCCTGGCCGCCCACACGGCCCTGGGCCGTCGCGCCGGCGCCTCGGCGGAAGAGATGGCCGAAGCCCAGCAAGGTCGCTCGGCTGATCCCCGCACCCGCGTGGCCCTTACCTTCGCCCTGCGGCTGGTGCGCGATCGCGGCGCGGTGACCGACACCGACGTCGAGGCCCTGCGGGCCGCCGGCTTCGACGACGAGGCCATTGTCGAGATCATCGCCCACGTGGCGCTGAACCTCTTCACCAACTACGTCAATGTCGCCCTGGACGTGCCGGTGGACTTCCCCGGCGTGCGCCTCAAGCCCGCCGCTTAAGGCGGGCCCAGACGATCACCACGAGCGGGACCGCCAAGCCGATCCACGAGACCCAGTCGTTGAGGCCGTCGCCCAGCAGGGCGACGACCAAGCCGATCAGGCTGACGACGGCGATCGCGATCGGGGCGGCCCAGACGCGGCGGAAGGGGCTCATGACGCCTCTCCGCCGCGACGCTTCGAGAGCCACAGATAGAGGCCGGTGACCAGAACGACGATGGTCACGACGTCCAGCAGCGCCCATAGGATCTTCAGCGGCAGGCCGCCATAGTCGCCGAAGTGCAAAGGCTGCGACAGCAGCAGGGCCTGGGCGTACCAGGGCATGCGGCGCATGGCGGTCAGCTGGCCGGTCTCGGCGTCGATCAGGGCCGGGGTCAGGAGCTTCTCGGTGGCCGGCGTCTCGCCCTGCATGAAGACGGCGTAGTGGTGGTTGCTCGAGAAAGAGCCGCCCGGGAACGCCACGAACTGCACCCGCATGCCCGGCGCGGCGGCCTGGGCGGTGGCCACGGCCTGGCCGATCGAGCTCAGATGCGTCGGGGCGGGCTTGCCCTTATAGGGCGCGGTCATGGCGGCCAGTTCATTGGCCTTCCAGACCTGGATGATCGGCTCCGACAGCGTGTTGATCACGCCGGTCAGGCCCACGACGAGGACCCAGGCCGCCGTCACCACGCCCAGCAGGTTGTGATAGTCCAACCACTTCAGCCGGCTGGAGCGCGAGACCCGCACCGTGCCGAAGTCCAGCTTGCGCATGAAGGGCGGATAGACGACCAGGCCCGAGACGATCGCCGCCGTGAACAGCAGGCCCATGAAGCCCAGGAACAGCAGGCCCGGCAGACCCAGGAACATGTCCTTGTGGATGCGCAGGATGACGTCCATGACGCTGCCCGCCGCGCCGCCGGGGGCCAGGATCTTGCCGGTGGTCAGGTCGATGGATGCGAAATGCATCTGGCTCTCGGACGCGTCGGGGCGCGGGCCGCTGGTGACGTTCACCACCGGGCGATCGGTGTCGAAGCTCATGAACAGGCCGACCTCGCCGGGGCGGGCCTTCAGCGCGGTGTCCAGCACCTCGTCCAGGGTCGCGAGGCGCTGACCCGGCGCCGCGACGATCTTCGGATCGTGGTTCAGCGCTCCGTCGATCTCGTCGTGGAAGACCAGCGGCAGGCCGGTGATGCACAGCATCAGCAGGAACGTCGTGCAGATCAGGCTGGTCCACTTGTGGATCAGGGTCCAGGCGCGGACGGTGTTGCGCGTCATCGAGAACTCGGGCGAATGAGAAGCGTTCGCGTAGCGGTTCCGATGGCGTGGGGCAAGGTGGCGCGTCCCCGGTTCGGCGGGCAGGCCTCGCCGGGGACGCCCGCGCCAGCCTCAAGAGGAGAGCCCGAGGCGGCGCTGAGTTTTGCGGCGTCAAAGGGGAGGAAGACGCTGCTGATAAAATTCCTATCAATCAAATAGGAATTGATCGAAGGAGATTTTCTGGAGGCGGTTTCAGCCTAGCCGGGACCGCCCGGACCCTGGAAGTCGAAGCCCGGATCCTTGCGGGACTTGCCCGTCCCGAACGTCCAGGCCAGGCCCACCCGCACCCAGCGGGCGTCGACGTCGCGGACCACCAGGCTCTTCAGCGTCGGGGTGTCGATCACCTGCTTGTCGCGGAACAGGCCGAAGGCGTCCTGCACCGTGACCACCAGCGACAGCCGGTCGTCGATCTTGCGACGATAGCCCAGGTCGATGCCGATGGCGGGCAGGCCATAGCCCTGGGCCGTCAGGCGCTTGCCGCTGATGAAGCCGTTCATCTGCAGCAGGTCCTTGGGCGTGACCTGCCAGTTCAGGCTGCCGCGTCCCTGTACGGTGACCATCGAACGCGTGCCGGGGATGCCCAGGTTGCTGCCGTCCAGCTCGGCCCAGAAGGTGTTGCTGCTGATGTTGTAGGTCAGCTTGGACGTCAGCTTGCCGTTCAGAACCAGTTCCAGGCCGCCGTTGCGGGTCTGAGAGACATTGGCCTTGGTGGTGACGAACACCCCGCCGCCCATGTCGGTGACGACGTCGGACACCACCTTGTCGTTCTCGCGGTAGTACAGGGTGGCCAGCGCCGTCAGCGGCGCCTTGCGATACTGCCAGCCCAGCTCGAACGAGTGGGTCTGCTGGGGTTTCAGGTTCGGATTGCCGATCCGGTAGTTCAGCGGGTCCAGCAGGAACGGCACCGGGTTCAGGTCGAACGGGCCGGGGCGTTGCAGGCGCTGGCTGTAGCTGGCGGTCAGCTTCTGGCGGTCGGTCAGCGGGTACGACAGGTGCAGGCTGGGCATCAGCCGGGTGGTGTCGTTGTCGGTCTTCACGCCGCTGGAGGTCAGGTCCAGCTTCGACTGCTCGTAGCGCAGGCCGGCCAGCACGGTCAGCTTGGCCAGCGGCCGCTCGTAGGTGACATAGGCTTGGCTCAGCTGCTGCTCGTAGAAGAACCGGCTGGTCAGGCCCGGATCGACGACCAGGGTCGACAGGCTGCTCCCGCGCAGGCCGACATTGTCGTAGCCGTTGTCGTCGAACTGCAGGTCGAAGCCGACTTTCAGGGTCTGGCCCGGACCCATGGGCCGGACATAGTCGCCCTTCAGGTCGGTCTGGCGAGTGTCGTAGCCCAGCCGCTGCTGATCCCAGCTGCTGGAGGCGGTCGGCAGGACGGTCGAGGTGTGGCCGGTCCGGGTGCGGTTGTCGTCGACCACGTCGTAGCTGAGCTTCAGGGACAGCTCATGGCCGTCGCCGTCGAACTTCTTTTTCAGGTTCGTGCTGAGCGCGGCGTTGTCGCGCGTCTGGCGGATGGTCAGGTCGCGGTGGAAAGCCTGGGTCAGGACGCCAAGGCCGTCGCGACGGGTGGTGTCGGCGGCGCTGTCCAGGCCCAGCTGGAAGCGGCTGAGACGCGCCTCGCCGCCGATCCGCAGCTTGTCGGAGACGTCGTAGTCGACCGTGCCCTGGCTGGTCAGGCTCTTGAAGTCGTAGGTCGTCTTGCCCTGGGTCTCGTTGTCCAGATTGGCCTGCTGGCGGCGTTCGTAGTCGGCTTGGCTGGCCGGGTCGCGGCGCCAGTTGATGTCGCCCGAGGCCGACAGCTTGCCGCTGTTGTAGCCGATATTGCCGCTGGCCCCGTTGCGGCCCGCGTCGCCAACGGTCAGGCGCAGGCCACTGGTGCGACCCGCGCCCTTGGCCTTCTTGGTGATCAGGTTGATGACCCCGCCGGTGCCGTCGGCGCGGAACTCGGCCGAGGGGTTGGTGATCACCTCGACGCGGTCGATGCGCTCGGCCGGCATCTGTTGCAGCGCCTGGCCGCGGCCTTCGCCCTGGAACAGGCCCGAGGGCTTGCCGTCGATCAGGATGGTGACGTTGGGATCGCCGCGCAGGCTGACATTGCCCTGCACGTCGACCTCGACCGAGGGCAGGTTGCGCAGCGCGTCAGAGATCGAGCCGCTCTGGGCCGTCAGGTCGCCGGCGACGCTGTAGCTGCGGCGGTCGATCGAGGTGCGCACCGCCGGAGCGTCGGCGGTGACCGTCACGGCGCTGACCCCGTTGGCGGCTTCAGCCGGCTTCTGAGGCGGCGGAGCGGGGGCGGTGGCAGCTTGCGCGGCGACGACCGCGGCCCAGACGAGGCCGATATGCACTGATGAATCCCCCACGCGGTCGCCGAACGCGACGACGGGAGAAGATCACTGTTCGTCGGAAGAAACTACAAGTGTACTTTTTGTAATGCGACGAAAGCCTATTTGTGGCCGCTCAACTCGGCCCCGGCGTCCTTGTCGAAGCGGCGGTTCCAGATCGTGGCCGAGGCCGAGATCGCCGTGACGACCAGGAAGGCGACGGTGAAGTCCGAGAGCTGCGGATTGGCGTGGCCGCCGGCCAGCATGCCGACATGCAGCGCCGCCGCGCCGGCGCAGACGCCCATCGACAGCATCAGCTGCTGGAACGTGGCGTAGAAACTGGTCGCCGCGCTCATCCGCTCGGGCGGGATCTCGTCATAGGCGATGGTGTTGTAGGCGGTGAACTGGAACGACATGCAGAAGCCGCTGGCCATCAGGGTCAGGAAGATCAGCGGCAGCGGCCAGCCGGGGCGGAAGAAGCCGCAGATGGCGTAGCCGGCGCTGGCGGCCAGGCCGGCCACGATCATGCTGTCGCGGAAACCAAAACGGCGCAGCAGGCGGGGGGCCAGACTCTTCATGGCCAGCGAGCCGATGGCCCCGGCGATGGTGATCGTCCCGCTGACCGCCGCGCTCATGCCGAACCCCAGCTGCAGCATCAGCGGGATCAGGAACGGCTGGGCGCCCTGGGTGATGCGGGTCAGCGAGCCGCCGATCACCGACAGCCGGAACGAGGGGACCTGCATCAAAGTCAGGTCCAGGATCGGCGCGGCGTGCTTGCGGGCGTGGCGGATGTAGAGCGCGCCGGCGGCTGCGCCGATGGCGATCAGCATCAGGGCGTTGGTCAGCTCGCCGCTGCGGCTGGTCATCTCGAAGCCGAACAGCAGGCAGCCCAGCGACATGCCCGACAGCAGGAAGCCGGGGATGTCGGTGCGCTTGGGCGTCTCGCCGCGCACCTCGTCGATGAACAGGGTGACCAGGACCAGCCCCAGCAGGCCGATCGGGATGTTCAGGTAAAAGATCCAGCGCCAGTCCAGATAGGTGACGATGAAGCCGCCGATCGGCGGGCCGATGATCGGGCCGATCAGGGCCGGCATGATCAGCCACGAGGTGGCCGAGACCATGTCCTGCTTGGCCACCGAGCGCAGCAATACGAGGCGTCCAATCGGGATCATCATCGCCCCACCCATGCCTTGCAGGAAGCGGGCGAGGATCAGGAACGGCAGGTTGGTCGCCTGGCCGCACAGCGTCGAGCCGGCGACGAAGATGACGATGGCCAGGCGAAAGACGGTCTTGGCCCCGAACCGGTCGGCCAGGCGGCCGCTGGCGGGGATGAATACGGCCAGGGCCAGCAGATAGGCGGTCAGGGCCGAGCTGAGATTGGTGGCCGGGACGCCGAAGTCGCGGGCCATGGTCGGCAGCGCGGTCGCCAGGATCGTGGCGTCCATCTGCTCCATGAACAGGGCGCAGGCGATGATCATCGCCACGATGCGGTAGTCGCGGGCTTTGGGGGTTTCGGAGGTCGGGGCCTCGGACGAGACGGTCACGCCGTCGGCGGCGGGCACGATGCCGTCGCGGATCTCGGAGTTGATCGACGCCAGGCCGCGCCGGCGAAACTTCACCATACGAACGACAGACACACGAACAGGGGCATGCGAACTCGACGAGCTGCGGCGTTCCTTCCCTGCCGGTGAGATAGGCCCTCCGCGCACGGAGGGCCATCCACTAAACGGCCGATTTGGGTTTCAGCGTCGTCGCGGCCAGCAGCGCCGCCGTAACCAGCAGGCTCGCGTCGATGATCCAGCCCACCGGGTCGGCCATCGTCCCGAAGTGGAAGCCGGCATGGGCCAGGGCCACCAGGGCCAGCAGGCCGGCGGCGATGCGGCGCAGGGCGATCGAGATGCCAGCCGGCGTCCCGACGATGGCCGAGGCGCAGGCCGCCAAGGTGGCCAGGCCCCAGACCGCCACGGGCGGCGTCGCCGGCGACAGCACCGCGACCAGGGCCGAGAAGGCGTAGGCCACCGGCTGGCTCCAGACGAAGGCGATCCAGACCCGCTCCCAGCGCGGGGCCGGGCGGCCCTTGTCGCGGCGGCGGGCCAGCCAGATGGCGACGCCGCTGGAGGTCACCGCCGTTAGGCCCAGGCCCAGCAGCAGATAGGCGACCTTGACCGGCCAGCCGCCGAACCAGCCGAAGTGCAGCGGAGTCATGGTCGACAGCACGCGCATGCCGACCGAGCCGCTTTCGTAGCCGACCTCGCCCAGGATCTTGCCTGTGCCGTCGACGACCACGGTCTCGCCGCGCGACAGGCGGCCGTCGGTGACCACATTGGCGCCGGCGTGCTGGCCCCTCTCGGTCGGGTGCTCGATGAAGAGGTAGTTCACGCGGCCGTCGGGATAGCGCGCCTTCAGACTTGTCAGGGCCTTCTCGACGCTGAACGGCTGGGCGGCCGGGCGCGGGTCGTCCTTGACCTGGGGACCCGTGAAAAGCGCGTAGGCCTTGCTGGTGTCGCCCTTGAAGGTGGCCAGGGCCAGCACGCCGACGATGATCAGCGTCAGGCCCAGGAAGGCGCCGGTCAGCGAGACCACCAGGTGGAAGGGCAGGCCCCACACCGAGATGCGGTTGTGCAGGTCGGCTTCCTGCAGGCGCTTGGAGCCGCCCCAGCGGAACGCGAAGGCGTCCTTGAACACGCGCGGATGCGACAGTACGCCCGAGACCAGCGACGACAGCAGCGCCACGCCGGTCAGGCCGACAATGAAGCCGCCCCAGGCGCGGGGCAGGTGCAGCACGGTGTGCAGCTCGGCCTGGAACGTCATCCACGGCGTCTGCTGCTCGGCCACCACCTTGCCGTTGGCGTCGGCGAAGTAAGTGTGCTCGCCGCCCTTGGCGTCGTCGCCGTGGACCGACAGGCGCGGATAGGCCGGCTCGGGCAGGCGCACGAACAGGTCGTGGGCCTTGGGGTTCTTGGCCAGCACTTCACGATAGGCGGCGTCGGCGGCCTGGGGCGTGATCTCGTGCAGGACCGGGCCGGCGGGCTGCTCCCAGCGGCCGAACTCCTGGGTGAAGACGGCGATCGAGCCCGAGAAGCAGACCAGGTAGATCAGCGCCGCGAAGGCCAGGCCCAGGGCCGAGTGGCCGGCCAGCATGGCGCGGACGAACTCGGCGGGGACCTTGGGCCAGATCGGCTTGCCGGCGGTTTTCACTTTCGCCGGAGCGGTGGTCGAGCCGTCCATGTCAGAGCGCTCCCTTCAGGAAGGCCGCGCCCAGGGTGGCGACGGCGACGCCGGCCAACACCGCGAAGGCGCGCAGGATCTTGTCGTCCGACAGGGTCCAGGCCATGCCGCCGGCCCACAGGAACGGCACCATCAGCCCACCGATGACCATGCGGCTCTGGATCTGGCCGGGCGCGCAGATGGCGACGGCCAGGCCGCAGCCCAGGGCGGCGATACCGGCTAGCGGACCCGCGAGAAAACCGCGCAGCCAGCCGCGCCAGACGACACGGCGCCGGTCGGACGGCTCGGGCGCCAGCTCACGCTGGGCCTTCTTCTTGGCGTTGCGCCGCTCGACACCGGCGGCGACCAGGATAAGGGCCACGGTCGAGCCGATCGACAGCATGACGAACGGCCCGCGCGCCGGACCCATCAGCGGGACCGAGGCGGCGATCGCCACGGCCAGCAGGCCCCAGCCGCCGAGGATGAACCGAGGCCGGTTCGGGCCGGGTTCGTCCCAGGCCTTCTTCAGCAGAAACGCCCCCGCCAACGGCAGGGGCGCGAGGGCCAGACTCCAGAGCGCGCTCACCAGCGGGTCTCCAGGGTCACGCCCAGGATGCGCGGCTCGCTGAGCAGGGCGATGTTGGCGTCGTCGCGATTGTACTGGCTGTAGGTGGCGTTCAGCAGGTTCTTGGCGAAGACATAGGCGCCCCAGTGCTCGCGCTCGTAGCCGAAGCGGCTGTTGAACACGAGGCGGGTCTTGACCAGCGCTTCCTGGGCCTGGCTGACATCGGCCTGCGAGAACGAATTGCTGCGGTAGTTGCCGTCCAGGTGGGCGATCAGGCCGTTGTTCCAGCGGTAGTCGGCCCCGGCCGCCAGCGTCCAGTGCGGGGCGTAGGGGAACTCCGAACCCGACAGGTTGGTGGTGGCCGTGCCCGCGGTGACCGTGAAGTCGTCGAACTTGGTCTTGGTGTGGCCCGCCGAGGCGTACCAGGACAGCTGCGGCGTGACGCGCTGGTTCACCTCGACCTCGAAGCCGTACAGGTGCGACTTGCCGGCGTTCTTGACCTCGTAGTCATAGGCGTTGAGGCCCATGTTGACGGTCACCTGCTGGTCCTTCCAGTCGGTGTAGAACGCGTTGGCGTTGACCGTCAGGGTCCCGTCCAGCCAGGCGGTGCGCAGCGAGGCCTCGTAGTTCCAGGTGTATTCCGGATCATAGGCCGCCACGGTCGAGCGCGCCGCGTTGACCGTCGAGCCGCCCGAGCGGTAGCCGCGCTGGGCGACCAGGCTGGTGTTGATGTCCGGCGTCCACTCGTACTTCACGCCGACCTTTGGCAGGAAAGCGTTGAACTTGCGCGTGCCGGTGGGCGCGGACGAGTTGGCCTGGGCGACCATGCCGGCCACGAAGGCGTTCACCTGGACCACATAGGGCGCGTAAGGACCGAAGGCCGCAGGCGTCGGATAGGTCCCCGCGAAGCGCGCCGTCTGCACGGTGCTGCTGGTGTTCTCTTCGTGGTCGTAGCGGAAGCCGCCCAGCACCGAGAGCTTGTCGGTCAGGGCGAAGCTGGCGTCGGCGAAGATGGCGCTGGTGTCGATCACCGAGGGCTGGTCGCCGCTGTAGTCGACCGGCACCACCGGCAGGGCGGCGATGTAGAGGTTGGCGAAGGCGTTGGCCTGGGCCGCGGCGCCGGCCTGCTGGGCGGGCGTCGGTGAGGGGGTGCCGGCCAGCAGGGTCGAGGTCAGCACATTGACCAGGGTGGCGCGTGGGAACGGCACGTTGGTCAGGCTGACCGAATAGTCGCGGGCGTCGCGTCGCGCTTGATAAAGGCCGACCAGGCCCTTCAGCCGCTCGCCCTCATAGTTCAGGCGCAGTTCCAGCGAGGTGGTGTCGTTGCGCTGGCTGCGGGTGCCGTACGAGCTGCGGACCGGCAGGAAGTCGAAGTCGGTGGTGGCGTCGCTGGCGACGGCGTTGAACGAGGCGATGGCGTTCAGGGTCAGCTTGTCGCTGAACGCATAGGCGGCGTCGAACGTCAGAATGTCGGACTTGGTCTTGGTGCGGCTGGGATCGCCCGAGGTGTCGATGCGGTGCTTGTAGTAGTCGGGGCGATCGGTGCGCGCGTAGGTGAACAGGTACGCGCCGTCGCGATCGTTGTGGGCGTAGGTCAGCATCGCCCGCAGGCCGGGCAGGGCGCTGGGCGTGAACAGCAGCTTGCCGCGCACATACAGGTTGTCGACCGCGTCCATGTCCTGCTTCAGGACCGGATTGTAGATGAAGCCGTCGCTCTTCTTCTTCTCGACGGCCAGGCGGACGGCCAGCTGGTCCTCGACGATCGGACCGCTGACGGCCAGCGCCACGCTGCGCTCGTCGCCGCTGGCGTAGCCGACGCGGGCGCGGCCCTGGAAGGTTTGGGTCGGGTTAGCCGAGGTGATGATCACCGCGCCGGCCAGCGAGTTGCGGCCTTGCAGGGTCGACTGCGGGCCGCGCAGGACTTCCACCTGGCCGATGTCCCACAGGTCCAGCGGGCCGCCGTAGCTGGCTTCGACCGGCAGGGCCGCGCCGTCGACATAGATGGTGGCCAGGCCGCCGGTGCCGCCGCCCGAGACGTTGCTGTTGCTGACGCCCCGGATCGTGAAGCCGGTCTTGCCGTAGGTTTCGCTCATGTTCGCCGTGCCGGCGACCACATCGTAGAAGTTCCGGATGTTCTCGCGTTCGATCTTGGCGGCGGTGGTCACCGCGACGCTGGTGACGGTCTGCTGCAGCCCCCGGTTGGTCTTTTCGCCGGTGACGATCACGGCCTCGACGGCCGTAGCCTGATCGTCGACGGGCGGGGCGGGAGCGGTCTCGGCCGCGTGGGCCCCTTGCGCCATAGCCAGAACGCCCAGCGCGCTCGCCGCCAACCACATCCGCTTCATCGTCAAACACCCCCACGAAAAAAGTCGTTGGGCGCTTACTTGGTGTTGATGATGAGAGTCAATCTCATTCGCATTCTCAAGAAGGCGATCTTCCTACAAATAGCGCATCCACGGCCAGGGGCTGGCGCGCTTGACCGGGCCGAACCAGCGGCAGGCCAGCCAGCAGGGGATCGCCGCCAGCGCCGCCAGCAGCCAGATCGCGCCGACGCCAGGCAGGGCCCAGGTCTCGCCCTGGTTCGGGCCGAACGCCGTCCGCGCCAGCAGTTGCAGCAGGTGCAGGCCGTAAAGGTGGATCAGGTAGAAGAACAACGGCGCGCCGCCCAGCACCGCCAGGGCGCCAACCAGGCGGGCGGGAGCCTTTTCCAGCCCCGCCAGCAGCAGGGCGCCGACACCCAGGGTCAGCAGCAGGAAGTCGGCCGAGGGCGGGTACTTGGTGAAGTTCAGCCAGCTCATAATGGTCTGGACAGGGTTCGCGCCGACGCTCCAGGGCAGGGGCTCGCCGTAGAGGTTCACGGTGCGTAGCACGACCAGCAGGAGCAACATGGCGAGGCCGCTCAGCACCAGTCGATTACGGCGCTCGCGCCAAGTGCGGACGAACCACGGGCCGATGGCGTAACCCAACGCAGCGACTCCAATCCAGGGCAGCAGCGGATAGGACGTTCGGGCCCTCGCGCCCCAGGGTAGCTCGATGAAACCGCGATCGTGCAGTACCGCCCATAGGGCGTGGCCAGGCTGGCCCGGCGCGATGGTGATCGGATCCAGCAGATTGTGGCCCAGCACGATGACCAGGCCCACGGCGATCAGCCAGAGGCGGGGCAGGCGAACCAGCGCCGCCAGGGCGATCATCGACAGGCCGATGGCCCAGATGACCTGCAGGTAGATGATCTTGGGCGTCAGCGAGAAGGTCCAGGCGAAGCTGACCAGGGTCAGCTCGAGGAACACCAGGAACAGGCCGCGCTTGAACAGGAAGCTTGAGGCGGCCGCCGCACTGCCTTGCTTCTGGCCGTAGAGCCACGCGCCCAGGCCGGTCAGGGCCAGGAACACCGGCGCGCACAGGTGGGCGGCCAGGCGGGTGAAGAACAGGGCCGGTTGGGTGGCCTCGACGTCCATCGGGTCGGAGACCTGGGCATGGATGAAGAAGAACTCCCGCACGTGGTCGACCATCATCAGCAGCATGACCAAGCCGCGCAGGGCGTCGATCGACTGGATCCGGGCGGCGGAGACGGGGGCGGTTGACAGCGTCATGACCAATTGCGTAGCTGTTATGAAATAACATTACAACGGAGTTGTTCCCTTGCCCCTGTCGTGGAGCTGCGCGAGCGCGTGCCTACTGGCCCTGGCCGCCCCTGATGCTGGAGAACCTCCGGAAGCCCATGCGGTGGGCGAGATCGTCATCCTGGGCCGTCGCGGCGCGCCGCGTGACCTGACCTTGGGCGCAGGCGAGGTGACCCAAGCCATGTCGCCCTCCAGCCGCTCGGTCGAGCGCGACCTGCTGGACGCCGTAGGCGCGGGCCGCCTGGCCGACGCCCTGGAGCTGACCAGCGGAGTGAGCCAGCAGAACAACCGCGGCGGCTTCCTGGACAACTTCGCGATCCGGGGCTTCCTTGGCACGCCGGACGGCGGGGCCGAGTACTATGTCGACGGCTTTCTCGCCAACCGAGGCCTGGCCCCGCCGCGCGACCCGGCCACGGCCGAGCGGATCGAGATCCTGAAAGGCCCGGCTGGCGCGCTGTTCGGCGACATCGACCCGGCCGGCCGCGTCAATATCGTCTCCAAGACCCCGCAGTTCGCGCGGGCGGCTACCGTCGCGGCGTCGGTCGGCTCGTTCGGCCTGCGCCGGGGCGAGGTCGATGTGACCGGGCCGCTGAGCGACACCTTCGCGGGCCGCCTCGTGCTTGCTGACGAACGCAGCGACGGCTGGCGCGACCATGTCGACCTGCATCGCCGGGCGGTCGCGCCGTCCCTGACCTGGAAGCCCAGCGACGCCCTGCGGATCACCTATGTTGGCGAGTTCACCACCTTCGACGCGCCGTTCGACCGGGGCGTGCCAGCCGTGAACGGCGATGCCCTGGCCCTGCCGCGCTCGCGCTTCTACGGCGAGCCGGGTGATGGTGTGACGCGCTTCCGCAACGAGCGCCAGCAGCTGACGGCCGAGGGCCGCCTGTCGACCGACTGGACCTGGACCGCCGGCGCGGCCTGGCGCGAAGGCTCCATGCACGGCTTCTCCAGCGACCAGTCGCGGCTGGTCGGGCGCACCCTGTGGCGGCAGCGGCGCGAGCGCGACTACACGGTCGAGGACCTGTCGGGCCGCCTGGAGCTGAACGGCCGCGTCGGTGCGCATCGCCTGGGCTTTGGCCTCAAGGGCTACACGATGGACTACCGGGAAAAGTTGCTGCGCCGGAACCCCAGCGCGACGGCGCCCTACGGCATCGACATCGACAACCCCGTCTTTGGCGGCCAGGCCCTGTCGCTGCTGCCGTTCACCGACAACCGCGAGACCCGCAAGGTCGCCACCCTCTACGCTCAGGACCTGTGGGAGGTCACCGACCGCCTCAGCCTGCTGGCCGGACTGCGCGCCGACACCTATCGCCAGAAGATCCGCAACAACCGCACCGGCGCGGTCGGCGAGACCAAGGACCAGCCGGTCGACTACCGCCTGGCCGCTCGCTATCGCCTCAGCGACGCCTGGACCGCCCACGCCAGCTATGGCCGCTCGTTCCTGCTGAACTCGGGCACCGGCCGCAACGGCCAGGGCTTCGCGCCCGAGGCCGGCAAGGGTTGGGAGCTGGGCGTGTCGGGCGCCTGGCCGGGCGTAGACGTCGCCGTCACCGCCTTCGACATCGACAAGCGCAACATCCTGGCCAACGACCCGGTCGACGCCAGCTTCCTGGCCCCGGTCGGCAAGCTGACCAGCAAGGGCGTCGAGCTGGACGGCGCGTTCGAGGTCACCTCGACCTGGAAGGTGGTGGTCAACTACGCCTGGACCCGCGCGCGGGCCGACGACACCGCCTTCGCCACGCCGGATGTGCTGGACGTGCCCGAGCACCAGGGCGGGGCCTTCGCGGTCGGACGGTTCGACACCGGCCATGGCACAACCTGGTCGCTGACGGCCGGCGCGGCCTACGTCGGCGACCGCGCCGGGGCGCTGGACGGCAGCGGCCTGCGGCTGCCGTCGTACTGGAAGGCCAAGGCAGCTATCGACTATGGGCTGACGGAGAAGATCGATGTCCGGCTCGAGGTCGACAACCTATTCGATGAGCACTACGCCCAGAGCAGCTACAGCCCGGTCTGGATCTTCCCCGGCGCGCCGCGCACCGTGCGGGCGACGGTGCGAGCGCGTCTCTAGAGCGTCTTGGGACCGGTGTCATAAGCCTTGACCTGACGCCGCCCGACCGCCAAGCCAGGGTCTTCACAGTGGCGGAGACCCTGGCATGAGGAAGCGTTCGATCCTGTTGGCTCTGGGCCTGCTGGCGTCCTCGCCAGCGCTGGCGCAGACGCCGTCGAAGGCCTGGGTATCCGACCAGGGCGACGGGACCTATCGCAACCCGGTGCTGGCCGGCGACTACTCCGACCCTGACGTCGTGCGGGTAGGGCAGTTCTATTACCTGACCGCCTCGTCGTTCACGAACACGCCCGGCCTGCCGGTGCTGCGCTCGACCGACCTGGTCAACTGGACCCTGATCGGCCACGCTCTGACCGACATCCCGCCGGTGGCTCACCACATGGCTCCGCGTCGCGGCGGCGGGGTGTGGGCGCCGGCCATCCGCCATCACGGCGGCAAGTTCATGATCTACTATCCCGATCCGGACTTCGGGGTGTTCCTGGTCACGGCCAAGGATCCGGCTGGGCCGTGGTCCAAGCCGGTGCTGGTCGACGACGCCAAGGGCATGATCGATCCGGCGCCCTTCTGGGACGACGACGGCCAGGGCTGGCTGGTCCACGGCTGGGCCCGCAGCCGCGCGGGCTTCGCCAACATCATCAGCCTGCGCCGCCTGAACGCTGCCGGCGACAAGACCGTGGGCGAGCGGATCAAGATCATCGAGCCTGACACCATGCCCGTCGTGGCGACCTCGCGCGGGCCGTTCCCGTGGACCACCACCGAGGGCCCCAAGCTCTACAAGCGCGACGGCTGGTATTACGTTTTCGCGCCCAGCGGCAGCGTGAAGAGCGGCTGGCAGGGCGTGTTCCGCGCCCGCAAGCTGACCGGTCCCTGGGAGGGCCGCAACGTGCTCGACCAGGGCAAGACCGAGGTGAACGGCCCGCACCAGGGCGCGTGGGTCACCACCCCGACCGGCGAGGACTGGTTCCTGCACTTCCAGGACTATGACAGCTACGGCCGCCGCGCGTGGCTGGAGCCGATGGTGTGGAAGTACGGCTGGCCGGTGATCGGCGCCGATGCGGACGGCGACGGCATCGGCGAGCCGGTGCTGACCCACAAGAAACCCAAGAGCGCGACGGTCTCGGCCATCACGGCGCCGGTCGACAGCGACACGTTCGATGGCAAGCTATCCCTGGCCTGGCAGTGGAACTCCAACTCACAGAGTGACTGGGCCGACCTGAAGGCCGCGCCGGGCAAGCTGCGCCTGAAGTCGATCTCGGGCTCGGAGAACCTGTGGGAAGCCGGGGCCCTCTTGACCCAGAAGCTGCCGGCCGAGCGCTTCACCGCCACCACCAAGCTGTCCCTCGCCCCGCGCGCCGTGGGCGAGCAGGCGGGCCTGCTGATGTTCGGCGCCGACTACGCCTGGATCGGCTTGCGCAACGGCAAGGACGGGCTGTCGCTGGTCCGCGTCGACCGCCTGGGCGCCGACGCCCAGAAGGCCGAGCGGGCAACCACCGTGCTGGAGAAGGCGCCGGACACCGTATGGCTGCGTCTCTCCGCTGAACCGACGACCGTGGTCGAGCCGCCGCCGAACGTGACGCCGTACTGGCCGTCGGCGCTGCGCTCGATCCAGGCCAAGGTGAGCTTCAGCTACAGCCTGGATGGCGTGACCTTCCGGCCCATCGGCGCGCCGTTCGTCAGCAAGCCCGGCCGCTGGGTCGGGGCGCAGGTGGGGCTGTTCGCCCAGGCGCCGACCGGCACGCCGGCCGCCAGCTCGACCCGCATCGGCTGGGCCGATGCCGATGAGTTCGTGGTTGGCCCTTAAGCCGCGCGGCGCAGGAAGCGGCCAGCGCGCTGCGGCGTTGGGCCGCCGTCGGACCAGGCCAGTACGCCGTTGACGAAGACGTGGGCAATGCCGCGCGCCGCCTGGGTCGGGGCCTCGTAGGTGGCCAGGTCCAAGATGGTCGCCGCGTCGAACACCGTGACGTCGGCCTTCATGCCCACGGCGATACGGCCGCGGTCCTTCAGGCGGAAGGTCTCGGCGGCCAGGCCGGTCATCTTGCGGACGGCGGCTTCCAGGCTCATCAGGCCCAGGTCGCGGGCATAGTGGCCCAGCACACGGGGGAAGGCTCCCCACAGGCGCGGATGGGGCAGGGTGTCGTGCGGCAGGCCGTCCGAACCGACCATGCAGCAGGCGTGGCTGAGGATGGCGCGCATGTCGCTCTCGGCCATCTGGAAGTAGCTGGCGCCGCCCGGTTGCAGCCGCTCGGCCGCCTCGGGCTGGCTCAGGCCCCATTCCTCGGCGATCGACTTCAAGGTGCGGCCGCCCATTTCGGGATGCGGCTCGGACCAGTTGATCAGGATCTCGACCT
Source organism: Caulobacter sp. GW821-FHT10A06 (assembly GCF_059415805.1). Taxonomy (NCBI): domain Bacteria; kingdom Pseudomonadati; phylum Pseudomonadota; class Alphaproteobacteria; order Caulobacterales; family Caulobacteraceae; genus Caulobacter; species Caulobacter sp. GW821-FHT10A06. The sequence goes on from NZ_JBWKNY010000005.1 coordinate 157,096, forward strand.
CGCCGTCGGCCAGGTCCGGACGGATGATCGTCGAGCCGGCCGTGTAGGGGTAGCAGTCCAGATAGACCGGCTGCTTCTGGCGGGTCTGGTCGATCAGGCCCAGGGTCTCGGCCGCGCGGCCCCAGTTGCGCACGCCGGCGCACTTGTGGTGCGACAGGATCAGCGGGGCGGGGCCTTTCTCGGCGACCTCGAACGCCTCGCGCAGGGCCTCGATGATGCCTTCGCGTTCGTCGCGGATGTGGGCGGTGTAGACGCCGCCGGCCTTGGCCACCGTGTGGGCCAGACCTTGCAGTTCCTCGACATCGGCCGCCTGGGCGGGGGCGTAGAACACGCCGGAGCTGAGGCCCAGGGCGCCCTCGTCCAGGGCGTCCTGCAGCAGGGCGTCCATGCGCGCGCGCTGATCGGCGTCGGCGGGACGCTCCAGGTCGTCCATCGCCACCACGCGCAGGGCCGAGTGGCCGACCAAGGCGGCGACATTGACGCGCGGCACGGCCGCTTCCACCGCCCGGCGGTAGTCGGCGAAGGTGTCGTACGCGAAATCCTCGCGCGCGCCCAAGAGGTTGAAGGGTTCGGCGACGGCGTCCTCGAAACGCAGCAGCGGCGCGGAGATCCCGCAGTTGCCGGCCACCACCGTGGTGACGCCCTGGCTGATCTTGGGCGTCATGTCCGGTTGGGTGATGCAGATCAGGTCGTCGTGCGTGTGCACGTCGATGAAGCCGGGGGCGACGACCAGGCCGGTGACGTCGACGACCTCGCGCGCCTCGATCGCCAGGTCCGGGCCGATGGCGACGATGGTGTCGTCCTTGATCGCCACGTCGGCCGCGAAGGCCTCGCCGCCGCCGCCGTCGATGACCAGGCCGTTCTTGAGGAGGATGTCGGCGGTGATGCTGTCTGTGACCATGATACGCGTCAGAAGAACGTCTTGAGGCCGCCCAGGACGGCGTAGTCGTCGTCGACCTCCAGCAGCAGCGACCACTTGTCGAAGGTCGTGCACGGGTGGGAGATCTCGAAGCCCAGCAGGTCGCCGACCTTGAGGTCCGCGTCGGGCGGGACGGACAGGAAGCCGTGCTGGTCGGCCAGCTTCTCGACGGTGACGTCGGGGGCGGGCTGGGGCGCGGCGTGCAGGCCCTCGCGGAACCACTTGCGGGCCATGGGCAGGTGGATGTCGAACGACACGTCGCGCTTGCCCATCATGACCATGGCCAGGTTCGGCTGCGGGCGCGAGATGACTCGGGTCCAGACCTCCAGCGCGGGCTTCAGGCGCGGCGGCTCGCCGATGACGCTGCGATCGTCCATACGAGCCAGCAGTTCACGATAGAAGCCACTGTCGTGGGTGACGTAGCAGCCGCTGCGCAGCACCGGCACGGCGCCGGGCGTGTCGCCGGCCAGGGCGCGGGCCACGAGGTCGTAATAGGCCGAACCGCCGGCGGTCAGGATGACCTCGTCCGGATTGGCGAACAGTCCCTCGGCGCGGAGCGCTTCGTAGAAGCCCAAGACCCCGCCCAGATAGGCATCGACCTCGGTGGCGTCCTGCTTGGCGTGGTCGGTGAAGATCAGGCCCTCATAGCCTTCAACGCCGTGTAGCTCGACGCGGGGCAGGTCGCGGACCAGGCGGGCCAGGGCCAGGCCCTCGTCCAGGGTGCGCACGCCGCAGCGACCGTCCGGCATGCCCAGCTCAATCAGCAGGCGGGCCGGCGGGGCGTCGGGGAAGCGGGCGAAGACCTCCGAGATCGCCGTCGCGCCGTCGGGGCTGTCGATCAGCACATAACAGGGGCGGTCGGGCGCGGCAGCGGTCAGGCGCGCCAGGCCCTCGATCTCGGCCCGGCCGACCAGCTGGTTAGCCAGGATGATGCGCGGCGCGCCCAGGTCGTGACACAGCTTCAGCTGGATCATGGTCGCGACCGTCAGCCCCCAGGCGCCGCCGTCCAGCTGACGCCGCAGGAGCTGCGGGCACATGGTGGTCTTGGCGTGGGGGGCGAGCTTGGCGCCGGCCTTGTCGACATAGGCCTGCATGACCGCGAGGTTGTTCTCCAGCGCCGAACGCTTGAGCACCGCCGCTGGGACCGGCACGTCGCCGGCCAGCAGGTTGAGGCCGGCGTGGGCCAGGTCGCCCACGGTCTTGATCGCGCCGTCCAGGGGGATCGCTTTCGTCCCCGGCGCCAGTTCCAATCTCTCGATATCGCCCAGCCCCACGCGGTGACCCCTAGGCTTGAGGCTTCAGGGCGACGACCTCGATCTCGACCTTGGCGTCGATCATCAGCGGCGACTGCACGCAGGCGCGGGCCGGGAAGGCGCCGTCGAAATAGCTGGCATAGACGCGGTTGAAGGCGTGGAAGTCGCGGGCGTCGTCCAGCCAGATGTTGGCCTTCACGACGTCCTTCAGGGTGCAGCCGGCCTTTTCCAGGATGGCGACGACGTTCTGGATGGTCTTGTGGGTCTGCGGGACGATGCCGCCTTCGACCACGACGCCGTTCTCGTCCATGGCCACCTGGCCGGACACGAAGACGAACCCGTTGGCGATCGTCGCCTGGCAGAAGGGCAGGGTCTGCCCGCCGGTCCCGGTGGCCGTGGCCCCGATGCGTTCGATCGACAAGAGAACCTCCCAAAAGCTTGCGAAACACGCGCTGTTGCGATCGCAAGAGCCACTATGGATGTAGTGGTGTCAACGAAAATGTAGTGAAACTTTCATTCAAGCTATCATTCAGCCGTCAAATACGATTGCCGGCCGACATCGGCGCCACTATCTATTGCGGCGCAACGGGAAACTGTCCGAAGATGCATTGCGGGGTTAAGGGGAAGACGGGATGAGCAGCCAGCCTGCGACGCAGACCGACGGCAGCGACATCCTTCCGCGACTCGAGTCGATGATGGAGGCGATGACGCGCTCCGATCTCAAGATCGCCAAGCTGATCCTGAAGTCGCCCAACGAGTTCGTCCGTTCCAGCGTCCGCTCGGTCGCCACCGATCTGGGCCTCTCCGAACCGACCGTCCTGCGCTTCTGCCGCACCGTCGGCTGCGAGGGTTTCAAGGACCTGAAGTTTCGGCTGATCCAGGAACTGGCCCTGGCCCAGGCCATGACCGACCAGCGCGAGCGGGCGACGCGTCCGGCCCCCGCGCCGCGCCGTCCCGACCCCGCCGCCCGCAACCTGGCGGCTGGCGACGAGGCCGTGGGTGACCGCGTCTTCGACACCATCATCGAGGCCCTGAACCGCACCCGCGACAGCCTGGTCGAGAAGGACCTGGACGCCGCCGCCGCCGCCATCGCGCGGGCCGGGCGGGTGGTGATCTACGGCATCGGCGGCAGTTCGGCGGCCCTGGCCACCGAGATCCACAACCGCCTGTTCCGCCTGGACGTGCCGGCCATGGTGTTCACCGACGGCTACGCCCAGCGCATGTCGGCGGCGATACTGTCCGAGGGCGACGTGGCGGTGTTCCTGTCCTCCACCGGCCGCCCGCGCGAGCTGCAGGAGAGCATGGAGCTGGCCAAGTACTACAAGGCCGTCTGCATCGCGATCACCGACGGCGAGTCGCCTTTGGGGCGCGACGCCGACATCTGCCTACATGTGGGTTTGGCCGCTTCGGGGGTTGAGGAGTTCCAGCCCAACCCGATGCGGTTCGCGCAGCTGTTCGTGATCGACCGGCTGGCCTATGCGGTGGCGGTGGCCCTGGGCGACCGCGCGCACCAGATGCTGCGCCGGGCGCGGGGGAGTGTGGCGTGGCTGCATGGCATCGCGCCGCAGCAGCCGATCGGGGACTGAGGGCCCGAAACCTCGTCCTTCGACAAGCTCAGGATGAGGTTTCTATTTCAACGGCCCTGCCAGTAGCCCTCATCCTGAGCCTGTCGAAGGACGAGGGCGGACCCGCTAGCGGTTGGGCTCGAGCGTCACCGCATCCAGCGCCCACAGCATGTCCCGGCTGGGCCGGTTGAACGTAAGGCAAACGTCCTTCACGTCCGCCGTCGCTGGGATCTTCGTGGTGATCTCCGACAGCCCAGCCTTGCCAGCCGCCGCCGCGTCGATCGGCAGGATGGCCAGGGTTTCGCCCTCGCACGTCGGGCCACCAGTCTCGCGTTTCCGAACCACCAGCTCGCCGTAAGGGCTGGTCGTTGGCTTGTTGAAGTCGACGATGCGCCGGCCGCCGGCCAGCTGGAAGTTGAACGGCGTCTGGCCGATCCGCGCCGTCAGGGTCGCGCCCTTGGCGAGGTCCGCGCCTTCCCAGACCCAGCAGGGGCGGTAGTTGCCGGTCATGAACACCGGGCGTTGGCCCTCGCGCGGGAAGTCGGCCTCCATGCGCAGTGGCACGGTTTCGCCGCAGAACTTCAGATGACTGCTGACGCGGGCGTTCAGCGCGTGCGTCGAGACGTCGATGTCACGCACGCCGCCCAGCGGCTGGCCGTTCAGGAAGGTGCGGGCCTTCAGCTTCTCGCCGTCCTCCAGGGTCAGCGGCGCGGCATAGAGTGGCGAGGCGGCCGTCGGGGCCTTGCCGTCCGTGGCATAGCGGATCTCGCCGATGCCCAGGGCCGAGGCCAGGCTGACGCTCAGGCGGTTGCCGGCCGGGGCCAGGGTCGCTTCGGGCTCGAACGGCACGCCGTCATGGGCGACGCCCAGCTTATCCAGTTGGCCCAGCGTCACCGGCAGGCCATGGCTATAGCGGCTCCAGTCGCGGCGCGCCGGCTGGGTCCAGCCCAGTTCGGCCACGGCGGTCAGGCGCGGGAAGACCATGGTCTCGACCCGCTTGGCGGTACGCTGGTGCTCGGTGAAGGTGTTGGCCTGCACGCCGATCACGTGGCGCGCCTGCTCCGGCGTCATGCCTTCGGCCAGCTCGTTGAAGGTGTAGAGGCCCTTCAGCGTCGACAGCTCGCTGCGGCCGGGCGGCTCGTTGGCCGACAGGCTCTGGCGGCTGTCCATGTAGAACTGCGGATGCGCCGTCAGGATGGTGTCGTGGCCGTGGCGGGCGGCCTCGGCGGCGCGGTCGACGCCGCGCCAGGCCATGATGATCGAGCTCTGCTGGGCGCCGCCCTCGAGGATCTCGTCCCAGCCGACGATCCGCCGGCCCTTGGCCGCCAGGTGGGCGGCGATGCGGTTGATGAACCAGCTCTGCAGCTTGTCCTCGTTCTCCAGGCCCAGCTCTTTGATCTTGGCCTGAACCTTGGGACTGGCCTGCCACTGGTTCTTGATCGCCTCGTCGCCGCCGATGTGCAGGTAGGGGGCGGGGAAGATGTCGACCACCTCGTCCAGCACCGTCTCCAGGAAGGCGAAGGTGGTGTCATCCACGTTGTAAAGATTGGGGAACACGCCCCAGTCCGACATGCCTGACTCCGGGATCTTTCCCGTGACGCCCAGCTCCGGATAGGCGGTGATCGCCGCGGTGGCGTGGCCGGGCAGCTCGATCTCGGGCACGACCATGATGTTGCGCGCGGCGGCATAGGCGACGATCTCGCGGGCTTCGGCTTGCGTGTAGAAGCCGCCATAGGGCTCGTATTTCGCGGGTGCGGGGCGATAGGCGTCCGCGCCCTTGGGCGTGCGCCAAGCGCCGACGCTGGTCAGTTTCGGATAGGCCTTGATCTCCAGCCGCCAGCCCTGGTCGTCGTTCAGGTGCCAGTGCAGGACGTTCAGCTTGTAGGCGGCCATGGCGTCGATCAGGCGCTTGATCTCGGCGATGCTCTGCATGTGGCGGGCGCTGTCCAGCATGAAGCCGCGCCAGGCATAGCGCGGCGCGTCCTGGATGCTGGCGGCGGGCAGGGCGGGGCCGTTGGTCGCCAGCTGCCAGACGGTGACCGCGCCGTAGAACAGGCCCTTGCGGTCGCCGGCGGCGATGGTGACGCTGGCGGGGGTGATCTCCAGATCGTAGGCCTCGCCGGTGCGCTGTCCGCGTTTGAAGGCGATCGCGTCGGCCGGGACCGCGCCGCCTTCGACGATCTTCAGGGCGGGCTTGCTGGCGCGAACCAGCATGTCGCGCAGCTGTTGCGCCACGGCCTTGGCCTCGGCGTCGCCGGCGGGGACGTAGATCGGGGTCTTGGCGGTGAGCTTGAACACGCCTGACTGGGGCGCATAGGCGGCGGGCCAGGGCACGAGGGCTGGCGTCGTGGCCGCCAGGGCGGGCGAGGTCAGGCAGGAGGCGGCGGCCAGGGCCAGCATCAGGGGGCGAAAAGCCGTCATGTCGAGGTCCTCCCGGCCTTCGCCGCGATCATCTTTGATATTGTGACTACATCGCGCTTCCGTTCAGGTCGAGAGGGGCGCTGGACATTAGACGTTGGCGTAACGGAAGCTGTCGCTTGGGTAGAATTGCTGAAAATCATTGAAAACACGAAGCATCCGGTTGTGGGACCGGTAGCATGGCGCGCGGGCGCGGATTGGTCCTTCATGGCCGGCGCCGCGTTCTTGGGCATCGTGCTGTCTCTTTGAAAAGCAAAGGGAATTCGCCGAATGACGATGTAAAAGTGAGCAATGATGTTATGAGTGCTACATAAATGAATGTTTTGTGATTGACGTTATCTGAGCGCCATGCCTATCCTCGTCTCGTTCTGATCAAGGCCCCTGGCCCAGGAAAATGAGAGCGTATCGAAAGTACGTTTCGAGTCCTGACCGGTCTCCTGAAGTCGAAAAAGAACCAGCGCATCCGTGCTGATAATAAAAAGAAGTAATGCGACGCAGTCAGCGCTCCAGCAGAGGGCGCCAGGAGAGTGGTCTTCTCAGCACGGGGGTAGGGATTTTGTTCAAGTTCAATCGCGGCTTTTATGCCGGCACCGCGTCGGCGCTGGCGCTGTTGTCCTGGGGGGCGACGGCCAACGCGGCGCAACAAGCTGATACGGCGGCCGCCGACGACACGACCATCACGGAAGTCGTCGTCACCGGCACGCGCCTCAATTCGCGTGGCTTCAACCAGCCGACGCCGACCACCACGGTGACGTCGGAGGATCTGGACAAGGCCGCTCAGCCCAACGTCTTCCAGGCCATCACCCAGATGCCGGCCCTGCAAGGCAGCACCGGCCGCTCGGTCGGCGCCAACGGCACCAGCTCGGGCCAGCAGGGCCTGTCCTCGCTCAGCCTGCGCGGCCTGGGCGCGACCCGCACCCTGACCCTGCTGGACGGCCAGCGCGTCACGCCGGCCAACGTCAACGGCGTCACCGACGTCAGCCAGTTCCCGCAGCTGCTGATCAAGCAGGTCGACGTGGTGACCGGCGGCGCCTCGGCCTCGTACGGCTCGGACGCCATCGGCGGCGTGGTCAACTTCGTCACCGACAAGACCTTCGAGGGCTTCAAGGCCCGCTTCGAAGGCGGCGAGAGCAAGTATCACGACAACGACACGGTCGTGGCCCAGCTGGCCGTCGGCAAGGCGTTCCTGAACGACCGCCTGCACGTGACCGCCAGCGGCGAGTTCAGCCGTGAAGCCGGCGTCCTGGCCGGCGGCTTCGGCACCAAGCAGGCCGGTGGCCGCGACTGGTTCACGACGCCCGCCATCCAAGTGCGCCCGCTGGCCTCGACCACCGACGGCCTGCCGCAGTACCGGGTGATCAACAACGCCCAGCAGATCCAGTACGCCCAGTACGGCCTGATCACCAACGGCCCGCTGCAAGGCATCGCCTTCGGCCCTGGCGGTCAGCCCCGTCAGTTCCAGTACGGCTCGAACGGCGTCGCCACCGGCACCGGGGCGGTGACCAACTGCTTCAGCCCGTTCTGCGTGGGCGGTGACCTGTCCGGCGGTATCGGCGCCTCGCCGACCCTGGCCGCGCGCATCAAGCGCAAGGTCGCCTACACCCGCGTCGGCTATCAGCTGAACGACAATCTCGAAGTCTATCTGACCGCCAACTTCGCCCAGGTCTTCTCGCTCAACCAGCCGAACATCGGCGCCGAGCGGACCGGCCTGACGATCCAGTGCGAGAACCCGTTCGTGCCGGCCGCCATCAAGGCCGCCTGCGTCACCAACGGCATCACCAACTTCCAGTTCGGCACCAGCAACGGCGGCTTCGGGCCGATCGACGTCAACATCAAGCGTGAACAGAAGCGCTTCGTGCTGGGCTTCACCGGTTCGCAGAACCTGTTCGGCACCGACTGGAAGTACGACGCCTACTACGCCTACGGCATGAACCGCGTCCGCCTGGACGTGGACAACATCTCGGTCACGCCGCGCTACAACGCCGCGATCGACGCCATCGCCGGCCCAAACGGCACGGTGATCTGCCGCGACCCGATCGCCCGCGCCAATGGCTGCGTGCCGCTGAACGTCATCGGCCAGGTGGCCCTGGATCCGGCCGCGCTGAACTACGTCATGCCCAAGAACGGCCCGCGTCAGCGCTCCAAGCTGATCGAGTCCGTGGCCAGCTTCAACGTCAGCGGCGAGCCCTTCTCGCTGCCGGCCGGCCCGGTGGCCATCGCCGCCGGTGTCGAGTGGCGTGAGCAGGACTACAAGACCCTCGGCGACCCCTATGGCGACGGCATCTGGGCCGAGAACCCCTATACCGACGACTATCCGGCTGACCCGCTGATCCGCACCGTCGGCAACAACTGGTACGCCGGCAACTACCACAGCGGCGCGGGCTACTATCACGTGACCGAAGGCTACGTCGAAGCCAACGTCCCGCTGTTCAAGTCGGACGCGCTGGGCGAAGGCAACATCAACGGCGCGGTCCGTCAGACCAAGTATTCGACGGCCGGCAACGTCACGACCTGGAAGATCGGCGGCGTCTGGAAGACCCCGTTCGAGGGCCTGCGCTTCCGCGCCGTGACCTCGCGCGACATCCGCGCCCCGAACCTGGGCGAGATCGCCGCCCCGCCGGTGGTGACCAACGCCACCGTCCTCTATCGCGGCACCGCCGTGAACGTGCTGCAGGAGATCGTCGGCAACCGCAACCTGCGGCCCGAAATCGCCCGCAACACCGAGGTCGGCGTGGTCCTGACCGAGCCGAAGTTCCTGCCGGGCTTCAGCTTCTCGGCCGACTATTTCGAGATCAAGGTCGATGGCGCGATCAGCTCGCTGGCCGCCCAGGACCTGGTCGACCTGTGCGTCGCCGGGAACCAGGAGATCTGCGGTGCGATGCTGCTGACCAGCACGGTCCCGAACACCAACTTCGTCCGGGTCCAGGCCTTCAACGTCGCCACCCTGCGCAACAAGGGCTTCGACCTGGAAGCCGTGTACCGCAAGAACCTGGAAGACTGGGGCCTGAAGGGCAGCCTCTCGCTGCGCGCCCTGGCCACGCACATGATCGAGTTCAAGACCAATTCGGGCGTCCTGGGCACGATCACGGTGGACAGCGCCGGCGTGAACAGCGGCAACACTCCGGACTGGAAGGCGACGTTCAGCCAGACCTGGTCGACCGACAAGCTCAGCCTGTCGATCTACGAGCGCTGGTTCAGCGACGGCGTCTACAACAACGAGTGGATCCAGTGCACCAGCGGCTGCCCGGTCTCGACCGTGGCCTACCGCACCATCGACAAGAACAAGATGAAGGGCGCGACCTACGTCGACATCGGCGGGTCCTATGAAGTGACGAACAACGCGACGGCCTACTTCAAGGTCGACAACCTGTTCGACAAGGATCCGGCCGGCTCGCCGACGACCAATGTCAGCCCCGGTGTGAACCCGTTCCTCTACGACGTCATCGGCCGGATGTACCGCGCCGGCGTGCGCCTGAGGTTCTAGCCCCCTGGGGCGCGTCGCCGGTCGGCGCGCTCCATCGCCCGCCGCTCTTCCACCTCCCCGGTGGAGCGGCGGGCAGAGCCCCTCCGACGGTCCTCCCCGCCGCGAGGGTTCCTGATTCCCCGGTATTGCGATCGGACCTCGCGAGACCGGGGAATCGCTCTTTTCTAGTCAGAACGCGGAACGTCTCCGCAGCTGAGGGCGAGGCTTCCTGATGGTGTTCGCGGTCGTCGCGCTGATCGCGCTGCTGGTCGTCCTGATCGGCTGGGGCAAGGTCCCGCCGTTCGTCGCCTTCCTGCTGACCGCCCTGGTCGCGGCCCTGTGCTTCGGCATGCCGCTGGATCACGTCGCCAAGTCGATGGAAAAGGGCGTCGGCGACATGCTGGGCAGCCTGACCGCCATCATCTGCCTGGGCGCCATGTTCGGCCGCGCCATCGCCGACAGCGGGGCGGCCCAGAGCATCGCCCGCACCCTGATCGGCGCCGTGGGCCTGCGCTTCATCCTGCTGGCCATGGCCCTGACCGGCCTGATCGTCGGCATTCCGCTGTTCTACAGCGTCGGCTTCGTGGTCATGGTCCCGCTGATCCTGACCATCGCCAAGCGCGCTGACCTGCCGCCGGTTTATGTGGGCCTGCCGTTGCTGTGCGGCTTGTCGGTGGCTCACGGTTTCCTGCCGCCGCATCCCTCGCCGGTGGCGCTGATCAGCCTGTTCGGGGCCGACACCGGCCTGACCCTGGGCTACGGCCTGATCGTCAGCATCGCGGCCCTGGCCGCCGGCGGGCCGTTGCTAGCCCTGACCCTCAAGCGCCTCAACGCCATCCCGCAGGCGCAGGCCGGGGCCGAGACCTCGTTCGCCATGGCCGAGACCGAGGACGCCAAGACGCCCGGCGCCTTCAACAGCTTCACGACCGCGCTGCTGCCGGTGCTGCTGATCGCCGTGACCACGGTGCTGCTGGTGACGATGCCGGCGACCTCGGCCGGCAAGCCGCTGGTCGGCTTCCTGGGCCAGTCGGTGGTCGTGCTGACCCTGTCGCTGATCTACGCCACCTTCAGCCTGGGCGTGCTGCGCGGGCAGGCTTTCACCGGCCAGATGGGCCGCTACGCCGACGCCCTGAAGGACGTCGCCGGCATCCTGCTGATCCTGGCCGGAGCGGGGGCGCTGAAGCAGGTGTTTGTCGACGCCGGGATCAGCGACCAACTGGGCGCCTGGCTGACGGCGCTGCCGCTGCATCCGCTGGTGCTGGGCTGGCTGATCGCCATGGTCATTCGCGTGGCCCTGGGCTCGGCCACCATCGCCGGCCTGACCGCCGCCGGCCTGCTGCAGCCGGTCATCGCCGCCAGCCATGTCGACCCCAACCTGATGGTGCTGGCGGTCGGGGCGGGCAGCCTGATGTTCTCGCACGTCAACGACCCGGGATTTTGGCTGTTCAAGGAGTATTTCGGCCTGGACCTGAAGGGCACGTTCCTGTCGTGGACGGTGATGGAAAGCCTGGTCGGCGTGGTCGGCCTGCTGTGCGTGCTGGGCCTGAGCCTGGTCGTCTAGCCACTCGCGTTTGGGGCGATCCTTGCGGCGCGAATCGTAGCCCTATGGGAACGCGACTTCCCTGACGGAAGAGGGCTCGGGCAGGACCCTGATGTTGAAGCGGCCGACCGATGTGACCCAGCTGGACGGGCTGGTGCGCTACTCGCGTAGCGTCGCGCTGTCACGCCTGGCCCTGGTCGCCGTTTTCGTCCTGCTGCTGATGAGTTTCGCGCCCTGGGATATCTCCGCCCTGGGCGTGGTGGAGTTCGGCCTCTACTTCGGCCTGTTCATGGCCACCGAGGTCGCCCTGCGTGATCCGGACCCGGTGAAGGCCCACAAGCGGCTGGCCTTGCAGTCCGACATCCTGATGCTGCTGCTGGTCAGCAACGCCTGCTGGATGGCGGTGCGGATCCGGCTGTGGGAGGGCTCCCAATACCAGGTCGAGGCGGCGCTGCTGGCGATCTGCGTGCTGCTGTTCGCGGCCCTGCGGGTGCACCTGACGCGGGTCAGCTATCTGATCGGGGTGATCCCGCCGTCCCTGACCCTGGTGTGGATCGCGATCGACTGGAGCCACCCCTTCCAGCTGGATCACTACACCCTGGCCGTGATGCTGTTCGTGGCGGCGGTGCTGCTGGTGACCGCGCGCCAGCAGGCGACGGACCAGGCCCTGACTCGCACCGCCCGCGACCTGACCCGCAACAATGTCGCCATGACCCAGGCCATGCACGAGGCCAAGGCCGCCAACCGCGCCAAGAGCGAGCTCTTGGCTGTGGCCAGCCACGAAATCCGCACGCCGCTGAACGCCATCCTGGGCTTTGCCCGCTCGCTGCGGGGCGAGTCCCTGACGCCGCGCCAGGCCGAGCTGGCCGCCGGCGTGGTCGAGGGCGGCGAGCAGCTGAACCGTCTGCTGGACGGCATCCTCGATCTGGCCCGCGCCGACCCGCTGCGCGCCAAGCTGGACATCGTGCCGGTCGACCTGCGGACCCTGGCGCGCTCCGTGGTCCGGGTCTGGAGCAGCCACGCCCGCGCGATCGGCGTGTCGCTGACCCTGGAGGACGCCGACCCGACCCTGTCGTTCCTGGTGGTGGCCGATCTGGTTCGGGTCGAGCAGACCCTGGTCAATCTGGTCTCCAACGCTCTGGGCGCGGTCTCGGCCGGTGGCAAGGTCACCCTGCGCCTGGCCGGCGTGGTGCAGGGCGGCGACCTGCGGGTGCTGGTCGAGGTCGCCGACACGGGGCCGCCGATCCCCGCCGACGAGCGATTGAAGGTGTTCGAGGCCTGGGACCAGACCGAGCGTGGCCGGCTGCAAGGCGGCACCGGCATGGGCCTGAAGATCAGCGCCCAGAACCTGGCCCTGATGGGCGGCGAGATCGCCGTCGACCCGCCGGCCGCGACCCTGGGCGGGCAGGGCGGGGCGGTGTTCTGGTTCGCGTTCGCCGCGCCGATCCATCGCCTGGTCTCCGCGCCGCCGGTGCGCGAGAAGGGCCAGCCTGGCGAGATCCGCGTCCTGGCGGCCGAGGACAACGCCGCCAACCGTCGGGTGCTAGCGCTGGCGCTGGAGAGCGCGCCAGTGTCGCTGACCTTCGCCGAGGACGGGGCCCTGGCCCTGGACCTGTGGCGGACCGGGGCCTTCGACCTGATCCTGATGGACGTCAACATGCCGGTGCTGGGCGGGCGCGACGCCGTGCGCGAGATCCGCCGCGCCGAGCCGGCCGGGACGCGCATCCCGATCTGGATGCTGACCGCCAACGTCTTCCCCGAGGACGTGGCCCGGTATCGCGAGGATGGGGCCGACGGGGTGTTGCGCAAGCCGCTGGACGTCGCCGCGCTCTACGCCCTGCTGGCCGAGGTGGCCCAGGCGCGCTTCGCCGAGACCTGAACGACGGCTTGCATCAATTGTACGATAAATGATAGTCGCTCCGCAGCGGCGCGCCTCGATGCGCCCGCGACGGAGGAAACATGTCGAACGCCCGTACTTCGCTGATCGCGCTTTCGCTGGCAGCCCTGATGGCCGCGCCGGCGCACGCAGCGCCCCAGACCTATCTGGGCGTCGACATCTCCTACGCCAACGAGATGGAGGACTGCGGGGCCGTCTATCGGGCGGGCGGCAAGACGGTCGAGCCCTACGCCTTCTTCAAGTCGGCCGGCGCCAACGTGGCGCGGATCCGCATCTGGAACGACCCCGACTGGACGCCGTACTCGAACCTGAAGGACGTCAAGCGCAGCATCGCCAAGGCTCGCAAGGCCGGGCTGCAGGTGCTGCTGGACTTCCACTATTCCGACGACTGGGCCGACGGCGACAAGCAGATCGCGCCCAAGGCCTGGGCCAAGCTGTCGACGCCGGACCAGGCCAAGGCGCTGTACGCCTTCACCCACAACACCCTCGCCGAGCTGGATCGCGAGGGGCTGATGCCCGACCTCGTCCAGGTGGGCAACGAGACTAATGGCGAGATCGTCTCCAGCCTCGCCAAGGCGAAAGAGCCGATCAATTGGGAGCGCAACGCCCTGCTGTTCAACGCCGGCATCAAGGCCGTGCGGGACGCTGGGGCGGCCGCGAAGATCAAGCCGCGGATTATGCTGCACATCGCCCAGCCCGAAAACGTCGAGCCGTGGTTCGCGGCGGCGGCCAAGGCCGGCGTCACCGACTTCGACCTGATCGGCATCAGCTACTACAGCAAGTGGTCTAAGCGCTCGATGGCGCAGCTGGGCGAGACGATCAACCGCTTGCGACACCTGTATTCGGCCGACGTGCTGGTGGTCGAGACGGCCTATCCGTTCACCAATGACGGCGCCGACGCCTCGCCCAACCTCTTGGGCGCCGACTCCCTGATCGCCGGCTATCCGGCCACGACGGCAGGCCAGAAGAAGTACCTCACAGACCTGACCCAGCTGGTCTACGCCAATGGCGGGGTCGGGGTCGTCTACTGGGAGCCGGCGTGGCTTTCGACGAAGTGCAAGACCCGCTGGGGCACGGGCTCCAACTGGGAGAACGCGGCGCTGTTCGACTTCAAGGGCCAGGCGCTGGAAGGCGTCCAGTGGCTGACCGCGCCCTACGTCATGCCGGTGGACGTGACCTTCCGCGTCACCGCCAAGGGCGAGGCCGCGCGGTTCATCGACGGCGACTTCCTGGGCGGCGTCGGTCCGCGTCCCATGACCTTGGAGAACGGCGCCTGGACCTATCGCACGCGCCTGATGCCCGGAGCCTCGGTGACCGCCGCCACGGCGACTGACGCGGCCACCGTCGGCGACGCGCCGGCCAAGAGCGCGACCGTGGGCAAGGGCGCCAGCGTCATTCCGTTGGAGTGACTTGCCTTGTGCGATTGATATGATAAATGAGGTTTGTGACGCTCGCGGGAGCGTCTGACGCTGAGGACGCGTCGCAGCCCAAGGCAGCCGCGCCATAAAAACGAAGCGCGGCGCTGTTTCATCAGGGGGAAACACATGACTCGCCATGCCATTCTGCTCGCCGCTGTCAGCGGCATCGCGCTGACCTTCGCTGTCGGCGCCCAGGCCCAGACCACCGAAACCTCGCAGGTCGAAGAAGTCGTCGTCACCGGCGTCCGCAAGAGCCTGCGCGACGCCCTGGCGGTGAAGCAGGGCTCCGACAAGGTCGTCGAAGCCATCTCGGCCAAGGACATCGGCGTCCTGCCCGACGTCACCATCGCCGAGTCCATCGCCCGCCTGCCGGGCGTCAACGCCACCCGCGACCGGGGCAATGACAGCCAGGCCGTCGTGCGCGGCCTGGGCGCGCGCCTGGTGCTGGGCACGATCAACAACCGCGAGGTCGCCTCGTCCGAGCCCGACCGCAACGTGCGCTGGGAGATCTATCCGTCGGAAGTCGTCTCGGGCGTGCAGGTCTACAAGTCGCAGTCGGCCGACCTGATCGCCGGCGGCGTCGCGGCCACCATCAACATCGACACCATCGCGCCGCTGGACTATCGCGGCCCGGCCTTCGTGCTGCGCGCCGGCCCGGTGTTCTATGACGGCGGCAAGGACATCCCCAACTACGGCACGACCGGCTATCGTGGCTCGGGCTCGTTCGTTCACAAGCTGAACGACGATCTGGCCGTGGTCCTGGGCGTCACCGCCCAGCGCCAGAAGAACGGCTATGGCTCGTTCACGGGCTGGGGCTACAACGACAGCAACGCCCGCCCGCCGGCCGGGGCCAGCGACTATTCCAGCGACCTGAACCGCGACGGCAAGGTCGACTACACGCCCTGGGGCGCGCAGATGTCGGCCAGCCGCATCGACCAGAAGCGCACCGGGATCTCGGGCGGCCTGCAGTTCAAGCCGACCGACACGTTCGAACTGAAGGCCGACGCGCTCTATTCGAAGATCAAGATCACCGAGGTCCAGGACCAGACCGTCTGGGGCGCCAACAACTGGGGCAACTGGAACCGCGGCGACGGCACCAACACCGGCTGGAACGACGGCGACTACCACGCCGCCGGCGCGTCCTTCACCCTGATCAACAATGCCGTCGTGGCGGGCCGCCTGCCGTTCAGCTCGGTGCAGACCGTGCTGGCCAAGTACAGCGAGGACAAGGACCTGTTCGCCGGCGGCCTGAACGGCAAGTGGACCGGCGACCAGTGGACCGTCACCGGCGACGTCTCTTACTCCAAGGCCAAGCGGACCAACACCTGGAAGGCCGTGCGCTTCGAGGCCTGGCCGGACTGGACCAGCTTCGACTGGCGCGCCGGCGTGACGCCGACCATCACCACCAGCCAGGAAAGCATCAAGCTCAGCCAGACCGCCGACCTGGCCGGCTCGCACGACGGCCCCGAGCGCCTGAACGACGAGCTGAAGGCCGCGGCCCTGGACTTCGCCCGCGACTTCGGCGGCGACAGCGTCTTCAAGAGCGTGCAGTTCGGTGTGCGCGCCTCGGACCGCACCAAGGATCACACCCGCTTCACCTTCGCCCCGTCGGCCACCGGCGCGACGATCCCGACCAGCCTGCTGCAAGCCTACAAGCTCAGCGACGGGGCCAATGTCCCGGCCCTGCTGACCGGCGACATCGACAAGATCGCGGCGGTCGCCTACGGGGCCAACGCCTTCGCCGTCTCTAAGGCGACCGAGGACCTGGCCTCGCGCTGGGCCGTGAACGAGAAGGTCTATGAAGGCTTCGCCAAGCTGAACTTCGCCGGCGACGGCGTGGGCGGCTCGTGGGTCACCGGCAATGTCGGCGCCCGCCTGGTCCACACCAAGACCAGCAGCGACGGCCAGCAGCAGGACACCGCCAGCGCCTTCAAGGCCGTGACGCTCGACAACGCGTATACCGACCTCCTGCCCTCGGCGAACGCCAAGCTGGACTTCGGCGACGGCAAGCTGCTGCGCCTGGGCGTGGCCAAGGTCATCGCCCGTCCGCCGCTGGACGAGCTGCGCGCCAGCCGCACCCTGGCCAACTGGGCGCCGTGGACCGGCAGCGCGGGCAATCCCAAGCTGAAGCCGTTCGAGGCCATCCAGTTCGACGCCTCGGCCGAATACTACTTCCGTCCGGAAGCCCTGGTGGCGATTTCGTACTACTACAAGGCCGTCGACAGCTATATCGGCTGGAAGCAGACCCCGGCCACGTTCGGCGGCCAGACCTACACGGTCGCCAGCCCGGCCAACGGCGGCAGCGGCCACATCCAGGGCGCGGAACTGACCTTCCAGACGCCGTTCTTCTTCCTGCCGGGGCCGCTCAGCAAGTTCGGCATCTATTCGAACTACGCCTATGTGGAATCGAACCTGAAGGAGTTCTCACCGGTCAATAATCCGCTGCGGATGACCGGCTTGGCCAAGAACACCGCGACGGTGGACCTGTGGTACTCCAATGCCGGCTTCGAGGCCCGCCTGGGCTGGAAGTACCACTCGCCGATGACCGTCATCTACGGCTGGAACGGTTCGGACCTGCAGACCCTGGCGACCGAGAAGACCCTCGACTTCAGCTCGTCCTACCAGGTCAACGAGCGCATCGGCGTCCGCTTCCAGGTCAACAACCTGACCAACCAGGAACTGCGGATGTACCGCGACAACGATCCCAACCGGATCGGCCGTTACGACAGCTATGGCCGTCGTTTCCTCGTCGACGTGACGCTGAAGTTTTAGAATCCAAAGTCCGTTTCCCCGGCGAAAGCCGGGGCCCAGATGGAAGGGCGTTGAGCTGACGCCATAAGCTCAGCGGCCCTCCAATCAGCCCTGGCGCCATGGGATCTGGATCCCGGCTTTCGCCGGGAAGACGGTATTGAGTTGAGGGAGTTGATGATGGTCCAGATCAACCGACGCCAAGCGCTGGCGGTGACCGCCGGCGCGGCGCTGCTGGCAAAGGCCGCGGCGGCGAGCGCCCAGGTCGCGCCGGTCGCCGCTGTGGACCTGGGCCCGCGTGAGCGGACGTCGCTGGACTTCGACTGGCGCTTCGCCTTGGGCCATGCGTCCGATCCCACCAAGGACTTCGGCTTCGGCGCCAACCAGCGCACCTTCGCCAAGGCCGGCGCCAGCGCGCCGTCGTGGTGGGTAGCCGCCGCCGCGCAAAAGGACTTCGACGACAGCGCCTGGAAGCCGGTGACCCTGCCGCACGACTGGGCCGTCGAACTGCCGTTCGCCAACAACCTCGACTACAAACCCTCGGGCAAGCCGGACGACGAGGATCTGCGCGCCGCCCACGGCTACAAGGCGCTGGGCCGCGAGTTCCCGGAGACCAGCGTCGGCTGGTACCGCAAGACCTTCACCCTGCCGGCCAGCGACGCCGGCAAGCGCCTGTCGATCGAGTTCGGCGGCGCCTTCCGCGACGCCGTGGTCATCGTCAACGGCTACATCCTGGAGCGCGAGGACAGCGGCTATTCGCCGTTCCGCGTCGACATTACCGACATCGCCAATATCGGCGGCGACAACCAACTGACCGTCCGCGTCGACGCCAGTCTGGGCGAGGGCTGGTTCTACGAAGGGGCCGGGCTCTATCGCCACGTCTGGCTGGTCAAGACCGCGCCGGTCCACGTGCCGCAGTGGGGCGTCTTCGTTCGCGCCAAGGTCGACGGCACGCTGCAGATCGACACCGACCTGATCAACGAGGGCGACACGGCCCAGGCCTTCGAGGTCAGCCACGCGGTGCTGGACGCCGCCGGCAAGCCCGTGCTGGCCGTTGCTCCCGCCGCCGACCGCATCCCGGCCTGGGAGCGCCAGGGCCTGTCGCAGACGGTGACCCTGGCCAATCCGGTCTTGTGGTCGCTGGAAACCCCGCATCTCTACACGCTGGTCACCGAGACCAAGGTCGGCGGGACGGTCGTCGACCGTTTTGTCACCCGCTTCGGCGTCCGCTCGGTGCGTTTCGACGGCCAACAGGGCTTCTTCCTCAACGACAAGCCGGTGAAGCTGAAGGGCGCCTGCAATCACCAGGATCATGCCGGCGTCGGCGCTGCGATCCCGGACGCTTTGCAGGTCTGGCGGCTGGAGCAGCTGAAGTCGATGGGCTGCAACGCCTATCGCGCCTCGCACAATCCGCCGACGGTCGAGCTGCTGGACGCCTGCGACCGCCTGGGCATTCTCGTGATCGACGAGACTCGCCGGATGTCCAGTGATCCGACCTCCATGGACGAGCTGGAGCGCCTGGTCCGCCGCGACCGCAATCACCCCTCGGTGATCCTGTGGTCGATCGGCAACGAGGAGCCGCAGCAGGCCACTGCGCGCGGGATCAAGGTCGCCAAGACCATGAAGCGCCTGGTCAATCGCCTGGACCCCTCGCGTCTGGTCACGGCGGCGATGGACAACGGCTTTGGCGAGGGCATCAGCACGGTCATCGACGTGCAGGGCTTCAACTATCGCCACGAGAAGATGGACGCCTTCCACGAGCGTTTTCCGGCCGTGCCCATCATTGGCAGCGAAAGCGCCAGCGTGGTGACGACGCGCGGCGAGTACGTCCGTGACGAGGCCAAGAGCTACGTGCCGGCCTACGACACCGACCACCCCTGGTGGGCGACGACGGCCGAGAAGTGGTGGAGCCATGCGGCCGAGCGGCCGTGGATGGCGGGCGGCTTCATCTGGACCGGCTTCGACTATCGCGGCGAGCCGACGCCGTTCAACCGCTGGCCCAGCATCAGCTCGCACTTCGGGGCCTTCGACACCTGCGGCTTCCCGAAGGACAACTACTTCTACTACCGCGCCTGGTGGCGGTCCGAGCCGCTGCTGCACCTGTTGCCGCACTGGAACTGGGAAGGCCGCGAGGGCCAGCCGGTGGCGGTCTGGGCGCACAGCAACTGCGACAAGGTTGAGCTGTTCCTGAACGGCAAGAGCCAGGGCATGCGCGAGGTGAAGGCCAACCACCACGTCGAGTGGTCCGTGCCCTATGCGCCGGGCGTCATCGAGGCCCATGGCTACAAGAACGGCAAGGTCATCCTCCGCGCCCGTCGCGAGACGGCCGGGACGCCGGCCGCCCTGCGCCTGACCGCCGATCGCACGAAGCTGAAGGCCGACGGCCAAGACGTGGCGATCCTCAAGGTCGAGGTGCTGGACGCCAAGGGCCGCATCGTGCCGCGCGCTGAGAATCTGGTCCGCTTCGAGCTCACGGGCGCGGCGGACGTGATCGGCGTGGGCAACGGCAATCCGACCAGTCACGAGCCCGACGTCGCCAATCAGCGCAAAGCCTTCAACGGCCTGGCCCAGGCGATCGTCCGGACCCGGCGGAATCAGTCGGGGCGAGCGAGGGTGGTCGCGATCGCCGACGGCCTGAAGAGCGCCAGCGTCGATCTCGACCTCGGCTGACGCGCCGCAACCAAACTCGAAAATCCATGCACGCATGAGAGGCGGCGGCTAGCGCGATGCTGGCCGCCGTCATGCATTCGTATGCGTGGACACCGGTTTCCACCGCGAAATGTAACGCAACTTTGGCGCGATGGGCGGAATAAAGCGCCTTCGCGGCAGTGCAGCGAGCGGCCAAAAACACCGGTCATTTGTAGTAGAAATACGACCAGAATGGCCTTGAAAAATAATTGCTAGCGCTGTCAATTGGCCATTGCGGCGGTCAAAGACCGATGTTACCGCTAACTAGTCTCTCGTGCATGGGTTGTTCACCCGGAGCGGGAACGGGAAGAGCGACCGGGAAATGCTTCCGGTTCGTAACAATAAACATCGCCCCACAGAGGGCTTTTATTAGGGGGAACGGCTATGAAGCGGCTTCGTCGCTTGCACGCGTCTGCCTCTTGCGTCGCCATCACGGCGGCCATGTTCGCCAGCTCCGCGCTGGCTCAGCAGACCCAAGATAACGCCGTCGACGAGATCGTCGTCACCGGCATCCGCGCTTCACTCGAACGGTCGATCGAGATCAAGCGCAACAACAGCGGCGTGGTCGACGCCATCTCCGCCGAAGACATGGGCAAGTTCCCAGACACCAACCTCGCCGAGTCGCTCCAGCGGATCACCGGCGTGTCGATCGACCGGACCAACGGCGAAGGCTCCCAGGTCACGGTCCGCGGCTTTGGTCCCAGTTTCAACCTGGTGACCCTGAACGGCCGCACCATGCCCACCGCGCGGGTCGCCACGGTCGGTGGCGACCAGTCCGCGGATGGCGCGTCGGGCACCAGCCGCTCGTTCGACTTCTCCAACCTCGCCTCGGAAGGCGTGTCCACGCTGGAGGTCTACAAGACCGGCCGTGCGGCCATCCCGACCGGCGGCATCGGCGCCACGATCAACGTCAAGACCCGCCGCCCGCTGGACGGCAAGCCGGGCTTCAACGGCAGCATCGGGGTCAAGGGCGTCTACGACACCAGCATGGACAAGAAGGTCGATGACTTCGGCCACAAGTACACGCCGGAAGCCTCGGGCCTGATCAATTGGGTCGACGACAGCGAGAAGTTCGGCGTCACCCTGTTCGGCAGCTACCAGAAGCGCGACTACACCTCACGCTCGGCCACGGTGAACGACTGGAACATCAAGTCGTACGCCGACTTCATCAATCCGGACAACGGCTTCGTCCGTCCGGGCGGCGCCACCCAGATCACCAATGCGCCGTCGAGCGGGAGCACCTGGGTCGCGATCCCCAACGACAGCCGCTATCACTTCGCGCAAGGCGAACGTGAACGCGTCAATGGCCAGCTGACGGTCCAGTTCCGTCCGATCGAGACCATGACGATCACGGCCGACGCCCTGTACGCCAACGACAAGACGTTCGAGCGCCGCAACGACAGCACCAACTGGTTCAACCGTCCGTTCGACAAGGTCACCTTCGACAAGAACCCGACGGTCGCCACCGCTGTCCTGCTGTCGGAAAACCTCAGCGGCACCAAGGATACGG
This sequence comes from Caulobacter sp. GW821-FHT10A06, assembly GCF_059415805.1. NCBI lineage: Bacteria > Pseudomonadati > Pseudomonadota > Alphaproteobacteria > Caulobacterales > Caulobacteraceae > Caulobacter > Caulobacter sp. GW821-FHT10A06. The sequence continues at coordinate 178,515 of NZ_JBWKNY010000005.1, forward strand.
GCTTCGAGCAGCAGTACCGCGGCAATGAGGACTCGCTGAAGTCGTTCGGCCTGAACGGCACCTGGGACGTCTCGGACCGCTTCCACGTCAGCGTGGACGGCCACATCTCGAAGGCCGACTCCAAGCCGAACACGCCGAACGGCGCCAGCTCGACGGCGGTCTCGATCGCCGCGCCGATCCTGACGACCCAGACCGGCAACTACGAGGGCGACGTCCCGATCCAGAGCATCACGATCAACGACGCTCTGCGCGGCAACGGCAACGGCCAACTGGACGTCGGCGACTTGGCTAGCCAGGTCGCCCGCACCTGGGCGCAGCGCCAGCAGCAGAAGGTCAAGGAAATCCGGGCCGACTTCCGCTGGGACCTGGACGACAACGGCAGCCGCGTCGAGTTCGGGGGTAACTACCGCGACTCCAACATGCTGCAGACCAGCAAGTCGACCCAGCAGGACCTCGGCAGCTGGGGCATGTCCAGCCCGCGCGACGTCTCGCAATACGCCGGCAGCCTGGTGAAGGCGTTCTGCCTGGCCTGCCAGTACGACGACTTCAATCTGAACCAGTCGGGCGCTGGCCTGGTGTCGTTCCGCGCCAACGCCATTGACCTCTACAACGCCCTGTCGCCGGTCTATGCGGCCAAGGGCAATGCGGTCGGCGTCACGGGCCAGGAAAACAACCGCATCCAGGAAAAGATCGCCTCGGTCTATGGCCAGCTGGTCTGGAAGTCGGAGCTCCTGAATCTCCCGACTGAACTGGTCGCCGGCCTGCGCTACGAGACCACCAAGACCGACGCAGTCTCGCTGGTCCTGGTGCCCAGCGCCATCATCTGGACGGCGGACAACGACTTCACCCTGAAAACCAACGGCGTCTATCAACCGCTGACGGGCAAGGGGAAGTACAACAACCTGCTGCCGTCGATGGACTTCAAGGTCGAGCTGCGGGACGACCTGACGGGCCGCTTCTCGTTCAGCCGCACCATCGCGCGTCCGGACTATAACAACCTGTTCGCCGCCCAGAGCGTCGGCACGCCGAACCGTCCGGTCGCCAACGGGGCCATCCCGCTGGGCGCCATCGGCAACACGGACCTGGATCCGCTGATCTCCGACAACGTCGATGTGTCGCTGGAGTGGTACTACAAGCCCAGCAGCTACATCTCGATCGGCTTCTTCGACAAGCGGGTGAGCAACTTCGTTGGCACCGGCACGAAGATGTCGAGCATGTTCGGCCTGCGTGACCCCAGCTCCGGCGCGCCGGGCACCCTGTCGGGCAACGCCAAGACCGCTTTGGCGGCCATCGGCGCGGGCGTTGGCGACGTGAACCTGTTCACGATGGCGGCTCTGATCCAGACGACCGGCTCGGTGGCGGCGGCCACGGCCCAGTTCCAGGCCAACCGCCTTCCCAGCGGCGACCTGAACCAAGCCTTCGTGGACCAGATCCTGGCGGCCACGGACATCTCGCCCTCGGCGACCGATCCGCTGTTCAACTTCCAGGTCTCGCAGCCGATCAACAAGACGGGCAACATCCACGGCTTCGAAATCGCGGGTCAGCACTTCTTCGGCGACACGGGCTTCGGCATCGCGGCGGCCTATACGCTGGTGCGCGGCGACGTCGGCTTCAACAACGCCGCCGACCCGGGCCAGGATCAGTTCGCCCTGCTGGGTCTGTCGGACACGGCCAACGGCACTCTGATCTATGAAAAGTACGGGTTCTCGGCCCGTGTGGCCTACAACTGGCGGGACAAGTTCCTGCAAGCCACCAATCGCGGCGGCTCGCGCAACCCTGTCAACGTCGCGCCGTTCGGCCAGCTGGACATCAACGTCAGCTACGACGTCACCTCCAAGCTGTCGCTCTCCTTCGAAGGCATCAACCTGACCAAGGAGCACCTGCGCACCTACGCGCGTGACGAGAAGCAGGTCTGGTTCGCTCAAGAGCTGGACCGGCGCTTCCTCCTCGGCGCCCGCTACCGCTTCTAGGACCGGAAGTCTCCTAGCAGTGAGGGCAGGGACCGTCGCGCTTGCGGCGGTCCCTTTCTTCCTTTGAAGTACACGCCTTCAGGGCGTGAGTAGGCGATATGAACCGAGTGCTTCTGAACAATGTCGACCACGCCGACCTGCGCGTGATCGCCGGTTATGGCGTCGCCTTTGGCGATGCGCTGAACCAGGTGCTGGTGCTGCCGACCGAGTTCGAGGCGGTGCAGCGCGAATACCCCATCCTGATCCGCAAGGACGCCGCCGGCGCCTGGCAGGCCGTGGCCTTGCTGGGCCTGGACCGCGACGAGAACCTGTTCCTGGACGAGACCGGCTGGAATGCTCGCTATGTCCCCGCCGTGCAGCGGCGCGGCCCGTTTTCGATCGCCTTGCAACGCGACGAACCGGGCGCCGAGCCTCGGCCGATGATCCATGTCGACCTGGACCATCCGCGCGTCAGCCGCGACGCGGGCGAGCGCCTGTTCCTGCCGGCGGGCGGCAACGCGCCGTATCTGCAAGGGATCAACCAAGCCCTGGGCCAGATCCATGATGGCCTGGAGGTCGTCGGGCCGATGTTCGCTTTCTTCGACGACCTGGGTCTGATCGAGCCGATCGATATCGAAATCAAGCTGGACGACCAGACCAGCTACGACCTGCCCGACGTCTTCACCCTGGCGCCGGACCGCCTGGCGGCCGTGACGGGCGAGGATCTGGAGCGACTGCACCAGTCGGGCCTGCTGCGCGCGGCGCACTGGATCATCTCGTCGATGGGCAATATCGAGGAGCTGATCGCCCGCAAGACCCGCAAGCAAGCGTCTTTGGCATGACCGCGATCACCGCTCGTCGGACGCTGGAGACCACGGTGGCGACGCCCGCCGAGATCCCGTTCGAGGCGGTGCTGGCCGGCCAGACGCCCATGCTGTTCAAAGGCCTGGCCCGCGACTGGCCGCTGGTCCAGGCGGGTCTCCAGTCCGGCCAGGCGGCCCGCGACTACATCCGCGCCCACGACCGGGGCGGCCGGGTGGTGGGCTACACCGGCGACCCGGCCATCGGCGGCCGCTTCTTCTACGACGACACTCGCACGGCGATGAACTTCAAGGCCGAGCGCGCGCCGCTGGAGACCTTCCTGCAGCGTCTTGAGGAGGTCGAGGGCCGCAATGATGCGCCGGCGGTCTATGTCGGCTCCGCCGACTTGGACGCCTACTTCCCGGACCTGAAGGCCGCCAACGACCTGGGCCTGGGGGCCGAGGTGTTCGGGCCCGAGCCGCCGATGGCCGGCATCTGGATCGGCAACCGCACGACGGCGGCCGCCCACTACGACATGTCCAACAACATCGCCGTCTGCGCCGTGGGCCGGCGGCGCTTCACCCTGTTCCCGCCGGACCAGGTGGCCAACCTCTATCCCGGCCCGCTGGAGCCGACGCCCGGCGGCCAGGTGGTCAGCCTAGTCGATTTCCAGAATCCCGACTTCGACGCGCATCCCGGTTTCCGCGAGGCTCAGGGTTCGGCCCAGGTGGCCGAGATGGAGCCCGGCGACGTCCTGGTCTACCCAGCCCTGTGGTGGCATCAGGTCGAGGCGCTGGAGCCGTTCAACGTGCTGGTGAACTACTGGTGGAACAGCGCGCCGGCCCATCTGGACACGCCGATGACCACGCTGCTGCACGGCCTGCTCAGCCTGCGCGACCGGCCCGATTTCGAGAAGCAGGGCTGGAAGGCCCTGTTCGACTACTACGTGTTCGGCCCCGCCGACCGCGCCGGGGCGCCGCTGCCCGAAGCGGCGCGGGGCCCGCTGGGGCCGATGGATCAGGTGAAGGCCAGGCGGCTGCGGGCGTATCTGCTCGACCGCCTGAACAGATAAGATCAGGGGAGGGGACGCCATGACCCAGCAGACGATCCGCAAGGTGGTGATCGCGGGCGGCGGCACCGCCGGCTGGATGGCCGCCGCCGCTTTGGGCCGACAACTGGGCCCGCTGCTGGATATCACGCTGGTCGAGTCTGAGGACATCGGCACGGTTGGGGTGGGCGAGTCGACCATCCCGACGGCCCGTACCTTCAACGCCTTGCTGGGCATCGACGAGCCGGCGTTCATGCGCGCCACCCAGGCGACCTTCAAGCTGGGCATCTCGTTCGAGCACTGGGGCGAGATCGGCGACCGCTACATCCACTCGTTCGGCCAGGTCGGCAAATCCACCTGGATGGGCGGCTTCCATCACTTCTGGCTGCAGGCGCGCGAGCAGGGCTTCGGCGGCGAGCTGGGCGACTACTGCCTGGAGCTGAAGGCGGCCGAACAGAACCGGTTCTACACTGGCGAGCAGAGCCCGCTGAACTACGCCTACCACCTGGACGCCGGCCTCTACGGCCGCTTCCTGCGCGGCATGGCTGAGGGCGACGGCGTGCGCCGTGTCGAGGGCAAGATCGCCAGTGTCCGCCAGCGCGGTGAGGACGGCTTTGTCGAAACCCTGGTCATGGAGAACGGCGACGTCGTCGAAGGCGACCTGTTCATCGACTGCACCGGCTTCCGGGGCCTGCTGATCGAACAGACCCTGAAGGCCGGATTCGAGGATTGGGGCCATTGGCTGCCAACCAACAGCGCCCTGGCCGTCCAGACCCGCTCGACCGAGCCAGCAGTGCCCTATACCCGCGCCATCGCCCACAAGGCCGGCTGGCGCTGGAAGATCCCGTTGCAGCACCGGGTCGGCAACGGCCTGGTCTACTGCAATGAGTTCATGTCCGACGACGAGGCGCGCGACATGCTGACAGGCGAGATCGAGGGCGAGACCCTGATCGAGCCGCGCCTGATCCGCTACCGCACCGGCCGTCGCCGCAAGACCTGGGACAAGAACGTCGTCGCCCTGGGATTGGCCAGCGGCTTCGTCGAGCCGTTGGAGTCGACCTCGATCCACCTGATCATGGTCGGCATCACCCGCCTGATGAAGCTGTTCCCGTTCGGCGGAATCAGCCAGGCCGCCATCGACTTCTACAATCGCCAGGCCGATGACGAGCTGGAGAAGATCCGCGACTTCATCATCCTGCACTACAAGGCGACCGAGCGGACCGACAGCCCGTTCTGGGACCGTGTGCGGACGATGGACATCCCCGACAGCCTGGCCCACCGGATCGCGCTGTTCCGCGAGAGCGCCCAGGTCTACCAGGCACCGGGAGAGCTGTTCCAGACCGACTCCTGGCTACAGGTGCTGCTGGGCCAGCGTGTTCAGTCCCAGACCTATCACCACATGGGCCGGTTGATGCCGCCGCAGCAGCTTAAGGCCGCGCTGGAGGACCTAAAGCGCAACATCGCCGGGACGGTGACGCGCCTGCCGCAGCACCAGGCCTTCCTGGACAGCTACTGCGCCGAGCCGGTCAGTAAGAGCGCTTAAGGCGCGATCGGCGCGAACAGCTTCTGCAGCGTGGCGCCGATGCGGGCCGTGGCCGGGTCGGTGTCGGCCAGGCCCATGCCTTGCAGTTGCCAGCCCAGGCGGGCGCCGACTTCCAGCAGCGGACGGCTGGTGATCTGGGCCTGGGCCAGGGTCTCGACGGACTGCGCGTAGCGGGCGGCGTTGAGGTTATCCAGCGCCCAGGCGCGGGCGGCCTTGCCGGTGTCGCGGCGCAGGGCCTCGTCGGCGACCAGGCGCTCCAGGACGTCGCGCAGCTCTTCGACCACGATCTCGCCGTCGATCTTGAACACCAGGTCGTCAGGCAGTTCGCCATAGAAGCCGGCGCGGGCCACCACGGTGGGACGGCCGCTGAGCATGCCTTCGCAGGCCGAGCCCGAAGCGCCTTCCAGCACCGGCTTGCGCAGGGCGACCATGATGTCGGCCTCGTCCAGGCGGCGGTCCAGGGTCTCGTCGTCGACGGCGCCGTCGATGACCAGGTTCGTGAAGCCCACCTCGGCGGCGACGCCTTCTAGCTTGGTGCGCTCGTCGTCCGAGATCGGACCGACCAGGCGATAGGCGCAGGCCTTCAAGGCGTCGGAGCCGCCGATGGCGCGGATGACGTCGGCCACCCGCTTGTTGGGGTTCATCACCCCGACCGTGGTGAGGGTCAGCTGGCTCTTGGCCTTGGGCGGACCCGGCGGCGTCGCGCGGTCGGGGCAGCACAGCGGGGTCACATCGACCGGACCGGTGACCACGGCCTCCAGCTTGGGCGCGTAGAAGCGCGCGTGGGCCAGGGCGGCCTGGCAGCGGCCGGCCAGCCACTCGGTCATCGGCAGGTGCTGGGCGATCTCGCCCATGTCCAGCATCTGGCCCGAGCGCACGGCCACGGCGTGGGGCAGGGCCGCCTCGCCATAGGTCGCGACGATCTCGGCGTCGTGCCGGCGATAGTCCAGGCCGTTGTAGTGCAGCCAGCCCGAGAACAGGTTGTAGATGTAGAAGTCGTGGAAGATCCCCAGGCACGGCGCGGCGTCCAGGATCGCGAACACGCCGGCGTGGAAGGGATAGTTGTCGCCGATATTGACGATGACGACGTCGAACTCGGTCCGCAGGCGCGCCAGGTCGTAGCGGCGCCAGTGATGGACGGGCAGGGCGGTCGGATGCAGCGGCTCGTCGCCGACCTCATCCTCGCAGCGCAGGATCTCGACCTGGTGGCCCCGCGCGGCCAGGGCCTTGGCGACCTCGGCGCTGACCCGGCCGATCGACGAGCGCAGGACGAAGGGCGTCACCCAGCAGATCTTCATCGCGGTCGGTCCTAGCGCTTCAGCAGGCGCTTTTCAGCGTCGCCGCCGGCGCGCACGAAGGCGATGTTGGCCGAGACCACCTTGGCGGCGTCCTTGGCGTTGGTCGGCTGGGCCGCGCTGGTCGCCTCGTCGATGATGTAGGCCTTGAAGCCGGCGTCGGCGAAGGCCTTGAACCACTGGGCCGGAGTCTGGCCGACGCGCTTGAGGTGCTCGGGGCCGAACTCGGCGACGATGGCCAGGTCGGGGTTCTTGGCGATCACGCCCTGCATGCCGGCCAGCACGTCCAGCTCGGCGCCCTCGACGTCGATCTTGACCACGTCCATGCGCTTGGCCGGGGCGATGTCGTCCAGGCGGACCACCTCGACCTGGATCTCGCGCGAGCCTTCGGTCTCGGGCAGGGCGTACAGCGAACTATGGCCGATGATGTCGCTGACGTGGAAGGTCAGCTGCCCGGCTTTCTCGCCGACGGCCTGGTCGCGCACCTCGACCCAGGACAGGCCGTTGAGATACTTCATCTTTTCGAGGTTCGAGCGCGGAACCGCCTCGGGCTCGAAGGCGATGACCTTGCCGCCCGGGCCAGCGGCAGACGCCATCACAAGGGTCAGCAGACCGATATTGGCGCCGACGTCGGCGACGACCATGCCGGGCTGGACCAGCCGGCGCAGCACGTCGGTGGTGCCGGGCTCAAGGCCCTTGCTGGTGGCGTTGGCCAGCATGGTGACGAAGGTCGGCAGGGCCGTGGGGGCCATGATGTAGCCGTCGCGCATGCGGATCGCGGTCGACTCGGCGTCGTAGTGGATCAGCGGCCGCTGCTTGATTTCCAGCTCGTCGAAGCGCGGACCGAACATGCCGGGAATAGCAGCCAGCTCGCCATAGGCCTGGTCGCCGCGCGTCTGGATGTGCGTCAGCTGAGCCGACATGGTCTGCATGGTCTGGAGGACTGCCTGCAGCATGTCCTGGGTCTGGCCCAGGCGCGCCTGAGCGACGTGCAGCTCGCCGGTCAGATGGTTCAGTTGGCTCTGCGTCGCGCGCAGCTCGTGCTCGACCGTGGCCTGCAGGTAGCGGCGGGCATAGTTGGCCACGGGCGCGACGACCGGCCCCAGCAAACGGCGGGCGAAGCCGAAGCGCCGACGCGGCGGCGGGCCAGCCGGGCCGGTTTCGGGCGAAGCGGTGTCGTTGACGGGAGCGCGCATGGCGGAGCTCATCGCCAGGTCCAGACGTGCGGGCCTCAAGTCAGTCCTTCCCGGGCGCAGCTTCGCAGCCGTCGCCCGTCCTATGCGCAAAAGTCATCGCTGCGGGGCAGCGAGCGGATTCCGGTCTAGACCAGAATCCCGCCGTGCAGGAAGGAATGTTGATCACCCACCAGGTTGATCGAGCTGCCATCGATGAAGTCGAAGGTCATGCTGGTCATATGACCAATCGAGCCCGGGTCGCTCATGACGCGGGAGTCGAACATCACGACCTGCGAACCTTGCATCATGATCGACACGTGGTCGGTATGGGCCACGAAGTAGTCGATGAACTGGTTCACCAGATCCACCGAGGCCTGGCCGACGTGCGTCGAGGTCGTGTGGTTTCCGGAAGCCGGAGGCGTGCCGTTCTGTTCCTCGCCGGACGGATTTTGAGACTCCGATACCGGGGTCGGCTGCGTCTCGTTGGTCTCGTTCGATTGAGTCGGGACCGGCGTGGTCTGGTAGTGGTCGCCGCGCGAGATGATCTCGGCCAGCACGTCCGGAAGCTTGGCGACTTCAATCACCGAGATCTTCTGGGCGGCGGTGTCGCCCACCAGGGCGCGGACCAACTGGACGGCTTCGATGTTGGGAAGCGCGCCGGCGCCCAGCCGGACTTCCAGCGACCAGGTCGCCGCGTTGTGGACCTCGGGCACCGCCAGCGGCGCGGTGTCCATGTCCGCGTGCGCGGGGTCCGCGACGGTCAGCGCCACGTTGGCGGGCGTCGTCAGCTCCGCCGAATGGGGCAGGGTCGACAGCAACGCAACCAGCGACAGGACCGACGAGACGGTCTGGGCGGGCGTGTTGGCGACGGCCGAAACGTGGTTTTCGTTCAGCAGGGCGGCGCCGTTGCCGGACGTCAGGCTGGACGCGGCCGGGCTGCCGAAGTCCAGTTCGGCGGCGGCCGACGCCAGAGCGCCGCGGGCGGCCGGATCCAGGCTGCCGGCGTCGACGGTGAAGTCGGAGGCGAGCAGGGCGGCGGCCAGCACCAGCACCGCCTGGTTGGCGGGCAGCTGGACGGTGTCGTAGGTCGGGGCGTTGGCGGCGGTCACGCCAGCCGCAGCGCCGGACTTGGCGGGGCTGGTGTTGGCGCTCGACGACAGGAGCGCCGGGCGCGAGCTTGGAGCCGAGTTGTTCGCGCCGGTCTCGGCCGCGCGGGCTTCGCCGGTCTTGAAGAAGGCGGTGCCGACCACGGCCACCAGCAGGGCGGCGGGGTGGATCGAAACATTGTCGCCGCTCTGCGAGCGGCGGATCAGCGGGTGACGCGCGACCAGGTTGCGCACCAGCGACGAGAAGTCGAAGCCGCGCGCGATCTCTTCATACGCCGGGCCCGCGATCATGTACTCGCCATCGATGCGCGCGAAGTGGATCACCACCTCGCCGTCGTCGGTGCGGTAGAAGACGAACCACGGCTCGTTCTCGTCGCTGAGGCCACGATCGGTGCCGACGCGGATGCCGGCTTTGATCAGGGCGCCTTCCACGCGATAGAATTCGGCCAGCTCTTGCTGGCTCCAATCGGCGGGAGCGGGCGCATAACGCGGCGAACGCTGGAAGAACGAGAGGACTTGCGCAGCCATATTGGCGGAAGATTCCCACGCGTGAGTAGAGACAGCCGGCACGCGCCGGCGGCGACACGTTAGACGAACTACTCTTCGTTGAACAGGATTTCGTAGGTGATCGGATCGTAGAACCGCATCAGCTCACGCACGAACGTCCGCTCGGGCACTTCCAGCGCCCGGGCCCAGTCGCGGTAACGGTCCGGCGGAATGCGGCCGCGACCCGTCTCAAGCTGCGAAATGAAGGTGTAATAGTCCGCGCCGACCTTGGCCGCCAGCTGACGTTGCGAGAGACCAGCGACTTCGCGCTGCTCTTTGAGCCATCGGCCGCCTTCGCGACGGAGGTCTTGGACCTCCGTGGCGCTGCGACGTTGAGGGTTGCCATACATTATAATAGCCGTCCCGGCGCCCGGGGGCGGAGAGCGCTGTCGCTCGCCTGCCGCGCGCAAAAATACCCTCTCCATATACCCCTTCCATGGTCGCGGTACAAGGAACGCGACATAGGAAAATGCTGTACAGTTAGAAAAATGCTGTACAGCTCGATTTCAGGTATTGTGGACGTATGTCGTTTGCTCTATAGCCTTCGCTGCTCCTATGCGCGCCGTTTGGCCGCAGGGGGGTGTGGGATTATCTTTGGGAGACAAGCCAGATGGCTTACAACATCACCCAGCTGACCACGTTCTTCACGAACGCGAACGCTGGCACCGGGCCGACCACGGCTCAGACTTCTCTGCTGCAAAGCATTGCCAACCAAAACGCCACTGGCACGTTCAACGACCCGCAGGCTTTCCAAGCCGCCGTTGACCTGGCTTCGGACACGACCACTGCGGTCAGCGTCGAAACCTACGCCTTCTTCCTCGGCTTCGCGCCGAGCAAGGCTGGTCTGGCCGCTCTGAACGCCGCCTACGTCGGCACGGGCGCTCAAGCTGGTCTGAACGGCGAAAACCGCTTCATCGCTCAGTCGGTGTCGCTGGCGCTGCAAAACCCGACCGCTAAGGCGAGCTTCTCGTCCACCTACGGTTCGCTGTCGATCCTCGACACCGTCAAGACCGCCTACAACATCATCATCGGTACCGCTGCCGCCACCGCGGCCGGCGTGAACCTGGATGCCGCCTACAAGTTCTTCACGGACCAAACGGCTTACTTCACCGCTTTCGTGAAGCAAGTCCTGCCGGGCCTGTCGACCGCTGACCAAGATCTGGCCCTGCGCGCCGCGATCGTTGGCGAAATCATGCACCAAGCCACGTCGTACAACAACGGCGCCGGCATTGGTTCGTACGCCTCGGCCACCAACAACCTGCTGAAGGACCTGGCGGACGACAACACGCTGACGGCTGACAACAACGCCGGCATCGACCTGTTCACCAACTACGGCAGCGGCGGCGCTCCGGGCACGACCTTCAGCCTGACGGCTGCGATCGACAACCTGGTCGGCACCGCGAACAACGACACCTTCGTTGGTCAGCTGAACGCTTCGGTCGACACCGTCGGCCCGCTCGACGCCATCGACGGTGGCGCCGGCACCGACACCCTGAACCTCTCGGACGGCACCGGCAGCGCGCTGGCTACGTCGGCCCTGAGCGTGAAGAACGTCGAAATCCTGAACCTGACCTCGGTCTCGGCTCTGGCCGGCGGTTCGCTGGACACCTCGGCCTGGTCGGGTCTGACCAACGCCAACGTCGTCCTGCAAGACGCTTCGGGCGCTGACCAAACCGTCACCGCCAGCGGCGCTACCGCCATTGCTCTGACGGCTTCGAAGCAAGCCACCTCGGACCTGTTCGTCCAGGGCGGCGGCGCTGTCAGCGTCACCGCCACGGGCGTTGGCGTCGCGGGCAACATCGTTGTCGGCAGCGTCACGGCTCCGACCGGTGCTGTCACCGTGAAGGCGACCGGCGCTGCTTACGACGACGTCGCGAACCGTACCCAAGGCACCATCGCGGTGACCGGCGGCACGACGGTCAACGTCACGCAATCGGCTGGCATCACGGCTGCTCAATCGACCAACGCCGCCACCGACACCACCAACTTCACGCTGACCCAAGGCGCGATGACGGTGACCGGTACGGCTGCGACCACCACGGTCTCGGTCGCTCAGGACGCCGCTGTCACGGTTGTGGCCGGTAACGTCGCTGGCGACGGTAAGGTCGGTATCGCTACCGGCGCTGTCACGATCACCGACGTCAACGCGGGTAACGCGACGAAGGCGGGCACCATCACCACGGTGAACCTGACCAACGGCACGCAAAGCGTTTCGTCGAACGCCCTGACGAACCTGAACCTGTCGGGCACCAACGCGACCACGGTCGTGCTGAGCACCACCAACACGACGACCTCGAAGACGCTGGCCATCGGTCTGACCGGCGGCACCTCGACCGTTGACGACACCAACGACGTCCTGACGTCGGCCACGGTGACGGCTTCGGGCGCGGCCACGGCCACGCTGTCGGCTGACGCTGTTGTCAACCTGACCCTGGGCGGCTCCAAGGGCCTGACGTTCAACGTCGGTTCGCTGAACGCCCTGAAGACCGTCAACCTGACGGGCGCCGGCGGCGTGACCTCGGACCTGAGCGGTTCGACCACGCTGACCAAGATCGACGCTTCGGCCTCGTCGGGCGCTAACGCCATCACGATCCGTGGCCAAACCACGAAGATCGCGTATGTCGGCGGCACCGGCGCTGACAGCGTCACCCTGACGGGTACGCTGGACGCCAACGCTTCGATCCAGCTGGGCGCCGGCAACGACCGCCTGCTGTCGAACGCCGCCGTTATCGGCGCTTCGACCACGGCTGTTGTTGACGGCGGCGACGGCGTCGACGCTATCTCGTCGGCTCTGATCTCGGCTGTGAACGCCTCGGTCTTCAAGAACTTTGAAGTCCTGAACCTGCAAAGCACGGGCGGCGACATCGTCGACGTCTCGCTGCTGACCGGTTCGACGATCGCCAGCCTGGAGCTGAACGGCGGTACGGGTGCGGCTTCGTACTCGAACGTCACGACCGCTCAGTCGCTGGCCATCACCGGCACCAGCGGCGCTGGTAGCGCTGCCACGGTCGTCTTCACGGGCGTCGGTGGCACCTCGGACGCCTACTCGATCAACTTCAACGCCGCTGTGACCGGTACGGCTACCTCGCCGACCGCCGTCAACGCGCGCGCTGTGACGATCGAAGGCATCGAGAACGTCTCGATCGCTTCGGGCGCCACCGGTGGTGTCGCCGCTAACGCGATCACCCTGTCGGACGCCGCTGCTCGCACGCTGACCGTCACCGGTTCGCAAGCCCTGAGCCTGACCCTCACGGGCTTCGGCACGGCTGGCGCCAACGGCGCGAACATCGACGCCTCGGCCGCCACCGGCGCCATCACGATCAACGGCCTCGCCGGCCTTGGTCTGGTGACCGACGGTTCGACCGTGAAGACGGGTACGGGCGCTGACGTGATCACCGTTGGTGCGATCACCGGCCAAGTGACCCTGACCACCGGCGGCGGCAAGGACATCATCGATGTCTCGACCACCGTTGGCACCTCGGGTTCGGGCGCGACTGCCGCTTCGCACGTCACCGTCACCGACTTCTCGACCTCGGACGCTCTGCGCTTCAAGGACAGCGGTGGTGTTGAAACCTTCGCTTCGACGAAGGTTGACCTGACGGGCGTGAACGACTTCGCCGCGGCTCTGAACGCCGCTGCGGCCGGTGCGACCGTTGGCACGATCACGTGGTTCCAATACGGCACCAACACCTACGTCGTCCAAGACAACGGCGCGGGTGCCACCTTCGGCGCTGGCGACATCGTCGTGAAGCTCTCGGGTCTGGTCGACCTGTCGAGCGCCGTGCTGGGTAACACCGGCGCTGCCTCGGGCCCGACGCTGAGCCTGATCTAATATCCTTGAAACCCGTCGCGCCTCGGCGCGGCGGGGGACTTGGAGGAATTGCGCCGTCCTGGTTCGCCAGGGCGGCGTTTTTCTTTTGCGGCGCGCGCCAAATCGGCCCTCTTGCGCCTCGCGGAACCCTGTGCTCTAGCCGGAAGGCGTAGGGCGCTCATTTTCCGCCACAATTTCGTGGTCGAGACGCGACCTCAGTTGTTACTGTATACGACCCCGCCACCCGGCGCGGCGTCTCGAAGGCCTGACATGATCTTCAACCGCACCGGCAACAAGCCGACCATCCTCGACCAGGCCGTCCTGGTCGCGAAACCGGCGGTGATCACCGCCATGGTCTTCAGCTTCTTCATCAACATCCTGGCGCTGGTCAGCCCGCTGTACATGCTGCAGGTCTATGACCGCGTACTGTCCAGCCGCAACGTCGCCACCCTGGTGGTGCTGACGCTGATCTGCGTCTTCCTGTTCGTGATCTATGGTCTGTTGGAAGCGCTCCGCACCCAGGTGCTGGTGCGCGGCGGTCTGAAGTTCGATGGGGTGGCCCGGGACCCGATCTTCAAGGCGGTGCTGGATTCGACGCTCACCCGCAGGGGGCAGGGCGGCCAGGCGTTCCGCGACATGGACCAGGTCCGCGAGTTCATGACCGGCGGCCTGATCGCGTTCTGCGACGCGCCCTGGACGCCGGTATTCATCGTCGTGTCCTGGATCCTGCATCCCTATTTCGGCATCCTGGCGGTCATCAGCTGCTTCATCATCTTCGGCCTGGCCGTGATGAACGACCGCGCGACCAAGAACCCGATCCAGATGGCCACGATGGCCTCGATCGCCGCCCAGAACGACGCCAATTCCACCCTGCGCAACGCCGAGGTCATGAAGGCCATGGGCATGTGGGGCGGCCTGCAGGCCCGCTGGCGTGTTCGCCGCGACGAGCAGGTGGCCTGGCAGGCCGCGGCCAGCGACGCCGGCGGCAGCGTGATGTCGGGCATCAAGGTGTTCCGCCAGGTCGTCCAGACGCTGATCCTGGGCGGCGGCGCCTATCTCGCCATTCAGGGCAAGATCTCAGCCGGTTCGATGATCGCCGGCTCGATCCTGGTCGGCCGCGCCCTGGCGCCGATCGAAGGCGCTGTCGGCCAGTGGAAGGGTTTCATTGGCGCTCGCAGCTCTTGGGATCGCCTGCAGGTGACGCTGCGCGAACAGGACGACAAGGAAGACCACATGCCGCTGCCCGAGCCGCGCGGCGTGCTGTCGGCCGAGGCGGCGTCCATCCTGCCGCCCGGCGCTCAAGCGCCGAGCATGCGTCAGGCCAGCTTCCGCATCGACGCCGGCACGTCCATCGCCCTGGTCGGGCCCAGCGCGGCCGGCAAGTCGTCGCTGCTGCGCGGCATCGTCGGCGTGTGGCCCTGTGTGGCCGGCGTGATCCGTCTGGATGGCTATGACATCAAGCAGTGGGATCCTGAGAAACTGGGTCGCCACATCGGCTACCTGCCGCAGGACATCGAGCTGTTCCAAGGCACGGTCGCCCAGAACATCGCCCGCTTCACCGAGTACGAATCCCAGGAAGTCATCGAGGCGGCCACGCTCGCGGGCGTGCACGAGATGATCCAGGGTCTGCCGATGGGCTACGACACGCCGATCGGCGAAGGCGGCGCCTCGCTCTCGGGCGGCCAGCGTCAACGTCTGGCCCTGGCGCGTTCGGTGTTCCGCATGCCGGCCCTGGTGGTTCTGGACGAACCGAACGCCAGCCTGGACCAGGTGGGCGAGGTCGCGCTCATGGAAGCGATGCAGCGTCTGAAAGCCGCCAAGCGCACGGTGATCTTCGCCACCCACAAGGTGAACCTGCTGGGCCAGGCGGACTACATCATGGTCATCAACCAGGGTGTGATCTCCGATTTCGGCGAACGCGATCCCATGCTGGCCAAGCTGATGGGCGGCGCGCCGCCCCAGGCGCCGGCTCCCACGCCGATCCGCGCCAACTGATCCGTCCGTTCGCCCCTTTTTTCTAAGGCCGCCTCGCGCGCGCCCATCAGGCTGAAAACAGATGAAGCCCCCTAAGCTCCAACGTCCGACGGACAACTACAAAGGTGTGGCCCGTATCGGCTACATCGTCATCGGCATCACCTTCGTCGGCATTCTGGGCTGGGCGGCGTTCGCGCCGCTGGACAGCGCCGTGATCGCCAGCGGCGTCGTGTCGGCCGAAGGCAACAAGAAGACCGTTCAGCACCTGGAAGGCGGCATGCTCCGCAGTATCCTCGTGCGTGAAGGCGAGAAGGTGAAGGCCGGCCAAGTGCTGTTCGAGATGGATCCGACGCAGGTAGACGCCGCGGCCGGCATCACCCGGAACCAGTACGTGGCGCTGAAGGCCATGGAGGCCCGTTTGCTGGCGGAACGCGATCAGCGTTCGTCCATCAGCTTCCCGGCCGACCTGCTGAGCCAGCGCAGCGACCCGGCCGTCTCGCGCGCGCTCGCCGATGAACAGTCGCAGTTTCTGGAGCGCCGCCAGACGATCTCGGGTCAGGTCGACCTGATGAACGCCCAGCGCGATCAGTACCAGAGCGAGATCGACGGCATCGAGCGCCAGACTCAGGGCCTGAAAGACCAACTGGGCTATATCCAGGACGAGCTGAACGACCTGCGCAAGATCTACGACAAGGGTCTGGTGCCGCGGCCGCGCCTGCTGGCGCTGGAGCGTGAGCAGGCGTCGCTGTCCGGCTCGATCGGCCGCCTGACCGCCGACCGTTCCAAGGCCGTGCAGGGCATGTCCGAGACCCAGCTGAAGATCCGTCAGATCAAGCAGCAGTTCTTCCAAGAGGTCAGCCAGAACATCGCCGAGACGCGCGTGAAGCTGGCCGAGGTGACCGAGAAGGAGGTTGTGGCTTCTGACGCGCAGCGCCGTATCCGGGTCGTTTCCCCGGTCAGCGGCACCGCTCAGAACCTGCGTTTCTTCACCCAGGGCGCGGTCGTTCGCCCGGCCGAGCCGATGGTCGATATCGCGCCGGATGATGAGGCCTTCGTCATTCAGGCTCACTTCCAGCCGACCGATGTGGACAACATCCATGCCGGCATGGTCACGGAGGTCCGTCTCCCGGCCTTCCATTCGCGTGAAATCCCGATCCTGAACGGCAAGATCGAGTCGATCTCGCGCGACCGCCTGAGCGATCCGGAAGGCAAGACCGTCTACTTCCTGGGGATTGTCCGGGTCGATCCCAAGCAGCTGCCCAAGCCCCTGCGCTCCAAGATCACCGCCGGCATGCCGGCTCAGGTGGTCGTGCCGACCGGCGAACGCACCGTGCTGCAGTACCTGTTCTCGCCGCTGCGCGACACCCTGCGCACCACCATGCGCGAGGAGTAGGGCGGGCGATTTCAAAGGCCTGATTTCCCACACCTTTCGGAAAGCGGCGCCGGGCGGCCGAAATGTCGTCGGCGGCGCTTTCCAATCGGCTCCAATAGTGTAGTCAGACACCTTTCATTCTTACTGGAGTCGAGTGTGGCGAAGACGGCTTTGATCACCGGCATCACCGGGCAGGACGGGGCGTACCTCGCGAAACTTCTCTTGGAGAAGGGCTACACGGTCCACGGCATGCTGCGCCGCTCGGCCTCGGCCGACGTAATCGGTGACCGTCTGCGCTGGATCGGCGTCTATGACGACGTGCAGTTTGAGCTGGGCGACCTGCTCGACCAGGGCGGCCTGACCCGCCTGATGCGCCGTCTGCAGCCGGACGAGGTCTACAACCTGGCCGCCCAGAGCTTCGTCGGCGCCTCGTGGGACCAGCCGCACCTGACCGGTTCGGTCACCGGCCTGGGCACGACCAACATGCTGGAAGCGGTGCGCGAGGAATGCCCGCAGGCCCGCTTCTACCAGGCCTCGTCGTCGGAGATGTACGGCCTGGTCCAGCATCCGATCCAGTCGGAGAAGACCCCGTTCTATCCGCGCTCGCCGTACGCCGTGGCCAAGATGTATGCCCACTGGATGACGGTGAACTACCGCGAGAGCTTTGGCCTGCACGCTTCGGCCGGCATCCTGTTCAACCACGAGAGTCCGCTGCGCGGCATCGAGTTCGTGACCCGCAAGGTCACAGATGCCGTGGCGGCCATCAAGCTGGGCCAGCAGAAGACCGTCGACCTGGGCAACCTGGACGCCAAGCGCGACTGGGGCCACGCTCAGGACTATGTCGAGGCCATGTGGCTGATGCTGCAGCAAGAGGTTCCGGACGACTACGTGGTCGCCACCGGCAAGACCTGGACCGTCCGCGAGATGTGCGAGGTGGCCTTCGCCACCGTCGGCCTGAACTACCAGGACCACGTCACGATCAATCCGAAGTTCCTGCGTCCCGCCGAGGTCGATCTGCTGCTGGGCGATCCGGCCAAGGCCAAGGAAAAGCTGGGCTGGGAGCCCAAGATCACCATGCAGGCGCTGATCGCCGAGATGGTGGAAGCCGACATCGCCCGTCGGTCGAGGAACTGATGAGCGCCGGCGTCGTCATCATCGGCGGCGGCGGCCACGCCAAGGTGGTCATCGAAAGCCTGCGCGCTTCGGGGAAGGCTGTGGCGGCGATCGTCGACGCCGATCCGACGCCGCGCGAGGTTCTGGGCGTTCCGGTGGTCGGCGACGACCTGAAGTTGCCCGAGCTGAAAGAGCAGGGGCTCTCCCAGCTGTTCGTCGCCATTGGCGACAACCGCCTGCGCGAGAAGCTGGGGCGCAAAGCTCAGGGCCTGGGTTTTGTCCTGGTCAACGCGATCCATCCCTCGGCCGTGATCTCGCCCAGCGCGAAGCTGGGCCAAGGCGTGGCGGTGATGGCCGGCGTGGCGATCAATGCCGATACGACCGTCGGCGACCTGGCGATCATCAACACCGGCGCCGTCGTGGATCATGACGGCCGCCTGGGCGTGGCGTGCCACCTCGGCCCGGCCTGCGCCCTGGCTGGCGGTGTGACCGTCGGCGACCGGGCCTTCCTCGGCGTTGGCGCGCGGGTGATTCCCGGCGTGAGCATCGGGGCGGACACCACCGTCGGCGCCGGCGGCGTCGTGGTGCGTGACCTTCCGGACGGCGTCCTGGCGATCGGTGTGCCGGCCAAGATCAAAGGAGAGCGTTCTTGAGCAGTCTTCCGCGGATTTCCGTCGCGCAGCCCAGCCTCGACGGCAACGAGCGCGACTACGTGTTGGAATGCGTGGACTCGACGTGGATCTCGTCGGCCGGCCGCTTCATCACCGACTTCGAGAAGGCCTTCGCCGACTATTGCGGCGTCAAGCACGCGATCACCTGCAACAACGGCACGACGGCGCTGCACCTGGCCCTGGTCGCCATGGGCATTGGCCCGGGCGACGAGGTGATCATCCCCAGCCTGACCTATATCGCCTCGTGCAACGCGGTGACCTATTGCGGCGGCACGGTCGTGCTGGTCGACAACGACCCGCGCACCTTCAACGTCGATCCGGCCGCCATCGAGGCCAAGATCACGCCGCGCACCAAGGCGATCATGCCGGTCCACCTGTACGGCCAGATCGCCGACATGGACCCGATCCTGGAGATCGCCAAGAAGCACAATCTGCTGGTCATCGAGGACGCGGCCGAGGCCGTGGGCGCGACGTACAAGGGCAAGATGTCCGGCTCGCTGGGCGACTGCGCGACCTTCAGCTTCTTCGGCAACAAGATCATCACGACCGGCGAAGGCGGGATGATCACGACCAATGACGACGAGCTGGCCAAGACCATGCGGCTGTACCGTAGCCAGGGCATGGATCCGAACCGCCGCTACTGGTTCCCGGTCGTCGGCTTCAACTACCGCATGACCAACATCCAGGCCGCGATCGGTCTGGCGCAGTTGGAACGCGTCGAGCACCACCTGGCCGCTCGCGAGCGCGTGGTGGCCTGGTACGAGGAGAAGCTTTCGCGCCTGGGCAATCGGGTGACCAAGCCATTCGTCGCCGACACCGGCCGCCACGTGTTCTGGATGTACACCGTGCGCCTGGGCGAGGGCCTTGCGACCTCGCGCGACCAGGTGATCAAGGATCTGGACGCCCTGGGCATCGAGAGCCGCCCGGTATTCCACCCGATGCACGTCATGCCGCCTTATGCCCATCTGGCGACCGGCGACCTGAAGCAGGCCGAAGCCTGTGGCGCCGACGGCCTGAACCTGCCGACCCACGCAGGCCTGACCGAGGCCGACATCGACCGTGTCGTCGCGGCGCTCGACCAGGTCCTGGTCTAGCCGATGCGCATCATCCTCCTGTCCTCGATCGTGCCGTTCATCAACGGCGGCGCGCGCTTCATCGTCGAGTGGCTCGAGGAGAAGCTGATCGAGGCCGGGCACGAGGTCGAGCGGTTCTACCTGCCGTTCACCGACGATCCGAACGAGATCCTGCACCAGGTCGCCGCCTGGCGGCTGATGGACCTGACGCAGTGGTGCGACCGGGTGATCTGCTTCCGGCCGCCGGCCTATGTAGTCGACCATCCCAACAAGGTGCTGTGGTTCATTCACCACATCCGCACCTTCTACGACCTGTGGGACACGCCGTATCGCGGCATGCCCGACGACACCCACCACCGGGCGATCCGCGACAACCTGCGGGCGCTCGACACCCAGGCGATCTCGGAAGCGCGGGCGGTGTTCACCAATTCCCAGGTCGTTGCCGATCGTCTGAAGGCGTTCAATGGCCTGGACGCCACGCCGCTGTATCCGCCGGTCTATCAGCCCGAGCGCTTCACCCACACCGGCTATGGCGACGAGATCGTCGCGATCTCGCGCCTGGAGCCGCACAAGCGTCAGGCCCTGATGATCGAGGCCATGCAGTACGTGAAGACCGGCGTGAAGCTGCGCCTGGCCGGCACCGCCTCTAGTCCCGAATACGGCCGCCAGCTGCTGCAGAGGGTTCAGGAGCTGGGCCTGCAGGACCGGGTCATTCTTGAGGACCGCTGGATCAGCGAGGACGAGAAGGCGGAGATGCTGAAAGAGGCTCTCGCCATCGCCTATCTGCCCAAGGACGAGGACAGCTATGGCTATCCGTCGCTGGAAGGCGCCCACGCCAAGAAGGCGATCATCACGACCACGGACTCCGGAGGGGTGCTGGAGTTGGTCGAGCACGGCCGCAACGGCCTGATCAGCGAGCCTGATCCGCGCGCCCTGGCCGAGCAGTTCGACCGCCTGCACGCCGACAAGCAGGGCGTCGCCAAGATGGGCAAGGCGTCGCTGAACCGCCTGGCCGAGATGAAGATCGACTGGAGCACCGTCGTGGATCGGCTGACCGCATGAAGGTGCTCGTCGTCAACAACGCCGCCCCGTTCCAGCGCGGCGGCGCCGAGGAGCTGGCCGACCATCTGGTTCGTCGCCTCAACGCCACGCCCGGCGTGCAGTCCGAGCTCGTCCGCGTGCCCTTCACCTGGGAACCCGCCGAGCGCCTGATCGAGGAGATGCTGATCTCCAAGGGCATGCGCCTCTACAATGTCGACCGGGTGATCGGCCTGAAGTTCCCGGCGTATCTGATCCCGCACCAGGACAAGGTGCTGTGGCTGCTGCACCAGTTCCGCCAGGCCTATGACCTGTCCGAAGCCGGCCAGAGCCATCTCGACTTCGACGAGACGGGACGCACGGTGAAGGCGGCGATCAAGGCGGCCGACAACGAATGTTTCGCGCAGTGCCGCAAGATCTGGTGCAACTCGCCGGTCACCCAAAACCGCCTGATGAAGTTCAACGGCGTGGCCTCCGAGGTCCTGTATCCGCCGCTGAACGACGGCGAGCTGTTCACGGGCGGCGACTATGGCGACTACGTCTTCGCCGGTGGCCGGGTGGCGGCGGGCAAGCGCCAGCACCTGCTGATCGAGGCCCTGGCCCTGCTGCCGGGCAGCCTGCGCCTGGTCATCGCCGGCCCGCCGGAGAACCAGGCCTATGCCGATCGCCTGACCAAGCTGGTCGAGGATCTGGACCTGAAGGATCGTGTTGATCTGCGGTTCGGCTTCCATCCGCGCGCGGACATCGCCCGCTGGGCTAACGACGCCCTGGTCTGCGCCTATCTGCCGTTCGACGAGGACAGCGTGGGCTATGTGACCATGGAGGCCTTCGCCGCCGGCAAGGCCGTGCTGACGGTCACCGACAGTGGCGGCCTGCTGGAGATCGTCAGCCAGGACACCGGCGCGGTGGCCGAGCCGACGCCTCAGGCCTTGGCCCAAGCGCTGGATCGTTTGACGTGCGACAAGGCGCGGGCGATATCGCTGGGGACCGCGGCGCGCGATCTTTGGCGCAACAAGAACGTTACGTGGGAGGCGACTGTGCGTCGCCTTCTTGATTAAGCCATAAATATTAGGTTGAACGCCGCGTTCCGGCGGGGGCCGTGGAAGTCTAGGAAATGCGAGTGCTGTCGAAAGTCTTGTCCGTTCGGACGTCCGTGATCGCCTTGGCCATCGCCATGGCGGCTGTCGGTCGTGCCGACCTCGCGCACGCCGAGACCCTGGCCGACGCGATCACCGCCGCTTACCAGAGCAATCCCAACATCCAGGCCCAACGCGCCGCCATGCGCGCCCTGGACGAGAACTACACCCAGGCGCGGGCGGCCTACGGCCTGCAAGCCAACGTGCAGACCTCGGAAGGCTATGGCTACGCCAAGGGCGCGCAGACCCGCAATGGCTTCACCGGGATCGTGAAGGCCCAGGAGGCGACCGGTCTGTCGACCGACATTTCCGTCAGTCAGGCGCTCTACACCAATGGCCGTTATGCCGCCCGTCTCGGCGGCGTCGAGGCCCAGATCAAGGCCGCGCGCGAGAACCTCCGCCGCATCGAGATGGACCTGCTGGTTCGCGTCGCCAACGCCTATGTGTCGGTGCGCCGCGATCGCGAAGTGCTGCGCGTCAGCCAGGGCGGCGAGGCGTGGCTGCGTAAACAGCTGCAAGACACCGAGGACAAGTACGGCGTTCGCCAGGTCACCCTGACCGACGTCCA
Source organism: Caulobacter sp. GW821-FHT10A06 (assembly GCF_059415805.1). NCBI lineage: Bacteria > Pseudomonadati > Pseudomonadota > Alphaproteobacteria > Caulobacterales > Caulobacteraceae > Caulobacter > Caulobacter sp. GW821-FHT10A06. The sequence goes on from NZ_JBWKNY010000005.1 coordinate 200,734, forward strand.
GCAGGCCAAGGCCCGCGCGGCCCAGGCGAGCACCCAGGTCGCCAACGCCGAGGCCCAGTTGAATGTCAGCGTCGCGGCCTATGCCTCGCTGGTCGGCCACCTGCCCGACAATCTCGAACCGGAACCGGACGTCGACGGTTTGCCCGCGACGCTGGACGAAGCGTTCAATCAGGCCGAAGAGGCCAACCCGACCCTGAATTCGGCCCTCTTCACCGAAAAGGCGTCCCGGCTGGGCGTCGCCGAGGCGCGGGCCCAGCGCCTGTTCTCGGTCTCGGCGCGCGCGGACTATCGCAACGGCCCCTACGTTCCCTACAGCGCCAAGGACTCCAACCGCACCGACACGATCAACGCGTCGATCACCCTGAGTCAGCCTCTGTTTTCCTCGGGCCAACTGAACTCGCAGGTTCGTCAGTCGATCGAGGAAAACAATCGCGACCAGCTGCTCATCGAGGACGCCCGCCGCAACATGGTGCTGGGCGTTTCGCAGTACTGGGATCAGTTGACCGCCGCCCGCAAGTCGCTGGTCTCGATCGAAGCGGAAATGAACGCCGACCGCATTGCCTTCCTGGGGGTGCGTGAGGAAGAACGCTTCGCCCTGCGCAGCACGATCGAAATCCTGAACGCTCAGGCCGAATTGCAGGCCGCCCAGATCAACTTCCTGCGTGGTCGCGCCAGCGAATATGTCGGCCGCCTGCAACTGATGGCCCAGGTCGGCACGCTGGAAGTCGGCAATCTGGCGCCCGGCGTCCAGCCCTACGATCCCACGCGGCACTTCAAGAAGGTTCGTTACAAGGGCATGCTGCCGACGGACCTGGTGGTCCAGACCGTCGACAAGATCGCCCTGCCGATGCAGGCCAACAAGCCGAAGCCTGGCGACACCACGCCGATCCGGCCGCCGTCGTCCGAGCTGCCGGCCGCGCCGGTGTCGGCCGACAAGGTCATGCCGCCGCCGTCGATCAACGAGTTGCCGCCCCTGACGGACGACTCGCCGGTCAAGACCTCGCCGAGGGGCTAGAGCGGCAGCAGGCCGCGGGTCATCCGCAGCCAGGCTTCACGATCGAACGAGACATGGCCGTTGCGCGCCGTCGCAGCGGCCATTTTCTTATGCCAGACGTCGTCCGACAGCATTCGCGCAAGCTTGGCCGCCGCGTCATCGACATCGGCGTCGGCCCACCGTCCTGTTCGGTAGATCTGGCCATCGCCCTCGACCGGGATCAGCGTGAAGTCGACAAGCTGACTCGAGGCCGGATCCATGAACTCGACGGTTGAGGACCAGCCGGTCGCCAGGGTCGGCTTGCCCAGCCAGATCCCCTCGGCCAGCAGCAGGCCGTAACCCTCCGAGCGGTGCAGGGACAGGATGACGTCGCTGCTGGCCGTCAGCAGCGCCATGTCGTCAGCCGACAGGTTCTCTGTCATCAGGCGGATCGACGGATCTTCGGCGACCAGATCCTGGAGCGCCTGAAAGGTCTCGGGATAGAGGTCGGCTCCGACGACCTTGCAGACCAGCAGCGCCGGCCGGGCGGCTGCGGCATGGGCCTTCTGAAAGGCCGCGAGCGCTGCGTAGGGGTTCTTGCGTTGGGCGGTCGAGCGCAGGTCGAAGGCCATGAGTATGACGACGTCGTCGTCGGGGAAGCCAAACCGCGCGCGATCGGGAGCCGGGCGTGGGTTCAGATACAGCGGGTATGGGGCGGGGGTGACCTGCACCCGGGCCGGCGCGATCTTGCGGATGGCGTCGGCGGCGAAGATGGAGGGCGTCCAGACTTCGTCGACCAGGTCGAAGGCCGGGATCCAGTCGGCTGGCGCGTCCTCCAGCTCCCAGGCCCAGTAGCCGATATGGCGGCGGCCCTCCAGCGGGCGCCCCTCGGTCTCGCGGGCCCAGCGCAGCAGCTCCGGCGGATTGATGTGCGAGATCACCACCCCGCGCTCGTTCTCGACAGGCGGCGAGAAGGGGACCGCCAAGTCGACTGGAAAGCCAACGCTGGCCGAAAGGTCGATGGCGCGCACAGGCAGGCCGGCGTCGGCGAAACCTCGGGCCAGCATGCGGGCGCCTTCGCCCAGGCCATGCACGGCGCCGTGGAAGCCGACCACGGTCACCGGGGGGGCAGGCGGCAGGTTGCGACGTCGAGCGCGGCGATGGGCTCTTGCCTGCGCCACACGAAGCTTCCGCGTCTTGGCGGCGTCTTCCAGGGCTTCCGCGATCGCGCGCCAGGCCGCGCCGGGCGCGCCTGCGGTCATGTGCGCGGCGCGACGCACCGGAACGGGCAAGTCGCGCCAGAGCGCGAGGAGGGAAGACTTCATAGGCGTGCCGGCAGCTTCGATCGCGGTCCTGTGGACGACTGACCTATAGCGATGCCCGGCGCCGACGCCATGATGAAAGACGACGGGCCCACAGCTTAAATCACGGCTTGAACTTGCGAGTCGCAACCAACCATGCAGCAATTCACCGGGGTCGGGGTTTGCTGAGCAGTGGGGATACTAGGTGTCGACTGAATGGAATTCCGGCTACGTCACGGACGTAAATTACACGCTCGGCTACTACAGCGAGCTGAATCCTATCCGTTGCCGCCTTCCGTTATTGTTGGTCGGCCGTCATGCGCCGAAGATCGAGAACGCCTGCGAGCTGGGCTTTGGTCAGGGGCTGTCGGTCTCGATCCACGCGGCGGCCCAGCCGGGCGTCAACTGGTACGGCACTGACTTCAACCCATCGCAGGCCGCCTTCGCTTCGGAAATGGTCCGGTTGTCCGGCGCCGAGGCCAAGCTCTACGACGAAGCCTTCGCCGATTTCTGCGCGCGCCAGGATCTGCCGGACTTCGATTTCATCGGCCTGCATGGCATCTGGACCTGGATCTCGGACGCCAATCGCGCCGTCCTGGTCGACTTCATCCGCCGCAAGCTGCGTCCGGGCGGAGTGCTCTACATCTCGTACAACACGCTGCCGGGGTGGTCGGCCTCGGCGCCGATCCGCCATCTGATGAAGCGCCATGCCGACGTGATGGGCGCGCCAGGCCAGGGCATCATCGGCCAGACCGACGCGGCGCTGAACTTCATCGATCAGTTCCTGGCCCTGGAGCCGCTCTACGCCAAGGCCAATCCCGGCGCCGTCGAGCGCCTCAGCCAGATCAAAAGCCAGGATCGCAAGTACCTAGCCCACGAGTACATGAACCGCGACTGGCATCCCATGTACTTCGCCGACCTCGAGAACTGGTTGAGCGACGCCAAGGTCGGTTTTGCCTGCTCAGCGCACGCGACCGACAACATGCATGAGCTGAACCTGACGCCGCAGCAGACCGAGTTCCTGCGCGGCATTCCTGACGTGTCGCTGCGCGAGACGATCCGGGACTATTGCGTCAACAACCAGTTCCGGCGGGACTACTGGATCCGCGGCGTGCGGGACCTGATTGGTTACGAGCAGGTGACGGCGCTGCGCGAAGAGCGGATCGTGCTGACGATGGCGCGGGAAAGCCTGCCGACCAAGGTGCGTGGCGTACTCGGTGAGGCGTCGCTGATCGACACGATCTATGGACCAATCTTCGAACTGCTGCTGGACCATAAGCCGCATACGATCCAGGAGTTGGAGGCCCACGTCGCCCCCAAGGGCGTCCAGTTCCCTCAGCTGGTATCCGCCCTTACTATCTTGCTCGGCATGAACGTGATCAGTCCCGCGGCCTCGGTGCAGGATGTCTCCAAGGCCAAGGTCCGGACGCATGCCTTCAACAAGACGATCGCGCGTCGGGCTCTTGCGGTCGGTGATGTCGGCGTGCTGGCTTCGCCCGTGACGGGTGGGGGCGTCGGCGCCACACGGTTCGAGCAACTATTCTGGCTGTCCAAGCAAAATGGCGGCAAGACGCCGGCCGACTGGGCGCAATTCACCTGGTCCGTGCTTAAGGCGCAGGGGCAGGCGATCCTCAAGGACGGCGCAGCGCTGCAGGGTGAGGACAATCTGACGGAACTGCGAGCCCAGGCTGAAGCGTGGAACGCCAGGGCCTTGCCCGTCTGGACCGCTCTTGGCATCTGATCATTCTCGTTAGGCGAGAGTTCGCGTCACAAAGGCTGCGAACCATGGCTCGGCGTCGCCTCGCAAGAGGCGCGCCGATTTCGCCTCTCCGGAGAATGGTCGCAAAACCGTCAAGCGCTTTGGGAGCAGATTTGAGCGTTTGAAAATGTAGTTCAGGCTCAGCGGTGATGTTTGGTCGATCCTCTAGTGTTTATTCTTCACTGATCGATAAGGGCATTGCTGAGTAAATCTACTTTGGAGATTTCAATAAATCCAATGGCCCTGGAGGCCTTCAATGGAGGGCGGCGGTCGACGCCCGATATTGCGAGCGTCGCCGAGGGAATCTGGCTGGAGCGTTGCAATAGCGGAAGTTGCAACACGAATTCACGACCAAATGTCGGTTTCCCGTAGCTAGGTGGTTGCGAAACGCCCGAGGTTAAGGTATGAAGAACTTGTCTACCCACAAGACTTCCCATTAGCCCCGCCGGAGACTGAGTCACCGGCGGGGCTTATTGCATTCGGGGCCTTGGTGTTCGCGATCAGATGAACGCCACGTCCGGGGCGGTGTTCCTCCGGCCAAGCTTTCGGATGCCGAAATTCGGTTCGGTCTAGATCCGGTCTTCCGGCGGCGGCGGGTTCAGGCGCGTCAGGTGCGGACCGTGGACGACCGGCTGGCGCTCCAGGATCTGCCGGACCTTGCGGACCGCCGCCGAGGCGCGGCTGCGGCGCTGGCGCCAGAGCAGCAGGGTCATGGCCCCCAGGGTGGCGCACAGGAAGGGCAAGGGGCCCAGCAGCCACACCGCGGCCGCCAGGGCGAAGTAGTAGGCCCGGACGCCGGCGTTGAACGCCGATAGGGCCGGATTGAGGATGCCGCCCGCGGCTTCCGCATATTCGGCCAGCACGGCCGGCGGGGCCCACATCGGCGCGGCGCCGATCGCGGCCAGGCAGTAATTCATCTGACGGATCGACCAGATGAAGTCGAGCAGGCCGCGCGCCAGGGCGATCAAAACCAGGCCCAGCTTGATCTGGAACATCATCGGCGTGGTCTTGGCCAGCACGGCCAGGCCCTCGACGCTCTTCCAGGCGGTGTCGCCGCCGAACAGCACGCCGGCCGCCGCGGCGATCAGGATCAGGTTCGACGAGGCGAAGAAGCTGGCCGAGTTGATCGCATGGCCCAGCAACTGGCCGTCCAGCAGGGCGATCTCGCGCACCGCCATCTCCTGCATCCACCGGCGACGGATCACGGTCATGTCGGTGTTCAGCACGCCGCCGCCTTCGCCCAGGCGCTTGAGCATGGGCTCGTACAGCAGCCAGCAGGCGGCGAAAACGGACAGGACGATGGTATCGAGCACGTGCATGGGGGATTTCTAGCCCGACAATTAGAGTCGGAAAACGGGGTTCAGTCCCAGATCAATCCTCGTGGATCAGGCTGTGATGCCGCGTGTCCTTCAGGATGACCGAACAGATCAGGCCCAGCGCCATCACGCCGGCGACATAGAGATAGAAGGTGCTCTCCAGCCCGCCGTGCTTGAAGGCCAGGGCGACCATCTCGGCCGTGCCGCCGAACAGCACATTGGCCAGGGCGTAGGGCAGGGCCACGCCCAGGGCGCGGATCTCGGCCGGGAACATCTCGGCCTTCACCACCGCGCTGATCGAGGTGTAGCAGGACTGGAAGGTCATGCCGGCCAGGATCAGAACGAGGGCCGTGGTCACCGACGCCGTCTGGCTGATGCCGGTCATGATTGGCCAGATGGTCAGGGCGCCGCCGCCGAAGGCCAGGATCAGCATCGGCTTGCGCCCGAACCGGTCCGACAGCCAGCCGGCCAGGGGCTGCAGCAGCATGAAGCCGATCATCGACAGGGCGCTGATCTCGGAGGCCTGGCCCTTGCTGAAGCCGGCGGTATTGACCAGGAACTTCTGCATGTAGGTGGTGTAGACATAGAAGGTCAGCGAGCCGCCGGCCGTCAGGCCCATGATCAGCAGGCTCTCGCGCGGATGGCGGCGCACCAGCGGCACGATCAGCGACACGAAGAACAGCACCAGGAACACCGCGCCCAGGATCTGGGCGGGCCTGGCCAGCGGGCCAGTGGTGACGCCCGTGACGCCGGCGATCACGGTCAGCACCAGGAAGACCGCCGCGCTAGCCACCTGGCCGCGCGACAGGGTTTCGCGCTGGGCGGGGCGCTTGAAGGCGATGCTCTCTTCCAGACCGCGGCGGATCCAGAACACTACCACCGCCAGAAGGGCGCCGATGACGAACGGCACGCGCCAGGCCCAGGCCTTGAGCTCGGCCTCGCCCACGAAGCGCTGCAGGATGATCAACACCGCCAGCGCCAGCAGCTGTCCGGCGATCAGGGTCACATAGTGGAAGCTGGACCAGAAGCCGCGGCGGGCCTTGCCGGCCATCTCGCTCATATAGGTGGCGCTGGCGCCGTACTCGCCGCCGACCGACAGGCCTTGCAGCACGCGCGCGAAGAGGAGAATGGCGGGGGCCCACAGGCCGATAGTGTTGAAGCCGGGGGTGACGGCGATGATCAGCGCGCCGCCGCACATCAGGGCCACCGAGACTGACAGAGCCGCCCGGCGGCCGGCGTGGTCGGCGTACATGCCCATCAGCCAGGCGCCGATCGGGCGCGCGACGAAGCCCAGGAAGAACACCGCCGCCGCCTGCAGCAGCTGCACGGTCTGGTCGCCCTTGGGGAAGAAAGCGGGCGCGAAATACAGGGTGAAGGCGGCGTAGGCGAACCAGTCGTACCACTCGACCAGGTTGCCGGCCGAGCCGCCCAGGATGGCCTTGGCGCGGGCCAGCGGCGACAAACGCACGCTGCCCGCTTCGGCGGTCGCCGTCATGTGTATCTCCCCCTCCCGTTACGAAGGGGGAGACTAAGCGAACGCTGGTCTAGCGAATAGACCCGCTAGATCCTGCCGAGCAGGACCAGGATGATCAGAATAACCAGGATCAGGCCCAGGCCGCCGCTGGGGAAGTAGCCCCACGAACGGCTGTGACCCCAGGTCGGCAGCGCGCCAATGAGGGCCAGGATCAGGATGATGATGAGGATCGTGCCAAGCATGGTCCGAAGTTTCCCTCCAATCCCGCGTCAGCCACCGTGGCGACGCTTAGGTTCAGGACTTCGGAATTCTTGGCGACGCTTATCGGTTCCGCGCCAAAAGGTTCCCGTAAGCTGGGGGTGTCTTTATGCCGGGGTGTCTTCGGCTTTTCTCAGCTTGATGGCCCACAGGGCGCCGATCACGCCGCCCTTCACGCGCGGCAGCAGCGCCAAGGTCAGGGCCGCCAGCGGGATCAGGGTCAGCGGCGCGACCAGCCACGGCGAGGCTTCCCAGATCCAGGGGAAGAACAGCAGCGGCGCCACCAGCAGGTGGCCGACCAGCAGGATGGTGAAATAGGCCGGGCCGTCATCGGCGGGATAGCAGCCCAGCTCGTGCCCGCAGGCCTCGCACTCGGGATCGACCTTCAGGTAGCGCATGTACAGGCGACCGTCGCCGCAGTTGGGGCAACGGTGCAGCAGGCCGCGCTTGAGGCCGGTCAGGAGGGACGGAGAGGGCTGGGTCTCTGACATGGGCGCTCATATGCGCTTTCGGGCGCGGCGAGAAAAGGGCGACCAGCCGTCGCACGGCGACGATTTGTCCAGGATCTGAGTAAGTAACGGTGAACCTGTTCCCGGATTTTATCGGCGCATCGTCATGCAAACGATGTCTCGATCATCTTTTGGGTTGGTCCTGGTTAATGGAGAATAGTCTTCAGACCGGTGTTCCGGGAATTGGAGTCCTCGATCCGGGGTCTTCGGAACTGCGACGACGCGCTGACGTTGATCGGGTGTTCTGAAAAGTGGAGGCGACGCATGACGCCCGACCCTCGAAAACCCACCGATCTGGGCGCTGAGCCGCCCCGCAAGGGCGAGGCGGCTTCCAAGGCCGAACACGCCGTCCGTCACGCGCCCGAGAGCGCCGTCGCCGCGCATGAGAAGCGGACGATCGGCGCCGAGACGTCGCGTGAGGAAGACGCTTAGGGTCTTTTTGCTTGGTCGCGCGATGGCCGCCGAAACCGGCGGCCACTTTCGGCTATCGCGCTCCTAGCGCTTGGCGTCGCGCGCGGCGCCGGCGACGGCCTTGCCCGCCGACGAGACGTCGCGACCGGCGCCTTCGATGGTGTTGCAGGCCGAGACCAGCAGGGCGGCCGCGGCGGCGGCCAGGACGACGATCTTACGCATGAAATGAAGCTCCAGCTTGGAAGGCGCGGGACCTTAGCCGTGAGGCCCGCCGGGCCACAAGAGCCCGGCGGATCAAGGTTTAGCGAACCCGGCGGACCGAGCTGTAGCGGTCGTTCTGCTTCTTGGGCAGGCTGGCCGTGTCGTAGTCGTACCGCCAGCACTTGCCCTGATAGTAGGCGTGCTCGCAGAACTCCCACGCGCCGCGCGAGATGCGCATGGACGAGACGCGGTCGTTGAAGCCCAGGCGCGCCAGGTCGGGTGTGTCGCCGCGCAGCGGGCGGGCCTCGCCACGGAAGCCGTCGTGCTCGAACAGCACGACCTCGCCGCCACGATCCCAGCCGCCCCGACGATCGTCGCGCCGATCGTCTCTGCGGTCGTCGCGGCGATCACGGTCGTAGTTGCGGTCCTGGGCGACGGCTCCGCCGGCCATCAGGGCGATGGTCCCGCAGACGATCAGGAAAGCGGATTTACGCATGGGGCTATCTCCTTAGCGAACGCGACGGATGGAGCTGATCTGGTCGTTCCACTCGCGGGGCAGGATCGCCTGGTCGGCGTCCAGGCGGCTGCAGCGGCCTTGATAGTTGGCGTGCTCGCAGATCTCCCAGCGACCGCCGCGACCGATCTGGATCGACGAGGCCTTGTCGTTGAACTTGACCGCGCCCAGGTCGGGCATGTCGCCGTTCACCTCGAAGGCGCGGCCCTGGTACTGCGGATCCTCGAACATCACGACGCCGTCACGGCCGCCGCCGGGACGACCACCGCCGCCATTGTTCCAGCCGCCACCGTTGTTGCCGCCGCCGCCGTTCCAGCCGCCACTGCCGTAGCCGACGCATTGCAGGCGGCCGTCACGGTTTTCCAGGCCCTGCCCGCCGCAATCGCGAGTGCGGGCGCTGGACCATTCGAAGCCGCCACGGCTGGTCTGGCATCGCGCCCAGACCTGGCCGTTGAAGGCGGTGATGTCGCGGCACGACTGGGTGTACGAGCCGCGCGGCGGATCGTCGTAACGACCGTTCCAGCTGGGGGCCTGGGCCGAAGCCGCGCCGGCCATCAGGAGAGCGGAAAGGGCCGCGAGGCCGAGGGTCTTGTGCATGTCAGTTTCCCCACCGAGAGGCGTCGTTGTTGACGCCAGCTAGCCGTCCCCCAACTGAACGGCAGCTGAACGGCCAAGTTTTAGCGCTCAACGATCTTGAGGGCGATAGTCGACCTTAACGTGTCCCTTCAGTTGCGCTTCCGTGAACCAGACGGGCTTGGTCTTCATGGCCACGAAAAGCGGCGTCTGGTCGGCATAGTGGGGCGACTTGGCGTCCAGGGTGGCCGAACCGAACTGGTGGATGCTCTCCGAGTGGAGCTGACCGGCTTTGTCCCAGGTGACGAACATGATGAAGGTGTCGCCGCCGTCGGCGGTGGTGGTGCCGTCCTTCTCGGGCTTGCCCCAGACCGAGCGATAGGTGTCGGCCGCGCCGTCAATGGCCAGGTTCACCGTTCCGCGCCGGATGCGGTTGACCTGGCCCCACTCTGGATCCAGGCGGCCGAAGTGGGTCTTCAGCTGAGTGATCGCCGCGCGCAGGCTGTCGATCGGCGTCGGGGCCGGATCGCCATTGCTGCGGGCGAACAGGATCGGCTGAGTCATCAGCGCCGCCAGGGCCGCGCCGCGATTGTGGACGTCGGCCTTCTTGTCCCAGGCGCGCAGAATTTCCTGAGCCTTGGCCAGGTCGACGTCGCCCTTGGGGTCGATCGCGATGACCTCACGGACCATCTGCATCACCGACGAGCGGTCGCTGAAGGTCACATCGAACTTGTGCGTCCGGAAGCTGGCGTCGGTGATGGCGTTGTCGGTCCCGAAGGTCTCCAGCGCCCGCCAGGCGCGGTTGGTCATGTTGGCTTGCAAGCCCATCGAGGCGGGGAAGGCCTCGGGTTTCAGATTGTCGGCCGCCTCGCTGGCCTGGAATGGCGTGTTGTTGGAGTTGAAGACCAGGCCCGACTTGGGATTCCACAGCTGCGGGGTTTGATCGACGGGGCGGTAGCCCTGCCAGATCAGCTCCGAACGATCGCCGGGCAGGACGCCCGCCCAGTCGGCTTGCGCAGTGCGGTTCGGATACTGGCCATTGTGCACGAAGCCGATATTCCCGGCCGCGTCGGCATAGACATAGTTCAGGCTGGGAATGGCGTGGGTGGCGATGGCGGCGCGCCATTCGTCCATCGTCTTCGCCCGGTTCAGTCGCCAGTACTGCAAGGGCTGGCGCCACTCGCCCATGCCGGCGTATCGGATGGCGAAGACGCCGTGGTCGGTCTCCAGCACCGGCCCGTGCACCGAGCGCAGCACGGCCTTCCTGACCGGCAGGACGATGGGGCCGAAAAGCTTCACGCGCAGGGTGACCCAGCGCTTGTCGAAGTCCTTCCACTGGCCGTCCAGGCGGTACTGGTTCTTGTTCTGCGGGTTGATGGTCAGGCGGTAGATGTCCACCAGGTCGGGCTTGGAGACCGTGTTGGCCCAGCCCAGCGTGGCGTTGTGCCCGTGCAGCATGAACGGCGCGCCAGGGAAGAAGCCGCCGGCGACGTGCCAGCCCTGGCCGCTCTCGACGACCGCCTCGTACCAAGCCACCGGGCCGGTATAGGGCTGGTGCGAATTGACCAGCAGGCGTGTGGCGCCGTCCGCGCTGCGGGCGGGTGCGGTCGCCAGGCCGTTGGAGCCCTTCGGCGGCGGCCCCTTTTCCTGCGGCGCGGTCAGGTGCTTCAGCTCGGTGTCCAGGCCGTAGAAGAACGGCTGCTTGAAGATGAAGCCGGCCTCGATGTCCTGGCCGGTCAGGGGCAGCAGGCCCGCCTTGACCTTCTCCGGATGCTTGGCGGCATAGACGCTGACCCCGTCGGCATAGGCCTCCATGATCTTGCGTAGGTCGGCCGGCAGCTGGCCGTAGTGAGCGTTGGTCGTGGGCCAGACGTCCAGCAGGGCGGTGACATAGTCGGTCGGCGCGGCCTTGGCGCCCTTGTCGCGGGCCAGCACGCCGCGCGTGGCCAGCACCACGTCCTGCAGGGTCTCGAAGTCGTCCTCGCTCTGGGCGTAGCCAAGGCCGAAGGCCGCGTCGGCGTCGGTCTTGCCCAGGATGTGCGGCACGCCCCAGTCATCGCGGCGGATGCGGACGTCATAAGCCTTGGCCTTGTCTAGCAAAGCTTGCCGGGGCGGGGCCTTAGGCAGGCTGGCCTGGTCGATGACGATCAGCGCCGCGCCCGCCAGCACGACAAGCGCCAGCAGCGCGCCAACCCCGCGCAGGATCCACTTCATCCGAGCCTCCCCGACCCACTCTGTTTGTTACCGCTGATCATGCGGGGTCGGTTTGGTCGTGCCTAGAGCCGGTTTCGACGAAAGCTGATCGGAATGTCTAGATACCGTCGTTCGTCGTTCCTAGCTGTGCTGCTAGTTTCGACCCAACAACAAGGGAGGCGCGCCCATGGCCCGCAAGCACGTGGTTTCGGTACTAGCCGCTCTGGCGCTCAGCGTCGGCGGCGTCGCGTTCGCTGAAGTCCCGACCAACATCGCCAAGGCCGTCGCCGACCCGTCGCGCCCGGCCGCCGACACGGCCCGCGACGCCGCCCGGCATCCGGGCGAGATCCTGGCCCTGGCCGAGATCAAGCCGGGCGCCACGGTCGTCGACTACGTGATGGGCGGCGGCTACTTCACCCGCATCATCTCGGGCGCGGTTGGCCCGAACGGCACCGTCTATGCCTACCAGCCGGCCGAGTTCATCAAGTTCATGGCCAAGTACGGCGAGGACCAGAAGACGGTCGCCGCCGCCCTGGCCAACGTGAAGCCGCTGAACGGCCCGATGGTCGGCCTGGACCTGCCCGACAATGTCGACGCGGTGATCACCGTCCAGAACTATCACGACATGCACCTGAAGCCGTTCCCGACGGACACGGCCGCCAAGGCCAATGCCGAGATCTTCAAGTCGCTGAAGCCGGGCGGCGTCTTCCTGGTCATCGACCACGCCGCCCTGGCTGGCGCGACGACGGCCCCGGACCTCCTGCACCGCATCGACATCGCCCAGGTGAAGGCCGAGGTCGAGGCCGCCGGCTTCAAGCTCGAGTCCGAAAGCCCGCTGCTGGCCGACAAGGCCGACACGCACACGGTCAGCGTCTTCGACCCGTCGATCCGCGGGAAGACCGATCAGTTCATCCTGAAGTTCCGTAAGCCCAAATAGGGCGTCATGAGGCGCGGGCTTCCGCGCCCATGAAGATCACCTTGGCGCCCTTGTTCACGGCCGAGCCCAGCTCGGCCGCGTCCCAGTTGGTCAGCCGCACGCAGCCGTGCGAGGCGCGCTTGTTGACCAGCTTGGGATCGGGCGTGCCGTGGATGCCGTAGGTGTCCTTGGTCAGGTCGATCCAGGTCGAGCCGACCGGATTGTTCGGCCCGGCCTTGATCGTCAGCTTGGCCTTGGGCTTGCCGAAGGTCAGTCGCGAGGGGTCATAGGTATAGGTCGGGGCAGGGGCCAGGGTGCGCACGGCCCACTCGCCGGACGGGGCGGGGCGCTCGGTGCTGCCGACCGTGGCCGGATAGACCGCCAGCTCGACCCCGTCCTTGTCGAAGGCGCGGACCTGGCCCAGGGCCTTGTCGATCTCGATGCGGTCGACCTTGCGATCCAGCTTATCGGCGCCGGCGCCCGTGACCACGATGTTCGTGCCGGCGACCGCGAAATCGACGCCGGGATTGAGCGCCTGCAGCAGCGCCTCGTCCATGTGAAAGCGCTCGGCCAGCAGCTCCAGCGGCGTGTGGTAGTTCATGGCCGGCAGCTTCGCCATCGCCTCATAGTCTTCCTTGGGCAGCACGGGCGCGAAGGGACCGGCGACGTCCTCAGGCGTGATTTGGTAGTCGACCAGCACTGGGCCGCCGTCGCCGGCGGTCAGGGTGTCGACCAATTCCTGGGTGATCTCGCCATTGGCGGTGATGTTGCGTGAGCCCTGGTAGGCCTTGATCGCCAGGGTCAGGTTAGTCCCGTCGCGACCGTCGATGACGCCGGGCGAGAAGTGGGCGCGGTCCAACAGGGTCTGGATGCGGACCAGCAGGTTGCGGTGAGCGTCAGGGTCCGTCGCGGCCGGGTCGAAGGTCGCGGCGTTGATCGTCTGGGCCAGCGGCGAGGCGGCGGCCACGGCGGGCGGGGCCGGGACCAGCGGCGTTGGCGCTGGTGGCGTCTTCTGAACCGTCTTGGCGGGCGCGGGCTTGGCCGGAGGCTTGTCGTCGCAGGCCGACAGGGCCAGGACGGCGATCAGGGCGAAACGGGAAACCAGGCCGGTCATGTACTCTCCACGGGGGAACGACTCTCCCGTCTCAAGCCTTGAGCCATGGCGAAGTTCCACCCGTTGCGAGGATCGGCTTGAAGGCGCTGCGTCGACTGCTCTGGGGTCTGGGCCTGCTGCTCCTGGCGGTCGGCGGCTTCTGGCTGTGGGTCTATTGGCCGTCAGGGCAGCCTTCGCCCAAGCCGACGCCGCCACGTGACGAAGTCGGCTATCTGCCGCCGCAGCATGTGCCGTCGATCGATCCGCCGCCGCTAGCCGGGGCCCTGCCGCTGGCCGGCGCGCCCGAGACCTGTGACGGCAACGACGCGCCCGACACCGCCGCCGCCGTCAACGCCGCCTCGCTGTCGACCCTGGCCTGGACGCCGTTCGGCAAGCCCGAGACAGGCTGGGAAATCTACGCCCCGCGCATCGCCGCCGAGATCGGCACGACCTGCGGTCCGGGCTCGAACGGCTTCGCCTCGGCCCTGGCGCGCTGGCAGGGGGCGCACGGCCTGCAGAAGACCGGCGTGGTCGATCCGACGGTGTTCTCGGCCATGCTGGTGCGCTGGCACCTGGCGCGGCCCTTCGTGCGCGTCAATCGCGAAGGGATCTGCCCCGGCGCGCCGCCCGAGGCCAATCTGGAGCTGGCCAAGCCCGAGGAGAGTTATGGCGGCAAGGCCATCCGCATGCGCCCCGGCGCGCTGGCGGCCTACCGCAACATGGTCGCCGAGGCCAAGGCGGCGGGCGTGCTGCCGCGCCCGGAAGCCTTGCGGATCTTCTCCGGCTTCCGCGCCCCGGACGCCGACGCCCAGCGCTGCGCAAGGGACAAGAACTGCCAGGGCCTGATCCGCACCATCTGCTCGGCCCACCGCACGGGCCTGGCCATGGACGTAGTGATCGACGCCGCGCCGGGCTTCGGCCCTGACAGCTCGGCCGACGCCAACCGCCTGGCCATGGCGCGTTCGCCCTTGTTCCGCTGGATGGTCGTCAACGCGCCGCGCTTCGGCTTCGTCAACTACGCCTACGAGCCCTGGCACTGGGAATGGACGGGCGAACCGCTGTTGCCCGGCGTGCCAATCTCCAGCCTGCCTCAGGAGGGCTCGGAGCCGGTTACGGAACCTCCGGCAGCGCCCACTTCTGGAAAGCCGGCCGCGCCCGCAGGCGCTCGTAATAGGCGGTGAGCGTCGGCCAGTCCTCGCGCGCGATCGGCGAGAACAGCCAACGGTGCACCGACAGGCCCAGCACGATGTCCGCCAGGGTAAACTGGTCGCCGGCCACATAGGCGCCGGTGTCCACGAGGCGTGCGCTGAGCAGGCCCATGGCCGTGTTCCAGGCCGTGACGCTGTTTTCGATCTGCTTGGGATCGTCGAAGCCCGGCGACTTACGCACCAGGCCGGCGAAGGCATAGCGCCAGGCGGTGTTCAGCTCGGTGCACTGCCAGTCCATCCACTGGTCGACCAGCGCCCGTTGGCGGCGGTCGTCCGGGAACAGCGGCGTGCCGGCCGCCACGTAGCGGCAGATGGCGTTGCTTTCCCACACCGGTCCGTGCTCGTCGATGAGGACGGGCACCAGGGCGTTCGGGTTCAGCTTGACGAACTTCGGGTCGCTGGTGGGCGCGAAGCCCTGGCCCCAGTCCTCGCGCTCATAGGCGATCGCCAGCTCGTCCAAGGTCCACAGCACCTTGCGGACATTGATCGACGAGGTGCGGCCGAGGACCTTGGGGATCGTCACCGGGTCATCCAGGGCCGAGACTTGCCGGTGGGCGCGACGGCGCTGGCGCGGTCGACCTTGCCCGTCGAGGCCTTGGCCCCGTGGCCGTGCTTGCCCTGGGCGGCCTTCTTCAGGCGCAGGGCGCGCTGCATCGGGGTTTCGTTCTCAGGAACGTCTGGTTTATCGGTCATAAGGGCGATGTAGGCCTCGAATGGCGCCTTGAGAAGGCCGCGCTTGCAGGTCAGTCTGGAAAGATGTCGTCCCGCCGTTCGGTTCCCGTCCTGATCGCGCTTGCCGCTCTCGCGGCGTCCGCTGCTCACGCCCAGGTCAAGGGAGAGCCCAACGAGGTCTCGCCGGTGTTGATCCTGCCGCCGACCCTGCCGCCGAACGTCACCGCGACCTATCCGGCCCAGGACCAGACGGTGGCCCCCGGCGTGCTGATCCTGAAGGTGGCTTTCGACCAGCAGATGTCGCCCGGCGCCTGGAACTACGCCCCGGCCGAGGGCGCCGAGCCGATGGACTGCGTGAAGACGCCCCGCCTGCTGCCCGACCAGAAGACCTTCGTCCTGCTGTGCCGGGTGCTGTCCAACAAGACCTATGGCGTGACCTTCAACGCCGCGCGCGCCGGCGGCTTCGCCAATCTCGGCGACAACCCGGCCCACACGACGGCCCTGACCTTCAAGGTCGACGCCGAATATCCGATCACCACGGTTCGCCAGGCGATGGAGAAGGCCAAGCTGCTGCCCGACCAGATGCCGGTGCAGGACGCCCCTATGGCTGTCGCGTCCGGGGCGAGCAGCCGCTAGCCTTCTAACTGAAGCGTGTGGCGCGCGAGCCGCGACTCCCTCATCATTATGAGATGATAGGGGAATCGGGGCGCGAGTGGACGGGGGCTGACCTCGCTGTGGTGGTGGGCGACTATGTCTCCCAGCTGGAGAAGACGCTCGCGGGCAAGCCGTTCGACCGCGCCACCCACGACCGCACGGTGCGTTTCGTCACCGGCAAGTCGGACATGCCGATCACTTGGAAGCAGGGCGAGATCTCGGCGGTGCTGTCGCTGATCGGCCTGCCGATCCTCAAGGACATGCCGCCGCGGTGGTCCTATGACGAGGCGCTGCTGGACGCCGTCGAGGACCAGCTGGCCATGAAGCCGACCCTGCTGGCCTCGGCCGTCCGTCCCGCCGCCCTGTTCACCGCGCCGTCGGCCATGCCGCTGATCGAGACCGCGCCGCCCAAGCCGATGCCGATGGACGATCGCCTGATCCGCGCCATCCAGCGCTTCGACATGTCGGGCCGCGAGGCCGACGACCGGTTCCTGAAGGGCCTGGGCGTGGCCAGTGTCGTGGCGCACGAGGCCCGCCGCCTGTCGGATCGCGGCCGTCCGGACCTGGCCGGCCGCATCCGTCCCGCCCGCGACGGCGACGCCGAGGGCTGCGACGTGATCAGCTTCGGGCTGGACGAAATCCCGCGCCTGATCGTGGTCAAGGCCACCCTGGCCGGCGAGGTGGCCCCGTTCGGCCTCAGCCACGCCGAGTTCGAACTGGCCAAGGCCCAGCCCAGCGCGTTCCGCATCCGCCGCGTCTACGACCTGCTGGGCGAGGCGCGCTTCTACCGGATGAAGCCGCCTTTTCACTGAGGCCAGCTAGGCCTTGAACACGTGCGCCGCCATCACCGCCAGCCCGCCCAGCGTCCGGCCGTGGTTCAGCTCGCCGGGCAGCCGCATCAGCGTCTCGTAGAAGCCCAGCGGGGGCAGGGCGGTCATCACTGTGACGATCTGCTTGCGCGATAGCCCCTTGGCCACCCGCCCGCCGCTGGCGTCGACCCAGTCGGCCTTGCGTACGGCGTTGACGACCTCAGCGTTCGGGCCCCGGAAGGGCGTGATCTTGTGGTGCCAGTGGATCAGGTCGCGGACCAGCGCCGCGTCCAGGTCCGGCGCGCGAGCCTGGCGGGCCAGTTCGGCGTGGGCCTCCGACGGTTCGAGATAGGCCAACGCCCGGTCGGTCCATAGCCCGACATCGTGATGCGCCAGGGCGAAGGCGATCGGCGCGAGCCATTGCTGATCCCCGTCCAGGAAGTGCAGGGCGTAGGTCAGGACCCGATAGACGTGATTGCGATAGCCGGGAAAGTCCGCGCCGACCCGGTCGCGCACCAGGACCAGCTCGCGCTCGATGATCGGGTCGTGATCGATGACGGCGATGGACATCGCCGCAGTTCATCGTATCCGGCGATCTCTCGCTAGAACGGACCCGCCGAAAAGGGCGCCGACGCCTATTTGTCGCCTTGCTCTTGCGAGTCACTTGCATTTTGTGGCGAGCACGGTCATGAGAGCGTCACTGTCGGGGTGGGCGCCTCCAGGGAGATGGTCCGCCCTTGTGTCGCGAATGACTCTTATTCGCAATAATCGGGGATTATTATCGATGCACACCATCCATTGGACGCGAGGCCTGCTGTTGGCCGGCGTCGCCCAGATCGTTTTCGTCGGCGCCGCCCACGCTCAAGCCAAGCCGGCCGACGCGCCGCAAGAGGCGCCGACCGCCACCGCCAGCCAGCTGTCGCTGGGCAAGGTCGTGGTCTCGGCCGGTCAGGAAAAGGTGGCGATCGATACGCCCCAGGCCGTGACCACCCTGGACCAGGACGACATCGACCAGGCCCAGGCCTCGACCATCGGCGACCTGCTGACCGCCATTCCGGGCGTCTCGACCATGGGCGGCGTCGGCGCGCTGGGCCAGGGCTTCAACATCCGCGGCATGGGCACGGGCCTGGCCGACAGCGACAGCCGCATCCTGATGCAGATCGACGGCACCACGAAGTTCTTCGAGCAGTACCGCATGGGCTCGTTCTTCAGCGATCCCGAGCTCTACAAGCGCGTCGAGGTGCTGCGCGGCCCGGCCTCATCGACCCTGTACGGCGCCGGCGCGCTGGCGGGTGTGGTCAACTTCACCAGCAAGGACGCCTCGGACTTCCTGACCGGCGACGACCGCTTCGCCGTGCGCCTGCGCGGGGGCGGGGAGAGCAATTCGGACGCCTATTTCGGCTCGGGCGTGATCGCCGCCAAGCCGACCGCGAACCTGGACGTCCTGGCCATGTACACCCTGCGCCGCAGCGACGAGTACAAGAACGGCTCGGGCCAGATCGTGCCGACCTCCAAGGCCGAGTCCGACAGCTACCTGCTGAAGACCCGCTACTACATCGGCGGGAACAAGAAGCATAACCTCTGGGCGTCGTACCAGAACTGGAAGAACGACAGCGTCCAGATCTACGACCAGGCCCAGGCCTTTGGCACGACGCCGGTGCGCCGCAAGACCACCGACGAGACCGCCGTGGTTGGCTACGAGAACGATTTCGCCGGCAACGACCTGCTCGATTTCAAGGCCCAGGTCTCGTACGCCAACACCAAGGTCCATCAGATCGAGACGACCTTCCTGCCGGGCGTGCTGGAGTCGCAGTTCTCGTACAAGACCTGGCAGGGCCGGGCCGAGAATGTCTCGGAGTTCAAGCTGGGCGAGGACGGCGTGGCCTTCTTCACGGTCGGCGCCCAGGCCAGCAAGCAGGAGCGCCGCAACCCGCGTCGCACGGCCACCGGCACGAACCACGGCGCGGCCACCCACCCCGAAGGTGACATGGAGAAGTACGGCCTGTTCGCCCAGGGCGAGCTCGTGGTCGGCAAGCTGACCCTGATCCCCGGCGCGCGCATCGACTGGACCCGCCTGGCTCCCGGCCTGGGCGTGACCACGACCCAGAAGGTCAACGACAGCGCCGTCTCGCCCAAGATCGCGGCCATGTACGCCCTGACCGAGGCCTTCTCGGTGTTCGGCTCGATCGCCCACACCGTGCGCATGCCGGTGCTGGACGAGATCTACAGCCGCACGGCCGCGACCTCGACCAACTACAGCCTGAACCTCAAGCCCGAGAAGTCGGACAACTACGAGGTCGGCGGCACGCTGCAGCTGCGCAACACCTTCACGCGCGGCGACCAGACGCGGATCAAGACCACGTTCTTCCAGAACAATGTCGACAACCTGATCGCACGCGGCACGACGACCTCGGCCTACTTCATCAATATCGGCGAGGCCCGCTACAAGGGTGTCGAGGTCGAGGCCGAGTATGGCGCCAAGCGGGTCTTCGCGCGCGCGGCCCTGTCGATCATCGACGGCGAGGACCGTAAGACCGGCCTGCCGCTGAACACCATCCCGGCCAACACCCTGAACCTGACCCTGGGCTACGTCTTCCCCGAGCAGAACCTGACGGTGGGCTGGCGCGGCGAGATCGTCGACGACCAGGACGAGGTCTCGACCGCCTCGCTGCGCACGCCGGGCTATGACGTGCACAGCCTGTTCCTGACCTGGCGTCCGCAGGCTGGCACGCTGCAGGGGCTGAACGTGCAGGTCGGCGTCGACAACCTGTTCGACCGCGACTTCCGGCGTCACCTGATGTCGCTGGACGCCGAGGGCCGGACCTTCAAGCTGACCCTGGCGCGCACCTTCTAGCATGCGCGCGCCCTGGCACATTCGCGCCTGGGCCACCGGGGCGTCGTTGGCGATCAACGGCGCCCTGGCTCTGGGCGTCATGCATATGGCGCCCACCCTGGCGACGGTCGCCCAGGACGAGACGGCGATGCTGATCTCGCTGGGCGATCCGTCTCTGGCCGACCCCGACAACGCGACCTCGCCCGACGCCACGCCGGCGCCGGAGGAAGCGCAGCCCGCCCCGTCGCCGGTCGCGCCGCCGGAAAAGGTTCGGGTCACCCCGCCAGCGCCAGACGCTTGGACGGTCGCCGCGCCGCCCGCCAAGCCGGCCCCGCCCACGACCGCGACGACGGACACCGACGCCCGCTCGGCCTCGGCCGCGCCCGCCGCGACCCCGGCCGCCGCCAAGGCCATGACCGCCACCGTCGCCAAGCCGCCCGCCGGCTCGGACAAGGCCGACAGCGTCCAGGCGCACGCCGGCTCCAGCACCAGCTACATCGCCCGCGTCCGCGCCCTGCTGGAAAGCAACAAGGCCTATCCCAAAGCCGCCCGCATGCGGAAGCAGCAGGGCGTCGCCCGCGTCGTCTTCGTCATCGACCGTTCGGGCCACGTGCTGGACTGCCGGCTGGCCGCGCCGACGGGTCATCCCCTACTGGACCAGGAAGTCCTGGCCATGGTCGCCCGCTCCGACCCGTTCCCGGCCCCGCCGCACACGATCAAGGGCGACCGCATCGAACTGGACGCGCCGGTGGAGTTCTCACTGGCGCGGTGACGCCACGAAAAACGCCCCCGCCGACGAGCGACAGGGGCGTTCTGAAAGTCTCTGCGCTAGGCGCTGAAGATCAATCCTCGTCCATCTTCAGCGCCGCGATGAAGGCTTCCTGCGGGATCTCGACCTTGCCGAACTGGCGCATGCGCTTCTTGCCGGCCTTCTGCTTGTCCAGCAGTTTGCGCTTACGCGAGGCGTCGCCGCCGTAGCATTTGGCGGTCACGTCCTTGCGCAGGGCGCGGACGGTTTCGCGGGCGATGATCCGGCCGCCGATGGCCGCCTGGATGGGGATGACGAACATGTGCTGCGGGATGAGTTCCTTCATCTTCTCGCACATGCCGCGGCCACGGCTCTCGGCGCGGTCACGGTGGACCAGCATCGACAGGGCGTCGACCGGCTCGGCATTGACCAGGATCGACATCTTCACCAGGTCGCCGACGCGATAGTCCTCGAGCTGGTAGTCGAAGCTGGCATAGCCCTTCGAGATCGACTTCAGGCGATCGTAGAAGTCGAACACCACTTCGTTCAGCGGCAGGTCGTAGATGACCATGGCGCGGCTGCCGACATAGCTGAGCTCGCGCTGCTGGCCGCGACGGTCCTGGCAGAGCTTGATCACGCCGCCCAGATATTCGTCCGGGGTGAAGATCGTGGCCTTGATCCAGGGCTCGGAGATGTTCTCGATCTGCATCACGTCCGGCAGGTCGGCCGGGTTGTGCAGCTCCATCTCCTCGCCGTTGCGCATGTGGATCTTGTAGACGACCGACGGGGCGGTCGCGATCAGGTCGAGGTCGAACTCGCGGCTGAGGCGCTCCTGGATGATCTCCAGGTGCAGCAAGCCCAGGAATCCGCAGCGGAAGCCGAAGCCCAGCGCGGCCGAGCTTTCCATCTCGTAGGTGAAGCTGCCGTCGTTCAGGCGCAGCTTGCCGACGGCGGCGCGCAGATCCTCGAAGTCGGCGGCGTCGACCGGGAACAGGCCGCAGAACACCACCGGCTGGACGTCCTTGAAGCCCTTCAGCGGCTCGGCCGTCTGCTTCTTCTCGTCGGTGATGGTGTCGCCGACGGCGGCGTCGGCCACTTCCTTGATCGAGGCGGTGAAGAAGCCGACCTCGCCGGGGCCCAGCTCCTGCACGTCGGTGGCCTTGGGCGTGAACACGCCGACCTTGTCGATGCGGTGGGTTGCGCCGGTCTGCATCATGCGGACCTGCTGGCCGGCCTTCAGCGTGCCGTCGAAGATGCGCACCAGCACGACCACGCCCAGATAGGCGTCGTACCAGGCGTCGACCAGCAGGGCCTTCAGCGGCGCATCGCGGTCGCCCTTGGGGGCGGGCAGGCGGGTGACGATGGCTTCCAGCACGTCGTGGATGCCCAGGCCCGACTTGGCGCTGGCCAGCACGGCGTCGCTGGCGTCCAGGCCGATCAGCTCCTCGATCTGGGCGCGCACGCGCTCGGGCTCGGCGGCCGGCAGATCGATCTTGTTCAGGACCGGGACGATCTCGTGATTGTTGTCGATGGCCGAATAGACGTTGGCCAGGGTCTGGGCTTCCACGCCCTGCGAGGCGTCGACGACCAGGATCGAGCCTTCACAGGCGGCCAGCGAGCGCGAGACTTCATAGGCGAAGTCGACGTGCCCGGGGGTGTCCATCAGGTTGAGGATGTAATCCTCGCCGTCGTCGGCCTTGTACTTCAGGCGCACGGTCTGCGCCTTGATGGTGATGCCGCGCTCTTTCTCGATGTCCATGTTGTCCAGGACCTGCGCGCTCATCTCGCGCGCGGTCAGGCCGCCGGTCTCCTGGATCAGGCGGTCGGACAGCGTGGACTTGCCGTGGTCGATGTGGGCCACGATGGAAAAGTTGCGGATCTTGTCGAGAGGCGTCGAAGTCATGCGCGTGCGTCTAGCACATTTGGCCCGCTTCGCGAGGGGCGTTACTCGCTAGGTCTGCGGCGACGCGTCGCGCATGCTTAACCGGTCGTTAAGTTTGGAGCCGCAAACCGGTCTCAATGGCTTGCAACAGTGTTGCAATGAAATCGATCCGGAGCGCTCCCATGGACCGTCGCAAGCTGATCCTCTCGGGCGCCGCCGCCGGCCTCAGCGCCGCCGCCACCGATGCGCTGGCCCGTCAGAGCAACTACAGCGAACAACTGCCGCCGCCGCAGCCGATCGGCCCAGCGCGGCCGGCTTCCGCCGATCCCTACGCGTCCTCGTCGCCGCAGCCGGTGGCGCAGGACTCGTACAACGCCCCGCAACCCGCGCCGGCCTCGAACGGGTCGCAGCCGGTCTATGACACCGGCCGCGCCCAGACCTATTCGGCCGACGAGATGATCCGCGCCACGTCAGACTTCCTGGGCGTGACGGCCGAGAGCGCCGGTTCGGCGATCGAGCGGATCTTCAAGGACAAGGGCCAGCCCACCGCCTACATCGCCGGCGAAGAGGGCTCGGGCGCCTTCGTGGCCGGCCTGCGTTACGGCCGGGGCCTGCTGTACATGAAGGGCCGCCCGACCCTAGAGGTCTTCTGGCAGGGCCCGACCATCGGTTGGGACTGGGGCGGCAACGCCAGCCGCAACTTCACCCTCTGCTATAACCTGCAGTATCCGGACGCCATCTTCCGCCGTTTCCCCGGCGTGGAGGGCACCGCCTACCTCGTGGGCGGCTTGGGCGTGAACTACCAGAAGGCCGACGAGATCACCCTGGCCCCGATCCGCGCCGGCGTCGGCCTGCGCCTGGGCGCCAATGTCGGCTATCTGGGCTACAGCCGCCAGCGGCGCTGGCTGCCGTTCTAGGCGGGGCGGCTCAGCCGCCCCAGACCTGCTTCAGCCGCGCGTCACGCCCGCAGCCGGTGCGATAGGCGAAGTAGTTGAGCTTGTTCCGCTTGGCGTAGTCGCGGTGATAGGCCTCGGCCGGATAGAAGGTCTGCAGCGGCAGGATCTCGGTCTTCATCGTGCCGGTCTTCAGGCGCTTGGCGGCCTCGGCGCGGGACTTCTCGGCGATCGGGCGCTGGGTGGGCGTGATGAAGACGGCCGGGCGATAGGACGGGCCGCGGTCGCAGAACTGGCCGCCGTCGTCGGTCGGGTCGACCAGCTTCCAGTAGCGATACAGCAGGAAGCCATAGTCCAGCTTGGCCGGGTCGTAGGTGACGCGCACCGACTCGTAGTGGCCCGAGGTCTCGCTGGTGACGTCGCGATAGGTCGGGTTCTTCAGGTGGCCGCCGGTGTAGCCGCTCTCGACCTTGATGACGCCCGGCACGCCCTGCATGTCGTGCTCCATGCACCAGAAGCAGCCGCCGGCGAACACGGCGCTTTCGGTCTTCAGCGTGGCGGCGGCCGAGGCGCTGACGCCGGTGAGAGCAAAGAGAGTGGCGAGTAGGGCGAGCAGGCGGCGCATCGAGGTCTCTCCAGAAAGCGGACTCGGACAGAGATACGCACGAAAGCGGGCGAAGGTTACAGCTGTCAGAAGGTTATTGGCGCCAGCCGAAACCCACGCCGCGCACGCTGGGACAGGCGGCCAGGCGCGAGGCCAGCACCTCGGCCCGGGCGTCGCCCTGGTCGTCGATCTCGAGCCTAATGGTCATGTGCTGACCCTCGGGAGCGGCGGACAGGGCGCGCAGGCGGGCCTGCTGGACCGAGGCCACGCCTAGCACCCGCATCAGGGCGTCAGGCGTGTCGTCGGTGGTGACGAGAAACAGGCGACGTTTCTCGTCTTCCGGTTTGGCTACGTCTACGAGCGCGCTCACGGGCGGAGCCATTGGTGTTCGACCGAAGCCGAATTGACGCCGGGCCAGGCGGCCAGGTCACGGGCCAGCAGGCGGGCGGCCTGGTCGCCCAGGTGGCGCACCTTCAGCGAGGCTTCGACGATGTGGCCCACCGGACGCATGGTCAGGCCGCACAGTTCCGCGCCGCTGTCGGCGAGGCCCTGGCGCACGGCTTCCAGCGCGCTGGGGGCGTCGCGGGCGGCCAGCAGCAGCTGGTGGACGGTGACGCCTTCCTGGTCGCTATGGAAGGCTGGTGGAGAGGGCAGGTAGCTCATTGGAGTGGTCCCTTGCATGAGAGGCTTGGAGACCGAGGGAGCGCGCAACAAAAAACCCCGCTCGTGGGAGCGGGGCTTTTGGAGATCTTGCGATCCTTCGGCTTTGGTTTTGGTAGGTTTCCTACCGCTGCTTGCGCCGATTTTGCCCCGTCCGAATGGGAACGGTTTTAATCTGGGTGTTAATCATATTCCACATCGACACCGCGCACGACATCGCAGCCACGGCGGCGAGGCCGGTGGTCACGAAGGCGGCGAAGGCGAAGGTCGATTGCATGTGGAAACGATGAATCCCGTTAGCGCCTAATACAGGTAGCGTGACGTTTGCACTTGCGCAAGGTCTTGCCTGTGCGATGGGCGTTAGGTCGCGGCAGGGGCGGGTTTTGTCCGCGGCAGGGCGAGGCGCCTAAAAGCTATGCAGCTCGAAGATCCTCCCCCTAGCGGGGGAGGTGTCGCCGCAGGCGACGGAGGGGGAAGAAACCGGATCGCCCGCTCTTCCCCCTCCGGCCTTCGGCCGCCTCCCCCACGGGGGGAGGATCTAGTTCTTAACCCCGCAGCTTGCCGCCGGCCTTCTCGGCCGCCGCGACGACCTTCGCCGACAGCGCGCCGATCTCGGCGTCCGTCAGCGTCGCCTCGCGCGGCTGGACCACGACCTCGATCGCGACCGACTTGAAGCCCTCCGGCACGCCGGGGCCTTCGTAGACGTCGAACACGCGCGCGGCGGTGATCAGCGCCTTGTCGGCGCCGACGGCGGCTTTCACCAGGTCACCCGCGGCCTTGGTCTTCTCGACCAGGAACGCGAAGTCGCGGGTCAGCGGCATCAGGGCCGAGGGCGAGAAGGCCGGACGGGTCTTGATCGCCTTCTTCTTCGGCTCGGGGATCGCCTCCAGGGTGATCTCGAAGCCGTAGACGGGGCCGGCCACGTCCAGGGCCTTCAGGACCGCCGGGTGGATCTCGCCGAACTCGGCCATCACCGCCTTGGGGCCCAGTTGCAGGCGCGCCGAGCGACCCGGATGCCACCAGGACGAGGCCGAGCCTTGGGCGGTCTGCAGCGAGGCCACCGGCGCGCCCAGCTCTTCCAGCAGGGCCAGCAGGTCGGCCTTGACCGTGAAGACGTCGCCTTGCGCCGCCTTGTCCCAGCCGCGCGGGGCCTTGGGGACCAGGATGGCCGCCACGACGGTGCGCTGGTCGTTCGGACGCTCGCCATGGAAGGTCGGGCCGATCTCGAACAGGGCCGCGTCAGGGAAGCCTTGGCGCGCGTTGCGGCCGGCCGCCTCGATCAGGTTGGGCAGCAGCGACGGGCGCATGCAGTCCAGTTCCGAGGCGATCGGATTGGCCAGCAGCAGCTCGGGCTGACCGCCACCGAACAGCGCGGCGGTCTTGTGATGCGTGAAGCTGAAGGTCACCGCTTCCGAGTAGCCAGCAGCCGCCAGGGCGCGACGGGCCGTGCGGGCGCGAGCCTGCTTGGCCGTCAGGATGCCGCCGACCGCGCGCGCCACTTCCGGCAGTGGCGTCGAGGGCAGAGCGCCGTAGCCGGCGATGCGGGCGACTTCTTCCACCAGGTCGGCCTTGCCTTCCACGTCGCGGCGGAAAGTCGGCGGGGTCACGCAGACGGCGGCCTCGGCATGGGTCGCGAACTCGGTCGGTGAGACGTCCTTGGGGGCGTCCAGCTTGAAGCCCAGGTCCGTCAGGATCTTCAGCGACTTCTGCGGCTCGATCTCCAGGCCCGACAGCTGGCCGACATAGGCCGGGTCGAACAGGATCGGCTTCGGCGCGGGCAGGACCTCGCCGACGAAGAAGACCTCCGACGGTTCGCCGCCGCACAGTTCCAGGATCAGCTTGGTGGCCAGCTCGATGCCGGGGACCAGCGAGCCGGTGTCGACCGTGCGGGCGAAGCGGTACTGGGCGTCGCTGGCGATGCCGGTGGCGCGGCCGGTCTGGGCCGTGCGGATCGGGTCGAACCAGGCGCTTTCGACGAAGACATCGGTGGTCTCGTCCGAGCAGCCGGTGCTCTCGCCGCCCATCACGCCGCCCAGGCCGATCGGGCGTTCACCCGACGCGTCGGCGATCACCGACATTTCCGGGGTCAGCTCGTAGGTCTTGCCGTCCAGCGCGATCAGGTGCTCGTCGCCGTTCAGGCCGTGGCGGCCCAGACGCGTCGAGATCACCGTCCCCGACAGCTTGGCGGCGTCATAGACGTGCAGCGGGCGGGCGCGGTCGTAGGTGATCAGGTTGGTGACGTCGACCAGGGCGTTGATCGGGCGCAGGCCGATGGCGGTCAGGCGGTCGGCCAGCCACTTGGGCGAGGGACCGTTCTTGACGCCGCGGATGTAGCGACCGGCGAAGGCCGGGCAGGCTTCACCATCGACCGTGACGGTGATCGGGCTCTGGAACGTGCCCGGGATCGCCGCGATCGAGACGTCCTTCAGCTTGCCCACGCCGGCGGCGGCCAGGTCGCGGGCGATGCCCACGACGCCCAGCCAGTCGGGACGGTTGGGGGTCACTTCGAAGTCGATGACGGCTTCCAGGCCCAGGGCGTCCACGGCCGAGGTCCCGACCGGCAGGGCGTCGGGCAGCTCCATGATGCCGTCGCTCTCGGTGGCGTATTCCAGCTCGGCGGCCGAGCAGAGCATGCCGTTCGAGACGACGCCGCGCACGGGCTTCTCGACCAGGGTCACGTCCAGGCCGGGCACATAGGCGCCGATCGGGGCGTAGATGGTGGTCAGGCCCGGACGGGCGTTCGGCGCGCCGCAGACGATCTCCTTGCGGCCGTCGACGGTGTCGACCTGGCAGACCTGGAGACGGTCGGCATTGGGGTGGCGGGCGGCCTCGACGATCTTGCAGACCGTGAACGGGGCCAGTTTGGTCGCCGGATCGATGACGTGCTCGACCTCGAGCCCGGCCATGGTCATGGCCGCGACGATCTCGGGGACGGTGGCGGTGGTCTCAAGGTGATCCTTGAGCCAGGAGAGGGTGAATTTCATCGTTCTGGTCTCAGCTCAGGCCCGAGGCGGCGTTCGGCGCGGCGAAGGCGCTGAAGCCGTAGTGCGACAGCCAGCGGACGTCCGACGACCACATGTCGCGCAGGTCCGGCATGCCGTATTTCAGCATGCCCAGGCGATCGACGCCCATGCCGAAGGCGAAGCCCTGGTACTCGTCGGGATCGATGCCGCAGGCGCGCAGCACGTTCGGGTGAACCATGCCGCAGCCCAGGATCTCGAGCCACGAGGTGCCTTGGCCGATCTTGATCTCGCCGCCCGAGCGGTCGCACTGCACGTCCATCTCGGCCGACGGCTCGGTGAACGGGAAGTGGTGCGGGCGGAACTGGGTGGTGACCGCGTCGGTCTCGAAGAACCGGGCCAGGAAGGTTTCCAGGGTCCACTTCAGGTGGCCCATGTGGATGCCCTTGTCGATCACCAAGCCCTCGACCTGGTGGAACACCGGGGTGTGGGTGGCGTCGTTGTCCACGCGATAGGTGCGGCCCGGCGCGATGATACGGATCGGCGGCTTCTGGCTGACCATGGTCCGCACCTGCACGGGGCTGGTGTGCGTGCGCAACAGCATGCGTTCGCCGCTCTCCTTCGTGTTGAAGAAGAAGGTGTCGTGCATTTCGCGGGCCGGATGCTTCTCGGGGAAGTTCAGGGCCGTGAAGTTGTGGAAGTCGTCCTCGATGTCCGGACCTTCGGCGACGGCAAAGCCCATCTCGGCGAAGATGGCGATCATCTCGTCCATGGTCTGCATGGTCGGGTGAACGCTGCCCTTGCGACGGTGCGGAGCGGGCAGGGACAGGTCCAGCGTCTCGCTGGCCAGGCGCGCGTCGAGCTCGGCGGCCTCCAGGCCGGCCTTCTTCTCGGCGATGGCGGTGGTGACCTTGTCGCGGAGCGCGTTGATGGCCGCGCCGCGGTCTTTGCGCTCCTCGGGGCTCATCGCGCCCAGGGTCTTGAGCAGGCCCGAGATCGAGCCGGTCTTGCCGACGGCGGCCACGCGGACGGCGTCGAGCGCTTGGAGGTCCGCAGCGCCGGCCACCTGGGCCAGGACGTCGGATTCGAGAGTGTTGAGATCGGTCATGACGGGCATCCGTCTAGGCGGTTTTGGGAACGGTTGGAACCGGTAAGCGTCCCGCCGCGCCAAGGAAACGCGCAGCAAAAAGCCCTCCGGTTCGCACCGGAGGGCTTTTCTAGATCGCAATCGGGACGGACCCGAAAAAGACCTTAGGCGGCCAGGGCGGTGCGGACCTTGTCAGCAATAGCCTTGAACGCAGCCGGGTCGTTGCCCGCGATGTCGGCGAGGACCTTACGGTCGATCACCACACCCGCCACGTCCAGGCCGTGGATAAACTGCGAGTAGGTGAAGCCTTCGAGGCGAGCACCGGCGTTGATGCGTTGGATCCACAGCGAACGGAAGGCGCGCTTGCGCACCTTGCGGTCACGGTACGCGTATTGACCAGCCTTATCGACGGCGGCCTTGGCGGTGCGGATGGTGTTCTTGCGGCGGCCGTAGAAGCCTTTCGCCTGTTCAAGAACCTTCTTGTGCTTGGCGTGAGCAACGACGCCACGTTTAACGCGAGCCATGTGTCAGCGCTCCTCTTAAAGGCCGTAGGGCAGGTACGAACGGATGGTCTTGGCGTCAGCCTCGCTCATCACCTTCGTTCCGCGGTTTTGGCGGATGTACTTGCCGTTGTGGCCGATCAGACGGTGGCGCTTGCCGGCGACGCCGGCTTTCAGCTTACCCGTGGCCGTGATCTTGAAGCGCTTCTTAGCGCCCGATTTGGTCTTCAACTTCGGCATTTCGCGTCGGAGCTTTCGCCCCGTCCTCTGGGATAGCAAGACGAACCGCCATGGCATGCCTAGTGGCCAGGCGGTTCCGGAAAGGCGGCGTTGCTACAGGAAAGACACGGTCCTGGCAAGCACTTAGGCCGCGGCCTTGGTGCGTTGGACGATCACGAGGGCGAATCCGATGGCCGGGACCATCAGGGCCGCGCCAAACCAGTAGGGGCCGCCGATGTTGAGGCCAAACAGCGGGCCGGCCAGCAGCGGGCCGCCGATCCGGGCCAACGAGCCCGCGGCCATGTTCAGGCCCAGCATCTGCCCCTGGCGGTCCGGCGGGCTGGCGCGCGAGATCAGAGCCGCCACGCACGGGAAGACCAGGGACTGGCCAAAGGCGGTGCAGGCCACGGCCACAACGGCCACGGGCGGGCTGGGGATGAACGGTGTGATCAACAGGGTCAGGGCGATGATCGACAGGCCCGTGGTCAGCACGCGGCCTTCACCGAACCGGCGGGCCAGACGTCCGGTCAGCAGGCCCTGGCCCAGCGAGGCGATGACGCCGATGATCGCGAAACAGGCGGCCACCTGGCTGGGGCCCCAGCTGAACCGGACATCGGCATAGAGGCCAAACACCGCCTCCATCCCCGCGAAGGCGCCGGTCGAGATCAGGGTGACCAGCAGCACGCGCGACAGAATCGGATGGGCGGCCGCCGCGGCCAGGGCTTCGCGGCGGTTGGGCTGCACCGCGCCTGGCGCGGACGGCGCGCGGCTTTCGGCGACGAACAATACCACGCCCAGGGCCGCCGTGCCCGCCATGGCGGCGGCCAGGAACAGCGGCAGCTGGTAGCCCAGGTGGCCCGCGCCGGGATGGATGACCATCACCAGCGCCGGGCCGATCACGAAGCCGGCCCCGAACGCCGCGCCCAAGAGGCCCATGCGCCCGGCGCGCTTTTCGGGCGGGGTGACGTCGGCCATGTAGCCCTGGATCGTCGAGATGTTGCCGCTGCCAAAGCCGCCGACCAGGCGCACGGCCATGGCGATCCAGATGTTCGGGGCGAAGGCCAGGGCGATATAGGCCAGGGTGTTGGCGATGATGGTGACGATCAGCACTGGTCGCCGGCCGATCCGGTCCGACAGCCGGCCCCAGAACGGCTCGCCGAAGAACTGGCCCAGGCTGTAGGCGGCGAACATGGTCGTCACCTGCCACGGGGCGGCATTCATCGACTTGGCGTAGAACGGCAGCAGCGGAATGACCACGCCAAAGCCCACCAGGTTGATGAAGACCACCAGGAGCAGGACGACCAGGGCGCGGGCGCTGTGAGACTGTTCAGACATCAGGACGCGCGGTTTACGCCTGAACCTTGGGCTTGTCAGTCCGGCGGGTTGTGCTTTTCGACGAAGGCGACGGTTTCGCTCAGCATCTTCAGCCGCGTGGCGCCGCGCGACAGCCAGTGGTCCTCGCCGTCCAGGGTGATGAAGTTGACGGGCTTACCGGCCTTCTTCAGGGCGTCGGCCATGGCCTGGCTCTGGTCGTAGCGCACGACGGTGTCGTCCTTGCCGTGGATCAGCAGGATCGGGGCCTCGACCTTGTCGGCCAGCTTGGCCGGCGAGATGGTCGCCAGGTCGGGATCCTTGATGCCGTCCGCGCCCAGAAAGCGCAGCCAGTAGCGCTGCGAGGCCGAGGCGCCGCCATTGGCTTCGGCGCGGGTGGTCAGCATCATCTTCTTCAGGTCCGACGGGCCGGCCACCGAGACGGCGCAGCGATAGACGCCGCGATCCAAGGTCGCGCCGGCCAGGGCCGCGTAGCCGCCATAGCTGGCGCCGACGATGCAGACGCGCTTGGGATCGACGATCCCCTGCTTGGCCAGGTCGCGGACGCCGTCCGACAGATCGGTCTGCATCTTCTTGCCCCACTCGCCAAAGCCGGCCTTGACGAAGTCCCAGCCGAAGCCCTCCGAACCGCGGAAGTTGGGCTGCAGCACGGCGTAGCCGCGCGAGGCCATGGCTTGGCTCCACCAGTCGAAGCCCGGTTCGTCGCGGCCTTCCGGACCGCCGTGCGGCAGCACGATCAGCGGCAGGTTCTTCGGATCACGACCCTTGGGCAGGGTCAGGTAGCCGGTGATCTCCAGGCCGTCGGCGGCCTTGTACTTGATCGAACGAACGGGAGAGACCGTCTCGGGCGTGACGCCTTGATAGACGTCGCCCAGCCACGAGGCCTGCTTGGTGGTGAGGTCGACCAGGGCGTAGGCTTGGCCGTTCTCGGGAGAGTCGACCAGCACCACGACGCGCTTGCGGTCGTTGGACCACGAGGACAGGTGCACCCGGTCGCCCTTGAACGCCTTGATCACCGCGTTCCAGGCCTTCTGGCTGCCCTCGTCGAAGAAGGTGTAGGTCAGGTCGTCGCCCTTCAGCGTGACCCCGCCCAGCAGGGCCAGGGTCGCCGGATCACGGATCAGGCCGCTGAGCTCCAGGTCGTTGGGCAGGTCGGCATGCTTGTCGCCCGTATATTCACGCAGGAACGACTTGTTCTTGTCGTCGGTGCGCCAGACCAGCACCGACTTGCCGTCGCGGCCAAAGCCCGCGATGCCGTACGAGCCCATCGGGGTGTCGGCCTCGTCGACGGTTCTCCAGCCGCCTTCCAGCTTCATCCGCAGCGACCAGTGGCCGCGCTTGGTGTCGTAGAGCGTGGTGGCGACCGGATCGCCCTTGACGTCGACCAGCCAGCCGTCGGTATCGAGGCGCACGCCGTAGTCCATCATCCGGGTCGTGTTGCTGCGCAGGTTCACCCGGTACAGCATGTCCACGCCCTGGTTGGCGATGAAGTGGACGCCTTCCAGGAACACCACCGGTTCATTGTCGATCGAGCGCACCATCGGCGCGCCGATGATGACGTTCATGGCCGCCTCCTGGCTGCGCAGCAGGAGCGTCTGTTTCTTGGTCTTCCAGTTGAAGCTGGAGGCCATGTAGTACTCGCGCGCCGGACCCGACAGGCCCATGACGTCGGCGGTCTGGGACGTGATCAGCAGCAGGTGGTCCTCGCCGGCCCAGGTGACGCCGCGCAGCTTGGTCGGGCCGGCGTTGATGCCGGCCAGCACGCCGCCGCCGACCTGGCGGATCATCAGGTAGCGCTGCTCGCCATTGGTCAGGATCACCGCCAGCTTGCTGCCGTCGGGCGAGATCTCGACCTCTTCGATGTTGGGCAGCTGGCCGTAGATGGCCAGGTTCGGCTTGGCGGCCGGCGCGTCGGCGGCCTGGGCCGAGGCCGACAGCAGGATGCAGCAGGCCGCCCCGGCGGCCAGGATGGACTTGAACACGTGGTAGCTCCCCCAACTCGGCGAAACTCTACCAGAGGGTGCTATTGTGTCGAGGCGCCCGAAAACGAAAGGGCGCAAAACAAAACGCCCCGGCGCAGGGCCGGGGCGTTTGTTGTGTCTACCCAGTGATCGATCTTAGCGCGGAGCCAGGATCATGATCATCTGACGGCCTTCCATGCGCGGCTCGTATTCGACCTTGGCGACTTCGTCGAAGTCGGCCTTGACCTTGAGCAGCAGCTTCATGCCCAGTTCCGGGTGCGCCATTTCACGACCGCGGAAGCGCAGGGTCACCTTGACCTTGTCGCCTTCCTCGAAGAAGCGAGTCATGGCTTTCGCCTTCACTTCATAGTCGTGGATGTCGATGTTCGGGCGGAGCTTGATTTCCTTGAGCTCGACGACCTTCTGCCGCTTGCGCGCCTCGTTCTTCTTCTTCTGCTCCTGGAACTTGAACTTGCCATAGTCCAGGATCTTGCAGACGGGCGGATTGGCGTTCGGAACGATTTCCACCAGGTCCAGGCCGGCTTCCTCGGCCGCTTCCATAGCGGACGCGGTCGGCATCTCGCCTTGCTTTTCGCCGTGTTGGTCGATCAGCAGGACGCGCGGGACGCGGATGTCTTCGTTGATACGCGGTCCGTCTTTAACGGGCGGCGTTTGCATAGGACGGCGAATAGGGGCGGCTCCGGGGCAGTTGATGAAGGTAGAGTTGAACGCGTGCGCGCCGCGCTGGGCGCGCCGCGAGAAAGTGATATATGACGCGCCGGCCGCGCTCTATCAAGCGACGGCGGACAAAGAGACGCCGCGCAGGTCCAGTTTTTTCTGGTCTAGCGGCCAATAGGGCGGAAACGGCGGGACAGGGACGAGTTTTCTCCTGACCAAGACGCTTGTTCCGACCTTCATGACTCAGCATCGCCATACCGCCCTGGAGGACGTCCACGCCCTCCTGATCGGCTCCAGTTTCATCGCCGTGGGCCTGACCCTGCTGAAGGCCGCGGGCCTGGTCACCGGCGGGGTGGCCGGGGTGGCGCTGATCATCTCGTATCTGACCAATTGGCAGGTCGGCACGGTGTTCTTCCTGCTGAACCTGCCGTTCTACGTCCTGGCCCAGCGGACCCTGGGCTGGACCTTCACCTTCAAGACCCTGGCGACCAACCTGCTGCTGGCGGGCCTGGCCTTTGGCATGCCGTACTGGCTGAGGGTCGAACGGGTGGACCCGATCTTCTCGGCCGTGTTCGGCGGCACCATCATCGGCATGGGCATTCTGGCCTTGGCGCGTCACCGCTCCAGCGTCGGCGGCACGGGCGTGCTGGCCCTATGGCTGCAGGAACGGCGCGGCGTCAGCGCCGGCAAGGTGCAGATGACCGCCGACTGCCTGGTCATCGCCGCGGCCTTCTTCACGATCAGCTTCGACAAGCTTTTGCTGTCCATCGCCAGCGCCGTGGCGCTCAGCGCGGTGATCATCGCCAACCACAAGCCGGGTCGGTACGCGGGGTACTAAACCCCGCGCTGCCTAGTGCGGCAGCAGCGCCATTGCCGCGCTGGCCACCGTGCTGACGGGCAGGGCCTGCAGGTCCGGCGAGCGGATCACCGCCACGTGGCCGCGCGGGCCGCACAGGTCGGGGTCCGAGGCGTCCGAGAACAGCACGATGGTCGGCGCGCCGGCGGCGGCCAGCAGGTGCGTCGGGCCAGTGTCGTTGCCGACGGCCAGGGCCGCCTTGGCGCCCAGAACCGCCAACTGGGCGAAGTCGGTGCGGCCGGTCAGGTCGCGGGCGCCGCCGACGGCCTTCTGGATGTGGCGGGCCATGGCGCTTTCCTGCGGGCCGCCGATGATCACGATGTCCAGGCCTCGCGCCTTCAGCAGCGAGCCCAGCTGGGCGTAGTACTCGACGGGCCAGCGCTTCTCGGGCCGGTGGGCCGAGCCGCCGGGCACGAACAGGACGTAGGGCTTGGGCGTGGCGGCGCCGGCGACGGGGCGCGGTTCCTTGTGCTTGCGCAGGATCCACGACAGGTCCGGCGGCGGGGCGCTGCCCGGCTCGATCGGGGCGTCGGGCCAGATCCCGGCGGCGCGCAACTGGTCGGCCTGGCGCTCCAGGGTGTGCATGCGCAGGCGGGCCTTGCCCTTCTGCGGCAGCTGGGCGCCGACGGCGATGCCGTTCCATTGCGGCGGGAAGGGGCGCAGCAGCTGGAAGTACCAGTTGGTGCGGCTGTTGGTCTGCAGGTCGTAGACCCGGTCGTAGCGCGCCTTGCGGATGCGGCCGATCATGGCCAGCGTCTCGCCCACGTCGCCGGGGCGGCCGTCGGTCTCGACGGTGTTGAAATAGGGGCTGAGCTTGGCCAGGCCCTCGAAGGGGGCGGTGGTCAGCAAGGTGATCTTGGCCTTGGGATGCGCCTCGCGGATCTTCTTCATCGCGGCGAGCGCCAGGACGAAGTCGCCCAAAGCGCCCAGCTTGATCACCAGGACCTTCTTGATCTCCTTGCTCAAGCCGAACGCTCCAAACCCAATACGCGTGCCCCGAGGATATGGGCATAGACCTTGAGGGTCGCTTCGCACATAGCGTCCACTGAATACAACCGCCGCGCACGTGTTCTTGCGGCCAGGCCCATGGTCTGGCGGCCGGCGGCCCCGACTTCGCAGGCGTGCAACAGGGCGTCGGCCCAGGCCTGGGCGTCGCCCGGGGGCACTAGCCAGCCGGTCTCAGCCGGCGCGACAGTCTCGCGCGTAGCGCCGTGATCGGAGGCCAGCACGGGGCGGCCCATCACCTGCGGCTCGACGGCGGTGCGGCCGAAGGCTTCCGGCTCCAGCGACGGGGCGATGGCCAGGTCGCACAGCAGATAGGCGGCCGGCATGTCGTCGCAGTGGCCGACCAGCTTGACCGCGTCCTCCAGGCCGGCGGCGGCGATGGCCGCTTCCAGCTCGGCGCGATAGCCCTTGCGACCCTGGTCGTCACCGGCCAGCAGCAGCAGGATGCGGTTCTCGCCGCGATCCTTGAGGATCTTCATGGCCTCGATCATCAGGCCCTGGCCCTTCCAGCGGGTCAGGCGGCCGGCTAGCAGCACTTTCAGCCGGCGCTCGTCGGGCGCGACGCCCCAGGCCTTGCGCAGGGCCTCGATCCGCGTGGCCGGTACGATGCCGGGCTCGAAGCGCGAGAGGTCGACGCCGCGCGGGATGGCCACGACCTTCTCCGGCGCGATGCCGTGTTCTCGGATCACGTGCTGGCGGGTGTATTCGGAATTGGCGATGACCAGGTCACCCTTGGTCATAACCGCGTTGTACCAGCGCTTCAGGTCCGACTTGGCGTTATAGACCCCGTGATAGGTGGCCACGAACGGGACCTTGGTCGCATGCGCAGCCCACAGGGCGCTGAAGGCCGGGGCGCGCGAGCGGGCGTGGACCAGCGACACCTTCTCGCGCCGGATCAGGTCGATCAGGCGGGCGGCGTTGCCCAGCATCACCAGCGGGTTCTTGGACTGGGCCGGCATCTGGGCCAGGCGACCGCCGTCGGCCTCCAGGCGCGCGGCCATGCGCCCGCCCTTGGTCGCGACCAAGGCCTTGCCGCCTTGCGCTACTACCGCATGGGCGACATCAATCGTCGTTTGCTCCGCCCCACCGGTTTCAAGCTCCGGCGTGACTTGCAGCAAGGTGAAATCGGCGGGTAGGTCGGGCACGCGACTCTCGGCGAAAACGAGCGGATTTTAGTTAGCGAAAGGATCGAGGCGACGCCATGACCGAATCCCAAGGTGCTCTCGCGAGCAAAGACGGCTCGAAGATCGCCTTTCGTCGCGTGGAGGGCGAGGGACCAACGGTCGTGTGGCTGGGTGGTTTCCATTCGGACATGACGGGGACCAAGGCCGAGGTGCTGGCCGAGCAGGCCAAGGCGACGGGCGGCAGTTACATCCGCTTCGATTATTTCGGCCACGGCGAGTCGGATGGTCAGTTCAAGGACGGAACCATCAGCCGCTGGCGTGAGGACGCCCTGGCGGTGATCGACGAACTCACGACCGGGCCGCTGGTGCTGGTTGGCTCGTCCATGGGCGGCTGGCTGTCGTGCCTGGCGGCGATCGCCCGGCCCGACCGCGTCAAGGCCATGGTGCTGATCGCGCCGGCGCCAGACTTCACCGAGAAGCTGATGGAGCCGGACCTCTCGCCCGAGGCCAAGGCGGCCATCGCCAAGGACGGCTTCTGGATCCGGCCGTCGGACTATGACGACGGCGGCTACGCTATCACGCGCGAGCTGCTGGAAGACGGGGCGCGGTGGTCGATCCTGCCAGGGCCGGTGCCGATCGACGTCCCGGTGCGCGTGCTGCAAGGCGGCGATGATCCAGACGTGCCGTGGACCCACGCGCTAGAACTGGCCAACGCCCTGAAGTCCGACAATGTCGTCTTCAGCCTGATCAAGGACGGCGACCACCGGCTTTCGCGTCCGCAGGACTTGGAGCGCCTGGTCGCGGCGGTCGCGGAAGCCAAGGGCCTAGCCGAACCGGAGGAGGGCGACCTCGTCAGCCGTCGCCTGGCGCGGGCCGCGCGACTGCGCAATGCGGCGGGGCTGGACGCGGTGGGGATCACGCCGAGGGCGCCGGCGATCGACGACGAGTAGGATTTAGCCGCCCGCCTTCAGAATCCCCGCCAGCCCCTCGCGGTACGTCGCATAGGCCGGCCGCCAGCCCAGCTCAGCCTTGGCGCGGGCGTTCGAGACACGCTTGTTCTCGGCGTAGAACCGCCGGGTGGCTGGCGACATGCCCAGTTCGTTGAAGGGCAGGTCTGGCGGGACCGGGACGCCCAGCAGGTGGGCGGCGTGTTCCATGACGTCCTGGGGCGGAGCCGGGGCGTCGTCGACCAGATTGTAGATCCCGCCGGCGCGGGGGCGCTCCAGCGAGGCCAGGAGGCCCGTGACGATGTCGTCCAAATGGATGCGGCTGAACACCTGGCCCGGCTTGACGATGCGGCGGCCCTCGCCGGCCCGCAGGCGGTCCAGGGCGCTGCGGCCGGGGCCGTAGATGCCGGGCAGGCGGAAGGTGGTGACCGTCAGCCCCATGCCGCGTCCGACCTGACGCCAGTCGCGCTCGGCTCCCACGCGGCGGGCGCCCTCGACCGATTGCGCCTTGAGGGGGGAAGTCTCGAACACCCAGCGGCCTTCGAAGTCGCCATAGACGCCCGTGGTCGACAGATAGCCGATCCAGTCGGGGAAGGCCTGAGCCTGGGCGAGGGCGGGGATGATCGCCTCGAGAGCGGGGCAGCCGTCGGGGCCGGGCGGGGCGGTGACCAGGATGGCGTTTACCCCCGTGAGGGCGATGGCCATGGCGTCGCGGTCGTCCGGATCGGCGGGCGTGATTCCCTGGGCGCGCAGCCGGTCGGCCTGATCCTCGTCCCGCGCCGTGGCGGCGATTTCCCAACCGCGGGCTCTTAAGGCGCGCGAAAACGCCGCGCCAACATAACCCAGACCGAACACAAACAGACGCAACGCTTGAGACTCCGCCCCCGGAAAACGTGGCGGAATCTAGCCGCCGAAAAAACCTGCTTCGCAACCCCTCAAAGGGCGCTTGCCAAGCGCGAAGCCCTCTGCCATAAGCCGCCTCCTCGTCGCGGGGCGCTCTTCCGAGCCCCTCCGATGCGGGCGTAGCTCAGTGGTAGAGCACAACCTTGCCAAGGTTGGGGTCGAGAGTTCGAATCTCTTCGCCCGCTCCATTCTCGAAATCTTCCGAACATTTAGACGAACGCAACGGCCCTGATCGGGTCGGCGATTCGCGTGTTCCTGCGCGTCCGCTTGGCCTAAGCTGAACCGCATGACTCGCATCGCCTCATGCTTGGCTGGCGTCTGCCTGGCCGCGCTGACGGTCTCGGCCGCCTGGGCCGGACCTGCATCCGTCAACCTGACCAAGCTGGTCATCCGCTACGAGGCCCTGGGCGATCCCGGCGAGGACCCCGATTCCGGCGGTTCGGCCGATGCGCGCTGGAAGCTGCCCGACGTCTCGCCGGCCGCCGACGCCGATCGCACCGCCAAGCTCAAGCAGATCCAGGGCGACCTGAAGGCCATGGGCGACAAGGGCTTGGTCGAGGACGAGCGCCTGACGCGTGACCTGCTGCTGTTCAGCCTGCGCGACCGGATCGAGGCGGCGGGCTTCGACGAGGCGCGCATGCCGTTCAGCAGCGACGGCGGCTTCGACGTGATGATGCTGTATCGCGCCAGTGGCACGACCCTGCGCGGCGCCGATGAGGCGCGCCGCTGGATCGCGCTGCTGAACGGCATGCCCGGCTGGTACGCGACCAATATCGACAATGCTCGGCGCGGCGTCGCCAGCGGCTTCGTCCAGGCCGTCCCGACCGCTCAGGCGGTGCTGGAGCGCGCCCAGCGCGCGGCCACCACGCCCCTGGCCGAGGATCCCCTGCTGGCCCCGCTGCGGGCGCTGCCCGACAGCATCCCCGAGCGCGCCGCCCTGATCGCCGAGGGCGAAAAGGCGGTCACCGACAAGGTCGCACCGGCTCGCGCCAGCTTCGTCCAGTTCATGACCGACGAGTACGTCCCGCACGCCGCCAAAAGCCTGGCTGCCTCGGACCTGCCGGACGGCAAGCGCTACTACGCCTTCCTGGCCCGCCGGCACACGACCACCGACCTGACGCCGGACCAGATCCACGACATCGGCCAGGCCGAGGTGGCCCGCATCCGCGCTCGCATGCAGCAGGCCATGCAGGCCGCCGGCTTCCAGGGCGACCTGACCGCCTTCATCGCCATGCTGCGCAAGGACCCGCGTTTCTATGCGACCAGCCGCCAGCAGCTGCTGGAGAAGTCCAGCGAGATCGCCAAGCGGGCCGACGACCAGCTGCCGGCCCATTTCGGCGTCCTGCCGCGCCTGACCTATGGCGTGCGGCCGGTGCCGGCCAGCATCGAGAAGGGCTACACCACCGGCCGCTATTTCGGCGGCGATCCCAAGGTCGGCCGGGCCGGCGGGCTGATGATCAACACCTCCGAGCTGGACCAGCGGCCGCTGTACGAACTGCCGGCCCTGGTGCTGCACGAGGGCGCGCCCGGTCACCACATCCAGACCTCGCTGGCCCAGGAGCAGGTCGGCGTGCCGGAGTTCCGTCGCAACCTCTACTTCACCGCCTATGGCGAGGGCTGGGGGCTCTATTCGGAGTGGCTGGGCGAGGAGATGGGGATCTATCGCGATCCCTATGAGCTGTTCGGCCGGCTGTCCTACGAGATGTGGCGCGCCTGCCGCCTGGTGGCCGACACCGGCATGCACTGGAAGGGCTGGACCCTGGACCAGGCCCGCGCCTGCTTCACCGACAACACCGCCCTGTCGCCGGTCAACATCGAGGTCGAGCTGAAGCGGTATGTCTCCTGGCCGGGGCAGGCCCTGGCCTACAAGATCGGCGAGCTGAAGCTCTTGGAGCTGCGCCAGAAGGCCGAGAAGAAGCTGGGCGACCGCTTCGACGAACGCGGCTTCCACGATGCGGTGCTCCTGCACGGCTCCTTGCCGCTGTCGGTGCTGGAGACCCGCGTCGACGCCTGGATCAACGATCAAGCCAAGTCTGGGCAGAACAACAAGAAGAAGGGCTGACATGGCCAAGATCACCGTCCTCGGCGAATGCATGGTCGAGCTGTCGCCTGAGGCATCCGATGGCGGCGCGCCGCTGTACCGGATGGGTTATGCCGGCGACACCTTTAACACGGCGATCTACATGGCCCGCCTGGGCGACGAGGTCGCCTACTGCACGGCGCTAGGGCAGGGGGATCCTTTCAGCGAGGGCGTGCTGTCGACGATGCGCCGCGAGGCCATGGACACCCGCCTGGTCCGCCAGGTCGAGAACCGCCTGCCGGGCCTGTACGCCATCGTCCTGGACGAGCACGGCGAGCGCAAGTTCCACTACTGGCGCGAGCGGGCGCCGATCCGCGACCTGTTCTCGGCCCACACCGCCGACCAGCTGATCGAGGCGGCCAAGGCCAGCGACCTGGTCTACCTCTCGGGCGTGACCCTGGCGGTGATCGGCGACATCGGCCGGGCGCGCCTGAAGGACCTGTTGGCCTATGTCCATTCGCGCGGCGTGGCGGTGGCCTTGGACTTCAATTATCGGCCCGCCCTGTGG
Organism: Caulobacter sp. GW821-FHT10A06; assembly: GCF_059415805.1. Lineage (NCBI taxonomy): Bacteria > Pseudomonadati > Pseudomonadota > Alphaproteobacteria > Caulobacterales > Caulobacteraceae > Caulobacter > Caulobacter sp. GW821-FHT10A06. The sequence goes on from NZ_JBWKNY010000005.1 coordinate 241,348, forward strand.
AGCAGCGCCGAGGCCGCGCGCGAAGCCTTGGACGGCGTCGTGCCCTCGTGCCGCTACGTCTCGCTGAGCAGCGAGGACAGCCGTCCGCTCTACGACCGCGAGGCCGAGGACCTGGCGGTCGAATGGGCCGCGGCGGGCGCCGAGGTGGTGGCTCGCGATGAGAGCCATTGCGTCAACGTCCATCGCCCCGACGGCCGCACGGCCACGCCGGCGCCCGGTCGCGTGAAGGCCGTGGACACCACGGGAGCAGGGGACAGCTTCAACGCCGCCTATCTGTCCTCGCGACTGGCGGGCCTTTCCATTCCGGAGGCCGTCGCGCGAGCCCATGCCCTGGCGGCGCTGGTGGTCTCGCATCGGGGCGCGATCCTGCCGCACGACGTGGCGCTGAACGTCGCCCGAGCGTCCTGATGATCGCATTGCCAGACGCGCTTGAGCCGAGCCCGCTCCAGGCGGATCTGGCCGCGCGCTTCCTGACGCCCGCGACCTCGGCGCTCGAAGCCCTGCTGCTGGAGCTCCGGATGGAAACGGATGCGGCGCTGGCGACTGACGCGCCGCTCTACGGCAAGCCTTATCCGTACGGCTACTGCCTGGAGATCACCCTGGATGTGATGACGCGGCTGCGTCTGCGGATGCAGCAGGCGCCCCGGTCCGCGGGCGAGCAGGCGATAAGGTCGTTCCTGCTGGGCGGTGGGGAAGGGCGGCAGGTCTGGGGCATTCTGCGCGAGCGCTATTTCCAGAACGCGATGGTGCTGGGCGACCTCTATGTCGACGTCGCCAACGACTCCGTCGATCCCAATAAGCCGAAGGTCGAGATCCTGCCGCTGGCGGCGTCTGGCCTGACCCTGGTGCAGACCGTCGAGGACTTCGTCCGCATCGCCGAGCCCTATTGGAACGTGCGCCTTTACGCCAATACGGCGTTGCCCTTCCTGGCGCCGCTGTTCCCGTTCCTGGCGGTGAACCCATCGGGCCAGATCAGGCTGGAGGCGCGGCCCAACCACATGATGCGCCTGCTGGCCGGTGGTGGCTTTGTTCAGTCGGAGCGCTGGCTGGCCGAGGGCCCTGAGCCCGCGGCGGAGATCGTCCAGGCGGTGCGCGATGCTTGCCCGCCCGACATCCTGGCCCTCGGCCCTCTCGCAGGTCGCGAGGCGTCGATCCAGATGTGCCGCGACCTGCGCGCGGTCGGCGCTCGCGACAAGGCCTGGCTGGACGCGATGTGGGCGATTCTCGAACGCATCCCGGTTGCGAGCCTTAGCGACGCGAATGCTCGTCCCGCGACGGGAATTGGCGAGTCCGCATTCAATAAAATCAACACCTTGGTCCCGTGAAGCTTGAGTGCAATAGGAATATCTTCCTCTCTATGGGAAAATAAACCTATAGTCGTATCCGTCCGCCGCGCTCGCGGCTGGGAGGAGAGGACGCCATGCTGGTTCAAGCCCTTGAGGACATCTGGGCGATCACGCCCGACCCCCGTCGCGACCGCCTGACGGTCGGCTTCGTCACCCATCTCGTTTCCCTGGCTACCGGCGTGCCGGCGGCCGAGATCTCGACGCCCAAGCGGGCCTCGCACGCCGCCGTCCGCGCGCGGCAGCTGGCCATCTACCTGACCCACATCACCTTCCACTGGCCGCTGGCGCGCGTGGCCTTCGCGTTTGGCCGCGACCGGACGACCTGCGGCCACGCCTGCCGCAAGATCGAGGACCTGCGCGAGGACGCCGCCTTCGATCGCCGCCTGGCCGAGCTGGAGGCCTGCCTGCGCCAGGCTCCGGCCCATGCCCAGGGGATGCCGTGATGAGCGTCGACGCGATCTTCGAGGCGGAGCTGGAGGCCCGCCGCCTGGCCGAGCGCGCCATGCGATTGCTGGCCCGTCCCGGCGCGGTGATCGAGGCGCAAGGCGTGGGTTATGGCGTGCGCCTGGGCGCCAGCCGCCGGCGCAGCGTGATGCTGGTGCTGGACGAGGCCGCCTTCCAGGTCTTGGCGCGTGAGGCGACCCTGAAAGTCCGGCCACAAGGCGGCTGGGTGATGACCACGCGGCCCGAGCCTGTCGTGCTTCCGCCCGGCCGTCCTGGCGTGATCGAGGCGGTGGTCGAAACCGTCGAAGGCAAGGCGCGCCGCAATCTCGGGGAGTCGCCGATCGCCTGGCTGGCGCGCCGCCGCGACGGGGCGGGGCGGCCCTGGCTGTCGCCGGTCGAGGCCGCCGCCGGCGAGCGCCTGCGTGAGGAGTTCGAGAGCCTGGGGACGCAAGGGCGCACGACCATGCGCTGGGACCTGACGCCCCGCGTCTCCGGCGGTCGCCCCGGTCTCGCGCCCGCCGAACGCGACCACGCCGCCCGCGAGCGGATCGCCAAGGCGCTGGCGGCCGTGGGGCCGGGCCTGCGCGAGATCCTGGAGCGGGTCTGCCTGATGGGCTCGGCCCTGGAACAGGCCGAGCAATCGCTGAAGCTGCCGCGCCGGGCGGGCAAGACGGTCCTGAAACTCGCCCTGCAGCGCCTGGCGCGGCACTACCATATGGCTTAGCGGTTGCCGCCGGCCACGGCGATGATCTCGCCGGTGATCCAGAAGCTGTCGGGCGAGGCCAGGAAGGTCGCCACCGGCGCGATGTCCGACGGTTGACCCATGCGGCCCAGCGGGGTCTGGGCGACCATCTGGGTCTCCAGCTCGCTGCCGATGATGCCCATGGTGTGGGTGCCCTCGGTCTCGACCGCGCCGGGCGAGATGGCGTTGACGCGGATCTTGCGCGAACCCAGCTCCTTGGCCAGCACGCGGGTGATCGAGTCCACGGCGGCCTTGGTGCCGGTGTAGACCGAGGCGGTCGGGATATCGACCGTGGTGGCCGCCGAGCTGATGTTGATCACGCTGCCGCCGTCGGCGCTAAAGCGCTTGGCCGCTTCCTGGGTGGCCAGCAGCAGGCCCAGGACGTTGATGTTGAACTGGCGGTGGAAGTGCTCTTCGTTGATGTCTTCCAGCGCGGCGAACTCGTAGACGCCGGCGTTGTTGACCAGGATATCGACGCCGCCGAAGGCCTTCACGGTCGCGTCGAACAGGGCGGTGACGTCGGCGGCCCTGGCGACGTCGCCCTTGACGGCGATGGCCTTGCCGCCAGCGGCGGTGATCTCGGCGACCACCTTGTCGGCGCCCTCGCGGCTGGAGGCGTAGTTGACCGCCACGGCCACGCCTTCGGCGGCCAGGGCCTTGGCGATCGCGGCGCCGATACCTTTCGAGGCGCCGGTCACGACGGCGGTCTTGCCAGTAAGCTTGCTCATTGTCTCTCTCCGGACGCCGTTTATCGGCGAACGCTTCGACATTTAGATATGTATCGAAGTGATTCAATGAGCGGGGAGACGAGAATTTTTGCATGCCCGTCGATGCAGGCTAGAAGTGGCCTGGAAACGGGATGGCTCTGTCCCCAAACAGAGTGAATTGAAAGGACGACGACATGGCTTTGCTCGACGCGCTCAAGGCTGACCAACTCGCGGCGCGCAAGGCGAGCGACCGTCTGAAGGCCGACGTGCTCACCACCTTGATCGGCGAAGCGACGCAGATCACGACCGAAGAGTTCAAGCGCGGCGTGACGGAGGTCACGGACGAAAAGGTTGTCGCGACCGTCGCGAAGTTCGTGAAGAACACGAAGCTGACGCTGGAAAACCTCGCGGCCGAACGCGCGCGCCTGATCGAAGCCGGCGGCGATGCGTCGAAGGTGGACGAGCGGGCCAAGGCGGCCGAAACCGAACTGGCGATCCTGTCCTCGTATGGCCCGAAGCAGATGTCGGAAGCGGAACTGCGCGACGCCATCAACGACTTCCGGGCCAAGAATCCCGACGCCAATGTCGGGGCGATCATGGCTCACCTGAAGACCAGCTTCGGCGGTCAGTATGACGGCAAGACAGCCAGCGCGTTGGCCAAGGGTTAGGTTGCACGTCGCTCCATCGCACTAGGCGCCCAGCCCCATTTCCGCCCTCAAGGTCAACCCTTGGGGGCGCGGGGAAAATCTCGTCGCTGAGGCTGTGCCTTGGCGACTTCGATGCTAAGCACGGGCGGCGTGACTGGGGAGCTGCATGCGTTTTCCGAAGACCCTGCGGTATGAGCCGATCGTTTTCGCGGCGCTGCTGACGATCGTCCCGATCCTGCTGTGCGGCTTCATGTTCGGGTTCGACATCCCGCTGGCCTCGGCCAAGTTCTGGAGCAATCCCAAGAACGACATGGCCATCATGTCGACGGCCTATGAGGCCTTCGTCCGCCAGCCCTGGACCTTCCCGCCGACCATGGTCTCGGGCCTGCTGCCCAAGCCGGTCTCGATCGTCTTCACCGACAGCATCCCCTGGCTGGCCATCCTGCTGAAGGCCTCGGGCCTGGGGCTGTATCTGAACCCCTTGGGCGTCTTCCTGCTGATCAGCTATCCGCTGCAGGCGTGGTCGATGGTCGCCCTGCTGCGGTCGCTGGGCGTCAGCAGCCGACCGGCGCTGCTGCTGGGCGGGCTTCTGGCGGTGGTGTTCCCGACCTGGATCGCCCGCCAGTTCGGCCACATCGCGCTCTCTGGCCACTGGCTGATCCTGCTGGCGCTGAGCCTGTCGGTGTCGTCGGCGCGCTTCGGGCTCACGGCGCGGCGGGTCGTCGGCTTCGCGGCCCTCACGGCCCTGACCGTGGGCGTCCACGCCTATCACCTGGTCCCGGTCGGGGCCTGTTTTGGCGCGGCCTTGCTGGCTGAGCTGACCCAGCGCCGGACGGACGCCTGGACGCGGGTCGCCGTCGCGGCCAGCGGCGTTCTGACCGTCCTGGCCTTCTCGGCCCTGCTGCTGGGCTATGGCGATGGCGCGGGGCCGACCGGCGGCGCCGACGCGCTGGGCCTGTATTCGATGAACGTCCTGGCCCCGGTGTGGCCGCAGGCCTCGCTGCTGGCCGGTCAGTACTGGACCGGCGGCTGGTATCTTCACACCTTGGACCCGAATGGCGGCCAGTCGTTCGAGGGCTTCCAGTTCCTGGGCTTTGGCGTGCTGATCCTGGTCGCGACCATGCTGTGGCTGGTCGGACGCGACCTGGCGGTCGGCCGCCGTCCCGAGGCCGGCTTCTGGGCCCGCTGGGCGCCGCTGATCCTGGCCATGCTGGTGCTGACCGCCTGGGCTATCGGCTGGATCGTCTATGCCGGTCCCTGGCGCCTGTTCGCCTTGCCCAAGCCTAGCGGCCAACTGGCGGAGGTGATCGCCGGCTTCCGCTGCTATGGCCGCTTCTTCTGGGCGCCGGCCTATCTGCTGACGGCCATCGCCATCAACTGGGTCAGCCGCCTGCGCCGTCCCGTCGGTCTTGGCCTGCTCGCGGTCGCCCTGCTGGTTCAGGCCTGCGACACCAGCCCGCTACGCCAGGGTGTGCGCGCCACCTTCGTCGGGCCCGACGATCTGGCCATGCCGGCCGCCTTCGCGCAGAGCCAGGCTATTCGCGGCCGCGCCTGGGTGTTTCGTCCGACCTACTTCTGCAGCCTCGACTCCCGCGACCTGCGGGTGATGCGGCAGATGGCCCTGATCGCCGTGCGCACCGGCGGGACGCTGAATACCTACGGCACTGCGCGCAGCAATGACGCGGCCGCTTGCGACCTGGTCGATCCGGTCCTGACCCGGGACGCCGTCCCTGGCGATCGCCGCATGACCATCGTGCTGTCCGGCGGCAAGCGCCAAGGCGGTTTCCTGCAGACCGTGACCCGGCGCACCGACTGTTATCGCTTTGCGCGTGGAGCGATCTGCGGTCGCGACCTGGCCGGCATCAGGGGCCTGACCCCGGTCGCGCCTGGCGAGCTGGGCGCGGCGCGTCCGCCGCTGCTGTCGATCCATCTGAACCAGCCGCCGCGCTCGCCGGCCTTGATCTCGGGCTGGTCGGTGCTGGATCCGGGTGGCAATGGCATCTGGACACTGGGCCATAGGGCCGAGTTCCAGCTGGATGCGCCGGCGACCCTGGGCGCGCGCGGCTTCTTCGTCGACATCAAGGCGATCGGCGCCACGCCCCAGCGTGTGACCCTTCTGGCCGAAGGGCGCCGGCTGGGCGTCCAGGAGATCGGACCGGCCGGTTTCGAGGACTATCGCTTCGCTGTGCCGGGCGACCTGGTGAAGCCGGGCGAGGCCATCCGCTTCGCCTTCGAGCTTCCCGACGCCCGCCGCGTCGGAACCGATCCGCGAATGCTGGGGATCGCGGTGCAGACGATCGAAGTCGTGCCGTAAACCTTCCGGCTGTAGCTAGAAGTGGTTACGCGGCTCGGTTGCGATCGGCCCTAAGCTTTCGGAAGAAAAGCTTGGGAGGCATTGCGATGACCGACACCCTCTACGTCCTGCACCAAGGTTACGGAAATGACGGCGGGCTCTGGTGCGCGACCTGGGACGGCGCGACCTGGGCCGACAAGGCGCTCGGCGCCGGCATCACCGGCGGACCGGCCGTGGCGGTCTACAACGGCGTGGTTCACGTCTTTCGCCAAGGCACGGGGGACAATCAGGGCGTCCTGCTGCACACGACCTGCACGAACGGCCAGTGGTCGGGCGACGAGTCCCTGGGCGCGGGCCTGTCGCACAACCCGGCCGCCGTCGTCTATGGCGGCAAGCTCTGGGTCTTCCACCAGGACGGCGATAATTCCGGCAAGCTGTTCCACATGACTTATGACGGGACGAGCTGGTCGGGCGACACCCAGATTCCGCTCGGCATGTCCTACAGCCCCAGCGCCGCAGTCTATCGCGGCAAGCTCTATCTGTTCCACAACGGCTATGACTCGCGCGGGCCAGAGCATTCCGACCGGTCGATCTGGTACTCGGCCTATGACGGAACCAGCTGGGGCGCGGACACCCTGGTCCTGCCGAGCATGGGCGTCGGCGCCATCGTGGGAAGTCCTTCCGTCACCGTGAGCGGCAACGATCTCTTCCTGTTCTTCTGCCGAAGCAGCGACGGGAAGATGTCCTGCTGGCGTGGCGATCCCGCCAATCCTACCACTTGGCGCAAGACCTACACCTTGCCGTGCGGGATGTCGGAGAGCCCCGCCGCGGTCACGTTCAACGGCTCGGTCTACACCTTCCATCAGGGCTACGGCGACGACGGCTCGCTCTGGTACGTCCGTTGGGAGGGCAGTGACCAATGGGACAATGACGTGATCTGCCCGCCCTTGCTGTCGGACACGCCCGGCGTGGCGGTGCTGCCCGGCTAGATCTCGGCCAGCTGGGCCAGATAGGCGTTCAGCACGTCGCGCTGCAGCACCAGGAAGGCGAACTTGCCTTGGCGGCAAATCTTGATCAGGCCGGCCGTCTCCAGCTCCTTCATGTGGTGCGAGAGGGTGGCGGCGGTCACGGGCACGTGCTGGGCCATCGCGCCGCAAGGAAAGGGCTCGCTGGCCGCGCCGACCTCCTTGAGGATCTGGCGACGACGCGGGTCGGCCAGGGCCTTGGCGATCAGGTTGACCTGTCTCTCGTCAAGGACAAGAGGGGCGTCGAGGATGCGCAGCGCGTCTTCCATGGCCTTCATATGCGGTGGGACGCGCCGGGAAGCAAATGGGCGGGACCTTTCGGCCCCGCCCCTTGAAGCCGCTAGTGCTTCAGCATGTGCTTGATGTCGCGCATCTGGTCGTGGCCGGACTTCACCGAGGTCCAGGCCTTTTCGATCGCCGCGCGGGTCTGCGGATCGACATCGGTGTCCTGCAGGGCCTTTTCGTACTTGGCCTTGATGTGGTCCTCGCCGGCCTCGACCTCGGTGACGACAGCTTCGTCGCCCTTGGTGATCGAGTCCTTCAGGTTCAGGAACACGCGGTGGGCGGCGGCCAGGATGGTGCCGTCGTCCTTGGGCTCGCCGCCCAGGCGGCGGACCTCGTCCTGCAGTTCCGAGGCGACCGAGCGGCGCTCCTGGGCGCGACGTTCGAACAGCTCGCGATAACGCGAGGCGTCGGCGTCCTTGGCGGCCTCGGCATAGCCGTCGGCGCTGTCGATCGTGGTCTCGACCAGGCCGTTGACGAGCTTGATGTGGTCTTCGTTGGTATGCATCGGGCGGCTCCTCGCTGGGTAGGGGAGCCGGGTCAACGCGGGGCGGCCGCGAACGGTTCAGCCTTGCTTTACAGGTAAAGTCGCGCCGACGTGGTCGATCCCCAGGGTCTCGCAGTGCACGGCCTGGCGGTGACGCTCGGCGGCGCGGGCCTTCTGATCGTCCGAGCGCTGATCGTGGCAGGTTGGGCAGGAGACACCCTCGACATACAGCGGCGAGGTCTGGCTTTCCGGGCTCACGGGCATGCGGCAGCCGCGGCACAGGACGTGGGTCCCTTGGGAGAGGCCATGGCCGACCGCGACGCGCTCGTCGAACACGAAACACTCGCCGCGCCACAGGCTTTCGGGCTCGGGCACCTGTTCCAGATAGTCGAGGATCCCGCCCTGCAGGTGGAAGACGTCCTCGACGCCTTCGGACTTCAGGAAGGCCGTCGATTTCTCGCAGCGGATGCCGCCCGTGCAGTACATGGCGATCTTCTTGGGCGGCGTCTCCAGCCCCTGGCGCCAGTCGCGGAACCAGGCGGGGAAGTCGGAGAAGCTGGCCGTCTTCGGGTCCAGCGCGCCCTCGAACTGGCCGACGGCGACCTCGTAGTCGTTGCGGGTGTCGATCACCACGACGTCGGGATCGCTGATCAGGGCGTTCCAGTCGGCGGGCGCGACATAGGTCCCGGCGTCGGTCGGATCCAGGTCGGGCTCGCCCAGGGTGACGATCTCTTTCTTGAGGCGGACCTTCATCCGGTAGAACGGCATGCGCTCGGCCCAGGCGGTCTTGGGCGCCAGGTTCGCGCAGCCGGGCAGGGCGCGGATGTGCTCCAGCACCGCCTCAATGGCGGTGTCCTCGCCGGCGATGGTGCCGTTGATGCCTTCCGGGGCCAGCAGCAGGGTGCCTTTGACGCCCAGGCCGCAGCACAGGGCGGCCAGCGGCCCCTGGATCGCCGCCGGGTCCGGAAACCGCGTGAAGCGGTACAGCGCGGCGACGCGATAGTTAGCCAAGACGAACCTGCGCATCGTGCTGGATGCGGGCGACCATCGACTTCAGGCCATTGGAGCGTTGCGAGGACAGCGCGCCCGACAGGCCCAGCTTGTCCATGGCGCCCTTGGCGTCGAAGGCGGCGATGTCGGCGGGCATGCGGCCTGAATAGAGGCGCAGCATGATGGCCACCAGGCCGCTGACGATGTGGGCGTCGCTGTCGCCGCGGAATTTCAGGGAGCCGTCGGCCTGGGGCTCGGTGACCAGCCACACCTGGCTGGCGCAGCCGCGCACCTTGTTCTCTCCCGAGCGCTCGGCGTCGGTGAGGGGCTCGAGTTCCTTGCCCAGCTCGATCACATAGCGATAGCGCTCTTCCCAGTCGCCGAGGAGCTCGAACTCGTCGGCGAGGTCGTTGAGGGCGGTATCGATGGTGCTGCTCATGGCGGCCAATTAGGGGGCTGGCCCCGTCAAGGCAAGCGCGGGGCTATGCCGCAGGCAGGATCAGCCGCGCCAGGAAGCCCGCGCCCAGGCTGGACGAGAGCTTCAGCTGACCGCCCATAGCGCGAGACAACAGGTCAACGATCGGCAGGCCAAGACCGACGCCCTCGCTGGTGCGGGTCAGGGTCGAGCCGCCCTGTTCGAAGGGCTGCAGCAAGCGCGGCAGTTCGGCGCTCTCAACGCCGGGACCCTGGTCGCGGATGGTGATCTCGACCTCGCGCCCGATCTTGGCGGCGGCGACATGCACGACTCCCCCAGCAGGCGAGTGCGTAACGGCGTTCTGCAAGAGATTGGTGAGCATGGTCCGCAGGCCCCGGCTGTCGGCCAGGACCGCCGGCATGGACCGCTCACCGACCACGTGGACGATCACGTCGCGGCGGCGGATTTCCGAGCCCAGGGCGTCGATGACGTCTTCCATCGCTTCGTCCAGGCTCTCGGGCGTCATCTCGATATCGGTAACGTGGCCCTCGAGGCGGGCGATCTCGACGATCTGGTTGACCAGCTTCAGCAGCTTCAGGCCGCTGTCGTGGACGATGGTCGCATATTCCTTGTACTGCGGGCTTCCCAGCGGGCCGTACAGCTCCTGGGAGAGGATCTCGGAGAAGCCGATCACGGCGTTCAGCGGGGTGCGCAGTTCGTGGCTGACCATGCGCAGGAACGACCGCTTGCGGTCGTCCAGAGCCAGACGTCGACGCTCGATCGCGGCCGCTCGGCGCTCGGCCGAGGTCGGGTCCGCGAAGGCGGAGACGATCGAAGCGTCCAGGGACGCCGGTTCTGGCATGGTAGGCTCCCGGACCTTCTGTCCGTGACGATTGAGCCGGGACTATCGCCTCAGGCGCTTACGAATCCGTTTCCGTCCACAACGCGTCCACCAGGAAAGGTCGCTCAGCGATTGTGCGGCCTTGGGGGAACGGCTGCGCCGCGTTAAGGTTTGACGACGGTGATCCTTCCCGCACCGCGCTTGAAGTCGACGGCCTTTGGAATTCGAGACGCTTCCAGACCCGATCAGACGCCCAGCCGCTCGCGCGGCGGGGTTCAATCCCGCGCATGCATGGCGCCTGGGATGGCTGGCGGCTATCTGTCTGGCGGCGGCCGCGACCCTGTTCACCGACGAAGGCGGCTGGCCCATCTGGGCGGCCCTGGGCGCGGGCGCGGTTCCGGCCCTGGCCTCCCTGATCTTCACGCGTGACGACGAGCGCACCCAGTCGCTGATCCTGGTCTTGTGGGCCGTGGGCGGCGCTCTTGCGGCGGTGCTGACCGGCGGCGTCTCCGGCGCCATGGCCGCCTGGTGCCTGGCCCCGGTCGCGGCGGCCTCGATCACCAACCAGTCCCGCCGCCTGGCCGAAGGCGCGGCCCTGTCGCTGATCGGCGGCTGCGTGGCCGCCCTGACCCAACTTTCCGGCCTGGCCCCGCCCGAGCCGACGGGGCCGCTGGGCTTCGTGCTGGGCTTCCTCGCGCTCGTCACCACGGGCCTGGGCCTGGCCGCCGGCCTGCTGATCGGCCGTCGCCGCCAGGGCGCGCGCGACGACCGCAACGCGTCGGAGATCCTGGCGCTCGAAACCCTGCTGGACGGCCTGCCGCACCTGGCCATCGCCATCAAGGGCCAGGGGCAGGTGACCGCCGTGCGCGGCGCGCCGCCGCCCGGCGTCACCACCGTCGACCTGGTCAATCGCGGCCTGACCGGCGCGGCCGCCCCCGGCGATCGCCAGCGCCTGACCGCCGCCATCGCCGCCGCCCATCGCGAGGGCGTGGCCAGTCTGACCTTCAACCCGGCCCTGGGCGTCGAGCGCATCGTCGCCATCGACCTGGTCCGCGTCTCGCCCAACCAACTGGTCGGCGTGCTGCGCGACGTCACCGCCGAGCGCAACCGCGAGAGCTCCCTGGACCAGGCCCGTGTCGACGCCGAGGCCCTGGCCGCCGGCCGCGCCCGCTTCCTGGCCAATATGAGCCACGAGCTGCGCACGCCGCTGAACGCCATCATGGGCTTTTCGGACATCATGCGCGGCCGGATGTTCGGTCCCTTGAGTGACCGCTATGCCGAATATGCCGAGCTGATCCACGAGAGCGGCGGCCACCTGCTGGACCTGATCAACGACGTGCTGGACATGTCGAAGATCGAGGCCGAGCGCTTCGAGCTGCAACGCGGCATCTTCGACGCCCGTGAGGCGGTGCAGGCGGCCATGCGCCTGCTGCGCGTCCAGGCCGACACCGCCAATGTCCAGCTGCGCGGCGTGCTGCCGCCGGGCGAGCTGGAGGTCGACGCCGACCGCCGCGCCCTCAAGCAGATCGTGCTGAACCTCGTCTCCAACGCCCTGAAGTTTACCCCGCGCGGCGGCCAGGTGACGGTCACGGCCCATGGCTATGACGGCGTGCTGGAGATCATCGTCGCCGACACCGGCGTTGGCATTTCCCCTGAGGACCTTGAGCGCCTGGGCCGTCCCTACGAGCAGGCCGGCGGCGTCGAGCAACGCGCCAAGGGCACGGGCCTGGGCCTGTCGCTGGTCCGCGCCTTCGCCAAGCTGCATGGCGGCGAGATGTTGATCGAGAGCCGCCTGGGCGCGGGCACCAGCGTGTCGGTGCGCCTGCCGGTGCTGCTGACTCCGCTGCGTCCGACCGCGCCGGAGCCGATCGCCGTGGAAGACCTGGCCACCCCCGAAGACGGCCCGCCGGCGCCGCCGCCGGCCGCCCTGGGCGATAACGTCATCGCCTTCGCGCCGCGCTAAGCGGGTCTAGCGCAGGAACGCGCGTCCCGCCGCGAAATCCCCGACCTCGACATAGGCCTTGCGGGTGACTTCGTCGCCGCGGCCGGTGAAGGCGAACTCCACCGTCACCGCTTCGCGCGGATCCAGTTGCGAGATCGCGTCGGCCGCCGCCGTCGGGAAGCGGAAGGCCAGGCCAGTCTTGGCGCCGGTCGGCAGCAGGGTGAGGGGGGCTTCCTCGCGGGTCTCGGCCGTGAACACCAGGCTGGCGTTGCGCGGCGCGACCTTGCCAGAGAGATTGCGGCCGGCGCCGCGAGCGATGTACGGGCCCAGGGTCCGGTTGGTGTCGCGTACGATGATCCGCGCGACATAGGGCCGCTGGCCGTTGTCGAAGGTGGCCACGGCTGTGACGGCCTTGGCGCGGCCGGCCAGGCCGAACATCAGGCGGTCGCCGCCGAAGCTGGACGGCTGCGACAGCCGCCAGACCGGGATGGTCGCCGAGACCGAACGCTCGGCCTTCCAGGACGCGACGTCGCCCGGATAGACCTGGCTCAGCATCTGCGAATAGCCTTCGAAGGCCTTCTTCACGCGGCCGGCGGCCAGGGTCAGGTCGTTGGAATTGCAGGCCGCGCCGGCGGCCTTGGTGCGGGCGCGCTGTTCCAGGGCGGTGACCTGCTGTTCGCTGGCGCCCGAGCGCAGGGTCGCGCCGCGCGCCTGGGCGCGGGAGGCGTCCAGGGCCGCCGAGACGGTGGGCGTGAACAGCCGGCAGCGGCCATCGGCCGCTGTCATCAGCGTGCGTTCGTAGAGCTGGTCGGCGGCGTTGGCGAACAGCGCCGTGGGGAAGGCGAACACCGCCAGCCCGATCGACACCCCGACCCATCGCGCCCCGCGACCTTTCTGGTGCGTACTTGGCGTCATTTGCTCGTATGCTTCGAGACTTGAAGGGCGACCTATAGGGCGCTGTGGTTGCGGTTCGGTTAGCGGATGCTTTTGTCGACGGATATCTGGGTAGGCGCGCTGATCCGCCGCGCGGAGCTGGGCGGCGCCTTCGCCATGGTGGCCCGCAAGGGCGACCAGCGGGCGGGGGCGGTGCTGGTCAAGGTGGTCGACCGCCGGGCTGGAACCGCCAAGCTCTTCAGCGAGGCCACGCGCGGCGACGGCGAGCGTTTCTGGATGCAGCCGGTCCGTTCGGAGTTCGAGCCCGACCTGGACGCCTATACCGAGCGCGCGGCCCGGATCGATCCGGACGTCTGGGTGGTCGAGATCGAAGACCGCGACGGTCGCCACTTCCTGACGGAACCCGTCGAGGCCTGAAACCGGCGGGATTTGAATCTCTTAGGTGGAGCGTCTGTGGAGAACTCGACTTAGGCGCAGCGTTAACCCTGCTCCTAAACCGGACCTAAAGCGTGTTTGAGGCATTTTGGACGGGCCTCCAAAACGCTCCCCCAGTGCTCGCCATGCTTTTCCTGATGAACGACGTGATCCTGAGTTTCGACCCGGCAGAACTGACGCCGCCGATGGCTCGCGACCGTTTCGCGGCGCTGTCGCTCAACTATGTCGGGGAACTGGGCAAGGAACTGTTCGCCGAAGAGCCGCTGCTGCCGCACAAGGATGTTGAACGCGCCGAACGCCTGGCGGCCTTGATCATGGCCAAGGGGCCGGGCGTGAATGCGGCGCTGTTCATCGCGCCGGGTCGCGGCTGCCGCAAGGAAGATGTCCAGGTGCGTTATGCGCAACTGAGCATCGAGATCATGGCCGCGCTTCTACAGCGCCAGAATTCCGGGGCGCTCACCAATCTCGAAGCCGACCGTCAGGTCTGGCGGCGCCTGGCCGCCTAGAGCGTTAGAACCGGATCAGCGTAAACAGCCAGCTCAGCGTCATCGCCAGGACGACAAGTCCGGCCAGGGTGATGCCGAAGCACAGCGCGCTGGTGGCGGGGTGACGCCGACCGTGGTCGCGATGATGGTCAAGCAGGGCCATCGTTCGATTTCCTCCATTCGTCCGGCGATCTGACGTCGTCGGTGCGGAACACGGGAAGCATGACTCCAAACCCATTCTTCGAATAGGGGCTTTTTGTCGCTTCCTTGAGCGAAATGGACAGGGCGCGGTCACGGTTGCGCCCAAGGTTTCGGCGAACGCCGTTCCAAGCCTTCATCTGGCCGACATCAGTCCGTCGCCTGTCCGACAACACCCATCGCTACCCCGCGCTGAAACCAAACAGTGCAGGTTCACGATGAAGCTTCTGTCCACCGTCGCCTGGAGCGTGCTCGCTCTGGCCCTTTCCAGCCAAGCCCAGGCCCAGCAGGTCGCCGCTGCCGACACGGCCGCAGCCGAGGTCGACACCATCGTCGTCACCGGCACGCGCCGGGTCGACCGCACGGCCTTCGAGTCGGCGGCGCCGGTCGACGTCGTCAGCCAGGAAGCCCTGCGCAACACGGTCTCGGACGAGATCATGGACAAGCTGGCGGCCACCACGCCGTCGTTCAACGTCCAGCGCCTGCCGGCCGCCGATGGCCAGGCCTTCGTGCGTCCCGCCACCCTGCGCGGCTTGTCGCCCGACCAGACGCTGGTGCTGGTGAACGGCAAGCGCCGTCACCGCTCGGCGGTCCTGGGCGGCCGTGGTCAGCAGGGCGTGGACTTGGCCTCGCTGGGCACGAGCGGCATTGACCACATCGAAGTGCTGCGTGACGGCGCCTCGGCCCAGTACGGTTCGGACGCCATCGCCGGGGTGATCAACATCCTGCTGAGCAACCAGGTCGGCTTCGACGGCCACGCCCAGGTCGGCCGCTACTATGCCGGCGACGGCGACAAGACCGAGGTCGGCGGCCGCTACGGCGTCTCGATCGGCAACGGCGGTTCGCTGGTCGGCGCGCTGGACTACACCAAGGCCGAGGCCACCTCGCGCACCCGCCAGCGTCCGGACGCCATCGCCTTCCAGGCCGCCAACCCGACGATCAACGTCAAGAACCCGGTCCAGCGCTGGGGCCAGCCCGATCGTGAAGTCTGGCGCGGTTCGCTGAACCTGGTCGTGCCGATGGGCGACAATGTCGAAGGCTACGCCTTCGGCACGTACAGCGACATGCACGGCGAGACCGACTTCAACTGGCGCAACCCGTCGAACGACACCTCGTACCGCACCAGCCCGGCCTTCCCGGGCTGGTCGCTGAACCAGCTGTATCCGGGCGGCTTCGCGCCGATCTTCGGTCAGGACGAAACCAACGCCTCGCTGGCCGGCGGCCTGCGCGGCGACGCCATGGGCTGGTCGTGGGACGCATCGATCAACTGGGGCCGCGACGACGTCGACTACTTCCTGAACAACAGCATCAACGCCTCGTTCGGTCCGCAGTCGCCGACCAGCTTCGACGCCGGCACGCTGATCCAGAAGGAGCAGACGCTGAACCTGGACGCCTCGCGTCCGCTGGAATGGTCGTTCCTGGCCAAGCCGGCCAACCTGGCCGTCGGCCTGGAAGCCCGCAAGGAAACCTACGAGATCCAGGCGGGCGACCGCTATTCGTGGGACGTCGGCCCCGGCGCGCCGGCCGGCCTGCCCAGCGGCTCGAACGGCTTCCCGGGCTACGCCCCCAGCCAGGCCGGGTCGTGGAACCAGACCAGCTATGCCGGCTATGTCGACCTGGACCTGCCGATCACCGACAAGTTCGGCGCCGACATCGCCATCCGCCACGAGGACTTCTCGGAGTTCGGCCAGACCACCGACGGCAAGATCGCCGCGCGCTATGAGTTCACGCCGAACTTCGCCATCCGTGGCGCGGTCTCGACCGGCTTCCGCGCCCCGACCGCCGGCCAGATCAACAACACCCGCACCTCGCAGGGCCTGAACACCACGACCCTGCTGCTGTTCACCTCGGGCCGCCTGTCGCCGATCAACCCGATCTCGCAGGCTTTGGGCGGCAAGCCGCTGGAGCCGGAAGAGTCCAAGAACCTGTCGCTGGGCTTCGTCTTCCGCCAGGGCGGCTTCACCGCCTCGGTCGACTACTACCGCATCGACGTCGACAACCGCTTCGCCGTGTCGCCGAACTTCACGGTGACCCCGGCGCTGCGGGCCCAGCTGGTCGCGGCCGGCGTGCCCGGCGCTGACAGCCTGACCACCGTCAGCTACTTCACCAACTCGTTCGACACCCGCACGCAAGGTGTGGACGTCGTCGGTTCGTGGCGCGGCCAGCTGCTGGGCGGCAAGGCCGGCGTGACGGCGGCCTGGAACTGGAACGACACCAAGGTCACGCGCTCCAAGCTGACCGAGGTCTCGAACCTGTCGCGCATCAATCTGGAGAACGGCCTGCCGCAGAACGCCGCCAACGTGACGTTCGACTACAGCCGCGGCATCTTCAGCGGCATGATCCGCACCCGCTGGTCGGGCGAGTGGACCGACGCTCAGGCCAACGGTACGGCGGATCTGATCCAGAACTTCGCCGGCAAGGCCCTGGTCGACCTGTCGGTCAGCGCCGAGCTGAGCGATCAGATCAAGCTGACCGTGGGCGCCGAGAACCTGTTCGACACCTATCCGGACGAGGCGACCTTCCAGGCCTCGCGCGGTCTGATCTACTCGCGCAACGCGCCGTACGACACCGATGGCGGCCTCTGGTACGCCCGGATCTCGGCGAAGTTCTAGGACTGTGTCGAGGCGCGGCTTCGGTCGCGCCTCGAACCCCCTTGCACCGGCGCCTCGAACCCGCCTAGCCTCAATCCCAGATTGCGGGCTGAGGGGTACGCGCATGATAGGGCGCAAGGGCGTGGCGGCGGTGGTTGGCCTGTTGGCGGCGACTGCCCTGACGGGCAATGCCTGGGCGCAAGAGGCCAAGGGCCGCTGGACCCGCGCCGAGAGCCCGCACTTCACCGTCTATGGCGACGTCACCTCGACCCAGCTGAAGGACTATGTCGTCAAGCTGGAGCGCTATGATGGCCTGCTGCGCTACCTGCACGGCATGCCGCTGGACGGCGACGCGGTGCGCAAGCTGCCGATCTACCTGGTCGTCTCCCGCGCCGGCTTCGAGACGGTGGTCCCGGGCCTGAGCGAGGGTGTCGCCGGCTTCTATTCGACCAGCCCCAACGACGTCTTCGCCGTGGCCTGGCGCCAGAAGGAAAGCAACACGGTCATCCAGCACGAATACGTGCACCACTTCATGCTGCGCTACTTCCCCTACGGCTATCCGGCGTGGCTGACCGAGGGCTATGCCGAGTATTTCGGCAGCGCGGTGATGGACGACACCAAGATCCAGGTCGGCCGCAACGCCATGCGCGGCGAAAACCTGCGCAACGGTCCGTGGGTCTCGATGGAGAAGCTGCTGAGCAAGCGGCCGTTCGAACTGTCGGGCAGCGAGCCCTTCATGTTCTACGCCCAGGCCTGGCTGCTGACGCACTACTTCATGAGCGACCCGGCGCGTTACCAGCAGCTGCAGGCCTATATGAAGGCCGTCGGCGGCGGGGCCGATCCGATCAAGGCCATGACCGAGATCACGGGCATGTCGCCGGGCAAGCTGCAGGTCGAGCTGCGCGGCTACATGATGGGCGCGCTGAAGTTCACCGACTACACCGTCAGCAACTTCCCGACGCCGCAGATCAAGCTGTCGCCGATGCCGCCGGCCGCCGACGACCTGCTGCTGGTCAGCCAGGGCCTGCGCCGGGCCGGCCTGTTCGGCGCCGATGAAGAGGTCGACGAGGACGCCCCCGGCGCGACGGCCAAGCGGATCGCCGAGTACAAGGAAGAGATGAAGGCCTGGGGGCAGGGGCTGCTGACCCAGGCCCGGCGTGGGGCCGAGCGCTATCCCGACGCGCCGCTGGCGCGCCTGACCCTGGCGCGCGCCGAGCTGACCTATGGCGATCGCGAGCAGGGCCTGAAGCTGGTCGACGCCTATACGGCCGAGCACCCCGACGATCCCGAGGGCTTCGAGCTGGCGGGGCTGGGTCGCATGG
This sequence comes from Caulobacter sp. GW821-FHT10A06, assembly GCF_059415805.1. Lineage (NCBI taxonomy): Bacteria > Pseudomonadati > Pseudomonadota > Alphaproteobacteria > Caulobacterales > Caulobacteraceae > Caulobacter > Caulobacter sp. GW821-FHT10A06. Next base: position 259,434 of record NZ_JBWKNY010000005.1, read on the forward strand.
CCGTCGGCGACCGCGACGCCGCCCGCCGCGAGGTGCTGTACAAGGAGGCGGGCCTGAAGATGGGCCAGGCCTTCAAGCTGGACCCCGATCGCTTCCAGACGCTGTACGGGTATGCGCTCAGCCGCAGGCTGGATCCCAAATATCCCAGCGACAACGTCCTGAACGTGCTGGATCGGGCTCATGAACTGGCGCCGCAGGTGCCCGACATCACCATTACCGAGGCCGAGGCTCTGATCGCGCGTGGCCAGAACGGCGACGCCGCGGCGCTTCTGAAGCCCGTGGCCAACAGCCCGCACGGCGGCAAGACAGCCAAGCAGGCCAAGGCCCTGTTGCAGAAGATCGGCAGCGAAGCGCCGTCCAGCGAGAGCAATCCCAAGGACTCTGGCCAATGATCCGGAAACTGTCGGCCGCGCTGCTGGGCCTGGCCTTGCTGGCGCCCGCCACGGCCAGCGCCGAATGGCGACGGGCCGAGACCGAGCACTTCGTGGTCTATGGCCGCAGCGAGAAGGCGGTGCGCCAGTACGCCTCGATGCTGGAGGACTTCGACTCCGTCCTGCGCCGGCTGCACAAGCAGCCTCCGGAGGACGCACCGCCGATCAAGCTGCCGGTCTATCTGGTCTCGGATCTGGGCCAGTTGCGTCGCGTCCTGCCCTGGGCCCGCGAGGGGACGCAAGGCGTCTACATCCCCGCGACGACCGAGGTGTTCACCATCGCCATCCGCGACGGCGTGTCCGACGACAACGACCCGAACCGCGGCGACGACACGGTCATGCACGAGTACGTGCACCACTTCATGCTGCGCTACTATCCCAGCGCCTATCCGGCCTGGCTCGTCGAGGGTTATGCCGAGTACTACATGACCACCGACCTGGGCTGGAACCGCTTCGTCGTGGGCGGCTACAACAAGGGGCGGGCCTATAGCCTGGTGGCGCCGGGCTCCAGCTGGGTCTCGATGGCCGACCTGCTGACCAAGCGTCCCAGCGAGTTCGGTAAGTGGGAAACCAACAGCTACTACGCCCAGGCCTGGCTGCTGACCCACTACATCCTGTCGGACCCCGAGCGTCGCAAGAAGCTGAGCCCGTTCCTGGAGGCGGTGCGCACAGGCCAGAAGCCGACCGAGGCCTGGCAGAAGGTCTATGGCCAGGACATGGACGGCCTGCGTAACGCGTTGAAGTCCTACCTGGACCGCCCGCTGCCGGCCGGGGCGCTGCCGCGCGTCACGCCGGCCGAAGCCCAGATGACCGTGACCAGCCTGCCGCTCTCGGCCGACGCGCTGCTGCTGGACTATCAGCGGCTGAAGCTGGGCGTGGGCAAGGACGACCGGGCCGGCGTGCTGGCGTCGATCCGCGCCGCCGCCGCCCGCTATCCGACCGACCGCTTCGCCCGGCTGGTGCGGGCCCAGGCCGAGACCCAGTTCGGCGACCGCGCGGCGGGGGAGGCGATCCTGAACGCGCTGTTGGCCGAGGACTCCAAGGACAAGGACGCCCTGGTCGTGCTGGGCGAAAGCCGCCTGATGGTCGCCGACGCGGACAAGGAGCACCGCAAGGAGATCCTGGGCGAGGCGGGCAAGCTGTTCGCCCGCGCCTTCAAGATCGAGCCCGACGATCCGCGCGTGCTGCACGGCTATGCCGAGGCCAAGCAGCTGGAGCCGCTGAACGACAACATGGTCAACGTCCGGGTGCGGGCCATGACGCTGGCGCCCCAGGTCGGCCACCTGCGCCTGGACGCGGGCCGGGCGCTGGTCCAGTTCAAGGAATACGACACCGCCCGCACGGTGCTGACGCCCCTGGCTGGCAGCCCCCACGGCGGTCCGGAAGCCGAGGCGGCCCAGGCTCTGTTGAAGGCGCTGCCGGAAGACAAGCCGGCCGCCGACAAGAAGAGCTGACCGCGCAAGCTTCAGTTGAGGGCGGAGATCCGCTAAGCTTACGGGACTGTTTGTGTCGGGGGATTTCGTGCGGTTTTCTCGTTGCGTCGGCATGGCGGCCGGCGCCCTTTCGCTGCTGGCGGTCATGAGCAGCCCTGCCTTGGCCGAGAAGTGGTCCAAGGCCGAAACCAATCACTTCGTGGTCTATGGCAACGGCGACACGACGGCCCTGCGCAAGGCGGCCGAGAACCTCGAGGCGTTCGACGACCTGTTCTGGACGCTCTATGGCCTGGAGTCGCCGGCCGACGGGAGCAAGCTGAAGGTCTATCTGGTGTCGGGCGGTCTGGCCGACCTGCGCCGCGTGTCGCCGGAGATCTCGTCGGGGACGGCGGGTTTCTATTCGGCGTCGCCGGAGGAGACCTTCGCGATCGGCCTGCGGGCCGACGACCAGACGATCATGCAGCACGAGTACGTGCACTATCTGATGCTGCGGCATTTCCCGTCGACCTATCCGGCCTGGTTCGTCGAGGGTTACGCCGAGTATCTGATGACGGCCGATATCAAAGATCGCAGCGCCGATGTCGGCAAGCCGAACGCGCAGCGGCAATACAGCCTGACCAACGAGAAGTGGTTGCCGTGGACGGACGTGCTGAGCGAGCGGGTCAGCGACATCCCCGAGGCTAAGCGGATGGCGTTCTACGCCCAGGCCTGGCTGCTGGCCCACTACTTCTACGCCGAGCCCGCCCGCGCCCCGCAGCTGGAGGCCTATATCGCCGCCATGGCCAAGGGCGAGAAGTCGGTCGACGCCATGACCAAGGCCACCGGCCTGACGCCGCAGGCCTTGGACAAGGCCATGCGCTTCTACTACGCGGGCGCCAGCCACTATCGCGAGATCGACCGCTCCAAGCGCGCCAAGGCCGAGGTCAAGATGACCGCGATGCCGCCGTCGGCCGAGTTGATGCTGGAGGACCTGGACGTGCGGACGGGCGTGCCCGACAGCGCCAAGGCGGATGTGCTCGCCACGATCCGCGCCAAGGCGCCCCGCTATGCCGGCGACGCCTTCGCCGACCTGGCCCTGGCGCGCGCCGAGATCGTGCTGGGTGATCCGGCGGTTGGCGCGGAGATCTTGAAGAAGCGCCTGGCGGCAAATCCCAACGACGTCGACGCCCTGATGCTGGACGCCCAGCAGCGGATGAAGGCCGGCGACGCGGATCCCGCCAAGCGCCAGGCTCTGTATGACGAGGCCGGCGGTCTGCTGGTGCGCGCCTTCCAACTGGACCCTACCCGCTACCAGACGCTGTTCGCCTTCGCCCGCAGCCGGGCGCTGGACCCGCGTTATCCGTCCGACAACGCGCTGCAGGCGCTGTTGATGTCGTACAAGCTGGCGCCGCAGGTCGCTGACATCCGCCTGGAGACCGCGCGGGCCTTGATCATCCGCGGCAAGAAGGCCGAAGCGACCACGCTGTTGACGATTTTGGCCAACAGCCCGCATGGCGGCGCCAGCGCCAAGGCGGCCCAGGCGATGCTGGATGGGATCGCCGCCCCTTCCTAAATCGCTGGCGAAGGGGTAACCCCCGGACCATGAGCAAGTCCCCCGCCGCTGAAGCCGCCCGTCGGCGCACCTTCGCCATCATCAGCCACCCCGACGCCGGCAAGACGACCCTGACGGAAAACCTGCTGCTGGCCGGCGGGGCGATCCGGGCCGCCGGCGCCGTGCGGGCGCGCGGTCAGACGCGCCGCACCCAGTCGGACTGGATGAAGATCGAGCGCGAGCGCGGGATCTCGGTCAGCGCCTCGGTGATGACGTTCGACCACGACGGCCTGATGTTCAACCTGCTGGACACCCCGGGCCACGAAGACTTCTCGGAAGACACCTACCGCACCCTGACGGCCGCCGACGCGGCGATCATGGTGCTGGACGCCGCCAAGGGCATCGAGCCCCAGACCCTGAAGCTGTTCGAGGTGTGCCGCCTGCGCGACATCCCGATCATCACCTTCATCAACAAGATGGACCGCGAGGCCCAGGACCCGTTCGAGCTGCTGGACGAGGTGTCGTCCAAGCTGGCCCTGGACCCGGCGCCGCTGTACTGGCCGGCCGGCTCGGGCGGCCGCTTCAAGGGCATGCTGGACCTGCGCGCCGACAAGTTCATCCCCTACGCCAAGAAGAGCTCGACCGACGAAGAGGGCCATCCCGATCCGATCGCCTTCAAGGGCAATGCGGTGGTTCAGTATCTGGACCCGGAGGAAAAGGCCGAGCTGGAAGACAACGCCATGCTGGTCACCGAGGCCGGCAAGCCGTTCGACGTCCAGAGCTTCCTGGAAGGCCACATGACGCCGGTGTTCTTCGGCTCGGCCCTCCGCCACTTTGGCGTCGCAGAGCTGCTGGGCGGCATCGGCGCCTATGCCCCGCCGCCGCATCCGGCCAAGGTCAACAAGGCCGGCGTCGACACCCATGTCGCTCCCGGCGACAACGAGGTGTCGGGCTTTGTGTTCAAGGTCCAGGCGAACATGGACCCCAATCACCGCGACCGGATCGCCTTCCTGCGCCTGACCAGCGGCCGCTTCACACGCGGCATGAAGCTGAAGGCCCAGAACACCGGCAAGGCCATGAGCGTCAACGCGCCGATCATGTTCTTCGCCAGCGACCGCGAACTGGCCGAGGACGCCTTCGCCGGCGACGTGATCGGCATCCCCAACCACGGCGTCCTGCGCGTCGGTGACAGCCTGTCCGAGACCGGGACCCTGCGCTTCGCCGGCCTGCCCAACTTCGCCCCGGAAATCCTGCGTCGCGTGCGCGTGAAGGATCCGCTGAAGGCCAAGCACCTGAAGAAGGCGCTGGAAGGCCTGGCCGAAGAGGGCGTCACCCAGCTGTTCCGTCCGATGATCGGCAGCGACTTCATCGTCGGGGCCGTCGGCCAGCTGCAGTTCGAGGTCATGGCCGACCGCCTGGCCAACGAGTACCAGCTGGACTGCATCTTCGAGGCCAGCCCCTATGCCGAGGCTCGCTGGCTGGGCGGCGACCGCGTTGACGTCGAGGACTTCGTCAACAAGCACAGGTCGGCCATGGGCCAGGACATCGACGAACAGCCGGTGTTCCTGGGCAAGTCGTCCTGGGAAATCGGCTATGTCGCCGAACGTTATCCGAAGGTGCGCTTCGAGCGGACCAAGGAACGCGCCTAGCGGCCTCTCCGACTGTCATCAGGGCCGTCGGCGATCGCCTGCAGGCGCTGATAGACGGCCTTGATCTCCGGATCAGTGGTGTTGATGGCATAGGCCTTGGCGGCCGCGCGGCGGGCCTCGATCAGGTCCGGCGGCGCGCCGCCCTTGCGCTCGAAACGATCGATCCACGACGCGGCCTCGACCGTGGCCAGCATGGCGATCTCGGTCTGGGACGCGGCGGCCTTCGACGCCCAGAAGTCGCGCGCCGTCTCGATCGCCCGGTTCGGATGGCCGGCATGGCGCTGGAACCACGCCAGGTGCAGGGCGATGTCCGACCACGGCGCGCCCATGCCGTTGGCCAGCTCGCGCCAGGACTGGGCCAGCTGCGCGCCTTGGCGATAGAGCTCGTTGCGCTTCAACGCCCGCACCCACGGCCCCCGCAGAGCGCGTTCGGGCAGCTTGCCGGCGCGGCGGGCCATCTCGGCGGCGTGCACGGCCTCCAGGTCCTCGACCGAGGCGAAGGGGCGGGGATATTCCTCGCCCAGCTCGGTCTTCATCTGCTGGTGCAGCTTCTCTTGCGGCGAGACGCAGGCCCGGACCGCCGTCACGGCCGGATGCTCGGGCGGCGCGACCAGCAGGCAGTCGACGAGGCGGGCGAACGGGATGCGGACGCGGCCGCAGACGATCGCCTGGCGCTCCAGATCGACCTGGGTGATCGCCAGGGGTTCGTCGCACTCGCCATCATCCAGGGCGCAGCCGACCAGCAGGCCAGGCTCGGCCCCATCGGTGCGCAGCCAGCGCTGCAACAGGCGGCCGTCGATCTCGGTTTCGCTCATGAGGCGCAGATAGCGGGCCTGGCGTGTGGCGTCGATGGCGATCTGGAGTTCAACCCTCGGCGTGTCGGCGTAGCGTGCCGGTGATGGTCAGCAGGGTCAGCGACGTCACGATCCAACCCAGCACGGAATAGATCACCACAAGCGCGCGCCAGACCCAAGCCGCCGGGTCGGTCGTCACGGCGCATCGGCTCTCCTGACGCAGGTCAAGGGCCGGGACGAAGACATCCAAGGCATAGATCAGGGGCTCGATCTCGTTGCCGCATGGGATCTCGGTCGTGGCCTGAGGGGCTTCCTGGCCCATGAAGGCGGCGCCCTCGCTTGAAGCGACTGGATTGACCGGCTCTGCGTCGAGCACCAGAACTGGGTCTATTCGCGGCAGCCAGGCTTGGTCTAAGGGCGCTGGCGCGTAGGCGGGATCGATCCCCTTGTCGGCGACGTAGGCTCCGACAGACCCGATCAGGACACAGAAGAAGAACATGGTCAGCGCCAGGCTGGGGCTCATCCCGTAGTCGAACGCCTTGCCGTAGAGCCAGGCATAGGGCCGCAGAAGTACAAACGTCTTCTGCCGGCGTTCTATCGTCAGGCGTTCGCGGACGACGACCTTGGCTTCCTGGTAAAGGCCCTGCGCCCGGAAATAGCGCGTCAGGCGCTCGAAAGGCTCGGGTCGGTAGATAGGGTCGCCGAACTTGTCGCGGGGCTGAAGCGAGAGCCACTGGACCCGGCGATGAACCATCTCGCGCGGGAACGATAGGTCCCGGATGATCAAAAGGATCAGGCTCACGGTCCAGAGCGCGAAAGCGACGATAGACCAGAGAAGGCTGTAGGCCAGCAGCACGAGCGCAGCGAAGAAGAAGGCCAGCGGGATCACGTATCGGATCCTGCCGGAGGGCGACAGCTGCTTGATCCTGTCCTGAAGGTCCAGCAAGCGCTGCCGTGCTTTCGAGGTCGATGCGGTCGGCCGCTCAAGTTCCTCAAGCCGATCGTAGTGGAAGCCTTCCATCTTGAGATCGAACGCGGCGACACCGACGCCGTCGTCGTCGCTGAGCTCGCCGACGCGGGTTCCGCAAAGTCGGACCGTGGGGCGAGGCGCGGGCGTGGACGGTGTGGAGCTCTGGGCCGAGGCGGGCGGGCGGGGCTGCGCGATCAGGCCCAGACCCAGGCTATCGCCGATTTCGGCATGGTCCAGGCACAGATCCTCACCCAATGTCGCCTGGATGGTCAGGCTGCGTCCGACCGTGATGCCGGCGAACCGGGCGGTCTTGTCGACAATGGTAGGCAGATTGTCGAAGGCGCCGATTTCCAGCTGCCCTCCGATCTCGGCCAACTGCATGTCCAACTCACCGGCGATCGTCGCCCCGGTGATGGACAGCTCACGCGCGATCTTCGAGCCCTTCAGCGTTACGCCGGCGCCGGACGAGAACGGGCGACTGTTCGTTCCGTTCGGAATGCACTTGGTCCCGCAAAGATAGGCCGCGCCACCGATGTCCATGCCCTCGGCGTTCAAGCCGCTCTCCAGTTGCGCGCCGGAGAGGTCCAGGTCGCCGCCCACATGCCCGTTTCGGAACTTGGTCTCGCCCTTGGCCATGAAGGAATAGGTGTACGGCGCACCGTTGCGCACGCCGTCATAGGTGGCGAGCAGCAGGCCGTGGGCGACGACGATGTGCGTGCCCATCAGTTCGCCTTCCAGCTGGGCGCCGGTCATGTCCAGAGCCGCGCCGATCGAGGCGCCGAGCAGCCAGATCCTCCCCTTGGCGACGAAGGGTTGGGAATCACCGCCCTTCTGCTCCATGGCGCGGAGAAGGAGGGAGCCGCCGATCAGGGCGCCTTCCGCGACGAACGCATCATCCTCTTCGGCCACGAGCAGCGCGCCGTCGGCGCGAATGTCCGCGCCGACCTCGCTCACCTGCACGCCGCCATAGGCCTGGAAGTTCGGTGTCAGGACGACCCGGTTGCGGACGTGGCTGACCTTGAGATCGAGTGCGTACCTGTAGGGGCGCGACCCCTGGGCGGCCGGGTCGCGTTTGGGGAACGTCGCCAACTGGCAGTCGGCGGCAAACAGGCTGCCTTCGATCCTGGCGCCGTGCAGTTCGACCCAGCACAGGCCCTTGCCCTGGCATCCCGTGGGCGCGTTGGGCGGATCCGCGGATGAGAGGCCGGAGATCTCCAGGTCGCCCTCCACCTGGATGCCGGGCGCGTCCAGGTGCGTGATCTTGCTGTTCAGCAGCGACAGACGCCTCAGGCGGCCGTTGGCGAGCTTGATAGGCACCGAGATCTGACAGCTCTCGAGCATCAGCGGCGGCAACACACCGCCGTCCGGGCCGGCGACATTGCGCAGATTCAGCTCGCCTGACCCATCGTCGGCGATGATCGCGCCGGTCAGATGGATGCCGGCGGCCGTGATGGAAACGACCGCCGCCGCCGCGCGGCCCTTGGCGACCGGCAGTCCAAACAGCACGCGCCGCAGGGCTCCGGGCCGGATGCTGCGGTTTGGCGCGCCGGTAAGGTCGCAGATCTCCGCAGCCTCGATAGCCGCGACGAGTTTGCTCTCGGAGTCCGTGAGACGATAGATTGCCATGCCCCGCCCCCGCGATGCTTGTGGCGGTAGTTAACCAATGGTTGTTGCCGTTCGCAATCGCTTGTTTTGAGTGTGTTGCTTTGGTCGCCAGTCTCGAGGTTTCCATGACCGCCCCTCTCGCCATCGGCCTCGTGGCGCACGACGACAAGAAGGCGGCGCTGGTCGCGTGGTCGCTGGCCCATGCCGACTTCCTGAAGGACAAGGCGCTGTTCGCGACCGGCACCACCGGCGGGCGGATCCTGGAGGCTTTGCCGCATCTCAACTTGGTGCGACTGAAGAGCGGGCCGCTGGGCGGCGACCAGCAGTTGGGGGCGATGATCGCCGAGGGGCGGCTGGACGTGCTGATCTTCTTCGTCGATCCGCTGTCGCCGCAGCCGCACGATGTCGACGTCAAGGCGCTGATCCGCCTGGCGACGCTGGCCGATATCCCGTTCGCCTGCAATCCGGCGACGGCGGACCTGATCGTCGGCTGCCGCCCCGAATAGTTTGAAAGCTAGCCCGGGAACTTCATCAGGTTCGGCTTGGGGATGGCGGCCTTGAAGCTGCCGCGCGACTTGGCGGTGTCCAGGCCAAACTCCGCCCAGGCGTTGAGGAAGCCGCTCGCTGCGTCGCCGCTTGAGGCGGGGACCAGTTCCAGAACGGGACGTTTGGCGACCGCGGCGCGCGCGGTGGCCCAGGCGTCAGGCTCGGCCGTGGCGTAGGCGCCGTCCGAGGCGACCAGCTGGCCGGCCAGGTCCATGTCCAGGAAGCGCAGCGTCACGGCCGCATCGGCCGGCAGGTCCGAGAGCCCGTCTAGCGCCTCGGCCAGGGCCGTCAGGCTCATGCTGGCGGCGGTGGTCCGCCGTTCGCCGCCGGCCGCGCCCTTGATCGCCGCCGCGCCGGTCTCGCCCGCGATCCTGCGCACCCAGGCCCAGCCGCCATAGCCCGGATCGGTGCGGCAGAGGCTGGAGATCCAGACGGTGACGGCGGCCATGGCGGGGCTCCGGAATCGATGACGATCCGCGCTTTCTAGACCGTTTCGCGAGGCGGAGGGGAGGGCGTCCGTGAACGAAAGGTAAACCTGGGCTTAAAACTTAGGGTTAACGTCATTTTTAGTTCAGTGAACAAAGTTCTAAGAAATCATGTCGCTGCGTGGCTCTGCTTGTATTCGTCAAAGCAAGAAGTGTGCCAGTTCACTACATCTTCGCCCAATATGGGTGAAATTGGGAACATGATGTAAAAATATGGAAAATATTTATGGTTAACGCGCTGTAAACACCTGTTAACCACTTGTTAAGTGCGTTGGCTCCGGTTTTGCTGATTACGCGTTGAACCTCCGTCGGGCTGTCCCGACGTGGGACGATCCGCAGGCGGAGTGCGCGAAGCGATGTTCGAGTTCGGACGGGATCTGAAGCGGTTGTTCGGCGTCGATGCCGATGGCGGTTTCAAGGGGGCGTGGCGGGAAGGTCTCACGGGCGGCGACACGTCGCTGCTGGAGCTCCTGGATGTTCGTCTCCTGACCAACGAGGCGCGCTCGGCCGACGTGGTCGCCGGCCGCATCGGATCCAAGGATCGCGGCGTGCGTCTGCTGGAAGCCGCCGTCGTCTGGCGCGAACTGGCCCGCCGCAGCGGCGACGCCACCGCCCTTAGAAAGGGCGCCGCCCAGGCCGAAGCCGCGGTGAAGATCTTCGACACCGAGCGCCGTCACGACGCCCTGGCCGCCGCCCGCTGCGAGCAGGCGGTGCTGGCCGTGCTGGGCGCGGACCTGTTCGGCGACGAGGGCCTGGTGGCCGCCGCCTCGGCGACCCTGGCGCGCACGCCGGTTGCTCAGCGCACCGCCCTGTGTGGCGCGCTGGCCGCTGGCCTTGAAGGCCGCACGGCCCTCTCCGAGAACAATGTCGACCGCGCCCTGGCCGCGGTCCAGGCCTATGAGGCGCCGCTGCGCGCCCTGGCCGCCGCTAAGCGCGTGAAGGGCGGCGACGCCCGTCTGCAGCTGGCCGACCAGCGCGCCGCGCGTATCGAATTGATCCTGGCCTGTGGCGAGCGCCTGAAGGATCGCGCCCTGGCCGAGCTGGCCGTGTCGGAGGCCAAGACGGCCGCCGGCGTGCTGGATCCCGATTTCGAACCCTTGGCTTGGGCGCGGCTGGAAGGCTTGCGCGGCCAGGCCCTGGTGCTGCTGGGCGAGCTGGACGGCGAGCTGTCGCGCATCGCCGACGGCGTCGAGGCCCAGAGCGCCGCGGTAGAAGTTCTGACCGCCGACCACAGCCCGATGGATTGGGCGCGGGCCCAGGCTTGGCTGGGCGCGGCCATGCAGGCGATGGGCGAGGCCTCGACCAGCGAGCGCGCTTTCGAGCAGGCCGTCTCGGCCTATGACCGCGCCACCGTGGTGCTGAAGCTTCAACCGGCCCTGGCCCTGCGCGCCGTGGTCGCCAACAACCGCGCCCTCAGCCTGGCCCGCTGCGCCGAGCTGACCGCCGACCTGGCCGTGCTGGACGCCGCCGAGCTGGCCTTCAAGGCCGAGCTGGCCGCCGCGCCGGGCGGACGTGACCCGGCCAGCTGGGCCGTGGCCCAGATGAACCTGGCCCGCCTGTACGAGGCCCGGGTCGAGATCACCGGTCGCGACGATGGCCGCCTGGCCCGCGCCGGCGCGGCCCTGGCCTGCGCCTTCGACGTCTTCTCGGAACTGGGCCTGCGCTCACTGACCGACCTGGCGGCACAAGGCCTGCAACGCCTGAAGCAGGCCCAAGCCGCCTGATCCGAAATAGGACACACGGCGGCAGAGAGGCCGCCGGAAAAAGATAAAGTAAGGGATGAACTCGTGATCGCTTCGCTCGCTCTCGCCGCCGCTCTCGCCAACGCCGCTCCGGCCAAGGCTCCGTCCGAGCTGCTGACCCCGGTCTCCGAGCCGCGCGTCGCCGTCGCCCTGCTGAACTGCCTGGTCAAGCAGGACGGTCATCTGACCGGCTGCACCGTGCAGGAAGAAAGCCCCAACGACCTGGGCGTGGGCCAAGCGGCCCTGTCGATGGCTTCCCAGTTCCAAGTCGACCTGCTGGGTCCGGACGGCAAGAGCCGCGCCGGCTCGTACATCCAGGTCCCGGTGCGCATCCGCATCCGCTAGTCCGATCCTGAGGAGGCGGGCCTGTGTGCCCGCCTTATCTTCGGACAACTACAAATTGACCTCATAATTTAAGGTTGTAGTCTCGCTCCGGGACGTTAGGCGCCGGGGCAGGATGACAATGCGACACGTGGCGACGGTGACCTGGCTGCTGGTCCTCGCGCTGGCCGGGACGGCAAGGGCCGAGACGGTCGACACGGTGGCGGCTCGGATCCGCGACCGGGTCGAGACCCAGTGGGCGACGCTGCCCAAGTCAAAGCCCGAGACCGAGCAGCGCATCGGCTTCACCGGCTATTTCACGCCGCGCGGCGGCGCCAAGATCAACATCCGCTGCGACAGCGGCCCGGTTGGCGTGGTGACCTATACGCGCTTCGACGGCGGCGGGGTCTGCGCGGTCTATCCTTATCGCCGGCCGGACAACTTCATCTGGACACAGGTCGCGGTTTCCGCGCCCGACGCCCCGCTCGTGGACAGCGAGTTCGGCAAGAACGGCGGGGGGATGACTAACCGCGATGGCCATAGCCTGTGGCTGGAGGCCAATCCCGAGAACGAGACCCCCGAGGACCGCGCCGAGGCGGAAAGGTCGCGCGCCATGGCCGCCTGCGCGCCCGCCGACATGGTCCAGGCCATGGGCTGCCTGGACAAACACTGGAGCGCCGACACCAAGCAGCGCTTCGCCGCCCTTCCGGCCAAGCAGGTGATCCTGACGCACATGATCGTGGGCATGTGGATCCGCAACAACTGGGGCCTGTGGCGCGGCGGTTCTCTGCGGGAGTTCTTCGTGGCTCGTCAGGTCACGCATCCCGACAGCATGTCCAGCGTAATCCTGGACGCCTATTGGCTGCGCGAGCACGGCTGCAAGCTAGATTGGAGCGACCCGGCGGCGGTCAGGACACGGTTCGACCTGGCGATGAAGGGGGAGGGGTGTTCGTAGGCCATGCTGATCGCCGCTGTTTCCGCCCTGGCAATGGCCCAGGTCGCCGACACTCGAATTCCGATGAGCATCGTCGAGCTTCGTCCGCCGCAGGGCACGGAGCTGTCGGCCCACTATCTGTGTCCCGGAACCAACGTGCGGCTCAACATTTCCGCAGGCTATGGCTGGGTGAAGGTCACGCGGTACAGCGCGATAGAGCGATCACATCGGACGGCCGACTTGAAGACGTGGAACGAGGCCCTGCACGGGGTGGCGCTGTTCTCCCATTTCGACATTTCGTGTCAGGCAGAGAACGAGCAGCTGATCTCGATTCATGGCTGGTCCCGAACCCCGGGCGAGCGGCTAACCTGGGTGGAGGCGCGCTTTTCAGGCGGCCGCCTGGTCGAGGTGCGAGGACCCAAGTGACGCCCCCGCGACCCACCGTCGCGCCCCCCGTTTCTGACCGTCCGGGTAACAACTCCTAACGCTCCGTTAACCATATTCCGAGCATCTTCACGCCTCGAAACAACGCGGCCAGTACGGCCGATTCCCACGAGGCTTGGCATGACGGGCGCAGAGGTTCTTGATGTCGGCCGGGACGCGATCTGGCTGACGCTTCAGCTGTGCGCGCCCTGCCTGATCGTCGGCCTGGTGATCGGCGTCGCCATCGGTCTGTTCCAGGCCCTGACCCAGATCCAGGAACAGACCCTGGTCTACGCTCCCAAGATCGTCGCCATCTTCGTCTCGCTGCTGATCTTCCTGCCGATGATGGGCGCGCTGATGAGCGGGTTCATGCGCCAGATCGCCGCCCGCATCGCGGGCATGTAGGGAAGGGCAGGGGCCGAACCGGTGGATTCCTTCGCCACGGCATTTCAGGTCTATGTCGGCGCCCTCGTGTTCTCGCGGGTGGCCGCCATGGTCATGACCATGCCCGGCATCGGCGAGCAGTCGGTGCCGCCGCGCATCCGCCTGTCGTTCGCCCTGTTGATGGCGCTGATCCTGGGGCCGCTGGTCGCCCCGACCGTGCCGCCGATCCCGAGCACCCTGGGCGGCCTGGTCGGCGCGGTGATCCACGAGATCCTGATCGGCCTGATGATCGGCTCGGTGCTGCGCCTGTTCATGTCCTCGCTGACCACGGCCGGCGAAATCATCTCGATGCAGACGACCTTGAGCTTCGCCCAGAGCGTGAACCCCTCGATGCAGGGCTCGAGCACGGCGGTGGCCACTTTCCTGTCGATGATGGGCCTGACCCTGGTGATGGCCACGGGTCTGCATCACCTGTTCATCGGGGCCATCGTCAAGTCCTACACCCTGTTCCCGTTCACCCGTCCCGTGCCGGTCAATGACGCCGTCACCCTGGCCGTGCGGACGGTGGCGCAGTCGTTCACCCTGGGCGTCCAGCTGGCCGCGCCGGTGATCGTGTTCTCTCTGGTCTTCAACCTCGCCACGGGCCTGGTCGGCCGGGTCATGCCCGCCTTCCAGATCTTCATGGTGGCCTCGCCGCTCAGCGTGATCCTGGGCTTGTCTCTGCTGGCGCTGTCCCTGGGCGGCATCGCCATGGTCTGGACCGACCGCTACGCCGAACTCCTGCGAATTTTCAGCTAGGGGGCCCGGATGGCGGACGATCAGGATCCAGAGTCGAAAACAGAAGAGCCGTCAGCCAAGAAGCTTTCGGACGCCCGCGCCAAGGGCGACGTCGTCAAGTCGACCGACATCCCGCAGCTGGCCTCGCTGGCCGGCGCGGTCTCGGTGCTGCTGATCGCCGGCGGCTGGCTGACGCGCGACCTGATGAGCGCGCTGTATCCATTCATCGCCCACGCCGGCACCATCGAACTGTCCAGCGGCGGCGCCATGCTGGTCATGAAGCAGGCGGTCATGGCCGCCCTGCCGCCGCTGGTGCTGGTGATGATCGTGGCCTCGGTGCTGGGCGTGGTGGCCAATGTCGCCCAGACCGGCTTCATGCTGACGCCCGACAAGCTGAAGCCCGACTTCCAGAAGCTGGACCTCCTCAAGGGCCTGGGCCGGCTGTTCGGCATGGACGGCCTGGTCAACTTCGCCAAGTCGATCGTCAAGATCGGCGTGACCGGCTTCATCGCCTGGATGGTGCTGAAGCCCAATGTCGGCGAGGTCCGCAACCTGGTCGGCATGGACGTCTCGCTGCTGATTCCCGAGGCGCTGAAGCTGTCCAAGAAGCTGCTGATCATGGTGGTCATCTTCCTGGTCGCCACCGCCGCCTTCGACTACTTCTTCCAGCGCATGCGCTTCATGAACCGCATGCGGATGACCCTTCAGGAAGTGAAGGACGAGTTCAAGCAGTCGGACGGTGACCCCCACATCAAGGGCAAGCGTCGCCAGATCCAGATGCAGCGTTCGCGCCAGCGGATGATGCAGGCCGTGCCCAAGGCGACCGTGGTCGTCATGAACCCGACCCACTACGCCGTGGCGCTGAAGTACGAGCCGGGTGAGACCCCCGCGCCGCTGTGCGTTGCCAAGGGCGTCGATGAGCTGGCCCTGAAAATCCGCGCTATCGCCGAGGAGCACGGCGTGCCCGTGCTGGAAGATCCGCCCCTGGCGCGCGCCCTGCACGCCAGTGTCGAGGTCGACGAGGAGATCCCCGTCGAGCACTTCGAAGCCGTCGCCAAGGTCATCAGCTTCATCATGAACGGCAAGAAGCCGCAGGCGCGTCAGCCGGCCCGCGCGCGTCCTCTGTAAGCCAAATCATCGAAAACTGACCTACCGCTCGGGAAAGGCTATTCTTTCTCCGATTGCGGGTGAGTCGCTGCTTCGCCGTAACAAAGGTAACAATGCCGCCGATGGCCGATTTTCAGCTCCAGGACAAAGCTTCGACCGGCGCGTCGCGCCGGCGCTTCGATCCGTGGCTGGTGGGCGCGGCTATATTTTTCGTGGCCGCGGCCGCGTTCTCGGCTGCCCCGGCGCTGAAGGCTGGGCCCACCACCCTGGCGGGCCTGCTGCTGCTGCTGGGCGTGGCCGGCGTCGCGGTGCTGGGCCTGGTGGCCATCCGGGGTTCGGGCGCCAGCGGTGACGATTCCGACCAGGCCGAGGGCTTTATCGAGGCCTTGAGCGAGCCGGCCGCCCTGGCCGGCGCCGACGGTCGCGTGCTGCTGGCCAATCCCGCCTGGCGCGACGTCATGGGCGAGAGCCGTCGCCTGCCCAGCGGCGCGGCGGGCTCCAGCCTGTTCGCCGCCCTGGTCCAGGCGCGCAAGGGCCAGTTGGCCGAGGGCGTGCTGACGGCCGGCGCAAACGACTACACGGCCAAGGTCTCGCGCCTGGTCGGCGGCCGTCTGCTGATCCGCCTGGCGCCGATCTACGTGCCCGAGCCGGTGGCCGAGCTGTCGATCCCTGCGCCGGTGGTCGAGCGCGCCGCCGCGCCGCAGAACGCCCTGGACGCCTTCGCCGGCGCCTCGCCGTTCGGCGCGGCCCTGCTGGAGGGCATGGAGCCCTTCAAGTCGCGGATCCTGGAGACCAACCCCGCCCTGACCACCATGACCGGCGCCCAGGCCGGCGGCGTGTTCGGCGACCTGATTGATCCGGCCTCGCGGTCCGAGGCCGAGACCCGCCTGAACGAAGGCCGCGCCGGCCCCTTCGAGGTGCGCCTGGCCCGTGATCCCAGCCGGATCGCCCACCTCTATCTCTACCGCGCCGACGGTCGTGTCGTGGCCTACATGATCGACGTGTCGGAGCAGAAGCAGGTCGAGCTGCAGCTGGCCCAGGCCCAGAAGATGCAGGCCATCGGCCAGCTGGCCGGCGGCGTCGCCCACGACTTCAACAACCTGCTGACCGCCATCCAGCTGCGCCTGGACGAGCTGCTGCACCGTCACCCGGTCGGCGACCCGTCGTACGAGGGCCTGAACGAGATCCGCCAGACGGGCGTGCGCGCCGCCGATCTGGTGCGCAAGCTGCTGGCCTTCTCGCGCAAGCAGACCGTTCAGCGCGAGGTGCTGGACCTGGGCGAACTTATCAGCGAATTCGAGGTCCTGCTGCGCCGCCTGTTGCGCGAAGACGTCAAGCTGATCACCGACTATGGCCGTGACCTGCCGCAGGTGCGGGCCGACAAGAGCCAGCTGGAAACGGCGGTCATGAACCTGGCCGTCAACGCCCGCGACGCCGTGCGCGCGGCCAAGGGCGGCGGCATCGTCCGCATCCGCACCGCCCGCCTGACCCGCGACGAGGCCATCCAGCTGGGTTTCCCGGCCGCCGAGAATGACTGCGCCTTCATCGAGGTGTCGGACGACGGCCCCGGCATTCCGCCCGACGTCATGGGCAAGATCTTCGACCCGTTCTTCACCACCAAGCCGGTGGGCGAGGGCACGGGCCTGGGCCTGGCCACGGTGTACGGCATCGTCAAGCAGAGCGACGGCTGGATCCACGTTCACAGCCGTCCGGGTGAGGGCGCGGCGTTCCGCATCTTCCTGCCGATCTACGACGCGCCGCCGGCCGTCGCCGCCGCCCAGGCCGCGGCCAAGGCCGAGCCGGTCAAGCCGCGCGCCGCCCGCGACCTGTCGGGCGCCGGCCGCATCCTGTTCGTCGAGGACGAGGACGCCGTCCGCAGCGTCGCCGCCCGCCTGCTGCGCGCCCGCGGCTACGAGGTTTTGGAAGCCGCCGACGGCGAGGAGGCCCTGATCATCGCCGAGGAAAACGCTGGCACGATCGACCTCTTGATCTCCGACGTGATCATGCCCGGCATCGATGGCCCGACCCTGCTCAAGAAGGCCCGCGTCTATCTGGGCGCCGCGCCGGTGATGTTCATCTCGGGCTATGCCGAGGCCGAGTTCAGCGACCTGCTGGAAGGCGAGACGGGCGTGACCTTCCTGCCCAAGCCGATCGACATCAAGACCCTGGCCGAACGCGTCAAGCAGCAGCTGCAGGCGGCTTAAAGGGATTGCGGAATCCGAGCATGGCCGCGCTACTGCGGCCATGCGTTCGCTTTCCCTAACCCGCCGCGCCGCCACGGGCCTTGGCCTCGCCGCTCTCGCCGCGCCCGCTCTGGCTGCTTCGCCCACCGTTCCCCGCTGGGGCGTCCACGAGATCACGCTGAAGGCGACGACGTCCGGCAACCCGTTCGACGTCGCCCTGACCGCGACCTTCACCGACGGCAAGACTACCCTCAAGGTGCGCGGCTTCTACGACGGGGAGGGGACTTGGCACCTGCGTTTCAGCCCGCCGACTGAAGGCGTGTGGCGCTGGCGGACGACCAGTCCGGCCAAGGCGCTGAACGGCCAGGTTGGCGCTGTGACCGCCATCGCGCCGCGCGACCACGGCCCGCTGAAGATTGTCGCCGGTTTCCACTTCGCCCATGCCGACGGGACGCCCTACCGCCAGGTCGGCACCACCGCCTATTCCTGGGCCCAGCAGAGCGACGCCTTGTGCGCCGAGACCCTGGCGACCCTGAAGGCCTCGCCGTTCAACAAGATGCGCATGTGCGTCTTCCCGAACGTGGCGGGCGAGCCGATCCATCCGTTCGAGAAAGCCGGCGAGGGCTGGGACTACGACCGTCCGAACCCCGCCTATTTCCGGATGCTGGAGGACCGCGTCCGGCGTCTCGGCGAGATCGACGTCCAGGCCGACCTGATCCTGTTCCATCCCTATGACGAAAAGACCGGCTGGCACGCCATGACGCCGGCGCGGGACGACCGCTACGTCCGCTACATGGTCGCGCGGTTCGCAGCCTTCTCGAACGTCTGGTGGTCGCTGGCCAACGAGTGGGACCTGGTGAAGGCCAAGTCGGTCGCCGACTTCGAGCGCATCGGTCAGCTGATCCAAGCCGAGGACCCATACGGCCGCCTGTGCTCGATCCACAACTGGCGCGACCTCTACGACTATGGCCGGCCGTGGATCAGCCACGCCAGCGTCCAGCACGGCGCGGCGGTGATGGATGACAGCCGGGCCCAGATCTATCGCGACGTCTGGCGCAAGCCGGTGATCTTCGACGAGGTCCGCTACGAGGGCGACCTGGACAAGCGCTGGGGCGATCTGAGCGCCGAGGACCTGGTCCAGCGGTTCTGGCATGGCACGGTGGCAGGGACCTATGTCGGCCACGGCGAGGTCTTCAAGGAGGGCGTGCGCTGGACGGCCAAGGGCGGCCGCTTCACCGGCCACAGTGTCCCGCGCCTGGCCTTCCTGAAGGCGGTGCTGGAGGCCGGTCCGACGCCGGGGCTGGATCCCATCGACCGCACCTGGGACCAGCACCTGGGCGGCAAGGCGGGCGCGTACTACCTGCGTTACTTCGGCGAGACCGCGCCGACCCAGTGGGCGCTGGACCTGCCGAAGGACGAGTTGACCGGCGGCGAGCGTTTCAAGGTCGACGTGCTAGACACCTGGAACATGACCATCACCCCGGTCGAGGGCGAGTTCGTCATGGCCAAGAAGGATGCCTACTATCTGCACGACCCCCAGCGGCCGACCGTGGCGCTGCCCGGTCGGCCGTGGATGGCGGTGCGGGTGATGAAGGTCTAGGCCCGCGCCGGCAGGAACTTTGGATTGCGCAGCAGGGCGGCGCTGGCCAGGGCGACCAGCAGGCCGACCGGGAAGATCTCGGCGAAGGTCATCGGCAGGCGGTACCAGAGCTTGGCGTAGTTCGCCTTCATCTGCGCCATCTCGGCGACGGCCTTGTCATAGGCCGGGCCGGTGACGCCGGCGGCGCGCTTGGCCTCCAGGGCCTGGGCCGTGAACTCGTCCATGAAGCGGTAGTGGGTGACGGCCAGATAGACCTCCCAGGTCGCCACATAGGCCACGCTGGCGACGGCGACCACGCCCAGGCCGATCAGGAAGGCGGGCCAGAACTTGATGACCCCGCCCAGCGCCTTGTCGCGGTGGGTCTTGATCGCCAGCAGCACCGCAGACAGTCCGATCAGCATGATCAGATAGCCCAGCCACAGGCAGTGCTTCTGCAGATGGGCGGGCAGCATCATCGTGCCGATCATGCCCAGGATGATGAACGGACCCGCGATCAGGCCGTAGGTCAGGATGGTGCGTTGCATAGGGTTCCTCCTCCGCGCCGCCCCCTGCGACGCACCGCTAGACTGCCGGGTTCGCGGCCAGGAACGGTATCACCCGAACGGGTGAATTCGACCGGTTTCAGGGGATCAGCGCCAGCTCGCGCGCCTTGCCCACGGCCTGGGTGCGACGACTGACCTCCAGCTTGCCGTAGAGGTTGGTCACGTGGGTCTTCACGGTATTGGGCGAGAGGCCGAGATCGCGGGCGATCTCCTTGTTGGAGCGGCCGGCGGCCAGGCGCTCCAGCACCTTCACCTCCTGGCCCGTGAGGCCCAGCGACGCGAGGGCCGCGTCGTTGCGGGCGAAGGTCTCGGGCCGCGCCCGCGCCGCTAGTCTCCAGCCGATCCAGACCCCACCCGCCGCGAAGGCGACGCCGATCAGCCCGACATAGACCTGCCAGGAAAAGGCGCGGACCAGGAACCGGTACTCCAGCCACTGCAGCCCGAAGGCGCCGACGGCCAGCACCAGGGCCCACAGGAGGACGGTGCGGATCATGGCGGTGAAGGTGCGCGATCCGCAGCGGGATCGCCAGCATCCATCTGGCGAAACGATGAGGCGCGATCTTCGAAATTCCCGAACGGGGCGGGGCTGCTAGGCTTGGCTCATGATCGACGCATGCGAGACTCTTCCGGCCGCCATGGCCGCCTATGAGCAGGCCTTCCGCGCCGGCGACGCCGCCGCGATCGTGGCCCGGGTCCAGCCCTCGACCGTCGTCTATGCGATGGAGGGCGGCGAGGTCGTCGGCCAGACCCGTTCTGCCTGGAAGGCCGCGCCTGCTCAGCCCGCGCCGGACCTCACGACACAGGTCGTTAGCGAAGGCCCGCGCACGGCGATCGTCACGGCGCGGTGGACGCAAACCGGCGCCGCGAAACGAGACTACACCCTGTGGGTTCGGCTGGAGTGCCGCTGGCGCATCGTCGGCCGGGTGGTCGGTCCTGACAGCCCGCTGGAGGCAGCTGATGGGGTGCGGACGGCCGTAGACCTGAAGCTGAAATCCGACGCCGGCTGGAACGCCGCCGAGTTGGCCCAAGCGGTCGATCCTCGCGCCCTGGTCATTACCCTTGACGACGAACAGATGGTCGCCGCCTCGGTAGCCGACTGGCAGGCGCGCTATGCCGTGCGGGCGCGGACGAACTATCCGTCGAAACAGACCGTGGTCGCGCGGGCGGAAGAGGGGCGGGGCGACCTAGGCGCGGCGACCTGGACGTTCAAGTCGGCTTCAGGCGCGACCTATGCCGACCGCGCCCTGCTGCTGCGCACGCGCGAGGGCTGGCGGATGCTGGCCCTACTGTGGGTGCGCGAGGACTAGCCCAGGCGGGCCTTGGCCTCGGGCGGGGCGACCTGGTCGAACAGGATCTGCAGGTGCTGATCCTTGGCGTGGTCGTTGTGCAGCTCCCACGACAGCGAGACGGGCAGGCGCAGGCGGCCGCCGTCGTGCAGACGGGCGATCAGCACGCGCCACGAGAAGCCGTCGCCGGGATCGCCCAGCGGGTCCTTGAACTCGACCGGGGCCGGATCACGCAGGCGGAAGCGTCGCTCGGGATTGGCCTCGAACCAGGCGCGGTCCGCCTCGGCGGTAGGATCTTTGACGACTTTGGCGGTGAGTTTGCGAGCCATGGCGCCCTCCTAGCACCGTTCCCATCTTCAGGTCATGAGCGAGAAGCCGATCAAGCGCGTGAAGGCCGACTGGAGCGAAGTGGTGCTGGTGTGCCGCAAGTGCTCGAAGAAACTGAAAGGCGGCTTCGGCGACGACGGCGATCAGAAGCTGGCCAAGGTGCTGCGCAAGGCGATCGGGGCCAAGGGCAAGGGCCGCAAGGCCAGCGCCGCCGTGATCGAGGTCGACTGCCTGGACGTCTGTCCCAAGGGGGCGGTCGTGGCTGTAAAGGCCTCGGCGCCGCGCGAGTGGGCCGTGTTCCCGCGCGGCGCGTCGACCAGCAGCGTGGTCGAACGGCTGGGCTTAGACCGGCCGCGCTAGAACCCGCTGCCCCAGCCCGACGATCGCCAGGGCCGCGCTGGCCGCCACGATCGAGACCCAGAAGCCGTTGTGCGCGCCGAAGCTGTCGACCATCCAGCCGGCCACGAAGGCGCCCAGGGCCATGCCGATGCCGATCCCGGTCATCACCCAGGTCACGCCCTCGGTCAGCACCTCGGCCGGCACGCGACGCTCGACCAGGCCGAAGGCGGTGATGAAGGTCGGCGAGATGGCCACGCCGCTGAGGAAGATCGCGCCGGCCAAGGTCACGACGCTGTTGGCGGCAAGCAGGGGCAGGGTGGTGACCAGCAGCACGGCGAGGGCGACCAGCAGCTGACGGTTCAGCGGCGCGCGCAGGTTCAGGGCGCCGACGACCAGGCCGACCACGAACGAGCCGATGGCGTAGACCCCGATGACCAGGCTGGCCGCGCCGGGCTGGCCCAGGTCCTTGGTCAGGGCCACGGTGCTGACCTCGGCCGTGGCGAAGATCGCGCCGACAAAAACCAGGGCCGCGGTGATGATCTGGACGGCCGGCAGGGTGATGGCCGAGCGGTGCGGGACGCCGTCGACCGCGCGCACCTTGGGCTCGGTGGCCTTTTGCAGCACGAACGCGGTCATGCCGGCGGCCAGGAACAGGGTCGAGATCAGCACCCCGGCCTCGGGGAACAGCGCCACGCTCAGGCCCACCGACAGTGACGCGCCGGCGATATAGACCAGCTCGTCGGCGGCGGACTCGAAGGCGAAGGCGGTGTTCAGCTGCGGCGTGTCGCGGAACACCTCGGTCCAGCGCGCCCGCACCATGGCCGGCATGCTGGGCATGGCGGCGGCCAGCAGGGCCGAGCCGAACAGCGTCCAGGCGGGCCAGTCCAGGTGGGTGGCCAGGATCAGCAGGGTGAAAGCGACGACGGCGATCATGGTCGCGGGGACCAGCAGCCGGCTCTGGCCATGGCGGTCGACCAGCCGCGAGATCTGCGGCGCCAGAATGGCGTTGGTCAGGGTGAAGGTCGCCGCGACCGCGCCCGCCAGCCAGTAGCCGCCCTTGGCCTGCGAAAGCATGGTGACGATGCCGATCGGGGCCATGGCGATGGGCAGGCGCGCGGCGAACCCCGCGGCGGCGAAACCCTTGGTTCCGGGCGCCTGGAAGATCTCGCGATAGGGGTTCGACACGGTCCCTGCCTCCTGTTGGCGCGACGTCTTTGGCAGACATACATACGCCTCGTATGTTATCGCAGGTGGTGACATACGTGTCGTATGTCAACTACGCTCCAGGGCGTTTATCGAGGTCCGTCATGTCGCGCCGATCGCGCCCCGAGATGATCGCGGAGACCCGCGCCAAGCTGATCGCCACGGCCCGCAAGGCCTTTGGCGAGAAGGGCTATGCCGAGGCCTCGATGGACGACTTCACCGCCGAGGCAGGCCTCACTCGAGGGGCGCTTTACCACCACTTCGGCGACAAGAAGGGCCTGCTGGAGGCTGTGGTCTTGCAGATCGACGCCGAGATGGCCGAGCGGCTGTCAGCGATCGCGGCGGCCATGCCCTCGCGCTGGGAAGGGCTGGTGGCCGAGAACGTCGGCTATATCGAGATGGCGCTGGAGCCGGACATCCAGCGGATCATGCTGCGCGACGGCCCGGCGATCCTGGGCGATCCGTCCGGCTGGCCCAGCGCCGATGGCTGCATCGCCACGATCCGCGCCAATCTGGAGCACCTGCAAGCCGAGGGGATCGTGCGCGCCGACATCGACGCCGACGCGGGCGCGCGGCTGGTCTGCGGCGCCTCGACCGACGCGGCGCTGTGGATCGCCAATGCGGAAGATCCGGAAGCCGCCGCGCTGAAGGCCATCCCGACCTTCAAGGCGATGCTGGAAGGCCTGTTGCGCCGCCGCGATTAGAGGACGACGGCGGTCCCGGACACCGAAACCATCATCATCGAACCGTTGGGGCCGACGGTGTTGTAGTCGAGGTCGACGGCCAGGATGGCGTTGGCCCCCAGCTTCTCGGCTTCCTTGACCAGGTTCTTCATCGCGTCCTCGCGGGCGCGGGCCAGGACGCGTTCGTACGACTTGGAGTGACCGCCGACGAAGTCGCGGATCGCCGCCAGCAGGTCCAGCACGACATTGGCGCCCAGGATCGACTGGGCATAGATCGCGCCCTTGTACTCCCGGACGGGATTGCCTTCGATGAACGGCGTGGTCGAGATCAGCATCCGGGAATCCTGGCGCACGGCACGGTTAACTTAGGCGCAAACGCCGCCGTTCGCGAGGGGCTCCCCCGGAAAGCGATACTTTCGATCACGAGGTTCGCCTGGCGGGGGAATCTCAGGCCTTTGCCCTTCCTGCACGGCCGGGCTTCAGGCAGATTGCCCGCGTTTACCGTGTCCGGAGCCGCCTGGTGATCTTCGCGAAGTCGCACATCGAGCTGCACAACATCCGCAACAATGTCGAGCGGGTGAAGAAGCTCTCCGACAACGTCGTCGGCATCGGTCCGCTGGGCATCGGCCTGGACGGCCTGCTGACCTGGATCCCGGGGGCGGGCGAGCTGTACAGCCTGGGGGCTGGCGGCCTGATCGTACTGGAGGCCGTGCGGGCCCGCGCCGCACCGATGATCGTCATCCAGATCGTGGCCATCATCCTGATCGACACCGTCGCCGGCTCGATCCCGGTGGCCGGCAAGGCGGTCGACGTGCTGTTCACCGGCCACAAGTGGTCGGCCGACATGCTGACCAAGCACATGGACGACACGATCTATTTCGAGGGCTCGCGCAAGGACGTGCAGGCCACTCAGGAGTATCGTGACCTGCTGGCCCGCATCCAGCAGGGCAAGGAACGCCGCCGGGTCGTGTTCCTGGGCTGATCGTCCGATAGCAACGAGGTACGGAGCGGAGCGTTGAGCCAAACATGACCGACGATCTTTCGCTCACCTCCGGCTATTCGGATCGGCATGAAGGCCGTCGCGCCAAGGCCCATCGCGCCTGGCGCTCGGCCGAAACGATCAAGCGCCTGTCCGACCGGCTGATCGGGGTCGGGCCCTTCGGCATCGGCCTCGACGGCGTGCTGGCCTGGGTGCCGGGCGTGGGCCTGGCCTACGGCCTGGGTGCGGGCGCACTCCTGATGTTCCAAGCCTTCCAGGGCGGCGCTACCGCCGGCACCCTGGCGCGGATGGCGGCCTATCTCGCGGCCGACAACCTGTCCGACACCGTGCCGGTCGCCGGCTGGCTGGTCGACACCCTGTTCCCCGGCCACCTGATGGCCGCCAAGGCGCTGCAGAAAGACATCGAGGCCCGCCACGGGCTTCCCGAAGAGATCGCCGTGGAGCGGTCGAAGAAACGGCGCGGCCTGTTCGGGCGCAAGAAGGGCGGCTAGCGAGCCGCTACGCCGCCGTGCCTTGGCTGTAGCCCAGCTGCACGTTCAGCTTCTCCAGCACCTCGATGGCCGCCTCGGCGATGACCGTGCCGGGCGGGAAGATGCTGGCGGCGCCGGCGTCCAGCAGGGCCTGGAAGTCCTGGGGCGGGATCACGCCGCCGACCACCACGACGATGTCGGAGCGGTCGCGCTTGGCCAGTTCGGCCTTCAGTTCAGGCACCAGGGTCAGGTGGCCCGCCGCCAGCGATGACGCGCCGACCACATGGACCCCGGCGGCGATGGCTTCGTCGGCGGCCTCGGCCGGGGTCTGGAACAGCGGCCCGATCTCGACCTGGAAGCCCAGGTCGGCGAAGGCGCTGGAGATCACCTTCTGGCCGCGATCGTGGCCGTCCTGGCCCATCTTGGCGACCATGATGCACGGCGGGCCGCCATGGGCTTCGCGGAAGGCGGCGACCATGGCGCGGGCGCGGGCGGTCTTGGGGTCGGCGCCGGCTTCCTTGCCGTAGACGCCTTCGATCGCCTTGATCACGGCGCGGTGGCGGCCAAAGACCTTCTCCATGGCCATGCTGATCTCGCCGACCGTGGCCTTGGCGCGGGCGGCGTCGACGGCCAGGGCCAGCAGGTTGCCAGTCCCACGCGCGCCGTCCTCCAGCGCCTTCAGCGCCGCCTCGGTCGCGGCCGGATCACGCTCGGCCTTCAGGCGCTCCAGCTTTTCCAGCTGCTGGGCGCGGACCGAGCCGTTGTCGACCTTGAGCATCGGGATCACGTCCTCGACCTCGGGCTTGTAGCGATTGACGCCGACCACGCTCTGGCGATTGGCGTCGATGCGGGCCTGGGTCTTGGCGGCGGCTTCCTCGATGCGCAGCTTGGGGATGCCTTGCTCGATGGCCTTGGCCATGCCGCCGGCGGCCTCGACCTCCTCGATGTGGGCCAGGGCCTTTTGGGCCAGGTCGTGGGTCAGGCGCTCGACGTAGTAGCTGCCGCCCCACGGGTCGGCGACGCGGGTGGTGCCGCTTTCCATCTGCAGGAACAGCTGGGTGTTGCGGGCGATGCGGGCCGAGAAGTCGGTCGGCAGGGCCAGGGCTTCGTCCAGGGCGTTGGTGTGCAGGCTCTGGGTCTGGCCGTTCACAGCGGCCATGGCCTCGACGCAGGTGCGCGAGACGTTGTTGAACACGTCCTGGGCCGCCAGCGACCAGCCGCTGGTCTGGCTGTGGGTGCGCAAGGACAGCGAGCGGTCGTCCTTGGGTTCAAACTCGCGCTTCATCAGGCGAGCCCACAGCAGGCGGGCCGCGCGCATCTTCGCGACCTCCATGAAGTAGTTCATGCCGATCGCCCAGAAGAACGACAGGCGCGGCGCGAAGACGTCGATGCTCATGCCCGCCGCGACGCCGGCCCGGGCGTATTCGATGCCGTCGGCCAGGGTGTAGGCCAGCTCCAGGTCGGCCGTCGCTCCGGCCTCCTGCATGTGATAGCCGCTGATCGAGATCGAGTTGAACTTGGGCATGTTCGCCGAGGTGAAGGCGAAGATGTCCGAGATGATCCGCATCGAGGGCGCGGGCGGATAGATGTAGGTGTTCCGCACCATGAACTCTTTGAGGATGTCGTTCTGGATCGTCCCCGACAGCTTGTCGGGCGTGACGCCCTGTTCCTCGGCCGCGACGATGTAGAGCGCCAGGATCGGCAGCACCGCGCCGTTCATGGTCATCGACACGCTCATCTTGTCGAGCGGGATGCCGCTGAAGAGCGTGCGCATGTCCAGGATCGAGTCGATGGCCACGCCGGCCATGCCGACATCGCCCTTCACCCGCTCGTGGTCGCTGTCATAGCCGCGGTGGGTGGCCAGGTCGAAGGCCACCGACAGGCCCATCTGACCGGCGGCCAGATTGCGGCGGTAGAAGGCGTTGGAGTCCTCGGCGGTCGAGAAGCCCGCGTACTGCCGCACCGTCCACGGATTGGTCACGTACATGGTCGGGTAGGGGCCACGCACATAGGGCGCGACGCCAGGATAGCCGCCGGTGAAGTCCAGGCCCGCCGCGTCGTCGGCGTTATAGGCCGGCGCGACCGCGACGCCTTCGGGCGTGTTCCAGGCTTCGCCTTCGGGAGCGGGCGCCGAAGCGACCTCGGCAAAGTCGATCGTAGTGAAGTCGGGGAACTTGCTCATCGTCTCAAGCTCCTTCGAAGGCGGCGGCGAAGCGGACCGGCTTTAGGGCCGGGCAGTGGCTGTCGGGGCCGGGCAGGCGGACGTCTGGGGCGACGACCGAGACGGCTTCGGGCGTCTCGACCTCGGGCGTCTTGTCGTCGGCGTTCGGGAAGACCGTAACGCCCAGGATCTTGCGGCTCTTGTCGGCGAAGGCGGCTTCCTGGGCGGCGCGGGTCGTGGCCACGATCTGCGCGATCTGGCCGCTCTCCAGCGCCTTGATCATGCCGCCAAGGCCCTCGATGAATTGGAAACCGCCCCAGGCGGCGCGGGCCATCTGGTCGGTCAGGTTGTCCAGGTACCACGCTCCGCCGGCCGGATCGGCGACGCGGCCCAGATTGCTCTCTTCCATCAGCACCAGCTGGGTGTTGCGGGCCTGGCGGCGGGCAAAAGCGGTGGGCAGGCCGATGGCGTCGGTGAAGGTGTCCAGCAGGATGACGTCCGCCCCGCCGACCGCGCCGGCGAACCCGGCCGAGGTCAGGCGCAGCAGGTTGGTCCAGGCGTCGGCCTTGGCCAGCATGCGGCGCGAGGAGCGGACCTCGATCCTCGGGGCGACGGAAACACCGCACGCTTGCGTCAACCGCGCCCACATCGCCTTGGCCGCGCGGACCTTGGCGACGCCGGTGAAATATTCCCCGTCCAGGCTGACACCGAGCACGATCCTACCGAAGGCGTCTTCCATCGTCAGTCCCTGGCGCACCAGGGCCTTGGCGTAGGCCACGGCGCTGGCGGCCATCACCGCCAGCTCTTCGGTATTGGAGCCGCCGGCCTCGTGGACAGCGCGACCGGTGGCCAGGAACAGGTTGGCCTTCACGTAGGTCTGGGCCAGGCGCGAGGCGACCGTGGCGGCGTTGAAGACGTGGCTCTCGATCGGACCAGGGCTGACGCCGACGGTCGCGAAAGCGGTGAGGGGATCGAGGTGGAAAGCCAGCGGCGCATTGGGCGCGGCCTTGGCCAGAGCGCCCAGCCAGTCGGCGGCCTTGGGACCCAGGAAGCCGGCATCGAGAGCGACGGGGGCGAGGTCCACCAGCACGCCCGACAGCGCCTTGGCCAGGTCCTCGGCTGAGCCAATCGCAACGCCGTTCGCACCGGTCGGATCGATCTGCAGCAGCACCGACGCCGCGCCGTTCTCGAGGTCGGTCAGGACATCCCTAGCGGTATGCGACACGTCGGGATGGGCGGCGCGGACGCGCAGGTCCCAGGGGCGGTCGGGATCGCGGGCGCGCAGGTCGCGGGCCACGGCGACGCCGTCGGCGGCGGTGTAGAGCGGTTGAATCGTCAGGCCGTCGGGCGTCTTGACCGTCAGGGCGTCGTCGAAGCTCTGGCCCTTCAGGGTCTTCTCGACCAGGGCCATCCAGCGCGCGCGCGTCGCGTCGTCGCCTTGGGCGCCAAAATCCTCGGCCAGGGACGTCGTCGGCACGGTCAAAGCGTCTCTCTCCTGCGGTGCAGCATTTTTTGTCTTTTGGACGGTGATGCGCTCCTGCCCTTACGGCCGTCAAGTCTTGCGGAAGAACCGAACAGGCGTTTAATCTGATCGGTGATCACATATTCGGCGTTTCAAGCCGATCTCCGAAGGGGAGCTTTTCCATGGCCCTGCCGCCCATCCTGCGTGACCGTCTGCGCCTGCCGGTCATCGCCTCGCCGCTGTTCATCATCAGCAATCCCGACCTGGTGATCGCCCAGTGCAAGGCCGGGATCGTGGGTTCGTTCCCGTCGCTGAACGCTCGCCCGATCTCGCAACTGGATGAATGGCTGCACCGCATCACCGAGGAACTGGCCGCCCACGACCGCGCGCATCCGGAAGCGCCGTCGGCCCCGTTCGCCGTCAACCAGATCGTCCACAAAACCAACAACCGGCTCGAGGAAGACATCGCGTTGTGCGTGAAGCACAAGGTGCCGGTGGTCATCACCTCGCTGGGCGCGCGCGAGGACCTGAACGCCGCGATCCACTCGTACGGCGGCATCACCCTGCACGACATCATCAACGACCGGCACGCCCACAAGGCCATCGAGAAGGGCGCTGACGGCCTGATCCCGGTCGCGGCGGGCGCGGGCGGCCACGCCGGCACGCTGTCGCCGTTCGCGCTGATCCAGGAGATCCGCCAGTGGTTCGACGGGCCGGTGGCGCTGTCGGGCTCGATCGCCTCGGGCCGCTCGATCCTGGCCGCCCAGGCCATGGGCGCGGACCTGGCCTATATCGGCTCGGCCTTCATCGCGACGGAAGAGGCCAACGCCATCGAGGGTTACAAGCAAGGCATCGTCGAGGGGCGCGCCGACGGCATCGTCTATTCGAACCTGTTCACCGGCGTGCACGGCAACTACCTGCGCTCGTCGATCGTCAATGCGGGCCTGGACCCGGAGAACCTGCCGGTCAGTGATCCGTCCAAGATGAGCTTCGGCTCGGGCGGCAACCAGGAGGCCAAGGCCTGGCGGGACATCTGGGGCTCAGGCCAGGGCATCGGCGCGATCGACAAGGTGCTGCCGGCCGCCGAACTCATCGCGCGCTTCGCCGACGAGTATGAGCAAGCCAAGGCCGAACTGGCCGCCAAGACGGCGCTTACGTCTGGAAATCACTTGGCTTTCGCCGCCGAGTAGACGGGTGGAGCACGGGGACGGGGCGTCGCCTGTCCCCGGTCTTCGCGGCGCGGTGATGCTGGGAGCGAGATCAACCGCTCCCGGAGCCGCCCTATGTTCGATGAAACGACGCCCCGCCTTGGCCTGCCCTATGTGGTCGCCGCCCAGGCCCAGAAACACATCCCGATCAATGAGAGCCTGGCTCGGCTGGACGGCCTGGTGCAGTTGGCCGTCGAGAGCCGGACGGTCGCGGTCCTGCCGACCAGTCCGGTCAGCGGCGGCGTCTGGATCGCGGCCTGGCCCGGCCCGCCCGCCGGGGCGCTGATGCGCTTCGAGGCTGGCGCCTGGGAGGCGCTGGCGCCGGCTGAAGGCGTGCTGGCCTGGGTCAAGGACGAGAACCAGATGGTCGCCTTCGACGGCGCGGTTTGGGTCCCGCTGTCGGCCACCTTCCGCAGCACGATAGCGGCCCAGACGCCGAACCTGGCCAACACTCGGCTGGAGATCCTGGAGCAGGAGGTCACCGTCTCGGGCGCCTCGACCGCGACCAGCATCGCCATTCCCAATCGCGCCATCGTGTTGGCCGTTTCGACCCGGACCACGGCCGCGATCACCGGCGCGGCGTCGTACAACTGCGGCGTCTCGGGCGAGGCCGGCAAGTTCGGCGGTTCGCTGGGCGTGGCCAAGAATTCCAGCAACATCGGGGTGATCGGCCCGACGGCCTTCTATGCCGACACGCCGGTGCTGCTGACGGCGGTGGGCGGGAACTTCGTGGCCGGTAAGGTGAGGGTGGCCATCCACGTGCTGCGGTTCGACGCACCCGCTTCGGCAGCCTGACGCGTTGACGGCGGCGGCTCAGGCGGCTACACGCCCCTCACCTTTGGGGAGTAGCCGCCCGCATCTATCAGCGGGCCCCGCCGTCAACACACTTGGATCCTTCTCTTTCGGGAGGGGGACCATGGCGCGGGGAAGGGAAGCGACTTTAGAGCTTCCTTGGCGAGACCAATGGCGCCGATTTTCATCCGGGCCGGGTGGACGTCGACGCTATTGGCATGCGCCCGGCCCGGAGGACTATTTCAGTGGAAAGCCTGCTCGTCTCGACCCTGGTCGTGGCTATCGCCGAAATCGGCGACAAGACCCAGCTCCTGGCCATCATCCTGGCCACGCGGTTCAAGAAGCCGATCCCCATCATCATGGGCATACTGGTCGCCACCCTGGCCAACCACGCCCTGGCCGCCACGGCCGGCTACTGGGTCGCCGACTTTCTCAGTGGCGCCTGGTTCAAGTGGGCCATCGCCATCTCGTTCATCGCCATGGCCGGCTGGGCTCTGATCCCCGACAAGGCCGATGATGAGGAAGGTCAGAGCGCCGGCCGCTACGGCGTGTTCGTGACCACCGCCATCGCCTTCTTCCTGGTCGAGATGGGCGACAAGACCCAGATCGCCACGGTCGCCCTGGGCGCCAAGTTCCACTCGATCTTCTGGGTCGCCGCCGGCACCACCCTGGGCATGATGCTGGCCAATGTCCCCGCCGTGTACTTGGGCGAGGCCGCGACCAAGGTCGTGCCGCTGAAGTACGTGCGGATGGGCGCGGCGCTGATCTTCCTGTTGCTGGGCATCTGGCAGGTGGCTGAGCTGACGGGGCTGTTGAAGTAGACGGCCTAACGGCTATGAGGGGCGGAGCATGGAGTTCCGCCCCTCATGACCGAGCACCCCCGCGGCTGGGAATTCTGGATCGACCGGGGCGGTACGTTCACCGACATCGTGGCGCGGCGGCCGGACGGATCGCTGGTCACCCACAAGCTGCTGTCGGAAAACCCTGAGCACTATGCCGACGCCGCCGTTGCCGGCGTCCGAGCGCTGCTGCCGGAAGGCGCGGCGATCGACGCGGTGAAGATGGGCACCACCGTGGCCACCAACGCCTTGCTGGAGCGCAAGGGCGAGCCGACGGTGCTGGCGATCACCAGCGGCCACGCCGATGCCCTGCGGATCGGCTATCAGGCGCGGCCCAAGCTGTTCGAGCGCCATATCGTCAAGCCGGAAGCCCTCTACGACCACGTCGTCGAGATCGACGAGCGGATGAGCGTCGAGGGGCAGGTGCTGAGACCGCTGGATGAGGCGGCGGCACTGGCAGGTTTGCAGGCAGCGTTCGACGAGGGCTTCCGGGCCATCGCCATCGTGCTGCTGCACGGCTTCCGGTTCACCGACCACGAGGCGCGGGTCGCGGCGATCGCGCGCGAGATGGGCTTCACCCAGGTGTCGGTCAGCCACGAGGTCAGTCCGCTGATGAAGCTGGTCGGGCGCGGCGACACGACGGTGGTCGACGCCTATCTGTCGCCGATCCTGCGCCGCTACGTGGATCAGGTGGCCGGCGCGCTGGGCCACGACACGCGGCTGCTGTTCATGCAGTCGAACGGCGGCCTGACCGACGCGCGGGCCTTCCGGGGCAAAGACGCCATCCTGTCCGGTCCGGCCGGCGGCGTGGTCGGCATGGCGCGGACGGCGGGCGAGGCCGGGTTCGAGCGGGTGATCGGCTTCGACATGGGCGGCACCTCGACTGATGTCTGCCACTATGCCGGCCAGTACGAGCGGGCCTTCGAGACGGTGGTGGCCGGGGTGCGGATGCGTGCGCCGATGATGAACATCCACACCGTGGCGGCTGGCGGCGGTTCGATCTGTTCGTTCGACGGGGCGCGGCTGCGGGTCGGTCCGGCCTCGGCGGGCGCCGTGCCGGGGCCGGCGGCCTATCGCCGGGGCGGGCCACTGACGGTCACCGACTGCAACGTCATGCTGGGCAAGCTGCGGCCCGAGTTCTTCCCCAAGGTGTTCGGCCCGAATGCCGACCAGCCGCTGGACGCCGAAGCGGTGGCGCGCGGCTTCGAGGCCGTGTCGGCGCAGATTGAAGCGGCGACCGGCAAGGCCATGACCCCGCAGGAGGTCGCCGAGGGCTTCGTCACCATCGCCGTCGAGAACATGGCCAAGGCCGTGCGGCAGATCTCGATCCAGCGTGGCTACGACGTCACACGCTATGTGCTGGCCTGCTTTGGCGGCGCGGGCGGGCAGCATGCCTGCCTGGTGGCCGACGCGCTGAGCATGACCAAGGTGATGATCCACCCGTTCGCCGGTGTCCTCTCAGCCTACGGCATGGGCCTGGCCGACCTGCGCCTGATCCGCGAGGAGACGGTCGAGCGGCCGCTGGACGCGGCGGGTGACTTGGCTGTGCGCGCGAAGGTGTTGGCGGCCGAGGCGGAAGCCGCTCTGCGCGGCCAAAACGTGCCGATGGCCTCGGTCGAGACCGTCGCCAGCTTGCGCGTGAAGTACGCCGGCACGGACACGCCGCTGGTCGTGCCGTTCGGCGATCGCGTTCGTGGGGAGTTCGAGGAGCTGCACCAGCGCCGCTTCGGCTTCACCTCTCCGACGACGCCGCTGGTGGTCGAGACGCTGTCGGTCGAAGCGATTGGACACTCGGACGCGGGAGACGCACCAGAACCTAAATCTAGTGCGTCTGTGGAAGTCGCTTCGCTCGCCACGGTCGAAGTTCGTATGGCCGGCGCACTCCACAGCACCCCCGTGTTCGACCGCGAAGCGCTCGCCATCGGCGTCGAGATCCTCGGTCCCGCCATCATCCGCGAAGCCACCGGCACGACCGTCGTCGAGCCCGGCTGGCGGGCCACCGTCGACGCCCACCTGAACCTGATCCTCGACCGCGTCGTCGCCCTGCCGACCTGCAAGGCCATCGGCACGGAAGCCGATCCGGTCATGCTGGAGGTGTTCAACAACCTCTTCATGGCCGTGGCCGAGGAGATGGGGTTCGCGCTGCAGAACACGGCGTACTCCGTGAACATCAAGGAGCGGCTGGACTTCTCCTGCGCGCTTTTCAGCCGTGACGGCGACCTGATCGCTAACGCCCCGCACATGCCGGTGCACCTGGGCTCGATGGGCGACAGCGTGCGGGCGATCCGCGATGCGCGCGAGGGTGACGGCCGAGGCATGCAGCCCGGCGACGTCTACATGCTCAACGCCCCCTACAACGGCGGCACCCACCTGCCGGACGTCACGGTCGTCATGCCGGTGTTCGACGCGGCCGGCGCCTTGCTGTTCTACGTCGCCGCGCGGGGACACCAGGGCGACATCGGCGGTATCACGCCGGGCTCGATGCCGCCGACCAGCAAGACGGTCGAGGAGGAGGGGGTTCTCATCGAGAACTTCCTGCTGGTCGAGAGCGGGCGTTTCCTGGAGGCCGAGACCCGGGCCCTGCTGGCCTCGGGCAAGTGGCCGGCGCGCAATCCCGACCAGAACATCGGCGACCTCAAGGCCCAGATCGCCGCCTGCGCGCGCGGGGCCGAGGCCCTGACGGGCATGGTCGCCGAGTTCGGCCAGGACGTCGTGGAGGCCTACATGGCCCACGTCCAGGACAATGCCGAGGAGGCCGTCCGCCGCGTGCTGGCGACGACGCGGAGCGGGTCGTTCGCCTACGAACTGGATGACGGTTCGGTCGTGAAGGTCTCGATCGACGTCGACCAGCAGGCCCGCACTGCCCGCGTCGATTTCACCGGCACGAGCGACCAGGTCCCGACCAACTTCAACGCCCCGGCCTCGATCTGCCGGGCGGCGGCGCTGTACGTGTTCCGCACCCTGGTCGATGACGAGATCCCGATGAATGACGGCTGCCTGCGGCCCGTCGAGCTGGTCATTCCCGAAGGCTCGATGCTGCGGCCGCGCTATCCGGCGGCGGTGGTGGCCGGCAATGTCGAGACCAGCCAGGTGGTGGTCGACGCCCTCTATGGCGCGCTGAACGTCATGGCTGGCGCGCAGGGGACGATGAACAACTTCACGTTCGGCGACGAGCGTCGGCAGTACTACGAGACCATCTGCGGCGGCTCGGGCGCGGGGCCCGACTTCGCCGGAACCGACGCGGTCCAGACCCACATGACCAACAGCCGCCTGACCGATCCCGAGGTGCTGGAGACCCGCTATCCGGTGCTGGTCGAGGCCTTCTCGATCCGGCGCGGTTCGGGCGGGCAGGGCGCCTATCGCGGTGGCGACGGCGTGGTGCGCAGGATCGGCTTCCGCGAGCCAATGACGGCCACCTTGCTCTCCAACCGCAGGCGTGTGCCGCCGTTCGGACTGGAGGGAGGTGGTTCGGGCGAGGTCGGCGCGGCGCGAGTCGAGCGGGCCGATGGCTCCGTGCAAACCATGGCCGCCACCGATCTCGTCGAGGTCGGCGCTGGCGACGCCATTGTCATCGAGACGCCGGGCGGCGGCGGCTGGGGGAAGGCATGAAGGCTTCGGTTCTCTTCGTCTGCCTGGGCAACATCTGTCGCTCGCCCCTGGCCGAGGGCGCGTTCCGGGCCGAGGCCGAACGACTGGGCCTGGACGTCACGGTCGATAGCGCCGGCACCGGCGGCTGGCATGCGGGCGATCCGCCGGACCCTCGCTCGGTCGCCGTGGCGCGTCGCAACGGCGTCGACATCAGCGGCCAGCGGGCGCGCAAGGTGACGAAGGACGACTTCCGGACGTTCACCCACATCTACGCCCTGGATCACGACAATCTGGAAGGCTTGCAGGCGGTAGCGCCGCGCGATGCGACGGCCGAGGTCGGGTTGCTGCTGGACCTGGTCGAAGCGCATCGCGGCCGGGCGGTGGCCGACCCGTACTATGGCGACGACGCCGGTTTCGACGTGACGTGGCGCGATGTGGAGATGGCCGCTCGGGCACTGGCCCAGCGACTGGCGGACGAGGGCTGGCGCTAGGTTAGTGTAGCGTCGGCCGCACAGGCGTCACCACCGTCACCTCCGGTTCGTCGAACCGCATCGGCAATGCCATGCCGTCACTGGCCAGGGCCATGTTCAGGAACCGCGCCATCACGGTGACGCTCTCGGGCGTCACCACCATGCCTTCGATCAGCCGGCCGGCGATCTCGGGCGAGGCGGGGCAGACGCCGCAGGCGGTGATCAGGCGCTGCTCGTCGTCGGCGTAGCCCTTGCAGCAGGGCGCCGAGACGCAGAGCGGGCGGCGAACCTGGCCCTCGATGGCGGTCATCATCAGGATGAAGGCGCTGGCCACGCGGGCCGAGACTAGGCCGCCAGCCTTCTTGGACAGCCGCTGGCCGGGCTCTTCGCCCAGCACCCGGGCCGTCACCCACTGGCGCAGCATCCACAGCAGGATCCGCTCGCCATCGGCCAGCCCGACCGGGCCACAGTGATTCAGATGGGTCTCGTGGAAAGGGTCGGGCCGCACGCCGGAAATCTCCTCGCCAAGCAGGGGGCCGACACCCGCCGTGGCGAACCGATCTCGGTGAGCGGCCCGACGCGTTCTTGCGAACACCTCGCAACTAAACGGGATGTGTAGTTGCGAGTCAATTGCAAAATGTCGAGCTCGGATCAGCCGCCGAAACCGCCCTTATAGCCGCCGCTGCTGCGGGCGTAGCTGCGACCGCCGCCGAAGCCGCCGCGCGACACGACCGAGGTGCGGGTCTGGATCTTGGGCGGGGCGTTCCGGATGGCGTCCGGCGGATCGATGCTGGTCTTGCTGATCGTCGTCCGACCGGTGCCGTAGTCGCGGCCCAGGCGCCCGCCATAGGTCGAATAGTAGCCGCCGCCGTATTCGTCGTTCCGGCGATACATGCCGGTGCCGCGATAGCCGCCGCCGTCCAGCATCTGGCCGATCACGAAGCCGGCCAGCAGCGGCGTGAAGAAGCTGCCGCCGCCGTTCTCGCCGCCGCGCGGCACGCAGTTGCCGACGCCATAGACGTCCTCGCACGAGGCGCGAGCCTCGTAGCGCGGGGCGTTCTTCTGGTCGTCCTTTTGGGCGGCGGCATAGGAGGTGTCGCACTGGGCGTCGGGCACCTCGTTGGCGGCCTTGCACTCTTCCAGCGACTTGTAGCTGAAGGCTTCGACCTGCTCGCCGCGGTTCGGGTCCCAGCTGGCCTGGGGCGAGGGATCGTCGCAGCCGGACAAGGTCAGGGCCGTGGCCCCGGCTAGCATGGTGGTGAGTTTCAGCGAACTTGAGCGCTTACGCATGGTCTCTGGTCCTCACGAGGTCATGCAGGCGGCGTTCAGCAAGCCGACCGTGATCGAGATGCCGGCCAGATAGACGCCGATGGAGATCTCGTTGTTCTCGACCCGCGCCTTGACGTCGCGCAGGGCCAGCAGGCGCACGCCGGTGAAGGCGGCGATCTGGACGATGCCGGCCACGGTGGCCCAGGCGGCGAACTCCGGCAGGCTGACGGTGTGGCTCAAGGCCGAGGCCAGTGGCAGGGCATAACCGATCAGCGCGCCGGCCAGGGCGATGGCGGCCGTGACGTTGCCGTCCCGGATCAGCGCCTTTTCGTTATAGGGCGTCACCCACTGGTAGATGTACTTGAAGGCGATGGTGAACAGGCCAGCCACGACGAAGGCCAGCAGGAACGCCGTCGCGCCGTCCTGGAATGCGCTGAAGTCGAACATCTGGCTTTGGCCCCTCATCAAGCTTTGAATTCGCCCACCGACAGCGGCAGGCCGATCATCATCTCGTGGCTGACGTCCTTGCTGTCCTCCGGCTCCAGGGTCAGGGCCAGCAACAGCTCACGCCCGTCGCCGCCGGCGAGGTCGCGATGGAACAGCATGGCGGTCTGGAACAGGCGACGGTCGGGCTGGTCGGCCTCGCGGTCGTAGTAGACGTCTTCCCACAGGGTCACCGGATCCTGCTGCTCGGCCTCGTCGCCGAACCACAGGCGGGTATAGGCGGGCAGGCCCTCGGGCTGGAACGTGCGAGCGCCCAGGCGCTGGCTCCACAGCTCGCGATCGGCGCGGTCGGCCGGATACTCGCTAGCCCACGGCATGAAGATCGTGAAGTCGTTGGCCTTCTGGCCCTCGCGGTCGTCCGAGACAACCTGGAACAGGATCTCGTCGTCCGTATAGAAGCGGTGCACGAACGCGCCGTCGTTCAGCTGGATCAGGCCCTGGGCCGTGATCTCCAGCGTGTCGCGGTCGAGGGCGAACCGGGTCTCGGCGCCCAGGCGTCGCCAGGCCAGCGGGTCCAGCACCACGGTCCGGCCGATCGTCACGTTGCGAATGACGGGCAGGGCAGGGCGAGCGCCCTCTTTTCTGCCGAAAAGTTTTCCGAACATCGCGCTGCGCGAGCCCTCAAATGCCTGGCCGGCATACCTATCTGAATGGGGATGCCGGCTCTACCCCAAGGCGCGCTTGCCCTAAGGAGAAGTCGGTCGCAGGATGCCGTCGAACGACGCCTTGTCAAGCATACATGTTATGCGTACATGTAACGCATGCCGGTAAAGCCGACCCGAAGCGCCCAGGCCGCTGAAAGAACCCGAGCGTGGCGCGAAGCGCGCCGCGTCGCCGGCTTCGTGAAGATCGAAGTCTGGGCTCCGGCGGCGTGCAAGCCCGACATCCTTTCGGCCGTCCAGTCGATCGTCGTGGAATCGGTGCGTGGGCCGGCCCTCAAGACTAACCCCCATCCCCCCAAGGGCGTCAGACACATGGACTCCGTTATCGACACCGCCTGGACGATCCACAGCCTGCGCGACGCGCTGGTGGACAGCGCCCTCGTGCGCGAGGACGAGTTGACCGCCACCGTCGTCGAGGGCGTCGAGCCCGTGCTGCAGGTCGTGATGCACGAATTCGGCGACCTGCCGATCTATGTCAGCGGCGGCGCGCTGCAGCTGGTCGTCTCGACCCTGCTGTGGCCCTGCGACGAGCAGAACGACCGCGCGGCCTTCAACGAGTTCCTGCTCAAGGCCCAGAAGATCGTGCCGCTGTCGAATTTCGGCATCACCAGCGTCGACGGCCGTGACTATTACGAGTTGATGGGCGAGATCTCGTCCAAGACCACCTTGCAGACGCTGGTCATCGAGCTGCGCACCCTGGCCGACAACGCCATCGCCGCCGCCAGCGACCTGCGCGACACCTTCGAGAAGAGCCGCGTCGCGGCCGCCTAAAGAACCGGACCTGGAGACTTAACTGATGTCGATCTGGAGCAAGCTCTCGGCCCTGTTCCGTGGGACCGCGCATGACGGTGCGCAGACCATCGTGGACGCCAACGCCCTGAGGATCCTGGACCAGGAAATCCGCGACGCCGACAACGCCCAGGGTAAGGCCCGGGACGAGCTGGCCAAGCTGGTCGCCCGCCGCCGCAGCCTGGAGACCGAGGTCGCCCAGCTGACCGACCAGTCGAAGAAGTATGAGTCGTCGGCCCGCGCGGCGATGAACAAGGGCGACCAGGCCCTGGCCCTGGAAGTGGCCCAGCGCATCGCCGACCTCGAGAAGGACGCCGGTCAGAAGGCGACCCAGATGACCGAGCTGCGCACGGCCGAGGACCGGCTGCGCACGATCATCGCCCAGACCGACACCAAGGTCGAAGCGCTGCGTCGCGAGATCGAGATCGTGAAGGTCAACGAGAGCGTCCAGAAGGCGCAGGCCGCCGTGATCTCGCGTTCGGGTTCGGCCAGCGGCGTCGT
This sequence comes from Caulobacter sp. GW821-FHT10A06, assembly GCF_059415805.1. NCBI lineage: Bacteria > Pseudomonadati > Pseudomonadota > Alphaproteobacteria > Caulobacterales > Caulobacteraceae > Caulobacter > Caulobacter sp. GW821-FHT10A06. Next base: position 298,444 of record NZ_JBWKNY010000005.1, read on the forward strand.
CGGCTCGGCCGCCGACAGCCTCAAGCGCATCAAGGAGCGTCAGTCGGTCCGCGAAGAGCAGTTCCGCCTGCACAACGAGACCGAGGACCGCAAGACCGGCGCGGATCTGGACGCCAAGCTCGCGGCCGCCGGCATCCTGCCGGGCGGTGGCGGCGCTGAGGACGTGCTAGCTCGCCTGATGGCTCCGAAGGACGAGGCTCTGCCCGCCCCGGTGCTGGCCATCGAGGACAAGCAAAAAGTGGCTCGGGACGGCTCGGACGCCTGATGCGCCGTCTCACCCTGACGCCTCGGTCGGACTGGAAGTCCAAGGCCGAGGCGGTCGGCTTCACCTGGCACCACGCCGACGGCCGACGCTATTGGGACGAGCGGGCGGCCTACGCCTTCACGCTCGAACAGATCGAGGGTCACATCGAGCCCGCGACCGAGGCGCTGCACAAGCTGTGCCTGGAGCTGGTCGAGGACGCCGTGCAGAGCGACGCCCTGATGGCGCGCCTGCAGATCCCGGAAGCCTCGCGCGATGTGGTCGCCGCCTCGTGGAAGGCGCGCGATCCCTCGCTCTATGGCCGCTTCGACTTCTTCTACGACGGGGCCGGGCCGCCCAAGCTCTACGAATACAATGCCGACACCCCGACCAGCATCTATGAGGCGGGCGTGTTCCAGTGGCTGTGGCTGGAAGACCTGATCCAGCGCGGCGCGCTGCCGGAGAGCACGGACCAGTTCAACAGCCTCCACGACCAGCTGGCCGAGCGGTTCAAGGCGATCTTCCCGAACGGCGGGTTCGTGCACTTCGCCAGCGTCCCCGACTTCGTCGAGGACCGGCAGACGGTGCGGTTCCTGGAGGACATGGCGACCCTGGCGGGGCTGGAGCCCAAGTTCGTGCCGATCCAGGAGATCGGTCTGGACGCCGATGGCCGTTTCGTCGACCAGGACAACTATCTGATCGGCGCGATCTTCAAGCTGCATCCCTGGGAAGAGATGCTGCGCGAGCCCTATGCGGCCAATATCGCCGCCTCCAAGACCCTGTTCCTGGAGCCGCCGTGGAAGGCGGTGCTGTCGAACAAGGCCCTGCTGCCGCTGCTGTGGGAGCGTAACCCGGGTCACCCGAACCTGCTGGAGACCTATTTCGACGACGACCCCAAGGTCGAGCGCCTGGGGTCGAGCTACGCCCGCAAGCCGCTGTTCAGCCGCGAAGGCGCCAACGTCGAGCTCTGGAAGGACGGCCGCAAGGGCCGGGTGCTGGACCAGGGCTATGGCGAGGAAGGCTGGATCCGCCAGGAACTGAAGCCGCCGCCCAAGTTCGGCGTGAACTATCCTGTGGTCGGCTCGTGGGTCATCGGCGACCAGGCCGCCGGCATCGGCGTGCGTGAAGATCGTGGCCGCGTGACCCGCGACCGCTCGCGGTTCGTGCCGCACATCATCGAGGGCTAAACTGTTTCAACCCGGTAGGAAACCGGTATCATTCCCCAGATATCAAGGCGTTCAACGACAACGACGCCTTCGGGGAGAGACGTCCGGATGACCTACCGCGCCGCCGCTATCGGCCTGTTCCTGTCCACGAGCCTGCTGGCCGCGCCGGCCTTCGCCAGCGTGATCGGGACTAACACGCCGGCCCAGCCGATCACTGCCGAACGCATCGCCAAGCTGCCGGTCGCTCAGCAGCCGGCGTGGAAGGCCTATCTGGCCCGTTCCGACGCCCAGGAGAAAGCCGACCGCGCCGCCCTGGCCGCCGAGTTGAAGCCCGGTGAGGCCGCACCTGCGCCGCCGCCGACCGGTCACGGCGACGGCGGCATGCCGCTGAACAAGGACAGCGCCTGGTACGCCTCGCCCGAGGCTCGTCACGTCGCAGACGTCATCGTCAGCTTCCAAACCCCGGCCGGCGGCTGGAGCAAGAACCAGGATCGCCACGGCGCCCTGCGTCTGCCGGGCCAGCCCTGGGCCTCGGACAACAATTCCAAGTACCTGACCGAGAACGACTTCGACGCCGCCCGCGACCCCAAGTGGGGCTATGTCGGGACGCTGGACAACAACGCCACCATCACCGAGCTGCGCTTCCTGGCCAAGGTCGCCGCCCAGGCGCCGGGCAAGGATGGCGAGGCCTATCGGATGAGCTTCCTGAAGGGCGTGCATTACCTGCTGAACGCCCAGTTCCCGAACGGCGGCTGGCCGCAGGTCTGGCCGCTGGAAGGCGGCTACCACGACGCCGTCACCTTCAACGACAACGCCGTCTCCGAGGCCGCCGATCTGCTGACCGAGGTGTCCGAAGCCAAGCCGGAGTTCGCCTTCGTCCCGGCCGATCTGCGCGCCAAGGCCGGCGTCGCCGCCAAGAAGGGCCGCGCGGTCATCGTCGCCTCGCAGATCCGCGTCGACGGCAAGCTGACCATCTGGGGCCAGCAGGCAGACCCGTTCACCCTGGCTCCGGTTGCCGGCCGCAACTTCGAGCCGCCGGCCCTGTCGACGGGCGAGAGCGCCGACCTGCTGACCTATCTGATGAGCCTGCCCGATCCGACCCCGGCCGAGGTCGCCGCCGTCCATGCGGGCGTGGCCTGGCTGAAGGGCGCGGCGCTGATGGGCAAGGCCTGGACCGGCGGCAAGGGCAATCCCGAAGGTCGCCGTCTGGTCGACCAGCCGGGCGCGGGTCCGCTGTGGTCGCGCTATTACAGCACGGCCGGCAAGCCGGTCTTCGGCGAGCGCGACAAGACCCTGCGCGACGAGGCCAACGAACTCTCGCTGGAACGCCGCAACGGCTATGCCTGGTTCGGCACGGGCCCGGCCAAGGCGATCACGATGTACGAGGGTTGGGCCAAGAGCCACCCGGCCAAGTAGGCCTTCAGAGCGAACGCAGGATGCGGACCGCCTCGGCCACGGCTGCCTGATCCGTGTCCCGCAGTTCGGGCGGCACGAAGCCCATGGCGCCCAGGCGCGAGGCCGGATCGGCGCCCGGCAGCGTCCCGGCGAACGAGCCGTGGACCTCGCGCACGCCGGTCTTGCGGACCAGCTCGGCGACGTTGCTGGCCCGCACGCCGGCGCCGGCCAGGATGGCGATGCGGTCGCCGGCCTGTTGCACTACCTCGGCGATCTGCTCGGCGCCCGCCTGCGCGGTCAGGGCGCCGCCCGAGGTCAGGATGCGTTCGAAGCCCAGCTCGACCGCGACCTCCAGCGACGCGGCCTGGTCGGCCACGAAGTCGAACGAGCGGTGCAGGGTCATGCCCAGGCCTTCGCAGTGTTTGGCCAGCATCTCCAGCGCCTCGACGTCCAGCTCGCCGTCCGGGCGGTTGGCGCCGATCGCCACGCCGGCCAGGCCGTAGCCGCGCACCGCGTCGATGTCGCGGCGCATGGCGTCCAGGTCGCTTGTGTCGAAGCAGAAGTCGCCGTTGCGCGGCCGGATCATCGGATAGATCGGGATCGGCGCCTGGGCCGCCAGCGCCATCAGGCCCGGAGCAGGAGTCAGACCCTGCAGGCCCAGCGCCGCGCAAAGTTCGATCCGATCCGCGCCGCCCGCGATCGCCGCCGCCAATCCGGCGGGCGTATCGACACAGACTTCCAAGAGAATGTGATCGGCGGCCATGGTGTCTTTCCAGGTCATGCTAGGGAATCAGCGCGGTCTTCTTGGAGCACACGGATGTTGAATCGTAGAGGCCTGATCGGCGCGTCCCTGGCCGGATCGGCGCTGTTGAGCGGCAAGGCGTCAGCGGCCCAAGGGAATGGGGAGAGCATCACCAAGCTGGATGGCCCGTGCGTGATCTCCACCTGGGACTTCGGCGTCGCCGCCAACCAGGCCGCCTGGGCGGTGTTGTCCAAGGGCGGCCGGGCGCTGGACGCCGTCGAGGCCGGGGCCCGCATCCCCGAGCAGGACCTGAAGAACCACAGCGTCGGCCGCGCCGGCTATCCCGACCGCGACGGCCACGTCTCGCTGGACGCCTGCATTATGGACGAGCTGGGCAACTGCGGCGCCGTCGCGGCCCTGGAGCACATCGCCCATCCGATCTCGGTCGCTCGCCGGGTGATGGAAAAGACCCCGCACGTGATGCTGGTCGGGGCCGGCGCCCTGCAGTTCGCGATCGAGCAGGGCTTCCAGTACGAGGAGTTGTTGACCCCGGAATCGAAGATCGCTTGGGAGGCCTGGAAGAAGGACGCCAAATACGCGCCCAAGGCCAACAGCGAGGTCGGCGACTACGGCAAGACCACGGGCCAGCTGGGCACGCCGGGCGGGGCGAACAACCACGACACCATCGGCATGCTGGCCATCGACGCCAAGGGCAATATCGCCGGCGCCTGCACCACCAGCGGCATGGCCTGGAAGATGCGCGGCCGGGTCGGGGACAGCCCGATCATCGGCGCGGGCCTCTATGTCGACAACGAGGTCGGCGGCGCCACCTCGACCGGCGTCGGCGAGGAGGTGATCCGCAATGTCGGCAGCTTCCTGGTCGTGGAGCTGATGCGCCAGGGCCGCTCGCCAGAGGCCGCCTGCCGCGAGGCCGTCGAGCGGATCCTCAAGAAGAAACCCCAGGCCAAGGACATCCAGGTCGGCTTCCTGGCCGTCAACAAGAGGGGCGAGGTCGGGGCCTGGGCGATCCAGTCGGGCTTCAGCTACGCCCTGTGCGACGGCAAGAAGCAGGACCTCCTGCTACCGGGCAAAGCGACCTATCAAGTCGCGTCGTAAAGAGGGTAGGCGATCGCATAACGCGGTTATAGCGTGCCGCCCAAGTTCAGAGGGAGACCGCCATGTGCGATGACGATATCCACCCCGGCCTGGTTCACGATCCGCGCCTGTCGCGCCGCGCCTTCGGCCTGCTGACGGTGGCCGCCACCGGCGTCGCCTCGGTCGCTCGCGCCGACGACACGGTCGAGGAGAAGGACGTCACCATCAAGACCGCGGACGGCGAGGCCGACGCGGCGCTGTTCTATCCCAAGGCCAAGGGTAAGCACCCGGCCGTGCTGCTTTGGCCCGACGTCATGAGCCTGCGTCCGGTGTTCCGCGACATGGGCCGCCGCCTGGCCGCCGCCGGCTATGTGGTGCTGGTCCCCAACCTCTATTACCGGGTCAAGAAGGCGCCGGTGATCGACGGGACGTTCAACTTCGCCAACCCCGACGACCGCGCCAAGATCACGCCGCTGCGCGCCTCGGTGACGCCGGCCGGCACCTTCAAGGACGCCGAGGCCTATGTCGCCTTCCTCGACGCCCAGCCGCAGACCGACAAGGGCAAGAAGATCGGCGTGCAGGGCTACTGCATGGGCGGTCCGCTGTCGTTCCGCACCGCCGCCGCGGCGCTGGGCCGGATCGGCGCGGTGGCCACCTTCCATGGCGGCGGCCTGATCACGGCCGACGCCGACAGCCCGCACCTCTTGATCCCCAAGACCCACGCTTCGTACCTGATCGAGATCGCCGAGAACGACGATCAGAAGGAACCGGACGTGAAGGACAAGCTGAAGGCCGCCTTCGCCGAGGCCAAGCGCCCGGCCCAGGTCGAGGTCTTCGCCGGCGCCGCCCACGGTTGGACGGTCAAGGGCAGCCAAGTCTACAACGAGGCCGCTGCCGAGACGGCCTGGGCCAACCTGCTGGCGCTGTACAAGAAGGCGCTGGGCTAGCGCCCGGCGCATCGAAATCGAGCAATGACGGGAAGGCCCGCGTCTTCGATGGCGCGGGCCTTCGGCAAATCAGTCGCGAAGGTCGATAGCGTTCAGCCATGACCACTCGACCGCTTTTCCGATCCGCTTTGGCCGCCATTGTCGCCGCGTTCGCCCTGACGAGCGGCGCCCACGCCGACCCGATCAAGGTCAAGGTCTTCGTGGCCGCCATGTTCGAGATCGGCGAGAACACCGGCGACCGCGCCGGCGAGTTCCAGCCCTGGTACGAGCGCTACTGGCGCCAGAGCGCGCCCAGGACCGTGAAGGGCGCCCTGAAGCCCGTCTACTGCAATACCGACGGAGTCTGCGGCGCGACCCTGGGCATGGGCAAGGTCAATGCGTCGGCCTCGATGCAGGCCATCCTGCTGGACCCGGCCTACGACTTCTCGCAGGCCTATTTCATCCTAAGCGGCGTGGGCGGAACGCCGCCGTCGCGCGGGACGATCGGCGACGTCTCCTGGGCCACCTGGCTGGTCGACTATGACCTCGGCCATCGCTGGGCGCCGGAGGAGAACACGCCCGGCGCACCGACCTTCATGCCGCGGGCCGGCTATGAGGACTACCGCCGCTTCCAGCTGGATCCGACCCTGGTCGGCTGGGCCGTGCGCCTGTCGCAAGGCGCTCCGATGCAGGACAGCGACGCCGCCCGCCGCTACCGCATGCGTTATGCCGACGCTCGGGCGCGCGCGGCCCCCTCGGTCACGGTCGGTACGCACATGACCGGCGACACCTTCTTCCACGGTCCGGGCCTGTCAAAGCAGGCGCAGTACATCGCCAAGCTCTACGGCGCCGACGACTATGTGATCACCGAGATGGAAGCCGCCGCCCTGGCCCTGGTGATCAAGCGCCAGTGGGGAACGGGACGCATCCTGAGTCTGCGCGGCGCGGTGAACTTCGACCAGGGCGCGCCGGGTGAGACGACCCTGCAGCACCTCGACCCGGCGCCGGGCCAGACGGCCGGCGGCTTCGCTGAGACCATCGCCAATATCGGCGCGGTTGGATCGCGGGTCGTGGACCATATCGTCGCCGACTGGCCGCAGTGGCGGGACGGTCCTCCGCCCCTCTGAGTCCTTTCACGGCGCCGCTCTTGCGGAAAGATAGGTAGGATGCTATCTAATTTAGATAGGAAGCTACCTATTTAAAAGATCGCCGTTCCATGACCTCTCCTCGCACCCTCGATGAACGCGCTTTCGCCGGCGCCTTGCTGCGTCTGGCGCGCGTGTACCGCAAGGAAGTCAATCGCGCCCTGGCCGCCCACGGCATCTCGGACGCCAAGGCCATGCCGGTGCTGCACATCGCTCGCGCGGGCGGCGGCATGCGGCAGGGGACCCTGGCCGAGGAGATCGGCGTGGAAGGGCCTTCGCTGGTCCGCATCCTCGACCAGCTGGCCCAAGCCGGCCTGGTCGAGCGCCGCGATGATCCGTCCGATAAGCGCGCCAAGACCCTGCACCTGACCGCCGAAGGCCAGGCGCTGGCCGCCGTGGTCGAGGACGCCGTGCAGGTGGTGCGGGCCCAGATGCTGACGGGCGTCAGCGACGCCGACCTTCAAGCCGCCCTGCGCACCTTCGCCGCCTTCGAGGCCGCCCTGGACGCGGCGGCCGGGCAGGGGGTCTAGGCTCCCATGTTCCCCAAGCTCGATCGGCATACGCTGCTGTTCTCGGTGAACAGTTTCGCGGCGGCGATGCTGGCCCTCTATATCGGTTTCGCCCTGGGCCTGCCGCGCCCCTACTGGGCGATGACCACCGCCTATATCGTCAGCCAACCGCTGGCCGGGGCCGTGCGCTCCAAGGCCGTCTATCGGGTGCTGGGCACCATCCTGGGGGCCATGGCCGCCGTGGCCCTGGTCCCGAACCTCGTCAACGCGCCGTGGCTGCTGTCGCTGGCCCTGGCGCTGTGGGTCGGCGGCTGCCTGACCATCTCGCTGCTGGACCGCACGCCGCGAAGCTATGTGCTGATGCTGGCCGGCTATACGGCGGCGATCATCGGCTTTCCCAGTGTGAGCCAGCCCGGCGCGATCTTCGACGTCGCCGTCTCGCGGGTGATCGAGATCGGCCTGGGCATCGTCTGCGCCACCCTGACCCACAGCCTGGTGTTCCCCCGCCCGGTCGGCGCCGTGCTGCGCGCGCGGCTGAAGACCTGGCTGGGCGAGGCCGACCGCTGGGCGCTGGACGTGCTGTGCGGCGAGGACGCCGAGGCCATCGCCCGCGACCGCCGTCACCTGGCCGCCGCCGCCAGCGAGATCCAGATGCTGGCCGTCCACCTGCCGTTCGACACCTCGCGCCTGCGCGAAACCACCGGCGTCGTCCGCGCCCTGCACGAGCGCATGCTGCTGCTGATCCCGCTGCTGTCGGGCCTGGCCGACCGCATGGAGGCCCTGCGCGAGGTCCGTGACGACCGCGTCCGCGCCGCCCTCAACACGGTGGTCACCTGGATCGAGGCTGGCTCGCCGCGCGATCAGGGTCTGGACCTGATCGAGCGCCTGCAGGACCTGGCCGCTCGCCGTCGCGGCGCGGCCTGGGACAGCCTGCTGATCGAGAGCTTGCTTGTGCGCTTGGCCGACGCCGTCCGCGCCTTGGCCGAGGGCCACGCCCTGATGGCGCGCCTCGACAATCCCGACGCCCCGCTGTCACCGGCCTTGGACGCCTCGGCGCGGGGCAGGGGTCTGCGCCCGATGCACGCCGACCTGCCGCTGGCCGTGCTGTCGGGCGGCGCGGCGGCCATCGCCATCCTGCTGTCCTGTGCGACCTGGATCCTGGCCGGTTGGGGCGACGGCGCCGCCGCGCCGGTGATGGCGGCGGTGTTCTGCTGCTTCTTCGCGGCGATGGACGACCCCGTGCCGGCGATCAAGAACTTCGGCCTTTTCTCGTTGTTCTCCCTGCCGCTGGCGGCGGTCTACATGTTCGCCATCCTGCCGGCGATCGACGGCTTCCCCATGCTGCTGCTGGTCATGGCCCCGCCGCTGCTGCTGCTGGGCCTGTACATCCCCAATCCCGCGACCATGGGCGCCGCGTTGGCCGTGTTGATGGGTTTCTGCAACGCCCTGGCTCTGCAAGAGACCTTCAGCGCCGACTTCGCCGGGTTTCTGAACGGCAATCTGGGCCAGTTCGTCGGCCTGCTGTTCGCGATCATGGTCACGGCCGGCCTGCGCTCGATGGGCGTGGACGCCAGCGCCCGGCGCCTGTTGGTGCGCACCTGGAGGGGCCTGGCCCGTCTGGCCCGCGCCCGCCAGGCGCCCGAGCCCGCCGCCTTCGCCGCCATCCTGGTCGACCGTCTGGGCATGCTGACGCCCAAGCTGGCCCAGGCCGGCCAGCAGCATGACTTCGTCGGCGTCGACGCCCTGCGCGACCTGCGGGTCGGCATGAACCTGGTCGCTGTCCAGGTCGCCCGTCCTGACCTGCCGCCCGAGGGTAAGGACCAGCTGGACGCCGCCCTCGACGGGGTCGGCGAGCACTTCGCCGCCCTGGCCGCCGGCCACAGCCGCAAGCCCGGCGAGGACCTCCTGGCCCGCGTCGACGCCGCCCTGCGCAGCCTGTCGATCGCCCCCGCCGCCTCGGCGGTGCAGGGCGTCTCGGGCCTGGTCGGCCTGCGCCGCAACCTGTTCCCGGAGGCCCCCGCCTTCGTTCCGGAGATCGCCCGATGACCGGTGAACTGAATATCGACGGGGTCTTCCTGTCGTCCGTCTTGGTCTCGGCGGTGATCGCCCTGGCCGCCTCGTTCGTGTTGCGTCGCGCCCTGTCGAAGGTCGGAGCCTACCGCTTCGTCTGGCACCCGGCGCTCTTCGACACCGCCTTGTTCGTCATCCTCTGGGCCGCCGTCGTGACGGTCCCTTCACCCCTGAAATTCTGACCCCATGCCCTCGCTGAAAACCACCCTGATGACCACCGCCCGCGTCGCCGTCACTGGCGCCGTCGTCATCGCCGCCCTGGTCGGCGGCAAGGCGTTGTGGACCCACTACCAGGTCGATCCTTGGACCCGCGACGGCCGCGTCCGCGCCGATGTCGTGCAGGTGGCCCCCGATGTCTCGGGCCTGGTCACCCGCGTCGACGCCGCCAACGACCAGACGGTCAAGGCTGGCCAGCCGCTGTTCTATGTCGATCGCGAGCGCTACGCCCTCGCCCTGCGCCAGGCCGACGCCGCCGTCGAGGCCCAGCGCGCCGGACTGGCCCAGGCCCGCCGCGAACTCACCCGCAACCGCGCCCTGGGCGACCTGGTCGCCGGCGAGGTCACCGAGCAGAGCCTATCCAAGGTCGAGCTGAGCCAGGCGGCCCTGTCCCAGGCCCTGGCGGCCCGTGACGTCGCGGTGCTGAACCTGAAGCGCACCGTGGTGCTGGCCCCGACCGACGGCTTCCTGTCGGACCTGACCCTGCGCACCGGCGACTACGTCACCGCCGGCAAGCCGGTGCTGGCCCTGATCGACAGCCGCTCGTTCCGGGTCGAGGGCTATTTCGAGGAGACCAAGCTGTCGGGTCTGCGGATCGGCCAGCCGGTCAGCATCAAGGTGATGGGCGAGGATCGGCCGCTGAAGGGTCACATCCAGTCGATCGCCGCCGGCATAGAGGACCGCGACCGCGCCGCCAGCGGCAACCTGCTGCCCAACGTCAATCCGACCTTCAGCTGGGTGCGCCTGGCCCAGCGGGTGCCGGTGCGGGTGGCCCTGGACCAGACGCCGCACGACCTGCGCCTGATTGCCGGCCGCACCGCCACGGTCGCGGTGGTGGGAGCGGGTCGATGAGCCCGCTGAAAAGTCTCGCGGTCGCCGGCTCGTTGCTGGCCCTGACCGCCTGCACGACCGTCGGGCCGAATTACAAGCTGCCGGACGAGGCCAAGATCAACGCCCCGACGGCGCTGGGCGCGTTCCTGGGCGCGGCGTCGAAGGCCGTGAGCCAGGACCCGGTCCCGGCCGGCTGGTGGAAGCTCTATGACGACCCGGTCCTGAACGGCCTGGTCGAGGAGGCTCTGGCCGCCAACACCGACCTGCGCGTCGCCGCCGCCAACCTGGCCCGCGCTAGGGCCATCGCTGGCGAGGCCGACGACGCGGGCGGCCTCAAGGTCGGGGCCTCGGCCGCCGCCATGCACTCTCGCGAGTCCGGCGAGCAATTCCTCAAGGCCGAGCAACTGCCGGTCGAGAACCTGGCTGATGTCGGTTTGAAGGTCAGCTACCAGGTCGACTTGGTCGGCCGCCTCAAGCGCGCTTCCGAGGCCGCTCACGCCGACGCCGAAGCCTCGCAGGCGGCCCTCGACCTGGCCCGCGTCAGCGTCGCCGCCGACGTCGCGCGCGCCTATGTCGAGGCCTGCGCCAACGGCCACGAGCTGGCGGTGGCCCAGCGCACCTTGGATCTTCAGACCCGTAGCCTGACGGTCACCCAGAAGCTGGTGAAGGCCGGTCGCGGCACGGCCGTGGACATCACCCGCGCCCAGGCCCAACTGGACCTGTCGCGCGCCAGTCTGCCGACCTACCAGAGCCGTCGTCGCGCGGCGCTGTACAAGCTGGCGACCCTGACCGGCAAGCCGCCGGCGGAGTTTCCCAAGGCGGTCGAGACCTGCGTGGTCCCGCCGACCCTGACCCGGCCGATCCCGGTCGGCGACGGCGCGGCTCTGCTGAAGCGCCGTCCCGACGTGCGCCAGGCCGAGCGGACTCTGGCCGGCGCGACGGCCCGGATCGGCGTCGCGACGGCGGCCCTCTATCCCAGCATCACCTTGGGCGCCGGCGCGGGCTCGACAGGCCTGCTGGCCGACATCGGCACGGCTCCCGCCAACCGGTGGGGCCTGACCTCGCTGATCAGCTGGACCCTGCCGGGTGAGGGCGAGCGAGCACGGATCCGTCAGGCGGAGGCCGGGGCTGACGGGGCTCTGGCGCGGTTCGATGGCGTGGTGCTGACGGCGCTGCGCGAGACCGAGACCAGCCTGGACGCCTACGCCCACGACCTGCAACGGCAGGCGGCTTTGAAGGCTGCCCGTGACCAGGCGCAATTGGCCGAGAGCCAGGCCCAGCGGCTCTATCGCGCCGGCAAGAGCCCGTATCTCGTCGGCCTCGACGCCCAGCGCACCCTGGCCGGGGCCGAGGCGCAGCTGGCGGCGTCCGATAGCCAGGTTGCTGCCGACCAGGTGAACCTGTTCCTGGCCCTGGGCGGCGGCTGGGAACGATAGCGGCGCTATAGGGCTTTGGGCTAAGCATAGCCTTTCGCCAAAGTAGAGTTCGCCCGTGCCGCTTGACGCCCCGCCGCCCCCGGTCTCAGCCGTCGTCGTCGAGGCGCCCCGGCTGCTGCCCTTGCCCGGGCAGGACGTCTTCTCCACCGCCTACTACGACGCCGCCGAGCTAGGCGCGCAGGCGCGGCTGGACGACGTGCTGAAGACTACGCCCGGCGTCTCGCTGTTCCGCCGCACCGGCAGCGACGCGGCCAATCCGACCATCCAGGGCTTGTCTCTTCGCGCTGTCGCGCCATCCGGCGCGGGGCGGGCGCTGGTGACCCTGGACGGTGCGCCGCAGAACGATCCGTTCGGCGGTTGGGTGATCTGGACCGCCTTGCCGGGCGAGGGCCTGTCCGGGGCGACCATCGTGCGTGGGGCGGGGGCGGGGCCTTACGGCGCCGGCGCGCTGACCGGCGTGGTGGCCCTGCGCGAGCGGGACACCGGCGGCGGCCTGACCAGCTTCACTGCCGAGATGCGCGAGCGGGACGGCTGGCGCGCGGCGGGGACCTTCGGGACCGATCACCTGCTGCTGACCGCCAGCGGCTCGCGCACCGACGGCTATCGGCCCGTGCGCGGCTCGGCGGCCGGCGCGGCCGATGTGCCCACCACGCTGGAGGACGGCTCGATCGCCGCGCGGGTGCAGGGCGAGGCCGGCGGCGTGCGCTGGGCGGCGCGGGTCGCGACCTTCCAGGAAAAGCGCGGCGCCGGCCTGTTCGGCGCCAAGTCCAACGCCACCGGCAGCTCGTTGGCGGTGACCCTGGCGACCGACACCTGGCGCTTGCAGGCCTGGGCACGGTCCAGCGACCTGGAGAACACCTCCGCCGCCGTCGCGGCCGGGCGCACCGGCACGACCCCGGCCAACGACCAGTACTCGACCCCCTCCAGCGGCTACGGCCTCAACGCCGCCTGGCAGGGGGCGCTGGGCGAATGGACGTGGGAGTTGGGCGGCGACGTCCGGGCGACCGAGGGGCGGACCAACGAGCTCTTCCGCTACATGGCGGGAACCTTCACCCGCCAGCGCACGGCCGGCGGCCGGACCCTGGTGGGCGGGGTCTATGCCGAGACCGCCTGGAGCCGGCCGGACTTCATCCTGGTCGCCGGGGCGCGGCTGGACGGCTGGCGCTCCTACGACGGCGTGCGGCGCGAGCGGGATACGGCGACGGGCGCCCTGACCCTGGACGCACCGCCGGCCAACGCCTCGGGCACGACCCCGACGGCCCGCGTGGGCATCCGGCAGCGGCTATCGGGCGAGACCTGGATGCGCGCGGCGGCCTATGCCGGTTTCCGGCCCCCGACCTTGAACGAGCTGCACCGCCCGTTCCGGGTCGGCAACGACGTCACCGAGTCCAATGCCGCCCTGAAGCCCGAGACCCTGTACGGCGTCGAGGCTGGCCTGGCGGGTGAGGGGACGGTGCGGTGGAACCTCGGCGCCTTCTACAACCAGGTCCAGGACCCGATCACCAACGTCACCATCGGCATTGGCCCGGGGACCTTCCCGATCGCTGGCTTCATCCCGGCCGGCGGCGTGCTGCGCCAGCGGCAGAATGCGGGCGAGATCAACGCCTACGGCCTGGAGGGCGATATCGCCGCCGACCTGTCGCCGGCCTGGACCGTGCGCGCCGCCGTCTCGGCGACCCATGCCCGCGTTGAGGGCAGTGGCGCGGTCGCTCAGCTGGATGGCAAACGACCCGCCCAGGCGCCGGCCCTGACCGTCACGGCGGGCCTCCGCTGGAAGCCGATCGACCGCCTGACCCTCGACGCCGACCTGCGCTACGAGAGCAAGCGCTACGAGGACGACCTGAACCTGCGGGTGCTGAAGGCCGGGACGGGCGTCGACCTGCGCGCCGGCTGGGCGCTGTCGCCGACGTCCGAGGTCTATCTGGCCGCCGACAATGCCCTGGACGCCAACCTCGCTGTTGGCCAGACAGCGGATGGTGTCACCAGCTTCTCGGCGCCCCGCACCGTATATGTCGGCTTCGCCCTGCGGCGATGATTTGTAATTGTCCTACAATAGGCATTGATAGCGCTATCATGGCCGTGTAGCCCTGCTCTCAACGAAGAGGGAAGGGAACATCATGCGCCTGTCGCGCCGCGCCCTGCTGGCCGCCATCTCCAGCCTGCCGATGATGGCCCAGGCCGCGCCCGTGCCGCGCGTGATCGCGCTGGACGTGGCCAAGACCACCGGCCCGGTCGACCGCTTCTTCGACCTGTCGATCGGCTCGGACTATCCCGGCACCCTGATCCGCGACGACAGCCAGGCCCAGCTGAAGACCACGGTCGACGAGCTGGGCTTCCGCTACATCCGCTTCCACGCGGTGTTCCACGACGTGCTGGGCACGGTGAAGGTCCAGGACGGCAAAATCGTCTACGACTGGACCAAGCTGGACCAGCTGTACGACGCCCTGTTGGCCAAGGGGATCAAGCCGTTCGTCGAGCTGGGCTTCACGCCCGAGGCGATGAAGACCTCGGACCTGACGATCTTCTATTGGAAGGGCAACACCAGCCACCCACATCTGGGGCCCTGGCGCGACTTGATCGACGCCTTCGTCCGGCACGTGCGCCAGCGCTATGGCGAGGCCGAGGTGAGGACCTGGTTCTTCGAGGTCTGGAACGAGCCCAACCTGGACGGCTTCTGGGAGAAGGCCGACCAGGCGGCCTATTTCGAACTCTATGACGTCACCGCGCGGGCCATCAAGGCGATCGACCCGGCCTTGCGCGTCGGCGGTCCCTCGACGGCCGGCGCGGCCTGGGTTCCGGAGTTCCTGGCCCATGTGAAGGCCAGCGGCGCGGCCGTCGACTTCGTCACCACCCACACCTATGGCGTCGAGGGCGGGTTCCTGGACGAGAAGGGCGAGCAGGACACCAAGCTGTCGGCCTCGCCCGACGCCATCGTCGGCGACGTGCGGCGAGTGCGCGAGCAGATCGAGGCTTCCGCCTTTCCCGGCCTGCCGCTGTACTTCACCGAGTGGAGCACCAGCTACACGCCGCGCGACAGCGTCCACGACAGCTATGTCAGCGCCGCCTACATCCTGGAAAAACTGCGGCGTACGCAAGGGCTGGTCCAGGGCATGAGCTACTGGACCTATACCGACCTGTTCGAAGAGCCCGGCCCGCCGACCAAGCCGTTTGAGGGCGGCTTTGGCCTGATGAACCCGCAGGGGATCAGGAAGCCTGCCTGGTTCGCCTACAAGTACCTGAACGCCATCAAGGGCCAGGCTCTGGCGACCACCGACGATCAGGTCTTCGCGTCGCGCGACGGCGAACGGGTGACGGTACTGGCCTATGCCTGGCGCCAGCCGGACCAGAAGGTGAGCAACCGGCCCTTCTACCAGCGCCTGCATCCGACCTTCGACGTCGAGCCGTTGAAGCTGCGGGTGGCGGGGCTGAAGCCTGGCCGCTACCGCTTGCGCACGCGCCGCACCGGCTATCGCGCCAACGACGCCTACAGCGCCTATATCGAAATGGGCCTGCCCAAGACCCTGACCGCCGATCAGCAACGCCAGCTGGAGGGCCTGACCCGGGACCGGCCCGAGATCGACAAGGTCGTCGCCGTGCGGGGCGAGGCCATGGTCAACCTGCCCATGCGCGCCAACGACATCGTGCTGATCGAGCTGACGCCGGCCTAGGTCGCGGGGTCCTTGCGCGGCGTCAGGTAGACGCGGCGGCCCTCGGGATGGGCCTTCATGTCCAGCAGGGCGGCGATCATGGTCAGGGACTCGGTCGGCCGGTCCAGCTTGAAGCGGCCGGTGACCTTCAGTTCGCCCAGGCCAGGATCGTGCAGGGCCACGCTCTGGGTCGTGTAGCGGTTCAGGCGGGCGATCACGTACTTCAGCGGCAGGCCGTCGGCGTCCAGCCAGTCCGAGCGCCAGGCCTGGTAGCTATCGGCCTCCAGGCGACCGGCGACCGGGGCGCGGTTCGAGGCCAGCATCAGCCACTCGCCCTTGCCGACCCGGCGCTCGGCGCCGTCGCGATTGACCCGGACCACGCCGTCGAACACGCGGACCTGCACCGCGTCGCTGACCAGCTCGACCTCGAAGGTGGTGCCGACGGCGGTCACCTGGGTGTCGCCGGCCTGGACGCGGAACGGACGCTTGGCGTCCTTGGTCACGTCGAACACCGCGTCGCCCTTGGTCAAGGCGATGTCGCGCGCGCCGCGGCTGTAACGCACCGACACGCCGCTGTCGGCGGCCAGGGTGACGACGGACTTGTCGCTGAGCTGGTGCTCGGCGCGCTGGCCCAGCGGGGTGGCGAACTCCTGAGGCGCTTCGACGCCAGCGAGATAGGGGCGAACCAAGACCACGGCCGACAGACCAGCGACCAGGGCCACGCCGGCGGCGATCAGGCCCAGGCGCATCGAGCGCTTGGCGACCGGCGCGGCGCGCACGCGCTCGGCGGCGTCCAGCAGGGCGGTGTCGCGCTGGGTGTCGCGCATCAGGCCGAAGGCGGCGGCGCGGCCGGGACCACCGGCCAGCCAGGCCTCCAGCGCCTGGCGCTCGTCGGGCGTCAGCTCGGGCAGGCGGTCGACCCAGTCGGCGGCGATCTCCAGCTCGTCCTCGGACGGCAGACGCCAGTTGTCGTTAGCGCGCATCGCGGCCGCTCCCTTCTCGCGCGGCGTTGACCGCCGCGTCCTGCATCGCGCCGGCCAGTTCGGCCATGGCCCGCACGAGGTGTTTCTTGACCGCCTCGACATTGATCCGGAGATCGTCGGCGATGGCTTGTCTGGACTGGCCGTCGATGTGACGGCGGATGAAGATGTCGCGGCGCAGGGGCGACAGGCGCTTCAGCGCCTTCTCGAACACCGCGGCCCGCTGCTTGTGCTCCAGCACCGCGTCGGGCAAGGGCAGGTCGCAGCCGAAGTCCTCGTCGCCGATCGGCGACTCGCGTTTGTCACGCCTTGCCTGCGCATAGATCAGCGAGTCCGCCACACGGTAGGCGTAGGCCAGCGGCTGGGTGATCTCCTGCTTCTGGGCCTGGCGCATCACGGTGAGGAAGGTCTCCTGCAGAATGTCCTCGGCGCGGCCGGGGTCCTTGGACCGGCGCACGATATAGGCCGCGAGCTTGCGCTCGTGGGGCCGCAGCACCGCGATGATGTCGGTCATGGCGCTTCCGGTCGGCATGGTCGTGCGCGCGTCCATGTCGGGTAGAGGCGCGGGACGACCGAACGGGGACAGGGAGAAGATGCTTTTCCGCATGCGGCGTCAGAACTCGTAGGTCACGCCGAGCGTGAAGGTGCGGCCGCTGACCGTGCGGGCGGTCAGGCGCTTGTCGGTGAGGTCGGAGAACTGGGTGATCGGCGCGTTGGTCAGGTTCACGCCCTCGACCACGATCCGCAGACCGCCGGCGGTGTTGTAGTGGGCGGCGAAGTCGATGTTGTTGCTGGCCTTGTAGCCCGAGCCGATCGAGCCGCTGCCGCCGGCGCCGTCCAGATAGCCAGAGCGATAGGCCGACGAGACCCGCGCGCCCCAGCGCTTGGTCTCGTAATAGAGCGTGGCGTTCGAGGTCCATTTCGACAGCTGGAACAGGTCCAGCATGATCGAGACGTCGTCGATCAGCACGTTGGAGCGACCGGCGGCGCGGGTGACGTTGCCGACGAAACCCAGGCCGTCGAACGGGGCGGGCAGGAAGTCGAAGTCGCGCTGCACGGCCAGCTCGATCCCTCGGATCGAGGCGCCGTCGCCGTTCACCGGCCGCACGAAGCCGTAGATCGTGTCGGGGCCATTGCCGGGCGACAGGAACTCCAGCGGATAGCCGGTCGAGCCGTAGGTGACCGAGTTGCTGGCCGTGGTGATGAACGAGTCCATCCGCTTGTAGAACAGGCTGACGGCAAAATAGCCCTGGCGGCCCTGATAGACCTCCAGCGCCCCCTCGATGGCGTCGGCCAGGAACGGGCGCAGGTTGGGGTTGCCGGCCGAGATGGTGCCGCCGAACGGCGCGGAGTTGACGTTGCCGGCCGCCCGCAGGTCCGAGAGGCTGGGGCGGCTGATGTTGCGGTTGACCGAGACGCGCGCCACCACCGAGGGGCTGACGTCCAGGGCGAGGTTCAGGGCCGGCAGCACGCCGTCATAGGTGCTGTGCAGCACCGCCGGCTCCAGCTTGGTCCCGGTGTTGACCATCCCCGCCGAGGTCAGGTCGGTGGCGTACCAGCGCAAACCCAGGTCTCCGCGCCAGCTGCGATCGCCCACGAAGCCGCTGGCGCGCGCCAGCAGATAGGCGGCCCAGGTCTTCTCGGTGATCGAATAGTCCGAGCCCGGCATGTCGTCGGCCGCGCTGAGGTCGCGGGGCACATTGAGGCGCGCGAAGGTCGCCTCGATGTCGCCGACGATATAGGGCCGCAGCGACTTCTCGAAGATCAGTTCCTTCACCGCCTGGGGCGCGGGGCCGCCGGTCGGATAGTCGGTGCGGGCGCGCCGCGTATAGCCGTCGTTGCGGAACGCCTTGTACTGGACGCCGCCCTCGATCGTCAGCGTCGGGGCGGCCCGATAGTCGAAGTCGAGCCGGCCGGTGGTGAACTGGTTGACGACCTGGTCCTCGCGGGTGTCGGCGCGCATCAGGCTCCATTGTGCCGGATCAGCCGGGTCGAAGCCGTAGGTGCTGCTGGCCGCCGCGTCGGCGCCGCGCAGGTCGTAGCTGAAGGCCTTGTTGCTGGCCTGCAGGAAGATCTTGTCGAACACCGGCCCCTCGAAGTCGGACTTCGAATAGCCGGCCATGGCGCGCAGGCGCAGGCGGTCGGCGGCCTGCCACTCGCCGCTGAGCGCGCCTTGCAGGAAGACCGTCGAGTCCTCCGAGCGCTTGTGCTCGCTGCGCAGGTCCACGCCGCTGGAATAGTCGGCATAAACCAGGCTGTTGCCGCGGATATCGGCGGCGCGCAGGCGCTGGGTGCCCTTGACGTCGCCGGTCAGCGGGTTGTCGCCGGCGGCGGCCAGCGAGAACTCGTCGCGATCGTTGGAGAGGCGACCGTAAAGCAGGTCGGCGCCCAGCTTCAGCCGGTCGCCCGGCTCGTATTGCAAGGCCAGGGTGACGCCCAGGCGCGCGCGGTGGTCGAACCAGGTCGAATAGGTGGCCGCCACCGGCATGACGACCCGATTGGCACCGGTCCCGTTGATCAGGCGGCTGGCGACGCTGGGATCCAAGCCCGGCCCGATATTGGCCGCGCCGAAGGTGACCGGCGTCCAGCCCCAGTTGCGATAGCCGTACTCGTTGGCGTCGTTCTCGCTGTAGGCCACCGAGACCAGCGCCCCGACATCGCCCCAGCGCTTGGAGGCCAGGGCCGCGAAGCGCGGGCTGACCGCGCCCGTGGCGCTGTTGGTCAGGGCCTTGGCCGAGAAGGCCAGCTTGTCGCCCGCATAGTCGAACGGCTTGGCCGTGCGCAGCTCGACCGTGCCGCCGATGCCGCCCTCGTCCTGGTCGGCGGCGTACGACTTCCAGACCGTGACCTTGTTGAAGAGCTCGCTGGCGAAGATCGAATAGTCGAAGGCGCGTGTGCGGCTGACCGAGCCACGATTGTCCATGCCCGAGGCGGTCGAGGCCGAGACCTCCATGCCGTTCAACTGGGCGCGGGTGAAGTCGGGGCCCAGGCCCCGCAGGGCGATCTGGCGACCCTCGCCGGTGTCGCGCGAGATGGTCATGCCGGGCACGCGCTGCAGGGACTCGGCCAGGTTCAGGTCCGGGAAGGCGGCGATGTCCTCGGCCAGGATCACCTCCTGGTCGCCGGCCACGGCGCGCTTCAGGTCGCGGGCGTGCTGCATGGTCTCGCGAAAGCCGGTGACGACGACGGCGTCGACCTGGGTCGCGGCCTCGGGCGGCGGCGCGTGGCGCGCGGGCGGGGCAGGGGGCGGCGCGCCCAGCGGCGAGGCCTCGCGCAGGACATAGCCGCCGCCGGCCGCCACGGCGCGCAGGTTCTGGCCGTCGATCAGCCGCTCCAGCGCCTGGCCGGGCGTCAGCAGGCCGCGCACGCCCCGGCTGGTGCGATGGCGGATGTCGGCCAGGGTCATGACCGGCACGTCGGCCTGGCGGGAAAAGCTGCTCAGCGCGCGGGACAGGTCGCCGCCCTCGATGGCGAAGCGGCGCGGCGCCTCGGCCCGCGCGGGCGCGACGGCGGTGAAGGCCAGCATCGCGCCGGCCAATACCGAACCCGAACGCGACAGCCAGGCGCGCCGTGCCGCCATCAGGGTCCTCACAACGGCGACCAGCAAAGCTTCCGGCGCCTGGGCGAACCCCTACAAACGGCGCATGTCAGTAATTTGAAGGTTCTGTGGACGGAGTGATTGGACCGCCCGGGCGTGGCCCCAAGGCAACGAAAAGGGGGCAACGCAAAAAAGAAGGCCGCCGTCCGGGAAGGACGGCGGCCCCAAGTTCAGGGGATCGATAGAGGGATTAGAACTCGTAGGTCGCGCCGATCAGGATGGTGCGACCGCTGCTGACATTGACCGTGGTCCGCTGGGCGGCGACGTCGGTCCACTGGATGCTGTGCTCGTTGGAGAGGTTGATGCCTTCAACGGTCAGCTTCAGGCCCGACAGCAGGTTGTAGTGGGCGGCGAAGTCGATGTTGTTCGTCGCCTTGTAGCCGTCGCCGATGTTGCCGTTGCCGCCGGCGCCGGTCAGGTACTTGTCCCGATAGGCGGTCGACAGGCGCATGCCCCACTTGTCGGTCTCGTAGTAGATCGTGGCGTTGGCCGAGTACTTCGACAGCTGGAACAGCGGCAGGGTCACCGACTGGCCGCTGATGATCACCGGCGAGGAGCCGTCGGCATAGGTGCCGTTGGCCACGACGCCCAGGTGGTCGAACGGCGCCGGCAGGAACGTGAAGTCACGCTGGAACGCGACTTCCAGGCCCTGGATGTCGGCGCCGGGGCCGTTCACCGGGCGGCTGACATTGTACAGGATCGAGCCGTCCTGGCCCGGCAGCAGGAACGACAGCGGGAAGCCGGTCTGCGAGTACGGCATGATGCTGGTCTGCGACGTGATGAACGACGTCAACTTCTTGTAGAAGACGCCGACCGTGAACGAGCCGACCTTGCCGTCGTAGAACTCCAGCGAGCCTTCGATCGAGTCCGAGGTGAAGGGCGTCAGGTTCGGGTTGCCGGTGCTGATCGTGCCGCCGAACGGAGCGGTGGTCAGCGAGCCGGCGGCGGCCAGGTCGCCCAGGGCTGGGCGGCTGATGTCGCGGTTGGCGCTGAAACGGACGACCATGCCTTCGTTGACGTCGACGGCCACGTTTAGGGCGGGCAGCCAGCCGTTGTACTTGTGCTTGATCGACACGGGCTGGAGGCTGGTGCCGGTGTTCAGCATGCCGTCCGAGCTGAGCTCGGTCGAATAGTAGCGGACGCCGGCGTTGGCGCGCACGCCCTTGCCCAAGATCTCGGTGTTCAGGTCGTACTGCAGATAGGCCGCCTTGGTCTCCTCGGTCACCGTGTAGTTGGTGCCGGGGGTGGCGAACTTGGCGCCCTGGGCTTCCAGGTCACGCGTCTGGCCGATCAGGGCGTAGACCGGATCGACGTCGCCGACGATGTAGGCGCCCAGCGACTTGAAGGGCACGACCATCTTCAGGTTGTTGGGGATGACGGTGTTGGCCGGGACATTCCGGAACTGCTTGTCGCCCCACTGCGCGCCGAAGTTCTTGAACTTCTTGTATGAGACACCGCCCTTGAAGCTGGAGGTCTCGTTCAGGGCGTAGTCGCCGTCGAACTTGGCGTTGGTGTACTCCGAGGCGATCTTGTTTTCCTGGGTGTCCATCCGCATCAGGTCCCACTTGGCCGGATCGGTCACGCCCGCGCCGTAGGTGTTGACCGGCATGCTGGGACGGTCGTCGAAGCTGAAGGCGTAGTTCTTGGATTCCAGGAACACCTTGTCGAAGACCGGCAGGGCGTAGGTCGACTTCGAGTAGCCGACCAGGCCGGTCAGCAGCAGCTTGTCGGTGGCCTGGTACGAGCCGCTCAGACCCAGCTGGTAGAACTTGGTCTTGTCTTCCTCGCGGTTGAACTCGCTGCGGATATCGACGCCGGTGTAGCTGGCGGCCATCAGGGTGTTACCCTGGATGACGGCGCTCTGCATCACCTGGGTGCCGGTGATGTTGCCGGTCAGGCTGTTGATGCCCGAGGTGGCCAGCGAGAAGTTCTGGCGGCTGTTTTCCAGCTGGCTGTACAGACCGTCGAAGTCGACGTTCAGCTTGTCGCCCTTGTATTGCAGGGCCACGGTCGCGCCCAGGCGCTTGCGGTGATCGAACCAGGTCGAATAGGTGTTGGCCTGCGGGGCGAAGATGGTCGGGGTGGCGGCCGTCAGCTTGGCGGCGTCGGCGGCGCTGACGCCCGGACCGATGTTGGCGGCGTTGCCACGGATGGCGCCCCAGTTGAAGCTGCGATAGCCGAACTCGTTGGAGTCGTTCTCACCATAGGCGATCGAGGCCAGGGCGCCGAAATTGCCCCAGCGGTTCGAGATCAGGCCGACCACGCGCGGGGTGACCTTGTCGTCGGCGTTGCTGTTGCGCTGGGCCTTGGCCGACAGCACGGCCTTGAAGCCGGCATAGTCGAACGGCTTGGCGGTCTGCAGTTGCACGGTGCCGCCGATGCCGCCTTCGTCCTGCTCGGCCGCGTACGACTTCTGCACCGTCACGCGGTTGAACAGTTCCGAGGCGAACAGGCTGAAGTCGAAGGCGCGAGAACGGCTGACGCCGCCACGGTTGTCCATGCCCGAGGCGGTGTTGCCCAGCACTTCCATGCCGTTCAGCTGGGTGCGGGTGAAGTCGGGACCCAGGCCGCGCAGGGTGATCTGACGGCCTTCGCCGCTGTCGCGCGAGATGGTCACGCCGGGGATGCGCTGCAGCGATTCCGCCAGGTTCAGGTCGGGGAAGGCGGCGATGTCTTCGGAGACGATCACGTCGACGGCGCCGACGGCCTTACGCTTCAGGTCGCGGGCGTGCATCAGGCTGTCGCGGAAGCCGGTGACGACGATCGCGTCGATCTCGTCCGCGGCCGGCTCGGCGGCCGGCGCCAGCGCGGGGGCAGCCGCGTCGGCCGCATGGGCTTGCGCCGCGCCCAGCAGGGCGACGGACAGCGCCGTGGTGGTCAGAAGGTTGAACTTGATGGCTTTTTTCATGGCCCCGATCCCTTGCGGTTCTGGTGACGGGACGGGGAGGGTTCCCCGCGATCGTCGGCCGGGGAGAGGGCGCTGGGCCGCCGTCGGGGACAGGTTTAGGCCCGGGTTTTATGTGAAATGTTTGCGACGGACGGCGAGGTCTATCCGTTGGCGGACGATCGCCGAGGCGGGCCGTCGGGCCTAAACTCACTGCGACTTCGTTCAATCGCCGCGCCGACCCGCGTCGCAGTCTGGAGGCTCCCGCAAAGGAGCCCAAGACCATGGACGAAACCCTGACCATCGAGGCCGGCGATGGCCGGTTCACCGCGCTTGTCGTGCGCCCGGACGATCCCGGTCCCGCGCCGGTCATCGTGGTCCTGCAGGAGATCTTCGGCGTCAATGCCGGCATCCGCCAGATCGCGGCCGAGTACGCGGTGCAGGGCTATATCGCCGTCTGCCCTGACCTGTTCTGGCGCTTCGAGCCGGGCCTGTCGCTGTCGGAGCATACCGAGGCCAACTGGAAGAAGGGCTTCGACTATTACGGCCGCTACGACTTCGACCAGGGCGCGGACGACATCCTGCGCACCATCGCCGCCGCCAAGGCGCTGGGCGGCGGCAACGGCAAGGTCGGGCTGACCGGCTACTGCCTGGGCGGCCTGCTGACCTTCCTGGGCGCGGCGCGGGGGCAACCCGACGCGGCGGTCGTCTACTATCCCGGCGGCGCCGGGCGCTATGTCGGCGAGGGCGGCAAGGTCGAGTGTCCGCTGCTGATGCACCTGGCCGGCGAGGACGAATATATCGGCCACGAAGCCCGCCAGACGATCGTCGATGGGCTGAGCGGCAATCCCGAGATCGAGATCCACGTCTATCCGGGCCGCAACCACGCCTTCGCCCGGCCCGGCGGCGATCACTACGACGAGACCGACGCCCTGACCGCCAACGGCCGCACCCAAGCCTTCTTCCGCCAGCACCTGACCGCGTGAGGATCGACATGGCTTTGCAAGGCATCACCACCGGCCGACGCGGTCTGCTGGGCTCGGCCCTGGTCGGCGTGCTCGCCGCCGGGCTCGCTAATCCCGCACGGGCAGCGACCCGCGCTGTAGACGCCCCGACCCAGCACATCGACGTGGGTGGCCGCAAGCTGGCCTACCGCAGTATCGGAACCGGCCAGCCCCTGGTGCTGTGCACCCGCTTCCGGGGAACGATCGACGACTGGGATCCGCTGTTCCTGGACAGCCTGGCCCGGCAGGGCTTCCAGGTCATCACCTTCGACTATTCGGGCCTGGGCTTCTCGACCGGCGAGCCGACCCTCAACCCGTTCGCCTGGGCCAAGGACGCCGGCGACCTGATCGCGGCGCTGAAGCTGAAATCGGTGGTGCTGCTGGGCTGGTCGCTGGGCGGCATCGCGGCCCAGGCGGCACTGTCGATCTTTCCGGACAAGATCAGCCACCTGGTCCTGGTTGGCACCACGCCGCCCGGACCGGTCGCCAAGCTCGCCGAGCCCTTGTTCTATGAGGCTGCCGCGCGCGAGAACGACTTCGAGGACGAGGTGATCCTGTTCTTCGAGCCCAATTCGCCCGCCAGCCGCGCCGCCGCCAAGGCCAGCCACGACCGCATCGCCGCCCGAAAAGGGGAGCGTGCTCCAGCGGTGCCCTACAAGTGGGCCGCGCAGAACCTGGGCGATGCGCCCAAGGCCAATCCGTTCCCGGCGCCGCCGATCCTGGCGATCCTGAAATCGACGACGATCCCGATCCTGCACATCGGCGGCGACCACGACCTGATCTGCCCGGTCGAGAACTGGTACGCCCTGAACGATCAGCTGCCGACCTTGCAACTGCTCACCTATCCCAACGCCGGCCACGGGCCGCAGCACCAGCATCCGGTCTCAAGCGCGGCGCACATCGCCACCTTCGTGAAGGTGCGCGACTAAACGCCTAAATGTTGGAAATCTCTTCGGAATGGTGGGGATCCAAGCTGTGCTTGGATCCCCATGGTGCCACGACAGGGACTCGAACCCTGGACCTCAGCCTTACCAAGGATGCGCTCTACCACTGAGCTACCGCGGCGAAGAGGAGGGGCGTATAGCGAGGAGAATCGCGGATGCAAAGCCCTAAATCGCCTTGACCGCAGAACTTTGTCGCCGCACCCCGTGCGCATGCCGATCAGCGACGACAAGACGACCCGCGAAGCCAAGCTCGCCGAAGCGCTCAGAACCAACCTCCGTAAGCGGAAAGCCGCGGCCCGTGGGAGTTCTGGCGGGGATGCCGACCTTGCGACCGCCGCTGCCGAAGCCGCGCCCAAGCCGTATAACGTCGTTCGAAGCTTGCTGGGGATAACTCACCGCGACGGTAGCCGCGTCGATTTGACGGTCGAGCTGTCGGCGCCGTTTCCGAATCCGGAAGGCGAGGGCTGGGCGGTCGCGGTGCGG
Organism: Caulobacter sp. GW821-FHT10A06; assembly: GCF_059415805.1. Taxonomy (NCBI): domain Bacteria; kingdom Pseudomonadati; phylum Pseudomonadota; class Alphaproteobacteria; order Caulobacterales; family Caulobacteraceae; genus Caulobacter; species Caulobacter sp. GW821-FHT10A06. The sequence continues at coordinate 323,756 of NZ_JBWKNY010000005.1, forward strand.
CTGGCGGGCGACGGCGGCCAGTTCGACACCGAGCACGGCAAGGCCGCCTTCGGGCGCGACGGCCTCTCGGCGCTGCGCAAGGCGATCGACATGGCCCAGGTCGCCCTGGACATCGCCGGCGCGACCCACGACCTGCGCTGGCCCGACGACGAGCGTCCCTACGACCTGTCGGCCCCGATTTAACAGGGCAATTTCGATGTGGAGCCCTTGCAAGCCCTCTTGCAACGGATAGAACCCGCCCCTCACATGTGGACCGCGCGGCGACCCCCACCTCCGCGCGTTCGAGGGACTTGAATGGATCGCATCGCCATCACCGGCGGCGCGCGGCTGAACGGGTCGATCCCGGTCAGCGGCGCCAAGAACTCTGCCATCAAGCTGATGGCGGCCAGCCTGCTCACGGATGAGCCGCTGCGCCTGACGAATATGCCGCGCCTGGCGGATACGCGCTTCCTGGGCAAGCTGCTGTCGCGCCTGGGCGTCGCGGTTACCGAGAGTGACGGTCCCGACGGCCAGCAGACCCTGTTGCATGCGGCCGAGATCACCAGCGGCTTCGCGCCCTACGACCTGGTCCGCCAGATGCGCGCCTCGTTCAACGTGCTGGGTCCGCTGGTCGCCCGTTCGGGCCAGGCCAAGGTCTCGCTGCCGGGCGGCTGCACCATCGGCGCGCGTCCCGTTGATCTGCACCTGCAGGCGCTGGAAGCCCTGGGCGCCAAGATCGACCTGCACGAAGGCTATGTCTACGCCCAGGCCCCGCGCGGCCTGAAGGGCGCGGAGATCCACTTCCCGATCGTGTCGGTGGGCGCGACTGAGCACGCCATGCTGGCCGCCGTGCTGGCCGACGGCGTCTCGGTGATCCACAACGCTGCCTGCGAGCCGGAACTGGTCGACCTGCAGGAATGCCTCAACGCCATGGGCGCCAAGGTCGAGGGCGCGGGCACGCCGACGGTGACCATCACCGGCGTCGCCCGCCTGCACGGCGCGACCCATGCGGTGATCCCCGACCGGATCGAGATGGGCACCTACGCCGTCGCCGCCGCCATGGCCGGCGGTGAAGTGCGCCTGACCAATGCCCGTCCGGGTCTGATCGACAGCCTGCTCACCAAGCTGGAAGAAGCCGGGGCCGGCGTCGAGCACACCGCCGACGGCTGCATCATCCGCCGCAACGGTTCGCGCCTGAACGCCGTCGACATCGAGACCGCGCCGTTCCCGGGTTTCGCCACCGACCTGCAAGCCCAGTTCATGGCCCTGATGACCACCGCGAACGGCGAGAGCCGCATCCGCGAGACCATCTTCGAAAACCGCTTCATGCACGCCCCCGAGCTGATGCGCCTGGGCGCCGACATCTCGGTCTCGGGCGGCGAGGCCCGCGTGCGCGGTGTCGAGCAGCTGGAAGGCGCCGAGGTGATGGCCACCGACCTGCGCGCTTCGGTCAGCCTGGTGATCGCCGGCCTGGTCGCGCGCGGCGAGACCACGGTCAGCCGCATCTATCACCTGGACCGCGGCTTCGAGCGTCTCGAAGAGAAGCTGGGCGCTTGCGGCGCTCAGGTCCGTCGCATCAAGGGCGACGGCGAGCCGGAGCTCTAGACGATGGCGGACCCCAAGCCCCTGCGCCTGCTGGCTCAAGACGCCGACGACCTGGGCGTGCTGTCGGCCGCCCTTCAGGACGCCGTGGCCAAGATCGGCGACATCCGTTGGGACGCGCAGAGCCGCACCCTGACCATCGCCTGCAACCGCTTCCGCTGGGAAGGGGCCGGCAAGAAGGGCGAGCGCGTGCGTTCGGCCCTGCAGTTCGGCGACGTCTCGGGCGTCCAGGCGCGCAATCTGCGCCGCGACGCCAAGGGCGCGGTGGTCTCGCTGATGTCGATCGGCTTCGAGCCGGCCGAGGAAGCGCCCGCCGGCCTGGTGGTGCTGACCTTCTCGGGCGGCGGCGACATGCGGGTTTCGGTCGACTGTCTGGACGTGGCCTTGGCCGACGTCTCGGATCCTTGGGCCACACCCCGGACACCGGGCCACGCGGACTGATACGCCGCTTGGGAATTAGGCGCCTGCTCAATCCCTGAGCGGCGCCTTTTTTCTGATCTTTCGACGAGCAGGGCCGGCGCCGGGGATTCGTCCCACGCGGTAGTGATCGCTGGGCCAATTCTCCTGAGACGCGAGCGGCGTTAGGTTAACGCCATGCGCCCACCAGAGGCGCGATCGTCTAGGGAGGCCCTCGATGGCCCGGAAGTCGTCCTATGCGGCTGGCGAAGCCCAGCCGGTTTTCTTCCGTTCGTGCGACATCTCCAAGCCTGAGCCGCCCGTGCTGCGGCATGGCGGGCCGTGCTTCGACTGGGGCCGAGCCACGCTGGTCGTGCTGAGCTTCGTGTTCTGCGCGGGCCTGGCGACGCTGGCCTACGCGGCGCTGAGCTAAACAAACCCCGCCTTCCTAGGCCTTGTGCCTAGGACCCATGGATCCGCTTGCTCGGAGTGGAAGGGCGCGCGCCGCGACGTACGGCGTCCCCTCGGGAGGAGTCGAGCCAGCTGACCCATGGGTCCTAGGCACAAGGCCTAGGAAGACATGATTTGTTGATGGGTGAGCGAACGCTGTTCGGCTGATTGCTATCTCGCGCGAACCCGCCCTAAGCTTCGCCGCATGAGCACGCCCGACAGCGACCTGTGGAACGAAGACCTGGCCCCGACCAGCGAGGCGCAGCGCAATTGGCGCTGGCGCCACTTCGCGGCGCTGTGGCTGGGCATGGTCATCTGCGTGCCGGCCTACATGCTGGCCTCGGGCCTGATCGAGCAGGGGATGTCGGCGGGGCAGGCGGTGGCGACCGTGCTGCTGGGCAATCTGGTCGTGCTGGTTCCGATGCTGCTGATCGGCCACGCCGGCGCGCGCTGGGGCGTGCCCTATGCGGTGCTGGCCCGCGCTTCGTTCGGTTGGAAGGGCGCGCGGATCCCGGCCGTGGCGCGGGCCGTCGTCGCCTGCGGCTGGTACGGCATCCAGACCTGGATCGGCGGCGGGGCGCTCTTGACCCTGCTGGGCGTGATCGTCGGCAAGAAGCTGGAGGGCGCGCCGCTGCCGCTGCTGGGCATCGGCCTGGGCCAGCTGCTGGCTTTCTTCGCCTTCTGGGCCATCCAGCTGCTGTTCGTCACCAAGGGCCTGACGGCGGTGCGCAAGCTCGAGACCTGGACCGCGCCGATCAAGATCTTGATCTGCGGCCTGATGGTCTGGTGGGCGGTCAGCAAGGCGGGCGGCCTGGGGCCGATCTTCCACCAACCCTCGGCCTTCGTCGAAGGTGGCGCCAAGGCGGGTCAGTTCTGGAGCGTCTTCGCGCCGGCCCTGACAGCCATGGTCGGGTTCTGGGCGACGCTCGCCTTGAACATCCCCGACTTCACCCGCTTCGCCCGCGCCCAATCCGACCAGATCATCGGTCAGGCCGTGGGCCTGCCGGCGCCGATGGGCCTGCTGGCCCTGGTCAGCGTAGTGACGACCTCGGCCACCGTCATCGTGTTCGGCAAGGCGATCTGGGATCCGGTGCAGCTGGCCGGCGACATCGGCGGCATCGCCGTGGTCGTGGGCCTGCTGATCATCAGTCTGGACACTGTGTGCTGCAACATCGCCGCCAACCTGGTCGGGCCGGCCTATGACTTCTCAGCGCTGTGGCCGTCCAGGATCACCTACCGCATCGGCGGCTGGATCACGGCCGGCATCGGCGTGCTGATCATGCCGTGGAAGCTCTTGGAGACCACCCAGGGCTACATCTTCACCTGGCTGGTCGGTTACGGCGCGCTGCTGGGGCCGATCGCGGGGATCCTGATCGTCGACTACTGGATCGTGCGGAAGGCGCAACTTGTCGTGGACGATCTCTACGCCAAGGACGGGGCCTATGCATACCGCGGCGGCTGGAACGTCGCGGCGATCGTGGCCCTGGTGCTGGGCGTGCTGCCGAACCTGCCGGGCTTCCTGGCGGCGGCCGCGCCGCACCTGTTCGGTGGGGTAGGGGCGTTCTGGACGGGGCTCTACACCTACGCCTGGTTCGTGGGCCTGGCGATCGCGGCGACGGTGTACGGGGTGATGATGCGAAGGCGCCCTTAGGCTTTCTCACTTGCTTGCCGCCGTAAAAGCCGCATTTAAGCGGCCATGCGCCGTTTCTCCTTCACCGCCCCGGATTTCCAGGCCGCCTTCAAGGCCTTTCTCGACGAGCGTCGTGGCTCGCCGGCCGATGTCGACGCCGCCGCCGCGGAAGTGCTGGAAGCGGTGAGGACCCACGGCATCGACGCCGTGCTCGACTACAGCCGCAAGTTCGACAAGGTCGAGCTGACCGCCGAGACGATCCGCGTCACCGCCGACGAGATCGAGCAGGGCTGGGCCGACACCGCCGTCGACGTGCGCGAGGCCATCGCCTTCGCCGCCGCCCGCATCCGCGCCTATCACAGCCGCCAGCGGCCGGCCGACCAGGCCTGGACCGACGAGGCCGGCGTCGAGCTGGGCTGGCGCTGGACGCCGCTGGAGGCCGTGGGCGTCTATGTCCCTGGCGGCCGCGCGGCCTATCCTTCGACCGTGCTGATGAACGCCGTGCCCGCCCAGGTGGCCGGCGTCGACCGCATCGCCATGGTCACCCCGCCCGGCAAGCTGCAGCCCGCCGTGCTGGCCGCCGCCAAGGAAGCCGGCGTCACCGAGATCTGGCGCGTGGGCGGAGCCCAGGCCGTCGCCGCGCTGGCCTATGGCGCTGGCCCGATCCAGCCGGTCGACAAGATCGTTGGCCCCGGCAACGCCTATGTCACCGCCGCCAAGCGCCGGCTGTACGGCGTGGTCGGCATCGACGCCCTGGCCGGCCCGTCCGAGATCGTCGTGGTCGCCGACAACAAGAACAATCCCGACTGGATCGCCGCCGACCTGCTCAGCCAGGCCGAGCACGACCCGGCCGCCCAGTCGATCCTGATCACCGACGACGAGGCCTTCGCCGCCGCCGTCGAGGCCGCCGTGATTGAACGCCTCAAGACCCTGGCCACCGGCGAGGACGCCGCCACCTCGTGGCGCGACCACGGCGCGGTGATCATCGCGCCGCTGGACGAGAGCCCGGCCCTGGTCGACGCCATCGCGCCCGAACACGTCGAGTTCGCCCTCGACAATCCGGAAGCTCTGTCGGACCGCGTGCGTCACGCCGGTGCGATCTTCCTGGGCCGCGTGACGCCGGAAGCCATCGGCGACTATGTGGCCGGCTCCAACCACGTGCTGCCGACCAGCCGCGCGGCGCGCTTCCAGTCGGGTCTGTCGATCTACGACTTCATCAAGCGCACCTCGATCGTGAAATGCGACGCGGCCTCGTTCGGCATCCTGGGACCGCACACCGTGGCCCTGGCCAAGGCCGAGGGTCTGCCGGCTCACGCCCTATCCGCGTCGATCCGGTTGCCTTCCGCCGACTGACACGCCAACGTCAGCGCAGATGAGCAGCGACACCAGCCACAGCATCAAGTCGATCGAGATCGACGAGGACAGCCTCGCGGCGGCCTCGCGCGACCAGGAGCAGGAGCGCCAGGTCGCGATCTTCGACCTCCTGGAGAGCAACTATTTCGAACCGGCCGAGGCGGGCGGCGGGCCGTACGACATCCGCCTGTCGCTGATCGAGAACCGCCTGGCCTTCGACATCAAGGGGCCCGCTTACGAGCGCCGGCACCTGCTGTCGCTGTCGCCGTTTCGGGGCGTGATCAAGGACTACTTCCTGATCTGCGACAGCTACTACTCGGCGATCCGCAACTCGACGCCGCAGCAGATCGAGGCCTTGGACATGGGCCGGCGCGGCCTGCACAACGAGGGCTCGGGCCTGCTGCGCGAGCGGCTGGAGGGTAAGGTCAAGACCGACCTGGACACCGCCCGCCGCCTGTTCACCCTGATCTGCGCGCTGCACTGGCGGGGCTAGGTCGGTGTCGGACCTGCTGCCCGATGCGGTGCTGTTCACCTGCAACTACAACCGCGTGCGCTCGCCGATGGCCGAGGGGCTGTTCAAGCGCTTCTACGGCACGCGGGCCTTCGTCGATTCCTGCGGGCTGAAGCCGGACCCGGCGGGGGAGGGGATCGACCCCTTTGTCGTTGTGGTCATGGACGAGTTGGGCCTGGACGTCTCGGACCACAAACCCAAGACCTTCGCCCAGCTGGAGGACGACAGCTTCGACGTCGTCGTTTCCTTGACCCCCGAGGCCCAGCACCGGGCCGTGGAGCTGTCGCGCGATCGCTCGGTCGAGATCGAGTACTGGCCCACCCACGATCCGACGTTGACGGACGGTTCGCGTGAGGCCCGACTTGAGGCGTACAGGGAGGTTCGTGACACCCTGGCCGAGGCTATCAAGCGACGTTTCGGTGCGCCATCGACGTTTGGGGGGTGAATGCGTTATAGAGGCGCCTCGCCGCGAATGGCCTCGTTCTGACTCGATGTCGGACGAGGGCTCGCGGCTGTTCGATTCGCTCCATTTGAGAGGCCTGATGGCTAAGGAAGAACTGCTCGAGTTTCCCGGTACGGTCAGCGAATTGCTGCCGAACGCCACCTTCCGGGTGACCCTCGAGAACGCACACGAGATCATCGCCCACACCGCCGGCAAGATGCGCAAGAACCGCATCCGCGTGCTGGCTGGCGACAAGGTCCTGGTCGAGATGACCCCGTACGACCTGACCAAGGGCCGTATCACCTACCGCTTCAAGTAGGACGGCGATGGCTTCGACGACGGCCGCCCAGCCGGCGCTGGTGCTGGCCAGCGCGAGCCCGCGCCGCTTCGACCTGCTGGCCCAGGTCGGCGTCACGCCCGACCGGGTCGATCCCGCCGACATCGACGAATCTCCTCTGCGCGACGAGACCCCGCGCCGCCACGCCCTGCGCCTGGCGCAAGAGAAGGCGCGCGCCGTCGCCGCCCGCGCGCCGGGCGACTTCATCCTGGCCGCCGATACGGTGGTGGCCGTCGGCCGGCGCATCCTGCCCAAGGCCGAGACCGAGGCCGACGTCCTTTACTGCCTCAAGCTGCTGTCGGGCCGGAACCACAAGGTCCTGACCGGCGTGGCCCTGATCGCGCCCGATGGCCGAGAGGGCTCGCGCCTGGTCGAGACCAAGGTCGGCTTCAAACGCCTGACCGACGCCGAGCGAGACGGCTACGTCGCCAGCGGCCAGTGGCAGGGCAAGGCGGGCGGCTACGGCGTCCAGGGCCTGGCGGGCGGCTTCATCACCGAGCTGCAGGGCTCCTATCCCAGCGTCGTCGGTTTGCCGCTGTATGAGACGCTGAACCTGCTCTCGGGCCTGGGATATCGGCCGTGAACGCTAAACCTGACCACAAGGCCGCCAAGGCCCCCGTTGAGCGCCGGGCCTACCTCTACAAGGGCGTCGGCGAGACCGTTGGGGTCGTGACCCTGGACGGCCGCCCTGAGCGCCTGTTCGTCTCCTGGCCCTCCGACGATCCGCTGGACGCCGAGGGCGTGCGTGGCGTTGCCCGCATCAAGTCGGTCGAGAAGACCTTCGCCTCGGCCTTCGTGGCCCTGCCAGGCGGCCAGGACGTGCTGCTGCCGATCCGGCCCGACATGCCCAGGCTGGTCGAGGGCGGCGTGGTCGAGATCGAGATCAAGACCGCCTCGCGCCAGGACAAGGCCGCCGTAGCCCGCTTCGTCGCCGAAGGGCAGGGCGAGCCGCGGGTGATCGACACCGCCCCGACCATTGAGGCGCTGCTGCGCCACCATGTGAAGGCCGGGTCGCCCACCACCGGCGAGAAGGCCCTGGCGGCCGTCGAGGAGGCCGAGGCTGACGCCCTGGCCATCGTCTTCGCCCTGCCGGGCGGCGGCGACATCGCCGTGGAGACCACCCGCGCCCTGACCACCGTCGACGTCGACCTGGGCGCGCGGGAAGCGACCGATTCGAAGCGGGCCTCGCGCCAGGCCAACATGGCCGCGCTGAGCGTCGCTTCGCGGGTCCTGCGCCTGAAAGGGCTCGGGGGAATCATCATTTTCGACCTGGTGGGGCGCGGCCATGATGGCCAGGCCCTGACCACGGCCGCTCGAAACCTGTTCGCGCCGGACAATCCGGGCGTGGGAATCGGGGCGATCAGCAAGTTCGGGACGCTGGAAATGATCGTGCCGCGCCGCGCGCCGCCGATTCTCGACCGGCTGCTGACCCGAAACGGGGAGACGAATCCCCGCTACGCGGCGCGCAAGCTGGCGCGCGCCCTTGAGCGGGAGGGCAGGGCGGATCCCGGCGGTCGCCTGACCGCGGCTTGCGCCCCGGCCGTCGCCGAGGCCTTCGCGGCCGAACTGGACGCCGGCGTCGCCGAGCGCCTGGGTCGCCGCTTCATCATCGAATCTCGATCCGACTTCGCGATCGAGCGCATAGAGGTGTCCGCCGCATGAGCACGGGCTGCGCTATTTGCGGCAAGCCGGTTGAAACCGCCTTCCGCCCCTTCTGCTCCAAGCGTTGCGCCGACGTCGACCTGCAGCGCTGGCTGAGCGACCGCTATGTCGTTCCGGGCGGCGAGGACGACGATGAGAATCCCTCAGGGAATCTCTCTTCGGAAGACATCCACAGAGAATGAAAAAGGGCGCTGGACAACCAATCCGGCCTCACCTATAGACCCGGCTCCTCGCTGCACAGCGAGGTCGCCGAAGCGGTTTCGACCGCCGAACGCAAGATGCCTGAGTAGCTCAGTTGGTAGAGCAGCGGATTGAAAATCCGCGTGTCACTGGTTCGAATCCGGTCTCAGGCACCACCTTCCCTTCTTCTTCCGATCTGGAAGCGATCGCTTTGCGGGCGTCCTGAAGCTGGGCCGTTCGCGTTGTCGTTTTTCCGTCATGACGACGGTTGACCGTTCGGTCCGCGGCCCCATCTGCCAAGTCGGCGGGCGCCTTTCTTCATCGACCGATGTTTTGTTGCCTTGCTGCAGTGCAGCATGGTTTTTCTCGTTGCCAGGGAAAAACCGCCCCTTTTTCCAGAAAACCCTTTTGTGCGGCGCGGCAAAGGGCGGGGGTGCGGGCCATCTACGACGATTTTGTGCCCACATGATCCCCTTGACGGTGCGAAAAGGGGTTGCCAAAGGACCACAGCCGCAATTCTAACATTGCGGTAAGACCGGAGCCCGTAACAGGGCGTCGGTTGCCCGCGCTTCGAAACGATCCTTCCGGTGGCCTTGGTCCTCGTGAGGGGCGTAACGGGTCGAGCGCAGCGAAGCGGGTCCGCCGCGGAGAGAGAGAAATCTGACTCCAAGGCGGGCTATTCAGAGTTAGGGTGGACACGCTCTCGCGCGACGACCCTCGGTCCAAACGTGCTAGACCAATCAGGAACTGGCGAAAGATGCTCGACATTAAACGGAAGACCCCCCTCATCGCTCTCGTCGGCGCTGTCGCGCTGATGGCGAGCGCCCCGGCTTTCGCCCAAGACGCCGCGGCTCCGGCCCCCGCGACTTCGGAAGCCGCCGCCCCCGCCGCTCCGGCCGCTGACGCCGCCGCTGCTGCTCCGGCTCCGGAAGCCGCTCCCGCCGAAGAAGGCGGCGAGAAGAAGGGCGGCCACTCGCTGACGCCCGTCGGCATGTTCCTCGCCGCTGGCGCCGTCGTTAAGGTCGTCATGATCGGCCTGCTGCTTGCCTCGGTCTTCTCGTGGGTTCTGCTGCTCACCAAGATTTTCGAGTTCGCTGGCCTGAACAAGCAATCGGACAAGTTCCTGGAAGCCTTCCGCGGCGCTCGCTCGATCGCCGACATCGCGCGCATCAGCTCGTCGGAAGAATTCGAAGGCAACCCGATGGCCGACATGGCCGCCGCCGCCTCGCAGGAAGTCGAACTGTCGCGTCAAGCTGGTCTGGCTGTCGCCGGCGAGCACCGCGACTCGACCATCGCCCGCGCCACCTACGCCATCAGCGCCGTGCAAGCTTCGCTGGTTAAGCGCCTGTCGGGCGGCATGGTGTTCCTGGCCTCGGTCGGTTCGGCTGGTCCGTTCATCGGTCTGTTCGGTACGGTTTACGGCATCATGACGTCGTTCATCGGCATCGCGAACACCAACACGACCAACCTGGCCGTCGTCGCGCCGGGTATCGCTGAAGCTCTGCTGGCTACCGGTATCGGCCTCTTCGCCGCTATCCCGGCCGTTATCTTCTACAACTACTTCCAGACCCGCATCTCGGGTTACGGCACCCGCTCGGAAGGCTTCGTTGCTGAACTGATGAACGCCATCTCGCGTCAGCTCGACAAGGGGGCGTAACACCCATGGCCGCCAAACTCTCAGGCGGTGGGGGCGACAGGTTCAACGTCGAACAGAACAGCGACATCAACGTTACGCCCTTCGTGGACGTTATGCTGGTGCTTCTGATCATCTTCATGGTGGCGGCTCCGCTCGCCTCCGTGTCGATCGAAGTGAACCTGCCCGCGGCGGTGGCGAAAGCAACTCCCAACCCGCCGAAGCCGGTCTACATCTCGATCAAGTCGACGGGGCAGCTCTATATCGGCGATAACGAGACCTCTCTCGACGAGATGGGTCAGGATATCGTCAAAGGTATGGGCCGACGCGACCCGTCTAAGGAGCGCATCTTCATCCGGGCCGACGAAAAGGTTCGCTACGGGGCTTTCATGGAGGTTATGAACACCCTCCAGGATAATGGCTTCTACAGCGTGGCTCTCGTTGGACGGGATGATAGCTAAGTAGGGGTGCTGCATGGCTGAACAACAAACGCCCGAGCATCGCCACTACGATCCGCTCACCTCGGAAGGCCCGCGTCGCAAAAAGGGCATGGGACCGTTCGGTGTCGCCCTTGTCGTGGTCTGCGGCGTTCACGCGCTCCTCTTCGCCTACCTGGCGAAGCAGAAGTTCGAAGCGGTAATGCAGGAGTATTCGGACGACGCCGTGGACGTGGAGCTGCCTCCGCCGCCCCCGCCGCCGCCGCCGCCTCCTCCGCCGCCGCCGCCGACCAACGAGCCGCCGCCGCCTCCGGCCGTCGTGCAGCCGCGTCCCCCGGTGGCTCCGCCGCCGGACGTGACGCCGCCGCCGCCGCTGCCGATCCCGCCCGTTGAAAAGCGGGTCGAGACGACGGCTCCGCCGGTGATCTCCGCCGTGCCGCCGGTTCCTACGAACCCGCCGGCTCGCGCTTCGGTCATCACGCGCCCTGACTGGGCTCGTAAGCCGAGCGGTGACGACATGGCCCGGTACTATCCGGACCGTGCTCAACGGATGGAAGTCTCTGGTCGCGCGACGATCTCGTGCACCGTGACGGCCAAGGGTACCCTGGAGAGCTGCTCTGTAGTCTCCGAGAACCCTGCGGACATGGGCTTCGGCGACGCTGCCCTGCGTCTGTCGCGCCTGTTCCGGATGAAGCCCAAAACCCTCGACGGCGCGCCCGTCGACGGTGGTCAGGTGACCGTCCCGCTGGTGTTCCAAGTCCCGCAATAGGACCTGGATCCAGGCGAAAGCTAAGAAGCGCCCCGGAGTTTCGGCTTCGGGGCGTTTTTCTTTGGAAAAACGCCCAAACAGGAATGCGCGCGTTTTTCTTTGGAAAAACGCCAAACCGGACCACCGCGTTTTCCTGTGAAAATAGCGTGTTTCGACGCTTGATCCGGGAAGCGCGTCCGACTAAAGACACTCCCTCGCGATGCGCCGCCTTAGCTCAGTTGGTTAGAGCGCCGGTTTGTGGAACCGGAGGTCCTCAGTTCAAGCCTGAGAGGCGGTACCATCGTCACCGAAAAGCCCGGGGTTCGCCCCGGGCTTTTTGCATTCTGGTCGCCCCCTTGCATTTTAGTCGCCTGCCCGACCCTTGCCTCCAAAATGTCATCGGTGTGGGATCGAACAGCACTGCTTCGCGTTCAGATTCCCATGGGGGACAGGCGTATGGTTTTGGGTTTCCCGCCCGGCGCCCCTGGACCTAGGTCCGGTTGGCGTAGTTGGTCGTCGTGGGTCCTCACGGCGACGGCTTTCGCCTGCGTGTTCGCCGGCGCCGCCCTGGCGGGCGAACAGGAACCTGGCTACGCGCTGAAGGCCGGCTACCTGGCCAAGTTCACCCCCTTCGTCGATTGGCCCGAGACCGCGTTCGAGGCGCCCGGCAGTCCGTTTCGCCTGTGTGTCGGCGGTCGTGACCCGTTCGGGGGGGCCATCGACCGCGTCGCCGGCGCCCTGCATGTCGGCGACCATCCCGTGATCGTCATTCGTCTGCCGACCGTGGCCAAGGGCATGGGCTGCCATCTGCTGTTCCTCAGCGCCTCGCGCCAGCAGACGCCGCAGCAGATGCTGGCCGTGGTGGCCGGCAAGCCGGTGCTGACCGTGGCCGACGAAGACCTCGAGGCCAGCGGAGCCATGGTCCAGTTCGTGACCGTCGAGAATCGCCTGCGCTTTTCCATCCGCGCCGACGCCGCCCAGGCGGCCGGCCTGACCCTGAGCTCGAAGCTGCTGGCCTTGTCGGCGCCGCCGCGGGATAGCGGCAAATGAAGCTGCCTCGGATGTTCGTTGTCGGCCGCATGGGCTTCAGGCCCGCCTTGACGGTGTCGATGGCCATCGGCCTGGCCGTGGCCATCGTCGCGGCCGCTTTCGGCATGGCCGCCTATAATGAGCATCTGGGTCAGCAGGAGCGCCACCGCGCGGCCGAGGTGCAACTGCGCATCCTGGCCGGCAGCATGGCCGCGCCGCTGGCCTTCGACGACCGCTCGGCGGCGCGCGAATATGTCGGCGCCCAGAGCTCCAACCCCGACATCGAGGCCGTGGCCGCCTACGACATGCAGGGCCAACTGACCGCCAGCTTCACCCGCTCTGGTGCGCCGCCGCCGCCGGCCCGCAACGTCCTGGGTCCGCCACGCCTGGATGGGGCGCGGCTGGTGCTGACCTCGCCGGTGACCGAGGGCGAGACGGTGCTGGGTTCGGTCTATCTGCGCTCAGTGCTGGAATCGCCGTCTCGGCGCGCCATGCGGTATGCGGGCTTTGCCCTGCTGATCGTCATGGCGGCGCTGTTGGTCGCCGTCTTGGGCGCGGCAGGCGCGCGCGAAGGCGAGGCCAATCGCAAGCTGCAGGCCGAGATCCGCGAGCGTGAAAAGGCCGAGGCGGCCCTGCGCCAGTCGCAGAAGATGGAGGCCATGGGTCAGCTGACCGGCGGCGTGGCCCACGACTTCAACAACCTCCTGATGGTCGCCTCCAGCGGCATCGACCTGCTGGACCGCACCACCGACCCCGCACGACGCGAGCGCCTACGCCAGGGCGTACGCCAGGCTATCGACCGCGGCGCCAGCCTCACCCAGCAGCTGCTGGCCTTCTCGCGCCGCACGCCGTTGAAGCCCGAGGTGGTCGATATCGCCACCCGCCTGGCCGGCATGCACGCCCTGCTGGACCGTTCGTTGCGCGAGGACGTCAAGGTCGAGATCAACCTGCCGCCGCACCTGTGGCGCATCGAGGTCGACGCCTCGCAGCTGGAAGTGGCCGTGCTGAACATCGCCATCAACGCCCGCGACGCGATGCCCGACGGCGGCACTATCACCATAGAGGCGCGCAACGAGCCCTCGGGCCGTCCGGATGGGGCAGGGGACATGATCCGCCTGGCCATCCGCGATACCGGCGTCGGCGTTGCCCCCGAGATGCTGACTCGGTTGTTCGAGCCGTTCTTCACCACCAAGGCCGTCGGCAAGGGGACGGGCCTGGGCCTGTCGCAGGTCTATGGCTTCGCCCGCGCCTCGGGCGGCGAGGCGGGGGTGGACAGCAAGCTGGGCGAGGGCACCACGATCTGGCTTCGCATCCCGCGCTCGACCAAGGCCCTGCCCAGCGAACCGGCCGCCATCGCCCCGCGCAAGGCCGGCCCGATCGGCCGCTACCGCATCCTGCTGGTCGAGGACGACGACAGCGTCGCCCAGCTGGTCGAGGAGATGCTGCGCGAGCTGGGCTATGAGGTGGTGCGGGCCGGCGAGGCCATGGGCGCCCTGGATGTGCTGCGTAAGGACGGCGCCTTCGACCTGGTGTTCAGCGACATGGTCATGCCGGGCGATATCGGCGGCCTGGACCTGGCGCGAGACATCTCGCGCCTGCGGCCGAGCTTGCCGGTGATCCTGACCACCGGCTACAGCGCCGCCGCCGCCGCCGCGACCAACGAGGGGCGGCGGGTGCTGATCAAGCCCTACCGCATCGAGGCGCTGGCCACCGAGCTCGACACGGCGCTCCAGCGGGCCAGCTAGGGTGTAGGAACTGGGCCTGCGCCGGATCGGTTGAAGTGGTTCACCGATCAAGGAGCACGCCATGTCCAAGCCGCCCCCCATTCCGCCCGAACAGCGCGCTTTCAAGGGCCAGAAGCCGGACCTGGATGACGGTCAGGCCGAGCTGGCCGGCAAGCAGCCGGGCAACGCCGACGTGAACCTCGACGAGCAGGGCAGTTCGGGCAATCTGCGCCAGAACACCAGCCGTTCGGGCAACATCCAGGACCGCTGATCCCCCAAGGGCCTTTAAGCCTGTCGAGCGGCCCAGCGTCGGCCGCTCGACACTGCGAACCTTTCGCAAAACCTCTTTTGATTGAGATGCTTAGCCTTCGGAACGGCCGGGGCGGTGAGGGGGTTTGTTGGCGGTCGGGGATATCGAGGGAGTCATTCCATGGCCGCCGCCGCCAAGTCATCCAGCAAGACCAAGTCCGCCAAGCCGCGCAAGTCGACCCGCCGCACGGGTCGCCGCGATCCGCTGGCCATCACCCTGCTCAAGAAGGACCACCGTGAGGTGGAGGCGATGTTCGACGAGTACGAACAGCTCGAGAAGGACGCCGACAAGCTGGCCCTGTTCAACCAGATTGCCCTGGCCCTGAAGGTCCACACCCAGATCGAGGAAGAGGTCCTGTATCCGGAGAGCCGCGGCGAGGTCGAGGACGACCTGATCGACGAGGCCTATGTCGAGCACGACGGGGCCAAGAAGCTGATCGCCGAGATCGAGGCGATGAAGCCTGGCCAGGAGTTCTACGACGCCAAGGTCAAGGTGCTGGGCGAGTACATCAAGCACCACGTCAAGGAAGAGGAGCAGCCCGGCGGCTTCTTCGCCCAGGCCAAGAAGGGCGACGAGGACCTCGAGGCGATGGGCGAACGCATGAAGGCCCGCAAGGAAGAGCTGATGGCGGATTACGGCGGTAAGGCCGCTCATTAAAAGCTGTCATCCCGGCCAAGCGCGTAGCGCGCCGAGCCGGGACCGCCGGAAGCTCTGAGTTTCCGGCGGTCCCGGCTCTTCGCTTTGCTACGGCCGGGATGACAGCCTTCTACGCCAGCCCCGCCAACTGCCCCGCCAGCCGCAGGTCCTGCACGAACTCCGCATAGGCCCGCGCCTTGGCGTCCTCGTCCGGCAACCGCAGCAGGAACGACGGGTGGTAGGTCACCACGCCCTGGCTCTGGTCAGGCAGCTGCAGCGCCTTCCCGCGATTGGCCCCGATCGGCGTTGGCTTGCCCATCACGCCCAAGGCCGCCGTCGCGCCCAGCATCACCACCACCTTCGGCCGCACCAGGCGGCGCTCGGCGTCCAGCCACCAGCGGCAGGCGGTGACCTCGCCCCGGTCCGGCGTCTTGTGGATGCGTCGCTTGCCGCGCGGCTCGTGCTTGAAGTGCTTCACGGCGTTGGTGACGAAAGTCCGGTCGCGGGCCACGCCGGCCTCGGCCAGAGCCCTGTCGAACACCTGGCCCGCAGGACCCACGAACGGACGGCCCGCGAGGTCCTCCTGGTCGCCGGGCTGCTCGCCCACGAACATCAGATCCGCCTTGGCCGCGCCTTCGCCCGGCACGCCCTGAGTCGCGTCGCGCCAGAGGTCGCAGCGACGGCAGACCTGCACGCCGGCATGGACCTCCTCCAGCGTCGTCGGCGCGCCTTGGCCGTACGAGGCGTCGCGGGCATGGCGCAGGGCGGCCTTCAGCACGCGGTCGGAGGGTTGGCGAGGCGTGGCGGCGACCATGGCGGTGGCGCGCTCCTGCGCGGTTTCGATCAGCTCGGGAATGAGCGCCGCCTCGGGCAGGTTCCGCCAATAGCGTTTCGGCATCTCCTGGCGCATCTGCTTCGGGTTCAGGCGGGCCGGATTGAAGATCGAGGCGTAGTAGGTGCGCCAGAGCTCTTCTTGGGCGTCCTCGGACGGCGCATCGGCCGGATCGGCGCCTTCCGACACGTACAGTCGCTCGCGGTCCCAGGCGACGCAGGCGTCGGGCGTCAGGATGGTCCAGTCCATGTTGGTGAAGCGGCGCACGAAGAAGCCGGCGGTGGCCTCCGTCACGCGGTGGGCGGGTTCGAACCAGGCGGCGTAGGTTTCGGTCGCGGCGCCTTCGATCAGCCGGAAGCGGACGAAGGCCTTCATCTTGTGCGAGGCGCGGCTGACGGCCTTGGCCATGTCGCGGGCCCGAGCCATGTCGGGATCGGCCGGATTGTCGATCAGCCGCGGCTCACGCTCCAGCCGCCACAGGATGCGGTAGAGCAGGGCGAGGCGGTCGGGGTTGCGGTGTTGGATCACCTGCTCGGCCAGCTCGACGAAGGCGGCGGGAACGGTGAAGTTGGCCGTGCTGGACGGCGTAGGCGGCGTGTCGACGTCGAACAGCTCCCGCTCCACCGTCCACACCACCGCCTGCGGCTCCACGCCTTCCGCCCGCAGAGCCCGCGCGGCCGTGCGCCAGCCGGCGAAGTCGATCTCGGACGCCAGGCGCACGACCCGCATCAGAACAGGCTCAGCTGCTGGGGCTGGACCAGGGCGGCCTTCAGGCTCTCGCGGTCGGCCAAAGCGCCGGGCGTCCAGTCGGCGGTGACCACGAAGGCCCTGGCGCGCTTCAGGACGGCCCCGACGCGTTTGAGGTCGTCGAGGGTCAGGCGGGTGATCTTCCGGGCCGCCAGGATGCGTTCCACGGCCTTTGCGCCCAGACCCGGCACGCGCAGCAACGTTTCCTTGTCGGCCGTCTGGATGTCGACCGGGAACTTGGCCCGGTTCCTCAGCGCCCAGCTGGTCTTGGGATCGACGGTGAGGTCTAGGTCCTCGCCCTCGGCCACGATCTCGGGGCGTTCGAAGCCATAGAACCGCATCAGCCAGTCGGCCTGGTACAGGCGGTGCTCGCGCAGCAGGGGCGGGCGAGACAGCGGCAGGCGCGAACTGGCGTCGGGGATCGGGCTGAAGGCCGAGTAGAACACTCGGCCCAGGCGATAGGCGCCGTACAGGCTGGCGCTGCGGGCCAGGATGTCGCCGTCCTTGGCTTCGTCGGCGCCGACGATCAGCTGGGTTGATTGGCTGCGGGCGAAGCTGCGCCTGCCGGCTTTCTTCGCCGGCTCGGCATGATCGTCGATGGCCAGGCGCATGCGACCCATGGCGCGCTTGATGTCGGTGGGACTCTTCTCGGGGGCCAGGGATGCTAGGCTGTCATCGCGCGGCAGCTCGATATTGATCGACACCCGGTCGGCATAGAGGCCCGCCTCGGCCGCCAGCTCGGGCGAGGCTTCGGGGATCAGTTTCAGGTGGATGTAGCCCCGGAAATCGTGGTCCAGTCGCAGCGATTTCGCCACCCGGACCATTTCCTCCATCGTGTAGTCGCCGGTGCGGATGACGCCCGACGACAGGAACAGGCCCTCGACATAGTTGCGCTTGTAGAAGTTCAGGGTGAGGTCGACGATCTCCTTCACCGTGAACCGCGCCCGGGGCGTGTTCGAGGACACGCGGTTGATGCAGTAGGCGCAGTCGTAGATGCAGAAATTGGTCAGCAGGATCTTCAGCAGGCTGATGCAGCGACCGTCGGGGGCGTAGGCGTGGCAGATGCCCATGCCCTCGGTCGAACCCACGCCCTGACCGCCGACGGAGGTTCTTTTCTCGGCGCCGGAAGAAGCGCAGGACGCGTCGTACTTGGCGGCGTCGGAGAGGATAGCGAGCTTGCGTCTGAGATCGAGAACGGCCATGCGCGGCACGTTATCGTTCTCTTTTTGTTCTGGAAAGTCTTCACGCGCGACGAGGGCATGAGGCTCAACGTCGCGCGTGAAGGGAAGCGTCGGGGAGCAGACTTTTAGAGCCGGCTCCCCGCCAAAGGCTTAGCCGTTGACGGCGTCCTTCAGTTGCTTGGCCGGCGTGAAGGCGACCTTCTTGCTGGCGGCGATTTCGATGGTCGCGCCCGTGGCCGGGTTGCGGCCGGTGCGGGCCGGCTTGGCCTGGACCTTGAACTTGCCGAAGCCCGGGATCGAGACTTCTTCACCCTTCACGGCGGCGTCGGAGATCGACTTGAAAACGCCGTCGATGATGGCCTTGGCTTGGGTCTTGGTCAGCTTGTCGTCGGCGGCGACAGCGGCGTCGACCAGATCGGAAACGTTCGTCATCTCTAAGCTCATGTCCTGTGAATCAGGGAGTTGTGAGCCTGCCGAGGCGTTTTGGGTTTGTCACCCGTTAGGGAAGGTTAAAACGCCGATTCATGGGGGCAAAACGCCCGTGGGCCGGGGATTTTTACGAAATCGTCGCCTCCGGAACGGCCAAGTTCAGGGCAAAAGCGTTAATGTTGGTCTTGGAAGTGGACTATCGGGCGACTCATGCACCAGGTGATTCTGCACGGAATCGCCTCCGGCCCGGTCCGCCGCGCGCTCAAAACGCCAAGTTAGGAACGCCCCCACGGCCCAGCCATTTCTCCTGCGAACCTCTCAAGGAGAACTGCCATGACCGACGTCGACAACGGATGGGACGGCCAGGACGGCGCCGAGGCGCTGGACGAGGATGTCGTCGGCAAGGACGGCGAACTGCGCACCTTCGAGGAGCTGCCGGACGTGCTGGACGTCACCCAGGCCGAGGGCGACGCCGACGATGACGACGCCCTGATCGCCGAAGAGCTGGATGACGACGAGATCATCGACCTCGAACAGGATGAGGACGGCGACCCCGACGACGTGCGTCCCGAAGTCTTCGACGGCGAGTAACCGGACGATGGCGACGCGCAAGCTGGCGGCCTACCAGGCCAAGCGCGACTTCAAGCTCACCGCCGAGCCTTCCGGCGAGGTCGAGGTCGCCGCGTCCGAGCGGGCGCGTTTCGTCATCCAGAAGCACGACGCCACCCGGCTGCACTACGACCTACGGCTGGAGCACGAGGGCGTCTTTCTTTCTTGGGCGGTGACCCGGGGGCCGTCGCGCGATCCGCACGACAAGCGCCTTGCCGTCCATGTCGAGGACCACCCGCTGGCCTATGGCGACTTCGAGGGCACGATCCCCGAAGGCCAGTATGGCGGCGGCACGGTGATGCTGTGGGACCGCGGCTGGTGGGCGCCCGAGCCGGGCTTCGACCTGGAGAAGGGTTTGAAGAAGGGCGAGATCAAGCTGGTCTTCGCCGGCGAGCGGATGAAGGGCGGCTGGGTCCTGGTCCGGATCAACAACGACAAATTTGGGGGCGGGAAACGCGAGAACTGGCTGCTGATCAAGCATCGCGACGAGTTCGCCATCGAGGGCGATCTCGACTTCCTGGAGGACACCAGCTTCTCGATCGCCTCGGGCCGGACGATGGACAAGATCGCCGCCGGCAAGGGCAAGGCGCCCAAGCCGTTCATGACCGACGCCGGCCCGGCCCCGGACGCGGTGTGGAACAGCAAGACCTCGCCCGAGGCCAGCGGCGAGAAGGCGGCCGCGGAGACGGGCGCGCCGAAGCGAAAAACGGCCAAAGCCAAGACGGCGGCCAAGATGCCCGACTTCATCCCGCCGCAGCTGTGCAAGCTGGTCGATCGACCGCCCGGCGGCGCCGGTTGGGTGCACGAGATCAAGTTCGACGGCTATCGCATGCAGTTGCGGGTCGAAGGCGGCCATGCGGCCCTTCGCACCCGCACGGGCCTGGACTGGAGCGATCGCTTCCCGCAGTTGATCAAGGACGCCGTCGATCTGCCCGACGCCCTGATCGACGGCGAGGTCGTGGCTCTGGACGACGCCGGCTCGCCCAGCTTCGCGGGCCTGCAGGCGGCGCTGTCGGACGAGGCGACCGAGGACCTGATCTTCTTCGCCTTCGACCTGCTGCATGCCGAAGGCGAGGACCTAACGGACCAGGAACTGGCGGACCGCAAGGACCGGCTGAAGACGCTGCTCCCCAAGGACGGCGAGCGCATCCGTTATGTCGAGCACTTCAAGAGCGGCGGCGAGGCGGTTCTCCAGTCGGCCTGTAGAATGTCGTTGGAGGGCGTGGTCTCCAAACAGCTGGATGCGCCGTATCGCTCGGGCAAGTCGGCGACCTGGACCAAGGCCAAGTGCCGGGCCGGCCACGAGGTGGTGATCGGCGGCTGGACCACGACGGGCGAGGCGTTCCGCTCGCTGATCGTCGGCGTCTACAAGGATGGTGATCTGGTCCATGTCGGTCGGGTGGGCACGGGCTTTGGCCGCAACAAGGTCGCCAAGCTGCTGCCGGCCCTGAAGGGCTTGGCGCGCAAGACCTCGCCGTTCAGCGGCAAGGGGGCGCCGAAGGGCGGGGCAGGGGTCCATTGGGTCGCGCCGGAACTGGTCGCCGAGATCGAGTTCGCGGGCTTCACGGGAGAGGGTTCGTTGCGCCAGGCGTCGTTCAAGGGACTGCGCGAGGACAAGCCCGCCAGGGCCGTCGAGGCCGAGGCCCCGGCGCCGGTCGAGGAGGCTAAGCTGGTTACGCCGAAAGCTGGCAAGGCCGCGGTGCTGGGCGTGGCGATCTCCAACCCCGACAAGCCGCTGTGGCCAGACGCCGGCGACGGCGCGCCGGGGACCAAGCTGGATCTCGCCCGCTACTTCGAAGCCGTTGGCCCCTGGATGCTGGAGCACGTGGAGGGCCGGCCCTGCTCGGTGATCCGCATGCCGGATGGGATCGGCCATGAGACCTTCTTCCAGCGTCATTCGGGCAAGGGCGTCTCGGCCCTGATCGACGAGGTCACGGTCAGCGGTGACCGCAAGCCGTATCTGGTCTTCAACACGGTCGAGAGCCTGGTCGCCGCCGCCCAGTGGGGCGCGACCGAGCTGCATCCGTGGAACTGCCGGCCGGGCGATCCCGAGGTCCCGGGGCGGCTGGTCTTCGACCTGGACCCCGCGCCGGACGTGGGGTTCGACGCCGTGGTCGAGGGCGCGCGCGAGATCCGCGACCGGCTGGAGGCGCTGGGCCTGGTCCCGTTCTGCAAGACCACCGGCGGCAAGGGGCTGCACGTGGTCACGCCGTTGAAGAGGGCGAAAACCGACTGGGACGCCGCCAAGGCCTTCGCCCGCGAGGTCTGCGCCCAGATGGCCGCCGACAGCCCCGACCAGTACCTGCTGAACATGTCCAAGAAGGAGCGCGGCGGGAAGATCTTCCTCGACTACCTGCGCAACGACCGGATGAGCACGGCCGTGGCCCCGCTGTCGCCGCGCGGCCGGCCGGGCGCGCCGGTGTCCTGGCCGGTGGCGTGGACCCAGGTGCGAAAAGGGCTGGATCCGTCGCGCTTCAACATCCGGACCGTTCCAGAGCTGGTGAAGGATCTCGACGCCTGGGACGCCTATGCCGACAGCGAGCGCGACCTGACGGCGGCGATCAAGAAGCTGGGCAAGGGGTAGGACGGATTTTACAGTGCCGCGATCCGGCGCCTTCGAACGTCGGAATAATGGGAGGGGCGACATGGCCCAAGAGCAAGCGCTGCAAACGCTGGAGACCTGGCACGACCTCCTGGAGAAGCGCGAGTTCGACCGCCTGCGGCCTTTGGCGGCCGACACAGTCGTTTTCCGTTCGCCGGCCTTCTTCACGCCGTATCCGGGCGTAGAGCCGCTGGTGCACATCATCTCGACGGTCAACACCATCTTCGAGGACTTCGCCTACCACCGCACGTTCTGGTCGGAGGGGCACGAGTCCGTCGTGCTGGAGTTCAGCGCCCGTGTCGGTGACAAGAAGCTCAAGGGCATCGACATCATCTCCTTCGATGACGCCGGCAAGATCCGGGAGTTCGAGGTGATGATCCGTCCCGCCAACGCCGCCGCGGCGGTGGGCGAGGCCATGGCCGTCAAGGCCGGGCCGCGCCTGAAGGAATTGTTGAGCAAGCCGGCCTAGCTGGCCTTCTTCCGCGCGGGAGCCTTGTGCGCGGCGGGCTTCTTGGTCGCCGACTTGGCCTTGGCCGGCGCCTTGCCCAGGCTGCTGCGCAACGCTTCCATCAGGTCGACGACGTTGGTGTCCTCGGGCTCCTCGACCACGACCTTGCGGCCCTTGCCCTTCTGCTTGTCCTTGATCAGGGCGCGCAGGGCGTCCTCGTAGCGGTCGTTGAACTGCTCGGGGTCGAAGGGACCTTCCTTCTGCTCGATGATCTTCTGGGCGATCTGGATCATCGCCGCGTCGGGCTGCTTGTCGGGAATGGCGTCGAAATAGTCGGCCGCGGCGCGGACTTCGTCATGGTTGCGCAGGCTCCAGGCGACCATGCCGTTATCGCGCGGCTCGATGGCCAGCAGGCGCTCGCGCTGGTGCATGACGACGCGGCCCAGGGCCACCTGGCCTTCCTTGCTCATCGCCTCGCGGATCACGCCATAGGCCTCGGCGGCCAACTTGCCGTCGGGGACCAGGAAGTAGGGATTGTCCCAATACAGGCGGTCGATGTCGTCGGCGCTGACGAAGCGCTCGATATCGATGGTGCGGGTGCTCTCCAGGCGGACGCTGTCGATCTCGTCCTGGGTGATGACCACGTACTCGCCCTTGCTGACCTCGTAGCCCTTGACGATCTCGGCCCGCTCGACGGGGCCGAGATCCGGATCGGTCGGGATCATCCGGATTCGGTTGTGCGTCTTTTTGTGCAGCATGTTGAAGTGCACGTCGCTGCTGGCGTCCGTGGCGGTGTAGAGGGCGACGGGGCAGGTCACGAGCGACAGGCGCAGGTGGCCCTGCCAAGTGGGACGGCCGGCGGCCATGGGCGCTCTCCTCTAGGCTTGCGCGCACGAGGCCTTCGCGGCCTCCAGGAAGCGGATAACGGCCAACTCGAACGCGCGCTCCGAGCGGCCCGGCTTCAGCGGCAGGACGCCTTGCTGATACGCCTCCAGCACCAGCGGATGGATGTACGAGCCGCGGCAGACGGCGGCGGTGTTGCCCAGCAGGCCCGCGACCGCCTTCACGCAGGTGTTGACGTTGCGCTTGGCCTCGCTGGCGGTGCCGGCCTTGGGGATCAGGCACAGGGCGCGGGCGGCGGCCAGGGTGCCGGCCCAGGTGCGGAAGTCCTTGGCCGAGAAGTCCTGGCCGATGGCTTCGCGGATATAGGCGTTGACGTCGGCGCTCTCGACCGAGCGGCGCTGGCCGTCCTCATCGAGGTACTGGAACAGCCTTTGGCCGGGCACGTCCTGGCAGGCCTTGACGATGCGGGCCAGGCGGCGGTCGCGGAAGCCCGTCGTGTGCGTCACGCCGCTCTTACCCTTGAAGGTGAACGTACCGCCCACGCTGGACAGCTTGGCGTGGCGGTCGCGCAGGGTGGTGAGGCCAAAGCTCTTGTTGGCCTGGGCGTATTCCTCGTTGCCGACCCGGATCAGGGTCAGCTCCATCAGGCGCACGACAGCGGCGATGACCTTGTCACGGGGCAGGCCTCGGAGGGTCAAGTCGGCCTCGACCCGGGCGCGCAGCTTGGGCAGGGCGCGGCCAAAGGCGATCATGCGGCCGAACTTCAGCCCGTCGCGGTCGCGCCGCCAGGCCTCGTGATAGCGGTACTGCTTGCGGCCCTTCAGGTCGCGGCCGGTCGCCTGGATGTGACCGCGCGGCGAGGGACAGATCCAGACGTCGGTCCAGGCTGGCGGGATGGCCAGGGCCTTGATGCGGTCCAGCGTGGCGGCGTCATCGACCTGATCGCCGTCCGGGTCGCGATAGGCAAAGCCATCGCCGGCCTTGACCCGGCGCAGTCCCGGATCGTCGTCATTGACGTACAGCAGACCGGTCGCCACCGGCTGAAGATCGAGCGTATCGCGCGGCATGTCGCCAGCCCTCCGTCCTTCGTCGGATCAACGGCGGGCGAGAGGGCGGGTTCCGGTGGGTTCCGAATGCGAAAAGGCCCGCGCCTTAGGAGGACACGGGCCTTTCGAAGCGTACTGTGCTGGGAAGCTTACGGAGCCTCGTCGTCCACCATGGCGCGGACCAGGTCGACCACGCGGCGACGCAGGCGGCGATCGGCCAGGCGGGGGAACAGGCTGGCCAGTTCCAGGCCTTCGGGCGTGGAGACGAACTCGGTCATGCGCTGGGCGAAGCCATCGTCGATGCCGCCGTCGGTCTCGTCCAGGCCCTCGAAGAAGTAGGACACCGGGGCCTGCAGCAGCTTGGCGGCGTCGTACAGCTTGCTGGCGCTGATGCGGTTAGCGCCGCGCTCGTACTTCTGGATCTGCTGGAAAGTGATGCCCAGGGCGTCAGCGACCTGGGTCTGCGACAGACCCATCATCTTGCGGCGGATTCTCAGCCGGGCGCCCACATACAAATCCACGGGGTGGGCTGGTTCGACTGCGGGTCGATCGTTCATCCGCCTCTATTCCAATTGCGCCGCAGGTAACGGCCATCATGCCAATATTAACGGGTATAGACACAGCTTGGCTGCATCGTCACGTCCGGACGTGCACGGAACGGGTCTTCGCGCCAAAGTGTCGCGCTCGATTTACTATCGTTAATGATGAATAGCCGAAGGATAGACGTGGTCGTTCCGGACTTGACGTCGGCGCCCTCCGGAGGTGTCTGCGCGCCATGACAGTTCAATCGGGCGTGCGTATCGCCGTGGCTGGGGCCGGGGCGCTGGGATCCGCGGCGGCTTTGCGCCTGGCGCGGGCCGGTTTTCAGGTCACCGTCTTCGATCCGGTGGCGCCGGGCGACAACGCCTCGGGCGTGGCGGCGGGCATGCTGGCGCCGGTTAGCGAGGCGCTTTTCGACCCCGCTTCGCGCGATCATTTGGTCCTGATGCGGCGCGCTCGGGACCTGTGGCCGGCCTTCGCCGAGGGGCTGGGGATCGAGATTCACCGCGCCGGCGTGCGAATCGAGGGCTCGGAAACCTGGCGCGAGCAGGTGGGGCAGAAGCTGCTCGACCTGGGCCTGCCGGCCGACGAGACCATTCCCGAGGACTGGCGCATCGAAGCCCGGCCGGCGCTGGCGGCGCTGCGGGCGGCGGCCGAGGCGGCGGGCGTGCGGTTCGAGGCCGTGGCGGTCGAAGACTTCACCCCCGGCGCGCTGCGGCTGACCGACGGCCGCGTCGAGGCCTTCGACATCCTGGTGCTGGCCACCGGTCCCGGCGCGCGGGACGGCCAACTGGCGCCGGAGACTGCCGCCCTGGCGCCGATCAAGGGGCAGCTTCTGCGGACCTCGGCGAGTGAAGGCGACATGGTCGTGCGCGGCGAGGGAGTCTATCTCGCGCCCGGCGCCACCCTGGCTGTCGGCGCCACCATGGAAGCCGGCCGCGACGACCTAGATCCCGACGCCTCGGCGACCCAAGCCCTGCGCGCCGCCGCCTGGGCGCTGCGGCCGGACCTGGATCTGGATGCGGCGAGTGTCGAGGTTGGGGTGCGGGTGACGACGCCCGACGGCCTGCCGCTGGTCGGCTGGAGCAAGGCGCCCGGTGTCATGCTGGCCGTCGGCGCGCGGCGCAACGGCTGGCTGCTGGCGCCGCTTGTGGCCGACATGGTCGCGGCGTATCTGAATGGCGATCACCCGAGCCCGGACGCCGCCGCCATGGACGCGCGCCGTTTCGAGAAGTCAGGGGTCTAACCAACGCAGGGGAGTAGGGCCGGATGTCCGGATTCTGGTTGACCGAAGAGCAGGAAGCCATCCGCGAAGGCGTCGCCAAGGTGTGCGCGGCCTTCGATGATGAGTACTGGCGCCGCACTGACGAGACCGGAATATTCCCTGAGGAATTCGTGGCCGCCATCGCCGAGGGCGGCTGGCTGGGCGTCGCGATGCCCGAGAGCGTCGGCGGCGCGGGCCTGGGCCTGACGGAAGCGGCCGTGATGATGCAGACCGTGGCCCAGTCGGGCGCGGGCTTCTCCGGCGCCTCGGCCATCCACCTCAACATCTTCGGCCCGATGCCGCTGGTGAAGTTCGGCACCGACGAACAGCGCGAGCGCCTGCTGCCCCGGATCATCTCGGGCGAGGACAAGATGTGCTTCGCGGTGACCGAGCCGAACTCGGGCCTGGACACCTCCAGCCTGGAGACGCGGGCCGAGAAGGTCGACGGCGGCTATCGCCTGAACGGCCGGAAGATCTGGACCACCGGCGCCCAGCGCGCCAACAAGATCCTGATCATCGCCCGCACGACGCCCAAGGACCAGTGCGCCAAGCCGCACCAGGGCCTGTCGCTGTTCTACACCGACGCCGAGAAGATCGAGGCCAAGCCGATCCCGAAGATGGGCCGCAAGGCCGTCGAATGTAACATGCTCTTCATCGAGGACCTGTTCGTCCCCGCCGAGGATCTGGTCGGGGAGGAGAACAAGGGCTTCGCCTATCTGCTGCACGGCCTGAACCCCGAGCGGGTGCTGTTCGCCGTCGAGGCCATCGGCCTGGGCCGCGCGGCCCTGGCCAAGGCGACCACCTACGCCAACGAGCGGATCGTGTTTGGCCGACCGATCGGCCAGAACCAGGGCGTGGCCCATCCGCTGGCCAAGTCGTGGGCCGAGCTGGAGGCCGCCAACCTGCTCGCCTTCAAGGCCGCCGCGCTCTACGACCAGGGCAAGGACTGCGGGGCCGAGGCCAATGCCGCCAAGTACCTGGGCGCCGAGGCGGGCTTCCACGCCTGCGAGAACGCGGTCCTGGCCCATGGCGGCATGGGCTACGCCAAGGAATACGACGTCGAGCGCTACTTCCGCGAGGCGATGATCGCCCGCATCGCGCCGGTCAGCCGCGAGATGATCCTGAACTTCATCTCCGAGCGCGTGCTCGGCTTGCCAAAGAGCTACTAGAGAAAAGGGCCGGATCGCCGATACGGAAGCGATCCGGCCCCCTCCGCTTCAAGGAGACGCGAGGGCGTATCAGGCGCCGGCGTTGAAGCGGATCGGGATGCGGACGGTGGCGCCGTCCACGGCCTCGCCGTTCTCGGTCTGCGGCTTCATCTTGAAGAAGCGCGAGACCTTGATGGCCGCGGCGCCGAAGCCTTCGTCGATCGGAGTCTCCGACAGCACCGAGCAGTCGCGGACCGTGCCGTTGATCGCCACCACGCAGTTCAGCGTGGCCGAGCCCGACAGGCCGCGCCGCTGGGCGCTTTCCGGATAGTAGCGCGCCATGTCGTCGGCCGAGGGCAGTCGCAGCCAGTTGGCGCGGGTGATGACCTTGGCCGGTGGCGACGGCGGGGCCGGAGGCGCGGGCGGATCGGCCGTGAACGTCGGCGGACCGCTGACGGCGGGGCCATCGGGCACGTCCAGGGTCTTCACCGGCAGGATGTCCGGCGGGGTGATCGGCGTCGTCACCGGCGGATGGATCTTGATCGGGTTCGACGGCGGCGGACGCGTGTTGCTCGGCGGGGGAGGAGGCGGCGGCTTCGGCGTCAACGGGGTGGGCTCGATGATGATGCCAGGGTCGTCGACCATCGGCGGCAGCGGCGAGACCCACTTCTGATAGGCCAGATAACCGATCAGCCCCATGTGCAGCGCGCCGGAGACGGCCAGGCCGATCAGCAGCACCTTCGAGGGCTTGCGCGGCGGGGCGTCCAGGCCGGGAATGCCGGAGCCACTGGGGTGGAGAGCCAGGTTCATGTCGATCTCCTACGCTTAAATTACATCTGTAGGATCAGGTCAGCACGAACGCTTCGGTCTGTAAATTGACATTCGTAATCCGCATGACGATTTGTCTTACGTCTGTAAGAATGGGTGCGGCATCTCGTCTCCGGACGCGAGACTCGGAACGTGGTTAATCGCGAATTAACCATAGTCGCCGACTCCTGAGGCCCATGCCCGCCGTCAGTTCCATCCGCAGCGTCGTCGAGTCGGCGATCCAGCGCGCTTCCAGCGCGACCGGGGTCGACTTCACGTTCTTGATGGGCACGGCCAAGCGCGAGAGCGGCTTCAACCCCGCCGCCAAGGCGCGGACCTCGTCGGCCTCGGGCCTGTTCCAGTTCGTCGACCAGACCTGGCTGTCCACGCTGAAGAAGCACGGCGCCAAGTACGGCTATGCCCGCTACGCCGACCTGATCAGCCAGGGCAGTGACGGCCGCTTCCGCGTCGACGGCGACGAGGCCCGCAAGGCCGTGCTGGGCCTGAAGACCGATCCGCACGCCGCCTCGCTGATGGCCGGCGAGCTGGCCAGCGACCACGCCTCGTATCTGCGCGGTCGGGTGGGGCGCGACCCCACGGCCGGCGAACTGTACGCAGCCCACTTCCTGGGTCCGTCGGGCTCGGCCCGCCTGATCCAGGCCGCCACCGCCTCGCCCGGCGCCAGCGCCGCGGCGATGTTCCCGGACGCGGCCCAGGCCAACCGCTCGATCTTCTACAAGGACGGCCGCGCCGCCACGGTGGGCGAGGTCTATGCCAACCTGACCAAGACCGGCGGCGCGACTCGCGTCGACATGGGTCCCGCCCAGGCTCCGGCGGTCCAGGCCGATCAAGGCTTCATGCAATATGCCAGCGGCCGTCGCCTGGAGCGCATCCGCCAGCAGGAGGCGATGGTCGACCTGATCCTGCGCGGCTCGCAGGACGTGGGCAATCCGTTCAGCGGCTCGTCCGACAGCGCCAGCATGGGCGGCGGTCAGCGCCTGGCCAGCTCGATGTTCTCGGCCGAGATGCTGCGCGTCCTGTCCGACGCCAATGAGAAGATCAAGCGCTGACGGCCGTCAGAGCCGCCACCTGATCCTCCGACCAACCCAATTCCCTGAACACCGCCTCCGTATCCGCGCCCAGCTTCGGCGCCGGGCCGCGCGGGCCGTCCTCTGATCCCGGGAAGCGGGCAGGGGCCGCCGGGGCCTTGAAGGTCCCGCCCGCGCCGTCGGGCGTATCCACGAAACAGCCCGCCGCCTCGGCCTGGGCGTCGACCGCCAGCTCGCGCGGGGTCTGGTAGGGCGCCCAGGTGATGTCGCCGGCGTCCAGGGCTTCGGCGGCGTCGTCATAGGCCATGGCCCCGAAGGCTTCATCCAGGATGTCGACCAGCGCCTGGCCGTTCTCGCGGCGGGTCTTGGCAGAGGCGAAGCGCGGGTCGTCGACCAGCTCGGGCCGGCCGGCGGCGGCGGCGATGCGGGGCCAGTCCACCGAGCCCTGACGCGGCAGCAGGCAGATCCAGCGGCCGTCGGCGGTCTTGTAGAAGTTGGCCAGCGGCTGCAGCGCCTCGCGCCGTCCACGCGTGGAGGCCAGCTTCCCGAAGCGCAGCTGGATCGCCATGTCCGAGCCGATCGCATAGACCCCGGTGCGCAGCAGCGAGGTCTCGACCAGCCGGCCGACGCCGGTGTTGGTGCGCTCGTGGACCGCCGCGAGGATCGCCGACACCGTGGCGAGCGACGTGACGTGATCGCCCATGCCGGTGCGGATCGGGAAGGGCTCGGTCCCCTTCGGCGCGGTGATCGACCCGACCCCGGCCCGCGACCAGAAGGCGGCCACGTCCATGCCCGGCTTGTCGCGGTCGGGACCGGTCAGGCCATAACCCGTCAGGCTGCAATAGATCAGGCGCGGATTGATCGCCTTCAGGGTCTCGTAGTCGACGCCGGCGCGGGCCAGGGCGGCGGGGCGGACATTGGTCAGGAAGATGTCGGCGGTCGCCGCCAGCGCCTTCAGGGCGTCGCGTCCCAGGTCGCTGCGGATGTCCAGCACCACCGCCTTCTTGCCCCGGTTGTCGAGCTCGAAGATCGGGTTGGCGTCCTGGTCCGAGCCGATGGTGTCGAAGAAGCGCCGCATCGGGTCGCCCTCGGGGGACTCGACCTTGATCACCTCGGCGCCCCAGTCAGCCATGATCCCCGCCGCGCCGGGGGCGGCGATATAGGTCGCCAGCTCGACGACCCGCAGTCCCTCCAGCATCGCTCTCTCCCTTTTATCGTTGGGAGGAGTGTGCGGGAGGGCGAGGGAAGGGGAAAGGCTTACCCGGCGGCAAGCCCTCCGTGGCGGCTCTAGAAGACCAGGCGGCCGGGCGGCTCGACCTTGAGGATGCGCAGCGCCCGCTCGTGGCCGTCGCGATCGGGCCATTGGATCGACTGGCCCACCGACAGGCCGATCAGGCCCGCGCCGACCAGGGACAGCACCGAGATCTTGCCGGCCTCGATATCGGCCTCCTTGGGATAGACCAGCAACACCGAACGGGCCGCGCCATGGGCGTCGTCCTCGAACCGCACGGTCGAGCGCATGCGCACGACATGGTCGGGCATGTCGGCGTCGGGGCGGACCTCGGCGCGGTCGATCTCGCGCAGCAGCAGGTCGGCCGCCAGCGGAGCGGCGTGCTCCATCTGCAGGGCCAGGGTCGACAGTTGTTCGGCCTCGGTTTCGGCCATGATGAGGTGTGGACGCACGACGGCGTCCGCTTGCGCGAGCATGGAAAGCTCCCAGCGATGATGTGATGGGGCGCGCGGAAGGGCGCGTTGTTAGGCGGCGGAATGCGTGATGTTCGCCCCGAACGCCCGCGACAGGCGCGCGGACGGTTCGGGGCTAGGAGCCTGCGAGCAGGCTACCGCCGTGATGGCGAAAACGCCGGAAGGTCGGGCGCGAAAACATGCGCCATTCTCGCCTTCGAACGCCTGAAGTCAAACGGCTTACGCGGCTTCCGACTTGGCGGCGTTGCGGTCCAGGGCCGAGGCGTCGGCCAGGGCGCGGGCCACGGCGGCCACGCTGACGGGTTTGCGCAGCACGATGTCGGCGCCAGCGTCGAGGAATTCCGAGGCCTCCTCGCCGTCGCCTTCGATGACCGCTATGATCGGCGTCTGGCGATTGGGGCCTTCAGCGCCGCGCAGCGAGGCGGCCGCGCCCGGGCCGTCCAGCACCGGCATGCGGTGGTCCAGCATCAACAGGTCGAACTCGGCGATCTTGGCCAGGTCGGCGGCGCGGCGGCCATTCTGGGCATGGACGACCTGGTGGCCCAGCTGCTCCAGGATGGCGCGCAGCATGGCCGCGTTCAGGGCGTCGTCCTCGGCGATCAGCACGCGCATCATGCGCTGGGTTCCCGGCGCTTCCGTGGGTCCCGTGTCCAGCTCTTGCTCCAGTTCGCACTCGGCGACGGCGTCGAAGGGCAGGGTCAGGGTGAAGCAGCTGCCAACGCCGACGGCGCTGCGGGCCTCCAGGGCGCCGCCCATCAGCCGCGCCAGCTGGCGCGACAGCGACAGGCCCAGGCCCGCGCCGTTGACGCCGGCGCCGGTGCGCTCGACGCGGCGGAAGGGCTCGAAGGCGTGCTCCATTTCCTCGGGGGTCAGGCCAGGACCGGTGTCGGCGACCTCGACCGCGACCAAACCGTCGCGCAGCTCGACACGGACCTCGATACGGCCCCGCACGGTGTATTTGACCGCGTTGCCCAGGATGTTGGCGATGATCTGGCGGGTGCGCAGGGCGTCGGCGACGGCGGCGCCCTTGTCGCGACCGCGCAGCAGCGGATCGATGTGGACGGACAGCTCCAGCCCCTTGGTCGCCGCGTGGGGCTTGTCCAGCAGGACCAGGTCCTGGACCAGGCGGACGGGATCGAACGGCTGGGTCTCGACGTTCAGGCGGCCGGATTCGGCGGTCTCGCTGTCGAGCGTGGCGTTCAGCACCGAGATCAGGTCCTGGGCCGCGTCGAGGGCGGCGTTCAGCTGTTCGCGCGACGGCGCGGCGCGGCCGC
The DNA here is from genome assembly GCF_059415805.1 of Caulobacter sp. GW821-FHT10A06. NCBI lineage: Bacteria > Pseudomonadati > Pseudomonadota > Alphaproteobacteria > Caulobacterales > Caulobacteraceae > Caulobacter > Caulobacter sp. GW821-FHT10A06. Next base: position 355,338 of record NZ_JBWKNY010000005.1, read on the forward strand.
CCTTGCCGGCGGCGGCGGCCAGCACGTGGGTGACGCCGGTCAGGCCATTGCGGATCTCGTGGCTGAGGGTGGCGACGATGTCGGACTTGCTGCGGGCGGTGCGTTCGGCGGCTTCCAGCACCCGCAGGCGTTCGTCGACCAGTTCCTCGTGCGAGACGGCCAGGTCGTGCTGGCGGCGGAACATGCGGTTCAGGATCATGCCCAGGGTCAGGGCCAGAGCCACCGCGCCCCAGGTCAGCTCGCCGGCCTGGCGGCCGTCCGGGTGCGAGAACTGGGCGATCAGCGGACCGGCGGCGGCCAGCGGCGCGATGATCAACAGGGCGGGCAAGTAGGACGCGGCAAAGAAGGTGCACAGCACCGCGCCGGCCGTGGCCAGCATCAAAAGAGTTTCGCGGGCGGGGCCTGCGCCTTCGGCGAAGGCGGAGATCTGCACGACGCAGAGCGCCCACAGCACGCCGCACAGCACCTGGATCCGGGCGCGACGGTTAAGATCTTGCGACGCATCGTCGCGCAGCCAGTTCACGACGGCGTAGAAAGCGCCCCAGTTGATCGCGAAGATGGCGAAGCTGGCGGTCATCCAGGCGCGGTTGACGGCGAACGATCCGACCCACACGAACAGGGGCAGGCTGACCGCGAAAACCCCCAGCGCATAAGGCAAAAGCGCGGCCTGGGCGTCCAGGGCCTTGGCCAGTCGGGCGCCGTCCATCGGACTGGTTTTCAGGCGGCGCTCGGTGAGCAAGTTCGCGTTCCTCTTCGTTGAGCGCGAACCTTAGGGCAGCGTGGTTTGTACCCGGTTACGGGACATCGTTAATCCACAGCTTCCTAACGCAAACAATCATTAAGCCTAACCGCCCACCATGCGACTCCAAGCATAGCTCCCGGCAGGCGAACCATGGCCACGACACGCGCTGCACTCACCGACTCCGACATCCGCATGCTCGTGAAGGGCGCGACGCCTGACGAGCGCGCCTTGGCGGCGCACAAGCTGTGCCGGAGCATCGATCGCTCGGTCATGACCGACGACGAGCGTCAGGTCGCCCACGACATTCTGCGGGTGATGGCCGCCGACGCCGCCGAGCTGGTCCGCCGGGCCATGGCGGTCACGCTCAAGAATTCCCAGGCCCTGCCGGCCGATGTCGCCAACCGCCTGGCGCGCGACGTCGAGAGCGTCAGCCTGCCGATCATCAGCTTTTCGCCGGTGTTCACCGACACCGATCTGGCCGAGATCGTCCGCGTGGGCGGGCCGGTGCGCCAGATGGCGGTGGCCAAGCGTCCGAAGCTGTCGGCCAAGATCACCTCGATGCTGGTCGAGCAGGGCAATGAGGACGTGGTCGCCACGGCCGTCGCCAACGACAACGCCCGCTTCTCGGAAGTGGCGCTGCAAAAGGCCCTGGACCGCTTCGCCAAGTCCGAGACCGTGCTGCAGGCGGTGGCCTATCGCACGGCCCTGCCGCTGGCGGTGACCGAACGCCTGATCGAGATGGTCGGCGACCAGCTGCGCGACCACATCCTGGCCAGCCACGCCCTGTCGGCCGAATTGACCATGGAGCTGATCGTCGGCGCCAAGGAGCGAGCCACGATCGACCTGGTGGACCAGGCCGGACGCGCCGCCGATCCCAAGGCCTTCGTCGCCCATCTGCAACGGGTCGGCCGACTGTCGCCGTCACTGATCCTGCGCGCCCTGGCCCATGGCCACATGACCTTCTTCGAGTGGGCCGTCGCCGAGCTGTCCGGGGTGCCGCACCACCGCACCTGGCTGATGATCCACGACGCTGGCCCCCTGGGCCTGAAGGCGATCTGCGAGCGCGCCGGCCTGCCGCCGCGTCTCTATGCGGCGTTCCGCGCGGGCGTCGACGCCTTCCACGGCCTGGAGTTCGACGGTGGCGCCAACGATCGTGAGCGCTTCCAGGAACACATGATCCAGCGCTTCCTGACCTCGTCGCACACGGTTTCGCGCGAGGACAACGAGTACCTGCTGGAGCGCATGGACCGCAGCAGCAACAAGCGGCGCATCGCCCGCAAGGACCAGGGCACGGCTTAAACGGCTGTTCGAAAGGGGTCTGGGCAAGCGCACGCAGCGGCGCCAGACTTCCCGCCATGTCTGACTCACCGCCGGGCGCGATCCGTCCCGCCGCCACCGTCCTGCTGCTTCGAGACGCGCCTTCGTTCGAGGTGCTGATGGTCAAGCGGCACCACCAGATCGACTTCGCGGCCGGAGCCCTGGTGTTTCCGGGTGGCAAGAGCCACGGCGGCGACAGCGACCCGCGCTGGCGGGACCTGGCGATCGGCTTCGACGAGGTAGGGGGCGACGGCGTGGCCCTGCGCATCGCCGCCATCCGCGAAGCCTATGAGGAGGCCGGCGTCCTGCTGGCCCGCGACAAGGACGGCGCCTTCTATGCCGGCGAGGCGGCCAAGGACATCCGGGACGCGGTGGCGCAGGACAAGGTCGCCTTCATCGACGTGGTCGAGGACCTGGGGCTGAAGCTGGACCTGTCGGCCCTGACCGTCTTCGCCCGTTGGATCACGCCCAAGCTGATGCCCAAGCGGTTCGACACCTGGTTCTACGTCGCCCACGCGCCGTTGGCCCAGCAGGCGATCTGCGACGGCCACGAGGCGGTCGACGCCGAGTGGATCGCGCCGGGTCTGGCCCTGGAGCTGGCGGCCTCGGGCCAGCGCAAGGTGATCTTCCCCACGCGCATGAACCTGCAACTGCTGGCCGAAAGCGCCGATCCCGCCGACGCCGTGGCGCGGGCGGTAGCGCGTGAGCTGGTCACCGTCGAGCCGTGGATCGACGGTCCGGTCCTGCGGATCCAGGAAAACGCCGGCTACGGCCCGGTGACCGAACCGCTGGACGCGCTCTAGCTACTTCAGGCCGGTGCCCGAGGCGTTGACCCAGGCCACCACATCGCCCAGCACCTTGGCCGTCGCCTGGTCGAAGGCCGGGACGATCGCGCCGACGCGGTTGTCGGCGGCCTTCACGCGGGCTTCGAAGATCTGGTCGCCGACCAGGGCGCGGTCCTGGCTGCGGTTCAGCACGCCGCGCACGCGCACGACTACCTCCGGCGCGGCCTTGGGTCCGTTGACGTAGTCGGCCTCGAAAGTGCGGACTTCCAGCCGCAGCATCATGTCGGCCTTGGCCACCTCGCCGCGACCGATCAGGCGGGCGCGGCCGGGGTCGTTCTCGAAGGCGCGGGCGGTGGCTTCCTCGAACAGCACGAAGGCCGGCGAGACCCAGCGGGCGTCGGCGATATAGGCCACCTCGCCATTGGTGCTGGTCAGGATGCGGTCGCCGGCGGCGGCGCGGGTGAAGGACGAGGGCGTCTTCAGCACCCCGAACATCGCGCCGGGCGGGCCCTTAGGCACGCTGACCTCGGCCTCGCCGAAGCGATAGAGGCTGGCCGGCTTGGCCTTGGGGAAGACGCTGATGCAGCCGGAGAGGCTGACCACGAGCGCGGCGGCGGCCAGAGCGCGTGCGGTGTTGCGGATCATCGGGCTCACGGCTTGACCTCCATTTCCTTGGCGGGCGCCTTGCCGACCAAGCCTCGAGGGTTCTGTTCGACGTCGGCGACCAGGCGGTCCAGCGACTCGGCGGCCGACTGCAGGGTGACGATGGCTGACGACAGCTGCGGCAGGCCGGTGGTGGCGAAGTCGGTGGTCGGGCCTTCCAGCTTGCCGACCATGCCGCGGGCGTCCTTGGCGGCGGCCTTCAGCTCGGCGGCGGCGTCGCCCAGCTCCTTCAGGGTGCGCTTGCCGTCGCCATCGACCAGGCCGTTGGCGCTCTTGGAAAGCTCGGTGATCGACTGGGCGGTCGCATCGATGCTCTGAAGCGCCTTCTGGGCGTCGGCGATGATCTCCTTGCGCTCGCGCAGCTCGGCGGTGACCGCCTGGACGTCGCTGAGCGAGGCGCTGAAGGTCTTGATGTTCTGGTCGGACAGCACGCGATTGACGCGGTCCAGCGCCTCGATGGTGCGGGTCAGCACCGTGCCGCCGCCTTCCAAGAGGTCGGAGAGGGCGCTGCGCTGGCTGCGCAGGACCGGGACCTTGCCGTTCTTGACAGTGTCCTTCAGCAGCTCCTTGTTGGGCGAGCCGGCGGTGATCTGGACGTAGTTGACGCCTGTGATGCCCTGCGGCTCCAGCGTGGCGTAGCTGTCGACCTTGACCGGCACGTCCGAGGTCATGCGCACGCGGGCGATGACGCGGTTGGGATCGGTCTTGTCCAGCTCGATGCGGCTGACTTCACCGACCTTGATGCCGTTGAAGTGCACTTCGCCGCCCGTGGACAGACCGCGCACCGGACCGATGAACAGGATGTCGTACAGGTCGTAGTCCTTGCTGAAGCTGACCTTGGCCAGCCACACCACGAAGATCACCAGCCCCATGAACAGGGCCAGGGATATGGCCCCGACCAGGGCGTAGTTGGCGTTTCTTTCCATCAGAAGTCGGTCCTCGCCTCGGCCGGATCCTCGGAGGTCGCTGCGGCGCGTCCCCGGGGGCCCAGGAAGTACTGTTTGATCCAGGGATGTTCCGAACGCTCGAGCTCGCGCACGGGCGCCACGGCCACCACATGTTTGTCGGCCAGCACCGCCACGCGGTCGGTGATCGCGTAGAGGCTGTCCAGGTCGTGGGTGATCATGAAGACGGTCAGGTCAAGGCTGTCGGACAGGTCCTTGATCAGGGAGTCGAAGGCCTCGGCGCCGATGGGGTCCAGGCCGGCGGTGGGCTCGTCCAGGAACAGCAGCTCGGGGTCCATCGCCAGGGCGCGGGCCAGGCCGGCGCGCTTGCGCATGCCGCCCGACAGTTCTGCGGGCTTGAGCAGCGCGGCGCGGGCGGGCAGGCCGACCATGGCGATCTTGAGATCGGCGATCTCTTCGATTTCGCGACGCGGCAGCTTGGTGTGTTCGTGGAGCGGCGCGGAGACGTTCTCGCGCACGGTCAGGTTCGAGAACAGCGCGCCCTGCTGGAACAGCACGCCCCAGCGCCGCTCGACCGACGACCACCGCCGGCGCGAGGCCACGCGCATGTCGCCGCCAAACAGGCGCACCGTGCCGCCGTCGGGGACCTTCAGGCCGATGATGGTGTTCAGCAGCACCGACTTGCCGGTGCCCGAGCCGCCCACCACGCCCAGCACCTCGCCGCGCTCGACCTTCAGGTCCAGGCCGTCATGGACGGTGTTGTCGCCGAAGCACGAGACCAGGCCCTGCACCTCGATCGGATACTTCTCGGTGTCGGCCGTCTCGATTGCGGGCGGGATCACGGCGGGGCCGGTCATATGTCCAGCTCCATGTAGACCAGGGCGAAGATCGCATCGATCAGGATGATGGCGAAGATGGCGTGCACCACGGCCGCCGTCACGCGCCGGCCCAGTGACTCGATGTCGTTGCCGACCTCCATGCCCTGACGGCAGCCGATCGCCGCGATCACGGCGGCCATCACCGGCGCCTTGGACATGCCGATCCAGAAGTGCGTAGCCCCGACGAAGTCGATGATCCGCTGCAGGAAGAAGGTCGGCGACAGGTCCAGCACGGCCCAGACGACCAGGATGCCGCCGGCCAGGCCGGCGATTGTCGCCACGAAGACCAGCAGCGGGATCGTGAAGAGCAGGGCGGCGAAGCGCGGCAGCACCAGCGCCTCGTAGGGATCCACGCCCATGACCTGCATGGCGTCGATCTCCTGGTTCATCTTCATCGAGCCGATCTCGGCCGCGAAGCTGGAGGCAGAGCGGCCGGCCAGCAGGATGGCGGTGATCAGGATGTTGAACTCGCGCATGACCGAGATGCCGATCAGCTCGACCGAATACACCTGGGCCCCGAAGTCGGTCAGCATGTTGGCGCCCAAGAGGGCCACCACCGCGCCGATGAAGAAGGTCGTCACCGCCACGATCGGCATGGCGTCCAGGCCCGCGCGCTCGCACAGGGCGATGGTCGGGGCCCAGCGGATGCGGCGCGGATCGGCGATGCAGCGTCCCACGGCGACCAGCAGGTGGCCCAGGAACACCATGGTTCCGTAGGCGTCGCCGAACAGGCCGAATACGCCCTTGCCGATCCGTTCCAGCAAGGCGTGGAAGCCGCCGGAGCGGACAGTGGGTTCGGGCTCGACCTGGATGGCGGCGCCGACCAGCTCCAGCAGGCGAAGCACTTCGCGACGCGCCTGGACCTGTTCGGTCTTCAGGCGATCCCCCGCGGCGCGCAGGATGGCGTAGGCGCCGGCAGTGTCGCAGCGATTGACGCCGGTCAGGTCCAGATCCAGCGCACGCGCGCCCGACAGGGCGTCGTCCAGCCGAAGCCCGGCGTCGAACAGACCTCGCGCGGTCCAGTCCCCCGACAGCACCGCCGCCGTGCGGCCGTCCTGTTCGGTCAAGGTGAAGTCCGCCGGAAGCGCCATGAAGTCCTTGAGGATCGTTTCCTGGTTATATCCAAGCCCTGCCGTGGACCTGACAAGTCCAAAACGCGCCAAGGCGCAGCTTGTTGCTGCTTAAGGCGATATCGTGACGAAGAGCAGACAGCGCCCGGTTTTTGACGGCGTCCTCAAGCCCGGTGCGGCCACGGGGCGCATCGCGCCGAACTTCAATGTTGGTTAACGGATTCCCGTCACTGACATGGTCAACGAAACCTTACCCTCGAGTCGGAGTAACGCATGAGCGCGAACGCGAAGCTGGACCAGCGTATGGCTTTCATGCGCTTCGACGAACGCTCGCGTTCGGCCCTTCGCGCGATAAAGCCGGTGATCGACGCCGAGATCGCGGGCGCGCTAGGCAAGTTCTACAATCAGGTCCGCGTCTTCCCCGAGACCCGCGGCAAGTTCCGCGACGACGCCCACATGGCCGGCGCCGAGCGCGCCCAGGCCGCCCACTGGCGTCGGATCGCCCAGGCCGACTACGGCGAGACCTATGTCCGTGACGTCGAGCGCATCGGTCGGGCCCACGTCGACGCCGACCTGCAGCCGCAATGGTACATCGGCGGCTACGCCCTGGTGGCCGAAGAGCTGATCCGCGCCGTCATCGCCAAGCGCGCCAAGGGCATGTTCAGCAACGCCGCCAAGTCGGACGGCGAGCTGGCCGATGGCCTGGCCGCTCTGAACAAGGCCGTGTTCCTGGACATGGAACTGGCCATCTCCAGCTATCTGTCGCTGCTGCAGGAAGAGCGCGACGCCCTGGAGGCCGAGCGCGAAGCCGCCGAGGCCCGTCAGGCCCAGGCCGTAAAGGCCGTGGGCGAGGCCCTGTCGCGCCTGGCCGCCGGCGACCTGACCGCCCGGGTCGAGGGCGACCTGGCCCCCGAATTCCAAAGCCTGAAGATCGACTTCGAACAAGCCGCCGGCGCCCTGGCCGAGGCCATGCGTTCGGTCGAGCACTCGGCCGGCGGTATCCGCTCGGGCGCGGACGACATCGCCCGCAGCGCCGAGGACCTGTCGCAGCGCACCGAGCAGCAGGCCGCCACGCTGGAGCAGACGGCCGCCGCCGTCGAAGAGCTGACCGGCGCCGTCGGCAAGACCGCCCAGAGCGCCCGCGAGGTTTCCTCGCGCGTCGCCGAAGCCTCGACCGAGGCCGAGCGTTCGGGCCAGATCGTCACCCGCGCCGCCCAGGCCATGACCAAGATCGAAGCCCAGTCGCAGCAGGTGAACCAGATCCTGGGCATGATCGACGAGATCGCCTTCCAGACCAACCTGCTAGCCCTGAACGCCGGGGTCGAAGCCGCCCGGGCCGGCGACAGCGGCAAGGGCTTCGCCGTCGTGGCGCAGGAAGTGCGGGCGCTGGCCCAGCGCTCGTCGCAGGCGGCCAGCGAGATCAAGTCGCTGATCACCGAAAGCAGCCGTCAGGTCAGCGAAGGCGTCGAGCTGGTCGGCCAGACCGGCGAGGCCCTGCGGGGCATCCACGAGAAGGTCGGCGGCATCGACGAACTGGTCAACGCCATCGCCGCCTCGGCCAGCGAGCAGGCCACGGCCCTGGGCCAGGTCAATTCGGCCGTGAACCAGCTGGACCAGGTGACCCAGCGCAACGCCGCCATGGTCTCGCAATCGACCGAAGCCACCCACGCCCTGCGTGTCGAGGCCGCCGACCTGTCGAACCGCGTCGGGGCTTTCCGCCTGGGTGGCGGTCGTCCGCAAAGCTTCCAGCCGACCCAACGCGAACAGCCGGCCGAAAATCCGGTCCACGCCGCCCGCGCTCGCGTCGCCGCCTTCGCCCGTCCGGGTCGCTAAGGGCGGCTACTTCGGCGGCGGGGCCGTCGAGGCGCGGTGGATCAGTTCGAACGGCAGGAGCATGTCGACCGGCCGCTCGGGCGGTTCGCTGCTCTTGGCCCGGCCGATCAGCAGTTTGGCCGCCTCCGAGGACATTTCCGCCACCGGCTGACGCACGGTGGTCAGCTGCGGCCGGCTGAAGCGTGAGCTGGGGCTGTCGTCGAAGCCCGCCACCGAGACATCGCCGGGGATCATCAGTCCGGCTTCCGCGATCGCGGCGATGCAGCCCAGGGCCATGTCATCGTTCGACGCGAAGATCGCCGTCGGGCGGTCGGGCAGGGCCAGCAGCGCCTTGGCCTGCTCCAGGCCCGACTGGAAGGTGAAGTCGCCCTGGCGCACCCAACTGTCGGCCACGGGCAGGCCGCGTGCCTTCATGGCTTCCAGATAACCCTCACGCCGCGCCTGGCTGGCGCCATAGCGCGGCTCGCCGACGATGAAGCCGATGCGCTTGTGGCCAAGAGCGGCCAGATGCTCGGTCATCTCGCGGGCCGCGGCGATGTCGTCCATGTGCACGCGCGGGCCCAGGCCCTCGGCCTTTTCCGGACCGACGCGGACGTAGGGCGTGCCGGCCTTGTCCAGGGTCTCCAGCACGCCGGGATTGTCGGAAGAGGGCGGGGTCAGGATCACGCCGTCCGGCTTCAGGGCGGCCAGGAAGGCGGCCACGTCCTGGCGGACGTTCGGGCCGTCGTTGTCGATCAGCTCGATCAGCAGGTGATAACCCTGGTCGCGGCAGACCAGGGTCGCGCCCAGCTGGATGCGCGACAGGTAGTCGGCGCCGCGCTCGCTCTGCCAGTGGTCGATGGTCAGGGCCGCGTCGACGAACACGGCGATCACAAACGAGCGGGATCCGGCCAGGCTGCGCGCCGACAGATTCGGGCTGTAGCCGAGCTCACCGGCCGCCTCGAGCACACGATCGCGCATGGCGGGCCGAACGTTCGGCTCCTTGTTCATCACCCGCGAAACGGTCTTGATCGAGACGCCCGCCTTCGCGGCGACGTCGTAGATCGTCACCGAAGCCATCAGCTCGCCCCGACTACATTGAGATTCACGCCCATTTGCTCAGACTAGAGCGTCTCGGCGACAGAAGGAAACTCCCTGCTTTACCGTACGCGACCCCTTGTGCCGTAAGGGGGAGGCGGTCAGTGTGCCCAAGACGCGGCGCTAGACCGTGCAGGGGAGGAGAGATGGCGCCTGACGACGGAGCCCGGCCAAAAGAGCCGGTGCGGGCGAATTTCATCGCCGCGTACACCCTCGCGCAGGTCGGCGCCTTCGTATCCTTCCAGCCGCTTTTGCAGGTGCTGCTGCCCCTGAAGGCCGAGTCGATCGACGCGGCGTCCAAGGCGGTGGTGCTCAGCCAGGTCGCCTTCTGGGGCGCTCTGGTCGCCAGCATCGCCAACCTGCTGGCCGGAGCGATCAGCGATCGCACCACCTCGCGCTTCGGCCGTCGTCGCCCCTGGATGGTGGTCGGCGCGATCGGGGCCTCGCTGGCCTATCTGGCGATCATGAACGCCAAGACGCCGCTGGCCCTGATCGGCGGCGTGATCCTGTTCCAGCTGACCTTCAACCTGTGTTTCTCGGCCCTGGTGGCGGTGATGCCCGACCGGGTGCCCGACAACCAGAAGGGCATGGTCGCGGCGTTCCTCAGCCTGGGAAACCCGATCGGCACAGCGTTCGGCGCGGTGATGATCGGCGGACTGCTGGTCGTCGAGTGGCAGCGCTATGCCGCCATCTCCATCGCCTTGCTGCTGGGCCTGGCGCCGTTCGTCCTGCGCCTGAAGGATCCGCCACTGGCCAAGGAAGACGTGCCGCCGTTCCATCTGCGCGAGTTCATCGCGGGCCTTTGGGTCAGCCCGCGCAAGCACCCCGACTTCGCCTTCGCCTGGGCCGGACGGTTCATGGTGCTGGTCGCGCTGAGCCTGGTGCAGAGCTACATGCTCTACTTCCTGCAGGACGTGGTGGACTATCCACGCCTGTTTCCGGGGCATCGCTCCGAAGAGGGGCTGGCGATCCTGGCCACCGTCTCGACCGTCTTCAACGTCATCTGCGCCATGGCCGGCGGTGTGCTGTCGGACCGCTTGCGGCGGCGCAAGCTGTTCGCCTTCGGCGCGGCCCTGACCATCGCCGCCTCGATGATCGTGTTCTCGCTGACCTCGGACTGGACGGTGCTGCTGGCGGCCTATGTGGTCTATGGCTGCGGAGCGGGCTGCTTCTGCGCCGTCGACATCGCCCTGGTCACTCAGGTGCTGCCCTCGCAGCGGGATGCAGGCAAGGACCTGGGGGTCATCAACCTGGCCAACACGCTGCCCCAGGCCCTGGCGCCGGCCTTGGCGGTCTGGAGCCTGGGACCCAGCCACGTGAACTTCGACCTGTTCTTCCTGATGGCCGCCGGGTTGGCCCTGGCTGGCGGTCTGACGATCCTGCCGATACGAGGGGTGCGTTAAGCCCCGAGGTATCCATTGCCCCAGTATCGCGTCGTCACCGATCCCGACGATCCCGCCGTCGCCCCTTTCCGGGCGATCAAGGAGCGTGATCTGGTCGGGCGCGAGGGCCTGTTCATCGCCGAAGGCGAGACGGTGCTGCGGGCCTTTGTCCGCGACGCGCCCGAGCGAGTGGTCTCGCTGCTGATCGACCCAAAGCGGCGGGACAAGCTGGTGGAGGTGTTCGAAGCTCTGCCCGACGAGACGCCCGTCCATTTTGCCGACCAGGCCGTGCTGGACGCCATCGCCGGGTTCCACCTGCATCGCGGCGTGCTGGCGGTGGGCCGGAAGCCGGAGCCGGTTTCGGCGCGAGACCTGCTGGCCGGCCTGCCAGAGCGGGCCGTCGTGCTGGTGCTGTGCGGCATCGCCAACCACGACAACATCGGCGGCATATATCGCAACGCCGCCGCCTTCGGGGCCGATGCGGTGGTGCTGGACGCCGACTGCTGCGATCCGCTGTACCGCAAGGCCATCCGCGTCTCGGTCGGGGCGGTGCTGTCGGCGCCCACCGCGCGCCTGGAGCGGGGCGAGGACATCGCCGAGCTGCTGGCCGTCACCGGCTTCGAGGGTCTGGCGCTCAGCCCCGCCGCCTCCGAGATCTTGGCTCATCTCAAGCCCGCGCCGCGCACCGCCGTGCTGCTCGGCGCGGAGGGACCCGGCCTGACGCCCGAGGTGATGGCCAAGGCGCGGACCGTCGGCATCCCGATGGCGAACGGCTTCGACTCGCTGAACGTCGCCACGACCAGCGGCATCGTTCTGCATCACCTCCGCTTCGTGCAGAGCTAGGAAAGTGGACTAGGAAACCGGTTTCCTTGCCTCTAGGGTCTGCTCCGACAAATCACCCGTCAGAAGGCTTTGATCCCATGCTGAACCGTCGCGGCGCCCTTGCGGCTTTCGTCACCGGCGTCCTGGGATCCCTGGCGGCGCGCAAGGCGGAGGCCGCTCCCGTGCAATCGACCCCATTGGCCGACCCGACCGAGGTCATCACCCTGTGGCCCAACGGCGCGCCGGGCGGGGAGGGCGTCACGGCGGTCGAGGCGATCATCGACCGCACCGTGGCTGGCGGTCCGCGCGACCGCGCCCAGACCCATACCCGCAAGCCGACCCTAGTGGTCTTCCGTCCGAAGAAGCCGAACGGCGCGGCGGTCATGCTGATCCCGGGCGGCGGCTACGAGCGCGTGGTGCTGGACAAGGAAGGCTACGAGACCGCCCGCTGGCTGAACGATCGAGGCTACACCTGCTTCGTGCTGTTCTACCGCATGCCGGGCGACGGCTGGACGGCCGGTGGCGACGCCCCGCTGCAGGACGCCCAGCGGGCCATTCGCATTATCCGCTCCAAGGCGGCCGAGATGGGTTTCTCGTCAGACCGCGTGGCGATCATGGGCTTCTCGGCCGGCGGTCACCTGGCGGCCAATCTGACCGTTCGCTACGACGCGGCGACCTACGGCCCGATCGACGCCGCCGACCAGCTGTCGGCCAAGCCGAACCTGTCGGCGCTGATGTATCCGGTGATCAGCACCGACCCGGCCATCGCCCACGCCGGCTCGCGCAAGCAGCTGCTGACCGCGATCAACACGCCCGAGCGCGCCCTGGAGCTGTCGCCCGAGAAGCAGGTGCGCGAGGGCCTCTCGCCGGTGATCGTGATCCATGCCGCCGACGACAAGACCGTGCCGGTCGAGAACGCCCTGGTGATGTTCACGGCCCTGAAGGCCAAGGCCGTGCCAACCGAGATGCACATCTTCGAGGAAGGCGGCCACGGCTTTGGCATGCGCTTCACGCCGGACAAGCCCGTGGCGGCCTGGCCCGGCCTCTTCGAGGCCTTCGCCAAGCGCCACGGGGTCTGAGGGCCTATTTGGCCGGAGCCGGCGCCTTGGGGGCGTTCGGCGCGAAGGCGTCGCCGAAATAGTCCTTGGCGTACCAGCGCGGGGCCTGGTCGCCGTCGGCCAGGTCGCGCGAGATCAGGTAGTTCAGCTTGGCGAACTTGGCGCCGGCGCTCCACAGGATGGTCTGCGACAGGTCGTCGGACGGCTGGTGGTAGTGCTTTTCCTCGTACTCGGCCCAGGCCTTCTCGCCGCCGTTCTGGTAGCCGGTGACCATCATCACCGCCGGGATGCCGACCTTGACCAGGGCATAGTGGTCCGAGCGGACGAAGGTCGCCTGTTCCGGCGACGGATCGGGCGTCAGGGTCACGCCCATGGTCGCGCCGGCCCGCTTGATCGAGTCGCTCAGCGTCGAGTGATCGGCCCCGAACGCCACCACGTCGGTGAAGTCGTAGGTGATCATCGGCTCGTCCAGGTCGACGCCGGCGATGATCTTGCCGGCCGGCACGGTCGGGTGGTGGGCGAAGAATTCCGCGCCCAGCAGGCCCTTCTCCTCGGCGGTGTTGGCGATGATCAGCACCGAGCGGCGCGGTGGGGCGCTGGTCGCGAAAGCGTGGGCCACCTCGATCAGGGTCGCCGTGCCGGCCGCGTTGTCCAGCGCGCCGTTGTAGATGTTGTCGCCGGGCTTGTCGGGGCGGATGCCCAGGTGGTCGGCGTGGCCCATCAGGACCACGTATTCGTCCTTCAGCTTGGGATCGGAGCCTTCGATCAGGCCGATGACCTCGGGGCTGGCGTAGCGCCGCAGCTGGGTCGTGACCTTCAGCTCGACCTTGGCCTTCAGCGGGAAGCCCTTGGGGCGGACGCCCTTGTCGGCGTCGGCCAGGGCCTTGTCCAAGGTCCCCTTGGCGCCCTCGAACAGCTGGTAGGCCGGTTCGCGGTCGACCGTGGCGCGGGCCTTCAGGCCGTAGGTGTCGTCGAACGGCTTGCCGTCCTTGTCGGCCCAGGTGGTGCGCGGCTCCTTGGCGTATTGCAGCACGGCCTTCCACGGGAAGGCCTTGTACGAGGCCGCGTCATAGATCTGGATCATGCCGACCGCGCCGTGCTCGGCGGCGAAGCGGGCCTGCAGGGTCGAGAGGTGGGCGGCGATCTCGCTGTTCATGCCCTTGGGCACGCCGCGCAGCACCACGACGACCTTTCCTTTGACGTCCAGGCCCTTGTAGTCGTCGATGCCCACGACCGTGTCGGTCATGCCGTAGCCCGCGAACACCGTGTCCGCTGTGACCTGGGCCGAGCCGCCGACGGCAGGACCGCGCAGCACCGCCAGGGTCGCGTTCTCGTAGGTCTTGGCGCCCTTGGCGGTGGTGATGGTCAGGGTCGGCGTCGCACCGGCCAGCGAGGTGTCGACCAGGCCGACGCTCTGATACCAGCCGCCGTTCTCGCCGGCGGGCTTCAGGCCCAGCAGGTCGAACTGGGTGGCGATGTACTTGGCGGCCAGCTCGTGGCCGCGCGTGCCGGCCTCGCGGCCTTCCAGCAGGTCGTCGGCCAGATAGGCGACGTGGGCGCGGAAGCGCTCGGCGCTGAAGTCGGGTTCGGCGGCGTGAACGGTCGCACAGGCCAGCAAAGCGGCCGTCGCCGCCGAGGCAAAGATCTTCGATGTCATGGAGGTCCCCTAATTCCCGAGGGGACAGTGCTCCCGAGCGCGGCCGTCGCGCAAGCCGGTCAGCAGTCGGCCTTTTCCTTCAGCTTCCAGGCGGCGATCTCGGCGTCGCGGAACTTGACCCATTCGCCGCGCAGGACAGCGGGACGCTTGCCGTGGCGCTCGTCCAGGAACTGCGCGCCGACCACGCGATCGGTGCGGAAGGTGCGGAACGCCTCGCGCAGTTCGCACCAGGCGATGATCATGCGGACCGTCTCGCGATAGCCCACCGTGACCGGCCAGATCACCCGCGCGCTGATCGTCCCGGCCTCGTCGCTGTAGTCGAGGCGGATCTTGCGGCCGGCGTGGATCCAGGCGCGAACCTGGGCGACGTCGATGCGATCGGTCTGCGGCTTCCAGGCGGGGGAGGCGGCCGCCGCCGGCTCCAGCACATAGGGCCGCAGGCGGTCGGGCACGGCGGCGGCGATCTTGCTGATCAGGTCGCTGGCGGCCTTGGCCAGGACGGGGTCGCCGCGCCCGGCCACCCACTGCGCGCCCAGCACAGCCGCCTCGATCTCGTCGGGGGTCAGCATCAGGGGCGGCATGTCGAAGCCGGCTTCCAGCACGTAGCCGACCCCTGCCTCGCCACGGATCGGCGCGCGCTGGCCGACCAGGGCAGCGATGTCGCGATAGACGCTGCGCTTGGAGGTCTCCAGCTCGGCGGCGATGGCGTCAGCGGTCACCGGCGCGCGGCTGCGGCGCAGGATCTGGATGATCTGAAAAAGGCGTTCGGCGCGTCTCATGGCCTTACATATCGCTGATCGCTACTGACAGCATGCTGGCAGTAGCCTGGCGGTAGCAAGTCGTCACCAAGACATTCGAGATCGGAGAGGGACGATGATCACGCTGTTCGCCGCCGGAGCCGGGTTCGGGCTGCCCGAGATCAGCCCCTATGTGACCAAGACCGAGGTCCAGCTGATGATGGCCGGTCTTCACTATCGCAAGACCAAGGGCAGCCGCGAGACCGCGCCCAAGGGCCAGCTGCCGTGGATCGAGGACGCCGCCCAGGCGATCGGCGACTCCACCTTCATCCGCGCCCATATCGAGCAGAAGTACGACATCGATCTGGACATGGGCCTCTCCGGGAAAGAGCGGGCCCAGGCCTGGGCGATCGAGCGGATGATCGAGAACCAGCTGGGCTGGGTGTCGGCCTATTTCCGGCATCTGGATCAGGCCAATTTCGCCAAGGGCGCGGCCCGGTGGTTCGACCAGGCGCCGGAGCACCTCCGAGACGACCTGCGGCGCGGCCTGCTAGAGGCGATCGCGACCAATGTCCGCGCCGTCGGCGTGGGGCGGCACCTGCGGGAAGAGGTGACCTGGCTGGGCAGCCTGTCGCTGCGCTCGCTGGACGAGCTCCTGGAGGACAAGGCCTATCTGATGCGCGACAGCCATCCGGTCGGCGTCGACGCCACGGCCTTCGCCATGCTGGCGGCGATCATGACGCCCTTCTTCGAGTCGCCCCTGCGCCGCGAGGCCGAAAGCTATCCGCGCCTCGTCGACTATGTCAGCCGGATGATGGCCCAGTTCTATCCGGCCCATCCGTGGAACCTGCGCCAGGCGGCCTGAATCTGAGAACGCTACCAAATTGGTCGTACAAATCGAACAAATTGGTCAGGCCATTTTTGATTGCAGGATTGGCCAGTTTCGTTAAGTTGACCGGGCGTGATCGGACGTTTCGTTCGATCCTTGCTCGTCGACCACAGGCGCTGCGTACCTTGCGCCGACCTCCTCCCGGGGCGGACGACGATAGCGGCCGGAGTCCTTACCCTCCGGCCGCTCGCCGTCTTTCAGCGGCGTGCATGGTAAGGCCAGTTGCTCGCGGGCGCTTGTGAGGCGGCCGAACCGGCGTTAGTCCTGTGGGACGCGCCGTTCTTGGCGCTTGTCACGGCGTTTGCGATGTCGACCCCTCCGTCCACGGATTCCACGCGGCTGTATCAACAGGTGGCGGCCTCGATCAGTGCGTCGATCGCCGACGGGTCGTTCCAGCCTGGCCATCGTTTGCCGTCCGAGCGCGACCTAGCCGACGAGTTTGGGGTCAGCCGTCCCACCGTCCGCCGCGCCGTCATCGCCCTGGAGATGCGGGGCCTGCTGGAGGCCCGCCAGGGCTCGGGCGTCTATGTCCGCCTGGACCAGCCGCCGCCGCCGGCCAAGGACCTGGACATCGGCGCCTTCGAGCAGGCCGAGGCTCGCCGCCTGTTCGAGGGCGAGGCCGCCGCCCTGGCCGCCACCCTGATCACCGACGAGGAGCTGGCCTATCTGGAGACTCTGGTCGTCGAGATGAACAGCGACGCGGCGACCAAGGAGCAGTCCGAGCTGGCCGACCGCCAGTTCCACATCTCCATCGCCGCCGCCACGCGCAACGTCGCCGTGGCCCGGATCGTCGAGAACACCTGGGACCTGCGCTACCGCTCGCGCCTGTGCATGCAGATGCTGGAAAAGGCGCGGCACGTGCGCAAGCGCCCCCTGAAGGACGAGCACCAGGAGATCGTCGAGGCCCTGCGCACCCGTGACCCCAAGGCCGCCCGCGCCGCCATGCAGGCGCACCTGGGCGGGTTGATCGAGAACCTGCTGCTGACCGCCGAACTCGAAGCCATCGAGCGCACCCGCGAGAGCCTGGCGGCCAAGCGCGAAGAGATCGCCCTGCGCGCGGCTAGCGCCGCCAAATAAAAAACGGGCCGGATCCCCGAAGGAACCCGGCCGCGCAGGAGGGGACCGAATGAGAAAGGGGAGGTCCTAGAAGTTCACGTCGAGGCGGGCGCCGAAGTAGCGGAACGCGTCGCGACCGGGGAACCAGGTGCGGCCCTGGGCCGTCGGGATGGCCGGATTGCTGTAGCCCGAGGTGCCGTTGCCCAACCCTTGAGCGTAGCGCTTGTCGAACAGGTTGTTGGCGAAGGCCGAGACCGTGTAGCGGCCTTCGCGGTCGGTGATCCCGACCTTCAGGTCGACGATGCCGTAGGCCTTCTGGATCGTGCGCGGATCCTGGCTGAGCGAGAAGTTGACGTCGTCCTGCCAGCGATAGGTCGCGCCGACGAAGCCCTTGAAGGGCATGCCGGGCAGCTCGATGTCGTACTGGCCGCCGATGTTGAACTTGAACTTCGGGGTGTTGTTCAGGCGACGGCCGGCCAGGTTCTGCACGCGGCCGTTGGTGGTCGGGGTGCGGTAGCACTCGCCTGGCTTGCCGATGTAGCCGGCCGGCTGCAGCGGCAGGTCATTGGTGGCCGGCTGGGCGTTGTTGCAGGGGCCGTTCGGGAAGTCGACGACCTTGGCGTCGGTGTAGGCGAAGGCGCCGTTCAGGCGGAAGTTGCTGGTAATCCGCGCCACCGCGTCCAGCTCGACGCCCTGCGTGCGCAGCTGGCCCACGCTGTTGAGGAAGGTCAGGAAGGTGCCGTCCGGCAGGAACGACGTCACCGAGGTCTGGAAGCCCTTGTAGTCGGCCCGGAAGACGGTGGCGTTGAAGTAGACGCGACGGTTCAGCAGGCTGCTCTTGAAGCCCAGCTCGTAGTTCTTGGCCGTCTCGGGCGGCACCGGCATCTGAGCGGCGATCCGCGCGTCGAAGGTGCTGACCAGGTCGTAGGCCTGGCCCTTGTAGCCCGTCGAGAACGTCGCGAACGTCATGATGTCGGGCGTGATCTTGTACTGCGCGCCGATCTTGCCGGTGAAGGCGTCGTCCTCGTCCGAGCGGCCGAACAGCTGGTGGGTGGTCGCCGCGCCGATCGCCGTGCTGGCGAAGATGGTCTTGTCGAACTTGTAGCTGATCTTCTGGCGGTTGATGCGGCCGCCGCCGGTCAGGGCCAGCTTGTCGGTGATGTCCCAGGTGGCGTTGGCGTAGGCCGAATAGTTCTCGTTGGTGCTTTCGGCCAGGTAGCGGGCCAGCTGCAGCACCGGGCCGCGGTTCAGATAGCGGTCCAGGTCGTTCTTGGCGTACCAGAGGCCGGCCACGTAGCGGAACCGGGTGTCGCCCGGCGAGGTCAGGCGGAACTCCTGGGTCCAGCTGTCGGCGTGGAAATAGCCGTCGATGTGCGCGCCGCTGTTGATCCCCGACGGGCTGGCGACCGGGAAGCCCAGCAGGAACGGCTGGTCGGTGCCGTCGATGTCCTGGAAGTCGACCATCTTCCAGCGATCGTGCGAGGTGATCGACGACAGGGTGTGGCCCTTCAGGACCGAACCCTCGCCGAAGTCGTAGTCGATGCGGGCGGTGGTGCCGAAGACGTCCGAATTGCCGCCGCCGATACGGTCGTCGGCGCGGACGAAGTGGTTGTTCTTGTCGAAGGTGATGCCGCGCAGGGTCAGGGTGGCCGGGAAGGCCGGCGCGCCTTGATAGAACAGGCCCGGCGTCAGCTCGGTGATCGCGCTGGCGCAGCAGCTGCTGACATTGTGGTTGTAGCGTGGAGCCAGGCTGAGGGTCAGGTTATCGGTCGGCGTCCAGACCAGCTTGGCGGTGGCGGTGAAGCCCGAGCTGCCGTTGACGTTCTTGCCGGTGGTCAGGTTCTTGAGGTTGCCGTCGTAGTCGCTCTTGGCGACGGTCAGGCGCATCAGCAGGTCGTCGCCGTGGACCGGGCCCGAGACGGTGAAGCCGATCCGCTTCTCGGCGTCGTCGGTGACCAGGATCATGCCCTTGCCGGAGAACTCCTTGGTCGGGGCGGCGGTGACGATGTTCAGCACGCCGGCGATGGCGCTCTTGCCGAACAGGGTGCTCTGCGGGCCGCGCAGCACTTCCACCCGCTCGACGTCGATCAGGTCCTTGAAGGCGGCGGCCTGGAAGCCGACCGGCACGTCGTCGATGACCACCGCGACGTCCGACTCGACGGCGATGCCGTTCGAGAAGGTGCCGATGCCGCGCATGTTGATGCTGAAATTGCCCGGCTGGCTGCCGTAGTTGATGACCAGGCCCGGCGACAGCTTCACCAGGTCGCCCAACTCGCGGACGTTGTTGCGATCCAGCACGTCGGCGGTGACCGCGGTCACCGACACCGGCACGTCCTGCAGGCGCTCGGCGCGCTTGGTCGAGGTGACGATGATCTCTTCGAGCTGGGTTCCGTCGTTGGTCGAGGCGGTCTGAGCCATGGCCGCGCCGGGGGCGGCCGCCAGCAGAGCGGTGGCCGAGGAGGCAAGCAGCAGCGATCGTATGTTGGTCATCACCTGGTATTCCCCGCGCTAAGTGCTCACCGGTTCGAGCCGATGGCTAATTGGTATGCCCAACTGATGACTCCTGGTCAGGCCACTTGTCAAGCGGAGTCGTTGCGAGGCGGAAATGTGGCCTGACGATTGAAATTATTGCCTTATCGACCAACAGAAAAAGCTGGAGCGGGTAAATGACAACGTTGGACAGAAAAACCGTTTGTCCTTCGGGCTTTACGGCGATGGGTCGAAATTGGTAAGGTCAGTTTAGCAACCACACACAAGACGGGGGATGGGTGCGCCTTCGAACGACCGCCGGGCGGGTCGGCGGCCGGCGTCATCGATCGTCCCCATGCGAGGCCGTGATCCGCCTATGAGCGTGCAGATGGACTACCGTGAGAGCACGGATCGGGCGGGCATGAGCCGCATGACGGTGCGCGAACTGCGCGACACCTTCGTCATCGACAGTCTGTTCCGTCCGGGCGAGCTGGGCCTGTCCTATCTGGAGATCGAGCGGGCGGTGGTCGGTTCTGCCACGCCGACCACGGCGGCCCTGAGCCTGCCGACTCACAAGGAACTGGCCTCGCGCTTCTTCTGCGAGCGCCGCGAGGTGGGCGTGATCAATATCGGTGGTCCGGGGGCGATCACCCTGGACGGCCAGCGCTTCGAGATGGCTCGCCACGACAGTCTCTACATCGGTCGCGGGACCGAAAGCGTCGCCTTCGAGAGCGACGCGGCGGCCGATCCGGCCAAGTTCTATTTCGTCAGCTATCCGGCCCATGCCAGCTATCCCAGCAAGCGCGTGCGCCGCGACGAGGCCCGCACGATCCAGGCGGGGGAGGCGGGGACCGCCAATCGCCGTGTGATCCGCCAGGCCATCCGTCCTGGCATCGTCGAGACCTGCCAGCTGGTGATGGGCTTCACCGAGCTGGAGGACGGCAATGTGTGGAACACCATGCCGCCGCACACCCATCGCCGGCGCAGCGAGATCTACATGTATTTCGACGCTGCCCCCGGCCGGGTCATGCACCTGATGGGCGAACCGGCCGAACCGCGCGCGGTGTTCATGGACGAGGGCGAGGCGGTGTTCTCGCCCAGCTGGTCGATCCACAGCGGGGTTGGCACCGCCAACTACAGCTTCGTCTGGAGCATGGGCGGCGAGAACCTCGAGTTCGACGACATGGACATGCTGGCCGTCCACGACCTCGGTCCAGGCGCATAAGAACAAGTACGGGAAGAAACGCTCCAATGACCTTCAAGACGCTCCTGAAGGCCGCCGCCGCGGTCGCCATCCTGGCTGGAACCGCTGCGCCTGTTATGGCCGCGCCGAAGGCGGCCGTGGTCGGCACGCCTGTCTCGGCCATCGACGCCGCCGGTCGCAAGGTCGCCGCCTGGCAGCTGGCCCACATGGACAATTTCGACTACGTGCCGGTGACCTCGTTCCGCAAGGATACCGAGGCCCCGCGCGACTGGATTCAGGCGGCGTTCTACATCGGCCTCTACACCTTCGCCGATGAGACGCAGGACCCGTACCTGGCCAATGCCGTGATCAAGCATGGCGAGGCCGAACAGTGGGGCTTCGACCACCGCCCGCGTCACGCCGACGCCGACGCCACCGGCGCGGTCTGGGTCTGGGCCGCCGGCCGCACCAAGGATCCCAGCAAGCTGACCCCGATCCGCGCCCGCTTCGATGCGGTGCTGGCCGATCCGTCCAAGGTCTCGCTGGACTTCACGCCCAAGCCGGCGAAAGGCGACCCCTACTGCCAGGCCCGCTGGTGCTGGAGCGACGCCATCTTCATGGCCCCGCCGGCCTGGGTGTCCCTGACCAAGGTCAGCGGCGACAAGCGCTACCTGGCCCATGCCGACAGCGAGTTCTGGGCGACCCACGACTATCTGTTCGACAAGACCGAGCACCTCTATTTCCGCGACAGCCGCTTCATCACGCGGCGCAGCGACGCCGGCCAGAAGATCTTCTGGGGCCGTGGCAACGGCTGGGCCTTCGCCGGCCTCGCGCGGATCCTGCAGGACCTGCCGGCCAATCACCCCAGCCGTCCGAAATACGAGCTGGCCTTCAAGCAGATGGCCGCCAAGATCGCGACCCTGCAGGGGGCCGAGGGCTACTGGCCCGTCTCGCTGCTGGAGCCGCAGAAGACGCCCGAGACCAGCGGCACGGGCTTCTTCGTCTACGGCCTGGCCTGGGGCGTGAACCACGGCCTGCTGTCGCCCGCCAAGTACGGTCCGGTCATCGACAAGGGCTGGAAGGCCCTGGACGCGGCGATCGAGCCGGATGGCCGCCTGGGCTGGGTGCAGCGCGTGGGCGTGGCGCCGGATCAGGTCGGCCGTGACGACACCCAGTTGTACGGCGTCGGCGCTTTCCTGCTGGCGGCCAGCGAGGTTCGCAAGCTTGGTCAAGCCACCGCTTCCCAAGGTCAGGCCAAGCGGTAGAATAGCCCAGTAGAATCCAAGCGAGGATCGATGCGCGGCGCGCCGGACCCCCAGAAGCTCTATCAGCAGGTGGCCCGGTCCATCGCGGCGTCGATCGCCGAGGGGCGCTACGCCCCCGGCGACCGCCTGCCATCCGAGCGGGGGCTGGCCGACTCGTTCGGCGTCAGCCGTCCGACCATCCGCGACGCCATGATCGCCCTGGAGTTCCAGGGCATGGTCGAGGCCCGTCAGGGCTCGGGCGTCTATGTCACCGCCCGCGCCAAGCCCGAGGACGACGCGACCGAGGCCGAGGTCAGCGCCCTGGAACTGACCGAAGCCCGCCGCCTGTTCGAGGGCGAGGCCTGCGCCCTGGCCGCCGCCGCCGTCAGCGACGAACAGATCATGGCCCTGGAGCGCATCTCGCGCGACCTGGCCAGCCTGGCGGGCGCCGAGGATGGCGAGCGGCTGGAGCACGACTTCCACCTGGCCGTGGCCCACGCCACCCGCAACGCCGCCATCGTCGCGGCGGTCGAGGAGATTTGGACGCTGCGTCGCCAGTTCGCCGAGTGCGGCGCTCAGCTGCGCCGGGTGCGTCTGGCTGATCCGGAAGGCTTCGCCGAGGACCACCGCCGCGTCGTCGCCGCGCTGCGCGATCGCGATCCCAAGGAAGCGCGGCGGGTGATCCACGAGCACCTGAACCGCACCGTCGAGGCCCTGCTGTCGATGGCCGAGCGCGACGCTCTGGAGCGTACGCGCCTGGAGATGGCCGAGCGGCGTGACGAGCTCTTGCGCCGAACTGCTATCTGAAGTTGTCTGGGGCGCGATAATTCGCCGCACAAATCAAGGCCTTGCGGCCGTGGGGCGACGCGTGCTGACCTCCCTCCCAGGAATCAGGGGGTAATGATGTCGGATAAGTTGGCGCCTGCGAGCGTGGAAACGGTGCTGAAGGCGATCTCGTCGGAGATGTCGCTGGCCGCCGTCGCCTGCGGCCATCTGGACGTGGCGCTGGGCAAGATCCTGGAAGTCGTGCCGGACGAGCACCGCCTGTCGGTGATGCAGGAGCTGCACACGGTCGACCTGTTGGCCCAGCACATCACGGCCCTGACCGACTTCACCGGCAACCTGTCGCAGCAGCACGGCCAAGGCGTCCTGGAGGTCAACGACTCCCTGAACGCCATCACGCTGGGCGATGTCGCTCAGCGTCTGCGCTCGTCGATCGCTCCCGAATAACTAGCTGGTCCGCCAGTCGGCGCCCGTCGCGGCGAACAGGCGGATGGCATCCACAAGCCGCTGACCCTCGGCCCGCGCGCGGGCCGAGCGGGCGCTGTTGAGCGTGCGCTGGGCGTCGATCACCGCCAGCATCGTGCCGCCGCCCTTGTCGAAGGCGACCTTGGCCAGGCGCAGGCGTTCGCTCGCCTGCTGCTCAGTGCGAGTGTGGGCGGCCAGGGCCGTCTCATCGGCCGACAGGGCCGACAGCGCGTCCGCCACCTGGCCGAATGCCGTCAGCACCGTCTGCTGGTAGCGGGCCGAGGCCGCGCGGGCCGCCTCGCGCGCCTGCTGGCGCCGGGCCTTCAGCGCGCCGCCGTCGAACAGCGGGGCGGTGAGGCCCGCGCCGATGTCCCAGCCGCTGGCGTCGTACGAGAACAGATCGCCCGGCTTCAACGCGCCCTGGGTCAGCGAGGCGCTGAGCTTGATGTTCGGATAGAGGTCGGCCGTCGCCACACCGATGTCGGCGGTGGCCGCGTGCAGCTGCGCCTCGGCGGCCAGGATGTCCGGACGCTTGCGGACCAGCTGCGAGGGCAGGGCGACCGGGATCGGGGCGCTGAGGGCCATGGTCGAAAGGTCGAAGGCCGGCGCGGCCCAATCGGCCGGGGCCTTGCCGACTAGCACCGCTAGGGCGTGACGGGCCGCGGCCAGCTCGCTTTGCAGGGCCGGCAGTTGGGCGCGGTCCTCTTCCAGCTGGCTGGCGGCCGAGACCTTGGCCAGGCTGGTCGAACCGCCCAGGGCGTTGGCCTTGCGGATCAGGTCGATATTGGCCTGGTCGTCGGCGATCATCTGCTCGACGCTGGTGATCTGGCTGCGCAGCGTGGCGATCGTGGCCGCCTGCATCGCGACATTGGCGGTGAGGCTCAGATAGGCCGCTTCCGTCCGACGGCCCTCGGCCTCCAGACGCGCCGTCGCGCCTTCGATGCGGCGCTTATTCCCGCCCCACAGGTCCAGGTCGTAGCTGACCGCGCTACCGACCGAATAGAGGCTGAAGGTCGGGTTGCTGAGCTTGATGTCACCGAACCCGGTGAAGCCGAAGGCCTGCAGGTTGGCGCGCTCGCGGGCGACGCCGGCGTTTCCGGTCACCTGCGGCCCCGCGACGCCGCGCGCCTGGGCCAGGGCCGATTGCGACTGCGCCAGGGTGGCGTCGGCTTCCGCGAGCGTGGGGCTGTCCTTCAGCGCCTGACGGATGACGGCGTCCAGCTCGGGCGAGTTCAGCGCCGTCCACCACGGGCCGGCGTTGGCGGCGTCAGCGTCCAGGCGCACGGCGGCCGGGGCGGTCTCGCCCGCGCCCAGCGTCGAGGTGGTCTTCGGCGCTTCGGGCGCCTGGAAGTTCGGGCCGACCGTCGCGCAGGCGGTGAGGGACGTAGCCGCAAGGAGTGCGGCGATCAGCTTAGTGGTCGGAGACATTGGCGGCCTTGGCCCCCTGTTTCGGGGTGCGCATGAGAAGGATGAGCGGCGCGCAGGCGATGGTGATCACCAGCATCAGCCGGAAGTCGTCGAGATAGGACAGCATCGCCGCCTGCCGACCGACCAGGCCGTTGAACGCGGCGATGGCGGCCTGGCTGGAGAACAGGTGCGGCATGTAGGCCTGGTACAGCGGGTTGTCGGGCCGGGCGTGCTCGACCAGCACGGCGTGGTGCTTCTCGATGCCGCTGACGAACAGGGCCTGCATGATCGAAATGCCGGCCGCCGAGCCGATGTTGCGGATCAGGGTGAACAGGCCGGCGCCCTCGGCCCGGTGCTGAGGCATGACCTTGGCGAAGGCGATGGTCGACAGCGGCACGAAGATCAGGCCGGTGCCGACGCCCGACAGGAAGCCCGAGGTCACCAGCAGGGTGGTGTCCATCTGCAGATTGTAGTGGCTCATCTGCCAGAGCGAGAGGGCGCTGATGGCCAGGCCGATGCTCAGCAGCAGCTTGATGTTCATCCGCCCCATCAGCTGGCCCACCGCGAACATGGCGATGAACGAGCCCAGGCCGCGCGGCATCGAGACCAGGCCGGTGAAGGCGACCGGATAGCCCAGCAGGGTCTGCATCAGCGGCGGCAGCAGGGCCAGGGTGCTGTACAGCAGGATGCCGATGAAGAAGCCGAACAGGCAGCAGGTGATGAAGTTGCCGTCGGCCAGCAGCTCGCGGGCCACGAACGGCTTCTCGGCGGTGGCCAGCTGCACGCCGAACACCCACAGGGCGATGACGGCGATGATCAGTTCGATCCAGATCTCGCGCGCGCCGAACCAGTCCTGGCTGGGGCCGCGATCCAGCATCAGCTGGAAAGCCCCGATGGCGATGGCCAGGGCGAGAAAGCCCAGGGTGTCGAACTTGCGTTTCTCGCTGCTCTTCTTCTCGGACAGGAAGAAGAACACGCCGCAGAAGGCCAGGATGCCGATCGGCAGGTTGATGAAGAACACCCACCGCCAGTCGAGATTGTCGGTCAGCCAGCCGCCCAGGCCGGGGCCGAGCAGCGGACCCAGCACCGCGCCGGCGCCCCAGACGGCCATGGCCTGGCCGTGGCGTTCGGGCGGGTTGATGTCCAGCAGCACGGCTTGCGACAGCGGGATCAGCGCCGCGCCAAACAGGCCCTGCAACAGGCGGAACAGCACGATCTCGACCAGGTTCTGGGCCGCGCCGCACAGCATAGAGGCGATGGTGAAGCCGATGATCGAGACGATCAGCACCATCTTGCGACCCATGCGCTCGGTCAGGAAGCCGGTCAGCGGCGTCATGATCGTCGAGGCCACGATGTAGGAGGTCAGCACCCAGGTGATCTGGTCCGCCGACGCCGAGACGCTGCCCTGGATGTGGGGCAGGGCGACGTTGGCGATGGTGGTGTCCAGCGAGATCATGATCGTCGCCAGCATCACCGAGATGGTGATGGGCGTGCGATTGGCGACGTCCCTGGCCTGGCCCTCCTGGAGCGCCTTGGGGGTCATCCGTGGCGGCCCGACCGGACGTCGACGGTGGCCTTGGCGCTGAGGCCGGCGCTGAGGTTGGCCGGCGGAGCCTGGTCCAGCGTCAGCCGCACGGGCAGGCGCTGCACGACCTTGACCCAGTTGCCGGTGGCGTTCTCGGCCGGCAACAGGGCGAAGCTGGAGCCGGTACCAGGGCTGAAGCTGGCCACGTGGGCCTTCAGCGGCTTGTCATAGGCGTCGACCTTGATCGTCGCGGCCTGGCCGACGCGCATATGGGCCAGCTGGTCTTCCTTGAAGTTGGCCTCGATCCAGGGCTGGCCCGAGATCAGCCAGAACACCGGCTGCGAGGCGGTGACGCGGGCGCCGACCTGCAGCTGCTCGACCTTGGCCACCACGCCGTCGGTCGGGGCGACCACGGCGGAATAGGAGCTGTCCAGCCTGGCGCGCTCCAGCTTGGCGGCGGCTTCCAGCACGGCCGGCTGGCGTTCGGTGGCGGCCTTGGCGTCGCCGCCCAGGTCGGCCAGGGCGGTCACGACCTGCTGCTTGACCACCGCGATCTGGCGCTGGGCCTGGTCGGCGGCGTGGCGGGCTTCGTCCGCTTGGGCCTTGGTGGCGACGCCGGCGGCGGCCAGGTCGCGCTGGCGGGCGGCCTCGCGCTGGGCGTAGGCGGCGGTCTCCTGGATGGCGGCGAGGTCGGCCAGGCGCTGGGCGTAGACCGCGCGCTTGCCCTGGACGTCGAAGCGGGCCTGGGCGAGAGCCGCCTCGGCTTCCGACACCGCGACCTGGTAGTCGGCCGGATCCAGGCGGAACAGCACCTGGCCCTTCTTGACGGGCTGGTTCTCATGGACGGCGATCTCGACGACGCGGCCGTCGATACTGGTGCTGATCGCCGTGCGGCTGGTCTGGACGTAGGCGTTGTCGGTGGTCTCGGACTTGCCGCCGGTCAGCATCACCACGCCGGCCCCGATCAGGATGATGGCGGGCACGCCGATCATCAGCGGCCAGCGCAGCCGCTGGCCCAGGGTCCTGCTCCGCCGCCGGTTGGCCGCGTTCGCTTCGGCGTCCGCGATAGCTTCGTAACCTTCAGCGTCGCTCACGCGCTGCTCCACGTCTCGATAGGTTTTGGGGAATCCTCGAGGTCCGTTCGGGGCGCGAACCTTCGCCGGTGAAATAGGACTCCGCCTGTCATGAGGGAAATGATATGTCTTCACGACAGCCATGAATGCCGTGAATTTCAGAACCGCCGACCTCAATCTCTTCCGGGTGTTCGTCACCCTGCTGGAAGAGAAGAACGCCACGCGCGCCGGCGAGCGCCTGGGCCTGTCCCAGTCGGCGGTCAGCCATTCGCTACGCCGCCTGCGCGAGATGGTCGGCGACGACCTTTTCATCCGGGGCCAGACCGGCCTGCGTCCCACGCCCCGCGCACTTGAGATCGCCGACACCGCCCGCACGGCCCTGAAGCTGTTGGAGACGGCCGTCACCGCCCAGAAGTTCGACCCAGCGGTCGACCACCACGTCTTCACCATCGCGACGGGGACCTACATCTCCTACGTCCTGGGTCCGCTGATCGCCGAGCGGGTGCTGGCCCAGGCGCCGAACATCCAGATCCACTTCCGCGGCCTCTATGCCGGGATGACCGAGGATCTCGACACCGGCAGCCTGGACATGGTCATCGGCTGTTTCGAGGCGATCCCCGGCCGATTCACCCACACCCAGCTCTTCGAGGAGAGTGGTGTCTGGGTGCTGCGCAAGGACCATCCGGCCCTGGCTGGCGGCGTCGACTACGACACTCTGGCCCGCCTGCCGCGCCTGGGGGTGAAGGGCGGCGACGATGATCCCGACCGCACCTCGGCCGGACACCTGGGCCTGCGCCGCATCACCTCGTGGGGCGAGACCTACGCCCTTGGCGACAATCCCTACCAGCCGTTCTCGGTGCAGGACTCGTTCAGCGCCATGAACATGGTCAGCCGCTCGGACATGACCTGCATCCTGCCCCGGCGCCTGGCCGAGATGGCCGCCACGCGGGGCAAGGTGGCGATGATCGAGCCGCCCAACGCCCCGCCGCCAACGCCGTTCGGGGCGGTGCTGCGGACCACCGACGGGCCGGACTCGCCGAACGCCTGGCTGCTGCGCCTGTGCCAGGAAGCGGCGCGGAAGATCTAGCCGCAATCGCGCCACAATTGGCGATCTGCCGATACAAGCGGGTCAAGTTTTCCGCCCGAGGCGCCGGCTAGACCTTGGCCATGCGGTCCAGGGTCCTGCTTGTCGATTCCGATCCCGAAGGGCTGGCCAGCCTGGCCCAGTTCCTGGCGCGCCATGACCTGGAGGTGCTCCAGGCGACCTCGGTGGGCGAGATGGACCAGGTCTTGAGCAAGACCGAGGTCGACGCGGTGATCCTCGACCTGATGCGGCCGGGCGAGAAGGGCCTGGCGGTCTGCGGCAAGCTTCGTGAGCATCCGTCGGCGCCGGCCGTGATCGTGGTCAGCGCCGTGGCGGACGAGGCCGACATCGTCGTCGGGTTGGAGATCGGCGCCGACGACTATGTCGCCAAGCCCTGTCGGC
The DNA here is from genome assembly GCF_059415805.1 of Caulobacter sp. GW821-FHT10A06. Classification (NCBI taxonomy): domain Bacteria; kingdom Pseudomonadati; phylum Pseudomonadota; class Alphaproteobacteria; order Caulobacterales; family Caulobacteraceae; genus Caulobacter; species Caulobacter sp. GW821-FHT10A06. The sequence continues at coordinate 383,844 of NZ_JBWKNY010000005.1, forward strand.
CGCGCGAACTGCTGGCCCGCCTGCGAGCGGTGCTGCGCCGGCGCGGGGAGGCGGCCATGCTGGCCAAGAACCTGGCCCGCGCCGAGAGCTACCGCTTCGAGGGTTGGCGGCTGAACGCGGCCACGCACCAACTGTTCGATCCGAACGAGCGGTCGATCGACCTGTCGCCGGCCGAGTTCAACCTGCTGCGTACGCTGGTGGCCAAGCCCCAGGAGGTGGTGCCGCGTCGTGAGCTGACGCCGGGCGGGCCCGTCGGCGAGGCGCGGGTGGACTTCCAGATCAACGTCGCCATGAGCCGCCTGCGCCGCAAGCTGGCGCGGGCCGAGGGCGGAGCGCGGCTGATCCGCACCGTTCGCCACGCGGGCTATCTGTTCACCGTCCCGGTCGAGCGGGTCTCCTAGGCCGCCGCGCGCAGCGATCGGGCCTGGGGCAGGCGCAGCTCGGCCACCAGCCCTTGGTCGGCCGGCAATAGCCGCAGGTCGCCGCCATGGGCGCGGATCGTCGAGCGCGACACCGCCAAACCGAGGCCCACCCCGGACTTGCCCGAGGCTCGTGCGGCCTCGCTGCGGTAGAAGGGCTGGAAGACCCGCTCCAGGTCGTCGGACGATAGGCCGGGGCCCTTGTCGGCGACCTCGATGAAGGCCTCGCCGTCGCGGACGGTCAGGCTGACGCTGGCCTGCTCGCCGTACTTCAGGGCGTTGTCGATCAGGTTCTCGACCACCCGCTGGACGCCGACCACGTCGATCTCGGCCAGCACCGCCACGCCCGGCTCCAGCTTCACGGCGCCGGGAGCGTCGTCGACCACCACCTCGAGCAGCGAGCGCAGGTCGACCACCTGGCGCGTGGCCGTGTGGGTCTCGTCGCGCATGAAGGCCAGCACCGAGGCGATCATCTCCTCCATCTGGTCCATGTCGCGGCCGATGGCCTGGCGCAGGGCGGGGGAGGCGCGCTCCAGCTTGAAACGCATGCGGGTCAGGGGCGTGCGCAGGTCGTGCGAGATCGCCCGGATCATGCCGGTGCGGTCGTCCACGTAGCGTTTGAGGCGCTGCTGCATCAGGTTGAAGGCGTCGGCGGCCTTGCCGATCTCGGCGGGCCCCGACAGCGGCGGCAGGTCGGCCGAGGGCTCGCGGCCCAGGCGGTCGGCGGACTCGGCGAACACCTTCAGCGGCGCGGCCAGGCGCCAGGCCACGAACAGGGCCAGCGGGGCGATCAGGGCGACCGACAGGCCAAACCACAGCAGCACCCGGCGCTGCCAGCTGTTGGGGAAGCCTTCGGGGCGCGGACGCACGGTGGCCCAGCGGCCGTCGTCCATCTTCATGGCGGCGACGAACTCGCCCTCGACATAGGGCGCGCGGCCCAGGCTGAAGCCGCTGGCGACGGACGGCGGCGGCAGGGTGTGCTCGGCCACGGGAGCGGGCAGCGGCGTGTCGGCCTTGGGCAGGCTGGCGCGCGGCATCCGGGTGATCGAGGTCTCGGCTGCTGGGCGCGCCGGCTCGATCGGCTCGGGCGTGGCGACCGGTGGCGCGGCGGCGGGAGCGATGACGACCGGGGCGGGTGGCGGGACGGACGTGACGGCCATTGGCGCTCGCGCCGGGGTCTCGGTCGTCGCCGTGCTGGTGAACACGAAGCGCGGCGAGGGGCGGGCGAAGACGGCGGCGTCCAGCGGCGAGCGGATGATCGGCCCACGCGCCGGACCGTTCAGGACGTCCGGTCGACCCACTGGCATTTGACCGCCCATCGCAGGCGAAGCGCTCGGACCCCGGATCGCCGCCGCGCCGTCCGGGAATGAACCCGACGGACGCATCATGGGCCGGGACATCTGTTGTTGCTGCGGCATCGACGGACGCTGGAAGACGCGCTGCGAAGGCGGGAAGGCGCCGCCGGGCTGGCCCATCGGACCCGTGCGGACCATCGGCCCGCCGCCCGGCATGCGGCCGGGGCCGCCCATGGTCATCGGTGGACCGCCGGCGCCGCCGGCTTGGCCCACATTGATCATCTGCGGATGACCCTGCTCGGCGCGGGCCGGGGGCGGCGGCATCGGTGCGCCGGCCAGGGGCGGCGGGGCGTAGAACAGCAGGCGCACGTCGGCCTCGGTCGCGCCGACCAACTTGGCCAGGTCCTGGGTCGCGGCGGGCGAGACCACCCAGCCGGGGCTAGCCAGGCTGGGGGCGGTGTCCTCGAAGCTGAGCACCAGAGGCCGGTCGCGATCGTCAGGCGTGTCGCCCCCGCGCAGGGCTGACCCGATATCCGACAGGCTGTACTGGCTGGGCGGGGCCGGCGGGAAGAACACCGTCAGCACCAGGGTCACCACCTGGGCGGCGGCCAGGGCCCCGACCACGATGGCCAGGATACGGGCCCACAGAGGCGGGCTGAGGCGCTTGCTCCAGGTCATTGCCCGACCACTCCCGCGTCCAGCATGTAGCCCACGCCGCGATAGGTGCGGATCAGCTCGCGCTCGGTCTGGTCCTGGATCTTGCGACGCAGGCGGCTGATGTGCAGGTCGACCGCGCGGCCCATCTCGTCGGCCTCGTCGGCGCGCAGCAGGGCGATCAGGTCCTCGCGCGGCACGACCTGGCGGGCGCGGTCCAAGAGGGCGCCCAGGATGGCCAGCTCGCTGCGAGTCAGGAGCAGGATGGCTCCGTTCGGCGCCTGCAGCTGGCGCGCGGCCAGGTCCAGGCGGAAGTCGGCGAAGCGGTAGACGCTGGTCTTGCGGGCCGTGGCGCCGGCCGGGCGGCGGCGCAGCAGGGCCTTCACGCGGGCCAGCAGCTCGCGGGGCATGATCGGCTTGACCACATAGTCGTCGGCGCCGAGCTCCAGGCCCAGGATCCGATCGATGGGATCGCCCAGCGCCGTCAGCATCAGGATGGCCGGGCCTTCGCCGCCGGCCAGGTCGCGGCACAGGGACAGGCCGTCCTCGCCGGGCAGGTTGACGTCCAGCACCGCCACCTGGATCGCGCGCTCGGCCAGGATCTTGCGGGCGGTCGGCACGTCGCCGGCCTCGTGCACGACATGGCCGTTGTCGACCAGATAGGCGGTCATTTCGCTGCGCAGTTCGAGGTCGTCCTCGACCAGCAGGATTTCGGCGACAGGCGAGGTGTCGGTCTGCGGAGTCATGGGCTCGACCATAGACCATGAGCGTGGACGCGCGGACACGTCGTTTGCCGTCCGTCGCGGGACCGAACGTCGCGCCCATGTCGTGGTCACGGCCTGCTGGCCTAGGTTGCTCACTGCCCGGTCTCCGCGCCGCCCCTCGGGCGGGCGCATTAGACCGGCAGATTGTGGACGCCGTCGGGCGCGTTCGTATTGCGAATGTATCAGTCGGCGTCAGCGCCGACACAGTCGACTCGCGACCAGCCAGAACTTCTGGACCTCCGCCGAGAAAAACGGGGCCGGGGCGACCGAGCGCCGCGCCTTCGGAATCCTACTTAAGGGGTCGAGTATCCGGAGGGTTTTTCATGTCTTCAGTAACCGCTGAGCAGGACGATAGTCGTCCCGCCGCGTGGGCCGCCGTCGGCGCCCTGACCCTGGGCGTCTTCGCGCTCGTCACGTCCGAGTTCCTGCCGGCAAGCGTGCTCACGCCCTTGGCCCGCGACCTGGGCGTCAGCGTCGGCGCGGCCGGCCAGGCGGTGACCGCCACGGCCGTGGTCGGCGCCTTCGCCGCGCCGCTGACGCCGGTGCTGACCGGCCGTTTCGACCGACGCGTGGTGATGTGGGGCCTGATGGCGCTGCTCAGCGTCTCGAACCTGCTGACCGTGTTCGCCAAGGACTTGCCGACCCTGCTGGTCGCCCGCGTGCTGCTGGGCGCCAGCCTGGGCGGCTTCTGGTCGATGGCCGCGGCCTTGGCCATGCGCCTGGTGCCGCCGGCCGCCATGCCGCGCGCCATGTCGCTGATCTTCACCGGTGTGTCGGTCGCCACCGTCTCGGCCGCGCCGATCGGGGCCTATGTCAGTGACACCCTGGGCTGGCGGGCGGCTTTCATCATTTCCGGCGTGGTCGGCGCGATCGCTCTGTTGGCGCAACTGGCGACCCTACCGCGCCTGGCCCCGACGTCGGTCCCGCGCCTGGCGGGCCTGGTCGAGGTTGCGCGTCGGCCGGCCGTGGCGACCGCGCTGATCGGCGTGCTGCTGGTGATCTCGGGCCACTTCGCCGGCTTCACCTATGTGCGGCCGGTGCTGGAGCAGGTGGCGCATCTGGACCTGAAGGCGATCTCGCTGACCCTGCTGGCCTTCGGCGTCGCCGGTTTCTTCGGCAACCTCGTGGGCGCGGCCCTGGTCGGCCGAGATCCGCGCCTGGCGGTGCTAACCGGGGCGGCCTTGGTAGGCGTCTCGGCCCTGGCCATCGTCACGCTGGGCCATGTCGGCTTGCTGACCGCTGTCGCGCTGACGGTCTGGGGTTTCGCTTTCGCCATGCTGCCGGTGGGCTTCCAGTCCTGGGCGACTTCGGCCGCGCCGGACCAGGCCGAGCTGGCCGGCGGCCTGCTGACCTCAACCTTCCAGGTGGCGATCGCCGCCGGGGCGGTGTTTGGCGGCGTGCTGGTCGACCAGATGGGCCCACTCAGCGCCCCGGGCTATGCGGCCGTCTCGGCGCTGGCGGCGGTGGCTCTGGTGCTGGCGCTGCGTCGTCGTGCGGCGCGGGCGCCAGCCCAGGTTCCCTGCGAGGCCTAGCCGGCCGTCGCGGCGGCCCGCTTGGGCAGGACCCAACCCGGACGGATGAAGTGGCAGGTATATCCGTTCGGGATTCGCTCCAGGTAATCCTGGTGCTCGGGCTCGGCTTCCCAGAAGTCGCCGGCGGGCGCGATCTCGGTCACGACCTTGCCGGGCCACAGGCCCGAGGCGTCGACGTCGGCGATCGTGTCCTCGGCGGTCTCGCGCTGGGCTTCCGACGTGTAGAAGATCGCCGAGCGATAGCTGCGGCCGATGTCATTGCCCTGGCGGTTGCGGGTGCTGGGGTCGTGGATCTGGAAGAAGTATTCCAGGATCTGGCGGTAGCTGATAACCGCCGGATCGAACACGATCTCGATCGCCTCGGCGTGGTCGCCGTGATTGCGGTAGGTGGCGTTGGGCACGTCGCCGCCGGAATAGCCGACGCGGGTGTTCAGCACGCCCGGATAGCGGCGCAGCAGGTCCTGCACGCCCCAGAAGCAGCCACCGGCAAGAATGGCGGTTTCGGTGCTCATCGGTTCAACCCTTTCTGATCCCGGCTTCCCGGCTTCGATGAAGTGGGAACGCGCGGAGGGATTTCCAGAGCCTGCATAGGCCGAGGCGATCCGCGATGTCGAGAAAGGGAAGGAATGGTGGATGCGACAGGGATTGAACCTGTGACCCCCTCGGTGTGAACGAGGTGCTCTCCCGCTGAGCTACGCATCCGCCGGTGTGGAGAGGTCCGCTTAAAGAGGACCGATCCGCGAGAGGAGGGGGTCTATAATCTGGTGTTCGGCGCGGGGCAAGAGGCCAAAAGCGAGATGCAGGCCTGGGGCGCATCCAAAAAGCTGTGGATGACCAGATCCGCGCCCAGGGTCTCGACCGGTTCCTCGGTGTAGCCGAACGAGACCAGCACGCTGGGGACCCCGGCGTTCTTGGCCCCGAGAGCGTCGTTGATGCTGTCGCCGATCATGACGGCGCGGCTGATGTCGCCGCCCACGGCGGCGATGGCGGCGGCGACGTGGCGACCGTCGGGCTTGGCGGCGGGTGCGCTGTCGGCGCCGATCACCGCGTCGAAGAACGGCAGCAGGTCCACCGCTTCCAGCAGGGCGTCCGACAGGTTGGTCAGCTTGTTGGTGCAGACCACCAGCTTGGCGCCGGCGGCCTTCAACTGCGTGAGGACCTCGACCACGCCGGGGAAGGGCGCGCTCTCCTGGGCGATGCGGGTCAGGTAATGGGCGATGAAGCGCTCGACCAGCGGCGGGGCGCGCTCGGCGTCCAGCGGCGCGCCGGCGGCGGCGAAGCCGCGCTCCAGCAGGGCGCGGGCCCCGCGACCGACCATCAGCCGCACGTCGTCGAAGGGCAGGGGCGGCAGGTTCTCCTGCGCCAGGATGGTGTTCAGCGCACCGACCAGGTCGGGCGCGGTGTCGACCAGGGTGCCGTCGAGGTCGAAGGCGATCGTCGCCCCGTTGAGGTCATGATGCTCGCTCATGGGACTGGCGTTTCCGCCAATTGGGCGGCTAATGCAACGCTGAACGCTCTTCGGGGAGTCGCCCAGGCCCATGACTGATTCCGCTTCTACGACCGCTCGCCCGCGCGCCGCCGTCATCCTGGCCGCCGGCCAGGGCACGCGGATGAAGTCTCCGACCCCCAAGGTGCTGCATAAGGTCGCCGGCCGGACCCTGCTGGACCTGGCCATCGACGCCGCCGAGGGGCTGGGCTGCGATCGGATCGTCGTCGTCGTGGGCGCGCATAGCCCGCAAGTGGGCGAGCACGCCCGCAAGCGCCTGGGGCTCAATGCCACAGTCATCCAGGACCCGCCGCTGGGCACCGGCCACGCCGTGCTGGCGGCCAAGGACGCCCTGGCCGATTTCGACGGCGACGTGGTCGTCACCTATGCCGACTGCCCGCTGACCACCGCCGGCGTGATCGCGCCGCTGTTCGACCAGTTGGCGGGCGGCGCGCATGTCGCGGTGCTGGGCTTCGAGGCCGCCAACCCGACCGGCTATGGCCGTCTGATTCTGGCGCCGGGCCATGTGCTGCTGCGTATCGTCGAGGAGAAGGAAGCCGATCTGGCCACCAAGCAGGTCAAGCACTGCAATTCCGGCGTGCTGGCCGCCGACCGTGCGACCCTGTTCGACATCCTGGCCAGCGTCCGCAACGACAACGCCAAGGGCGAGTACTATCTCACCGACGTCGTCGGGCTGGCCCATGACCGCAAGCTGGTGACCCGCGCCGCCTTCGCGCCGGAGGCTTCAGTGCAGGGCGTCAACTCGCAGGCCGAGCTCGCGGCCGCCGAGGCCGTCTGGCAGAAGGCCCGCCGCAACGCCCTGATGGTCGAGGGCGTCACCATGTCCGCGCCCGACACCGTCCACCTGTCGTGGGACACCAAGGTCGCCGGCGGCGCGGTGATCGAACAGTTCGTGGTCTTCGGCCCGAACGTCAGCGTCGCCGCCGGCGCGGTCATCAAGGCCTTCAGCCATCTGGAAGGCGCGGCGGTGGGCGAGGGGGCCTTGATCGGCCCTTATGCCCGCCTGCGTCCGGGCGCCGACATTGGTCCCGAGGCCCACATCGGCAACTTCGTGGAAGTGAAGAACGTCAAGGTCGGCGCGGGCGCCAAGGCCAACCACCTGAGCTATCTGGGCGACGGCTCGGTGGGCGAGAAGGCCAACATCGGGGCCGGCACGATCTTCTGCAATTACGATGGCTTCGAGAAGTTCCAGACCCATGTCGGCAAGGGCGCCTTCATCGGCTCCAACAGCGCCCTGGTCGCGCCCGTGCGGGTGGGCGACGGGGCGATGACCGGCTCGGGCTCGGTGATCACCAAGGACGTCGAGGACGGGGCCCTGGCCCTGTCGCGCGCCGAACAGACGACGAAGGCCGGATGGGCGACCAAGTTCCGCGCCATCAAGCAAGCCAAGAAGGATGCGAAGAAATGAGCGCCGACGACCAGAAGCGCATCTCGGGCGAAGCCGCCGCCGAGCTCGTCGAGAGCGGCATGACGGTGGGCCTGGGCACGGGCTCGACGGCCGCCTGGTTCGTCAAGGCGCTGGCCGCGCGCGGCCTGAAGGACATCCGTGGCGTGCCGACCTCTGAGGCCACGGCTGCGCTGGCGCGTGAACTGGGCATCCCGCTGGCGGCGCTGGACGATGTGAAGTCGATCGACCTAACCGTGGACGGCGCCGACGAGGTCGGTCCGGGCCTGTCCCTGATCAAGGGCGGCGGCGCGGCCCTGCTACGCGAGAAGCTGGTCTGGGAAGCCTCCAACCGCTGCGTCGTCATCGCCGACGCGGCCAAGAAGGTCGACGCCCTGGGCAAGTTCCCGCTGCCGATCGAGGTGGTCCGCTTCGGCCACGTCCACACCAGCTGGCGCCTGGCCGACATCGCCGCCGAGTTCGACCTGCCGCCGCCGCGCCTGCGCCAGGCCGACCGGGGCATGGTGGTCACCGACGGCGGCAACCTGATCTACGACATGGCCTCGGGTGTGATCGCCGATCCGGCGGCCCTGGCGGCGGCGCTGAAGAGCATCACGGGCGTGGTCGATCACGGCCTGTTCCTGGACCTGGCCGATGAAGCGTTGATCGGAACCGACCAGGGTGTGGTGCGCCTCGTTCCCTGACGTCCTACATACAGCGCCGACAAGCTTAAGCGACCAGGAGGCCGGTGATGGCTGACTACGACTACGATCTCTTCGTCATCGGCGCCGGCTCGGGCGGCGTGCGCGCGGCGCGTGTGGCGGCCATGAGCGGCGCCAAGGTCGGCGTGGCCGAGGAGTATCGGGTCGGCGGCACCTGCGTGATCCGCGGCTGCGTGCCCAAGAAGTTCATGGTCTATGCCAGCGAGGTCACCAGCCAGCTGAAGACGGCCAAGGGCTATGGCTGGGCCATCGAGAACGCCCAGTTCGACTGGAAGGGCTTCATCCACGACAAGGACGTCGAGATCGCCCGCCTGTCGGGCATCTACGTCACCAACCTGCAGAAGGCCGGCGCCAACCTGCTGCACGGTCGCGCCCAGGTCGTCGACGCCCACACCGTCGAGGTGCTGCCCAAGGAGGGCAGCAAGGACGCCGGGACCTACACGGCCAAGAAGATCCTGATCGCCACCGGCGGCCGCCCCGTGAAGCCCGAGTTCCCGGGCGCGGAGCTGGGCATCACCTCGGACGAGGCGTTCCATCTGCCCAAGCTGCCGAAGAGCATCATGGTCGTCGGCGGCGGCTACATCGCCGTCGAGTTCGCCGGCATCTTCGCCGGCCTGGGCGTGCAGACCACGCTGCTCTATCGCGGGGCCAACATCCTGCGCGGCTTCGACGACGACGTCCGCTCGCACCTAGCCGACGAGCTGGGCAAGAAGGGCATCAAGGTGGTGCTGGGCTGCTCGCACACCTCGATCGAGAAGCAAGAAGACGGCACGCTGCTCAGCACCCTGACCAGCGATCTGACCTTCGAGACCGAGGCGGTGATGTTCGCCACGGGCCGCGAGCCTTATGTCCAGGGCCTGGGTCTGGAGAAGGCCGGCGTGAAGCTGAACGACAAGGGCGCGATCGCCGTTGACGAATTCTCCAAGACCAACGTCCCCAGCATCTGGGCCGTCGGCGACGTCACCGACCGCATCAACCTGACGCCGGTGGCCATCCGCGAAGGCGCGGCCTTCGCCCAGACCGAGTTTTACGACAACCCGACGAGCTTCGATCACGAGATGGTCGCCTCGGCGGTGTTCTCTCAGCCGCCCGTCGGTTCGGTGGGCATGACCGAAGCGCAGGCGCGTCACGCCTTCGGCGCGGTCGACATCTATCGCGCCGTGTTCCGCCCGATGAAGATCACCTTCTATGGCGGCCAGGAGCGCTGCCTGATGAAGATCGTGGTCAAGCAGGACGACCAGAAGGTGGTCGGCGTCCACGTGGTGGGTCCGGACTCGCCCGAGATCATCCAGATGGCCGCCATCGCCGTGAAGATGGGCGTGACCAAGCCGCAGTGGGACTCGACCTGCGCGGTGCACCCGACCCTGGCCGAAGAACTGGTCACGATGCGCGAGAAGTACGTCCCGGTCGAAGTCGGCGGGGTTGGATGACCCAACCTAACACTTTGCCCGGTGTTTTTGGGGGGGGCGAACAACGGACGCGCTGGCTGGGGGGCCTGGCCGTCTTTCTGATGGTGATGACGCCGTTGGTCGGCTACCTGGCGCCGCTGGGATCAGCCACGGTGCTGACCTTGGTCGGCCTGCTGGCGACGCCGGGCCTGGCGCGCTCGCGGCCGCCGGTGCTGCCGATGTTCGCCCTGCTGGCGCTGGTGCTGTGGGCGGCGATCAGCCTGGCCTGGAGCCCGGCCGCGCCGCACTGGGGCGACTTCAAGCGCAGCAAGGACCTCGAGGACCTGACGATCCTCAAGCTGGTGCTGGAGCTTGGTCTCTATGCGGCCGCCTATGCCGCGCTGGGTGGGATGTCCACGCGCTCGGCCCGCCTGGCCAGCCGGGTGATGGTGGTCGGCGTGATCCTGCTGGCCCTGGTCACCTTCCTGGACGGCGTGTCGAAGGCCGCCCTCTATCAGGCCTTGCGCAAGCTGACCGGCGATCCGGTCAGGCCCGACATCGCGATGGTGAAGGTCTCGATGGGGACCTACACCATGGTGCTGCTGTTCTGGCCGATGGTGCGCCTGCTGGACGCCTGGAAGTTCCGGGGACGCAACATCCTGATCGCCCTGACCGCCCTGATGATCCTGGTCGGCGCGCACCTGACCGGCGCCGATGCGCCGATCGCGGCCATGTTGCTGGCGAGCGCGGCCTGGCTGGGCGTGCGGCTGGTCGGCAAGCCGTTCGTGCGCGCCATGATCCCGATCGTCTCGGCGATCTTCATCTTCGCGCCGATGGCCATCCTGTGGGCCGTGCGCTCGGGCCTGTTCGCCTGGCTGCATGTGCTGGCCCCGCCGTCCTGGGACGCGCGCCTGAACATCTGGGCCTATTCCGCCAACCTGACCGTCGACCACGCCCTGCGCGGCTGGGGTTTCGACGCCGCTCGCACCTTCCCGGGCATCCCGCTGCACACCCACAACGCCGCTCTGCAGCTGTGGCTGGAGCTGGGCTCGGTCGGCGCGGCCCTGGCGGCGGCGTTCTTCGCCTGGATCCTGTACCGCATCGTCGGCTGGGTAGGGGTGAACCGCCGCGACGGCGCGATGGCCGCCGCGACCCTGACGGCCTTCCTGGTCATTGGCGGCGTCAGCTTCGGCGTCTGGCAGGAGTGGTGGATGGCGCTGGGCGTCATTGCCGCCATCGCTTGCGGCATCGCGCAAAAAACGAGCGCGGCATCCGAGTAGCGTCGCAACGAATTTTCCACTTCGGGCGGGTCTGCGGTATCGTCCCGCACGATTTTGCCTTTTCGTCCCTTTCGCGGTATCTACGCCGCCCCTTCAGTTATCGAGCCTGTCATGACCACCCGCTGGACCCCCGCGACCTGGAGAGCCAAACCCGCCAAGCACATGCCCACCGACTATCCGGACATGGGCGCGGTGGAACGGGTTGAGCAGACGCTGCGCCAGATGCCGCCACTGGTCTTTGCCGGTGAAGCGCGCCGGCTTAAGAGCCTGCTGGGCGATGTCGCCGAAGGCCGCGCCTTCCTGCTGCAAGGCGGCGACTGCGCCGAGAGCTTCAAGGAATTCCACGCGGACAACATCCGCGACACCTTCCGCCTGATCCTGCAGATGGCGGTGGTGCTGACCTTCGCCGGCGGCAAGCCGGTGGTGAAGGTGGGCCGCATCGCCGGCCAGTTCGCTAAGCCGCGCTCCGAGCCTATCGAGACGATCGGCGACGAGACCCTGCCGTCGTATCGCGGCGACATCATCAACGGCATGGACTTCACCGCCGAGGAGCGCGTGCCGGACCCGGACCGCCTGCTGAAGGCCTATGGCCAGTCGGCCTCGACGCTGAACCTGCTGCGCGCCTTCGCCAACGGCGGCTATGCCGACCTGCACAACATCCACCGCTGGACCCTGGGCTTCGTCGGCGACAGCCCGCAGGGCGCGCGCTACCGCGAGCTGTCGGACAAGATCACCGAGAGCCTGGCCTTCATGGCCGCCATCGGCGTCACGCCCCAGAGCCATCCGGGCATGCACCAGGTGGAATTCTTCACCAGCCACGAAGCCCTGCTGCTGGGCTTCGAGGAAGCCATGACCCGCGTCGATAGCACCTCGGGCGACTGGTACGACACCAGCGCCCACCTGCTGTGGATCGGCGAGCGCACCCGCCAGCTGGACGGCGCGCACATCGAGTTCATGAAGGGCGTGAAGAACCCGATCGGCCTGAAGTGCGGCCCGACCATGGAGGGCGACGACCTCCTGCGCCTGATCGACGTCTTGAACCCCAACAACGAGCCCGGCCGCCTGACGCTGTATGGCCGCTTCGGCTCGGACAAGATCGCCGACCGCCTGCCGCGCCTGATGAAGGCCACCAAGGCCGCCGGCCGTTCGGTGGTCTGGGCCACCGACCCGATGCATGGCAACACGCTGAAGGCCTCGACCGGCTACAAGACCCGTCCGTTCGACCGCATCCTCAGTGAAGTGAAGAGCTTCGTGGAGATCGCCCAGGCCGAGGGCGTGCACCCCGGCGGCGTTCACCTGGAGATGACCGGCCAGAACGTCACCGAATGCCTGGGCGGCGCCCGCGCGGTCTCGGAGACGGATCTCGCCGACCGCTATCACACCCACTGCGACCCGCGTCTGAACGGCGAGCAGGCCCTGGAGCTGGCCTTCCTGGTGGCCGAGAAGCTGAAGGCCGCCCGCGACGACCAGCGTCGTCTCGCCGCGGGCTGATCCAATCGCTCAGTGAACGGCGCTATCTGGCGCCGGGTCACGCCGCCGTATAGCGTCCTCCCTCGGGGAGGACGTGTATGGACGACATAGAGCGTCGCGCCGTGATGGGACTGATCGCCGCCGGAGCCATCGCGCCCGAGGCGGCGTTCGGCCAGGCCAGCGACGCGCCCGATCCCCTGAAATATCTCGACACGGCGCAGCGCCTGACGGTGAAGGCGTATGTGAACGGGCAGGGGCCGTTCGACTTCCTGGTCGATACCGGCGCCAGCAGTTCGGTGATCGCCACCGAACTCGCCGACCAACTGGGCCTGGTCCGGACGGGCTCCAACAAGCTGCACAGCATTGCCGGCGTCCAGTCGGTCGCGACCGCGCGGGTCCAGAGCCTGACGGTCGGCAAACGCTCGCGTTCGAACATGGCGGTGTCGGTCCTGCCGCGATCGCTGCTGCGCATGGACGGCGTTCTGGGCCTGGAGTGGCTGGGCCGGGCCAGCCTGCTGCTCGATTTCCAGCGCCACAAGATGGCGGTGGGCGAGGGCTTGCCGCTGGCCGACAGCCAGACCGTCGCGGTGAAGTCGCGCCTGACCCGCAGCGGCCTGATGCTGATCGACGCCTTCATCCCCGACCAGCGCCTGATCGCCTTCCTCGACACCGGTTCGACCACCACGGTGGGCAACCTGCCGCTGCTGGAGGCGGCGCGCGAAGGCAAGGCGATCGTGGGCGAACTTTCCGACACGCAGCTGCGCAGCGTGACCGGTCAGATCTTGTCGGCGAGGGCGACGGTGGTGTCGCGTTTGATGCTGGGAAAGCTGACGTTACGGAACATTCCACTGTTGATCGGTCAGGTTCACACCTTCGACTACTGGGGCTTTCGGGATGAGCCCGCTGTCGTCATCGGCATTGATATCCTGAAGAAATTCCAGACAGTCGCCATCGACTCCAAGCGTGGCGAGGTGCGGTTCCGGGTTCCCGACTAGTCCAGCTTTTCTGCGAGAACGCTGAAAGGTTTGCGATGCAGCACTCGGCGTCTTGACCCGTCGCGCGGCGCTCTCCAATGGTTGTTTGAAGGGAGAGCACGAATGCGTTTGCGTCAGAAGATCAAGCGGGAGATCAAGTTCCTGAAGGGACTGTCCCGGACGCTGAAGCGCGTTAAGTCCATTGCTCCCGACAGCCCGAACCTGATCTGCGACGACCTCGAGGCCGCGGTCGACAAGTGGCGCGATCGCCAGGCGATCACGTTCGAAGGCAAGACCGTCACCTATGCCGAGCTGGACGCCATCGCCAACCGCTACGCCCACTGGGCCAAGGGGCAGGGGCTGACGCGCGGCCAGACCGTGGCGCTCTTCATGCCCAACCGGCTGGAATACATGGCCATCTGGTACGGCCTGTCGAAGGTCGGCGTGGCCACGGCCCTGATCAACAACCAGCTGACCGGCGCGGCGCTGGCGCACTGTCTGAACATCTCCCAGGCCATGCACTGCATCGTCGACCCCGAGACCTCGCCGTGCTTCGAGGACGTGAAGGGCCAGTTGCAGCGACATATGCACCAGTGGGTGCTGGGTCCCGTCCACGGCGAACAGCGCGACTTGGTCAAGGCGCTGAAGAGCTGCAGCCAGTTGCGTCCCGACCGCGAGACGGCCCGCGACGGCATCGTCGCTAAGGACACCGCGCTCTACATCTTCACCAGCGGCACGACGGGCCTGCCCAAGGCCGCGCGCATTACCCACATGCGCGCCCAGCTCTATATGCGCGGCTTCGCCGGCTCGACCGGGGCCAACCAGAACGACCGCATCTACGTCACCCTGCCGCTGTACCACGCCACAGGTGGCCTCTGCGCCCTGGGCGCGGGCCTGCTGAACGGCGGCTCGATCGTGCTGCGCAAGAAGTTCTCGGCCACCCACTTCTGGCCCGACGTCGTGAACGAGAACTGCACGATGTTCGTCTATATCGGCGAGCTGTGCCGCTACCTGGCCAACCAGCCGCCGCACGAGCTGGAGCGCGCCCACAAGCTGCGGATGATCTTCGGCAACGGCCTGCGTCCCGACGTTTGGAACGAGATGCTGGACCGCTTCAAGGTCGGCGAGGTGCTGGAGTTCTACGGTGCGACGGAAGGCAATGTCTCGCTGTTCAACTTCGATGGCCGCCGCGGCGCGATCGGCCGGATCCCGGGCTATCTGAAGAAGAAGTTCAACATCCGGATCGTGAAGTTCGACGTCGAGAGCGAGACCCCGGTCCGCAGCGCCAATGGCTGCTGCATCGAGGTGGCGCCTGGCGAGGTCGGCGAGTGCATCGGCCATATCGGCAGCGACGCCCGCTCGAACTACACCGGCTATGCCGACAAGGCCGCCACCGAGAAGAAGGTCCTGCACGACGTCTTTTCCAAAGGCGACGCCTGGTTCCGCACCGGCGACCTGATGAAGGTCGATAGCGACGGCTACATCTATTTCGTCGACCGCATCGGCGACACCTTCCGCTGGAAGGGCGAGAACGTCGCCACCAGCGAGGTATCCGAGCGTATCGCCAGCTTCGAGGGCGTGCTGGAAGTCAACGTCTATGGCGTTCCGGTCGGCGATCTGGACGGCAAGGCCGGCATGGCCTCGCTGGTCGTCGAGGGTGAATTCGACATGGTCGCCTTCGCCAAGCATGTCGACGAGCAGTTGCCGACCTATGCCCGCCCGATCTTCGTGCGCCTGCAGAAGGCGATCGAGACCACGGGCACCTTCAAGTACCGCAAGATGGACCTGGTCAATGAGGGTTTCGACCCGGCCAAGACCAAGGACCCGCTGTACTTCCGCGATCCGGCCAAGGGCTATGTGAAGATCACCAAGGCCCTGCACGCCAAGATCGAGAGCGGCGCGTTCAAGCTGTGACCACCCGGCGCGCGGGCCTTGCCGCGCTGGCGGCGCTGCTGACCTCGGCCTGCTCGCCGCTGTCGCTCTTCGCGACCCTCACGCCCAAGGACGCCGCCAAGGTCGAGGGGCGCGGCTCGCGCTACGCCGCCGGTCCTCGTGGCGGGATCGATGTCTACGCGCCGCCGGCCGCTCACGGCGCGGCGCCGGTGGCGGTGTTCTTCTACGGCGGATCCTGGGACAGCGGCCGCCGCCAGGACTATGGCTGGGCCGCGCGGGCCTTGGCCGCCCAGGGCTTCCTGACCATCGTCCCGGACTATCGGCTGTATCCGGAGGTGCGTTTCCCGAGCTTCTTGGACGACTGTGCGCAGGCCGTCCGCTGGGCGATCGATCATGCCGCCGAGTTGGGCGGTGATCCCAAGCGCCTCGTTCTCGTCGGCCATTCGGCGGGCGCCTACAACGCCGCCATGCTGGCCCTGGACCCGCGATACCTGGCGGCGGCCGGCGTCGCGCCTGGCGCGGTCAAGGCCTTCGCGGGGCTGTCGGGTCCCTATGCCTTCCTGCCGCTGGACGGGCCGATCACGCAGCGGACGTTTGGCGAGGCCGCTGACCTCCAGGCGACCCAGCCGACCCGCTACGCCCGCGCCGACGCCCCGCCGGCGTTCCTGGCCACGGGCGACAAGGACACCACCGTCTATCCGCGCAACACCCGCAAGCTGGCGGCGGCTCTGCGCGAAGCGGGCGCGAAGGTGGAGGAGCGCCACTATGACGGCCTCGACCACGCCGGGACGGTGCTGGCCCTGTCCCGGCCGTTCCGGCGCAAGGCGACCTTGCTGGCCGACATGACGGCGTTTCTGAAGAGCGCGGTGGGCGCCTAGAGGTAGGGCCCCCACATGAAGGCGATGGTGCCGAAGACGCCCGCCGCCGTGTAGGCGGCGGCCACGGCAAGCACGGCCGCTGTCAGGGCCTTCAGGGCGCTGCTGTCGCTCCGCTTGGCGGCCTCGTACAGCTCTAGGATCGCCAGCGGGATCAGGTAGCTGCCGAAGGTCATGACGATGTCGGCGGGGCCGGACATGTCCTTGCTCATGCCTGCCGGGCCGCGGTTGATCAGGACCCAACCCATGATGCCGACCCGCAGGAACCAGACGCCGCTGACGACCATGAAGGTTCGCATGGCCCAGCGGCGATGCTGCTCGAACCGACGCTTGATCGCGTGCCGCCAGGCCAGGACCACGAAGACCAGGATCAACACGGCGTTGATCAGGATCGCGACCGCCGAGATCACCGACAGGTAGGTGCCGCGCACCACCGCCAGCCAGACGCCGCTCAGCGCCATGAACAGGGCGATGACCATGAAGGTCCGGCCGCTCCAGCGGTGCAGGCGAGGCCACTTGCGGCGCAGGGCGGGGACCAGCTGCATCAGGCCGCACAGCGTCACCACCGAGGCCAGCAGGACGTGGGCGGCGAAGACGGCGTTGCCCAGGTCGTCGCCCTTGATGTAGCCGTCGATCAGCGGCTTGTCGTTCCAGCCGGCGAAGTTCCCGGTCGCCGTGCGCACGCCATAGAAGGCCAGGATAAAGCCGATGAAGGCGAGTTGGCCGACGGCCGCGACGACGAACCAGAGCACGCTGGCCCCCCGCAGGGCCTTCTGGGGAAACGATAGGGACGACATGGAAGCTCCTGACACGACCTCCGGACTGAGGCCGACGGCAGGGATGGCGGCGACGCGAGCGCGGGGTCTCGCCGATTTGGAATTCGGCTAGAGATATTTTCGGAAAGCTGAGGCAGGTTCGGCTCATGACCCTGGCCACGACATCCGGCGCTTCGATCGCGGGCCTGCGGCCCTGGCGGCCGCGCGGACGGCTGCAGGTCTGCGTGGCGATCGCGACGGTGTCCTTCGTCTGCTATTTCCTCGCCCGCTTTGTCGGCGGCCACCTCGGGACGGCGTTCTCGGCCATCGGCGTCGGGGCTTGCGGCTGGGCCTGGCTGGTCGCCCGCGCCCTGTTCGATCCGGCGGAGCGAGACGCTCGATGGGCGAATGTCGTCGCCCTGGTCGTGGCGATCAGCGGCGGCCTGGCGGTCCTGGCGCCGGCCGGAGGCGCCGTCGGGCGCGTTGCCGACAATGTCTATGCTCTCAGCGGCTCGGCGGCTCTACTGCTGACCTTCGTCGAGCCCTTCCAGCGCTACGTGCGCGACCTGCCGGTTGTCGAGAAGCGGTTCCGGTTCGTCTTCGTCGCGGTCAATGCCGTCCTGGTGGCGGCCTCGATCCTGGGGCTGAGGGCCTCGACCGACGCCGCCCAGGACAATCTGGTCAAGGCCATTTGCGCGGTCGTGGGACTGGTGGCCATCCTTGCCGCGGTATGGTTCCGGCAAGGTCACCCGCTGGCGGCGAAAGCGGCTCGCCGCGCCCCGACCGACGACGACGCCCGCCTGGCCGAGCGCCTCAAACGGCTGCTGGCCGACGAGGCCATCGACACCCGGCCCGAGCTGAAGATCGCCGACGTCGCGGCGCGCTTGGGCGAGCCGGAGTACCGGGTCTCGCAAAGCATCGCCGCCTTGGGCTTTGCCAACTTCAATCGCTGGATCAACCATCACCGGATCGCCCGCGCCAAGGCGCTGCTGGCCAGTCCGGATGAGCGGCGCTCGATCCTGGAGATCGCCTTCGACTGCGGCTTCGCCTCCATCGGGCCGTTCAACCGCGCCTTCAAGGACGAGGTTGGTACGACTCCAAGAGCCTATCGGTCAGCGACGCGGGAGCGCTAGCTCCCGCAGGCCTTGCCATCCAGCTTGCGCTGATAGGCTTCGGCCAGGCTCAGATACGGCGGCAGGAAGGTGTGCAGCGCCACCGCCTTGCCGTCAGACGTCGTGCCGCTGACCCCCGCCCGCAGCTCGAAGTGCAGGTGGATCGTCGTGGGCGTGCCGCCGAAGTCGTTGGACACCTTGCCCAGCTTCTGGCCGACGGCGACGTTGTCGCCTTCCTTCACCGCCAGGGTCGACATCTGCATGTGCAGGTAGCGGTAGGTGTAGTGCGGCGCGGCCTTGGCCACGAGGGTGACGGTGTAGGTCCCGATGTCGGTGATGGTGCCGGCCTCGGCGGCCACGGCCCAGTGCTCGTTCTTCTTGCAGGTGGCCGGACGGATGTCCTGGCCCTGGTGGCCCGTGCCGGCCCCCGCGCACAGCGGGTTCGCGCGCGAGCGCGCCTCGCAGAAGGTGTCGTGCCACGGCAGGGTGTAGTTCAAGGTGTCGCACTGGCTGGGCTTGCCGGCAGGACCCATGCCGCCGCCGGGGCCATAGACCTGCGAGTTGGGGAAGCCGGCCTCCTGCATCGGCCAGCACATCTTGGGCGACCAGACCGTGCGGTCCAGATAGCCCGGACCCTGGCCGGCGGGGATCGCTCCGGCCGGCGCATGGTCGAAGCTCACCGGCGAGGGCGCGGGCGGTTCGGCCGGCTGCGGGGCGGGATCGGGGCTGGGCGGCACCGGCTCGCTGGACGGCTGCTCGGCCCCGCCATCGGCGGGCGAGTCATCCGGCGTCGGAGGACCGGGCTCGGGCGAGGGTGGCTTGGGCGTCTCGCCGGTCGCCGGGGTCTTGGTGGTGTCGTCGCAGGCGGCCAGCGGGGCCAGCGCCAGGGCGGCGACCAGAAGGAGCGGGGAGACTCGCATGATCAACCTCCCAGCCCGGCGGCCTGCCGCGCGGCCTTGCCCATCACCACGGCCGTGGTCTTGCCGACGAGGCCCAGCACGTAGTTGTCGTCGACACAGCGTGGGTCGCTGGGCGCGTCGCAGCGGATCTCCACCGTGTAGAGCACGCCGTAGCGCACGAAGCTGGCCAGCTGGCCGTCGACCGTGCGCTGGACGGTCAGCTGCTCAGGGCCGCTGTCGATCTTCAGCGGCTTGGTCGCCGGCATGGGTACGGTGGTCGTCGTGCCGCTGAACGACACCCCGCCGCCGGCCGTGTCGGCCGTGATCGTGTAGTAGTCGCCGAAGCTGTAGATCCGCGCGTTGCCGGCCAGCTTGGCGTCCGTCGGCAGCAGGATCGGCACGGCGGTGATGTCGACCTGCTGGCGATTCAGATTGCCGCCCAGGTTTTCGCCCAGACCGCCCGACTGCCGCAGGCCGCCGACCGCGCCCTGCCAGTCCACGCGATTGCGCGGCGGGGCCACGAAGGTCGCGACACCGGGCCGAAGGACCGGACGCGGCGCGGCGGCGCCAGGGATCGGCGCGCCTGTGGCGTCCCGTGTCTGGGCCTTGCTTGTGGTGATCCAGGTCGCCCCCGCGACCAGGGTCGCGGCGACGGCTCCCGCCGTCGCCAGCCATTTTCCGTGACGCATGGTTTCCCCCACCGAACCGCGTTCGGCGAAACCCTAGCGCGAAAAAGTCGCGGTGTTAACCTTTGTCGCCATGTTGCAGTGCGATTGAACCGCGAAAGCTTCATGCTATATGCGTGACATGTATTCACGGGCCTTGTGTGTGGCGGTCCGGAAGACCCCAAACCATTCAAAGGGATAGGCTTCCCCGCCATGCTGCTCACCATGCTCAAGGCCAAGCTGCACCGCGCCACGGTGACCCAGGCCGACCTCGACTATGAAGGCTCGATCGCCATCGATCGCGACCTGCTGGACGCCTCGGGCATCCTGCCGAACGAGCAGGTCGACGTGCTGAACATCACCAACGGCGCGCGCTTCACCACCTACGCCATCGAGGCCCCGCGCGGCTCGAAGGTGATCGGCGTCAACGGCGCCGCCGCCCGCCTGGTGCAGAAGAACGACCTCGTCATCGTCGTCACCTACTGCCAGATGGCCGCGGAAGAGGCGCGCAACTACGCCCCGACCGTCGTGCTGCTGGAAGACGGCAACCAGATCAAGAAGGCGGCCTGATGCGGCGCGTAGCGCTGGTTGGCCTGGCGGCTCTCGGCCTGTCGGCCTGCTCGGGCAAGCTGCCGGAAGGCGTCGACGAGAGCATCCTGACCCAGGCTGTCGGCAAGTCGATCGGCTCGCCCTCGACCTGCGTGGTCATCGCCGACGCCGACGGCAAGCTGGTCTGGCGCGGCGGCGGCTATGTCACCTGCTCGCGGAACCTGCCCGACTGCGACGGCAATCAGACCACGGCCGAGACCCTGCTGAAGGCCAGCCTGGGCAAGCCCGCCCGCTTCATCAGCTGCCCCAGCCCGGCCGCCGAAGCCAACACCGTCGGCTGGTCGATCGGCCCGGTGCCGACCGGCGCGGGCAAGCCGGCGCGGAACCTGACCTATGTCGCGGTCATGGAGGGCGAGCGCGCCCTGCCGGGGCTGGAGATCAAGGACCGGGTCGAGCGGGCCTTCAAGAAGGCCGGCTTCTAGGCTGAAACATCAAAGCCGCCGGCGGGATGTCCCGACGGCGGCTTTTTCGTGCCTGCTAGGCAGGGCTTACTTCGAGACTTCGTAGACCGCGCTGACGTCGATGCGGACCTTCAGCTCGCCGCCGGCGATGCTGGTCGAGTCGGCCATCTCGCGCTTGCCGGCGAACGCCATCATCGGCATCGGCGGCGGCGCGGGCATATAGCCGCCGCCTTCGCTCAGATTGACCAGGCGCACGGTCTTGTAGCCCGTGGCGCGGCCGTACAGCTCGGCCTTGGCCTGCAGGGCCTTCACGGCCTCCAGGCGGGCGGCGTCCTCGGCGGCCTGCGGGTTCACCAGGCCAAAGCTGATGCCGTTGACGGTGTTGGCGCCGGCATTGACCGTGGCGTCCACCGCCGCGCCCAGCTTCGACAGGTCGCGGACGGTAATCGTTACCTGGTTCGAAGCTTGGTAGCCGGTCAGCTTCGGCGGCTGGTTCTGCTCATAGGCGTATTGGGCGTTCAGGTTCAGGTTCGAAGTCTGTATGTCGCGCTCGGCGATCCCGGCCTTCTTCAGGGCGGCCATCACCTGGTTCATCCGCGTCCCGTTGGCCTTCAGGGCCTCGGCGGCGGTCGGCGCATCGGTCTGGACGCCCAGATTGATGGTGGCCATGTCCGGCGCCACGCGGGTCTCGCCATAGGCCGACAGGCTGAAGGTCGTGGCCTTGAAGGCCGCGTCGGTCGAGGTCTGGGCCAGGGCCGGAGCGGCCGCGCCCATCAGCAGAGCGCCGCCGATCAGGGCGGGCAAGACGATCGAAGGCAGGCGGCGAGCGGTGTTGGTCATCGTTCTTTCTCCAGGGCGGGCCAGCGCAGGGAAGCGTCGCCGAACCGCTATGGTTCCTTGGTGACAGCCCCAACCTGAACCGGAGCTTTAAGCCGCGTTCGGCTCATGTTATTCGCCGGCTCTCGCGTACGCTCAACCGTATTCGCGCGGGCCTGTAGCTCAATGGTTAGAGCCGACCGCTCATAACGGTCTGGTTGGGGGTTCGAGTCCCTCCAGGCCTACCAAAATCCAATGAATTCAATATTTTATCTCTGATGGTCCGCATTTTCGCATCAAATGTTCTTATTTTGTTCCAATTCCCTATGGAAACATGATCGCGCTGCGTCGGCGTCAGAACCGGACGTATGCGGCCTCGGAGCCGATCGACTCTTGGGCCGCGCATAGGCACATTTCTTAACGGCGGGGACGTTCCGGGCGCCGTCGCGGCAGCGATGCAGACCGGAACATCCCGACGCCGTCATCCCAAGATCCCGGGCTTAGGAGGCCGCGATGGACATCGATCCCGACCGCCTGCGCGCGATCGTGGGCGCACTGGGCGGCGTGGCCGTCTATGGGCTGGTGCAGATCGGCGCCTTAAGCCCGGCTGAGCGTGTGAACCTGCGCGAGCTGACCATCCGTCTGGCCTGCGCGACGGCCTCGGCCGTGATCCTGGCCGCGTTCTTCGTCAAGGCGGCCCTGCCTGTGATCCCCTGGGCGCCGATGCGCGAAGCCTATCTGTTCGGCTTCGTGATCGGGGCGTTCAGCTGGGAGCTGCTGCCGCTGCTGTTCCGCGTGGTCAAACGCCGCGCGGCCGAGCGGCTGGAGAAGCCCTAGAACTGGCTCGGATAGGCCTTGGCGGTCTTGGCGTCGTTGTAGCGCGCGCCGGGGCAGTCGACGGCATAGGCGTTGGCGGTCTCGGCCAGGTAGGGGCCGCGGCCGGCGTCGCCGTTCAGGGCGCGGCACGAGACGGCGGTCTTGTAGATCACCGAGCCGTCGCGGCTGAGGTCGTTCATGAACATGTCGAACGCCAGGGCCATCAGGCCGCGCGTGGCGGCGGCGCGGCGCGCCGTGCCGTTGAAGGCGGAGGTGATCTCGCCGTTCGAGGAGATCTGCCGCTGGACGGGGACGGGACCCGCCGCCGCGCCAGCTGCGCCGATCGCGCCGCCGGCCAGCATGGCCTCAAGGTCCTGGAAGCGGCCGGCGGCCGTGCCGGTGGCGACGGCGGCGGTGAAGGCGCTGGCGAAGCCCGGGCCCCACTGGCGCGGACCGCCGATGCTGGCGGCTTCCAGGCCACCGATCGCGCCGGCGATCGGGGCGTCGTAGATGTCGACGATGTGGTTCTGATTGACGTAGTAGCCCAGGCCGATGCCGACCAGGGCGCCGCCGATGGCCGCGCGGGCGATCTCGGGCGTCGCGCCGGTCCAGTGGACATTGTAGCCGGCCTCGACGGTCTTCTCGCGCACCACCTCGCCCGTGCGCCAGCGCACCAGGCGGAAGGTCACGCGGGCCGTGGCCAGCTTGTCGGTTCCCCACCAGACGTTGGGGCCGCGCAGCTCTTCGAACGTCGTGTAGAGCATGTACTCGGCGTCGAGGCGCGTGGGGGCCAGCATCTCGGCGCCCAGCAGGTGCTGGTTCAGGCCGGTGGTGACCTCGGCGCGGGTCGGGCGGGTGGTGATGACGCCGCCGCCGTCGAACCAGCGGAACTCGGGCGCGCCTTCGACCGCCTGGATGGCGACGTTGCGATAGTAGGGACGGGCAGGGGAGGCCTTGGCCACGGCCAGCGGCGGCAGGGCCGGCTGGCGCAGGGCGGCGACCTCGTCGCGGCTGGCGCAGGCGGTCAGCACGCTGGCGCTGGCCAGCAGGACGGCGATGCGGATGGTCTTGAACGGCATTCTGCGCTCCCCCTGATGGGCGCGCACTATCAGGCTCAATTCTAAAGAGAGCTTTTAAAGTCCGGCTCAAAGCAAAAAGAAGCCCCTGTCGGGCAGGACCGACAGGGGCGCCAAAGGCTTTGGGGAAGGCTTACGCGCTTAGAACTTGTAGTTCAGGCCCACCAGGAAGGTGCGGCCGTAGTTCTGGTAGTCGATGACCTGGCGCGGATCGTTGTTCTGATAGGTGACGAAGGGCTCGTTGGTCAGGTTGTTGACCTGGGCCAGCAGCGACAGGCCGTCCATCGGGCCGTCGCTGAAGGTGTAGCCGATCTGGCTGTCGACCACGGACTCGCCCTTGACCATCCGGTAGTTACGGCCGTTGCCGAAGCCGGAGACCTCGCCCAGGAACTTGGAGCGATAGCGGTCGCTGACCCGGAACGAGAAGCCGTTCTTCTCGTAGTAGACGGTCAGGTTGGCCACGGTCTTGGACAGGCCCGGGATCGGGGTGGCCTTGTCGGCGGGGTTCGGGTGGATCGAGCTGTCGGTGTACGAGGCGCTGAAAGTGGCGCCGAAGCCGTCCAGCCACGGGGTCAGCAGCGCGCCTGGCATCGAGGCGGCGAATTCGACGCCCTTCAGCGCGCCGCCCTTGCCGTTCTGCGGGGTCGTCACCAGTCCCAGGCGCGTGGCGGGATTGCCGCCGCCGGTCGGGAAGCCGGTGAAGTCGAAGATCACGCTCTGGTCGTAAACGTAGGTCTTCAGATCCTTGTAGAAGGCGGCCAGCGAGATGTAGGCCTGACGCCCGAAGTACTTCTCGTACGACACGTCATAGGCGTCGGCGCGCCAGGGCTCGAGCTCGGGATTGCCGCCCGTGCCGCTCCACGGCGAGAAGTTGATGTTGGTGTTGGCGGCCTTGGCCGGGTCGTAGCTGAAGGTCTTGCTGGCGCGCATCTGGTCCATCCGCGGACGGGCCAGGGTGCGGGCGACGGCGAAGCGCAGGCTCTGCTCGTTGGGCAGGGCGAACTGCAGGTTCACGCTGGGCAGGAAGTCGACATACTTCTTGCCGCCGGCCAGGTTAGCGCGGGTCACGCCCGCGCCGGTGCCCGAGGCGCCCAGGGCGGTCGAGCTCTGGTCGGTGCTGACGATCTGGAAGCCGAAGTTGCCGGTGACCGGCACGCTGCCGACGGCGGCGTCGATATTGGCCTTCACATAGCCGACCGCGACCTTTTCCTCGACGTCCCAGCTCTTGACCAACACGTCGGCGTTCGGGTTGCGGACCAAGTCGTAGGTCCCGTTCTTGATCAGGGCGAACGGGTCGTAGCTGACCATGCCGGCGATGCCGATGAAGGCCAGTGAGGTGGTGCCGACGATCGCCGACTGCGGGATCGAGACGCTGGCGGGCGAACCCTTCACGCGCAGGAACCACTCGTCGTTCACCAGCGCCTTGGAGCGTTCGCTGTAGTTGAAGCCGACCTCGAACGACGACAGGCCGTCATCCAGGGCCTTGGTCGCCGAGAAGCGCGCCGCCTTCAGCTCGTCCTCGATGGTCGGCTGGTTCAGATAGCCGTCCTGGCCGCCGGCGATGACGTCGCTGCCCCAGCCCTGCGAGCTGGTCAGCTTGATCAGGTTGGGATCGGCATAGTTCAGGGTCGACTTGAAGATCGCCACGCCGTCACTGTTCATCGTGAAGGTCATGTTGTCGGTCGCGCCCGTGCCCGAACGGCCGGTGCCGGCATAGCTCTCGACGATCTGGTCGGTGCGCTCGACCTTCGAGTAGGACAGGTCGCTGACCAGGGTCCAGTCGTCGCCGACGTTCAGCTTGTTGTTCCAGCCGACCGACTTGATCGTGGCGTCACGATCGTTGCCGTCGTTGCGGACCACGCCCTTGACGCCGTTGAAGGCGCCGCTGGTGACCATGCCGGCCGAGGCCTGGCTGTTGGTCAGCGGCACGCCGCCCCAGACCAGCGGCAATTCGATGCCGCGCTGGATCTGGTGGTTCTTGAACTCCGAATAGAAGACGTCCAGCGACGAGCTGAAATTGTCGGTCGGCTTGAATTCCAGAACGCCGATGACGCCGTCGCGCTTCAGCATGCTGGACTGCACGTACGGCTTGGCGCCGCCGATCACCAGGTTGCCGGCCGCGTCGGTGGGATAGCCCCACGAATTCCAGCGTTCGGCCTGGTAGGGCGACTCCATGTGGGCGTAGCCCAGGGCGATCCCCAGCTTACCGTCCATGAACTGGTCGATGTACGAGATCGACAGGCGGTTGCCGTGGGCCTTGGTGCCGGCGTTCAGCGCGCCGATGTCGTTCCACTCGTAGCGGGCGCCGATGGCCAGGGCGCGCTTGCCATAGGCCAGCGGGCGGACGGTGCGCATGTCGGCGGTGCCGGCCAGGCCTTGGCCGATCAGGCCGGCGTCCGGGGTCTTGTAGACTACGACGGCGCTCAGCAGTTCCGACGGATACTGGTCGAACTCGACGCCACGGTTGTCGCCGGTCGAGACCTGCTCGCGGCCGTTCAGCAGGGCGGTGGTGAAGTCAGGCGCCAAGCCCCGGATCGAGATGACCTGCCCGCGGCCGTCCAGGCGCTGGGCGGTCAGGCCGGGCAGGCGGGCCAGCGACTCGGCGATCGACACGTCGGGCAGCTTGCCGATGTCCTCGGCCGAGACGGCCTCGATGATCGAGCTGGAGCTCTTCTTCAGCGAGATGGCGCCTTCGATGCCGCGGCGGATGCCAGTGACGACGATCTCTTCGACCTTGCTGTCGTCCTGGGCGGCGGGGGCGGCGGTTTGGGCGTGGGCCGAGCCGGCCATGGCGAATGCCAGCGCCAGGCTCGTGGCGCTGCCGGCCATCAGCCACGCGCGGCGGCGCGAGAATTGGGTGTTCATCGAGTCTCCCTCCCTGGACCGGCTCTGCGCGTTTGACGTCGTGCGGCTGGCCGTTGGTGCAAACTACTGCAAATTAACGGGCTGTAATCAACCCAAAAAATCGCAAACGGGTGACCTGCAGCTCAGCGTCCTCAGCGGAATTGCGCTGTATGTGGCTTCTTTGCGCCACTGAGGTCGCGCTTTCCGTAGCGAAAGCGCCGCAAATCTCGCCAATGAGCTGGATTGACAACTTGCGATTGGCTCTGCAAATTCTTGCAAAGAGTTGCAAATGGCGATCCCCGAGGTCGCCGCCAACGGGAGGGGAGCGATGTCGGCCTTGACGCCTTGGCGCAAGATGCTGCTGGCCGTGACGGCCGTAAGCGCGCTGGCGACGGCCGTGTCGGCGGCTCCCCAGTCGTACCGGCAGCGCAAGCCGCAGGACGAGGTGATCTATTTCGTCCTGCCCGATCGGTTCGAGAATGGCGACGCGACCAATGACCACGGCGGCCCCGCTCTGGGTCCCTTGGTCGACGGCTTCGACCCGACGCGGGCGGGCTTCTATCACGGCGGCGATCTGAAGGGCGTGACCCGGCGGCTGGACTACATCCAGGGCCTGGGCGCGACGGCGGTGTGGCTGGCGCCGATCTTCAAGAACCGCGCGGTGCAGGGGCCGCCGGGCCACGAGTCGGCGGCGCATCACGGCTACTGGATCACCGACTTCACCGACGTGGATCCGCATCTCGGGACCAAGGCCGACTTCAAGGCCCTGGTCGACGCGGCCCATGCCCGGGGCATGAAGGTCTATATGGACATCGTCGTGAACCACACGGCCGACGTCATCCAGTACCGCGAGTGTCCGGAGAGCCGCTGCGCCTATCGCGGTGTCGCCGACTATCCGTATGTCCGCCAGGGCGGCGTGAGCGGCGCGCCGATCAATGATGGCTTCGACGGCAAGGACTTCTCCAAGCTCAAGCGGACCGACTGGGCCTACAGCCCTTTCGTCCCCGCGGGCCAAGAGCACGCCAAGAAGCCGGAGTGGCTGAACGACCCGATCTATTATCACAACCGGGGTGACAGCACCTTCGCGGGCGAGAGCTCGCTGCTGGGCGACTTCGCGACGCTGGACGACGTGTTCACCGAGAACCCCCGCGTGGTGGCGGGCTTCATCGAGGTCTATGGCCGATGGATCGATGACTTTGGGATCGACGGCTTCCGCATCGACACCGCCCGCCATGTCGAGCCCACCTTCTGGCAGGCCTTCGTCCCGGCCATGCTGGCCCGCGCCAAGGCCAGGGGCATCCCGAATTTCCACATCTTCGGCGAGGTGTTCGATCCCGACGTGGCCGCCCTGGCGCGGCATGTGAAGGTCGACAAGCTGCCGGCGGTGCTGGATTTCGCCTTCCAGTCGGCCGCGACCGACGTCGCTATCGGCCGGACGGGTACGGACCGCTTGGCCACGGTGTTCGCCGCCGATCCCGTCTATGAGGGCGGCGAGGCGACCGCGCGCCAGCTGCCAACCTTCCTGGGCAATCACGACATGGGCCGCATCGGCTGGTTCATGCTCAAGGCCAAGCCGGCGATCAGCGACGACGAGCTGCTGGCCCGCGTCACCCTGGCCAACGCCCTGATGCTGACCGCGCGCGGCGTGCCTACTGTCTATTATGGCGACGAACAGGGCTTCACCGGCGACGGCGACTACTCGGACTCGCGGGAAGACATGTTCCCCAGCCAGGTCGCCAGCTACAACGACAACCGCCTCGTCGGCTCGAGCGCCAAGGGGCCGATGTCGGCCTTCAAGACCGACAGCGTGCTCTACCAGCGCATCGCCGAGCTCTCGAAGCTGCGCGTCGCCACGCTGGCCTTGCGCGAGGGGCGCCAAGTGACCCGCGCCGCCGGCGACAAGCCGGGGCTACTGGCGTTTTCGCGCATTCTGGACAAGACCGAGCTGGTGGCGGTGTTCAACACCAGCGACCAGCCGCTGAAGGCCAACATCCCGGTCGAATACGGCTCCGTCGCCTGGAAGGCGCTGCACGGCGCATGCGCCGCGACGGCTGTCGCACCGGGCAGCTATTCCGTCGAGCTTGCGCCGCTCGACTACAAGATTTGCGTTTCCGAGGGACGATAGTGACAGTGCAGGTTCTGGTTCGCCCCGGTGCGGAGACGTCGATGAACGCCGAATGGTGGCGCGGCGCGGTCATCTATCAGGTCTATCCGCGCAGCTATGCCGACTCGAACGGCGACGGCGTTGGCGACCTGCCGGGGATCACGGCCCGCCTTGAGCACATCGCCTCGCTGGGCGTGGACGGGGTGTGGCTGTCGCCATTCTTCACTTCGCCGATGAAGGACTTCGGCTACGACGTCTCGGACTATCGCGACGTCGATCCGATCTTCGGGACCCTGGCCGACTTCGACGCCCTGATCGCCAAGGCCCATGACCTGGACCTGAAGATCATTATCGACCTGGTGTTCTCGCACACCTCGGACGAGCACCCGTGGTTCACGGAAAGCCGCCAGGATCGCGCCAACGCCAAGGCTGACTGGTTCGTCTGGGCCGACGCCAAGATCGACGGCAGCCCCCCTAGCAACTGGCAATCGGTGTTCGGCGGTCCCGCCTGGACCTGGGACGCCCGCCGCGGCCAGTACTACATGCACAACTTCCTCAGCAGCCAGCCGCAGCTGAACCTGCACAATCCGGCGGTTCAGGCAGCCCTGCTGGCCGTCACCCAGTTCTGGGTCGACAAGGGCGTGGATGGCTTCCGCTTCGACGCCATCAACTTCTCGATGCACGACCCGGCATTCACCGATAACCCGCCGCTGCCGCCGGGCGGCAAGCGCACGCGGCCGTTCGATTTCCAGGACAAGATCCACAACCAGAGCCACGCCGACATCCCGAAGTTCCTCAGCCGCCTGCGGGCGCTGACCGACGCGGCGGGCGGCCGGTTCTCGGTGGCGGAGGTCGGCGGCGACCACGCCGATCGCGAGATGAAGCTGTTCACGGCCGGCGAGGACCGCCTGAACAGCGCCTATGGCTTCCTCTACCTCTATGCCGACAAGCTGACCGGCGAGATGATCCCGCGCGGCGCGGCCATGTGGCCGGGCGCGGACGGGGAGGGCTGGCCGTCCTGGACCTTCTCCAACCACGACGCCCCGCGCGCGGTGTCGCGCTGGGCCGAGGGGCGCGACCGCAAGGCCTTCGCCGAGATGTGCCTGCTGCTGCTGATGGGTCTGCGCGGCAACGTCTTCGTCTACCAGGGCGAGGAGCTGGGCCTGCCTCAGGCCAATGTGCCGTTCGAGCGCCTGCAGGACCCCGAAGCCATCGCCAACTGGCCCCAGACCCTGGGCCGCGACGGCGCCCGCACGCCGATGCCGTGGGTGTCAGGTGCGGTCAATGCCGGCTTCTCGGGTGTCGAGCCGTGGCTGCCGGTCGATCCCGAGCACCTGCCGCTGGCCGTTGACGCTCAGGATGCCGACCCGACCTCGAGCCTGCACGTCGCCCGCCGCCTGATCGCCCTGCGCAAGGCCTATCCGGCCCTGCGCACCGGCGCGATCAGCTTCGTCGAGACCAACAGCCCGCTGCTGATCTTCCAGCGCGGGGAAGGCGAGGGCGCTTTGCTGCTGGCCTTCAACCTGGGCTTCGAGCCGGCGACCTGGTCGCTGCCCGAAGGCTGGGCGCTGGTCGACGGCGTCAACCTGGGCGGCGAAGGCGAGATGCCGCTGTGCGCGGGTCTGATCGCGCGGCGAGCCTAGCCGCCGCAGCTTTCGCGGATGATCAGGTCGGTCGGCACGCGCTCCGACCGGCTGGCGCGCTCGCCGCTGTCGAGCAGCTTGGACACCATCAGCCGTCCGGCCTTGGTCGTGTCTTGGGCGATTGTGCTGAGCGCCGGGCTGGCGTATCGGCTGAAGGGCACGTTGTCGAAGCCCATGACCGAGACGTCGCCCGGCACCGACAGGCCGGCATGCTTCAGGGCGCGCATGGCGCCCAGCGCGATCAGGTCGGAGGCGGCGACGACGCCGTCGAACTTCACGCCGTGGTGGATCAGGCTGTCGAGGGCGGCCTCGGCCGACTCGACCTCGAAGTGGGCCGGGACGATCAGCTCAGGATCGACGCCCAGCTTGGCGTGCTCCAGGGCGTCGAGATAGCCGCGATGGCGCTGCATGGCTTCCGGCGCCTCGGTGTCGCCCAGGAAGACGATGCGTTTGCGGCCCAGGCGCTGCAGGTGGAGCGTGGCGCGGCGGCCGCCCATGACATTGTCCGAGCCGACCGAGCAATAGTTCTGGTCCGGGAACTGCGCGCCCCAGACCACGAAGCGGTTCTCGGTCTCGGCCAGGCGGTTGAAGGCCGCGTGCAGCGAGCTCTGGCCCAGGAAGATCACCCCCTCGGCCCGGCTGGTGGTCATGGCCGCCGACAGATCCTCGAAATTGGCCGGGGCGATGTGGCTGAGAATGACGTCGCATCCCCGTTCCCGCGCCGCTTCGCCGACGCCGGCCAGAAGCTCCTGGAAAAATGGGTCCGACATGCCGCTGTCGCGGCTCTGCACGCGCGGGGTGACGATGGCGATAGTCGCCTCGGCCCCGATCGGGCCGGCGGGCATGTAGCGGCGGAAGGGGTAGTCCATCTCGCGCGCCAGCTTCCAGATCAGCTGCTTGGTGCGCTTGTTGACGGCGGGACTGTCGTTGAGGGCCCGCGAGGCGGTCGAGATCGAGACCCCCGCCAGCTTGGCCAGGTCCTCCAGTCGCGTCGCCCCCTTGCTCACTCGAAACGCCCCTAATGCAAAGATTTCTGCAAATTTTTTCAGAGGCCCATAAGGCGCCGTTCGAGCGGGTTGGCAAGTCGGGCGGGGTGAAAATTGCTCTGAAAACTCCTGCAAACTGTTTCGCAAGCTTTGCTATTTTCAAGCGCGAGTGATGATCGCGGGTTTGCTGATAACCTCAAGCAAGTCTGGATTTTCCGTTGCGCCACGCGGCGGCGCGTGCGCAAATGCCTGCCACGAAGTTTTATGAAAAAACTTGCGAACCAGCCGGGAGCAACCGGCGGTCGGAGCGGGGCGGAGGATCCATGGCCAGGCAAAGGCTGAACTTCCTGCAGATCTGGAACATGTGCTTTGGCTTCTTCGGAATCCAGATCGGTTTCGGCCTGCAGAACGCCAACACCAGCCGCATCTTCCAGACCCTGGGCGTGGATGTGAACCACCTGGCGATCCTGTGGATCGCCGCGCCGGCCACGGGCCTGCTGGTCCAGCCGATCATCGGCCATCTCTCGGACAAGACCTGGGGGCGGCTGGGCCGCCGCCGGCCGTACTTCTTCTGGGGCGCGATCCTCACGACGCTGGCGCTGTTCGTAATGCCCAACTCGCCGAGCCTGTGGGTGGCGGCGGGCGCGCTATGGCTGATGGACGCCTCGATCAACATCACCATGGAGCCGTTCCGGGCCTTCGTCGGCGACAACCTGCCCGATGAGCGGCGGGCCACCGGCTACGCGATGCAGAGCTTCTTCATCGGCTTGGGCGCGGTGCTGGCCTCGGCCCTGCCGTGGATCCTGACCAACGGGTTCCACGTCGCCAACACCGCCCCGGCGGGCCAGATCCCCGACGCCGTGCGGATCGCCTTCTATGCCGGCGGCGCGCTGCTGCTGGCGGCGGTGATGTGGACTGTCTTCACCACCAAGGAATACAGCCCGAGCGAGCTGGACGCCTTCGAGACCGCCGAGCGGGCCGAGGCCAGCTGGAACCCGCATGAGGAGCCCGAGCCGTCGGTCAACGCCTATATCGGCCTGGCCGCCCTGGGCCTGCTGGGTGGCGCGGCCCTGGCCGTGACCGTCTGGGGCGCCAGGCTGGAGAAGGAGCTCTACGTCTTGGCAGCGTTGCTGGCCGCGTTCGGCGTCATGGGCGTGGTCGGCGTGCGGCTCAAGCGCATGGGCAAGACCCGCAACGGCTTCTCCGAGGTGTTGGAGGATTTCTTCCGGATGCCTCGCACCATGCGCCAACTGGCGGTGGTGCAGTTCTTCTCGTGGTTTGGCCTGTTCGCCATGTGGATCTACACGACCCCGGCGGTGGCGGCGGTCCACTTCCACGCGGTCGATGCGACGTCCAAGGCCTATAACGACGGCGCGGATTGGGTGGGCGTGCTGTTCGCCATCTACAACGGCGTCGCGGCCCTGGCGGCGCTGCTCATCCCGCTGATGGTCCAGGCCACCAGCCGCCGGGTCAGCCACGCGGTGTGCCTGGTGCTGGGCGCCATGGGGCTGCTGTCGTTCCTGCTGATCCGCGAGCCGGGGATGCTGTGGATCGGCATGGTCGGCGTCGGTTTCGCCTGGAGCTCGATCCTGTCGGCCCCGTACTCGATCCTGGCCGGAGCCCTGCCGGCCCGGAAGATGGGCGTCTACATGGGCATCTTCAATTTCTTCATCGTCATCCCGCAGCTGCTGGCGGCGACGGTGCTGGGCCTGCTGCTGAAGAGCTTCTTCAGCGGCGAGGCGATCTACGCCCTCGTCCTGGGCGCGGTCGCTTTCGCGATCGCCGCCGCCGCGACCTTCATGGTCCAGGACCGCACCCCTTCTTCCCTTCAAGCCTGACGAGGTCCTCGCCATGCGCAGCCTGAAATCCATCGCCCTGGCCTCGGCCGCCCTGTTCGCTGCTGGCGCCGCGCAGGCGGCTCCCTCCACCTGGGCCTATTCCGCCAAGACCGGTGTCGGCGCCTCCTACGAGGCCTATGTCGACGGCGCCTACAAGGCCGGCGGCAAGACCGGGGCGGTGTCCAAGGTCTGGTTCTCGATCGCCGACGGCGTGCTGACCGAGACCATGTACGGCCTGATCCACGAGGCTCAGATCAAGCAGATGCGCATCGCCGTCCAGACCGCGAGCGGCTTGGCGGTGGAGGGCGCGGACACCACGTCCAAGACCGAATATCTGCATGTCGACGCCGCCGGCCGTCCGCTGTCGCCGGCCTACAAGATCACCACGACCGACAAGCAGGGTCGCTTCGTTATCGAGAAGCGGATCTTCACCGACCCGGACCGCAACAGCCTGTTCGTGCGGGTGACGGTGAAGGCGCTGAAGGGGCCGGTCACTCCGGCCCTGGTGCTGGAGCCGCACATGGCCAACACCGGCGGCGGCGACGTCGGTTCCGCCTCGGTCTCTGCGCTGACCGCCTACGAGGGCAAGGCGTTTCTCAGCCTGAAGGGGACCAAACCGTTCGCCAAGGCCTCGGCCAGCGTGCTGAAGGACAACGACGCGCTCGCGGGTCTCAAGGCCACGACGGCATCGGCCAAGGGCGCGATCGTCCTGACCGGCCAACTGCCGGCCGTGGCCAAGGAAGCCACCTTCGATTTCGCCATTGGCTTCGGCCCCGACGCCAAGGCCGCCGACGCGAGCGCCGCCGCCACGCTGAAGACCGGCTATGCCGAGGTGCTGGCCCGCTACAACGGCGAAGGCGCGCGCGTGGGCTGGGAGGACTATCTGGCATCGCTCACCGAGCTGCCGCGTCTGCGCGAGGCGTCGGAGGACGGCGGCAAGCTGCTGCAAGCCTCGGCCCTGATGCTGAAGGTCCAGGAGGACCGCACCCACGCCGGCGCCCTGATCGCCTCGCTGTCCAATCCGTGGGGCGACACGGTTGACGCGACCCAGTCCTCGACGGGCTACAAGGCCGTCTGGCCGCGCGACTTCTACCAGTGCGCCATGGCCCTGGCGGCCCTGGGCGACAAGGACACGCCGCTGGCGGCGTTCCACTATCTGCCGACGGTGCAGGTCGGCCCAAAGACACCCGGCAACAAGGGCGATGGCGGCTGGTTCCTGCAGAAGTCGCACGTGGACGGCACACCCGAATGGGTTGGCGTCCAACTGGACCAGACAGCCATGCCGATCATGCTGGGCTGGAAACTGTGGAAGCTGGGCTGGCTGTCCGACGCCGACCTCAAGACCTTCTACGGCAAGATGCTGAAGCCAGCGGCCGACTTCCTGGTCAAGGGCGGCAAGGTCGATCTGGGCTGGAACCACAGCACGATCACCCCGCCGTTCACCCAGCAGGAGCGCTGGGAAGAGCAGGGCGGCTACTCGCCCTCGACGACCGCCGCCGTGATCGCGGGCCTGGTCGTGGCCGGCGACATCGCTGAAGCCGCAGGCGACAAGGCTTCCGCCGAGACCTACCGCAAGACCGCCGACGACTACTCCGGCAAGGTCGAGGCCCGCATGGTCACGACCAAGGGATCGTTCGGCGACGGCCACTACTATCTGCGCCTCAACAGCGACCAGGACGCCGACAACAAGAGCCCGGTCGAGGAGCGCAACGGCCAGGCGGCCGTGCCCGAGGACAAGATGCTGGACGCCGGCTTCCTGGAGCTGGTTCGCTACGGCGTGCGCCGCGCCGACGATCCGGCCATTGTCGCCAGCCTGCCCAAGATCGACGATCAGGCGCTCGAGGACCTCTACCGCGTCCGCTACGACTTCAAGTTCCCGGGCGTCGACGGGACCTTCCCGGGCTACCGCCGCTACGGCGTCGACGGCTATGGCGAGGACACCAAGACCGGCGCCAACTACGGCGCCGACAACCAGATGCGGCCGGGCCAGCGCGGCCGGGTGTGGCCGATCTTCACCGGCGAGCGTGGCCACTACGAGCTGGCCCTGGCCGGTGTCGCGGGCAAGCCGGACGCGGCGGCGGTCACGAGGATCCGCGACACCTACGTCAAGGCCATGGAGCTGTTCGCCAATGACGGCCTGCTGATCCCTGAACAGGTCTGGGACGGCGTCGGGGCCGACAGCGCCCACACCTATACGCGCGGCGAGGGCACCGACAGCGCCACGCCGCTGGCCTGGAGCCACGCCGAATACGTCAAGCTGCTGCGGTCGGTCAGTGATGGCCAGGTGTGGGACACCTATGCGCCAGTTAAGGCGCGGTTCTCGCGCTAAGGTAAGCCGTTGAGGCGCGCGGATTGTCGCAGTTCAGCGCGCTTACGGCGTAGTTAACGCGGGCTTTAGGATTCGGTCGCGAAGAGATGGTTAACGCCATCGCTCGCGGCCGGAGACCTTTGAAATGACAGCGTTCCGTCGGTTGACCATCGCCTGGAAACTGATCCTGGTCGCCGGTCTTGCGATTGGCTTTCTGCTCATCGCCGCGGCGGTCGCGGTGTCGTCGCACACGGCGACCATCGTCTCGGGCCTGACCAACCGCTACGCCGGCGCCGTCGCCGACGACGCGATCCAGAGCGTGCAGGCCGACATCGGCAAGGTGCAGTCGACCGTGCGGTCGATGGCCGTCTCGATCGGCGCCGCCCACGAGGCCGGCCTGCGCGACCGGGCCACCGTCGTCCAGATGCTGAAGCCCAACGCCGAGTCCTCGGAGATGGTGCTGGGCAGCTGGTACATGGCCGAGCCGAACGCCTTCGACGGCAAGGACGCCGAGTTCGCCGGCAACACCGCCTCAGGCTCGAACAAGGCCGGCAACTTCTCGCCTTACTGGGTGCACGACGGCGACAAGGTGATCTTCCAGCCGCTGGACCAGGGCAACGAGTACGCCGAGCCGTACTACGCCGTGCCCAAGCAGACCGGGAAGTCGACGGTCGTCGAGCCCTATTCCTATGACGTCGCGGGCAAGTCGGTGCTGATGACGTCGGTCGTCTATCCGGTGTTTTCGCACGGCCAGTTCATCGGCGCGGCCGGCCTGGACATGGCCCTGGACAGCGTCTCCAAGACCCTGGGCGAGCTGAAGCCCCTGGGCGGCGGCCGGGTGATGATGCTGTCGCCCAGCGGCAAGTGGATCGCCCACCCCGACGCGTCCAAGCGCACTCAAGCCTATGCCGATGTCGGCGCCGATGAGGTCAAGAACGTGCTGGCCGGCGGCGCGGCGGTCGAGATCAAGGGCGTGGTCGAGGATGGCGTGCCGATGGCGCGTATCGTCCGCCCCGTGCCGATCCCGGCGCTGAACACCACCTGGGCTCTCGTCATGGACGTGCCAGTGGCCGCCATCACCGGTCCCGCCGACCGCCTGGCCAAGATCCTGTTCGTCGGCGGCCTGGTCATCACTGCCGCCGTGCTGGCCGCGCTGTTCTTCGCCAGCGCCGCCCTGGTCAAGAAGCCGCTGACGGGCCTGACTCGCTCGGTCGATAAGTTGTCGGCCGGCCGCTATGACGAGGCCGTCCCCGGCGTCGACGGCGGCGACGAGATCGGCGCCATCGCCCGCGCCCTGGACGGTTTCCGTCACGACCTGGCCGATGGCCAGCGCCGCCGGGCCGAGCAGGAGGCCGAACGCGCCGCCGCCGAAATCCAGCGCCAGCGTCACGAGCAAGAGGCGCAAGCCTTCGCCGCCGCCCAGGCCAAGGCCGTCCACGCGCTGGGCGAGGGCATGGAGCGCCTGGTCGACGGCGACCTGATCTGGCGCATGCGCGAGGACGAGTTCCAGGGCGATGCGGTGAAGATGCCACGCGACTTCAACGCCGCCGTTGAGAGCCTGCAGACCACCATGGCCGGCATCCTCAACGCCGCCCGCAGCATCCGCACCGGCTGCGCCGAGATCAGCGGCGCCGCCGACGATCTCTCGCAGCGCACCGAACGCCAGGCGGCCGGCCTGGAGCAGACCGCCGCCGCCCTCGACCAGATCACCGCCACGGTGAAACGCAGCTCGGAAGGCGCCGAGCGCGCCCGCCAGGTGACGATCAGCGCCAAGGCCGCCGCCGAACGCAGCGGCGCGGTGGTGAAGGAAGCTGTCGTCGCCATGGGCGGCATCGAGAAGTCCTCGCAGTCGATCACCCAGATCATCGGCGTCATCGACGAGATCGCTTTCCAGACCAACCTGCTGGCCCTGAACGCCGGCGTCGAAGCCGCCCGCGCCGGTGAAGCCGGCCGTGGCTTCGCGGTGGTCGCTCAGGAAGTCCGGGCCTTGGCCCAGCGCTCGGCCGACGCGGCCAAGGAGATCAAGGGCCTGATCAGCGCCTCGACCGCCGAGGTCGGCAAGGGCGTGAAGCTGGTCGGCGAGACCGGCGAGACCCTGGAGCAGATTCTGACCCAGGTGGCCGAGATCAACGAACTGGTCGGCGAGATCGCCGCCTCGTCCAAGGAACAGGCCGTCGGCCTGGCCGAGGTGAACCAGGCGGTGAACCAGATGGACCAGGTCACCCAGCAGAACGCGGCGATGGTCGAGCAGTCGACCGCCGCCAGCCATGCCCTCTCGACCGAAGCCGCCGAGCTGGAACGCCTGATCGGCCGCTTCCAGGTCGGGGCGGTGGTCCACGAGATGCCGGCCCGCGCCGAGCGTCGTCCCGCCGCGCCGGCTCCGCGCCCGGCCGCCGCGCCGACCCGCGAAAGCTTCCGCCAACGCTACGTCCAGGGCTCCAGCGCCTTGAAGGTGCAGCCGAGCAATCGTCCGGGCGAGTGGGAAGAGTTCTAGGGCTTTCGCTCCAGCACCAGCAGCGACACGCCCTGACGGGGTAGCTGGAAGGTTACGGTCGCGCCCGTCTTGGCCCAGGTCGGCGGCGAGCCGTCGATGACGGCCAGGCCGCTGGCCGCTTCCAGCGCGTCGTACTGGGCCTTGGTCGGCGCCATCGGCGAGCCCATCCGCTGCCAGGCGCCGTAGACGTTGCCGTGATCCTGATCGACCCGGTAGTGGGTCAGTTTCCCGCCCGAAAAGCCCTTGGGCAGGTTCTTCAGGTCCAGGCTGACATCGGCGGCCGGGCCGGGCACGTCGTCGTCGTGATAGTTCCAAACCATGATCGCCACGCGGTTCTTGTCCAGGCTGGCCAGGGCCCCGACGTCGGGCGCTCCGCGCACACCCTTGGCCATGATCTCGTCCAGCGGGATCTGGCCTGAGCTGACCGCCTCGATGCGGCGCGGACCCATCAGGCTGAACATCCGGAAGACATTGACCACGGCCAGGTCCAGGCCATTGCTGGACAGCTGCCGGAAGCCGGCGAAATAGGGCTGGTCCTCGAACTCGAACGCCCAGGTCAGGGCCCCGTCCAGGGTCACCCCGCGCCGCTTGGCCAGGTCGTGCTTGCGCGCGAAGCTGGCGGCCGTGTAGCTGGAATAGACCGTGCCGTTTCGGTAGCTGAGGCTGGGTCCCTGGCAGGCCGCGCAGCCCTCCGGGTCGGACTCGCCGATGACGATCGGCTTGTCCTTCAGCGCCGGCCGGGCGGCGATCATCGAAAAGCCCTTGTCGATGCCGGCCAGCTGGTTGGCGATGCCCATCTGGACGTGACCATCGACGAACTTCGGCGAGCCCTTGGCGTGGAAGGCCAGAAAATCGGTCGGCGTGCCTTTCTGCCCGGTGGCGTAGTTGGTCCCGTCGGTAACGTGGGTGAGGAAGTCCTCCATGAACTGGCCGCCGCTGCCGGCCACGTCGGGTCCGCCCACCCGCGCCGTCGGCAAGGCGCGGCGCACCCCGGCGATGGCGTAGTCGTGCAGCTTGTGGAACTCCTGCGGCGTGCCTTTCCAGTAGGCGGGGCCGTTCGGCTCGTTCCAGACCTCAAAGTACCAGGTCTCGACCTCGGCCCGGCCGTAGCGCTCGATGCAGTGGCGCACCCACTGGTAGGCCAGCTCGGACCACTTGTCGTAGTCCTTGGGCGGATAGCCCCAGCCGCCGCTGATCAGGTTGTAGTCGAAGCCCGGCCGCCAGGCGTGCTGGTAGGGCTCGGGGTTGGTCGACAACGCCTTGGGCATGAAGCCGATCTGGACATACGGGCGAACGCCGGCGGCCAGATAGGTGTCGAACAGGTGGTCCAGGATGGTCCAGTCGTAGACCGGCCGGCCTTGGGCGTCCTCGGTATAGACATTGGTGCTGCCCCACTTCAGGGCGGGGGTGCCGTCGCCGGTGTTCAGCAGATTGTGGGTGCGGAAGTAGACGCTCTTGGGCTTCAGCGCGCCCAGGTGGCCGAGCAGCTTTCGCCCATCCTTCATGGTCGCGTAGTTCGGCTCGTCCGCCCCGAAGAACCGCCAGATGGGACGGAGCTCTTCCTGCGGTTTGCCGGCGTCGACGGTGATGGCGACGGGAAGGGGCGCTGTTGTCTGAGCGAAGGCCGAGATGCTCGTCAGTGACAGGGCGGCCAGCAAGCCGAGACCAACGCCATTCCGCATGACTTCACTCCCTTGAGGCGCTGTGCTCGCGCCGTTCGGGGATGCCTAGCATGGATAGCGGGAGGCTGAGAATATTGTCAGACAAAAGTGGGGCTGCGTCAGTCGCTGCCGAGCGCGACGATCGGATCGCTGTCGTCGGCCTCGACGCCCTGGTCGTCTTCGAACACCAGCGGCGTGTACACGATGTTCTTGATCTCGGCCTTGGTCAGCAGGACCCGCAGCTTCTTGTCGGCGCGCGGGGTGGGGGTGCGCAGGATGTGCCGATCCTCCAGCACCGTCAGGCTGAAGGGTTCGGCCCGCGTCAGGACCAGGGACG
This sequence comes from Caulobacter sp. GW821-FHT10A06, assembly GCF_059415805.1. Taxonomy (NCBI): domain Bacteria; kingdom Pseudomonadati; phylum Pseudomonadota; class Alphaproteobacteria; order Caulobacterales; family Caulobacteraceae; genus Caulobacter; species Caulobacter sp. GW821-FHT10A06. The sequence continues at coordinate 423,365 of NZ_JBWKNY010000005.1, forward strand.
AGATCTGCTTCTCGGCATCCAGGGTCACGTATTCCAGCAGCCCCTGATAGCCGACGGTTCCATGGTCGTTCTCGAACTGCGTCAGGACGTAGGCATAGGCGCCCTGCGTTTTTTCGATCTGCCAGAACCAGCCGTAGAGCGCGCCGCCGATCAGTTCGCTGCGCCCGATCGGGCTGTTCATGACGGCTCGGGTGGCGAGATAGGTCCCGAGACAGAGCATGGTCAGAAGGGAGAGGATCCAGGCGAAGCTCGCCGAGGTCGCCAGCCCGTCAGCGGCGGCGAGATGCCTTGCCTGGTAGTACGGGTTCGGGTCGAGCGTCGGCCAATGCCACCGCGTCCACGTGTTGAGGACGTGGCACAGGAGAAAGATGACGGCGGCGACGGTGTGGGCGACCAGAGAACCGCCGGTGACCATGGCCAGCGCCATGATCGAGTTGGGTGGTGGTGGGGACGCTTCGTGGATCGCCGTGCGGCCGGTGGCGTAGATTCCAGCGACGAATGCAAATCCTGGTGCGAGCAGAAAAAGCGCCAGGACCAGATTGTAGCTGAACGTCACGGCTCAGCGGGTCAGCGGTTGGCCGTGCGCGCCATCAGGCCGAAGAGGCCGCGCCGTTGTGGGCGAGCCAAGGCTTGCTCGGACTTGGGGCGCGGGACAATGATCGCCCCATCGCGCGTGCGGCGCGCGGTTGCGATGAATTCGTCCCACGACTTGTCGCCGCGGGCTTCGTCCAACGCTTCGATCATCGCGGGCGAAGTGACCTTCATGCCCAAACTATATGAGTATCACGGCGGAATTGCCAAGGCCGCCGCCTGCGCTATATCCGCAACCATGGCCGAAGCGTTCAACGACCTCACCCTCTCCGCCGACAAGGCGACCCGTTATGCCGAGGTCGCCGAGGAGATCGCGTCCGTGCTGGACGGCGAGCCCAATGTCACCGCGCGCATGGCGACGGTGGCGTCGATGCTGGCCAACAGCTTCGACAGCTATTTCTGGACCGGCTTCTACGTCGTGGATCCCGACAAGGAACGCGAGCTGGTGGTCGGGCCTTACCAGGGCACGCTGGGTTGCCTGCGCATCGCCTACGGGCGCGGCGTCTGCGGCGCGGCGGCGGCCACGGGCCAGACCCAACTGGTGCCGGATGTGCACGCCTTCCCGGGCCACATCGCCTGTGACGGCCGCTCGCAGAGCGAGATCGTCGTGCCGGTCTTCGGTCCCGACGGCCAGCTGATCGCGGTGTTCGACGTCGATTCCGACCAGCTCGCGGCGTTCGACGAGACCGACCAGCACTGGCTCGAAAAGATCATCAAAGCGACCTTCGAGACGACGATTGCATAAATGGGTATCCGCTTCGTCGGATTCCCCACACATGGCCCGCTGATTGCAGCGAGAGGTCCATCTTTCCCTAACCCGAGCCGGAGTAGGACAGGTGGACATGATGGACGTCGAGACCCTTCACCCGAGCCTGTTGAGCGCTGATGACGTGGCGCTGTGGCGGAGCCTGGCCATGGCTCAGGCCGGGTTCGGCAACCCGCTGCTGGGACCCGATTTCACGCAAGCCGTTGGAAAAGTTCGTGAAGATGCACGCGTTGCGGTGATCCGCCGCGACGGTGTGACCCTGGGCTTCTTGCCGTTCCACCGCCGTCCGGGCGGCCTGGCGCGGCCGATCGGCTCGCCGCTGTCGGACTATCACGGCCTGGTGGCCCGTCCCGATGCGGGACTTGATCTGGCACAGGTGCTGCGCGCCGCCGACGTCTCGGTGTTCCGTTATACCGGCCTGATCGATCCGAACGGTGTCTTCCCGGCCTCGCCCGAGACCGACCGCACGGCCTATGTCATCGACCTGGCCGAGACGTCCGCTGAGGACTATCTCGAGGCTGTCCGGGCCGCGAGCCCCAAGAAGATCAAGAACTACCGCCGCCTGGACAACAAGCTGGACCGCGAGGTCGGGCCGGTGCGCCTGGTGGCCGGTGACGTCTCGCGCGACGCCTTCAACCAACTGATCGACTGGAAGCGCGAGCAGCTGCTGCGCACCGGCATGCACGATTTCCTGCGCGCCGACTGGACGCGCGAGCTGATGGCCGACTTGTTCTCGGTCCGCGACAGCGACTTCCGCGGTCTGATGATCAACCTCTATGCCGGCGACACGCTGGTCGGCGGCCATTTCGGCGTCCGCCAGGGCGCGACCTATCATCCTTGGCTCGCTTCGATGAACCCCGAGCACGCCACCTGGTCGCCGGGGCAGATCTTCTTCCTGCGCGCCATCGCCGCCATGCCGGCGCTGGGCCTCACCCGCTACGATCTCGGTCCCGGCCACGACCACTACAAGCGGTCCTACGCCTTGAACAGCATCACGATCGGCGAGGGGGCCGCGACGGCCTCCGGCATCGGCGGGCGCGTGGCGTCGTCGATGGAGAGCGTCTGGAACATGGCCGGCGCCCACGGCGCGGGGCCGGTCGGCCAGCTGCGCCGGCGGATGGACGCCATCGCCAGCAGCGAGCTGACCATGTCCGGCCGCGTGCGCGACTTCGTCGAGGCCGTGGCCTCGAAGGCGCAGCGCCGTGGCGGAGAGCATCCGGAGGCCTGATGGCGCGCGTGACGATCATGATCCCGACCCAGCGACGCCCCGACGGCCTGGCCGTCGCGGCGCGCTCGGTGTTCGCCCAGACCGGCGTCGATTTCGCCGCGCTGGAGCTGGTGATCGTCGACAACGACCAGGTCCCGTCGGCCAAGCCGGTGGTCGACGACCTGGCCAAGACCGCGCCGTTCCCGGTGATCTACGTCAACGAAAAGCGCCCCGGCGTCGCCTTCGCCCGCAACGCCGGCATGGCCCGCGCCTCGGGCGAGTTCATCGCTTTCCTGGACGACGACGAGGAGGCCCCGGCTGGCTGGCTGGCGGCGCTGCTTGCGGCCCAGGCGCGCTACGAGGCCGACGTGGTGTTTGGCCCCGTGAGGACCCGCGCTCCGGACCACATCGTCGAGCATCGCGACTATCTGGAGCGGTTCTTCTCGCGCGAAGGCCCTGCCGAGGCGCAGCTACTGGACCATTATTACGGCTGCGGCGACAGCCTGATGCGCCGCGCGGCCCTGCCGGATCCGGTCGCGCCGTTCGCGGTCGAGCGCAACCACATCGGCGGCGAGGACGACATGTTGTTCGGCCACATGCAGGCCGCCGGCGCGCGTTTCGCCTGGGAGCCTGCCGCCTGGGTCTGGGAAGAGCCCGTACCCAGCCGCATGACCCTGGCCTATACGATCCCGCGCGCCTTCGCCTATGGCCAGGGACCGACGGCGCACTGCGCCGCCGCCCAGCCGCGCGACACTGCCGGCGTCGCCCGTTGGATGGTCATTGGCCTGGGTCAAGCCGCCGTCTTCGGCGTCGTCGCCGGCTTCAAGTGGCTGACCCGCGCCCGCGACCGCGCCGCCTGGCTGGACCGCGCCGCGCGAGGCCTGGGCAAGACCCTGTGGTGGGGACCCTTCAAGATCCATTTCTACGGGAGGACCGCGTGAGCGTGATCACCGACTGGTCGCAGGAGAAGGCCAAGGCCTTCGGCCGCGAGAACCTGATGTTCAAGCACGCCCTGCATGAGCGTCCGATGTTCGACGACGAGGGCCTGGCGCGCCTGCTGGACATGTATCCGCGCGACAAGCTGGGCGTCTTCACCATGGGCGAAGACCCCAAGGCCTGGACCACCTGGCGCAAGGGCTCGGGCGGCAATCTGACCGGCGACCAGTTGCTGGAGGGGGCCAAGAGCGGCCGCATCTGGCTGAACCTGCGCCAGACCAACGACCACGTGCCGGAATACGCCGCGCTGAGCGACGAGATTTTCGCCGACAAGGAGGCCCATGTTCCGGGCCTGAAGACCTTCAAGCGCGACGTCGGCATGCTGATCAGCAGCGCCAACGCCCAGGTCTTCTACCACCTGGACGTCCCGCTGGTCTCGCTGTGGCAGATCCGCGGCGAGAAGAAGGTGTGGGTCTATCCGGTGGCCGACCCCTATGTGGGCGACCTGGCCCTGGAGAAGATCGTGCTGCGCGAGACCGCCGAGCAGTTCGCCTTCGAGCCCGAATGGGACAAGGGCGCGCAGGAGGTGCTGCTGACGCCGGGCAACATGGTGACCTGGAAGCAGAACGCCCCGCACCGGATCGAGAACGGCCCGATGCTGAACGTCTCGATCTCGATCGAATTCATGACCCCGCCGGCTCTGATGCGCGCCAACGTGATCTACGCCAACGGCGTGTTGCGCCGGCGCATGGGCATGAGCCCGCGCGTGCAGAACGGCTTTGGCCCCACGGCCCTGGGCAAGCTGGCCGTCGCGCGCGGCGCCAAGGCTCTGGGCCTGCAGACGCCGCATGTGCGTCACCTGCCGGTCACCTTCGGCCTGGATGCAGCGCGACCGGGCGTTTTGATCGACCAAGCGCACGGCTGATCTTGAAGGGCGCCGCGCTTTGCCCCACTGCTTAGGTGATGAGTAAAGCGGTTACGATCGAACTGGGGGAGGGCGCCGAGCACGACGCCCGGGCCCTGCGCAACGCGTTCGGATGCTTCACGACCGGGGTGACGGTGGTCACGACCGTCTGCGAGGACGGGCGCAAGGTCGGGCTGACGGCCAATTCCTTCACCTCGGTGTCGCTGGATCCGCCGCTGGCGCTGGTCTGCGTCGACCTGAAGTCGTCCAGCCTGCCGGCCCTGGACGCCGCCGGGCGCTGGGCGGTCAATGTGCTGCACGCCGAGCACCAGACCCTGGCCCGCCAGTTCGTCCAGAAGGACACCGACCGCTTCGCCGGCATCGACACCGAGGCCTGGCGGACCGGCGTGCCGATCCTGCCCGGCTGCATGGCCAATTTCGAGTGCGAGACGCACCACGTCTTCGACGCCGGGGATCACCGGGTCTATGTCGGGCGGGTGGTGAAACTGCGCTACGACCCCGACCACGAGCCGCTGGTCTATCTGCAAGGTCGGTTCCGTCGCGTCCATGTGGATGCGGAGTAGAATTTCGCGCGATACGGCGCGAACCTTGGATGCTATTGACGCCAAAAAACAGCGTTAGGGAGCGCATCATGCGAGACATCGCCCATTTCGTGAACGGTCAGACCCTGGCCGGCGCCTCCGGCCGGTTCGGCGACGTCTTCAATCCCAACACCGGCGAGGTCCAGGCCCGCGTCCAGTTCGCGACCGACGCCGAGCTTGACGCCGCCGTCCAGGTCGCCGCCAAGGCGCAGATCGGCTGGGCCGCGACCAACCCGCAGCGCCGCGCCCGGGTGATGTTCGAGTTCAAGCGCCTGATCGAGCGCGACATGAACAGCCTGGCCGAGATCCTGTCGTCCGAGCACGGCAAGGTCATCGCCGACAGCAAGGGCGACATCCAGCGGGGCCTGGAAGTCATCGAGTTCGCCTGCGGCATCCCCCACATCCTGAAGGGCGAATACACGGAAGGCGCCGGTCCCGGCATCGACGTCTATTCGATGCGCCAGCCGCTGGGCGTGTGCGCGGGCATCACCCCGTTCAACTTCCCAGCCATGATCCCGATGTGGATGTTCGGCATCAGCATCGCTGTGGGCAACACCTTCATCCTCAAGCCGTCGGAGAAGGATCCGACCGTGCCGGTGAAGCTGGCCGAGCTGATGATGGAAGCCGGCGCGCCGGCCGGCGTGCTGAACGTGGTGCACGGCGACAAGAGCGCTGTGGACGCCATCCTGACCCATCCGCTGATCCGTGCGGTCAGCTTCGTCGGCTCCTCGGACATCGCCCATTACGTCTACCAGACCGGCACGGCGCACGGAAAACGCGTCCAGGCCATGGGCGGCGCCAAGAACCACGGCATCGTCCTGCCCGACGCCGACCTGGACCAGGTCGTGAAGGACCTGTCGGGCGCGGCCTTCGGATCGGCCGGCGAGCGCTGCATGGCCCTGCCGGTCGTCGTGCCGGTCGGCAAGAACACCGCCGACGAGCTGCGCGAGCGGATGGTCGCCGAGATCGCGTCCTTGAAGGTCGGCGTCTCCACCGATCTGGACGCCCACTACGGCCCGGTCGTCTCCAGCCAGCACCGCGCCAAGATCGCCGACTACATCCGCATCGGCCAGGAAGAGGGCGCCGAACTGGTCGTCGACGGCCGCGACTTCCAGCTGCAGGGCTTTGAGAAGGGCTTCTTCATCGGCCCGTCGCTGTTCGACGGCGTCAAGAAGGGCATGAAGACCTACCAGGAAGAGATCTTCGGCCCGGTGCTGCAGATCGTCCGCGCCGAGAGCTTCGAGGAAGCCGTGGCCCTGCCGTCCGAACACCAGTACGGCAACGGCGTCGCCATCTTCACCCGCAACGGCCGCGCGGCGCGCGAGTTCGCCGCCAGCGTCAATGTCGGCATGGTCGGCATCAATGTGCCGATCCCGGTGCCGGTGGCCTACCACACCTTCGGCGGCTGGAAGCGCTCGGCCTTCGGCGACACCAACCAGCACGGCGTCGAGGGCGTGAAGTTCTACACCAAGGTCAAGACCGTGACCGCCCGCTGGCCGGAAGGCGAGGTTGGGGACTCCAGCTTCGTCATCCCGACGATGAAATAGCCTTCAGGGGGCGGTGGTGATGAGCATGCTGGTTCGACGATCCTTCCTGTCCATCGCCGCCGCCGGGCTCCTGGCTCCGGCCGCGTTCGGCCAGACCAAGGCCGAGTGGGCCGCCATCGGCCAGTACGGCGACAAGGCCGCGCCTTTCACCGTCTTCGAGAAGGACGGCGCGCTGCACATCGACGGCGAGGGTTTCTCGTCCGCGCGGCTGACGCTGATCGGCGGCGACCGCTACGCCATCATGGGCGGCGGCGAGCTGGCGCTGGAGAAGGGCGCGGTGCGCCTGAACGGCAAAACTCTGGCCTTCCACGACTTCGGCTCGGAGACGCGCGACCGCATCCACAAGGCTGTCCGCGCCGACCCGGTGGCCCTGCGCAAACGCGCCCTGGCCGCGACGCCGCCGGTCGAGACCGATCGCCTGCCGTCCGACCTGGTCGACGTCACGACCATCGATCCGGGCATCAAGCTCGACATCTGGTACGCCACGCCCGACAACTTCATGGGCATCCCGCTGTACGAGAAGCCGGCCGCCTATATGCAGCGTCCCGCCGCCGAGGCCCTAGGGCGGATCCACAAGGCGCTGACGGCCAAGGGCTATGGCCTGCTGATCCACGACGCCTACCGCCCCTGGTACGTCACCTGGATGTTCTGGGACGCGACCCCGCCCGAGGACCACGTGTTCGTCGCCGACCCGTCCCAGGGCTCGCGCCACAACCGCGGCTGCGCGGTGGACCTGACCCTGTACGACCTGAAGACCGGCAAGGCCGTCGAAATGCCCGGCCGCTACGACGAGTTCTCGACCCGCTCCTATGCCGACTTCGTGGGCGGCACGACGGCGCAGCGCGCCCGGCGGCTGGTGCTGCGCCAGGCGATGGAGGCCGAGGGCTTTACCGTCTATCCCGAGGAGTGGTGGCACTTCGACTTCAACGACTGGAAGCGTTACCCGATCGGGACGAAGACCTTCACGCAGCTGGCGGGCGGCTAGGGCTTCGTTCAACTTTAGGGCGCAGATTTCCGCCATGCGCCCCTCAAGGTTCCTTATCGCCATTCTCGTCCTGACGGCGCTGGCGGGCTGCCAGCAGAAGAAGCCGCGCTATCTGGACGACGGCAAGGACAAGACCGGCGGGAAGATGCTGGCGTCGGGTGAGTTCATCCCGCCGGTCTCCGGTTCTCCCCAAGGGGCCTGGCGACTGACCCATATCGACGGAAAGCCGGTTGATCGCGGCAGGATCGCCTTCGCGAAAGGGTGGATCTCCGCTGGCGGGGGCTGCAATGGGATCGGCGGCGAGTACGTGTCCCATCGCGACGGGCGTATCCGGATCAAGGATATGTCCGGCACGGTCATGGCCTGTCGCGACGCGGACGGAGGCGCGTCCGGCATGGCGCTGGACGACCTGATCTGGCAGCGTCTCGGCCGGGCGGTGAAGTTCCAATGCCTGACGTCCGACGACCTGCTGCTGACGACGTCGGACAATCACAGCCTGCGGATGGCGCGCTTGCCCAGGCCGCCGCGCTCCGTCGAAGGCGACTGGGCGCTACTTGGGTCCAAGGCGGACCGGTCGGCGCCTCGGCCAACGGCGCACTTCCGTCGGGGGCGTTACCACGATGCGGTCGGCTGCACAGGACGCTTCTGGCAGGCATTCGGGTTCCTGCATCTGGCGCTGGACGAGACGCCCGCCTGCAAGGGCAGCGCCTTGATCTCGGGCGCCCACAGGGTGCGGGGAACCTATTTTGGCATGGCCCTCTATCCGCGAGATGACGGCGGCCTGCAGCTGGCGCCCCTTTCGAACTGGGAGCGCATGCCACGCGGTCGATGGACGCTCGACGGGTTGTGGTACGGCGATATTCGGGAGGCATCCGGACGGCACGAGCGGTACCGGTTCGCCTTCTCCGGTGGGCGGGTCGGCCAGTGGGAAAACTGCCAGGGTGACTTCAGCCTGCGCGGAGACAGGCTGTCCTTTGCCTTTCCGGACACTACGGGCTGCCGCGCGCCTGCGGCGCCGCTTCCCGTCGACGACTGGGCCGAAGGCGTCCAGCTGCCTCCGGGCGTGACGACGGCCACGCTCAGGATGAGATCCTATGGCGAGATCCATCTGACCTTCGCCGATGGCAAGACGATGTGGATCTACAGGGCCGAGCCGAAGGAAAGACGGCCCGAGCTTAGCGATCAACGCTAGGTTTCCCAGGCAAACGCCACGACCGCCCAGCCGTACGAGCGGATCCGCCAGCGGTCGCCCTCGCGGACCTGCACGAAGGTCCAGCCGCCCAGTTCGCTGAAGGCCTTGCCGTCCCGCACGCCGCGCCAGCGGGTGGGCAGGGTGAAGTGGACGGTGTCGCCGGTGACGCCGAAGTCCTGCGGCGGCTCGAACGTGTGGCGCAGTGCGTTGATCGCCCCGACATGCTTGGCCATCAGCGCCTTCCATTCGGCGAGGCCGGCCTGGCCGTTGAAGACGTGCGGCGGGAAATTCTCGAGGATCGTGACGTCGTTGTCGGAGAACACGCCGTCCAGCAAGGCCGCGTCGCCGGATTCGAGGAAGCGGGCGAGGGCTTTGGGCGCGGCCATCATGGCGGGGTCTGGGGCGGACATGGCAACTCCGTGGGGCCGAAACCTCGCCCTTCGACAGGCTCAGGGTGAGGTTTCTACTTATGGGGCCTACCAGTAGCCCTCATCCTGAGCTTGTCGAAGGACGAGGGCGGTTCCACAGATGGTCGATGACTCTCAAGGCATCCCGCGTGGCCGCGCCGAACTTGGTGTTGTCGAAGACGCACCAGGTGTCGGGCTCTTCGATCAGCCGCGCCGCCAGGGTTTCCAGCGTCTCCACCGAATAGGCGCTCTCGTAGATCACCGGTGAGCCGTGCCAGCGGCGATAGACGAGGCCAGGCCAGCCGCCGGGTTCGGCCACCGCCGGAACCACGGCCGGGTCGGCGGCCACGCGCGCGACCTGGAAGTCGGCCAGCATCCGCTCCGGCGGGTCCGCCAACCAGCTCGCATGCCGAGGCTCCAGCACCGTCGGCGCGTTGGTGAGCGCGCGCCAGGTCTCCAGAAACGCCCCAACCCGATCCGCCTCGAACCGCAAGCTCGGCGGTAGCTGCACCAGCAGCGGCCCGCGCTTGCCGCCCAGGCCAGTGGTCTCGTCCAGGAACCGCGCGAGCAGGTCGTCGACCCCGACCAGCCGCCGCTCATGGGTGATCGCCTGCGGAACCTTCACTGAAAACCGGAAGTCCGCTGGCGTGCTGGCGGCCCAACGCTCATAGGTCTTCCGTTGATGCGGCCGATAGAAAGAGGAGTTGATCTCCACACAATCGAACCGCGCCGCATAACGCTCCAGGCCCGTCCCCTCGACCGGGAAGTCGAGGTCACGCGGAAAGCTCCAGCCGGCCGTGCCGATGCGGATGGTCATGCTCCCATCAGCGCACGACATCGTGTCAGGTTCAGCCTCGCGGCCGCCAGGCCAGAACATCGGCGCTGTGACCCACGCCCGCCTTGGCGCACATGCCCTTCACCGGACACGCTCCGCATTTCGGTCCCTCGTGGGGGCACAGCATCTGTCCCAGGCCGCGCTTCATCAGCCAGTGCAGTTCGAAGAGGTCGTCAGCGGTCCATGTGTCCGGCGCCAGGCCCATCAGCGTGTGGTAGGTGTGGGTCGTATCCCCCGAACCCACCAGTCCGATCCGCTTGGCCACCCGGTCGATGTGGGTGTCGACGACCAGCGACCGCATCGCCAGGTCGCTGAAGTTCAGCACGCAGGCGGCGACCTTTACGCCCACGCCGGGCAGGGCCTGCAGTTCCCAGCGGGCCTGATCGACCTCCAGCGTCTTGAGGTGACTCAGCGACAGCCAGCCGACCTTGGCCTCGATCATCTTCAGGGCGGTGGTCAGGTGGCGGGCCTTGTCGCCGGGGAAGGTGACGTCGTCGATGATCCGGGCCACGGCGGCGACGGGCGCACGGGCCAAGTCTTCCCAGCACTTGAACTCGGCGCGCAGGCGCAGGAAGGCGGCCCACGAGACGGCGTCCAGGGTGCGGCCGCTGATCGAGGCCTTCACCAGCTGCGAGATCGGATCCATCCGCGCGACCGGCCGCTGGGCGCCAAACTCGCAGAGCAGGGCGTCGCGCACGCTTTCCAGCGGGGATCGGGCAAGGCCTAGGGACAGCTGCATGGGAACTCGCCGCGCAAGAACATAATGAGAACATTATGCGCTCCGCGTGAACTTGTCCACAGCCTGTTAGCTTCGGTAGCGACCCCAGAGCGCCGTCACCCGGCGACGCAGGCGCTGGAAGGCCACGCGCACGGGCGTCGGTGCGGGATGCGGGTCAGGACGCTCTTCCTCGGGCAGCGCGACGCCGGCGAAGCGGGCGATGAGGTCACGCAGCTGCGGCTCCTGGACGGCGAGGGCGGCCTCGACGGGCTCCATCCACTCCAGGGTGCGCTGGCCCTTTTCCGGCCAGGTCTCGAGTTCGCTAGCGACCTCCAGCGGATAGACGTCGACCTTCACGAGGCGGGCCGCGCCGCTCTTCAGTTTCTTGAGGTACTCGTATTCGCCGATCGGCTGCTCGGCGATGACGCCGACCAGGCCGGCTTCTTCATAGGCTTCGGTGGCGGCGGCCTGGAAGTCGGTCTTGTCCTTCATCGGCCAGCCCTTGGGGATCACCCAGCGGCGGGTCTCGCGCGACGAGACCAGCAGGATGCGCAAGGCTTCGCCCTCGCCGCGCCAGGGGAGGGCGGCGACCTGGCGGCGCTTGCCGCCGCCGCCTCCGGACTTGCGTCCGTCCTGCTTCCCCCCAACGTCGGTCACTTCATCCAGAACCCGAGGTAATAGAACAGCGCCGCCGTCAGAGCCGCAGCCGGCAGGGTGACGATCCAGGCGGTGACGATGTCCTTGGCGACGCCCCAGCGAACCGCCGAGACCCGGCGCGAGGCGCCGACGCCCACAATAGCGCCTGTGATCGTGTGAGTCGTCGAGACAGGAACGCCCACATGGGTGGCCAAAAACAACGTGATCGCGCCGCCGGTCTCCGCGCAGAAGCCCTGCATGGGCGTCAGGCGGGTGATCTTGCTGCCCATGGTATGGACGATGCGCCAGCCGCCGAACAGCGTGCCCAGCCCCATCGCCGTCTGGCAGGCCAGCACCACCCAGAACGGGATGTGGCCCGGCTGGTCGGTGGCGCCGTGCGCGAACAGCAGGGCGGCGATGATGCCCATGGTCTTCTGCGCGTCGTTGCCGCCGTGGCCCAGGCTGTACAGCGCCGCCGAGACGAACTGCAGCTTGCGGAAGATGCGATCGGCGAAGAACGGCGAGCTCTTCACGAAGGTCCACGAGACGATCAACACCAGAACCAGAGCGAGCAGGAAGCCCATGGTCGGCGAGACGATGATGCCGGCCGCGGTCTTGCCCAGCCCGGCCCATTGGATGGCGCCGATGCCGCCAACCTTGGCGATGGCCGCGCCGACCAGGCCGCCGATCAGCGCGTGCGAGCTGGACGACGGGATGCCCGCCCACCAGGTCAGCAGGTTCCAGCTGATCGCGCCCATCAGCGCCGCGAAGATCAGCCGGTCGCTGATCACGTGCGGGTCGACGATGCCCGAGCCGACCATCTTGGCCACGTGCAGGCCAAAGAACAGGAAGGCGATGAAGTTGAAGAACGCCGCCCAGATGACGGCCCACTTGGCCGACAGCACCCGCGTCGAGACGATGGTGGCGATTGAGTTGGCGGCGTCGTGCAGGCCGTTCAGGAAGTCGAACGCCAGGGCGACGACGACCAGGAAGACCAGGATAATGAACGTGGGATCCACGGCGATCAGACCTGTTCGACGACGATGCCGCTGATGCGGTTGGCCACGTCCTCGAAGCGGTCCATGACCTTTTCCAGGTGGCTATAGATGTCGACGCCGACGATGAAGGCCATCGGATCGCCGGTGCGGTTGGCCAGGAACAGCGCCTTGCGGCCCTCGTCGTACATGACGTCCGACTGTTCCTCGATCTCGGTGATCCGCACCGCGATCTCGCTGAGCTTGCCGGCGTTCAGGCGCATCTTCGGCAACAGGGCGACGGCTTCTTCCGTCAGCTTGGCGGCCTCGACGATGATGCGGGTCATCTCGCGCATCTGCGGCTCGAAGGTCTTGACCTCGAACAGGTTCACCACCTTGGCCGTCTTGCGCATCTGGTCGATGGCGTCGTCCAGAGACGTCGTCAGGCTCTGGATGTCGCTGCGGTCGAACGGGGTGATGAAGCTGCGGCGCACGGCCACCATCACCTGGCGGGTGACCTCGTCGGCCTCGTCCTCGTACTGGTAGACCCGCGCGCTGGCGGCCTCGACGGCGTCACCGCCCGCGGTCATGTCGTGCAGAGCCTCGGCTCCGGCGACCAGGGTCCGCGCGTGGGCGGAGAACAGGTCGAAGAAGGCGTCTTCCTTCGGCATGACGGCCTTGAACAAGCCCAGCATCAGCGTCTTTCCTTGCTGTGGAGTCGCATTCGTCCGTGAACGGATCGCGCGCGGCGCACCGGAACCACGGAAGGATTTGCCCGTCAAATCCTATCTGTGAAACTTATGTGACGGTCCTCGCGCGAACGGCGCCGTTAAGGCAGGATCGCTGCAACCTTGAGGACCGGAGTACGTCATGGCCTTCACGCTCAGCATCAATGGCGAGACCAAGACCGCCGACGTCGATGGCGACACCCCGCTGCTGTGGGTGCTGCGCGATACGCTGGGCCTGGTCGGGGCCAAGTTCGGCTGCGGCGCGGCCTTGTGCGGGGCGTGCACGGTGCATCTGGACGGCGCGCCGGTCCGGGCCTGCGTCACCCCGGTCGAGAGCGTGGGCAAGAAGAAGGTCACCACCATCGAGGGCGTCGGCAAGTCGCCGGTGGGCAAGCGGGTGCAGGAGGCCTGGAAGGCCATCGACGTGCCCCAGTGCGGCTATTGTCAGGCCGGCCAGATCATGTCGGCCACGGCCCTGCTGACCGAAAAGCCCAAGCCGACCGACGAAGATATCGACGCGGCGATGAACGGCAACCTGTGCCGCTGCGCGACCTACATCCGCATCAAGAAGGCGATCAAGGTCGCCGCCGGCCAGGTGGAGGCTTGATCATGGACGGCGAGTTCCTGCGCGACCCGACCCGCCGCTTCGTGCTCACGAGCGGCGCTGCGACCGGTGGCGGCCTGCTGCTCAGCTTCACCATGGCTGCCGAGGGCAGCGCCGCCGGCGCGACCCAGGTCAACGCCTATGTCCGCATCGGTCCGGACAGCAAGGTGACCATCGCCTCGAAGGTCCCGGAGGTGGGGCAGGGGATCAAGACTTCGCTGCCGATGCTGATCGCCGAGGAGCTGGACGTCGAGTGGTCGGTCGTCACGGTCGAACAGGCCATCGCCGACACCAAGGTCTATGGCCGCCAGGTGGCCGGCGGCAGTATGGCCACGACGCTGGAATATGATGGCCTGCGCCGGGTCGGCGCGACGGTTAGAGCGCTCCTGATCCAGGCCGCCGCGACGCGCTGGAGCGTGCCGGTGGAAAGCTGCTCGACCGAGCGGGGCATTGTGATCTCCGGCGCCCGCCGCGCGGCCTATGGCGAGCTGGTCGAGGACGCCGCCAAGCTGCCGGCCCCCGATCCCAAGAGCCTGACCCTGAAGGACCCCAAGGCCTTCCGGATCATCGGCCAGAGCCACAAGAGCCAGAACCTCGACGCCATCACCACGGGCAAGCCGCTGTACGGCATCGACACCCGCGTGCCGGGGATGCTGTTCGCCACCTTCGCCAAGGCGCCGGTGTTCGGGGCCAAGGTCGCCTCGGTCGATCTGGCGCCGGCCAAGGCGGTCAAGGGCGTCAAGGACGCCTTCGTGATCGAGGGCGGGACGGCGCTGAATGGCCTGCTGCCCGGCGTGGCGGTGGTCGCCACCAGCTGGTGGGCGGCGCGCAAGGGCCGCGAGGCGCTCGAGATCAAATGGGCCGATCACCCGACCTCGGCCCAGAGCAGCGCCGCCTTCGCCGCCAAGGCCGCCGAGCTGGCCAAGGCCCTGCCGCAACGCGTCGACCGCGCCGACGGCGATGTCGACGCGGCCCTGAAGGGCGCGGCCAAGACGGTCAGCGCCGCCTACAGCTATCCGTTCATCGCCCACGCGCCGCTGGAGCCGCAGAACTGCACGGCTGTGGTGAAGGACGGCAAGGTCGAGATCTGGGCCCCGACCCAGAACCCCGAGCCCGGCCGCAAGCTGGTCGCCGCAGCCCTGAACGTGCCGGAAGAGGCGATCACCATCCACCTGGTGCGCGGCGGTGGTGGTTTCGGTCGGCGCCTGAACAACGACTACATGGTCGAGGCCGCGGCGATCGCGGCCAAGGCCGGCGTCCCGGTCCAGCTGATCTGGACGCGCGAGGACGACATCCAGCACGACTTCTACCGCCCCGGCGGCTGGCACAACCTGACCGCCGGCCTGGACGCTTCGGGCAAGCTGGTGGCCTGGAACGACCACTTCGTCAGCTTCGGCGAGGGCGAGCGGTTCGCGCCGAGCTGCGGCTTCAACGCCACCCAGTTCCCGTGCCGGGCGGTCGACAACTACCGCGTCCAGGTTTCGGTCATGCCGCTGGGCGCGCCGACCGGGCCGCTGCGGGCGCCGGGCAACAACGCCTTCGGCTTCGTGCTGCAAAGCTTCACCGACGAACTGGCCCTGGCCGCCGGCAAGGACCCCGTCGCCTTCCGCCGCGAGCTGCTGGGCGAACCGCGCCTGCTGGGCGAGGTCGGCAAGGGCGACAGCTTCCACACCGGCCGTATGCGCGGCGTGCTGGACCTGGTCGCCGAGAAGTCTGGCTGGGGCCGCAAGCTGCCGGCCGGCACGGGGATGGGCGTGGCCTGCCACTACAGCCACATGGGTTATGTGGCGGTGGTCATTCAGGTGACGGTCAAGGACGGTTCCTTGAAGGTCGACAAGGCCTGGGCCGCCGCCGACTGCGGTCGCCAGATCATCAACCCCAAGGGCGCCGAGCAGCAGGTGCAGGGCTCGGTGCTGGACGCCGTCGGCGCGGCCCTGGCCCAGGAGATCATCTTCGAGGGCGGGGCGACGACCCAGAGCAACTTCGGCGACTTCCCGCTGCTGCGCATGGCTGACGCCTTCGACGTCGAGGTCCACTTCAAGCTCTCGGACAACAACCCGACGGGCCTGGGCGAGCCGGCCTATCCGCCGGCCCCGGCCGCGCTGTGCAACGCCATCTTCGCGGCGACGGGCAAGCGCATCCGGTCCTTGCCGGTGGGGGACCAAGTGGCCTAGGACCGGAAGGTATTCTCTAGCAGGACTATCCCATGTCGCAGGTCACCGTCGTCAGCCACCCGCTCGTCCAGCACAAGCTGACCAAGATGCGCGACAAGCAGACCTCGACGAAGACCTTCCGCGCCCTGATGCGCGAGGTCGCGACCCTGATCTGCTACGAGATCACCCGCGACCTGCCGATGGACGCCGTCCAGATCGAGACCCCGGTCGCCCCGACCACGGCCTATGAGATCGCCGGCAAGAAGCTGGTCTTCGCCCCGATCCTGCGCGCGGGTCTGGGCATGTGCGAGGGCATGCTGGACCTGGTCCCGTCGGCCCGCGTCGCCCACATCGGCCTCTATCGCGATCACGAGACGCTCGAAGCGGTCGAGTACTACTTCAAGGCGCCCGAGGACATCGCCGGCCGCCTGGTCATCGTGGTCGACCCGATGCTGGCCACCGGCCACTCGGCCATCGCCGCCATCGCCCGCCTGAAGGCCGCCGGCGTCACCAACCTGCGCTTCGTCTGCCTGCTCGCCGCCCAGCCCGGCGTCGACGCCCTGCAAGCCGCCCACCCCGACGTGCCGATCTGGACGGCGGCGGTGGACGCGACGCTGAACGAGCACGGCTACATCGTGCCGGGCCTGGGCGACGCGGGCGATCGCACGTTCGGGACGCGGTAGGACCCTACGGCCTGTTCTCGGGGAACTTGAAGCCCAGATACACCCCGTTCACGATGCCAGCCAAGATCAGCAGGTTCGTGTCGAAGGTTGGGAAGGCATAGTTCCACACGACGGACCAGACGAAAATCAGTCCCAAAACCACCGTCCATGTCAGCATCTGGACGCGGTGCAGGACGATGGACTGACCGTCCGAAAGGAGGTCCTTCCAGAAGCCTTTCGAGATTTCCGGTGGTGGCTGTGGCGGCGCGGGCGGATTTGCTGGCGGCGCCGGGTTTGCTGGAGCCGGCGCTGTTCCCGCATCGATCGCCACGGCCGCCAGACCGCTGACGCTCGAGATGCCGAGCAGCGTCACGACGCTGGACGTCATGACCTCTATCCATTGCCCTGAGGTCAGCCAGATGAAGAGAAACCCGCCCAGGGTCAGGCAGAACCACCATGTCATCTGGACGCGCGCCAGGCTGAACGGCGGTTTGATCTGACCAATGACCGGCGCCGTCCGCAGCAACGCGGTGTCCCAGCCGAGCATCACGAGGCCGACGATGAGCAGGACGAAGGCTGCCGCGCCGGCGAGCAGCCAGGCGTGTTCATAGGCGGAAATCCTCAAGTTGGTGACCCGCGCGAACGCGCGCGGCATCTTCGCGCCCTTGTCGCCAAGGCCGACCTCGACGGGGCGGCTCCCATCGCGGCCGATCCCTTGCAACAGGTAGCGCCAGTCCTTGGCGGCCTGGGTGTTGGAACTCTCGGGCGCCCGTAGATCGATGCTCTGCCAAGGGAGCGTCTTACCGTCCACGGTGTCGGCGACCCGCGCTTCGAAGGAGGCCCCGGTCTCCACGCCATCGATGAAGATCGCGATATCCGTTTCCTTCGGGATCTTGGCGATCTCTGCCTCGATCAGCTCACGCGCGTCTTTCGCTGCCTTGAGGCGGGTCTTGTTGGCGGTCTTTTCCGCCTCCGTGCCGCCCGGCGCGTTTCCGGCAGCATCCTCTTCCGTCTTGGCGGTCGTCAGTTTGGCGTTCAGCTTGTCGCGAAGTTCGAATTCCGTCTTGAAATAGACCTTCGGCTGCCAGGCGAAGCAGAGCTGCCCATTGGCGCCGAACCTGCCGCCCTTGGAGAAGAGCGCTTTTTGCTCAGGCTTGTTCTCGGGGCGTAGCTGTTCCTGGAAGTCCGAAACGGCGGAGCCGGTGCAGACCTTCCGATTGTGGATGGCGTTGTAGCCGATGGCGCAAACGATGAGGATCAAAGCGCCCGCGCCGACGAACGCGAACAGCCTGCCTAGCTTCTCACGCATCTCACCGCCCCCGGCCGCCGTTCAAAGAACGGCGTTCACTAAAGCTTAACTTCAGCGGAAAGGCAATTGGAATACAGCTCTGGCGGGTGTTTTGCGCCTAGTCCGCCAGCGCCTTCACAAACGCCTTCACCACCGTGGCCGAGTTGTCGGAAGCCAGGGCCATGAAGGTCCCCATCTCGTTGGCGCCCGCGCCGCCGCCGGCCAGGTCCGAGAGGCTGCGGAAGGCGATAAAGGGGGTCTTGCTGACCAGGGCCACATGGGCGACGGCGGCGCTTTCCATGTCGACCACGCGGGCGTCGAACGTCGCGCGCAGATATTTGCGGTAGGCGGCGTTGTCCAGGAACACCGGGGCAGAGACGCCCTTGCCGCCCACCACCACCTTGGGCGGATGGACCAGGCACTTGTCGGCGGCGCAGCGTTGCAGGGCGACCGAAGCTGCGACCTTGCGGGCGGTGTCGAGCAGGACTGGATCGGCCGGGAACCAGACGCGGGCCGGGGCGCCCAGGGCGTCGCCGGGCAGGACGATCCCGCGCGGATAGATCATGCCGTAGTTGGCCAGGTCGCTGTTGCGGATGAACGACTGGACCTCGAAACCCTTGTCGGTCTCGCGAGCGAAGGCGCTCTCCAGGTTCTGGGCCCACTGGTCGGCGACCACGACGTCGCCGATGTCCAGGCCCTCGTCGACGCCGCCGGCGATGCCGGAGAAGACGATGCGGGTGATGTTGAAGCGGTCCAGCGCCATCTGGGTGGTCATGGCCGCGTTGACCATCGACACACCGCTCAGGAACACCACGACCGGCTTGCCTTCGAACTTGCCGGTCATGAACCGCACGCCGTTGACGTCGTAGGTTTTCTGCTCGCCGGTCGCCGCGTTCAGGGCGCCGATCTCGGGCGGGAAGGCCGAGATCACGGCCACGCGCGGGGTCTGGTCCAGACGCTGGGCCATGGCAGGCGAAGCAATGAGGATGAGGCAGGCTAGAACGAGAGCGGGCAGGCGCATGACGACTCCTTCAATGGCCAAGCCTTAGCCGCCCGGCGGCGCGGACCCAAGCGCCTCAGACCGAAAGCGTTCGAAACCTGAGAACGTGGTTTGACGCCTTAACCATCTTGAGCTTCAACCGCTCGAACGGCATGCAGAGTCGAACACGAGTCCAGGCCATCGATGTCCAAGAGCGTACCGTTGATCTACGTCGCCGATGACGACGAGCCGACGCTGGAGCTGATCGAGACCTTTCTGGCGCGCGACGGGCTGGAGGTCGTCGGCTTTTCCGACGCTGCGCGCTTGATCGCCGCGATCGCCGTTCGCAAGCCGGACGCCATTCTGCTGGACGTGCGCATCCCGGGCCTGAGCGGCCTGGACGCCCTGAAGACCATCAAGGAATCCGACGCCGCCGCCATTCCGGTGCTGATGCTGACCGGCGACGGGCGCTTCGACCGCATCGTCCAGGCCATGCAGCTGGGCGCCAAGGGCTATGTGATGAAGCCGTTCGACGGTCCCAAGCTGGTCGGCGAAGTCCGGGCGATGCTGAAATAGCTAGCCGATCAGGCCCTTCAGCCAGGCGAGGGTCTCGTTGCACCAGGCCAGGAAGTTTTCGAACAGACTGGGCGCCTTGGCGGGGGCGGTGGGTTTCTTGACCTCAACCGGTACGAACCAGCTGGGCGCCGCCGGCGGGGCGCAGTTCATCCGCATGCCGACGCCCTTGAGGTAGCCGCGCCGCACACCGCCCGACTGGATGGCCTTGGCGATCGCCTTGTCGTGCTTGGCCGCGCCGGTCAGCTTGCGGATCCAGCTGCGGAACGGCAGCACGTCCCGCGTCGTGTCGCGCACGCCGGAGACGCCCACGCCGTAGGCGGCGTCGGCGACCTTCTTGCCCTTCGAGCGGTTGTCGGGCGGAGGAGCCTCGTCGAGATCGGGCCCCAGGGCCGCGTCCAGCCGGCCGATCTCGGCGGCGATCGGCTCGCAGCGGTTCAGGCCGGTCATGTCGTAGGGATCGGCGACAGCGCGCTGCAGCACCGCCGGGATGCTCTTCTGCTTGAGGTTCAGATCCTCCAGCGGCGCGGTGGCGGCGTCGCGGAAGGTGTCGTGCTGCTGCATCGTGCCCTGGTCGGTTTGGGCCAGGGCGGGGCCTGCGAGGACCAGCAGGAGGGCGGGCAGGGCGCGCATCACGGACGCCGCACCACTTGGCCGCCCTTCATGACGAAGACGACGTCTTTCGTCGCTTCGATCGCCTGGGTCGGGTCGCCCTGGACGGCGACGATGTCGGCCAGGTAGCCGGGCTTCAGCTGACCCAGGTCGCCGGCGCGGCCCAACACCTTGGCGTCGACGGCCGTGGCGGCCAGCAGGGCCTGGACGGGCGTCATGCCCTCCTTGACCAGCCAGACCAGCTCGCGGGCGTTGTCGCCGTGCTTGAACACCCCGACGTCGCTGCCCATGCCGATGGTGACGCCGTTCTTCACCGCCAGCTTGAAGGCGCGCTCGGCATTGGTCATGGCGGCCGTCGGTGGCGTCTTGCCGGCGATGTAACCACCGAAATAGGTCGAGGTGCTCTCGACCGCCGTCAGGGTCGGGAAGAACACCACGCCCTTCTCGGCCATCAGCTTGAAGGTCGCGTCGCTGCCGCCATAGCCGTGCTCGATGGTGTCGACGCCCGCCAGCACGGCCCGGCGCATGCCTTCGTCGCTGGAGGCGTGGGCGGCGACCGGCCGGCCGCTGGAATGGGCCGCGTCGACCAAGGCCTTCAGCTCTTCGATCGAGAAGGTCGGCTGGGTCGAGCCGTCCGGGCCGATGCGATAGTCGGCATAGACCTTGATCCAGTCCGCGCCCGCGCCGGCCTGCTCGCGCACCGCCTTGACCACCTCGGCGACGCCGCTGGCTTCCTGGGCGCCCTGGGGCAGCTCGGCCTCGGGATTGTAGTTCTTGCGAGCCGGGCCGTACGAGCCGGTGGCGACGATGGCGTTGGTCGCCACGAACAGGCGCGGACCGGGGATCAGCCCGTCATTGATCGCCTTGCGCAGCGGCACGTCGGCCGCGCCGACGCCCTCGGTGCCGAGGTCCCGCAGGGTGGTGAAGCCGGCCTCCAGCGTCGCCTTGGCCTGCACCGCCGCGCGCAGGGTGCGGTAGGTCGGTGTCTCCTTCAGCACCTGATCGTCCCACAGGGTCTCGTTGTAGGGATGTAGGAAGAGGTGGCTGTGCAGGTCCATCAGGCCCGGGATCACCGTCGCGCCCGGCAGGTCGACGACCTCGGCCCCGGTCGCGTCGATCTGGGCGGCGGGTCCGACGGCGGCGATCTTGCCGTCCTTGACCAGCACGGCCCAGCCTTCGCGCGGCGGGCCGGCATTCTCGGCGGTCCAGACGCGAGCGGGCTTGAGCAGGATCGGCTGGGCGGCCTGGGCAAGGCCCGGCGTCAGGATCAGGGCGAGGGCGGTGAGCAGGCGGCGCATGAACGACTCTGTGGTTGGACGCCCAGCTAAGCCGAAATCGCCTCAGGCGCCAAAGCGCAGATGGATCAGAGGGTAGGGCCGGCCCTGGCTGTCCAGTTCGGAGCGGCCGGTGCGTTCGAAACCCATGTGCTCGTAGAAGCCGACCGCCTGGGCGTTCTGCTCGTTGACGTCGGTGGTCAGGCTCGGGTGAACGGCCAGGGCGTAGTCGATCATGATTGCGCCGACGCCCGCCCCGCGATGTTCGGGATCGATGAACAGCGCCTCCATATGGCCGTTGTCGATCAGCATGAAGCCCAGCGGCCGGTCACGGTCGTCCACGGCCAGGGTCATCGGCGCGTAGGGCAGGAAACCCTCGACCTCGGCGCCGATCGCGGCGCGGTCCTCGGGCGAGAGAAAGTCGTGGGTGGCGCCGACGGCGGCGGCCCAGATCTCGACGACGCGCGGGCCGTCTTCGGGCCGGGAGGGGCGGAGCTTGATCATCGCGGGGGTCTAACCCGGCCCGCCCTCCCGCGCCAGCTGGGCGCAGACCTCGGCGGTGTGGGCGTCGGCGGGGAAGGCGCACTCGATCCGCAGCTCGTCCAGGGTGACGTCGCGCGGCGCGGCGAAGGTGGTGATGGTCTCGAAGAACCTTAAGGTCCCCAGGTCGCTCTGGAAGACTAGGTTCAGCACTGGGGCCGGCTCTTCCTCGACGTCGCGGAAGCGCCAGCGGGCCGGCACGTCGGGATAGGCCAGTACCTCGTCCAGCAGGGCCTGGGCGGTGGTGTCGGATGGAACGGCGGCGATGTCGGCGTGCAGGTGGCGTAGGAACTTCTGGGCGACCTCGGGCCAGTTGACGATCACCTTGCGGAAGTCGTCGGGGTCGAACACCTGGCGCAGCAGGTTGCTGTGCGGGCTCTGCTGGCCGCGCATCAGCAGGGCGTTGACGCGCTGGGCGGCGGTGTTGGCCATCAGCACGTCGAAGTGGCGGTTGATGACAAAGGCCGGATAGGGCTCTTGGTGGGCGATGATCAGCTCGATCGCCTCGCGCATCCGCTCTAGGGCCGGGGTGACCAGGGTGTTTTCCGAGTACTGCGGGGCGTAGCCGGCGGCCAGCAACAGGGCGTTGCGTTCGCGCAGCGGCATGTCCAGGGCGTCGGCCAGGCGAGCCAGGGTCTCACGGCTGGGCTGGGCCTTGCCGGTCTCGACGCACGACAGGTGGCGGGTCGAGACGCCGGTGTCCAGCGACAGGTCCAGCTGGCTGAGCCGCCGCGCCGCCCGCCACTCGCGCAGCAGCACCCCAACGGGCGGATGAGGTTTCCGGACCTGGCTGGACGTCATGGGCGCTCCCTAGCGGTCGTCCGCCGATGGGACCATGACCTGCGAGGTCATGCTGATCTTGTCGCGCTGAGAGCGCTAGTCGTCGCAAAACGTTGGAGCGGACGCTGCTGACAGGTTCAGGCTCAAAGTCCTCCAATCTCGCGACAGGAGACGGAGCGTGCGCTTGGAAAAGATCGACCTGAAGGCGGCGCTGCCCGCGCTCTATAACGCCCCGCGCGGACGGTTCGTGATCGTCGACGTGCCGCCGATGAACTATCTGGCCGTGGAGGGCGAGGGGGATCCCAACGCCGCGCCGGCCTATCTCGCCGCCGTCGAGACCCTGTACACGGCGTCCTACACCTTGAAGTTCATGGCCAAGGCCGTCCTGGGCCGCGACTATGTCGTGCCACCGCTGGAAGGCCTGTGGTGGGCCGATGACATGGACGACTTCGTCGCGCGCCGGAAGGATCGCTGGCGGTGGCGGATGATGATCGCGACGCCGGACTTCGTCGACGAGCCGGTCGCCTTGCGCGCCGTCGAGCAGGCGCGGGCCAAGGGCAAGGCGATGGCGGGCGTGACCTTCCAGCGCCTGGAGGAGGGCCGTTCGGTCCAGGCCCTGCATGTCGGATCTTACGACGAGGAGGGCCCCGCGCTGGAGGCCCTGCACAAGCGGTTCCTGCCCGCCAACGGCCTGGTTCCGGCCGGGCTGCACCACGAGATCTATCTGAACGATCCGCGCCGGACGTCGGCGGAGAAGCTGAGAACGCTGCTCCGCCAGCCGGTCAGGGCCGCTTAGATTTCTTGATTGTACTTGCCAACGCGGTCGCCCAGGCGCGGCTTCACTTCCTGGCGGAAGAGGGCGCGCATGTCGTCCTCGGACTGGGTGCTTTCCACGACCACCACGACCTCGGGCTTGTTCGACGAGGCGCGGACCAGGACCCACGAGCCGTCTTCCAGGTGCACGCGCACGCCGTTGACGGTGATCACCTCGGTGATCTTGCGGCCCAGGATCGAGCCGCCGGCGGCGAACAGGTCCTGGTATTCCTTCACCACGTCGTCGACGACGCCGTACTTCACCTCGTCGCCGCACTTGGGGCTCATGGTCAGCGAGGTGAAGGCCACCGGCAGGGCCTTGCGCATGTCCGACAGCTTCACGCCGGGATTGCGGTCCAGCATGGCCAGGATGGCGGCGGCGGCGGTCAGGCCGCAGTCGTAGCCGTAGCCCAGGTCGCCGTTCATGAAGAAGTGGCCGCTCTTCTCGAAGCCGGCCAGGGCGCCCAGCTCGGCGCTCTTGCGCTTGATGTAGCTGTGGCCGGTCTTCCAGTAGATGACCTTGCAGCCGTGCTGCTGCAGGATCGGGTCGGTGGCGTAGAGGCCCGTCGACTTCACGTCGACGACGAAGGTCGCGCCGGGGTTCAGCGGGGCCAGGTCGCGGGCCAGCATCAGGCCGATCTTGTCGGCGAAGATCTCCTCGCCCTCGTCATCGACCACGCCGCAGCGGTCGCCGTCGCCGTCGAAACCGAAGGCCAAGTCCGCGCCGGTCTCATGCACGGTGTGCGCCATGGCGTGCAGCATCTCGGCGTCTTC
Organism: Caulobacter sp. GW821-FHT10A06; assembly: GCF_059415805.1. Taxonomy (NCBI): domain Bacteria; kingdom Pseudomonadati; phylum Pseudomonadota; class Alphaproteobacteria; order Caulobacterales; family Caulobacteraceae; genus Caulobacter; species Caulobacter sp. GW821-FHT10A06. The sequence continues at coordinate 447,445 of NZ_JBWKNY010000005.1, forward strand.
GGGATTGGGATTGTACTTGGGGAAGGTGAAGTCCAGATCAGTGTCCATCGGCACCACCTCGGCCACGCCCATCTTCTGCAGGGCCTCGACCACGAAGGCGCCGGCCGTGCCGTTGCCGCAGGCGGCGATCACTTTGAGAGGACGGGTGACGCTGGCGCGCTTGGCGACGTCGTCGATATAGCGCTGGGCTTCGCCCTGCACGCGGATCAGCTTGCCGCCGTCGCGCTCGACGAATTCAGCGCCCAGCACGATCGCCTTCAGGCGGCTCATCTCGTCGGGGCCGAAGGTCAGCGGACGCTGGGCGCCCATCTTCACGCCGGTCCAGCCGTTCTCGTTGTGGCTGGCGGTGACCATGGCCACGCAGGGGATGTCGAGGTCGAACTGGGCGAAATAGGCGGTCGGCGACAGGGCCAGGCCGATGTCGTGGACTTCGCAGCCGGCGCTGATCAGGCCCAGGATCAGGGCGTTCTTGATCGAGGTCGAATACGAGCGAAAGTCGTGGCCGACCACGATCTTCGACTGGCCCAGCTCGTGGATGTAGGTGCCCAGGCCCAGGCCCAAAGCCTGCACGCCCAGCAGGTTGATCTCCGGCCCGAACAGCCAGCGCGCGTCGTACTCGCGGAAGCCGGTCGCCTTGACCAGCGGTTCGTTTTCATACGCGGCGGTATTCGCAACGAGATCGGCGCGGGGCGCGGAGAACATCGAAAGCTCGCTTCAGTTGAGATGGTGTGGCTTTAGCCGCGCGAAGCTCGCGCGACTAGCGCGTTCGCATGACAAAGTTCGATTAAATCAGATGTGACTTAGATCACGCCGGCGCGAAGCAGGTCGTGAACATGCAGGATGCCCACAGGCTGACCAGCTTCGACCACGAACAGCACGGTGATCCGGCGATCGTTCATGATCTTCAGCGCCTCGGCGGCCAGAGCGCCCGGCGCGATGGTCTGGGGCCCCTTGGTCATGACTTCGCCGGCCGTGTGGGTCAGCAGGCCGTCCATGTGCCGGCGCAGGTCGCCGTCGGTGATCATGCCGGCCAGGGCGCCCGCGCCGTCGACGACGCCAACCGCGCCGAAGCGCTTCTCGCTCATCACCAGCAGGGCGTCGGGCATGGGGGCGTCCAAGCCGATCAGTGGCAGCTCGCCATCGTCATGCATCAGGTCGCCGACCGTGCGCAGCATGGCGCCCAGCTTGCCGCCGGGGTGGAAGACGCGGAAGTCGCTGGCCGTGAAGCCGCGCCGCTCGAGCAGGGCCACCGCCAGCGCATCGCCCAAGGCGATCTGCAGGGTGGTGGAGGTGGTCGGGGCGTTGACCTCGGCCGTGGCCTCCGGCGCGTCGGGCAGCAGCAGCAGGATGTCGGCGGCTTTGCCCAGCGGGCTGTCGGCCACCGCGGTCATGGCGACCAGCGGAATCGAGAAGCGCTTGGCGTAGGCCAGGGTGTCGGAGAGCTCGCGTCCCGCGCCCGACTTTGACAGCGCCAGGATCACGTCGTCCGGACCGATCATGCCGAGGTCGCCGTGGCTGGCCTCGGCGGGGTGGACGAACATGGCCGACGTTCCGGTCGAGGCCAGGGTGGCGGCGATCTTGCGGGCCACGTGGCCGGACTTGCCCATGCCGGTGCAGACGACCCGGCCCTTGGCGTCGAACACGGTCTCGACCGCGCGGACGAAGGTCTCGCCCAGCGACTCGGCCAGGGTGTTGAGGGCCTCGGCCTCGGTGCTCAGCACGCGATGGCCGACGGCGACGGCGTCGAACCCTTGCATTTCTTTGGGGCTCATTGCGGAACCTGATCCGGCATCTGGCTGGCGGCCTCGACGGCCTTCTTGGCGGCTTCGTCGCGACGCTGGGCGGCGTCCTTCTCGCGCTGCAGCTTGGCCTTCATCTCTGGCGTCTGCTGCACCGGCGTGTGGCCGAACGGACCCCACGAGCGGTCGCCTTCGCCTTGCGGCCAGACGAGCGAAAAAGTGACCAGGGCCAGGGCGATAAGCCCCATCAGCGGCATGAAGAAACGATCCGACATGGTCCGCCTATAGCACGGCCATTGGGGCGGGGGAGAGGCCATGACGGGAGAGGGCGCGGCATCCGTGCTTGACGCTGCGCCCGCCTGGCCTTAGCCCGCGCCCATACCTCCCCCGTCTATAAGGAAGCCCGATGCCGACGCTTGTCCTGCTCCGCCATGGCCAGAGCCAGTGGAACCTGGAAAACCGCTTCACGGGCTGGGTCGATGTCGACCTGACCGCCGAGGGCGAGGCCCAGGCCAAGAAGGGCGGCGAGCTGATCGCGGCCGCCGGCATCCAGCTGGATCACATGTTCACCTCGGTCCAGACCCGCGCCATCCGCACCGGCAACCTGGCCCTGGACGCCGCCAAGCAGAGCTTCGTGCCGGTGACCAAGGACTGGCGCCTGAACGAGCGTCACTACGGCGGCCTGACGGGCCTGAACAAGGCCGAGACGGCCGAGAAGCATGGCGAAGCCCAGGTCACGATCTGGCGTCGTTCGTATGACGTGCCGCCGCCGGAACTGGCCCCGGGCGGCGAGTACGACTTCAGCAAGGACCGCCGCTACAAGGGCGCGGATCTGCCCTCGACCGAGAGCCTGGCCACGACCCTGGTCCGCGTCCTGCCGTACTGGGAAAGCGACGTCGCCCCGCACCTGAAGGCCGGCGAGACCCTGCTGATCGCCGCCCACGGCAATTCGCTGCGCGCCATCGTCAAGCACCTGTTCAACGTGCCGGACGACAAGATCGTCGGCGTCGAGATTCCGACGGGCAATCCGTTGGTCATCGAACTGGACGCCCAGTTGAAGCCGACCGGCGCGCGCTACCTGGACGAAAGCCGCGCCGAAGCGCTGCCAGCGGTCGGTTAAGCTTTACCGGAAGCCGTTGGAAACACGGCGTTAATTTTGGTCTGCGCATGGTGATCCCTCACTACGGGATTCCATGCCAGACATGAGCGCGCCGGCGCCCAACACCCAGGAATATAAGCGTTTGACGCAGTATGACGTGGACGTCATCTGCGCCAAGCACGACCGCCTGTGGTCCGCCCGGATGGGCGGCGCGCGTGCCGTGTTCGCTTTCTGCGACCTGTCGGGCCTGTCGATGACGGGCCGCAATCTGTGCGACGCCGATTTCACCGGCGCGATCATGGTCGGCTGCGACCTGCGCAAGACCAAGCTGGACAACGCCAACTGCTACGGCGCCGACATGCAGGGCGCGGACCTGACTGATGCGTCCTTGCGTCGCGCCGACCTGCGCGGCTCCAGCCTGCGCGGCGCCAACCTGACCGGCGCCGACATGTTCGAGGCCGACCTGCGCGAAGGCACGATCGCCGCCGCCGACCGCAAGGAAGGCTACAAGGTCATCGAGCTGACCCAGCGCGAGGCCTATGCCAGCGGCGCCAACCTGTCGGGCGCCAACCTGGAACGCTCGCGCCTGTCGGGCATCGTGGCGACCAAGGCCGACTTCAGCGACGCGATCCTGAAGGACGCCAAGCTGGTCCGCGCCAACCTGAAACAAGCCAATTTCAACGGGGCGAACCTCGCCGGCGCCGATCTGTCGGGCGCCAACCTGGCCGGGGCCGACCTGCGCAACACGGTCCTGGTCGGCGCCAAGACCATGTCGTGGAACATCAACGACACCAACCTGGACGGGGCTCTGACCGACAAGCCGTCGGGCACCAGCGTCTCGGACCTGCCCTACGAACAGATGATCGCCGACCATGCCAAGTGGATCGAGACCGGGGGCGGCGAGGGCAAGCCGTCGGTGTTCGACAAGGCCGACCTGCGCAATCTGCGCTCGATCCGCGGCTTCAACCTGACGGCCCTCTCGGCCAAGGCGGCGGTGTTCTACGGCCTCGACATGGAAGGCGTGCAGATGCAGGGCGCCCAGTTGGAAGGGGCGGATCTGCGGGCCTGCAACCTGCGCCGGGCCGACCTGCGCGGCGCGCGGCTGAAGGGCGCCAAGCTGACGGGCTCGGACCTGCGCGACGCCCAGCTGGGTCCGTTGCTGATCGCCGCCGACCGCACGCTGCCGTGCGACATGACCGGCGCCATCCTGACCAATGCCGATTTCGCGCGCGCCGACCTGCGTCAGGCCCGGATGGCCGGGGCGGACGTCTCGCGCGCCAACTTCACGGGAGCCCAGCTCAAGGATGTCGATCTGACCGGCGCGATCCGCATGGCCGCGCGCGGATTGGACGACGTGATCTGAGAGAAATTGCTATTTTTCGCGACAAACGGACGCAGGCTTAACGGTTCGCTCGTCCATCGCCGCTACAGTCCGCGTAACACACAAAAGAACACTAACGGGGACCATCGTTATGAACGCCGCGCAAAGCGTGGCCGGGCGGCGACGCCTGAGCCAAGCCGAGCTCGACATGATCGTAACGGCGCACGAGAAATTCGTTACCGGCAAGCAGGGAGGCAAGCGAGCTTCCCTACGCTTCATGCAGCTGTCGGGCCTAGATCTGTCGTTCCGGAACTTGACCGACGCGGACTTGACCGCCTCGATCCTTGAAGATTGCCGCATGGTCCGCACCAAGCTGGATCGCGCCAGCCTGTTCGGCTGCGACCTGCGAAAGAGCGACATGCGCCAGGCCTCGCTGGTCCGCGCCGACCTGCGCGGCGCCTGCCTGCGCGGCGCCAACCTGGCCCAGGCCGACCTGACCCAGGCCGACTTCCGCGAAGGCCAGATCGCCATTCCGCACCCGCGCAAGGGCCTCGAGACCATGCGCCACGAGACCCGCCAGGGCGAGGTCGACGAGGTCAACTTCTCGGGCGCCACCCTGGACGGTTCGCAGTTCGAGGGCGTCTCGGCGTTCAAGGCTGACTTCAGCGACTGCTCGCTGCGCGGCGCCAAGCTGTCGGGCGCCAACCTGAAGGAAGCCAATCTGGTCGGGGCCATCCTGGACGGCGCCGACGTCAAGGGCTGTAACCTCGAGGGCGCGAACCTGTCGGGCGCGGTCATGGCCGGCGTCGACACCTCCACCGCCCGCACCAGCGGCGCCAGCATGAACGGCGCCGTCGGCACGGTGACCCGCGAGGCGCTGAGCAAGGCCGAGGAACTCTACAACCGCTGCCTGGGCAACCAGCGCTGGTGCCAGACCGGCGGCAAGGAAGGGCAGGCGGCTCGTCTCGACGGCGAGGACCTGCGTCCGCTGGGCAACAAGCTGAAGGGGCTGCGCCTGACGGCCATGAGCGCCAAGGGCGCCTGCATGGTGGGTCTCGATTTGTCCGGCGCCCAGCTGCAGGGCGCGAACCTGCAGAACGCCGACCTGCGCGCGGCCAATCTGCGCGGGGCCGACCTGCGCGGCGCTAAGCTGACGGGCGCCAACCTGACCAAGGCCGATCTGCGCCAGGCGTTCTTGTCGCCGCTGCCGCTGGGACCGACGCGCCAGACGCAGGCCAACCTTCAATCGGCCCGCATGCGCTACGCCATGCTCCAGACGGCCGACCTCAGCGAGGCGGTGCTGGACGGGGCCGACCTGCGCGGCTCGGACTTCACCGGCGCCCGCGTGGCCAAGGCCAGCTTCCGCGACGTGGACCTGAACCAGGTCCAGGGCCTCGACTTCTCACTGCCCTGAACATGAAAAAGGCGGCGCATCGCTGCGCCGCCCAAGTTCAGAGGGGAGTGTGGGGGATCAGGAACAGAGGCCGCCGGTTAGGCGGCCTTTTCGCCTTCGATCAGGGTCGAGGCGGCAGTCGTCTTGATCTCCACCGTGCGGGGCTTGAGGGCTTCCGGCAGTTCACGCTTCAGCGCGATCGACAGCAGGCCGTTCGACAGATCGGCATCTTCGACGATCAGGTAGTCGGTCAGCTGGAACTTGCGCTCGAAGTTACGCTCGGCCAGGCCGCGGTGCAGGTACTGCTTGGCGTCGCCATCGTTGGCGGCCTTGCGACCAGTGACGGTCAGCAGGTTTTCCTTCACCTCGACGGTCAGTTCGTCCGGCTTGAAACCGGCCACCGCGATCTCGATGCGGTAGTCGTTCTCGCCGGTGCGTTCGATGTTGTAGGGGGGATAGCCCGAGGCCGCTTCGGTGCGGGCGGCGGCGTCCAGCTGGTCGGCGAGGCGGTCGAAGCCGACGAGCGAGCGGTACAGGGGCGAAAGGTCGATCGTACGCATAGGTCTAGATCCTTCTTATCAAGCAAGGTCTTTGATGTTCGTCCCGTCGGCGACCCGAAATCGGCATCGCCAGGTGGTCCGGAAGGCCCGGGTTTCCAGCGCCTTCGTGAAACTAATTGGTGAGCGGATTTTCGGGTTCAAGGGGCCGTTTCGTCAAAGAACGTGAATCGTTTGACGCACCGGTTCCCCCGGCTAAGGTCGCGGCCTCCGTTACGCCGAAGGACACGTCCCCCATGCCGCTTCGCCGCCACATGCTGTTGCTTGCCGCCGCCATCACCCTGGCCGCGCCCGCCGCTTTCGCCTCGACCGACGCCGCGCTGAAGGCCGCCGTCGCCTCGCCGACCCGTCCCGCCGGCGACGTCGCCCGCGACGGCGCGCGCCACCCGGTCGAGAGCCTGGACTTCTGGGGCCTCAAGCCCAAGCAGACCGTGATCGAGATCTCGCCCGGCGGCGGCTACTGGACCGAGATCCTGGCGCCGTACGCCAAGGCCACCGGCGGGACTTACATCGCGGGCGTCGCCGACCTGTCGAACCCGAAGATCTCGGAAGGCGCCAAGAAGGGCCGCGCCGACTTCGAGGCCCGGTTCTCGGACGCCGCCAAGTACGGCAAGCCGCAATACGCCAATTTCGGCGCGGTCTCGGGCCCGCTGGGCGCGTCGGGCTCTGCCGATCTGGTCCTCACCGCCCGCAACGTCCACAATTGGACCCAGGCTCCGGGCATGGCCGACAAGGTGTTCGCCGACTTCTTCGCCGTGCTGAAGCCGGGCGGCGTGCTGGCCATCGAGGATCACCGCGCCGATCCGCGCTCGGAAAAGGACGCCGGCGCCGACGGCTATCTGAACACCGCCACGGTGATCGCCCTGGCCGAGAAGGCCGGCTTCAAGCTGGACGCCAAGTCCGAGATCAACGCCAACCCCAAGGACACCAAGGACCACCCCTTCGGCGTCTGGACCCTGCCGCCCGTCAAGCGCACCGCCCCGGGCGGCCAGCCGGCCAATCCGAACTTCGATCGCGCCAAGTACGACGCGATCGGCGAAAGCGACCGCATGACCCTGCGCTTCAAGAAGCCGGCCTGACTTTGGTCAAGGTCGAGGGGCAGGCTGGAGTCGTTGTCGGGGGGATGATGGCTCCAGCTCACACGTGGTCGCGACGGGCAGTCCTGGCGAGCGTCAGCGCGCTGGGACTTACCGCCTGCGGCAAGAAGAATGATCCGGCCAAGGTCGAGGCCAAGGCCGCCGAAAAGGCCGGGCCCAAGACGATCGAGGCGGTGGTGGCCGGTGACTGGCGCCGGTCCGAGGACCGCGCGCGCGATGTCTGGCGCCATCCGGTCGAGACCCTGAAGTTCTGGGATCTCAAGCCCGGCCAGACCGTGGTCGAGTTCTGGCCCGGCGCGGGCTGGTACACCGACATCCTGGCCCCGTACCTGGCCGACACCAAGGGGCATCTCTATGAGGCGCTGCTGCAGACCGACCCCGCCGATCCGGCCGCGGCCGAGATCGCCGAGGGCTATCGCCGCAAGCTGACCGAGAAGAAGAAGGTCTATGGCGACGTGCAGTTCACCGCCTTCGGCCCGACCAGCGGTCCGGTAGCGCCGGCGGGCACGGTCGATCTGGTGCTGTTCCTGCGCAACCTGCACAACTGGATGGCCGGCGGCATCGCCGAGAAGGCCTTCAAGGACGCCCTGGCGGCCCTGAAACCCGGCGGCATCCTGGGCATCGAGGAGCATCGCGGCGAACCGGGCCGGGTGCAGGACGTGCTGGCGACCGACGGCTATGTCCAGCAAGACTACGTGATCCAGATGGCCAAGGAGGCGGGTTTCGTCCTGGTCTCGGCCAGCGAGATCAACGCCAACGCCAAGGACACCAAGGACCATCCGTTCGGCGTCTGGACCCTGCCGCCCACGCGCCTGTCGGCCCCGCGCGGCGAGCCGGCCGAGCCGGGCTTCGACCACGCCAAGTACGACGCGATCGGCGAGAGCGACCGCATGACCCTCAAGTTCATGAAGCCCAAATGAGGAAGGCGCTGATCCTGGCGGCCGTTTTGGCCGCCGCCGCGACGCCGGCCTTGGCCGAGAAGAGCGCGCCGGCCAACAAGGTGTTCTCGTACCTCGACAAGTACCTGAAGATTCCCCCGGCCGAGCGCACGCGGGTCAGGCTGGGCTATGGGATCCGCCATGACGGCAAGCCCATACCGAACCTGAAAGCGACCCTGGTCGAGAAGAACGGTGCGAAGACGCCGATGCCGCTGACGGCCGACGGCGCCTTCGAGCGCCTGCCGACCCTGGCTCAGTTGGACGGCGATCCGACGATGGTGTTCGATGTGCCGGCCGACTGGAAGATGGGCTCGGTCATGGACTTCCAGACCCAGTTCAAGCCGGCGACCGAGTACGACGTCCGTGAACTGACGGCGACGGTGAACGAGGCCAACGCCGTGATCGGCAAGGCCGCCGGCGTCGCCAGCTTCATGGTTCCAAAGATGTCCGGGATCGCCTTCCTGAAGGCCGAGACCGGCATGGCCGTCTATGCCGACGGCCGGACCGTGGCTCTGCCCCTGGCCGGAGGCATGCCGTATTTCTTCGCCGCCGATCATCAGGGCGCCGTACGGGTAAAGTTGACAAAAACCCCGACTAGGGTCGCCTTCTATCAGGGGAAGAAATAGACCCTGGGTCGTCTGAACGGTGTTTACTTAACCGGGCGGCCCGGTCTAGCTTTTTGCAAACGCATCGCGCAGAGGGAGATCGCGCATATGGCCACGATTCAAGAAGTCACCGACCGCATCAAGGGCGCCGTGGGCGACGACAGCGGCCTGGGCAAGAGCCTGAAGTTCGATCTGAAGGACGCCGGCGTCATTCACATCGACGGCGGCGCGGTCACCAACGAAGACAAGCCGGCCGACCTGACCATGACGCTCAGCCTGGACGACCTGCTGGCCATCGGCGCCGGCTCGCTGGACCCGACCATGGCGGTCATGACCGGCAAGCTGAAGCTGTCGGACATGGGCACGGCCATGGCCCTGCAGCCCAAGATGGGCGCTCTGTTCGCCAAGATGCGCTAAGCCGAATGGGAGAGGAACCGCGTCTCGTCTCGATTCCAGACGCTCCGGTTCCCAACCACGGTAAGGCTGAATGGTTTAGCGGCGCGGATGGGGCGACCCTCCGCGCCGCGACCTTTTTCCCGGACGGCCCGGTTCGCGGCACCGTGGTGCTCAGCCCGGGCCGCAGCGAGCCGCTCGAGAAGTATTTCGAGGTCGTCGAAGACCTCCTGAAACGCGGCTTCGCCGTGCTGCTGCATGACTGGCGAGGGCAGGGGCTGTCGGCCCGCAGCCTTCCCGACCGCCTCAAGGGCCATGCCCTCGGCTTCAAGACTTTCATCGCCGACTACAAGGCGCTGCTCGACGCGTTCGAGGCGCGGATGCCCAAGCCGTGGATCGCCGTCTCCCACTCGATGGGCGGCTGCCTGACCATGCTGGCCCTGGCCCACGGCGAGACGCGGTTCGCGGCGACGGTGCTGTCGGCGCCAATGCTGGGCCTCAACACGGCTGGCGTGCCGCCCTGGCTGGCCAAGCCCTTGGCCTGGACCATGTCCCGTATCGGCCGGGCCGGGGACTACGTGTCGGCGCCCTACGACCCGCTGGTCCAGACCTTTCAGGGCGACGGCCTGACCCACGACGAGACGCGTTACGATCGTTACCAGAACCAGCTGCGCGCCGACCCCGAGATCGCGCTCGGCGGCATGACCTGGGGCTGGGCGGACTTCGCCATCTCGGCCTGCGCCTGGCTGAGGGCCACCAAGGGCGTAGAGGCGATCGCCACGCCGGTGACCATCGTCGGCGCCGAACTCGACAACCGCGTTCTGAACGCCGACGCCGAGACGATCGCCGGCCGCATCCCCAAGGGGCGCTATGTCGAGGTCCCGGGCGCGTTCCACGAGATCCTGATCGAGACCGACCCGCGCCGAGCGATCTTCTGGCAGGCCTTCGACGAGACCGTCGATCCCGTCGCGCCGCGCGAGCCGCTTATTTCGCCGAACGTTTCAGACTGACCAGCGCCTCGTCCAGCGGACGGCGGTCGCCGGAGATGACCATCTGGCCGCCGTTCGGGCCGACGGGTTCGCCGCGCCAGTTGGCGACGATGCCGCCGGCGCCTTCGATCAGGGGAATGGCGGCCTCGATGTCCCAGGACTTCAGGCCGGCTTCGATCACCATGTCCATCTTGCCCATGGCGACCATGGCGTAGGCATAGGCGTCGCAGCCCTGGCGGGCCAGCTTGGCGGCCGCGCGCACCTGCAGCCAGGCGCCGCGCTCGGCCCCGTCGAAGCAGGCGTCGGCGTCGGTGGTGGCGATGACGGCGTCGGTCAGGTCGGCGCACTCGCGCACGCGGATCGGCGTCTCCTGGCCACGCGCCAGCAGGCGCGAGCCGCCGGCATGGCCGACGAAGATCTCGTCCATATAGGGCTGACCGATGGAGCCCAGCACGGGGCGGCCCTGATGGCGTAGGCCGATCAGGGTGGTCCACAGCGGCAGGCCGGAGATGAAGGCGCGCGTGCCGTCGATCGGGTCCAGCACCCAGACGAACTCGGCGTCCGGGCGGTCCTCGCCGTACTCTTCCCCGATCACGCCGTGCTCGGGGTAGCGATCGCCGATAAGCTTTCGGATCGCCGCTTCCGCGCCGCGGTCGGCCTCGGTCACCGGGTCGAACGCCGCGTGGGTGTCGCGTGGCAGGTTCTTGCCCGCCCCCTTGTCCTCGAGGCCGTGGTCGGCCCGGAACAGCGGCAGGATCACCTGGGCCGAAGCCCGGTTCAGGTCGATGATGAAGGCGTCGAGCGCCGCGAGCCGATCAGCGGAGAGCGTCATGGGGCGGGGTTTAACGCCCCCGCCCTAGGTACGCTAGCTCACACAGACAACTTAGGCGTCGGCGTGTTCAGGACCGCCGCCGTTCAGCGACTTGGCCAGGTCCAGCAGACGACGGCGCGGACGCTCGCCCAGCAGGTAGTAGGCGCGGATCAGGTCCAGCGTCTCCTTGCGCGCGAACATCTCGCCGCCCTCGGCCGACTCGCCGGCAGTCTCGCGGCGCACGTCCGACAGGCCGTCATAGAAGTAGCCAACCGGCACTTCCAGGGCCTCGGACAGTTGCCACAGACGTGCGGCGGAGATGCGGTTGGCGCCGCACTCGTACTTTTGAATCTGCTGGAACCGAACGCCGACAGCGCCCGCCAGTTGTTGCTGGGTCAGGCCCAGCAGACGACGGCGGCGACGCAGACGCTTGCCCAGATGCGTATCGATGTCGTTACCCATGGAAGCCGTGCCCCCTAGCTTTTCCACCCGTCCCGAAACGGAACGGCCTGGTTCGACAGCCGCAAGTCGCGTGCCGGGCGAGATGCCGTTGCGCGATACGTGCGTGCGAGCCTAGTAAGGACACATGTCGGATAAGCGTCAGCCCTGGGTTCAGGACCTTCTTTGGCGGTTGGAGGCCCTGGGCTTCGACCTCTTTATCGGCGCGGTGCGCCTGATGGGCGTGGACCGCGCCTCGGACTTCGGCGGTTGGCTGGGCAAGACGTTCGGGCCGATGAGCGGGGCGCACAAGGTCGCCACGCGCAATCTAAAGCTGGCCTTCCCGGACAAGGACGCCGCCTGGCACGCCCGCATCCTGGAGGAGCAGTGGGAGGGCCTGGGCCGCTCGTTCGCCGAATTCCCGTTGATGGACAAGATCTTGCCGTCCACCGGCCGGGTCGAGGTGGTCAACAAGGAACGCCTGGCACAGATCGCCGAGGACAAGGTCCCGGTGGTGTTCGTCTCGGGCCACCTGTCGAACTGGGAGATCATGCCGGCCGCCATCGTCGACAGCGGCGTCGCCTGCGAGATGACCTATCGCGCGGCCAACAATCCCTATGTCGACAAGCGCATCCGCGACAGCCGCTTCCGCTACGGCGTGCGCCTGTTCGCGCCCAAGGGCGGCGACGGCTCGCGCGAGCTGCTGAGGGGGATGATGGAGGGCCGGTCGGTCGCCCTGATGAACGATCAGAAGTTCAACAGCGGCGTGGCGGCCCCGTTCTTCGGTCACGACGCCCGCACCGCGCCGGCCCCGACCCGCATGGCGATCCGTTTTGGCACGGTGCTGCAGACGATGTCGGTGCAGCGGGTGAAGGGCGCCTATTTCCGGGCCGTGGTGCACGAGCCGATCGTCCCGCCCAGCACCGGCGATCGCACGGCCGACATCGAGGCCGGCGTGCGGATGATCAACGCCTTCCTGGAAGATCGCATCCGCGAGCGCCCGGCCGAGTGGTTCTGGGTCCACCGGCGCTGGCCGAACGAAGTCTATGCGGAACTGGCCGAGCGCGAACGCGCGGCGGGGGCTGGAGCCTAGATCTCCAGTGTCCCCGAGGCCGCGTCCTTCTCGCCGTCGCGGCGGAAGGGGCCGGGGTGGTGCGGGTCGACGCGGCGACGGCGGCACGGGCCGAAATAGTCGGCCGAGCGGATGAACGGCCGCGGGTGGTAGATCACCGTATTGATGCGATCCAGCAGCGAGCGGGCGGTCACCGGCTTGACCACCACCTCGGTCACGCCGGCGTCGCGGGCCTCGAACACCCGGTGACGCTCGGCGAAACCGGTCAGCATGATGATCGGCAGGAACGGGTCGACGCTGTCGGGCGAGTTGCGGACCAGTTGGGTGAACTGCACCCCGTCCAGCGGGCTCATCTTGAAGTCGACGATGGCGATGTCCGTCTGCCAGTCGCGCAGAATCTGCAACCCCTCGGCGCCGTCCATGGCCTCGCGGATGTGGCGGACGCCGACACCCTTGAGGATGGCCGAAACGATCGAGCGGATATGCTGGTTATCGTCCACCAGCAGAAAGCGCAGCTTTTCCAGCGCCGCCGACATGCGGGAGCCGCCTCCTCAAGGATCTTGCGGAAAGACCGAAACCCTGGTGTCCGTTCCCCCGACGGACCCCTATCCCGATCGGCGGCATAGCTAGCGAATGATTGTAACTCGCGCCAGGGGGGAAACTTAAGCTTGGAAGGGGCCTGCGCCGACCAGCAGGGACGGATCAAGGTTGCGGCCGCGCCACTTCATGCGCCAGCACAGGTGAGGGCCGGTCGCGCGGCCTTCCTTGCCAGTCTCGGCGATCAGCTGGCCCTGCTTGACGTAAGTGCCCGTGGGAACGAGGATTTTCGACAGGTGCAGATAGGCGGTCACCAGACCTTGGCCGTGATCCACCAGGACGAGACCGCCTTCATAATGCAATCCGGTCTCGGCGAAGGCGATCATGCCACCCGCCGGAGCGCGCACCGGCGTACCCACGGGCGTCGCCAGATCAACCCCATAATGGGGACGCTTGGGTTCGCCATTGAGGATCCGCTGGCCGCCGAAGCGGGCTGAACGGCGGGCGCCTACAACCGGTAGTATGAATCCGTCGCGAAACCCCTCTAGGTCGGCCTGGCTGGCGAAGCCGGCGACCTTGCGGACGTTCTCGGCGGTGATCCGCTCCAAGAGGATAGGATCGGTCGGGGTGACCTGCTCGGGCGGCAGGCCGTCGATGCGCTGGATGTCGAAGTCGCCTGGAGCGATCGTGCGCTCGTCGATGGCCGAGCCGTCGGGCGTGGTCACCGTCAGCCTGCTGGCGGGCAGGGCGTCACGGTCGAAACCGATGACAAACCAGCCATTGGCCGAGGCGGTGGTCTGCACCAGGCCGTCGACGTCGATCAGCGCCCGCGGCGTGGTGCGGCCCACGGCATAGCCGCCCTGGACGAACTTGCCCGAGAGAGACAGGCCCGGCGCGGCGGCGTGCGTCACCCCGGCCAGAGCGGAAAGCGGAAGCGCGGCGATGACCGCGCGGCGGCTCAGGCCCCTTGCCAACGCTTCAGCGCTTCGGTCGGGCCGGCATAGGCTTCCTGGTGCTCCGGGCTCCAGTAGCGCAGGGCTTCCAACGGGATCTGCTTGTTGGTGATGGCGCACAGCACGAAGCGGCCGGGGCTGAGCACGGCGTACTCGCCGTCGCCATAGTGCAGGACGGCCAGGCCGTCCTTACCGAGATCACGATCGAAAGCGTTCATAGGCTCACTTTACGCCAAACCGGCGTCTCAGAACAGATCGCCCTGACCGGCCGGTGGCGTGGCCGGCTTGGGGCGGGGCTTGGGGGTGGGCGCTGCTGTGGGCGCCGGCGGCGGAACGAAGCCGCCTTCGCCGTCGATCACCGCGTCACGGTCGCCGCTCTTGAACTTCAGGTTCACGCGCTCGCCGGAGACCAGGTCGGCCGCCGAGCGAGCCAGGGTCCCGTCGCCCTTGCGGACCAAAGCAAAGCCCAGCTCCAGCGGACGCTCGGGGTTCAGCGACTGGCGCAGCTTTTCCAGGTTGGCCAGGCGGTCGGCGTCGCGTTGCAGACGGCGGTCGCCGGCCGCGTTCAGGCGCTGCCACAGGGCGGGCAGGCGGGCGTGCTGGGCGGCGCGATCGGGGACGCGGCGGGCGGCCAGGTCCAGGCGGCGGCCCAGATCGGCAACGCGGTCGGCCTTGGTCGCATGCTGGCGGCGCAGAGCGTCCGGCGTCAGGCGCGCGGTGACCTTCAGCAGTTCCTGGGCGTGGACGGTGGTGTTGCGGTGCAGGGCCGCGTCCAGGCGTCCGGAGGCGATGTCGAACCGCTGCTGGGCCAAAGCCAGAATGTCATCCGGACGGGGCAGGCCCCGGGCGGCGCTGACCAGGCGGGTGCGGCGGTCCTCGATCAGCCGCGCGCCCGAGCGGGCCAGGCGGCGATCGAAGTCCGAGATCAGGGCGCGCAGCTCGGCCAGCACGGGGGTCGCCATCTCGGCGGCGGCGGTGGGTGTGGGCGCGCGGCGGTCCGAGACGAAGTCGATCAGGGTGGTATCGGTCTCGTGGCCGACGGCCGAGATCAACGGGATGGTCCCCTCGGCCACGGTGCGGGCCAGGCCCTCGTCATTGAAGGCCCACAGATCCTCGACCGAGCCGCCGCCACGGGCGACGATCAGGATGTCGGGACGCGGCACGGGCCCGCCGGGTTCGATGGCGTTGAAGCCCCGGATCGCCGCGCTGACCTGGCCGGCGGCGGCGTCGCCTTGCACGACGCACGGCCAGACCAGCACCTGGCAGGGCCAGCGGTCGCGGATGCGGTGAAGGATGTCGCGGATCACCGCGCCGGTTGGGCTGGTGATGACGCCGACCACGGCCGGCATCGAGGGCAGGGGCTTCTTGCGCTCGGGCGCGAACAGGCCTTCGCCCGCCAGCTTGGCCTTCAGGCGCTCAAGTTGCGCGAGCAGGGCCCCGACGCCGGCGGCCTCCATGCTGTCGATGACGATCTGATAGCGCGAGCCGGCCGGATAGGTGGTGATCTTGCCGGTGACGATGACCTCGAGCCCGTGCTCGGGCCGCACGCCCAGGCCTCGGACATTGCCCTTCCAGACGACGCCGTCGATCGCGGACTTGTCGTCCTTGATGGTCAGATAGACGTGACCGTTGGAGTGATGGGTGACCTTGCTGAGCTCACCGCGCAGCCGCACAAAGCCGTAGCGGTCCTCCAGCGTGCGCTTCAGGGCGAAGGCCAGCTCGGAAACCGAATAGGGCGGCGCGTTGGAATCGTTCGGCGCGAGGTCCGTCATGCGCCCCTACTTAGAGCGATCCCCCAAAATGGAAAATCCCGGACGGCCTTTTGGGCCATCCGGGATCCGCCGCCTGAGAGACTTTTGTTCTTCTTAGATGTAGCGGCGAAGCGAACGGGCGAGCTCGGTGGCGCCGCCCTTCTTCTTGGTCTGCTGCGGCTGGTACGCCACACGGGCGTGTTCGACGCAGTAGGGGCCTTCCGACGAGCGGCGGCCGCAGAAGGTGAAGCCTTCCGACGACGGGTCGCCGATCGGCCACTTGCACATGTGCGCGCCCAGGGTCAGCACGGTGGCCGAGCCGGGCTCTTCATGCCGGAAGGCCGGCAGCGACGGCGGGGCCGAGGCCACCGGAACCGACGAGGTCGGCGCCTCGACCGGCGTCACGCGACGTGGGGCCGAGGGCATGGCCTGGGCGGCCGGACGCGCCGGGCGCGGAGCCTTGAAGGCCGGACGCGCCGGTTGCGAGGGGGCCGCGCGGCCCGAAAGGCCCAGGCGGTGCACCTTGCCGATGACGGCGTTGCGCGTGACGCCGCCCAGTTGTTTGGCGATCTGGCTGGCCGACAGGCCGTCCAGCCAAAGCTTCTTCAAGGTCGAGACTCGTTCGTCGGTCCAGCTCATAACCCGTCTCCGCCGTTTACCTAGGAGAGACGAGCGTCCCCACGCCCATCGCCCCTACATGTGGTGATCGGACCGCCCCGCCGGCGGTCGTCCTACTAGATATCGTAAAGAATGTGTTAAAGCGCACAATAGGCGCCAACGACTCTGTCCACAGAAACAAGATGTTGATTCAGGCAAGCCCAAGCTTGCGGAATGGCCCCTCAGGGCGCACATGGCCAAGCAACACAACGGGTTGAGCCTATGAGAGACATGACGAACAGCGTCATTCCGCCGCAGCCGCGCGACTACCACGGCTGGAACTGGTCCGGGTTCGTCACCCTGTATCAGCGTGAAATCCGCCGGTTCTGGAAGGTCGGGACTCAGACGGTGGCCGCGCCGGTGGTCACCACGCTGCTCTACATGCTGGTCTTCGTGGTCGCCGTCGGCTCCAGCCGGCCGGCCGTGGGCGGGGTGACCTTCGGCCATTTCGTGGCTCCCGGCCTGATCATGATGGCGATCCTGAACAACGCCTTCGCCAACTCGTCCTCGTCGCTGATCCAGGCCAAGATGATGGGCCTGACGCCCGACTTCCTGACGCCGCCGCTGTCGGCGCTGGAGCAGATCCTGGGCTTCGCCCTGGGCGCGGCGACGCGGGGCATCGTGGTCGGGGCGGTCACGGCCATCGTCATCGGCGTGCTGCCGGGCGCGGGCTTGTCGGTCGCCCACCTGTGGGCCGTCCTCTATTTCGGCGTCGCGGCCTCGCTGATCCTGGGCCTGGCCGGCGTGCTGGCCGGCCTGTGGGCCGAGAAGTTCGACCAGCTGGCCGCCGTCACCAACTTCCTGATCATGCCCATGACCTTCCTGTCGGGCACCTTCTACCTGGTCGACAAGCTGCCAGAGCCGTTCCGCACGGCCAGCCATTTCAACCCGTTCTTCTATCTGATCGACGGCTTCCGCTACGGCTTCATCGGCCATGCTGACGGCTCGATCCTGATCGGCGTCGTCGCCACCGGCGCGCTGACCGTGGCGATGTTCCTGTGGTGCTGGCGGCTGTTTGTCACCGGTTACCGCCTAAAGAGCTGATTGAAGAGCTGAGATTTTCGCCGGTTTATCAGGGCCTTTTCACAGTCCCTTGATTGACACGACCTCGTTCGACGGCGACAACCTGCGGCCTTCCGGTCCCCGCACTTGCAGTGCGGGGGCTTCTTTCCTTTTAGGAGGGCCGGTCTTGAGCACCGCGACGTCGTCCAACCCCGCACAACACCACATCATGGGCGTCTACAACCGCGCCCCGCTGGCGTTTGAGCGAGGCCGAGGCGCGCGCCTGTTCTCGACCACGGGCGAAGAGTACCTGGACTGCGTGGCCGGCATCGCCACCTGCGGCCTGGGCCACGCCCACCCGGTCCTCGTGGACGCGCTGAAGACCCAGGGCGAGAAGCTCTGGCACGTCTCCAACATCTACACGATCCCCGAGCAGGAAGTGCTGGCCGACAAGCTGTGCGCGGCCACCTTCGCCGACGTGGTGTTCTTCACCAACTCGGGCACCGAGGCGATCGAGTGCGCCCTGAAGGCCGCCCGCCGTTATCACGTGATCAACGGCCAGTCCGAGCGGATCGACATCATCGGCTTCGACGGCTCGTTCCACGGCCGCTCGTACGCCGCCGTCAACGCCTCGGGCAACGCCGGCTACCTCGACGGCTTCGGCCCGCGTCTGCCGGGCTTCGTGCAACTGCCGTTCGGCGACTTCGACGCCCTGAAGGCGGCGATCGGCCCGACCACGGCCGGCGTCATCATCGAGCCCGTGCAGGGTGAGGGCGGCGCCCGCGCGCTGACCGAAGCCCAGCTGCTGGAGCTGCGCCAGATCACCCGCGACGCCGGCGTCCTGCTGATCTACGACGAAGTCCAGAGCGGCATGGGCCGGACCGGCAAGCTGTTCGCCCACGAATGGGCGCCGGGCAGTGAGCCGGACATCATGTGCGTGGCGAAAGCCCTGGGCGGCGGCTTCCCGGTCGGCGCCTGCCTGGCCACGAACGAGGGCGCCAAGGGCATGACCCCCGGCACCCACGGCTCGACCTACGGCGGCAACCCGCTGGCCATGGCGGTCGGCAACGCGGCCTTCGACGCGATCAACAGCGAAGAGCTGCTGGACAACGTCAAGACCGTCGCCGGCTACTTCACCCAGCAGCTGAACGGCCTGAAGGATCGCTTCCCGGACGTCATCGTCGACATCCGCGGCAAGGGCATGCTGATCGGCATCAAGGTCGTGCCGAACAACCGCGAGTTCATGGTCATGGCCCGCGACGAGAAGCTGCTGATCGCGGGCGGCGGCGACAACTGCGTGCGCCTGCTGCCGCCGCTGAACCTGACCGTCGAGGAAGCCAGCGAGGCGATCGCCAAGCTGGAAAAGGCCTGCGAAACCGCGCGCGCCAAGGCCTCGGCTTAAACGACAACAAGCACTAGCCGCCCGCTCCGGACCACGGGGCGGGCGGAACCGTTAGGGATATGGCCAAGATGACCACCCCCCGGCACTTCATCGACCTGTGGAAGCTGGACGGCGCGACCCTGCGCCTGATGCTGGACGACGCCCACGCCCGCAAGACCGCCCGCAAGGGCTGGCCGCAGGGCAAGGTCGACGCCGACGCGCCGGCCAAGGACCGCGTGCTGTCGATGATCTTCCAGAAGAACTCGACCCGCACCCGCTTCTCGTTCGACGCGGCCATGCGCCAGCTGGGCGGCAGCGCCATCATCTCGACGTCCAACGACATGCAGCTGGGCCGCGGCGAGACCATCGAGGACACCGCCAAGGTGCTGTCGCGCATGGTCGACGCGGTGATGATCCGCGCCAACAGCCACGCCGACGTCGAGCGCTTCGCCCAGGTCTCGACCGTGCCGGTGATCAACGGCCTGACCGACAAGAGCCATCCCTGCCAGATCATGGCCGACATCCTCACCATCGAGGAGCATCGCGGCCCGATCGCCGGCAAGACGATCGCTTGGGTCGGCGACGGCAACAATGTCTGCTCCAGCTTCATCCACGCAGCCCCGCTGCTGGGCTTTGAGCTGAAGATCGCCTGTCCGGCGGTCTATCACGCCGACCTGCACGACCTGGCCCGCGCCGAAGGCCTGCAAGGCCGCGTCAGCATGGGCACGGACGCCAAGGAAGCCGTGAAGGGCGCTGACGTCGTCGTGGCCGACACCTGGGTCTCGATGGGCGACACCGACCATGACGAGCGCCTGGCTGCGCTGGAGCCCTATCAGGTCGACGACAAGCTGATGGACCTGGCCGCCGGCAACGGCGTCTTCCTGCACTGCCTGCCGGCTCACCGGGGCGAGGAAGTCACCGACGCCGTCCTGGACGGCCCGCGCTCGCTGGTCTGGGACGAGGCCGAGAACCGCATCCACGCCCAGAAGTCCGTGCTGGCCTGGGCTTTCGGGGCCATCGGCTAAGAGCCTGTCCGTTTCGAGCATCGAAACGGATAAACAGGCTCGCCAAACCAAGACTAAAAAGTGGGGTGTCGTCGGACCTCCCTCGGCTAGGGTCCCTTCCAAAGAAGTCGGGAGGGATCATGAAGGCTCGTCATTTCACCGCCGTCTGTGTGGCGGCTTGCCTTGTGGCGAGCCAGGCCCTGGCCGCCGATCGCTGGCTGGGCGCCTGGGGTTTCGCGCCCGTCTCGCCGAATGCGCCACCGCCGGCTTCCGCGCCCAATCCCGCGCCCGCGCCGGCTCCCGCGCCGCCAGCCACGCAAGCGACCCCGCCGCCTCTGGCTTCGGGTCCCTCGACCGTCGCCGACGTCACCCTTCGCCAGCTGGTCCGGGTCTCGGCGGCCGGGACCAAGGTGCGGGTGCGGCTCTCCAACGAGTTCGGGGCCGCGCCGATCGTCATCGGCAAGGCGGTGGTCGCGCCGGCCAAGGCCGACGGCTCGGCCGGGGAGGGCAAGGCCCTGACCTTCGGCGGCCAGGCCCAGGCGATCATTTATGCGGGCGCGCCGCTCTATAGCGACCCCGTCGACCTGCCGGTGGCGGCGCTGCAGGAACTGGCCGTCAGCCTGTACCTGCCCGAGGAGACGAAGCTCCCGAGCCATAGCCTGAGGCAGACCCTGTCGGAGAAGGGCGACTTCACCACGGCCGCCCGCTTCGGCGACAGGCCGCTGCGCCTGGGCGCGATCGTCAGCGGGGTCGAGGTCGCCTCCGTCCAGCCGCGCCGGGTGATCGTCACCCTGGGCGACTCCATCACCGAGGGCGCGGGCTCGACGCCGGGCGCCTACCAGTCCTGGCCCGACCAGCTGGCCGTGCGCCTGGCTGGCCGCGCGGCGGTGGTCAATGTCGGCATCAGCGGCAACCGCGTGCTGCGCGAGCGTTCAGGCCCCAGCGCCCTGGCGCGCTTCGACCGCGACGTCCTTTCGGTGCCCGGCGCCACCGACGTGGTGCTGATGGAAGGCATCAACGACATCAACCGCGCCTTCAATCCGCAGTATGGCGAGCGTGCCAATGCCGACGACCTGATCGGGGCCTACAAGCAGATCATCCTGCGCGCCCACGCCCAGGGCCTGAGGATCTATGGCGCGACCCTGACGCCGCAGGGCGGCTATCGCAGCTTCTCGCCCCAGACCGAGGCCGTCCGCCAGGCGGTCAACGCCTGGATCCGCACCTCGGGCGCGTTCGATGGCGTGATCGACTTCGACGCCGCCGTGCGCGATCCAGCCAAGCCCGACACGATGGTCGCTACCTATCAGAGCGGCGACTGGCTGCACCCCGGCGACGCTGGCTACAAGGTCATGGCGGCGGCGGTGGATCTGCGACTGTTCGGGGTCAAATAGCGGTTCCTCTCGCTTTTTTGGAAAGAGGCCCTATCTAGCCTCCCCATGACCGACATCGCTCCCAATCCCGGCGTCCTCGACGACGTCGTTTCCGCGTTCCAGATCGAAGGCCTGCCCGTGCGCGGCCGCATGGTCCGTCTCGGCGCCGCCGTGGACGAGGTGCTGACCCGTCACGACTATCCCGAAGCCGTCGCCAACCTGCTGGGCGAGGCCTGCGCGCTGGCGGCCCTGGTCGGCTCGAGCCTGAAGTTCGAAGGTCGCCTGATCGTCCAGGCCCAGGGCGACGGCCCGGTGCGCTATGTCGTGGTCGACTATGACACCAGCGGCGGCCTGCGCGGCTATTGCCGGTTCGACCCGGAAGAGGTGGCCAAGGCTTCGGAAGGCTTCACGCGTCCGGGCGCCAAGACCCTGCTGGGCGGCGGCGTGTTCATCATGACCCTGGACCAGGGCGCTGACATGGACCGCTATCAGGGCGTCACGCCAATCGAAGGCGAGACCCTGGCCCTGTGCGCTGAGCAGTACTTCGCCCAGTCGGAGCAGACCCCGACCCGCGTGCGTCTGGCTGTCGGCCAGGTCGATACGGGCGAGGGTCCCAAGTGGCGCGCCGGCGGCATCCTGATCCAGGTCATCGCGGGCGACCAGGCCCGTGGCGACACCCAGGACGCCTGGACCCACGTGCAGGCTTTGTTCGAGACCACGGGCGAGGACGAGCTGATTGATCCGACCGTGACGACGCCGACCCTGCTGTGGCGACTGTTCAACGAGGACGGCGTACGCCTGCTGGAGGAAAAGCCGCTGCGCGCCTTCTGCCGCTGCTCGGACGAGCGGATCGGCGTGGTGATGGACTCGTTCTCGGCCGAGGAAGTGGCCGACATGGTCGAGCCCGACGGCAAAATCCACGTGACCTGCGAGTACTGCTCGCGTGTGTACAAGCTGGACCCACCGGCCGCCGCTTCGGCCTGACGTAGAAGAAGCGCCGGCGGGCCGAAGGGGCAGCCGGCGCGCCGTCTATTTCTGCCTCAACGAGACGACGAGATCGTAGAATTTCGAGGTCGTCTCGTAATAGATTTCCGGCTGCGTCTCATCCTGCAGCAGCCGGTCGGCCAGGACGAGATAGGTCTTGGTCAGCAGGCCAGCCGCACCGGGCGGCTTGAGAACCACCCTCAGCTTGCCCGTCGTCTTGGCCAGGGGAGCGCCCGGTGGCGTGAACGGCGTCTTCCAGTTCACCTCGGTGGCGATGGCCCGCGAGATCGTCGAGTTCTGGTCGCGGCCCAGAGCCGGCGTGTAGGTCGTGTCGACGAAGGTGTTGGGAAGCGACATCGTTGATGGCGGGAGCTGCGGAGGCGCGGGCGGCGGGGCTGGCGGTTGGGCGGGCGCTGCTGCTGCGGCGGCTGGGGGCGGAGGCTGAACCGTATTCCACACGGCGCCAGCCTGCAGCGTAAAGTTCCCGTGACCGTCCAGATAGAGCATGCCGGTCGGCGCCGAGACCGGCGCGTTGATCGTGGTGGCGATCGCCAGCAGCAAGGCCGCGCCGTTTACGCCGCCGCCGACGCAGCAGCCATAGAGGATCAGGGACGTGGCGTGGCCGTTCAGGTGCGCGAGTTCGGGCCCCCATGCGGCCTGATTGTAACGGGTGATGCACTCACCGGTCGCCTTGTAGGTGTCGATGTCTCCTTCGGCGCCATGGCCGACGATGCTGGTCAGCGGGCCGCCGCAGAACAGGAGATTGGCGACGGCGGATTGGGTGCCGGCGTTCTCCTGGGCGTCGGGGTTGTTGTCCCTGATTTCCTCAAGAACGGGATCGGGGCTGGCGTCGATCGTGACGCAGGCCGGCAGTGGGGCATTCATGGCGGGCATGATGACCTCCAAAAGAAATTGAATTGAGGGTGGGAAGGCAGGGCGGACCGGCCTCGGCGGAAGGCGGTCCGCCCGCCCCCAGGGCGGGCGCGGCGGCGTGTGGTGGGGTCACACCGCGCGCGGCGGCCTTAGCTGTAGACGACCGAGAAGCTGCCGTCGGCGGCTTGGATAACCGTCGCGGTGGTTTGCGGCTTGCCGGTGAAATCGATCTCCGCGTAGTCGCTGGAGGTCATCGACACGTCGATCACGGCGCCGGGCGTGTAGACGCCGTCGGCCACGTAGAACTTCTCGACGGGCGTGATGTTGAACGTGTCGTTCGGCTGGGCCAGGAACGTCGCGACCGGGGTCGGCAGCGGCGTCTTGCCCGGACGGGCCAGGCCGAAGACGTAGTTGTTGTCGGCGGTGAAGTCCGTGGTGGCGGTGATCTGGTACGAGCCGGTCATGGCGCCGCCCTTCTGCACCGCCTCGAAGCCCAGGGAGTCCGAACCGTCGAAGGCGATGGTGTCGCGGGTGGCCGTGTTGACCTGCGCCACGCCGCCCCAGACGACCGAGGTGTTCGGCGCCAGTTCACGCGGGGCGGTGCCCCAGTAGGCGTAGGTGACGTCTTCGTAGGTGATGGAGTCGAAGCCGCCGTTCAGCAGGCTGGGAAAGGTGGCCCAGGCGTTGGCGTAGATGTCCGGATCGCCGCCGCGGCCCGTGACGACCGGGCTCTGCATGAAGGCGACGTAGCTCTTGGGGAACTTGGACTGGTTCCAGACTTGAATGGTGTAGATGGCCATTGTTTGATCTCCGGTTTGTATTGGTCGATAAATCGAGAGACGTTTTTCGCCTGACCATTTTTTGTGTGTTTGGTATTGGCGATCTCTTCGATGATTAATTCTGTTCCAAGTCGATCTTAGAAAATAGATCGAGCGACTTGCGTGGTGTTCAAACGCGGGGCGCTAAACTTGTACTGAGCTCAAGTCGGCGGCTGGGTCATGTCGTCCAGCAGGGCCAGCAGGTGAACGAGGGCCGTGCGCCGCAGCTTGCGGACGATCTGGACGAGCTCGAATTCCTCGACGGCCAGGCTTTCGGCCGTGTGGGCGTCCATCTCGCCGCGGCCCAGCACCAGCCAGTCCAGGGAGATGTCCAGCACCTCGGATATGCGCGCGGCATTCTCCAGCGACATGGGTCCGCCCTTGCGCCACCGGCTGATGGCGCTTTCGTGCACGTCGAGATCCAACGCCAGGGCCATCATCTTTGAGACGCCGCGACCCTTGATGGCGTGGCTAAGCCGATCCCCCCTGGACTCCATCACTCGGCCCACTGAAAGGGCGAGGCCTTACTGAGCCGCGCCCACCCCCGAAGAGAAAGTCTCGAAACAACCGTAGTCGGTATTTGTTATGTGTTTGTCTTATGGTTGTATTTCAAGGCGCGCTCGCGGAATCGCGGAATGCGCGAATTTCTCTGCGGGAAAGTTGGGTTACGGACGGTTCGGGAAGGCGGCGTCAGCTGTATGCTGAAAGCGCCGCGCCTAGTTCAGCTTCGCCGCGGCGCCGGGCAGGTGCAGCGAGAATTCCGGGATCTCGACGTCGAACAGTTCGCCCTCGTCGGTGACCATGGCGTAGCTGCCCTTCATCGCGCCCGACGGGGTGGGCAGGGGGCAGTTGGAGACGTAGCGGAAGGCCTCGCGAGGCTTCAGCTCCGGCTGCTCGCCGACCACGCCCGAGCCCTCGACGTCGTTCACGCGGTTGAAGGCGTCGATGATTGTCCAGCGGCGCGAGACCAGGGTCACGGTCTCCTGGCCATGGTTCTCGATCTCGACCGTGTAGGACCAGAGATACAGGCCCTGCTCGGGCGAGGATTCCTCGGCCGCGTAGATCGGGAATACACGCACGACGATGTCGCGCGTGCGCGCTTCATAGGCCGCGCCATCTTGGCCGCGACGCCGACGCATGCGCTGCATCGGGGGAGAAGTTTCACGCCTGATCGAGCGCACGGATCACATCCCGCTTGAGGTCTTCGACGCCTTCCAGGCCCACCGACAGGCGCACGCCGCCTTCGGTAACGCCCAGCGACGGGCGTTGCTCCTCGGGCACCGAGCGGTGCGTGGTGGTGGGCGGATGGGTCGCCATGGATTTCGCGTCGCCCAGGTTGTTGGAGATGTCGACGATCTCCAGGGCATTCAGGAACTTGAAGGCCGCTTCGCGCGAGCCCAGGTCCAGGGCGATCACGGTGCCGCCGCCGGTCATCTGCGACTTGGCGACGTTGTGGCCCGGATGGTCGTGGCGGAAGGGGTAGAGCACCTTCTGCACCTTCTTGTGCTCGGCCATGGTGTTGGCCAGGGCAAAAGCGCTGTCGGTCTGGCGGCGGACGCGCAGGTCCAGCGTCTCCAGGCCCTTGACCATGACCCAGGCGTTGAACGGCGACAGCGACGGGCCGGTGTGGCGCAGGCTGTCGCGGTAGAATTCCTCGTTGATCGCCTCGCTGGTCAGGATGGCCCCGCCCAGCACGCGGCCCTGGCCGTCGATGTGCTTGGTGGCCGAGTAGACGACCACGTCGGCGCCCAGCTCCAGCGGCTTCTGGAAGATCGGGGTGGCGAAGACGTTGTCGACAATGACCTTGGCGCCGACCGCGTGGGCCAGCTCCGACACCGCGCGGATGTCGGTGATTTCGAGTACCGGATTCGAGGGCGTCTCGATCAGCACCGCCTTGGTGTTGGGGCGGATCGCCGCTTCCCATTCGCGGATGTCGGTGGCGTCGACGAAGGTGGTCTCGACGCCGAAGCGCGGCAGCCACTCCGACACGATCCAGCGGCACGAGCCGAACAGGGCGCGGCCGGCCACCACGTGGTCGCCGGCGCGGACCAGGCCCATCAGGGCGGCGTGGATCGAGGCCATGCCGGTCGCCTGGGCGCGGCAGACTTCCGCGCCTTCCAGCAGGGCCAGGCGGTCCTCGAACATTTTCACGGTCGGATTGTTGAACCGCGAATAGACGAAGCCGGGGTCCTCGCCGGCGAACCGGCGGTCGGCGCCCTCGGCGCTGTCATAGGTGAAGCCTTGCGTCAGATAGAGCGCCTCGGCGGTCTCCATGAACTGCGAACGCGCAATGCCCCCACGAATGAGCTTCGTCGCGACGTCCCAGTCTTTTGGATCCTCGGCCACGGGCCTTGCCTCATCTCACGCGTAAAAACCGCCGGCATAAGGAGCGGCGAGGGGGTCTTGGTCAAGCGCCAACGCCCCATCCGCGACCGGAGAATTGTCACGGGCGAAAAACACATTGTCACGGGCGAGCTTGCGTCTCTCTTACCTTGCCTTTGGGGCGAGGTTTGGCGAGTGTCGCGCCGATGACCGACGCCCACGCCGCAGGGATTCTGCCCTGCCAAAATATCGAAAACCTGATCGCTGAAGAGGCGATCACCTCGGCCACGCCGTTCGACGTCGATCAGGTGCAGCCCGCCAGCCTGGACCTGCGCCTGGGCGCGCGCGCCTGGCGGGTCCGCGCCTCGTTCCTGCCGGGCCTGCATCGCAAGGTGCCTGATCGCCTCAAAGACGTGGCCATGCACGAGCTCGATTTAACCAAGGGCGCGGTGCTGGAGAAGGGTTGCGTCTACATCGCCGAGATCCAGGAGCGCCTGGCCCTGCCGATGACGGTGTCCGCGCGCGGCAACCCCAAGAGCTCGACGGGCCGGGTGGATGTGTTCGTCCGCCTGCTGACCGATCACAGCCGCGCCTTCGACGATGTCGACGCCGGCTATACCGGGCCGCTCTATATCGAGATTGCGCCGCAGACCTTCTCGGTGCTGGTCCGGGCCGGCACGCGCCTGAACCAGCTGCGCCTCAAGCGCGGCGAGCCGGCCAAGCTGGCCACCCGCAGCGTGGGCGTCGACCTGACGTCCGACACGGGCATCGTCGGCTTCCGCGGCCGTCGCCACGCCGGCGTCGTCGACCTGGACCACGAGGACGGCCACGACCCGCGCGACTACTGGGAGCCGCTGGAGGCCCGCCACGGCGAGCTGCTGCTGGATCCGGGCGAGTTCTACATCCTGGCCTCCAAGGACGACATCGAGATCCCGGTGATGGAAGCGGCCGAAATGACCCCGATCGATCCGTCGGTCGGCGAGTTCCGCGTCCACTATGCCGGCTTCTTCGACCCGGGCTTCGGCACCGAGGAAGCCGCCGCCGTCGGCTCCAAGGGGGTGCTGGAAGTGCGCAGCCACGAGACGCCGTTCTTGCTGGAGGACGGCCAGACCGTGGCGCGGCTGGTCTATGAACCCCTGACCTCGCGACCGGCGCGGTTGTACGGCGAAGGTGGGTCGCACTACCAGCGCCAGGGTCTGAAGTTGTCCAAGCATTTCAAAGCCTGGCGCTGATCGGGCCAAGCTGAGTCGTTATGTCGCGGCGGCCGTTCACTAACGGCTGACCAGAGTCGCGCTTATCTCGGGGCCTAGTTTCGGTCGGGCCTTGAAGAGATGTTCAGTGGCGTATTGAGGCGTCTGTCGCGCGGGGCGATCGCGGCGGGTCTCGTCTGGATGGCGGGAGCTGGCGCGGCCAGCGCCGCTCCGGCGATGTGGGAAGTCCGCGACAAGGACTCCGTCGTCTATCTGTTCGGTTCGATGCATGTGCTGCATCCCGACGTGCGCTGGCGCACCCGGGCCTTCGACCACGCCTATGCCGTCGCCGACCGCGTCTGGTTCGAGACGCGCGCGGATCTGCCGTCCAGCGAGGTGAAGGTTCTGCTCGATCGCTACGGCGTCGACGCGGACCGCTCCCTGACCCAGAAGCTCTCCCCGACGGCCCTGGCCACGCTGCGGCCGGTGCTGGATCGTGACGGCGTGCCGCTGGAGCGTGTCGAGCGTCTGCGGCCCTGGGCGGCGGCGATGATGCTGTCGGTCGCGCCGATGACCCGCGAGGGCGGGGCGGTGGCCAGCGGCGTCGACTCCGCCACCACTCAGCGCGCCAAGACGGCCGACAAGCCGATCGCCACCTTCGAGACCTTCGAACAGCAGCTGCGCATCTTCGCCGACCTGCCCGAGCAGGCCGAGCTCGACTACCTGGACGATGTCGCCCGCGAGCAGTTGACCCCGCCGCGCGATGGCGTCGCCCTGGAGCGCGCCTGGCTGAGCGGCGACATGAATCGGCTGGGCAGCCGCCTGGTCGATCGCATGAAGACGGGTCGCCCGGCGCTCTACGACGCCCTGCTCAAGCGCCGCAACCTGGCCTGGGCCGACCGTCTGGACGCCGAGATGCGGCAGGGGCGGGGCACGGACCTAGTCGTCGTCGGCGCCCTGCACATGGCGGGCGGCGAGGGGCTTCCGGCCCTGATGAAGGCCCGCGGCTACAGCGTTCGAAGGATCCAATGAGCTGTCGCAGCGCCTGTCGCGCGGCAACCCGCCGCACCACATCTGGTGGACAGTCGGTGCGATTACACAAATTCTAGCCCTTGTCCTCTCGGGGCGCGACTCAGTCTCGCTTCGACGCGGAGGATGCGGAAAGTCTACGGAGGCCCCCTTGGCCCGTACTGCTCAAGACCCGTTCCTGATCCTGCAAGGCCGCGTCGAGGCCTGGGAGCGGTGTGCGCGTATCCCCGGCTGCGACAAGGCCGTCTGGCGTCAGGACGCCGAAGGGCGGGTCATCCGCTGGTCCGATTTCGGCGACCGTTTCTCGCGTTATGGCTGGGAAGTTGTCAGCCGTCCGCGCCCCGGCATGCTGGGCCGCGCCCTCAAGCGCCTGGAGGCCGTCCACTGGCGCGCCGTCACCGGCGAGTCGCTGTCGGTCGACCCGTTCCTGGGCCGCAAGGCCGCCTGAAACGTCAAGCTTCTCCGTCCTTTAGTCGATACTGCCTGACAAAATGACAACCACGCTTGACATGGCGTGCTCGGGAATGACAAATGTCCTTGTCATTTAGACGGGGTGGCTTGTCATGGAAAAGATCGAAGCGCGTAAGGCCAGCCGGGAGGAGATCGCTCAGCGGATCCTGGTCGGTTGCGGGGTCTTCGGCGCCCTGGTCGGGGCTGGCGGCGCGCTGGCGAACCGTCTGGAAATCCAGATCCCGATGCCCGTGATCGCGGTCGGGACGGTCATCTTGATGATCGTGATGGCCGGGCTGACGGCGATCTACTGGCGCATGATCGACGAGGCCGCCCGCGAGGCGCACAAGTTCGCCTGGTTCTGGGGCGGCATGGCCGGCGCGGCCGTGGCCCTGATGATCGGCGCGGTCACGGACTCGGCCTGGCTCACGGCGATGTACGGCGACCTCAAGCCAGCCGGCTGGCTGATCCTGGGCATGGCCGGGCTGCTGATCGCCCAAGCCATCGGCTACGGCCTGGCCTGGGCCGGCTGGTGGCTGGTCCGTCAGCGCTGAGGGAGGGGATCATGCGCAACTGCCAGACTCCCGCCGCCCGCAACTACCTGCGCCGCTTCGTTCCGGCCATGACCGGCTACGTCGTCGTCCTGTTCGCCTCGCTCTGGTTCATCGAGAACCACAACCCCAAGGGGGCGCTGCTGTGGCTGCTGGGCGTGGCGCCGGCCATCCCGGTCATGGGGGTGATCGCCGCCATGGGCCTGTACTTGGTGGAGGAGACCGACGAGTTCCAGCGCGCCATCCTGGTGCAGTCCATGCTGTGGGGGATCGGGATCACCCTGTCACTGTCCACCGCCTGGGGCTTCCTGGAGAACGTCGGCGTGCTCCCGCACTTCCCGCTGTACCTGATCTTCGCGGTGTTCTGCGGGGCGTTCGGCCTGGCCCAGCCCTTCATCCGGAGGCGCTACCAGTGAAGAACCGCCTCAAGGTGTTGCGGGCCGAGCGCGACTGGAGCCAGGCGGACCTGGCCGAGGCGCTGCAGGTCTCGCGGCAGACGATCAACGCGCTGGAGACCGGCAAGTACGATCCCAGCCTGCCGCTGGCCTTCAAGATCGCCCGGCTGTTCGGGCAACCCATCGAAACCATCTTCCAGGACGAGGCCTAAAGCCATGACCCTCGTGTCGCAATTTTCCAAGGCCTATCAGTCCAACCGCCTGGTGCGAGGCCTGGTGTACGGTATCGCCGCCGCGCCGCTTGGCTATCTGTTCGGTCGTTGGCTGAGCAGCTGGACGGACTTCGGGGAGTGGAACCCTGCTTGGCCAGATCTGATGGCCGCGCTGCTGGGCCTGTTCATGGTCGGCATCGGCATGGGCGTCCTGGCCGTCTGCGCCAGCCGCAAGGCGCTAGGCCGGCAGCTGGATCCCGAGCGCGGTCGCCCCGCGACGCCGGCCCAGGTGTTCTTCTACGCCCAGAACGGCGTCGTGCTGCTGCTGGCCGGCGTCATGATCGTCACGCCTGTGGCGATCCGCACCGCCTTCGAGACGGTTCCGGCGCTCGTCGGCTCGGCCGCCATGATCGGCCTGATCGCGCTGTTCCTGCTGCAGACCGCCATGAACATCTCGGTCTGGATCCGCAGCGACGAGCTGATGCGGCAGGCCATGACCGAAGTCGGCGCACTGTGCTTCATGGTCCTGCAGGGCGCGATGTTCCTGTGGGCGGCCGGCGGGAAGCTGGGCCTGCTGCCGGTCATGACCCTGTGGGACGCCGTGCCCGTGATGATGGCCGTCTACCTGCTGATCGCCTTCGCCGTCACTTGGCGTCGCGGCCTGGCCGCCTAGACCAAACAGTATCCAACAAAGCGTCCCGCTCCATCGGCGTCCTGAAAACGCCGAAGCCTTCCGCACGTCCCTATGGGGGAGAAAGATCCATGCTGCGCAAACGCTTCCACCTGTTCGTCATCGCCTTCGCCATCCTGGCCGCCCTGGGCGTGTTCGGCGGCAACCATGCCCACGCCGCTGACCGGATGACGGTCACCGTCACAGGCAAGGGTCCTGACGTCGTCCTGATCCCCGGCCTGGCCTCGTCCGGCGCGGTCTGGGACGCCACCGTCAAGCAGCTGTCGACCTCGCACCGTGTCCACGTCGTCCAGGTGGCGGGCTTCGCCGGCGCGCCGGTCGGCGGCAATGCCGAAGGGCCGGTGGTCGACCCGCTGGTCGAGGCCGTCGACGGCTACATCAAGGCCAACCACCTGAAGGCGCCGGCCGTGATCGGTCACTCGATGGGCGGTTTCACGGGCCTGCTGCTGGCGCGCCGCCACCCTGAGGACGTCAGCCGGCTGATGGTCGTCGACAGCCTGCCGTTCTTCGCGGTTCTGTTCTCGCCGGCCGCCACGGTCGAGACCGTCAAGCCGCAGGCCGCGGCCATGCGAGACGGCGTCACCGCCATGAGCCCCGAGGCCTTCGCCAGTCAGCAGGCCATGACCGCGCCGCGCTTCGTCAAGTCGCCGGACGGTCAGAAGCTGGTCCTGGCCTGGTCGGTCGCCTCGTCGCAGTCGGTCGTCGGCCGCGCCATGTATGACCTCCTGACCACCGACGCCCGCGGCGAGCTGGCGGCGATCAAGACGCCGGTGACGCTGCTCTATCCATACGACCCGGCGATGGGCGCGCCGACGGCGGCGATCGACAAGACCTATGCCGACGCCTACGCGGCCCTGCCGGGCGTGACGCTGAAGCGGATCGACGACGCCCGCCACTTCATCATGCTGGACCAGCCCCAGGCCTTCGCCACGGCGGTCGAGACTTTCCTCAAATAGCCAATCGTCCTTGCGCCGACGCGCAAGCCGCCCAATTCTCAACCTCAAGTCATTCGGGGATTTTCATGCTTCGTCATCTGCGCCGCGCCGCGGCAGGTCTCGTGTCGGTCGCCGTGCTGGGCTTCGCCGGCTCCGCCCTGGCCGAACCCGCCCTGTGGGCCATCAAGGACAAGGACTCGACCATCTATCTGTTCGGCACGATCCACGTGCTGAAGCCCGACACGAAATGGCGCTCGGCCAAGATCGACAAGGCCCTGGCCGACAGCGGCGACCTGACCCTGGAGATCGTCGGCTCGGACGACCCGGCGGTGATGCAGCCGCTGGTCATGAAGTACGGCATGGACCCGGCCAATCCGCTGTCGGGCAAGATCGCGCCCGACAAGTTCAAGAAGGCCAGCGACCTGGCCCAGGCCAGCGGTATTCCGCCTCAGGCCGTGAACATGATGCGCCCGTGGCTGGCGGCGGTGACGCTGTCGATGATCCCGGTGATCAAGGCCGGCTACGACCCCAAGAGCGGCGTCGAGTTCGTGTTGGCCAAGGAGGTCCGCGCCGCTGGCAAACCCGAGAAGGCCTTCGAGACGCCCGATCAGCAGATCCGCTTCTTCGCCGACCTGCCGGCCAAGACCGAGGCTGACTTCCTCAGCGTCACCCTGGATGACGTCGACGAGGGCGTGGGCAAGATCGACAAGATGGTCGCGGCCTGGGCCGCCGGCGACACCAGCGCGCTGGAGGCCGAGTTCGTCTCGGAGATGAAAGGCAAGTATCCTGAGCTCTACGACCTGCTGCTGACCAAGCGCAACGAGGACTGGGCCAGGCAGCTGAAGACCAAGCTGGCCGGCTCGGGCGTCAGCTTCGTCGCCGTCGGCTCGGGCCACCTGGTGGGGCCGGAGAGCGTGCAGGCGCAACTGGCCAAGTTGGGTATCAAGGCCGAGCGGGTGGAGTAGGCTTTTAGATCCTCCCCCGCGACGCGGGGGAGGTGGCCCGGAGGGCCGGAGGGGGCAAGCTGGGCATAAGGCGCGTCAGCCCCCTCAGTCGCTCCGCGACAGCTCCCCCGCATCGCGGGGGAGCATCACGCCCGCAGGTAGATCGAGCGTTTCGGCACGCTCATCACCCGCTGCAGCATGGGTTCGAACGCTTCCAGGGGCATCGACTTGAAGTTCGGGTCGAAGGCCTCCTGGTCGTACACATGGCAGAACTTGGCCGTGTGTTCGAAGTCCGGGTGGCCGCGGAACTGGTCGCGCATGTCACGGTCCAGGCCCAGGTGGTGGAAGAAGTAGTAGCCCTGGAAGATCGCGTGGTGGGCCACCATCCAGTGGTTCCGCTCCGACACGAAGGGCTGGAGGATGGCGGCGGCGATGTCGGCGTGATTGCGCGGACCCAGGATGTCGCCGATGTCGTGCAGCAGGGCGCAGACCACGTACTCTTCGTCCTCGCCGGCCTGGTGGGCGCGGGTGGCGGTCTGCAGGCTGTGGTCCAGGCGGTCGATGGCGAAGCCACCGCAGTCGCCCTTCAAAAGGTTCAGGTGGGCGATCAGCCGGATCGGCAGCTCGCGCCCGAACTCCACCGATGCGCCGGCGATGATGCCCCAGTCCTCAGGCGTGCCGTCGGTCATCGCGTGGAATTTGGCGCGCGGATGATCCTCGCCGTCGGCCATCACGTTTCTCCCCAAACGTCTGTTTGAAGTGATCGTGCGCTCGATGAGGGCTGAGGTCAACGCGGTGTGGGGAGGGGCCTTGGAGCGGGCGGGGGGAATCGAACCCCCGACATTCAGCTTGGGAAGCTGACGTTCTACCTCTGAACTACGCCCGCCAAAGGGACGCTCCGTTTAGCCCGGCTCGCCGCGGTACTCAAGCAGCGGTTGGAGCGTTGTGCCTTTTGGTAAGGCAAGGACCTAATTGCGCCGCAGAGTGCTCCCCTGATGCCGGCCGCAAAGTCATGGGAGTCGATCGTCGCGTGCCAGTTCAGACGGAAACCCCTCGCATGGCGTTTGGCGACGTCACCATCGATGTCGAAACCCGCCGCGTGCGGGCGCCGGGTGGAGCCAGCTGCCTGGAGCCTCGGACCTTCGACCTGCTGATGACCCTGGCTGAACGGCCCGGCCTGACCGCCTCGCGCGACCACCTGATCGAGACCGTCTGGAGCCCCGACCAGGGCTCGCATGTCGCCCTGAACCGGGCGGTTGCCGACCTGCGCAAGGCCTTGGGCGACGACGACCAGGCGCCGCGCTTCATCGAGACCGTGCCGGCGATCGGCTATCGCTGGATCTATGAAGCGGCCCCCGACAGCACGCCGCCGGCTCAGCGCTGGAGCCTTGGGCCCAGCTGGGTGGCGGTCGGCGCGATGCTGGCCATCGCCGTGGGCGGAGCCGCCAGCGTCGGCGCCTATGCCTGGGCGCAGGACGACGACCCGCCGCGCGCCGTCGCCGAGCGCTAGCGGGCAGTATCGTCCAGGAACACCGAGGCCCAGACCAGCGGGGCGTTCCAGTTGATCGCCACCTCGTTCTGGGTGAAGGCGCGGTAGTCGTCGGTCCAACAGGTCTGGGGCTTGCACTGGCCTTTCATGGTCTTGGCCACGTCGTCGCCCATGCTGGTCGAGTTGGGACCGCCCGAGACCACGCCGGCCGGCGGGGCGGGGTAGGCGGCATTGGCCTGCTTGGCCCAGAAGCGGTGGTGCGGGTTCCGCATCGCCCGCGCGCCGAAGCCGGTGACGTACGAGCGGTCCAGCGGATTGCGGCCCAGGACGTAGTCCATGGCGTCGACCGCGCCGTAGCGATAGGCGATTTCGCCCGTGAAATCGTAGGCCAGGCCCAGCACCACGGCGCGGTTCAGCACTGAGCTGTTCGAGCCCCACGGATAGCCCGGCGCGGCATAAGGCAGGCCGTAGCCCTGGCCGAGGTCGTCCGACAGGTAGCGGCCGGCGGCGGCCGTCAGGCTGGCGCGAGCCTGAGCGATCTCGGCGGGCTTCAAGCCGTTGGGCGCGAGCGCCAGGGTGATCGTGCCCAGGGCGCTGACCGAACCCCAGCTGATGTCGCTGGTCGCCAGGAACAGCGGCGAGGCGCGCAGAGCCTTCTCGGCGTTCGCGTCACCCGTCGTGGCGTAGAGCTCGGCGGCGGCCCAGTAGAGCTCGTCGGTCAGGTCGCCGTCTCCATAGCCGCCCGAGCCGGTGAACGGACCCAGCTGGTAGATGTCGGGATGGCGCAAGGCGGCGGCGAAGGCGCGTCGGGCGGCTTCCAGGCAGCGGGCCGAGAACGCCGGGTCGATGGTCTTCCAGACCCGCGCGGCCTGGGCGGCGACGGCGACCAGGTTCAGGGTCGCGCCCGTGGTCGGGTAGTAGAGATACCGCACCTGCTTGTCGTCGGCCGGCGCGGTGGGCAGGCCGGTCCAGTAGCGGTCGGCGATCTTCTGGTGGGCCATGCCCGAGGCGTCGATGGCGGTCAGCTTCAGCTTGCCGTCGACGGGCTTCTGCTTGCCGACCGGGACCTGCAGGGTCTTGCCGTCCGGAACCTGCATGGCCAGCAGGAACGACAGCTCGAAGCGGGCCTCATCCAAGATGTCGGGCACGCCGTTGGCGTTCTCGGGCAGAGCCTGGGAGCCGTCGCCCAGGGCCTTCAGCGCGCCGGGGCGCTTGAGCACGGCCGCGCGCTCATAGGCGTTGACCAGGGTCCAGACCGAGATGCCGCCATTGACGACATACTTGCCGTGGTCCCCGGCGTCGTACCAGCCGTCGCTGGCGTCCAGGGTGTAGTCGCAGCCCGGCCAGACCTGGCCGCGTTCGTCGGCCTGGTCGAAGCAGGTGGCCTTGTCCGGGGCGTGGCCGGCGGGACGGGCCAGGTCCGGCCGCTCGACGAAGCGGGCCTCGATCGGAACGCTGGCGCGCTGCTGGTAAAAGAACGACAGGGCCGCCTTGGTCAGCTTGCCGTCGGGCCTGGCGCGCAGGGAGAAGGGACGGCTCTCGGCCGCGCCGACCTTCAGGCGATAGCCGTCGCCAGCCTTGCGGAGGCCCGAGAAGTCGATCTGGTGGACATGCTCGCCCGAAGCGGCGTCGTCGCCGAACACTTTGGTCTTTCCCGAAGCGACGGTCGCGCCCGAAGCGTCCAGCAGGGTCCAGTCCAGCGGGCTCTTGGAAGCATCAGCCAGCACGGCGCGCTTGGGGCCGTTAGCCTCCAAGCCGGTCTGGTTCAGGCGAATGGGGCGGGGGGCGTCTTCAGCCCGGGCGGCGCCGGCCAGCACCAGCAACGAGGCAAACGACAGGGCGGCCAGGCGGGTCATCAACGCTTCCTCCGTGGCGCATCGACCTGCGCGCCTTGGCGGCGAAGCTAGCGGAGCGCCGACAGCGTTGTCACGATCTTTGTTACCGGTATCTCTGTGTCCGGACGCGAAAACGCCGCCCGAGGTCATCGGGCGGCGTTCGAAGCGGCTCGGGCAGGCGCGCCTAGTTCTGCGGCGGCGGGCCTTCCGGCGGCGGGCCGGGAGGCGGGCCGCCACCCTGCTGAGCGCGGCGGGCGCGCATCTGTTCGAAGGCGGTCTTCAGCTCGGCCAGGGTGACCTTGCCGTCCTTGTCGGCGTCGATCATGGCGAAGCGGTCTTCCGGACGGCCAGCGCCGGTCCATTCGGCCTTGTCGACGACGCCGTCGCTGTTGGTGT
Organism: Caulobacter sp. GW821-FHT10A06; assembly: GCF_059415805.1. NCBI lineage: Bacteria > Pseudomonadati > Pseudomonadota > Alphaproteobacteria > Caulobacterales > Caulobacteraceae > Caulobacter > Caulobacter sp. GW821-FHT10A06. The sequence goes on from NZ_JBWKNY010000005.1 coordinate 483,666, forward strand.
CCCAGCGCTTGAAGACGTCTTCCGGAGCCGGCATCTGGCGCGGGCCCGGAGGCGGGCCGTCTTGAGCCAGGGCGGCGCCGGCCACGAGGGTGGAGAGCGCGCCGAGCGCGACGATGAGCTTACGGCTCATAGAGGGGGTTTCCTTCCCGGGGTTAAGTCCCTGGATCGCTGAAATGGGCCTCGATTGTTGCGGCCTTATTTCGGAAAAAGGGCGGGAAAGGACGGGCCCGTAGACCCGTCCTCCGCAGGTTAGAACTTGTACTGCAGCCCCAGGCTGAACTGCCGCCCGGTGTGAGTGTAGACGAAGGTGCTGTCGCGGTCGGAGTCGATGAACTGCCGGTTGAAGCGGTCCAGGATGTTCAGACCCTCCAGCGACAGCTTGAGGTGCTCGCCGATCTGGTACGAGGCGGCCATGTCGAAGGTCAGGTTGGGCGAGTAGCCCTCGATGTCCTGCAACGGGTTGTTGGCCGGCAGGGCCACGACCGACTTGTCGCGGTACGAGGCCGAGACGCGGGCGCTGAACTTGCTGTCCTCGTAATAGAGCGTGGCGTTGTAGGCGTTCTTGGACAGGCCGATCAGGTCGTTGGTGGTGATGCCGCCGGCCGCCAGGAAGTAGTCGATCTGGCTGTCGACATAGGTGTAGTTCACCAGCGCGCCGGTGTGGCTCAGGAAGCCCGGCAGGAAGGTGAAGGCCTGCTGGTAGTTGACCTCGAAGCCCTTCAGTGGGCCGCCCGGGGTGTTCAGCGGCCGGGTGACGGTGATCGGCGTGTTGTCCGGATCGACGCCCGACGCGCCCAGCAGGGCCAGCGGCAGGCCGGTCTGGCGGAAGGTCAGCTGCTGGGACTGGTTCTGAACATAGGTCTCGATGTCCTTGTAGAAGAAGCCCACGCCCAGGATGGCGCCGGGGGCAAAGTACCACTCAGCGCCGACATCGGCGGTCCAGGCGCGGATCGGGTCCAGGGTCGGGTTGCCCGAGGTGATTGACGGCGTGCCGGTCAGGTTCAGGCTGCCGCCGGGCGTCAGGAAGCCCAGGTCCGGCCGCGACACGGTCTTGGCGCCCGAGAAGCGCAGGATGAGGTTGTCGGTGACATCGACGGCGACGTTCAGCGAGGGCAGGACGTCGTTGTAGCTATGATCGGCCGTGACCTGCTGCGGCGTCAGGCCGATCTGGTAGCCGCGCGACTCCAGCTCGGTGCGGGCGAAGCGGAAACCGACGTCGCCGCGCACGGGCACGCCGCCGATCTCGGTGCGCAGATCCGCCTGGATGAAGGCCGAGGTCACCTTTTCGTCCACCCGGCGGATGCCGCCGAAATTGTTGACCAGGGTGTAGAGGCCGGTCTGGCTGTAGAGGTTCTGGTTGCCGACGAACTTGTCGTAGTCGATCGTCGCCCAGGCGCTGGGGAAGACCCCCGCATTGATGCCGTGGCCGCCGAAGCCGCTGACCACCTTGGTCAGGTTCTTCAGCTCGGCCGAGGTGAAGCTGGGCACCAGGAAGTTGTTGGCCCGCTGGAACGCCGAGGTGTCGAACGAGAACTCGTCATAGTGGCCGCCGACCTTGACGGTCAGGGCGTCGTCGACGGCCCAGGCCAGGTTCAGGTCGATGGTCTTGTAGATGTTGGTCGTGAAGATCTGCGACAGCCGCACCTCGGCGTTTGGGGCCGCGAAGCTGTAGAGACTGGCGTCGGTGACGTCGAAGCCGTGGGTGATGGTCGGCTGGTCGCGGTCCTTGCGGAAGTCGATCGTCATGCTGGTGTTGGGCCGCTGGAACATGATCGTCGTCGTCATCGGCTGGTCGTAGTCCGACTTCGAGTAGCCGATCAGGCCCCTGACCGTGATCTTGTCGGTCAGCTCGTGCGTGCCCGCCAGGGTGTACTGCTGGAAGACGTTCTGGAACTCGTCGTGCTGGGTGTCGGAGCGCACGTCGACGCCGTCGAAGCGGGCGAAGTCGACGTCATAGACCGTCTGGCCCAGGTTGACGCCGGCCGTGTGGCTGGTCCCGGCGTTGCGCAGGATCAGCTCGCGGACGGCCGTCTGCGGCTTGCCGTTCTGGCTGATGGCGCGGGCGAACGAGAAGCCCTCCAGCCAGTTCTCCTCGCGCTTGACGTCGTAGTTCGAATACAGGGCGTCGAAGCTGAGGGAGGTGCGCGAGGTCGGCTTCCATTGCAGGGCCAGGGTCGCGCCGGTGCGCTCCTGGTTGTGATGGAAGCGGCCGTAGCGCGGCAGGCGGGGGAAGAAGACCGTCGAGCGGTTGGCCTGGTCGAAGACGGTGTCATTGGCGGCCGGACGCGGCACGCCGGTCGCGCAATTGGCGGCGTCGGTGCCGTTGGCGGCGTTATCGACCGGGTTCTGGACAGGGCGACCGACGGGCGTGCAGAAGCCGCCGTCCACCGTGGCCGGGTTCCAGCCGCCCGAGCCCCACTGGTCTTCCAAGTAGCGACGCTTGCTGTAGGCCAGCGAGGCCTGGGCCCCGAATTCGCCGAACGCGCCGCTCCAGCGGTTGCCCAGCACGGCGGTGAAGCGCGGATCGACCTTCTTGGCCAGGTCGGTATAGCTGCCAGCCGCGCCCAGCACGAAGGTCAGGCCCTTCTGGTCCAGCGGGCGGGCGGTCTCCAGGTCGACCGTGGCCCCCAGCGAGCCCTCGATCACCTCGGCCTGGGCGCTCTTGCGCACCGTGATGCCGCTGAACAGCTCCGAGGCGAAGGTGTTGAAGTCGAAGCCCCGGCCCAGGTTGGCGCCCCGGTCGCTGGTGGTGGCGCCGCTGGTCGACTGGGCTTCCATGCCGTTAATGCGCACGCGGGTGAAGTTCGGCGGCAGGCCGCGCACGGTGATGGTCCGGCCTTCGCCGGCGACGCGGGTGATCGACACGCCCGGCACCCGCTGGATGGACTCGGCCAGGTTGGCGTCGGGGAAGTCAGCGATGTCTTCGGCCTTGATGGCGTCGACCACGCCCGAGGACTGGCGCTTGACGTTCAGGGCGCTCTTCAGGCTTTCGCGAAAGCCGGTGACGACCACCTCTTCGACGGTGGTGTCCTGCGCTTGAGCGCTGGTGGTGGCGGCCATTGCGCCGACAATTGCCAGGGCCAGCAACGAGCAGCTCGATTTCCAGCCCAACTTGGACGGCGACATGAGGACCTCCAGACAGGGCCGGCCCCGCCGCACCCCTGATGTTTCCAACCCGAGGCTCCCGGTTTTCCCGGTTCAGCTCTCTACGTTGCGTAGTCCCGTATGTCGGGATCAAATCTCACAACGTAGATAATATATGTCTGACAAATGACGGAGTCGCAAGATGCCGTAACAAGGGTTGGCTCAGCACAGGCCACCGCCTGACCTGCTCGCGCAGGCCTGTCCGCCCCCAAGCGGGGCGGGGGGAGGGAGGAGTTCTGCGTGGACGAGTTTCATCTCTCCTCCCCTGTTGGGGGGGAGGGGGACCGGTGCAGCCGGTGGAGGGGCTCGCGCCCGTCTAGGGCTTGGTGTCGGTCGAGAGGTTCTCGTTGATCAGACCGATCTTCGTCCAGCCATGACTCTTCAGGCGGTTCAGGACATCCATGAAGCGGTCGTACTTCACGTCGCCGGTCGCACGGATCAAGACGCGTTGCTGATCCATCGGCACGTTGGCGAAGCGCGCGGCCACGTCCTGCGTCAGGGTGTCTAGCGTGGTGGGCTGTTCGTCCACCGTCAGTCGGCCGTCGGGCTGCATGCCGACGAAGACAGGGCCGACGGTTTTCGGTTGCTCCGCGGGCGGCAACTCGATCCGGATCGACGTGATGCTCATGCAAAGCGCCGTAACGATCACCATGAAGCCGATCAGGACGCCGATCGCGATCTTCGTCCCCCGCTTCATCGCCTAGTGCTTCCCGCGGTCGCGCCCGAAGTTCGGCAGGGCGCTTTCCTGGCCCGCCGCCACGATGCCTCGGCGGATGGCCCGCGTCCGAGTGAAGTGGGCGTGCAGGGTGTCGGCGTCGCCCCAGCGGATGGCGCGGCTCATGGCCTGCAGGTCCTCGGTGAAGCGGCCCAGCATCTCCAGCACCGCGTCCTTGTTGGCCACGAAGATGTCGCGCCACATGGTCGGGTCGCTGGCGGCGATGCGGGTGAAGTCGCGGAAGCCCGAGGCCGAGTACTTGATGACCTCGTTCTCGGTGACGTTCTCGAGATCGGCCGCGCTGCCGACGATCGTGTAGGCGATCAGGTGGGGCAGGTGGGAGACGACGGCCAGCACCAGGTCGTGGTGCTTCTCTTCCATCAGCTCGACCTGGGCCCCGAAGGCGCGCCAGAAGGCCGACAGCGTGGCGACGGCCTCGGCGTAGTGCTCGTCGTCGCTCTCGAACGGCGTCAGGATCGTCCACCGGCCCTCGAACAGCTCGGCGAAGCCGGAGTCGGGGCCCGACTGCTCGGTGCCGGCGATCGGGTGGCCGGGGATGGCGTAGATTTTCGAGATGTCCTGGGCGCGAAAGGCCTCGGCGACATTGGCCTTGGTCGAGCCGACATCGGTCAGGGTGGCGCCCGCCTTCATGGCCGGGATGATCTCGGCGGCCAGGCCGGGGATCGACAGCACCGGGGTGGCGATGACCACCAGGTCGGCGTCTTTGACCGCCTCGGCGATGTCGCCGGTGACCTGCTCGGCGATGCCCAGCGCGACGACGCGGGCGCGGTTGGCCTCGCTGGCGTCGGCCACGGTGACCTCGCCGACGACGCCGTGCTCACGCGCCGCGCGGATCACCGAGCCGCCGATCAGGCCGCAGCCGATGACGGTGAGCTTGGGGTAGAGGACGCCCGGAGCCGACATCTAGCGCCCCATGAACTCGGCCAGCAGGTCCACGACGGCGCGGTTCTGCTCTTCCAGGCCGATGGTCACGCGGATCGCGTCGGGCAGATTGTAGTTGGCCACGGCGCGGACCAGATAGCCGCGCGACGCCAGGAAGGCTTCGGCCTCCTTGGCGGTCTTACCCGGCGTCTGCGGGAAGGTGGCTAGCACGAAGTTGGCCGCCGACGGCGTCACCTCCAGGCCAAGGCCGCCCAGTTGCTGGGCCAGCCACGGACGCCACTGCTCGACCAGGGCCAGCGAGCGGGCCTGGAACTCGTCGTCGAACAGGGCCGCGACGGCGGCTTCCTGGCCGGGGATCGAGGTGTTGAACGGCGGGCGGATGCGCTCGATCGGTTCGATGATGTGCTCAGGCGCATAACCCCAGCCCACCCGAAGCGCGGCCAGGCCGTGGAGCTTCGAGAAGGTGCGGGTGACGATCACGTTCTCGGCGGTGCGGGCCAGGTCCAGGCCGTCCTCGAAGCGCGGGTCGCTGCAGAATTCCGAATAGGCGCCGTCCAGCACCAGGATCACCGACGGAGGCAGGGCCGCGTGCAGGGCGCGGATCTTCTCGCCCGTCAGCCAGGTGCCGGTCGGGTTGGCGGGATTGGCGATGAACACCAGGCGCGTGCGCTCGTCGACGCACTTGAGCGTCTCGTCGATGTCGACGCGGTGGTTGATCTCCTTGGCCATGCGGACTTCGGCCTGGCAGGCGCGGGCTCCGATGGCGTAGGCGGCGAAGCCGTGCTCGCCCTGGACGATGTTGTCGCCGGGCTCCAGATACACTTGGCACAGCAGGGCGAAGATCTCGTCGCTGCCGTCGCCGAAGGTCAGGCGCTCGGGCTCCAGCTTGAAGCGCTCGGCCACGGCGGCGCGCAGGATGCCGGCCTTGCCGTCCGGATAGATGTGCATCCGGTCGACGGCGTTGCGATAGGCCGCCTTGGCCTTGTCGCTGCTGCCCAGGATGTTCTCGTTGCTCGACAGCTTCACCGGATGGGCGATGCCTTCGACCTTCGACTTGCCGCCGACATAGGCATGGATGTCCATGATGCCGGGTTTTGGGACAGGGCGAGGCGCGGCGAAGCGATCGGTCATCGGACTACTCAAGCTCTACGGACGGCGTGTCTCTTACACGTCGAACTGTTCGGGCGCAGCCCCGATGACGCCCGTAAGGTCTCCGGGGGCGCGGGCCAGGCGCTCGTCATTGGGCTGGAAGAAGCCCGACAGCGAAAACAGCTTCAGGCCACCGGCGTCGGCGATCAGTTCGGCGGCGACGTCGGTCTGGCTCAGGGCCTCGACGATGACCTGGGCGCTCTTGGCCGAGTCGGTGACCCAGAAGGTCTGGTCGCCGCCGGTGGGTTCGACCTCGACTTCGGCTACCGCGAGGGCGGCCTGCGGACCCCAGGTGGCCAGGCAGGGCAGGGCGGCGAACACCCGCAGCTTGGGCTCGGCCAGCAGGCGGCCCCACCACGGGGTCTCGGCGGCCAGCGGCAGGACGGCGACGCCCCAGGGCGTGCGCGCGATGGCCAAGGCGTCCTGGGCGGTCGGAACGATGGAGAGGCGCGGCGCCGTGCCGAAACGCAGGCGGGTCAGTTCGACGGTGCGGGCGGCCTCACGGCCTCCGAAGACGCCCAGGTGGTACGGACCCTGGCGCGCCAGGTTGTCGGCCATGATCTCGCGCCAGATGCGGATGACCAGGGCGTTGCTGGCGCCGGTGCGGGGCGCGGCCAGCAGCTTGCGGACGATCTGGGCCTCGCGGCCGGGGCGCAGGCCAAAGCCGGTGTCGCCGGAGGCGCGCTTGGCGGCCGCGACGGCGCTGGCCAGGCCGGCGCGCTCGTCCAGCAGCTTCAGGAGTTCAGTGTCGATGGCGTCGAGCCGCCATCGGACCTCTTCGAGAGACGGCGTGGCCACCGTCGCGTCGCTGCCCATGTTCTTCCCCGAAATTGGAGGCGGGACCATAGTCTTTGCCGCGAAACACGCAATAGCCAGCCTTCGCGGGAATAAAATTGCGTGCTGGGCGATCGTTGCTCGCTCAGTAAACGGTCGGCGCGGGCCCCGTGTCGAGGATGCCCAGATAGGTGCGGCCGTTCTGGAACTTGAGGTCGGCCTCGATCACCGGCTCGGCGCCCATGGCCTGGGCGGCGGCCGCCACAGCCTGTTCCGGCGTCCTGATCGGCTGGCCGGGCATGGTCCGCTCCTTGAGCGCCGCGTTCAGCGAGCCGGTCACCCGGCCTTGGTTGTCGACCGACAGCACGCCGGACTTGATCTTACCCTCGGCGTCGCCGGCCAAGAGCTGGCTCTGCTGCAGAGTGATCTGGCCGCCGGCCTCGCTCCAGCGCTTGACGGCGGCTTCCCAGTTGCGGCCGCGCAGTTGCGAGACGTGCGACAGGCGGGTCTCCAGCAGCATCGAGGCGGTCTTGTCCTGGGCGATGCGGCCCAAGAGGCCCGTGAAGGCGGTCTTGGCGCCGTCGGCCTTGAAGAACACCGCGCCCTGGTCGTCGGGACCAGAGCGAGTGTGCAGCTGCATCTTGTCGGCCGAGACCAGCTGGAACGGCTTGGTCCCCGGGGCGGGGGTGAAGGTCAGCTTGGCGCCCTCGACCGAGATGCGCGGCGGATACTCCGTCACGTGCGAGATGCTGGCGCGCAGGGCCTGGCCGGTGATGGTCACGTCGCCGGCCTCGGGACGGGTCATGACCACGCCTTGCTCGGCGACCAGCACCCAGTGGGTCAGGTCGAAGATCTCGGCCTCGCCCTTGAGGACCGGCGCGCGCACGGCCCAGCCGGTGGGCTCGGCGACGCGGGCGTTGGTCAGGTCGACATTCATGCGGAACGGGAAGCCGTGGAAGGTGCGGGCGCTCCACGACAGGTCATAACCGCGCGACTTCAGGTCGGCCGCCTGGGCGTCCATCCGCTGCTCGGCCTGGCCGCGCAGCCAGAACCATCCGTAGCTCCAACCGCCCGCGATCAAGGCGGCGAGGATGAAAGGCGTGAATAGACGGCCGCGACGGGCTTTGCGGGACGGGGCGGCGTCGTTATGGGTCATGTATAGGGCGCGTCCAGTCGGGATCGAGAATGGGTTTGGCAGGCGACAGCGAAGATCGCTGGGTGTTCGGATATGGATCGCTCATGTGGCGGCCCGGGTTCCCGTTCATAGACCGAAGAACGGCCGTGCTCCACGGTCGGCGGCGGGCCTTCTGCATCTATTCGGTGCATCATCGCGGCACCTATGAGCGCCCCGGCCTGGTGCTGGGCCTGGCACCCGGCGGCGCGGTACGCGGCATGGCCTATCGCGTGGCGGCGTCCGAGTGGGAAGACGTCTACGCCTACTTGCGCGAACGCGAGCAACCGACCGAGACCTATTTCGAGACCTGGCGCGACGTGAAGATCGACGGCGGGGACAAGACGCCGGCGCTCGTCTTCCTGTCGGACATGAAGCACAGCCAGTGGGCCGGGGCCCTGACCCTGGAGCAGCAGGCGGCGCTGATCGCCGGCGCCACGGGGCTCTCTGGGCCGAACATCGACTACCTGCGCGACCTCGTCCTGCACCTGCGCGAGGACGGCGTGCGCGATCACGCGATGGAAAAGCTGCTCAAGATGGTCGAGGCGATCGAGGTCGCTTCCTAGATTCTTGGCCCGAAACCCTCGTCCTTCGACAAGCTCAGGATGAGGGTTTCTACTGAACCGTCATCGACACTAGCCCTCATCCTGAGTCTGTCGAAGGACGAGGGCGACCGCGCGGCGGCTAGATCCCGCTGTCCTCCAGCGCCTTGGTCGCCGTGTCGATCCGGGTCTGCAGCTCGCGCATGAACTCGCCGCGCTTCAGGCCGGCGGGGATGGGCTCCAGATACTCGAAGACGATCGTCCCCGGCTTGACGATGAAGCCCTTGTTCCAGTGGCTGCCGCAGTTCAGGGCCAGCGGCGTGACGGGCATGTTCAGCTCGCGATACAGTGCGGCGATGCCGGGCTTGTACTCGCCGGGCTGACCGACGGCGCCGCGCGTGCCTTCCGGGAAGATCACGATCTGGCGTGTCTCCTTCATGCGGTCGACGGCGTCGCGGACCAGCTTTTTCAGCGCGGTCGAGTGGCCGCCGCGATCGACGACCAGCATGCCCGCCTTCAGGCCGTGCCAGCCGAACAGCGGCACCATCAGCAGTTCCTTCTTCATCACGAAGCAGGCGTCGGGCAGCAAGGCGAACTGGCTGAAGACGTCGAACATCGACTGGTGCTTGGGCGCGACCAGGGCGTTTCCGGTCGGTCGGACGCCACGCACCTCGACCTTGACGTCGGCCAGCCAGCGCAGGCCCCAGATCAGGCCCTTGGCCCAGGTCGTCAGCGACCAGGTGTTGACGCGGCGCGGCAGGGGATAGGTGGCGATCATCAGGACCGCCGTCCCGATCGACCACAGCCAGAAGAACAGCTGGAACAGGAACGAACGCAGATAGATCAAGACGCTTCCTTCGCCGCCGGGGCGGCCTTCTCCTTAGGACCCAGGCCTAGGAACGCTTCACGGCCCAGGATCGCCAGGTACTTGCAGTATTCCACGATCATCCGCCGGGCGCTGATCGACGTCTTCCACCAGCGGTGGGCGTTCAGATCGGTCTTCACCGGATAGGGCGACAGCTTCACGCCGGGCATGGCGGCGGACAGCTCCAGCATCGAGCGCGGCATGTGGTAGTCGGCCGTGACCACGATCAGGCTCTGATAGCCCTTTGACTTGGCCCACTCGGCGGTCTCGCGGGCGTTGCCCACCGTGTTGGCGGCGGCGAAGCCCAAGTCCACGCAGCAGTCGTAGATCGGCTTGACCGCCTTGGTCACGGTCTGGACGTCGGCGCGGGTAGCCTCGCGGTTGACGCCGGAGATCAGCAGGCGTTTGCCCTTGCCCTCTTCCAACAGACGGGTGGCGGCTTCCAGGCGCACGTTCGAGGCACCGGTCAGCACCACGACGCCGTCGGCGGTGGGCGGTTCGGGCGCGGGCGTCGACTGGTCCACGCGGCCGGTGAAGGCCAACAGGCCCAGGCCCCAGATCATCAGCGCTATCAAGAGCGCAGCCAAGGTCTTCACGGCATCTCCCCCACGATGCGCGACGCCGCCAGACGGGCCGAAAGACCGGCGACCAGAGCCGCCACCACCGGCGCGGGCAGGGCGGCCAACAGATCGATCCAGGCCAAGGGCAGAACCGGCGCAACCCCCGCGCCGCCGCCGAAATAGCGTGCAACGGCGCCGATGATGGCCGCGCTCGCGCCCCCCAGCAAGCCCGCCAGCGCGCCCATGGTCGCGAAGCGGTTCTGGAACAGGCCGGTGATGAAGCCCTGCTCGGCCCCGGAGAAGTGCAGCACCTCGATCACGTCGCGGCGAGCGGCCAGGCCTGCCCGCGTCGCGAAAGCGATGACGGCGGCCGTCGCCGCGGCGATCAGGGCGAAGACGCCCAAGGCCGCCAGGCGGGCCAGATTGGCGGCGCGCTCGATGTCGGCGATCCAGCGGCTGTGGTCGTCGACCGTGGCGTCGACGCCGGCGACCTTCAGGGCGCGGTCCAGGGTGTCGGCGGTCGGCGGGGTCTTGGGGTCCAGCTCCAGGGTCACCAGGCGCGGCGTCGGCAGGTCGTCGACCAGGGCCTCCTTGCCGATCCAGGGCTCCAGCAGGGCCTCGGCCTTCTCGCGGGTCAGGGCCTGGGCCTCGACCACGCCCTTAATGCCGGCCAGGGTCTCGGCGGCGCGGGCGGCGGCGCTGTCAGGGGTCTCGTTGGCGCGAGCGCGGACCACGACGGTGGCCGAGCCGGTCAGTTGGCTGGTCCAGCCGTGGGCGGCGCGGTTGGCGGCCAGGGCGGCGAAACCCGTCAGGCAGGCCAGGAAGCACAGCACCGCGACCACGAACACCAGCGCCCCGTCACGGCTGTCGCGCGGCGGCAGCAGTGGACCGGGCTTCCAGCGGGCGACTTGGAAGAACTCGCTCATTTGCGGCCTCCCACATTCACGAGGCGGCCTTGATCCAGATGCAGGGTCGGACGGGCGGCGCGGGCCACCAGGTCCTCGTCGTGCGTCGCGATCAGGACGGTGGTGCCCAGGCGGTTCAGCTCGACGAACAGCCGCAGCAGGCGCAGCGACATGGCCGGATCGACATTGCCCGTCGGCTCGTCGGCCAGCAGCACGTCGGGGCGGTCGACGACGGCGCGGGCGATAGCCAGGCGCTGCTTCTCGCCGCCCGACAGGGTGGCGGGCAGGGCGTGCATGCGGTCGCCCAGGCCGACCCAGCTGAGCAGCTCGGCGACATCCTCGCGATAGGTGGCGGGTTTGCGCTTGAGGATGCGCAGGGGCAGGGCGGCGTTGTCGAACACCGACAGGTGTTCCAGCAGCCGGAACTCCTGGAACACCACCCCGATCCGACGGCGCAGGAACGGCAGGTCCGAGGTGTGGGTCAGGCTGACATCACGTCCGAAAAGCTCGACGCGACCCCGTGACGCACGGTGCGCCAGATAGATCAGCTTGAGCAGCGAACTCTTGCCCGCGCCCGAGGCGCCGGTCAGGAAATGGAAGGAGCCCTGGTCCAGGGAAAAGCTTATGTCCCTTAGGGTTTCGGGCGCTCGCCCGTACCGCATCGAGACGCCTTCGAAGCGGACCACCGGTAGGGCGTCATCGCCCTGTTCTGTGTCGATCCGCAAGGCGCGTCACTTGGGTTTCTGGACATCAGGGTTAAAATCAGCGACCCCCTTTAGGTGTGTGGGGAGCGTTCGATTCGCGGCCATGATACTGACCTGTCCGGAGTGCGCCAGCCGCTATTTCGTCGACGACTCCAAGGTGAGCGCGGCAGGTCGCGTCGTGCGTTGCGCCTCGTGCGGGAACAGCTGGACCGCCCGTAGCGAAGAGCCGCTCGACCTCTTTGACGACCCCGAAACGCCGACCCTGGCCAGCCAGCTGGAGTCCGCCGAGCAGCTTCCCGAGAGCGTCGCCGCCAAGGCCGAGGAGCCGCCGGTCAGCGCCCTGCCGGGCGAGGAACTGCCCAAGGTTTTCCGGGCCCGCGCCGACGCCGAGCGTCGCCTGCGCGAAGCCACCGCCACGGGCGTGATCTGGGCCGGCATGGCCGCCGCCATGGCGGTGGTCGTGGTGGCCGCCCTCATCTTCCGCATCGACGTGGTCAAGATCCTGCCGGGCTCGGCGGGCGCCTATGCCGCCGTCGGCCTGCCGGTGAACACCGTGGGCCTGGTCATCGACCGCTCCAGCATCAAGGCCCAACCCTCGATGCAGGACGGCCATGCCGCCGTCACCATCACCGGCTCGATCCGCAACATCACCGAACACGCTGTCCTGTCTCCGCCGCTGCGCGTCGAGCTGCTCAGCAAGGACAGCAAGCGCGTCGCCGGCCAGCTGGCGGCCGCCGCCGACGCCAAGATCCCGCCGGGCGAGGTGCGCCACTTCTCGATCACCTTCCTGGACCCGCCGCGTTCGGCCAAGGACCTGCAGATCGGCTTCGCCACCGAGCCAGGCGCCGCCAAGGCGGTGAAAACCGCCCTGAAGAAGCCCGACGCCCACGGCGCCGAGCCTGAATTGTCGCTACGCGGCGCACAAGAAGCCCCCGCCGAGCACGAAGCGGCTGGACAGGAACCCTCGGGACATGAGAGCGGGGAGGAAACTCCTCCCCCTGCAGACTCTCACGAACCCGCACATCATGAATGACACCAAGAAACCCGAAGTCCTGATCTCGGAAGCCGAGATCGCCGACCGGGTCCAGAAACTGGCCGAAGCCATCGCGCCGCGCATCGACAACGACACCGTCGTGGTCTGCCTGCTGACCGGTGGCCTGTGGTTCGCCGCCGACCTGACCCGCGCCCTCTACAAGGCCGGCCGCGACGTGCGGTTCGACGCCCTGTGGCTGGCCTCCTATCACGACGAGCGCAAGAGCACGGGCCGCTGCGAAGTGCGCGCCGACCTGCAGCGTCCGCTGATCGGCCGCCGCGCTCTGGTCGTCGACGACGTGTTCGACACCGGCCTGTCGCTGTCGGAAGCCGCTCGCCTGGTCAAGGACGCCGGCGCCAGCGAAGTGCTGACCGCCGTCTTCGCCCGCAAGCCCTGGCCCAAGGATCGCGGCATGGAGCCCGACTTCGTCGCCTGGGAAGCCCCCGCGCGCTACCTGGTCGGCTACGGCCTGGACGATGAAGGCAAGAGCCGAGGGCTCCCCTACATCGGCGCGCTGGACTGATAAGCAAAAGGCCCTCTCCGACGGAGAGGGCCTTTTCTCTTTGGGGGCTAGACCCAGTCGGGGACAAGGTCCCGCGCCAGCATCTCGTCATAGGTCGGCCGCTTGCGGATCACCGCATAGCGGTCGCCGTCGACCAGCACCTCCGGCACCAGGGGCCGGGTGTTGTACTCGCTGGCCATGGCCGAGCCGTAGGCGCCGGCCGACATGAAGGCCACCAGGTCGCCGGCCGCGAACGGCGGCAGGGCGCGATCGCGGGTGAAGGTGTCGCCGGTTTCGCAGATCGGGCCGACCACGTCATAGACGGTCTCGCCGGCGCGCTGGATCACCGGGCGGATGTCGTGGAAGGCGTCGTACATGGCCGGGCGGACCAGGTCGTTCATGGCCGCGTCGATGACCAGGAACTTGCGGCCTTCCGGGCGCTCGTGGACGTGGATCACTTCCGAAACCATCACGCCGGCATTGGCGGCGATCACCCGGCCCGGCTCGAAGGCCAGCTTCACCGGCAGGCCCTTGGTGACCTCGCCGACCATGGCGGCGAAGTCGGCGGGCGAGGGCGGTTCGGGGTTGTTGAAATAGGGCACGCCCAGGCCGCCGCCCAGGTCCAGGCGCTCGACCGACAGGCCTTCGCCCAGCAGCTGCTCGACCAGGCCCCGCATCTTGCTGAAGGCCTCGCGCATCGGCGACAGATCAGTGATCTGGCTGCCGATGTGGCAGGCCACGCCGATGGGCTCCAGCGCGGCGTTGTTGCTGGCGTTGGCGTACAGGCGCGCGGCCTCGGCGAACGAGACGCCGAACTTGTTCTCCGACTTGCCGGTGGCGATCTTGGCGTGACCGCCGGCCGCGACGTCCGGATTGACCCGGAAGGCGATCTTGGCGCGCACGCCCAGCTCGGCGGCGACCTGGGCGATCAGGTTCATCTCCGGCTCGGACTCGACATTGATCTCGGCGACGCCGGTCTTCAGGGCGAACTCGATTTCGCGACGGGCCTTGCCGACGCCCGAGAACACGATGCGCTCGGGCGGGATGCCGGCGGCCAGGGCGCGGCGGACCTCGCCTTCCGAGACCGTGTCGGCCCCGGCGCCCAGGTCGCCCAGAACTTTAAGCACCGCGACGTTGGAATTGGCCTTCACGGCGTAGGCGACCAGCGGGTCGACCACGCCGGCGGCGACCAGGGCGTCGCGGAACACGGTGAAGTGCCGCTCCAACGTGGCGCGGCTGTAGACATAGACGGGCGTGCCGACCTCGGCCGCGATCTTGGCCAGGGGCACGCCCTCGCAGGCCAGGCCCTCGGGGCCGTACTCGAAGTGGTTCAATGGAGTCTCTTAGTTGGGCGTGGCGCCGGGGAAGCCCTTGGCGGACGGGCCGCCGAACGGGTCCTTGGTGCCGGGCAGCGGGGCGGCGCGAATGGTGCGGTTGCTGGTGGCCGGGTCGCGGATTTCCTGGTCGCCGCCGGCGCGGGCCGGCTGGTTGGCCTGGGCCGAGGCGGCGCGGCGTTCAGCTTCCCAGGCGGCCTTCTTGGCCGGATCCCACATCGGGGCCGGACGCTCCAGGGCGCCTTGCTTACCGCAGGCGGCGGCCGTGACGGCCAGGGCGGTCAGCGCGAGGATCGTGAGCGGGCGACGGATCATGCGAGAACTTCCTTCCAACGCGCGATCTGGGCGCGGACCTGGGCGGGGGCGGTCCCACCGTAGCTCATGCGGCTGGCCGCCGAGGCGGCCGGAGTCAGAACGGCGTAGACGTCCTGGGTGATCCGGGCCTCGATCGCCTGGAACTGTTCCAAGGTAAGATCGGCCAGATCGACGCCAAGACCCTCGGCCGCCTTTACGGCAGAGCCTGTCACGTGGTGGGCGTCGCGGAAAGGCATGTTCAGCGTCCGCACCAGCCAGTCGGCCAGGTCGGTGGCGGTCGAAAAGCCCGCGCCGGCCGCCTTGGCCATGTTTTCGGTGTTCGGGGTCAGGTCGGCGACCATGCCGGCCATGGCCAGCAGGCTCAGTTCCAGCGCGTCGAAGGCCTCGAAGGTCGGGACCTTGTCCTCCTGCATGTCCTTGGAATAGGCCAGCGGAAGGCCCTTCATGACCACGGTCAGGGTAGTCAACGAGCCCAGGATGCGGCCGACCTTGGCGCGGATCAGTTCGGCGGCGTCCGGGTTCTTCTTCTGCGGCATGATCGAGCTGCCGGTCGTGAAGGCGTCGGTCAGCTTGATGAAGCCGAACATCGGCGTCGTCCACAGCACGATCTCCTCGGCCAGGCGCGACAGGTGCGTGGCGGTGATCGAGGCGGCCGACAGGGCTTCCAGGGCGAAGTCGCGGGCCGAGACGCTGTCCAGCGAGTTGGCGGTCGGACGGTCGAAGCCCAGCGCCGTGGCCGTCTGCTGGCGGTCGATCGGGAAGGGCGAGCCGGCCAGGGCCGCGGCGCCCAGCGGGCACTCGTTCATGCGGGCGCGGGCGTCGCGGAAGCGGCTGGCGTCGCGGCCGAACATCTCGACATAGGCCATCAGGTGGTGGCCGAAGGTCACCGGCTGGGCCGGCTGCAGGTGGGTGAAGCCCGGCATCAGGGCGTCGGCATAGGCCTCGGCCTGAGCCAGCAGGGCCTTCTGGAGGGCTTCCAGCTGGGCAGCCGAGCGGTCGGCGGCGTCGCGCACCCACAGGCGGAAGTCGACGGCCACCTGGTCGTTGCGCGAGCGGGCGGTGTGCAGCCGGCCGGCGGTCGCGCCGATCAGCTCGCGCAGCCGCGCCTCGATGTTCATGTGGATGTCTTCGTATTCGTCACGGAACGGGAAGGTCCCGGTGGCGATCTCGTCCTGGATCTTTGCCAGGCCGCCGAGGATTTCCTCGCCATCGCTGCTTGAAATCACGCCCTGGTTCATCAACATCCGCGCGTGGGCGCGGGAACCCGCCAGGTCTTGCGCCCAAAGGCGCTTGTCGAAGCCGATGGAGACGTTGATCGCCTGCATCAGTTCCGCCGGCTTGGCCGTGAACCGACCGCCCCACATGGCTTGGCCCTGGCTGTTGGCCTTGGGCGTATCGGAGGCGTTGTCGGTCATATGAGCGAAGTCCAATCGGAGGCGGCGGCCAAGAAGCGCAACCCTGTGAGGTTGGCGCTGGGCGGCGTCATCCTCGTCGGCGTGGCGGCGGTTCTATACGTCATCGCCACTGCTTCGTTCAAACCCTCAGGGCCCGCGGACCTCACAGAATTCAAGAAAGGGACGCTGGTAAAGCTGGATGTACCCGCCACGCCGCGCGCCGCGCCGACCACGGTGTTCACCAGCCTGGACGGCAAGCCCACGACTTTGGCCGATTTCAAGGGCCGGGTGGTGGTCATGAACCTGTGGGCGACCTGGTGCGCGCCGTGCAAGGCCGAGATGCCGACCCTGGCCAAGCTGCAGGCCGCCTATGCGACCGCGCCGGTGACCGTGCTGCCGATCAGCGTCGACCGCGACGGCGACCTGAACCTGATCAACGAGGAGATGGCCGCCAATCCGCCGCTGAAGACCTATCGCGATCCGGGCTACAAGCTGTCGTTCGCCATGGAGCCGCGCGCGGCGGGGTATCCGACCACGGTGATCTATGACCGCCAGGGCCGTGAGCGCGCCCGCATGGCGGGGCCCGCCGACTGGTCGGGTCCGGAAGCGCGCGGCATCGTCGAGAAGCTGCTGGCCGAGAAGTGATCGATCCGGCTCTCCTGGAACCCCTGGCCGACGACGCCTGGCCGGCGCGCGAGCGTGACCGGCTGGGCGGCTGGCGGCTGAATGCCTCGTCGGGCCGCTCGATGCGGATCAACGCTTGCTGGCCGTTGGGTGAACCAGACCGCGATCCGGAGGCGGCGCTGGATGGCGCCGAGGGCTGGTTCGCGGCGCGGGGCCTGCCGCCACAGTTCAAGCTGACCGACGGGGTCGTCGCGCCGGCCGACCTGGCCGAGCGCCTGACGGCGCGGGGCTACGCGGCCACCAAGGAGACGGTGGTCATGCTCGGTCCGACGGGCGGGGAGGGGGATCAGGACCTCCGCGTCTCGTCCGCTCCGGATGCAACGTTCGAGGCTGTGTTCACCGCCACGGCCGGCGATCCCGAGGACGGCCGCGAGCGGCTGGAGGCCTTGGGGCGCATTCCCGCCCCGGCGCGGTTCGCCCGGCTGGACATCGACGGCGCCCCGGCGGCGATCGGGGCCTCGGCGATCGGCGGCGGCTTCGCGGGCATTTTCGGCATGCGCACCACGCCGGATCATCGTCGGAAGGGCTTAGCGCGCCGGGTGCTGCGCGGCTTGCTGGCTGAGGCGGGCGCTCTGGGCGCTGAGCGGGCGTGGCTGCAGGTCGAGGCCGACAACGCGCCGGCGATCGCGCTGTACGCCGACGAGGGCTTCGAGCCGGCTTATCGGTATCGGTACTGGACGCGCTGAGCGGTCCGGAAGCTCAAGAACTTCAAATCTCTAATCCGTGTCATCCCGGACGGCGTAGCCGATCCGGGACCCAGGGGCCGGCGCATCGCGGTCGCCCCTGGGTCCCGGCTCTCCGCTTCGCTGCGGCCGGGATGACACTCGAGGGCGTCAAAGATCATCGTTCTATAGACTAGTTTACAAAACAAACTTGTTGATCCATGGTGCGGCCACCTGAAGAGGGGAGCCAAGCCATGCATGCGCCACTCAGCGCCACCGAACGATCCACGGCCGCCCAGATCGGCGGCCGCAACGCCCCGATCGGCGCCTTGCGCGCCTTCATCACCCTGCTGGTGATCGCCCACCACACGGCGCTGGCCTATCACCCGTACGCGCCGCCGCCGAAGGCGTTCGACGCCCAGCCGATCCTGTGGACGGCGTTCCCGGTGGTGGATCCGCAGAAGTTCGGGGGCTTTGGCCTCTTCACCCTGGTCAACGACATGTTCTTCATGTCGCTGATGTTCTTCATCTCGGGGCTCTTCGTCGCCGACGGCCTGCGGGCCAAAGGTGACGGCGGGTTTCTGAGAGGAAGGGTCCTGCGCCTGGGCGCCCCGTTTATCCTGGGCGTGGGACTGCTGGCGCCGCTGGGCTACTATCCGGCATGGCTACAGGCGGGCGGGGCCAATTCGCTCCCGGCCTTCGCGGACGCTTGGACCCATCTGCCGTTCTGGCCCAGCGGCCCAGCCTGGTTCCTGTGGGTGCTGCTGGCCTTCGGCGCGATCGTCACCGCCTTGCACATGGTCGCCCCCGGCGTGATCGACGCCTTGGGCGGCCTGGCCAAGGGCGCGGAGCGCAAGCCGGCCCGCTTTTTCTGGGGCCTGGTCGCGCTGAGCGTGCTGTTCTACCTGCCGCTGGCCATGACCACACCGTTCGGTCACTGGAGCATGTTCGGGCCGTTCCTGGTCCAGACCGCCCGCATCGGCCACTACTTCGTCTATTTCCTGGCCGGGATCGCCGTCGGCGCGGCCGGCGTCGGCTATGGCCTGACGGATCCCGACGGCAAGCTGGCCAAGCGCTGGTGGCTGTGGTGGGCGGCGCCCGTCCTGCCGATCGTCGGCGGCATCGCGGCGATGATCATGGCCTTCTCGCCCAACCCGCCGCCGCGCGCTTTCCTGGACGTGTTCGGCGGGGTCAGCTTCTGCCTGGCCTGCGCGGGCCTGTCCTTCGCGGCCTTGGCGACCTTCCTGCGCTTCGTCCGCAAGACCGGTCCGGTGGGCGCCAGCCTGCAGGCCAACGCCTACGGCATGTACCTGGTCCACTACGTCTTCACCTCGTGGCTGGCCTTCCTGCTGCTGCCGCAGATCTGGGGCGGCCTGGCCAAGGGCTGCGTGGTGTTCGGCGGGGCGGTCGCGCTGAGCTGGCTGACCACGGTGGTCCTGCGTCGCATGCCGCTGTTGGGGCGAATCCTGTGACCAGTCATGATGCAGCGCTGAAGGGGGCCGGGCCCATGAACGACAAGCTGAAGACCGCCCAGGACGACCTGGCCTTCCTGCGCGGCCTGGCCGAGGGCAGCAACGAGCGAGGTGGGTTGGGCGTGGCCGGCGGCGCGCTCTACGGCTCGGCCGGGGTGCTCTACGGCATCCAGACCCTGAGCTATTTCGTCCAGGAGAAGGGCCTGGTCAGCCTGGGGACGACCGGGAACATCGTGATGGCCTGGGCCCCGACGGCGATCTTCCTGGTCCTGATGACCATCGTCATCATCATCGACCGCAAGAACCCTCAGCGCGGCGTCACCAACCGCGCGGTCAACGCCGCCTTTTCGGGGACGGGCATCGCCAACCTGGCGCTGGTCCTGGTCTTCGCCTCGGCCGCCGTGCGCAACCACGACTTCCGTTACTGGCTGTTCCATCCCGCGGTGGTGTTCATCCTGCAGGGCGCGGTCTGGTACGTGATCTTCGTGCTGCGCAAGCGGATCTGGATGGCGCTGGTGGCGATCGGCTGGCTGGTGTCGGGCGTGGCCATGGGGATGCTGATCCATCGCGCGGACCTCTATCTGGCGATCGCGACCTTCGGCCTCTTCGCGCTGATGGGAGTCCCCGGCTTCTTCATGATGCGCCAGGCCCTGCGGCCGGCCGCCTGAGACGATCGTGGCCGGCAAGTTCGACATCAGCGGGCTGGACGACGTCATCCATGGCCGGGTGCGGCTGGGGATCGTCGCCTACCTGGCCAGCGCCGAGGTGGCCGACTTCACCGAGCTGAAGGACCTGCTGGAGGTCACCCAAGGCAACCTGTCGGTCCACCTGCGCAAGCTGGAGGAGGCCGAGTATGTGCTCATCGAGAAGAGCTTCGTCGGCCGCAAGCCCCTGACCCGCGTGCGCCTGACCGAACCGGGCCGGGCGGCCTTCGCCAGCTATTTGAAGGCCATGAGCCAGCTGGTCGAGCAGGCTGGGGGCGGAGGCTAGAAGCCCAGTTCCGCCCGTAGGGCCTCGGGCGACATGCCCGCCGCCCGCAGCTCGCGCAGCGTCTGGGCCTTGTCGCGCTTGGCGTATCGCTTCCCGTCCGGACCCATCAGCAGCCCGTGGTGGCGGTAGGTCGGCGTCGGCAGGTCGAGCAGGGCTTGAAGCAGGCGCTGGATGTGGGCGGCCTCGAACAGGTCGACGCCCCGGATCACGTGGGTGACGCCTTGCAGCGCGTCGTCATGGACCACGGCCAGGTGATAGGCGACGCCGACGTCCTTGCGGGCCAGGACGATGTCGCCGGCGGTCCCGGGCCGCGCCCGGATGACGCCGGTCTCACCATCCGGTCCCGCGCCTTGCTCCAAGAAGGTCAGGCCTTCGAACCCGCCCAGGGCTTCGCGCGCCGCGGCCAGTGACAGCCGCCAGGCGAAGGCCTCGCCACGCTCCAGGCGCTGGGCTTCCTCATCGGCGGGGAGGGGGGCGCCGATATAGGGAACCGCCGGCTCGTGCGGGGCGCGGCCGATGTCGATTTCCTTGCGGGTCTTGAAGCAGCGATAGACCAGGCCGCGCTGGCGCAGGGTCTCGATGGCCGCGTGGAAGTCAGCCAGGTGCTCGGACTGCCGGCGGACGGCCGCTTCCCACTCTAGGCCCAGCCAGGCTAGGTCCTCGAAGATCGCCGCGTCGTAGTCCGGTCGGCAACGGGTGGCGTCGATATCCTCGATGCGCAGCAGGAAGCGGCCGCCGGCTTCGCGCGCGGCCTGATAGGCCGTCAGCGCCGAGAAGGCATGGCCGCGATGCAGGTAGCCCGTCGGGGACGGGGCGAACCGGGTAACGAAGCTCACTTGGGGCCTCAGGCCTTGTCGGTGAACTTCGCAAACATGCCCAGGTGCTCGAACACGGCGCGCAGAAAGGCCTCCTCGCCGCCCAGCAGTTCCTTCAGCGGGGCGAACTGCTTGAAGCCGATCATCTCGGCCAGGCCGTGGCCGGCGCACCAGGCGGCGATGGTCGCCAGCTCCAGGTCGATCTCGCTGACGCCGCCGCCGGCGTTCTCGTCGATGGTGTTGCGCACCTGGCAGTAGGCGCCGTCGTCCTTCAGCTGGTCGGGCAGCGCGTCCTTGTCGCGCGAGCGGTCGTACATCACCCGGTACAGGGCCGGATTGTCGCGGGCGAAGCAGACATAGGCCACGCCCAGATTGGTCATCCGCGCGCGGGGATCCTGCGTCGAGGTGCGAGCGGTCGACAGGGCCACGTCCAGCTCGTGCCAGCCCTCGTGGGCGACGGCTTCGAGCAGCTCGGCCTTGTCCTTGAAGTGGTGATAGGGCGCGGCGGGGCTGACCCCGGCTTCACGCGCCACGGCCCGCAGGGACAGGGCGGCGGGGCCGTCCGTCTCGAGGATCTTGCGCGCGGCGTCGACCAGAGCGCGGCTCAGGTCACCGTGGTGATACGGGCGGGATTCGGCGGTCGCGGTGCTCATCGGCCTCACTCTAACCCCACCTTTCTAAAATTTCATCCAAACGCTGTAAAGATCATCTTGACGGCGTTTAGATATGCGCTATCTAAGCATCGTCCAGATTGGTTCGGCCAATCGCCCGCTGGGGGCGAGGACAACAAGAGAGGGACTATCGTCATGCAACGCACGCTCAACGCCTTTGAAACCGCCTTCGACCGTCTGGCCGCCGGCTACTTCCTCGTGATCGCCCTGGGCGTCGCCGCCGCTGTCGTCGGCGTGGCCATCTAAGAGTTCGATTGCTCGCGAACGGCGGGGCGTCCCTGATCCCCCAGGAACCCCGCCGCCGCGTTCGGCTTGAACCGCTCCGAAGACGGAGCTAACCAAGTCAGGACGCGTTAGGCCTCCGACGCCGCATCACCGTCGCGCGTCCCAGGCTTTCTCCATGATCCAAGACTTCTTCCGATGAGCGTCGCCTTCACGAAAGAGGGCGACAGCGAGGCCTTCGCGGCGGACCTGCCCGATCGCCCGATCTCCACCCATCCCAATCTTGTGACGCCCGAGGGGCTCGACCTGATCGAGGCCGAGCTGGCCGCTGCTCGTGCCGCGTACAGCGCCGCCCAGAGCGCCGGCGGGGCCGCCGATGGCGACCGCACCGCCATGGCCCGCGCCACCCGCGACCTGCGCTACTGGTCCTCGCGCCGCGCCACCGCTCAGCTGATGGAACGCGATCCGGCCAAGACCGTCGTGCAGTTCGGCGATCGCGTGACTTTCGAGCGAGAGGACGGCCGCGTGCAGACCTTCCGTATCGTCGGCGAGGACGAGGCCGATCCCGCCCAGGGCTCGGTGTCCTATGTCGCGCCGATCGCCCGCGCCCTGCTGGGCAAGGCCGTCGGCGACAGCTCGCCCGCGCCCGGCGGCGAAGTCGAGATCACGCAGATCGGATAGTTCAGCAAGAAGCGGATTGTCATTCGGCAGGGGAAGCTCCACCTGCGAGGGATGTTCGTTCCGCCGACAGCCGCAGCGCTTCTGGAAGCTCGCAAGCATCTCGCCGCCGTCGACCCGGCCTTGGCGGCGATGGAGGCCGTCACCCCTTTGTTCGAATGGCGCGTCAGCCTGGGCGGCTTTCCGGGCCTTTTGAAGATGGTCGTGCAACAGCAGGTCAGCCTGGCCTCGGCCGCCGCCATCTGGGCGCGGGTCGAGGCAGGGCTGCCCGAGATGACGCCCGAGGCGGTGATCGGCCACGAGGACGCCTATCTGCTGACCCTGGGCCTGTCGCGCCCCAAGGCCCGCTACGCTCGCGCCCTGGCCGAGGCGCACGTCACCGGCGCCTGCGATTTCGACGCTTTGCCGGGCCTGTCGGACGAAGAGGCCATCGCGGCCCTGACGGCCATCACCGGCATCGGCCGCTGGACCGCCGAGGTCTATCTGATGTTCACCCAAGGCCGCCTCGACATGTTCCCCGGCGGCGACGTCGCCCTGCAGGAAGCCATGCGTTGGGCCGACCGCGCCGAGGTGCGGCCGAACGAGAAACAAGCCTATCAGCGTGCGGAGCTTTGGCGTCCCTACCGGGGTGTCGCCGCGCATCTGCTGTGGGCCTGCTACGGCGCCGTCAAACGACGCGAGATCGCGCCTTTCTAAGACCCTTCAGCGAGATGTCTTGGTTCTGTCGCTGACATGGCCCATCCTTTCCATGCGTTCGGGGATGAATGGCGATTCCCAGAATTGCGTAGGAAGGAGGCCCGTCTTCAGTCCTGTCGCGTACCAAATCAGCCGAGGCGCTGAACGTTTCGACGTTCGCCTTGAAGGGGGGCTCTAATGCAGGTCCTCACGCGTCCACCGTCGGGCATGCCGGCCCTGGTGCTCAACGCCGACTTCCGGCCTCTTAGCTATTATCCGCTGTCCCTCTGGCCTTGGCAGGAGGTGATCAAGGCGGTGTTCCTGGATCGCGTCGACGTCGTGGCCAGCTACGACCAGGTCGTCCATTCGCCATCCTTCGAGATGCGGCTGCCCAGCGTCGTGGCGCTGAAGCAGTACGTCCCCCAGGAGCGGCCGCCGGCCTTCACCCGCTTCAACCTGTTCCTGCGCGACAGCTTCAGCTGCCAGTATTGCGGCTCGCCCGAGGACCTGACCTTCGACCACGTGATCCCCCGCTCGCGAGGCGGTCGGACCACCTGGGAGAACATCATTACGGCCTGCGCGCCCTGCAACCTGGCCAAGGGCGGCCGCACGCCGCGCGAAGCCGGCATGCAGCCGTTTCACCACGCCCGCCGCCCGTCGATGCACGAGCTGCAGGAACGGGGCCGCAGGTTCCCGCCCGGCCGTCTGCACGTCAGCTGGCTGGACTATCTGTATTGGGACATCGAGCTGGAGGCTTAGGGCTCCACACAGCAAAACGGCCCGGGCTATCTTTGAGGAGAGGCGTCCCGGGCCGTGGCTGTGAGGCGGAAGGGGATCAGACCGCCTGAGCTGCACCATAAAATGCAGCGCTATGGCGAAGGTTCCGGCTTGGCGCGGAAAATGTTTCAGCGGCGCAACATGGGATATGTCGGGCGCTGAACGATGCAACCCTAACCTCGACCAATGGGTTTTTACAGCCGAGGCAAAAGCCACGGGAGGTTACCCATGAACCGCAACACCACCGAAGACGGCGACAAGCGCCACTTCACCCACGGTACGGCCGCTTCGACCGCCGACATGGCTTCGGAAGGCAAGGTCCGTCCGGAAGATCGCCACATCGACGCGCCGCATGCGCGCGAAGCCAAGCGTCCGCTGGCCGATGGCGAGAAGCACGACCAGCTGGCCGGCAAGGTCGCCCAGTCCGAAAGCCGTCAGGAAGCGCTGCTGGACGAAGGTCTGGAAGAGAGCTTCCCGGGCAGCGACCCGGTCAGCGTCAAGCGCATCACCTGATCAGCGGGCCGGAAACCGGCGGGCGGCGCGTTCGGCGAAGCTGAGCACGACGCCCGTCTCGGCTTCGGGTTCGACGATGGTCGGCTCGAAAGCTACGACCGGACGCCGGCGCGGCTGGCGACGGTCGAGAGCCGCGATCTGATCGAAGGTCAGGTCGCCTTGCTCGCGGGCCATCTTGCGGACCGTCTCGATCATACTGGCGCCGTAGATGGTCAGGATGCCGGCCGCGTCGGCCAGCCAGTCGGGGATGTTGCCGTCGCGATGGGCGATGACCTGCGCGACCTCGACGCCCGCGCCGAGCACCAGGGCCGCGATCATCAGGTCGTTGCGGCGCATCCGCGGAAACGCCAGGAACGAAACCGCCAGCAGGCCGCCGAACGCGATCGCGTGGGCGGCCTTGTCGTTCAAGCCGAAGATTGCTTCGGCCCCCTGGAACGGACCCAGGGTCAGCACGGCCACCGCCAGGGAGCCGACCACCAGCGTGACGCGGGCGGCGGTGACGAAATGGGCGGGCTTGAACATGAGACGCGACCTTCGGAAGGAACGTATCGGTCCTAACAGCGAAGGTCGCGCCATTCGGTAAATGGGCAGGGTTAGCGAGACCCTACTTCTTTTCGGCTTCAGCCTTCTTCTTGGCCTCGGCTTCGGCCTTGGCGGCGTCTTCCTGGGCCTTGGCCCAGACCTGATACTCTTCGAGATAGGGCTGGCGGCGCAGGATCTTCGAGGCCGGGTCGACGATCACCGGCGCGGTGTCGCCCACGGTCAAACGGCCGGTTCCGTCGGCCATCGGCACGGTGACCAGCTTGTCGCCGACCTTGACCTCGACGGGCAGGGGGAAGGGCTTGTCCTTCGGGGTCTTCCACTTCAGCACCAAGTCGCCGCCCTCGCGGGTTTGGATCAGGTCGGGCAGCTGGGCCTCGTATAGATAGACGTCGAAGAACCAGCCATAGTCCTTGCCGGTCACCTGGTTGACGATCTTGATGTAGTCCTTGGTGCCGAGATAGTGCGGCGCGAAGTTGCCCGGCTTGGGATCAGGCGTGCCATAGACGGCGATGCGGGTGATCTTGAAGAACGTCTCGTCGCCCAGCAGCTGCCGCAGCGTGTGCAGCATGTTGGCGGCCTTGTAGTAGATGTCGTTCCCGGGACCGCGGTCGCCGTTATAGACGTCGTCTTCCTTCAGCTGCCTGCCCGAGACGATCGGGAACCTGTTCTTGCTGTCGACGCGCATCTTGTTCAGCCGCGCCATATATTCCATGTCGCCGTGCAGCCATTGCGACATCAGCGGCTGCATGTAGCTGCCGTAGCCCTCGTGCAGCCACATGTCGTCGTTGTCGGTGTTGGTCAGCTGGTTGCCGAACCACTCGTGCGCGAACTCGTGCTGCAGCAGCCAGTCGAAGCCGTAGATCTCTTCCTTGTACTTGTTGCCGTAGGCGTTGATCGTCTGGTGCTCCATGCCCAGGTGCGGGGTCTCGACCACGCCCATCTTCTCGTCGCGGAACGGGTACGGGCCGATCATCTGCTCGTAGAAGTCCAGCATCGGCGTGAACTCGGCGAACAGGCCCTTGGCCTTCTCGGCATTGCCCTTCAGGTACCAGAACGCCATCGGCACGGTGTCGCCGAAGCGGCTCTTGTAGGCGCCCGACAGCTCCTCGTAGGGGCCGACGTCCAGGGCGATGGCGTAGGTGTTGGGGTTCTTGGTCTGCCAGTTGTAGGTCCGCCAGCCGTCCTTTTCGGTCATGCCCTTGAAGACGCCGTTGGCCGGGGCGACCAGCGGAGCGGGGACGGTGATGTGCAGGTCGACCAGCTTGGGCTCGCCCATCGGGTAGTCGATGCAGGGCCAGAAGATGTCGCAGCCATCACCTTGCACGGCGGTGGCGATCCAGGGCTCGCCGGTCTCGGTCTTGCTCCAGACGAAGCCGCCGTCCCACGGCGCGCGCTTGGCCTCCAGTGGAACGCCGGCATAGGTGACGACCACCGTTACGGACTTGCCCTTGGCCACGGCCTTGGGGAGCTTGATGGTCATCCGGCCTTCCGGATTGGTCCAGGTGGCCGCCTTGCCATCGACGGTCAGCTTGCTGATCGCGAACACGCGGTCGAAGTCCAGGACCAGGGTCTTCAGCGCCGACTTGGCCGTGAAGGTCAGGGTCGCTTCGCCCTCGATCGCCTTCTTGTCGGGCAGGATCTTGAACTTCAGGTCGGCGTGGTCGAAGGCCAGGGCCTGCTGCTCGGCGGGCATGGCGCCGCCGGTCTCGAGCGATAGTTCGCTGGTCTTGAGCGGCTCGGCCGCATGCGCAGTGGAAAGCGCAAGCAGCGACGCCGCGCAGGCGGCGAGGTTACGGAAGGACAAGTGGGCGACTCCCCAACGCGATGACGTGTTGGGGCGTATCGGTAGGCCCGAGCGGGCCAAACGCCAAGCTTCAGATCTTTTCGCTGATCTTGATGGCGGCGCGGCAGCCGGCCTGGATCACGGCGGTGAGCAAGGGATAGGCAGTCGCCTCGTGTGCGCCTTCCTCGATGGCCAGGTCACGGTGGGCCAGCTCGTCGTCGCGGAACTGGGTCAGCTCGGCGGCGAGGGCAGGATCGCGGTCCTTCAGCTCTTCGATCTGGCCGGCATAGTGTTGCTCGATGACGTTCTCGACGGCTTCGGTGCAGGCGTGGGCGGCCTTGTCGCCCAGCAGGGCTGTGCCCGCGCCGAGCGCGAAAGCGGCCGCGCGCCAGACCGGCGACATCAGGGTCGGGCGCACATTGCGCTCGGTCAGCAGTTCGTTGAAGCGGGTCAGGTGGACCTGCTCGTGGCCCTCCATCTCCTTCAGCTGGTCGGCGATACGCTCGCGGCCCGGCGCGTTTCGCATGACCGCCGCCTGGCCACGATAGATGTGTACGGCCGCCAGCTCGCCAGCCTGGTCGACGCGCAGGATCTCGGCGAGGCGCGAGCTCAGCGCGCCTTGACCGGGGCGAGGGGGGACCGGACGGGTCATTACAGCGTCTCCGCCTTGCGCAGGCCCGCCAGCGCCGACCAGACGGCCAGCTTCAGCGAGACCAGGGCGTTCCAGCCGGCCATCGACAGGCCCAGGAACACCCAGGCGGCCTTGTCGCACATCGGCGCCTTGACCTGCATCGTGCCGTTCAGCATGGCCGAGAGGTTGGCGGCGCTGGCCGCGCCGCTGCCGGTGCAGGTGGTCGGGCCCGGCCACCACTTCCACTCGACGCCGGCGTGGAACACCGCCAGGCCCGCGCCATACAGGAAGATCGCGCCCAGCAGCAGGTTCACCGGCTGACGCAGGCGCGCCCACAGCCGCGTACGCTGCAGAACCGCGCCGATCAGGCCGACGGTTCCGGCGACCCAATAGACCTCCCGCGCCTTCAGGCAGAGGTGGCAGGGGGCGAGGTGGCCGAAGGTCTCGAACGAGTGCGCGATGGCCAGCATCAGCGCGCTGGACAGGAAAGCGACCAGCGGCCAGTGGCGCGTGACCAGGTCATAGACCGTGGCGATGAAGGTCGGCGCAGCGGCTTCAACCGCCGGCGCGGGACCGCGCACGGGCGTCGCGGCCGGCGTTTCGGTCTTGTGGTCTTCGTTATTCGTCATGCGGCGCAAGCTCCACCATGTCCGCCCCCGCCCAGGAGATGGCTGGCGGTGAGGCCGATGACAAGGAGGGCGATCAAAAGGCCGGCGAAGAGGGCGAGGCGGCGCTCGACGATCGGCAGCAGGGTCGGGCCGAACTTCTTGATGATGAAGGCCACCAGGAAGAAGCGGGCGCCGCGCGTCACCACCGAGGCGGCGATGAAGATCGGGAAGGCAAAGGCGGCCAGGCCCGAGGCGATGGTCACCAGCTTGTAGGGGATCGGGGTCAGGCCCTTGGCCAGGATCACCCACACGCCGTATTTGGCGTACCAGCACTGGAACTCGGCCAAGCCGCCGGCGTGGCCGGTGGCGGCCATCATCCACAGGCCGAAGTCACGCAGGAAGTAGCCGATGGCGTAACCCAGGCAGCCGCCCAGCACCGAGGCGATCGTGCAGATCAGCGCGTAGTTCCAGGCCTTTTCCGGCTTGGCCAGGCACATCGGAGCCAGCATCACGTCCGGCGGGATCGGGAAGAACGAGCTCTCGGCGAACGAGACCGCGAAGAGGCTCTTCGAAGCGTGTTTGGAAGCGGCCAGGCCCATGACCCAGTCGTACATACGGCGCAGCATGCGGACTCCGAAGAACGTGATGCGCCGTTGCTAGCAGGGTGGGACCAGCTTGTCCGCAAGGATGTCGGCGCGCGCGGCTTCCCGGCCCACGCGCGCCTCCATTCCGATCAGAACTTCAGCGCTAGGGAGACGCTGTAGTTACGGCCGGGCTGGCTGTAGCCGTCCTTGACGGTGGAGTTGTCGGCCAGGCCGCGCGCGTCGGCCCACCACCAATACTTCTCGTCGGTCAGGTTGAAGACGCCGCCGCGCAGGGTGACGTTCTGGGTGACCGCCCACCAGGCCGTCAGGTCGCCGACGGTGAACGAGGGCGGGGTGAAGCAGTTGAGCGGCGAACTGCCGGGAACGACCCCGGTGCACGACACGCCGGCGCGGCCGGCCGACTTGCGGTCCGAGTGAATGACCGAAAGGTCGCCGCCGAACTTGCCCGAGGGCGCGCGATAGGTGACGCCGCCCGTCAGCTTGACCGGGTCGATCGAGGTCAGGGGCGTGTTGACGCCGTTCGAACGCGAGGCGCCGCGCGCATAGGAGGCGGCCGCGCGGGCGGTGAAGCCGTAGCCCAGGTCGAACGAGCCCTTGGCCTCTGCGCCGCTGATCTTCACGCCCGACAGGTTGACGTACTGATAGACGGCCGGATTGGTCGGCGTGAAGTTACCGGCCACCTGCACCTGCTCGATGAAGTCGTCGTACTCGCCCGTGAAGCCGGTGACGGCCACGCGCCAGCCGTTGCGGTGCAGGCGGAAGCCGGCTTCCAGGGTCTTGCTGGTCTCGGGCTTCAGGTCAGGGTTCGAGATCGAGCGGTAGTTCGAGATCGGGTTGGCGAAGCCCGTGTTCACTTGCGACGGGGAGGGGGCCTTGAAGCCCGCCGCCACGTTGGCGAACACGGTCACGAGGTCGGTAGCGTCCCAGACCAGGCCCAGCTTCGGCGAAACGTGCGTGTCGCTCTGGCCCGAGCTGGGAATCGTGAACAGCGGGTCCGACTTCGGATCCAGCTTGTAGTAGTCCAGGCGCACGGCCGGATAGATGGTCACCGGACCAGCCGTGATCTCGTCCTGGACGTACAGGCCGGCCAGGGTGAAGTCCGTGGTCGGGAAGGCCTTGGCGGGGAAGGTCTCGCCGGCCGGCGGCACGGTGCCGTCGCGCGTGCCCTGCTGGCGGGTGATCGAGGCGTCGCCGCCCCAGACGATCTCATGCTTGAACGCGCCCTGGTCGAACACGCTGTGCAGCTCGACGGCGGCGCCCAGCACGCGGTTGTCGAAGGTGGCGTCGCGGGTGCGGTCGGCGGCGGTCGAGCGGTCCTCGGCCGAGAACTGGCGGGTCGTGCTCTTCTGCCAATACAGCGAGGTGCGGGCGGCGTTGATCAGGCCCTGGCCGTTGTCGAAGCGGTGGTCCAGGGCGACGCGGTCGCGCTTGACCCGGTCGAAGGCGGTCAGGCCGATGACGCTGGTCGCGGCCAGCGGCGGCTTGGCGATAGCCGACAGCACGTTCCAGTCGACGTCGCGATCCATGTGGTCGACGGTCAGGCGGAAGCGGTTGTTGTCGTTGGGGCTGTAGACCAGCTTGCCCAGCACCGAGTTGGACTGGTTGTCCTCGGGATTGGCCGTCGTGCGGTCGGTGTTGGCAGAGTTGTTCGTGCCGGCTGTCTCCTGGCCCTCGCCGTCGCGGCGGGTGTAGGCGACCAGGGCTTCCCAGCGGTCGGACTTGCCGGCCAGCACCAGGCTCTCGGTCCAGCTCTTGTCGGCCGAGGCGTAGCCGACGCGGGCGCGGACGGCGAAATTCTTGCCGTCCTTCAGGATGTCGGACGGGTCCTTGGTGATGAAGGTGACCGAGCCGGCCAGGCCGTCGGCGCCGTACAGGGCCGAGGCGGGACCACGCACGATCTCGACCGATTTCAGGATATCGAGGTCCACATAGTCGCCGCGACCGGTCGACTGGGCGCCGAAGGCGAAGCCGTCCGGCGCGCGCACGCCGTCGACGACGATCAGCACGCGATTGCCTTCCAGGCCGCGGATGTTGAAGCCGGCATTGCCGTCACGGCCCGTCGAGGCGCCGGCGGCGGTGAAGCGGGCAGGGGCGTTGCGCACCGACACGCCCGGCTCGTCGCGGACCAGGTCCTTGATGTCGCGAACCAGGCCGTCCTCGATCTCTTCCGACGAGATGACGCTGACGGTCACCGGGGCCTGCGAGACGGTCTTTTCCGAGCGCGTAGCGGTGACGGTGACCTTGTCGACTTCGGCCGAGTCGGCGGCGGTGTTGACGTCAGCAGCGTAGGCGGCGGTGGCCAGCAGGGCGGCGGTCGAGGCGGCCGCCAGGGCTGCCAAACTCAGGCGAGACATCGATATCCCCTCGATGGTGCTTCTGCGAGTTAATCGCATCTTATGGCGATGGCCCTAAGGCCGGTGGGGGCATTGGTCAAGCTATTTGCAATTGATTCTCAGAAGTAATCGCAATATGCCGAGGTCGCCGCGACTGGAGCGGCGCCTGGGGTGTTCCCGATGATCCGTTCTCTCCGCGCTGGCCTGCTGGGCGGCGCGCTCCTGCTGGCCCTGGCTGTTCCGGCCGCCCAGGCCCACTCGCCCTATCTGCTGCCGACCGTGTTCGACGCCTCGGACCGCAAGATCGTCACCGTGGAGGGCGCCTTCACCGAGAGCTTCTTCACGCCCGAGGTGGTGATGAAGTCCGACGCCTATGCGGTGGTGGGGCCGGATGGCGTGCGCACGGCCATCACCCCGACCTACTTGCGCCAGCTGGCGGTGTTCGAGGTCGCGACTGAGGCGCCCGGCACCTACCGCATCACCACCGGCCAGCGCGGCGGCCGCACCGCCAAGGCCGCCCTGGTCAAGGGGCAGTGGGAGTTCTTCGAAGGCGCCAAGGCCCCGGCCGACGCCATCGACATGCAGAGCCTGACGACCGCCGAGGTCTATGTCACCCGTGGCGCGCCCAGCGACGCGGCCCTGGCTCCGACCGGCAAGGGCATCGAGTTCAAGGCGATTACCCACCCCAGCAAGATCGTCACCGGCCAGGACGCGGTGTTCGAAGTGCTGTTCGACGGCAAGCCGGTGGCCAATCAGGCGATCGAGTTCGTCGCCGCCGAAGACCGCTACGCCGACGCCAAGCCGGCCCCCAAGACCGTCACCAGCGACGCCAAGGGGCGCTTCGCCGTGAAGCCCGACCACTCGGGCCTCTACCACATCCAGACGCGCTATCGCCTGGGCCCGGCGGCCGCCGGCCAGCCTGGCCACAGCTACACCTACGCCCTGACCTTCGAATCCCTCCGCTAGGACGAAACGCCATGAAGACCCGCATCATCCTGGCCGCCGCCGTGGCCGTCTCGCTGGCCGCCGGCTCGGCGCACGCCGCCTCGCACGCTCGCGACACCTTCATCAAGGAGCAGGACCAGAACGGCGACGGCGTCGTCAGCAAGGACGAGTTCGCCGCCACCCGCGCCATCCAGTTCGCCAAGACCGACGCCGACAAGAACGGCTCGCTGTCGCAGGCCGAGTACGTGGGCGAGTTCAAGGCCCGCCTGGAGAAGAAGCTGGCCGCTGACACCCGCCCGGCCGACAAGAAGGACGAGGAGCGCGTTCGCCAGCTGCGTCAGGCCGACGTGCGGTTCGGCGTCCTCGACAGCGACAAGAGCGGCGCCATCACCCGCGCCGAGTTCGACTATTCCGGCTGGCGGATGTTCAACCACCACGACACCAACAACGACGGCACGGTCTCGGCCGCCGACCCGGTCAAGGAAGACCAGCAAGACTGACCGCTTGGTCGCCGCGCCGCCTTTCGGGGCTCCTGCTTGCAAGGCGCGGCGATCGGGGTGGGGGAGGGCGGCGTGTCGCCCAACTTGGTTTTTCGGCGTTTCGTGGCTATGACCGCCCGCTAACACGGGCCCGTGGCCCAGACTGAAAGCTTGAAGACCATGAGCGACACGCCTCCCGACCGCCTCTCGGTGAACCCGGACAGCCCGTACTATGACGCCGACCTGCTGGAGCGCGGCATCGGCATCCGCTTCAAGGGCGTCGAGAAGACCAACGTCGAAGAGTACTGCATCAGCGAGAAGTGGGTGCGGGTTGCGGCCGGCAAGACCGTGGACCGCAAGGGCAACGCCATGACCCTGAAGCTGCAGGGCGAGGTCGAGGCCTATTTCCGCGACACCGCCGAAGGCTAAGGGTGGCCGACGCTGATCTCCAGGCCATGGCGCGCGACGAGCTTTCGCGCGCCGTGACCCTGCGCTGGCAGGACCTGCGCGGCATCGTGCCCTGGGGCGACACCTTCGAAGGCATCTCGCCCGCCGGCCGCTATGTCGAGGTCGAGCGCAGCTACATCTGGGCTGCGGAAAAGGGCGGCGACATCCTCTGCGAGGTGACCGTCTATGGCGGCCCGTCGCGCTATGACGCGGGCGAACGCGTCTCCAGCATCATTTATCGCCCATCCTGAGCACCTTGGCCGTGCATCGATAACGCTGTTGCGTTAACCATAGGGCGCGCCCGCCGACGGCGCGACGTGTGGGCTCAGGGGGATCGTCGTGTACCAGTCAGAATTTCCGGTCGAGACGCCGATACCGGTCTTCGACCCGACCCTGGTGTTCCTGCTGATCCTGGCGGGCTTGGCCATCGCCGGTCTGGCCTTCTTCGCCGGCCGCCTGACGGGCCGCGGCGACAAGGGCGAGAAGCAGAGCGATGTGGCCAAGATCATCCACGAGGCCGTGAAGGCCAAGTGCGTGGCCGCTTCCAGCGCCCATTCGGGCGAGCTGATCGTCAAGACCCAGGACCTGATCGACGAGGTCAAGCTGCGTGTCGGCCCGCTGCTGGCCTTCGGCGGCCCTTGCGCCAAGGCCTTCGAGCACCTGGGCAAGGCCATGAAGGGTGATCCGCCCGAAGAGAAGAAGAAGGACGACCACGGCAAGGGCGGCGACAAGCACGGTCACGGTCAAGGCAAGGACGCCCACGGCCACGATTCGCATGGTCACGGCGATTCGAAGGATCACGACGCGGCGGCCATCGGTCTCCTGACCCGCAATGTCACGATCGTCGCGCCCCAGACCGTCGTCATCGCCAACGCCCCCAAGCCCGACAAGCCGCACGACGATCACGGCCACGGCCACCACGACGACCACAAGGAAGAGGCTCCCAAGGTCCTGGACCACAAGGAGTTCATGCAGCTGCTGCGCCTGGCCGTGGCCGAGTTCTCCGACTTCTGGAACCGCCCCAACTGCCTGCGCGAGATCGAGGACTGCCAGAAGGTCCTGACGCAGACCCAGCCGCTGCCCAAGCCCAAGGTCCGTTATTCCGAGCGCGACTGATCCCCGGAAAAACACGTCCGGGGGCATGAGAACGCCAATCAGGAAGGCGAGACGACTATTCGCTGCCCAAGCGGCGTGCGAAAGTGCCTGTTCGTGCAAGTGAACTCGTCGGGGCGTTGAGCCTTGGACGGGGGACGCCCAAATCAAGAGTACGCGCGGGCTCGGCAGAGTCGTCAGCGTGAAACGGACTGGCGAAGGCCGCTCCTCCATAAGGCGGCCGCGCCGCCTGGGAGGACGAAAGGAAGGGCATGACCGCGACGGTCTCTCCGATTACCCCTGGCGCGTCCGAAGCGCCTGAGCCGGGCGTCAGCCTGGTCGACTACGTACCCTATCGCCTGGCCACGGCCTCGGCGGCGGTCAGCCGGCTGATCGCCCGGGCCTATGAGGACCGCTTCGGCCTGACCATCCCGCAGTGGCGGCTGATGTCGGTGCTGGCCGAGGGCTCCCTGACCCAGCACACCGCCGTCACCCGCACGGCCATGGACAAGGTCCGGGTCAGTCGCGCGGCCCAGGAGCTGGTCGTCCGCCGCCTGGTGGCCCGCACCACGGTCCGCTCGGACCGTCGCTCGCACATGCTGGAGCTGACCGCCGCCGGCCGCCGCCTGTTCGCCGAGATCGCCCCTCTGGCCCTGGCCTACGAGGCGACCCTGCTGGCGGGGCTCGCTCCCAGCGAGGTGGCGATGTTCAAGCGCCTGCTTGACCACCTGGAGACCGCCGCCATCCAACTGACCGGCGGCGAGACGGTTTCTCCGCCGCACGGCATGGAAGACTAAGCACGGGCTGGAATTCGTATTCGGCCCCTGCTAGGAAGGCGGCCCTTCGCGGCGACGCGAAGCCTGCGGGCGTGGTGAAACTGGTAGACGCGCCGGACTCAAAATCCGGTTCCGAAAGGAGTGTCGGTTCGACCCCGACCGCCCGCACCATATCTTCTGGTTGCCTTTACGGCGACCAGTGCTTGATCACCAACTGCGTCAGAGCGGCGATCAGCAAGCCCCAGCCAAAGCTCATGAACGTGCCGATGATGATGTACTCCGTCGCCTTGCGTGACTTGGAGTCCTTCACGTCTCCGAACCGCAGGATTGATTTTGCGGTGATGAGAAAGCCGACGCCGGCCGGCTGGTTGATCAGGACCAGCAACATGACCAGCGCTCGCTCCAGCAGGCCGATATAGAAGCCGCCCTGGTTGAGGCCACGGATGTTGCTGCGGATTTGGGCGACGAAGCGCGTGGTCGCCTTGCGGATGACGATGGCCCCGACCTGCAGATTGACGATCAGGCCGCTCAGCAGGGTAAGGCCGATGAGATAGACGGTCTGGCCGTCCGCGGGCAGATGCGCCCAGAACCCATCTCGCCAGGTCGTGGGAAAGGCGATGGCCAGGCCGGCGACGACCGCCAGATGGACGGCCTGGTCGAGGGCGAACGTCCAGAGCCTGTCCTTGAGGACGTAGGTCTTCACCGCGTCCATCGCCAAATGCGTGCCGGCGAGAATGCCCAGCAGAAGCCAAGGCGCCGATCCCAGAGCCACGGCGGCGACCGTCACGACGATCACGAGGTGCAGCAGCAGCATCAACGGATTGCGCTTGCGTTCGACCATCCAGTTCGGCTGCAACGGAAAGTCGGCCAGGATGTGCGCGGCGGTGAGGGCGAAGAGGGTCTTGTCCATCAGCGTTCGCTCTTCGACAGGCTGGGAAGGCTGTCCTGACGCAGACAGGCGTCAGCGCCTGTCCGACCTTGGCTTTTCGCGGTCATCATGGGACGGGCGCTCCGGTGCGCCAATCCGTCTTCTCGAAGACGGTCAAGGCCTCGCTAAGCAGGCGCCAGTTGGCCGCCTCAAGAATGTCGGTCACGGACTGTTTGCGGATTGGGGGGGTCAAGGCCTGACCGATCGCCTCGTGCGTGGCGTCGGTCATCAGCAGGGCGTGGGCCACGACCTCGGCCTGTCGCCGCGTCCAGGAGCGGGCAAGGCCGCCGCACAGCTGCAGGGTGAGGGTGAACCAGGGTCGCACGAGCGCGAACCTGTCCGGCAGGTCGCCGGTCAGATCGAAATAGGTCGTCATCCGGTCGAGCTTCCGGCCCGAGAGCAGGAAGGCTTCGCCGGTGGAAAGCGAGATGCGCTGGTGGTCGATGTTATCGACCGTGCCGAGGCCGATCGAGATGCGCGTGTCGACATCGGCCGCGGCGCGTAGCTGCGCCCGGATCACCAGCGCGGTCCGCAGCGCATGGGTTGGATCGCCTAGCAGCAGCTGCCAGGCATCGCCGCGAAAGAACTCCAGGGCCGCGAGCGGATGCAGGGCCAGGGCCTTCTGGCTGTACGCCGCAGCGTCGGCGGCGACGCCGCGCGCGTCGGCCAGCGTGTCGACCGAGAGTGTCGTGGAGCGGATCAGGTCGCCGGTCAGAACGGCATAGAGCGAGGGAACCGCCACACGGAGATCCTTGGCAGGCAAAATTGCCTGTCTAGCATCTGACAGGCGATATTGCCTGTCAAGTCGCTCGCTCGGCCGCCTCGACCTTCTGCACTAAACCCCGCAGCAGGCTACGGCCCTTCATCCAGGCGCCGTGGCCGCTGTCGACGTTGATGTGCCCCGCGCGGCCCAAGTCCACAAACTCCGAGCCCCACCCGCGTGCAAACGCTTCGGCGCGGTCGAGTTCGACGTAGGGATCGTCGCGGCTGGCGACGACCAGGCTGGGGAAGGGCAGGCGTTGGCGGGGGATGGGCGAGAAACCCACCAGCAGGCGGCCGGCCGGACCCTCACGATTGACGTCAGCTGGCGCGACCAGCATGGCGCCGCCGACGCCGCGTCCGCCGGTGACCTGGGCGAAGTGGGCGACGAGGGCGCAACCCAGGCTGTGGGCCACCAGGATGGCGCCGGGGCGCTGGCGCACGGCCTCGGCCAGGCTGATCATCCAGTCGCCCAGCAGAGGGCGCTCCCAGTCCTGCTGGTCGACACGCTCGGCGCCGGGCAGCTCACGCTCCCAATGGCTCTGCCAGTGGTCGGGACCGGAATTGTAGAGGCCCGGCACGATCAGGATCGGCGGATCCTCGCGGTCGCCGCGATAGGGCTGCGAAGGTTCGAAGGCGGAAGAAGCGGGCATCATCATGCGAAACTCGGAGGCTGGGCCGTCGATCCGCAGATAGGCCCGGTCCGCCCCTCGCTCAATTCATATCAATTCGATAGGAATTCAGAAAAGCTGGGGCGAGACCGGGATTCCTTCCTTCTGCGCGCGTCCGGGCGGCGAACCGCAAACACTTCGCCTGACGCGCTTACTGGAACCGCTAGGCCGCGATCTTGTCGCCGCGATGCAGCGGATCGGGCAGGGGATCGCCGTCCTTCACGAACTGCAACGACACCGAGTTGATGCAGTAGCGCAGCTTGGTCGGGGCCGGGCCGTCCGGGAACACGTGGCCCTGGTGGCTGTCGCAGCGGGCGCAGCGGGTCTCGATACGGACCATGCCGTACGAGGTGTCGCGGATGCCCAGCACGTGGTCCTCGGCGAACGGGGCGTAGAAGCTGGGCCAGCCCGTGCCG
This sequence comes from Caulobacter sp. GW821-FHT10A06, assembly GCF_059415805.1. Lineage (NCBI taxonomy): Bacteria > Pseudomonadati > Pseudomonadota > Alphaproteobacteria > Caulobacterales > Caulobacteraceae > Caulobacter > Caulobacter sp. GW821-FHT10A06. The sequence continues at coordinate 520,851 of NZ_JBWKNY010000005.1, forward strand.
CTCTCGAACTTGGTCTCGTGCTTGAACAGCGGCAGGCCGCATAGGCGGCAGGCATAGACGCCGGGGTTCTTCTCGCCCAGCAGGCCGCCGCAGAACGGGGCCTCGGTGCCGTGATGCAAGAGAACGCGGGCCTCTTCGGCCGTCAGGTCGGCCTCCAGGCGTTGGCGTTCCGGCTCCGTCGGCGGCGAAAGGTCGAAACCGGCGGTTGAAAGGGTGGCTGCGTCTGTCATGAACGCCAATGTAAGCGCTCGAGCGTTGAACCGGTAGGACCCAGGAGACTTCCAATGACCATCGCCGTCGCATTCCTGCAGCCGGGCTGGGCCGATTGGGAGGCCGGCGCCGTGCTGGCGCTGCTGCGCGAATATCTGAAGGTGCAGATCGAGGTCGCGACCCCGACCGGCGATCCGGAGACCTCGATCGGCGGCGTGTTGGCGGCGGCCGACTACCGCTTCGACGATCCGGTGCTGAGCGACGCTGACGTCTACATCCTGATCGGCAGCGACGAATGGGCCAAGGGCGAGAACCCGGCGATCTCGGCGCTGATCCGCCAGGCCTTGGCCGACGGCAAGCCGGTGGCGGGCATCTGCGCCGGGACCACGGCCCTGGCCCATGCGGGCCTGTTCGAGGGCCGCAAGCACACCTCGAACGGCGGCGAGTGGCTGGCCGAGCAGGTCCCCGGCTATGTCGGCGCCGACCAGTATGTCGACAGCGCCAAGGCGGTGGTCGACGGCAAGCTGGTCAGCGCCTCGGGCCTGGCGCCCGTGACCTTCGCCGCCGCCGTCGCCCGCCTGATCGCGCCCGAGCAGGAAGAGATGATCGCGGGCTATCTGGCGATGTTCGCCCGCGAGCACTCGGATCAATAATTCCGGTCTTCCCGGCGAAAGCCGGGGCCCAGATCGTATGGCTGTGAGGCAAACGCAGAAACGCCCGCGATCCTGTCCGGAACGCGGGCGCTCTTGCATCTGGGCCCCGGCTTTCGCCGGGGAAACGGAGATTATTTAAGCGCGGCGACGCCGATGCGGGCAATCTGGCCGTCCTGAGCGGCCGTGCCGCCCGAGACGCCGATGGCGCCGACGATCTTGCCGTCGACCAGCAACAGTTCGCCGCCCTCCAGCGCCATGGCGCCGGTGAAGATCGAGTTCAGCGTCCCGGCCTTCACCGCGTCCTGGAAGTAGGACGAGGGCTTGCGGAAGTTGGCGGCGGTCTGGGCCTTCCCGAGAGCGACCTCGGTAGAGCCGTATTGCGTGCCGTCCATCTTCTCGCTCAGCACCGGCTGGCCGTTCGGCTCCAGCACGGTGATGACCATGGTCCAGCCGTTCTTGCGGGCTTCGGCCTCGGCGGCGGCGACCACGGCCTTGGCTTCAGCCAGGGTGATCACCCGGCTGGAATAGGCCGGCGAGGGCGGAACGGGCGGAGCCGGCGCCGTCTGAGCCAGGGCCGAGCCGCAGGCCAGAGCTAGGCCGGCGGCGATCAGGGCGAACGTCTTCTTCATGGCAGCACGACCTCGTCGTTCAGGGCGGTGTTTTGCGGTTGGGTGGACACGATCCGGACGCGCAGGCCTTGGGCCTTCACGCCGGCCGGGATCTTCAGCTTCACCGAAGCGGTCTTGGGCAGCAGGTCCAGCGGGGCCTTCAGGGCCGGGGTCGGCGCGCTGGCCAGCACCTTGCCGGCCTGATCGACCAGTTCCAGCTTGGCCGCCGCGGCGTCCTGGGCGCCCAGGCTGTGAACCTTGGCGGTGATGGCCGAGCCCTTCACCACGACGTCGCCGCGGCCGATGCCCAGGTCGGCGCGCTTGGCCGGGTCGTCGCCGGCCGTAGCCAGCTTCATGTCGATGACCGTGGTCTGGCGCGGGGCCAGGGTGACCTTGGTCCCCAGGCTGCGCTCGAAGGCGACCGTGCGGGTCTGGGTGCTGCCGTCGATGGCGTCGTCGCCATTGGCGTCGAGGCCTTCGGCCAGGCTCCATTGGCCCGGCGCGACGTTCCAGCCGGTCATGGTCGCCGTCACCGGCTTGTCGGTGCGGTTATAGGCGATGACCTTGAAGCCGGTCTTGGTCGCGTCCTTGACCAGCAGGGCGATGTCCGTGCCGTCGGCATTGTCGAAGCGCCAGCTGACCACGTGGCCCGGAGTCATCTGGCTACGCTTGTTGGCGATGCCGCCCAGGCGCGTGCGTTGCAGGATGTCGGACGGCAGCTCCACACGGTCGGACCACCAGTGGCCTTCCGTGTGCATGTACATGTGCTGGGCGTTCCACTGGATCTCGTCGGCATAGAGGTCCTCGAGGAAGCTCTTGTCGCCGGTCAGGTTCCAGGCGGCATAACGGTCCAGGGCGTTGCCGCCCTTCTTGGCCGAGGCGACGATCTGGTCCTTGTTGGCCTCGCCCAGCTTCAGCTCGGTCAGCGCGTTGTCGTTGATGCTGCCCAGCGAGCGGATGCTGGCCTTGCCGATGCGCCACTTGATCGGGGCCAGGTACTTGGCGTCGCCGGTCAGGCGATAGGCCGACCAGAACACCTGGAACGGACCGTCCGCGCCCGAGCCCTGCAGCACGGTGCCGCCGCGCTCGGCGTCGGTGCGCCAGTTGATCTCGTTGGGGTACGAGCCGTCCTTGGCCACGTGGGCCAGGTAGCCGTCGGCCAGGCCAATGATGGTGGCCTTGGCGGTCGGGTCGCCATTGTAGTCGCTGATCAGGATCGACGGGTGGACAACGCCGAACGAGTACGGCTTCTGCCACTCCCACGGGCCTTCCCGGTACGAGATCTTGCCGCTGTACCAGTTGGTGTTGAAGTGGACGTGGCCGGCCGGGTTCTTGTCGACCACCCGGGGCAGGGCCTTCACGGTCGTGAACAGGCGCTCGACGGCCAGCGGGTCGCCGTAGTTGACGTACATCGCCTCGGAGTTGGAGTTGATGCCTTCCTCGTAGGCGTGCAGTTCGTCGGTCACGATGGTCGACAGGCCATCGGTGAACATGCCGTTCTTGTAGACCGCGTCGGTCAGGCGGTTCAGCGAGTGGGTGATCTTGTCCGGCTGGACGCCCATCAAGGCGACACCCGGCCACTGTTGCAGCAGGTCGGTGTCGTCCGACAGGCCGCCGCCGAAGTCGCCGAAGTCGGACTGGCGCTCGTCGATCCACCAGTTGATGAAGCTGGAGACCAGTTTCAGGTCTTCCGTCTGGCGGAAAGCCCACAGCGGGGTGTTGTCGGTCGGCTTGGGCTGATCGAAGGCCGGCCAGCCCTGGCTGCCATAGGTGATGTCGCCCCAGTACTCGCGGCCGATCTGGTTGTCGGGATCGACCTTCAGCAGGTCGGAGATGTCGGCGTACAGGCGGCGATACAGGCCCTGGCGCTTGGAGGTGGTGTGCTCCTCGACCAGGAAGGCCCAGTTGTCCTTCACCTGGTTCAGGCGGTCGGCGATGTGCTCGGCCTTGGCCTTGTCGCGGTCCTTGAGGACGAGGCGGATCTTGGCGCCGTCCAGGGCCTTGGGCCCGAAGTCGGCGCTATCGGCGGCGATGGTCAGGTACAGGCTATCGGCGGTCAGGATGCGGTCGCGCATGTCCAGCCACACGGTGCGGGCCTCGCCGGCCTTCACCGAGACGCTGACGTCGATCATGTTGCGGCCCGGCCAGATCGGGTCCTTCACCTGGATGTTCAGGGGGATGACCGTACCGGCGGCGCCGGGCAGGGCGGGGATGTCGATCGCCACGCCGTCCAGGCCGTCGCGGGCGTTCTCCCAGCCATAAGCCCAGTTGCGAGCCAAGGCCTTGGCGGCCGGGGCGTCGCCGAAGCCCGACGGGATCAGCACGTGGACGATCGGCAGGCCGGGGGCGGTCAGGTCGCCGGCCGGACGCGGACGGGTCGGCGCGGCATCCGGAATGGCCACGACGGTGGCGCGCTCGCCGGCCGGGTGGCGGCCAGCGATGTAGGCGTTCAGGTCGGCCAGGTTCAGATAGTCCGGCGCCACGTCGGCGCGGACCGTGTAGGTCATCTTGAAGGCGTCCTTCGGCTCGGCCCCGGCCGAGACGTTGTAGGCCCAGATCTCCTGGATCGGGGTTTCCTGCGCCACATTGGTGAAGGTCAGGACGCCGCCCTTCAGCGGCTGGGCCAGGGCGCTGACCGTGCGGGCCTGGTCCTTGGCGCGGACGCCGACGCTGGAACCCTTCTCACCGGCCTTGGCGGCCCACGTTAGGTCGCCATAGGCCGGGCCCTGGATCTCGAGGCGGTTGATCGGCTCGTCGGGCAGGGTGAGCGTCAGGGCCTTGCCGCCGTCGACATAGACGTTCCAGTCGGGCAGCTGGAAATAATCGTCACGGCCGGGCAGGCGCGAGCGGTTGTAGACGCCGGGCCAGGTGGTCTCCTGGATGCCGTCGTTGGCGCGCCACATCCATTCCTTGATGTCCTTGGCGTCGGCGAACTCGACCTTGCGGATCGTGGTCTTGGTGTCGGTCAGCAATGGGGGGGATGCGAGGTTCCAGCCGTAACGCTGCTTCCAGGCGGCGCGGATGGCGGGATCGGCCAGGGTCGGGACCGGCGCTTCGGCGGCCGGGGCCTCGTTGCGGGCCAGGGCGGCGATCGTGTCGGGGGCCAGCGGGCGGTCGTAGACGCGCAGCTCGTCCAGGTCGCCGCCGCGGGTGAAGTTGTAGCGGCTCTGCACCTGGTGCGGGGCGATCACGCGACCGGCGACGCCGAACTGGTCCAGACCGGCGTCATAGACTGCCTTGGTCTCCTTCTTGGCCGCCAGCTTGCCGTCGACATAGAGCTGGACGCCGGCAGTCTCGTCCCAGGTGAAGGCCAGGTGCGTCCAGGCATCGGCGGCCGGAGTCTTGTCGACCTTGAAAGACACGCGGGTGCGGGCCAGGCCGTTGTCGGTGACGAAGGCGTCGAAGCCGTGGCCATTCCAGTCGATGCGCAGGAACGCCATGTCCCAGCTGGAGTGGTCCGCATAGCCGACGCGGAAGATCACGAACGGCGCGACGCCGACCGGATAGCCCGAACGCCAGAAGAAGGAGAGCGTGCCCCGCTGGGCCTGGATGTTGCCGGGCGCGTTCCACGAGACGATGCCGTCGTCCTCGGCGTGGAAGCCCTTGCCGGCCTTGCCGTCGATCGACGTGACCTTGTCGGCGAAGTTGGGGATGGGGTCGCCGGCGGCGACGTCCGCGACCAGGCCCTTGTCGCCCGACATCTTGAACAGCAGCGCGGGTTCAGCCGCCACAGCCGCGTTGGCAAGGATCAGCGCGCAGGCCGAACCCAGGAAAATCGCCTTCATATGGACCGTCTCCTCCCGATGGCGGACATCACGGAACCATACTCTCGGTAACCGGTGTCATGCCTGGGCGCAGGTGTAGCGCCGTAAGGGCATGCTTGCAAACCCGGGTGGGACTGATAGGCCGTGCTGCAAAGCACAAAAGATACGGGCGGAAGTTGCCATGTTCTCGAAGATCCTGATCGCAAACCGGGGCGAGATCGCTGTTCGCGTGATCAAAACTTGCCGTCGGCTGGGGATCGCCACCGTGGTGGTTTATTCGGACGCCGACGCCGGTTCGCTGGCCGTCGAGATGGCCGATGAGACCGTGCATATCGGAGCTTCGCCCGCCGCCCAGAGCTACCTCGTCGCCGACAAGATCATCGCCGCCTGCAAGCAGACGGGCGCCCAGGCCGTGCACCCGGGCTTTGGTTTCCTGTCCGAGAACGCGGGCTTCGCCCAACGCTGCGCCGACGAGGGCATCGTCTTCATCGGTCCCAACCCCGGCGCCATCCAGGCGATGGGCGACAAGATCGAGAGCAAGAAGTTCGCCCAGGCTTCGGGCGTGTCCTGCGTGCCCGGCCACATCGGCGAGATCGCCGACACCGCCGAAGCCGTGACCATCGCCGAGCAGATCGGCTATCCGGTGATGATCAAGGCGTCGGCCGGCGGCGGCGGCAAGGGCATCCGCGTGGCCTGGAACCGCAAGGACGTCGAGGAAGGCTTCCCGGCCGTCCGCGCCGAGGCCAAGGCCAGCTTCGGCGACGACCGGATCTTCATCGAGAAGTTTATCGAAAGCCCGCGCCACATCGAGATCCAGGTGCTGGGTGACAAGCACGGCAACGTCGTCCACCTGTTCGAGCGCGAGTGCTCGATCCAGCGCCGGAACCAGAAGGTCATCGAGGAGGCGCCGTCGCCCCTGCTGGACGAGGCCACCCGCGCCGCCATGGGCGCCCAGGCCGTCGCCCTGGCCAAGGCCGTCAACTACGACAGCGCCGGCACGGTCGAGTTCGTCGCCGGCCAGGACAAGAGCTTCTTCTTCCTGGAGATGAACACCCGCCTGCAGGTCGAGCACCCGGTCACCGAGCTGATCACGGGCCTGGACCTGGTCGAGCAGATGATCCGCTCGGCCTATGGGGAGAAGATGGCCTTCGAGCAGAAGGACCTGAAGATCAACGGCTGGGCCATCGAGAGCCGCATCTACGCCGAGGATCCGTACCGCAAGTTCCTGCCGTCGATCGGCCGTCTGGTTCGTTATGACCCGCCGGAAGAGGGCGACCACGGCGCCTACACGATCCGCAACGACGCCGGCGTCCGCGAGGGCGACGAGATCTCGATGTACTACGACCCGATGATCTCGAAGCTGTGCAGCTGGGCTCCGACCCGGATCGCGGCGATCGACGGCATGGGCCGGGCGTTGGAGGACTTCCACATCGAGGGCCTGGGCCAGAACATCCCGTTCCTGGCGGCCGTGATGGACGAGGACCGCTTCCGGTCCGGCAACCTGGCGACCAGCTACATCAAGGACGAGTTCCCGGAAGGCTTCCACGGGACCGAACCGACGCCTGAGCAGCTGGACATCCTGACCGCCGTCGGCGCGGCCATGCAGCGGGTCTATGCCGCCCGCGCGCGATCGTACGCCTCGGGCCTTGCCGGTCCGCCGCGCGCCGACTGGATCGTCGCCGTCGGCCACGCCAAGCGCAGCGTCAAGGTCAGCGGGGAGGGCGACATCGCCGTCGAGATGCTGGACGAAGGCCGCACCCTGGTGCTGACCGACATCGACTGGCGTCCGGGCAAGCCGGTGTTCAAGGCGATCCTGGACGGCAAGGCCTTCACGGTCCAGGCCGCGCCGGCCGCCGAGGGCTTCGACATCCGCCACCGCGCGACCAAGGCCCGCGTGCTGGTCCTGACCCCGCGCAATGCCGAGCTGCACGACAAGCTGCCCGAAAAGCAGGCCGCCGACACCTCCAAGCTTGTGCTGTCGCCGATGCCGGGCCTGGTGGTCTCTATGGACGTCACCGCCGGCCAGCAGGTCCGCGAGGGCGAGGTGGTCTGCGTGCTCGAGGCCATGAAGATGCAGAACATCATCCGCGCCGAGCGCGACGGCGTGGTGAAAGCCGTCAACGCCAAGGGCGGCGACCCGGTGGCTGCCGACGAGGTGCTGGTGGAGTTCGCCTGACGCGCGTGCTACCGCTCTGGTGGAGTTTCGGGGCGTGCGATGACCGTTTGGCGTGACTACTTCGGCATAATGGGTCGCATCCGTCGCCGTGACTACTGGCTGCGGTGGATCATCTCGGTCGTGGTGATCACGATCCTGGATGTCATTGCCAGCCTGCTTCTCGGGCGATCAGACGGATATTGGCCCGCCAATCCGGTCAGCTGGATATTGTGGTTCGTGTCGCTCTGGATCGGCCTCGCCCTGATGGTCAAGCGCCTGCACGACCACAATAAGGGACCGGTCTGGATACTCGTCTACAACATCCCGATCATCGGCTGGATCTGGTGCCTCGTCGAAATCGGCTTCCTGGACGGTACGCCGGGCCCCAATCGCTACGGCCCGTCGCCTAAGGGCGTCGGCGCGGCGCCGGTCGCGGGACCCGCCATCAGCGAGTAGCGCTCTTTCTCCGTCGCGACCTAGGCCCTAGATTGTCCGTGTCGGCGAGTGGCCGACTCGAAGAGGGCGGGCATGAGCGATCGTAGCGAATGGGCGGAGCTGTTCCTGTCGTCGAACGGCAGGCTGTCGCGCACGCCGTTCCTGATCGCGGCCGGCGTGCTGGTCGGCGTGGCGGTGCTTTACGAGGCCATCGCCGGCTACACCCTGCACTGGCTGACCGGCTGGCTGGTCTATCCGGCCCTGCTGTTCTCGGGCGCCTGCGTGCTGTCCAAGCGGCTGCATGACCGCGGCCGCTCAGGCTGGTGGGCGCTGCTCATCCTGGTGGCGGTGGTCGCGGTCTGGCCGCAGCCAGAGCACTTCCTGGACTTCCTGTTCAGTCTGGTCCTGCTGTGGGCGATCGTCGAACTGGGCGTCATGGGCGGTGAGCAGGGCGCCAACCGCTACGGTCCCAACCCGCTGAAGCAGGTCGCGATCTAGACCGGAGAGGCCGCGTCCTCGACCGGCCCGAAGATCTTCTGGAAGCTGGTCTTCAGCGCCGCATCCGCTTCATCCAGCGTCACCAGCAGGCCCAGATCGACCAGGCTGGTCACCCCGTGCTCGGTCTGGCCGCACGGCACGATGCCGGAGAAGTGGCCAAGGTCCGGCTCCACGTTCAGGCTGACGCCGTGGAAGCTGACCCACTTGCGCAGCTTGACCCCGATGGCGGCGATCTTGTCCTCGCGGCTCCAGCCCACGCCCTTGCGTTCGACCCAGACGCCGACCCGGCCGTCGCGCAGCTCGCCGGTGACGTTGAAGGCGGCCAGGGCGTCGATGATCCAGGCCTCCAGCGCGGCCACGAAAGCGCGTACGTCGCGGCCGCGCTGGGTCAGGTCCAGCATCACATAGGCCACCCGCTGGCCGGGGCCGTGATAGGTGAACTGCCCGCCGCGCCCGCTCTCGAACACCGGGAAGCGCTCGGGCTCGATCAGGTCGGTCGCCTTGGCCGAGACGCCGGCGGTGTACAGCGGCGGATGCTCCAGCAGCCAGATCAGCTCGCCCGCCGTGCCGTCGGCGATGGCGGCGGCGCGGGCCTCCATGGCGGCCACGGCTGCCGGGTAGGGCACGTAGTCGGTCGAAACTGCCCACCCCACCGGCGCCGCGTCGTCGCGACCCATGCTCGGAAGCCCAGTGTTTTCAGCGTTTAACGGGAGAGCAAGCATGTGGCCCTAATCTTGCGATCGAGACGGTGCGGCCCGATCGGTCGCGTGAGTCAGTTCAAGGGTCTTACTTCGTGAGCCAGGTCAACGCCGTCAATGTCGAGATCTCCGTTCTACTGGGGCGCTCGATCCTCCCCATGCAGCAACTGCTGCGCATGGGCCGTGGCGCGGTGATCCCGCTGGACGCCAAGACCAATGACGAAGTGTGGATCCTGGCCAATAACCACCCGATCGCGCGTGGCGAAATCCAGATCAGCGACGACCGCATCGCCATCCAGGTGACCCGCGCGGCCGACGTCTACGACTACATGGCCGGCGGCGCTTAATTCGTCGCAGGCTGGAACTTCGCACATAGCGAACTTCCGACTTCCCAAATCCGATTCAGTTTGCTACCTGCCGCCCCTCACCACGATGCGGTCGTGGCGGAATTGGTAGACGCGCAGCGTTGAGGTCGCTGTATCGCAAGATGTGGAAGTTCGAGTCTTCTCGACCGCACCAGTGTTGAACACAGAATAGAGCGCTCCCGGCGAAATCGGTTTCCGACTCGCTAGGGGCGCTCTAATCGTTTCTAGGCCCTGATTTCGCCTCAGGGTCGCTTCATCGGACCAACCAGCACGAACCCAGCAGCTCTTGAGCTCAGGAGGCCCCCATGACCCGGGACACCGCCGAACTGACCGACGACGTGCTGGACGACATCCCGCTGGCCAAATCCGAAACTCCCGAGGAGCTGGAAGATCTCGCCCTTGGCGAGGACTACGCCCTCAATCCCGAATATGTCGAGATGGTGATCGACGCCGTCGACAGCGGCGACCTGAAGCGCCTGCGCGAGCTGGTCACGGCGCTGGAGCCGGCCGACGTCGCTGACCTGATGGGCTTCCTGACCGCCGACTATCGCGAGGACGTGATCCCGCTGCTGGATCCCGAGGCGCTGGGCGAGATCATCTCGGAAATGGATGAGAACCTCCGCGAGGAGGTGCTGGAAGCCACGCCGTCCGTCACCCTGGCCCGCGCGCTGGAGGAACTGGACACCGACGACGCCGCCGACGTCATCGACGACCTGGACGACACCAAGCGCTTCCAGGTGCTGGCCGCCATGGGCGAGGTGGATCGCGCCGCCATCGAGACGACCCTGTCGTACGAGGATGAGACCGCCGGCCGCCTGATGCAGCGCGAGTTCCTGGCCGCGCCCGAGTTCTGGACCGTCGGCCAGACGATCGACCACGTCCGCGAGGAAGGCGATCAGCTGCCCGAGCTGTTCTTCGACGTCTATGTGGTCGACCCGACCTACAAGCCCGTCGGGGCCATCCCGATCAGCATCCTGCTGCGCAGCCGCCGCGAGACGCCGCTGGCCGAGCTGATGGAAGCCGTCACCGAAATCCCGGTCGAGATGGACCAGGAAGAGGTCGCCTACATCTTCGACAAGTACCACCTGATCAGCGCCCCGGTGATCGAGCCGGGCGGGCGCCTGGTGGGCCAGATCACCGTCGATGACATCGTCGAGGTCATCCGCGACGAAGCCCAGGAAGACATTCTGGCCCTGGCCGGTGTGTCCGACGCCGGCCGTGACGCCTCGGTGATCGAGATCGTCAAGTCGCGCCTGCCATGGCTGATGCTGAACCTGGCCACCGCCACCTTGGCGGTCAGCGGCGTGGCCATCTTCCAGGCCGAGATCGCCCAGCTGGTGGCCCTGGCCATCCTGATGCCGATTGTCTCGTCCCTGGGCGGCAACGCCGGCACCCAGACCCTGGCCGTGGCCGTGCGCGCGCTGTCCAGCAAGGAGCTGACCACGGCCAACGCCCGCCGCATCGTGCTGCGCGAGCTGCTGGTGGGCCTGGTCAACGGCGTCAGCCTGGCCCTGGTCATGGGCCTGGCGACCTATCTGTTCTTCGGGCCGGCGGACCATCACGACAAGCTGGCGATCATCGTTGGCGCGGCCTTGATCGCCAACATCTTCACCGCGGCCTTGGGCGGCATCCTGATGCCCCTGGCGCTGGAGAAGATGGGCCGCGACCCGGCGGTGTCGTCGTCGATCTTCGTGACCTTCCTGACGGACTTCACCGGCTTCTTCGCGGTGCTGCTGATCGCGTCCCTGCTACTGCACTGACGTTTTTCTCGCGCTCCTAGGGAAAACTGGCGCCGACCTTGCGCCGAGACAGACGAACGCATCCGCGTCTGTCTCAAACTGGGTCAAACTCCGCGATGAAACCGCGCCATCAGGTCACCCGGACGGCCGTCGATCTCATCAAGAGATTCGAAGGCTACCGTCAGAAGGCCGCGCAGCTCCCCGACGGGCGCTGGACGGTCGGCTATGGCCACACCCTGACCGCTCGCGAGGGCGCCTCCGTCTCTGAAAAGGACGCCGAGGCCCTGCTGCTGTACGACCTGATCTCGGTCGCGCACTCGGTCAACGAACACACCTACGCGCCTCTGAACCAGAACCAGTTCGACGCGCTGGTCTGCTTCGCCTTCAATATCGGCCTCGACAACTTCCTCCGCTCGGGCGTGCTGCGCCGGATCAACGAAGGCTCGCTGCTGCAAGCCGCGTGCGCGATGGAGATGTGGCGCAAGGCCGACTTCGAGGGCGAGCGGATCGTCATCGACGCCCTGGTCCGCCGCCGCTCGGCCGAAAAGACCCTGTTCCTGACGCCGGCCAATGGCGAATGGGTGCCCGCGCCCAGTCCGGTGCTGCGTCCCAAGGTCGACTACGACGCCAGCTGCGCCATTCCCAAGCAGACGCCGATGGCCGTCAGCACCCGCACGGAGGGCGATCGCGTCGTCGCCGAGCGGGAAGAAGGCCTGCCGCTGAACGTGGTTGTCCCGGAAGAGGACGGCCCGACCGCCACCGAACAATCGGCCGCCGCCGTCAGCGCGCGCCTGGAGGCCATCCTCTCGGACGCCCCGCTGGCCGCTCCGGTCACGACGACCAAGCCGGTCGCCCGCCAGGACGACCTCGGTCTGCCCGAGCCGCCGGCCCCGGCCCAGCCGGCCGTCACCGAGCCCGCGCCGGTTTTGTTCCAAAATGAGCCGACCACCACGCCGATCGAGCCCGTTTCGCAAACGGACGCCCCAGCGGCCGCGCCGGTCGAGTTCACGCCGTTCCGCCTGACCCCGCAGCCGGTCGAAGTGGAAGAAGTCGCCAAGCCGACCCCGGTCGAGGCCTTCGCCCCGGCCGCCAAGCCGGCCCCCAGCGAGCCCAGCCTGTTCGGCGCCCCGGCCTCGGCTTCGTCGGTGTTCAATCTGGGCGGCTTCTCGACCAGCGAAGAGGTCGACCTGCACCCGATGGACGTGCCGATGGTCGAGTCGGAGCAACCGCGCTTCGGCAACACCAGCCTGCTGATCAGCCTGGGCATTCTCGGCCTGGCCCTGTTCGGCGGCGGCGTCCTGTGGATCCTGACCGTGGCCGCCGGCTCGGATGGCCAGGTGAAGCTGTTCGGCTACGGCGCCAGCATGATTGGCGCGATCTGCTTCGTGGTTTCAGCCTATCTTCTGCTTCGCCGCCTTGCCGGTCCGGAAACGGGTGAAGACGAAGAATAGTTTTCTTTGCTTCCCTCGCGGAAACTGAGCAAGAACGCCCGCAGGTCTCAACGACCGGCGGGCGTTTGTGCTATGGGAGAGCCAGGATGACCAATTTCGCACCCTCGATGGATTTCGCGCTGGGCGAGACGGCCGACGCGATCCGTGACACCACGGCCCGCTTCGCCGCCGACAAGATCGCGCCGATCGCGGCCAAGATCGACGAGACCAACGAATTCCCGCGCGACCTGTGGGTCCCGATGGGCGACCTGGGTCTGCACGGCATCACGGTGGAAGAAGAGTTCGGCGGCCTGGGCCTGGGCTATCTCGAGCACGTGATCGCCATGGAGGAGATCTCCCGCGCCTCGGCCTCGGTGGGCCTGTCGTACGGCGCGCACTCGAACCTGTGCGTCAACCAGATCCGCCGCTGGGCCACGCCCGAGCAGAAGCAGCGCTACCTGCCCAAGCTGATCAGCGGCGAGCACGTTGGCTCGCTGGCCATGAGCGAGGCCGGTTCGGGCTCTGACGTCGTGTCGATGAAGCTGCGCGCCGAACAGAAGGGCGACCGCTACGTCCTGAACGGCACCAAGTTCTGGATCACCAACGCCCCGCACGCCGACACCCTGGTGGTCTACGCCAAGACCGGCGAGGGCAGCCGCGGCATCACCGCCTTCATCGTCGAAAAGGGCATGAAGGGCTTCAGCGTCAGCAAGAAGTTGGACAAGATGGGCATGCGCGGGTCGGACACCGCCGAGCTGGTGTTCGAGGACTGCGAGATCCCGGAAGAGAACATCATGGGTCCGGTCGGCGGCGGCGTCGGGGTGCTGATGAGCGGTCTGGACTATGAGCGCGCCGTGCTCAGCGCCGGCCCGCTGGGCATCATGCAGGCCTGCCTGGACATCGTCCTGCCGTACGTGCGCGACCGCAAGCAGTTCGGCCAGGCCATCGGCTCGTTCCAGCTGATGCAGGGCAAGATCGCCGACATGTACGTGGCCCTGAACTCGGCCCGGGCCTATGTCTACGCCGTGGCCCGCGCCTGCGACGCCGGCAAGACCACGCGCTTCGACGCGGCGGGCGCGATCCTGATGGCGTCCGAGAACGCGGTGAAGGTGTCGCTGGAAGCCATCCAGGCCTTGGGCGGCGCCGGCTACACCAAGGAATGGCCGGTCGAGCGTCTGCTGCGCGACGCCAAGCTCTACGATATTGGCGCGGGCACCAACGAGATCCGCCGCTTCCTGATCGGCCGCGAGCTGATCGGGGCTTAAGTCCAGCAAAGAAAAAGGGCCGCCCCGATTGCTCGGGACGGCCCTCCATCGTCGTGGCCGCTTTCGCAGCGCGTGACTTAGAAACCTTGGGCGTTCAACGCCTAGGCGGAGACCTCACTCGTAAGGCTCCAGGTCACGACTTGCGACCGCGGTTGGAGACAATGAGACACTGGTCACCTCCTTTCAGTTGGTTGAACACAACAGTCAGCATATGGGGCTGATCGCGCGGTTGAAAAGAGGAAACCGCGCGCGACGCGACGTCGCAGCGTCGAATGATCAGACCGACAGCAGCTTAAGGCCCACCAGGATGGCCGCCCACAGGACGAGGGCCGCGCCGACCGCGATGGGACGGTTGAAATTGAATCGACGAACGTTGGTGGCCGGGCCAGATGGGCCGTTCGGCGCCAAGTGAATGCGCGTGGGCATACCGCGTGAATCCTTCCCTAGTAGCCCCTCTGTCGGAGACCTGACTCGAACCGTATGATGAATCTTCGCGTATAGGAAGAATTCTTCACATAGGCGCAGGTTGCATGGCTTGGCGCGATCAGTTGGGAGGGGATTCGCATGGCCAGCTGGGACCCGGATACCTACGCTCTATACCGTCGATACCGGGAGCGGCCGGCGTTTGACCTGCTGACCGCCATCCCGCGCGATCTGGATCCGCTCGACATCTGGGACCTGGGCTGCGGCTTGGGCGAACAGGCGGCCTTGCTGGCCGCGCGGCATCCGCAGGCGCGGGTGAGGGGGCTGGATTCCAGTCCCGACATGCTGGAGCGAGCCAAGGCCCTGCAGACGCGCGTCGAGTGGATCCTGGGCGATATCAAGGGGTTCGCGCCGGACTCTGCGACCGACCTGATCTTCAGCAACGCCGCCCTCCAATGGGTGGACGACCACGCCGTCCTGATCCCGCGCCTGGCCGAGAGCCTCTCGCCCGGCGGCGTGCTGGCGGTGCAGATGCCGGTGGCCGACGGGCTGGGCTGGCGCGGAACGCTCACCGAGATCGCGGCCGAAGGGCCGTGGGCCAAGCACCTGACCGGCGTCGAGGGCGTACGCCACGCCAATGCGCCGGAGGACTACTACGCCTGGCTGGCGCCGCTATGTCCCGATGTCGATATCTGGACCACGACCTATCTGCACGCCCTGCACGGCCAGGACCCGATCGTCGACTGGACCATGGGCACAACGCTACGGCCGTACCTCGACGCCCTGCCGGACGAGGCCAAGACGCCGTTCCTGGACGCTTGGCGCGCGCGGCTG
The DNA here is from genome assembly GCF_059415805.1 of Caulobacter sp. GW821-FHT10A06. Taxonomy (NCBI): domain Bacteria; kingdom Pseudomonadati; phylum Pseudomonadota; class Alphaproteobacteria; order Caulobacterales; family Caulobacteraceae; genus Caulobacter; species Caulobacter sp. GW821-FHT10A06. Next base: position 535,928 of record NZ_JBWKNY010000005.1, read on the forward strand.
GCGCAGGACTATCCGCGCCGCGAGGACGGCGTGACGCTGTTCCCGTTCAAGCGGCTCTTCATCGTCGCGCGGAAGGGGTAAGGCCCGCGCGCTTTTCCGCCAGGCTGGGACGACGGCGCAGTTCGGTCACTGGGCCGTGCAGACCCTCCAGCGCGAAGCTGGCGGCGACATAGCCGGCGCGGACCGCGGGCTCGAAGGCGCGCCAGTCGCGGATGTCCACGCCTTCCAGCTTCGGGGTGATCAGCACGTCGGTGGCTTCGCGGGCGGCGGCGAGATCCCGGCCGGTGGTCACCGTGGCGGCGCGCATCAAGAGGGCCACGATCGGCGGGCCCTTGCGCCACTCGCCCGAGACGATCCAGCTCCAGATCGACGGCGGGCGATAGACGTCCTCGGCGGTGATGCTGCGGCCGCGCGTGACGTCGACGCCGACGATCGGCCCCAGCTGGAACGAGCGCATCACGTCGGCCGGGAAGTTCTTCATCACCGCCCCGTCGACCAGCACCGCGCCGTTTTCGGTGGCCGGCGGCAGCACGCCCGGCAGCGAGATCGAGGCCCGCAGCGCGGCCTGCAGGTCGCCGGTCCGATGCAGCTGATAGGCGCCCGAGGTCAGGTTCGACGAGACGCAGAAGAACGGCAGCCACAGGTCGCTGATGTCGACCGTGCCGAAGTGCTCGTCCAGCCGCGCCTTGACCTTCTCGCCGCGGGTCATGGCGATCAGGGGGAAGGCGATGTCGTCCAGCGGGCTGGTGTCGACGAAAGCCTTGCGGATGCGGTGCTCCAGCTCGCCGTCGTCCCAGCCCATGGCGATGCCGGCCGCCACGATCGCGCCCATCGAGGCGCCGCCGACGAAGTCGATCGGGATGCCGCGCTCGCGCATGGCCTGGATCGCGCCGATATGGGCATAGGCCCGCGCGCCGCCGCCCGAGAGCACCAAGCCCACCGACTGGCCCGTCAGCACCCGTGCCAGCCGCTGCATGTCGGCCACGCCGTTCTCGCGCAGATGGAACAGCCGCGCGGCCTGGGTGGCCTCGACCCAGGCGGCCGAGCCGACCGGGCGCGCGGCGGTGGCCGACTGCAGCAGGATCAGATCGACCAGCCGCTGGGCCTGTAAGGGGCCAGAGGCATAGCTAGGGATGCTGGCCGGTGGCGCGCGGTCGCCGCGTCCGATGCGGAACAGTCGGTCCACCTGGCGGCCGACCACGTGTTTCCAGGCGGTCTCATCGGCCTCGGCGACATAGAGGACGAAGTCGTGCTCGCGCTCGACATTGCTGAACCACTCGGTTGGGGCCAGCAGGGACTCCCCGCCCTCGACGGTGACGGAGTAGCCGAGGTGTTCGATGCAGCGGGCCAGGCGCTCGACGATCGGTCGGATGGCCGCGCCGGCCTCGACGGCGATGAAGCCGAACACCGAGGGATCGCCGATCGCCGCATGGGTCTGGGCCTGGCGGGCGCGGCGGATCATCAGCCGCGACAGCTCCAGCATCACGGTCGGGTCTTCCTCGGCCGCCTCGAAGAAGTCCTCGCGGGGCAGGGCCAGGACCTCGCTGTCACGCAGGGCCACCATGTTGGCCGAGTGGGCCGTGCCGCCGACCAGGGCCATCTCGCCGGCCGGCTCGCCGGGACGGATCACGCCCAGGAACTGCGGCTCCTGGCCTTCTTCCCGGCGGAAGGCGCCCAGGCGACCGGTCTTCAGGAAATAGAGATTGTCGGCGTCCTCGCCGGGCTCGAACAGCGTCGCCCCGCCAGGCAGGGAGAACCACGTTGCCACGCCGGTGCGCCGCTCGCGGGCGAACAGGCGCGCCAGGGCCGAGTCGTCGGGCAGGGGCGTTTCCACGGCGCGGACGCTAGCTGGTTCGGGCAGGCTTGACCACGGGGGCGGGTTCAGGCGCAACTGTTGATCTCGAACTCGAAATGTCCGAGAACGGATTTGGCCCGGAATCTTTCTCTTCGGGGTCCAAAAAACTACGACTTCCGGGATGGGGTGGAAGAGGCTAAGCGTCGGTCATGCCGAAGTTGAACTCCGTTATCGACGCGTCCGCTGACGCTTTCGCCCGTAACGCGGCTCATAACCGCGCCTTGGCCGACGAGCTGCGCGCAAAGGTCGCGGAAGCGGCCCTGGGTGGTCCCGAGAGCTCGCGTGAGCGCCATGCCTCGCGCGGCAAGCTGTTGCCCCGCCAGCGCGTCGAGCGCCTGCTGGATCCCGGCTCGCCCTTCCTGGAGATCGGCCAGTTGGCCGCCTGCGACCTTTACGGCGGCGAGGCTCCCGGCGCGGGCATGATCTGCGGCGTCGGCCGGGTGTCGGGCCGCGAAGTGATGATCGTGGCCAACGACGCCACGGTAAAGGGCGGCGCGTACTTCCCGATGACGGTGAAGAAGCACCTGCGCGCCCAGGAGATCGCCGCCCAGAACCGCCTGCCGTGCGTCTATCTTGTCGACAGCGGCGGCGCGAACCTGCCGCACCAGGCCGAGGTCTTCCCCGACCGCGACCACTTCGGCCGCATCTTCTTCAATCAAGCCCGCATGAGCGCCGTGGGCATCCCGCAGATCGCCTGCGTCATGGGCTCGTGCACCGCCGGCGGGGCCTATGTCCCGGCGATGAGCGACGAGACGGTCATCGTCCGCAACCAGGGCACCATCTTCCTGGCCGGCCCGCCGCTGGTGAAGGCCGCCACGGGCGAGGTCATCTCGGCCGAGGAACTGGGCGGGGCCGAGACCCACGGCCGTCGCTCGGGCGTGGTCGACCACGTGGCCGAGAACGACGAGCACGCTCTGGAGATCGTTCGTTCGATCGTGGCGAACCTCAACACCACCAAGCCCGACCAGCTGGTCCTGACCGAGGCCGAGCCGCCGCTGTACGATCCTGAAGAGATCTACGGCATCGTCCCGACCGACGTCCGGGCGCCCTACGATGTGCGCGAGGTCATCGCCCGCATCGTCGACGGCAGCCAGTTCGACGAGTTCAAGGCGCTGTACGGCACGACCCTGGTCTGCGGCTTCGCCCGCATCTGGGGCCAGCCGGTGGCGATCCTGGCCAATAACGGCGTGCTGTTCAGCGAGAGCGCCGTGAAGGGCGCGCACTTCATCGAGCTGGCCTGCAAGCGCAAGATCCCGCTGATCTTCCTGCAGAACATCTCGGGCTTCATGGTCGGCGGCAAGTACGAGGCCGGTGGCATCGCCAAGGACGGCGCCAAGCTGGTCACGGCGGTCGCCTCGGCCGAGGTGCCCAAGTTCACCGTCCTGATCGGCGGCAGCTTCGGGGCCGGCAACTACGGCATGTGCGGCCGTGCCTATTCCCCGCGCTTCCTCTTTACCTGGCCCAATTCGCGGATCTCGGTGATGGGCGGCGAGCAGGCCGCCAGCGTGCTGGCCACCGTCCACCGTGACGCCGCCAAGTGGACGCCGGAGGAGGCGGAAGCCTTCAAGGCGCCGATCCGCCAGCGCTACGAGGATGAGGGCAATCCGTACCACGCGACCGCTCGCCTCTGGGACGACGGCATCATTGATCCGGCTCAAACCCGTGACGTCCTGGGTCTGGCCATCTCGGCGTCACTGAATGCGCCGATCCCGGAGACGACCTTCGGCGTTTTCCGAATGTAGCTTAAGGCCAGAAGAGGGCACGTCATGACCAACCCGATCGCCGACCCCATCGTCGAAGTGACCGACACCGACGCGATGACCCCGCTGGTCCACATCGACAGCACGCCCGACGGCGCGGTCACCGTGTGGATCAACCGGCCCGACAAGAAGAACGCCTTCAACGCCGAGACCATCGCCGGCCTGCGCGAGGCCTTCGAGACCCTGCACGGCGCCGAGGGCGTGCGGGTGGTGTTCCTGCGCGGCGTGGGCGGAGCGTTCAGCGCCGGCGCCGACCTGGAATGGATGGGCGCGGCCGTCGAGTGGGACGAGGACGACAACCGCGACGACGCCCTGGGCCTGGCCCACATGCTCAAGGCCCTGCACGACATCCCGGCCCTGACCGTGGCCCTGGTCGAAGGCCCGGCCTTTGGCGGCGGCGCGGGCCTGGTGGCCGCCTGCGACCACGCCATCGCCCTGATCGACGCCAAGTTCTCGTTCTCGGAAGTGAAGCTGGGCCTGACCCCGGCGACCATCAGCCCCTACGTGATCCAGGCCCTGGGGCCGCGCACGGCCAAGCTCTTGTTCGCCACCGGCCGGGTGTTCGACGCCGACGACGCCTGGGGCTACGGCCTGGTCGACGAGGTGTTCGAGGACGTCGCCAGCCTGGAAGTCGCCCGCGACGCCCTGATCGAGGAAATGGCCCCCTGCGCGCCCGGCGCGATCGGCGACGCCAAGGCTCTGGTCAACGACTTCGCTGGCCAGAAAATCGACAAGGGCCTGATCGAGGAGAGCGCCAAACGCATCGCCCGCCGCCGCGTGTCGGAAGAGGGACAAGAAGGCGTGCGCGCTTTCCTGGCTCGTCGTAAACCGTCCTGGGCTGAATAGACTCAATCAGGGGGCGTAGGGTGGTTACAGGCGTTGAATTGGAAGCGGCGGCGGCGGACTCGGCCGCCGGGCTGGTCGGGCATCGCAAGAAGCCGTTCACCCACAAGGGTGAGCCCTGCAAGAACTGCGGGGCCACGCTCGAGGGCTGGTACTGCCATGACTGCGGCCAGAATTCCGACACCCATCACCGCTCGATCCTGCACCTGATCTGGGAGGCCATCGAGGGGATGTTCCACCTCGACGGTCGCCTGGCCAACACCCTGCCGCTGCTGTTCTTCAAGCCGGGCAAGCTGGCCAAGGACTACATGGAAGGTCGGATCGTGCGGCACGTGCCGCCGTTCCGCACCTTCCTGGTGGCCCTGCTGCTGTTCATCTTCGCGGCCGAGCACGCGATCCACACCTTCCGCCACGAGCAGGAGCTCAAGGAGGAGAAGGAAGCCCAGGCGCTGATGACGCCTCAGGGGCGCAAGACCAAGGCCGACGAGATCCGCAAGGAGGCGACGGCCGATCGCAAGGAGCGCCTGGCGGACGCGACCAGTGAGCGTGATGAGGGCCTCAAGGAAGCGGGCGTCGACAAGGCCAAGATCGCCGACGAATACGCCGACGACGTCAAAAAGGCCGAGGATCGCTACGCCAAGGACATGGCGGAAGCCGACGCCCTGCAGAACAATCCCAACGCGGGCAAGGAAGCGCTGGACCGGCTGCACAACCGCAACGCCAATGCCGCCGCGCAGATCCAGGGCCTGGATTTCCAGAGCCCGGACAAGCTGGAAGCCGGCGCGAACAAGATCGCCGAGGCCCAGGTCGCCGGCCAGCACTTCAATGTCGTCGTGCCGGACAAGAATGCGCCGGCCGCCGCCGGGCACGCCGCGTCGGAACACGCTACCGGCGGCCACGAGGCCAAGAAGACGTCCAAGTACTGGCCCCAGGAAGGCCTGGCCAAGGCCGTGGCCAATCCGGACTACTACCTGCTGGTGACGTTCGGCTGGGCCCACCGCCTGGCGGTGCTGCTTCTGCCGATCGTCGGTCTCAGCCTGGCCTTCGTCTACGTGAACAAGCGCCAGTACTTCATCTACGACCACCTGATCGTGGCCACGAACCTGCTGTCGTTCGCGTTCCTGTCCTACGCCCTGCTGTTCGTGCTGCCGCACGGCCTGCAGCCGGCCTATCTGACCATCCTGTCGCTGTGGATACCCATCAACCTCTTCCAGACCCTGCGGGGCGGCTACGGCTCCAGCATCTTCGGGGCCGTGCTCAAGACCATGATCGTCTGGCTGTTCAGCATGACCGCGTTCGGCGTGCTGGTGGGCGGCCTGATGCTCTTCACCCTTTCCCAGATGTAGGTTCCGCCTTGCTCTCCTCCGTCCTGATCGCCAACCGCGGCGAGATCGCCCGACGCATCATCCGCACCGCCCGCGAGCTGGGCGTGCGGACGATCGCCGTCTATTCGGAAGCCGACGCGAACGCCCCGTTCGTGCTGGAGGCCGACGCGGCGATCCTGATCGGTCCGGCGCCGGCCAAGGAGAGCTATCTGGATCCCAAGAAGATCCTGGCGGCCGCCAAACAGATGGGGGCGGAAGCCATCCACCCCGGCTACGGCTTCCTCTCGGAAAACGCCGACTTCGCCCAGAGCGTCACTGACGCCGGCCTGGTCTGGATCGGCCCGCCGCCCTCGGCGATCCGCGCCATGGGCCTGAAGGACGCCGCCAAGAAGGTGATGATCGACGCCGGTGTGCCGACCACGCCCGGCTATCTGGGCGAGGACCAGTCGGTCAAGCGCCTGACCACGGAGGCCGGCAAGATCGGCTTCCCGGTGCTGATCAAGGCCGTGGCCGGCGGCGGCGGCAAGGGCATGCGCAAGGTTGATCGCGCGGAGGACTTCGAGGCCGCCCTGGGTTCGTGCCGCCGCGAGGCCGCCGCCAGCTTCGGCGACGACCGCGTGCTGCTGGAGAAATACGTCACCCGCCCGCGTCACATCGAGGTGCAGGTGTTCGGCGACACGCATGGCAACGTCGTCCACCTGTTCGAGCGCGACTGCTCGCTGCAGCGCCGCCACCAGAAGGTTATCGAGGAGGCTCCGGCCCCCGGCATGGATGAGGTCACCCGCGCCGCCGTCTGCGCCGCCGCGGTGAAGGCCGCCCAGGCGGTGGGTTATGTCGGCGCTGGCACGGTCGAGTTCATCGCTGACGCCAGCGAAGGCCTGCGCGCCGACCGCATCTGGTTCATGGAAATGAACACCCGCCTGCAGGTCGAGCACCCGGTCACCGAGATGGTCACCGGCCAGGACCTGGTCGAGTGGCAACTCCTCGTGGCCTCGGGCGAACCGCTGCCGCTGGAGCAGGACGAGATCACGCTGGACGGCTGGGCCATGGAGGCGCGCCTCTATGCCGAGAACCCGGCCACCGGCTTCCTGCCCTCGACCGGCAAGCTGAAGCACTTCCGCCTGCCCGAAGGCGATGTCCGCGTCGACAGCGCGGTGGAGGAGGGCGGCGAGGTCACGCCTTTCTACGATCCGATGATCGCCAAGCTGATCGCCCACGGCGCCGACCGCGAGGATGCTGCTCAGCGCCTGGCCGAGGCCTGCGCCCTGGTCGAGGTCTGGCCGGTCAAGACCAACGCCGCCTTCCTGGCCAAGTGCGCCAGCCACCCGGACTTCGTCGATGGCGCCGTCGACACCGGCTTCATCGAGGCCCGCCTGGATGAGCTGGTCGAGCGGTCGTTCAGCGACGAGCCGGCCATGGCTGCGATCGGCTGGCGGCTGGACAGCTTCCTGGAAGCCGAGGCCCGCCGCGATCCGTGGGAAAGCGCGCCGTCAAAGCTGCTGGGCTTCCGCATGAACGCCCCGCGCGCGCCGATGCATCTGCCGATGTCGGCCGACGGCAAGGCCATGCCGCTGCAGGTCGCCCTGATCGGCGGCGGCAGCGAGGACTGGTCGTGGGATATCCGTCACCAGGACGGCTCGACCTTCGACGAGGTCACCCGCCTGCCGACCACCTATGGCAAGGGGCCGATCCAGGTGTTCGAGGGCGGCGACGTCCAGACCTTCGACTTCGAGGCCCAGGTCGGCGGGGCGGGCGAGGGCGCGGCGTCGGACGGCGCGATCCTGTCGCCGATGCCGGGCAAGATCGTCTCGGTCGCCGTCGAGGCCGGCCAGGCGGTCACCAAGGGCCAGACCCTGCTGACCCTGGAAGCCATGAAGATGGAACACGCCCTGGCTGCGCCGTTCGACGGTGTTGTGGCCGAACTGACCGTCGTCGCCGGCGGCCAGGTCAGCGAGGGTGTGGTGCTGGCGCGGCTGGAGGCGAGCGCCTAGCGCGCCTTGCAGGTCATCGGGACCATGCGGCCCACGGTGTAGGTGACCTCGTCACCCTTGCCGCGGATCGAGTGGGTCGGCGTCTCGTACCAGACGCCCGACGCCGCCGGCTTCTGCGGCAGCACGATCGCGGCGGTTCCATCCGAGCCGATGATGCTGGCCTTGCCTTCGGAGTAGACCACCGTCAGGTCGGGTCCACGATCACAGCCGTAGGTGACGCGGTGCTCCTCCGGGGCAGGCGGCGCCTTGGAGGGAACGGTTGTCGCGCAACCCGTGACGAGGATCGTCGCGAGTCCCAGGGTGATCGGTTTCAGCATTCAGGTCTCCTATCGCGTCCGCGTGCACAGGACGTCGGCCAGATAGACGCGACCAGCCACGGTTTCTTGTCGTTCGTAAGACGCGGCGGTCCAGCCGCGTCCCTGGCAGAACCGGTCAGCCGCCTCGGCCGCGCAGGCCGCTGTCGCCTGACGACAGGTGGGGACCCGGCCGCCGCGATCGCTGGGCTGCGGGAAGAACTCGGCGCTCATGCCGCGCAGGGACTGGTTGTTGCCCGGCGGGCCGGGCGGCGCGGGGCCTTGGCGGGCGGGGCGGGCGGAGTTGACCGTCCAGGCGATGTTGCCCTGGTCCTTGTCGACGACCTGGCAGCGACCCTTGTAGCGCGTCCCGGTGCAGATCTCCCAGGGTCCGCCACGACCGAGCCGAGCGCTGCGGATGGTGAACGGGATACGCGTGTTCTCCCGAGGGCCGTTCACCGTGAACGACTGACCCCGGAAGGCGATCTGACTGTAGAAGGTGATTTCACCGGGCCCTTGCGCCGAGGTCGGCATGGGCAGGAGCAGCGGCGTCAGAGCGAGCCAGGCCAGAGACTTGAGACGGGCCATGATCATCTCCTGTGAGGGGTGACGACGATCTGGATTCAAGCTGTTCGGATCTGGTCGAGACCATAGTCCTTTTGGGACGTGCTCACCACCACGTTAGGCCTACGGCGGCGTTCACCATTTTTGGAAATGATTAACCGCAAACCTTGGCCGTTCCTTAGGGCTTAGGCGCGATAACCATCCTCACAAGTTTGGTTCGGTTCCAGAAGGAATTAGGTGGGTATGAAACTCTCGATCGCTTTCGCCGCGGGTATCGCTGGCAGCTTCTTCGTCGCTCAAGCCGCTTCGGCCGCCGGTGGTTTCGAAGACCAGATGGGCCGCTGCCTGCAGCAGTTCGCCAACACCCGTGACGCCGCTCAGGTGATGCTGGAATGCAATGCCGCCGACGGCAAGCTGTCGGACTGCAAGGTCGTCGACAACAGCGCCGGCGGTAAGGGTTTCGACAAGGCCGCCATGTGCATCGCCGAGAAGCTGCCGATGGGCGCCAAGACCGGTTCGGTGAAGGTTCCCTTCCGCTTCCCGGGCGGCGCGTAAGCTTCTACGCTTAGCGTCATCCTCAAGGCCCCCGCCGGTTCGCCGGCGGGGGCTTTTGCGTTTTCAGAGCAGGGTTCGCTGCGCCGGTTCGGCCGGGGCGGGCTCCAGCGTCTCGCCGCGACGGCGCAGCTCGGTCTCGGCGCTGAAACGTAAGGCCGGGTCGCGCTCGCGGGCGAAGGCGCGCAGGGCCTCGTCGTCCAGGCGTTGCCACGGCTTGCCGCGGTCCGGCCCGGTCGGCACGCGGGGCAGCAGGCCGGGCTCGTCGCTCCAGGCCAACAGTTGCTCCAGCGAAGCTTCGTTCAGCATGTCGCGCAGGTGATGGGCCGTGACATAGGCGTCGGGCAGGGCGCGATGGGCGGGCAGGCCCAGCTCGTGGACCAAGCCTTCGGGCATGCGTTGATAACGCAGCATCTGGTTGGAGAAGCTCTGCAGCTGCGGCCACAGGCGCAAGGCGCATTTCCAGGTGCAGATCCAGGGCGCGCCGCCCGCGTGCCGCGGCGTGCAGTAGCGCTGCCCGAAGGCCGCGCGGTGGGCGCCCAGGGCCAGGACGCCGCCGTCGGGCTTCAGCACGCCGGGGGCGACAGCCTTCCAGAACGGCGCATCGGCGACCTCGCTGTCGAGAATGTGGTGCACCGACATGGTGTCGGCCGGGATCGGGTGGCCCGGATTGACCAGGTGCGCGCCGCGCTCGTCATCGAGCCGCCAGCGGCCGTCGGCGTCCTGGACGACGTCCTGCCAGCCGATCTCGCAGACATCGTTGGGGCCAGAGCCTGCGGTCTCGAGATCGATGACGCGGACGCGGGGAAGGGACATGTAGTGATAATGGGGCTGGATCGTCCGCGATCCAACATTCCGCCCAAAACAGAACCGCCGCTGCGGACGGCCCCCACAAGGCGTCCGTAACGGCGGTGTCGGGCTCTGAAGCCCCCCTCGCGCCCCCACATAAACGCGATGACCACAGTGGATAACGCTGTCATGCGGACGTCGACGGGTTTCACCCATTGGGCGAGCGTCGTGTATCAGCGCCTGTTGCCTTGCTGGACCGGCGCGCTATCTACCGCCCATGGCGTTGCACATCATCAAGCTGGTCGTCGGCTGCGAAACGATCGACGATCTTCTGGCCTGGCACCAGGACAAGAGCCAACCCTGGGTCATGCACACCCGCATGACGCCCAAGCGGATCGACGAGGTCCTGGATGGCGGCTCGCTGTACCGCGTCTTCAAGGGTCAGATCCTGTGTCGCCAGACGATCCTGGCCATCGACACGATCGGCGAGGGCGCGGCCTCGCGCTGCGAGGTGACCGTGGATCCGCCGATCATTCGTGTCGCGCCGCAGCCGCGCCGGGCCTTCCAGGGCTGGCGCTACCTCAAGCCCGAGGACGCGCCGCCGGACCTGACCGCCAGCGAGGCCGCCGACCTGCCGCCGGATCTGGCGAGGCAGCTGCGCGAACTGGGCGCCTGGTAGAAAACTTTCTGGCGAGCTGTTAGCGTTTCGGCAACCGAGACGAGTGTCATCTTGCCGCAGGGGACTGTGGAGGGATGACGATGAAGGCCGGTTTTGCCGCCTTGGGCGTGGGGATGCTGTTCGTGGGCCTGATCGCGGGTCTGTTGATCGCGCTCAGGCCGATCTAATCAGCCGACGGCCATGTTGTCGATCAGCCGCGTCTTGCCCAGCCACGCGGCGACCAGGATCCGGCCTTCAGCATCGCCGATCGAGCCGGGACCCAGGCGCGACAGGTCGCTGGCCTCGCGCACTTCCACATAGTCGACCTGACCAAAGCCGGCCGCCTTCAGGGCGGCCGTCGCCTTTTGCTCGGCCTCGTCGATACGACCGCCGGCGGCCACCTGGGCGGCGGCGGCCTTCATCGCGGTAGGCAGGGCCGCGGCGGCGGCGCGTTCGTCCGCCGACAGGTAGGCGTTGCGCGAGGACAGGGCCAAGCCGTCGTCCGCCCGCGCCGTTGGGGCGCCGATGATCTCGATCGGGATATCCAGGTCGCGGGCCATGCGCTTGACCACCTGCAGCTGCTGATAGTCCTTCTCGCCGAACACGGCGACGTCGGCTTGGCTCTGGATGAACAGCTTGGCCACTACGGTCGCCACGCCGCCGAAGAACTGCGGCCGCGCCGCGCCTTCCAGCGGTTCGGAGACGCCCGAGACGCTGATCGCGGTGGCGAAGCCGGGGGCATACATTTCCGCGCCGTTGGGGGCGAACAGCAGGTCGCAGCCGACGCTGGCCAGCTTCTCGACATCGACGGCCTCGCCGCGCGGATAGGCGTCGAAGTCCTCGTGCGGGGCGAACTGCTTGGGATTGACGAAGATCGTGGCGACCACCCGGTCTGCCTTCTGCTGGGCGATCTTGATCAAGGACAGGTGGCCCTCGTGCAGGGCGCCCATGGTCGGAACCAGGGCCACGCTCTGGCCGGCGGCCTTCCAAGCGCGCACGTGCTCGCGCATCTCGGCGACGGTGCGGACGATGGTCGGGCTGCTCATACTGAAGGGCTCCACACGGACAGGCCCGGCTTATGACCTCGCGGTCCTTTCAGGTCCACTATCCCTTGCGGGAACGCAATGTCGGGGGTGCGACAATTATGCCTGTGGATTGAACCGGTTGACCCGGTAGGGCGCTGGTAACATCGTGTTAACCTTCAGTCCAAGGTCGCGCCGAGTCGCGACGCATCGAGGATCGAGCCATGGCCGAAACGCGCGTCATCGTCGTCGGCAACGAAAAAGGTGGTGCGGGCAAGTCCACCATCGCCGTCCACCTTGTCACCGCGCTGCTGTACGGCGGCGCCAAGGTCGCCGTCCTCGACCTGGACCTTCGCCAACGCACCTCGGGCCGGTTCTTCGAGAACCGCGTCGCCTGGACGGCCAGCAAGAAGCTGGACCTGCCCATGCCGCTGTCCCTGACCCTCAGCGACAACGACATCGCCCTGGCCGAGAAGTCGGAAGAAGAGCAGGTCGCCGGTTTTGAAGCCGCCTTCGCCAAGGCCGCCGAGGAATGTGACTTCATCCTGATCGACACCCCCGGCGGCGACAGCGCCATCACGCGCCTGGCCCACGGCCGCGCGGACCTGGTGGTCACGCCGATGAACGACAGCTTCGTCGACTTCGACATGCTGGGCACCGTCGATCCCGTGACCTTGGAGCTGACCAAGCCCAGCCTTTATTCGTTGACCGTCTGGGAAGGCCGCAAGCAGCGCGCCCTGTCGGGCCAGCGCCAGGCCATGGACTGGGTGGTGCTGCGCAACCGTCTGGCCACCACCGAAGCCCGTAACCGCAAGCGCCTGGAAGATCGCCTCACCGCGCTGGCCAAGCGCGTCGGCTTCCGCATTGGCCCCGGCCTGCGCGACCGCGTGATCTATCGCGAGCTGTTCCCGTTCGGCCTGACCATCGCCGACCTGTCGCCGCAAGTGCGCCCGGTGCCGGTGTCGCTGCAGCATCTGGCGGCTCGCCAGGAACTACGCGCCCTGATGCACAGCCTGGGCCTGTCGGCCTATTCGGGCGAGACGCTTCTGGCGGCGCAGTAAGCCAACGGCTACATGACTAGGAGCGGGCGGCCGGGGCGACCCTGCCGCCCGTTTTCGTTTCGGAGTTGCGATGCTGTACCTGCTGCTGGGCGCGGCCATCCTGGTCTTCCTGCTCTGGCCCAAGGGCCGGTCGTTCCTGAACGGCGACGGCTGGCGGGTCGGGGCGGGCGCGGCCTCGATCGCCGCCTTCGCCGGGGCCGCCTACGCCACGATCCGCGGCTCGTGGGGCACCGGCATCGTGCTGGGCGTCATCGGCCTGTGGAGCGTCACCGAGGCCCGTCGCCGGCCGCTGATCCGCCGCGAGATGGTCCAGCCGCCCAAGGCCGAACTCAGCCTCACGGAGGCCCGCGCCATCCTGGGTGTGGGCGCGGACGCCAGCTTGGCCGAGGTCAAGGCGGCCTATACCCGCCTGATCCAGATGGCCCACCCCGACAAGGGCGGCACCGAAGGCCTGGCCGCCCAGCTGAATGCCGCACGGGATCGTTTGATCAAGCGCCGCAGCTGAGCTAGGAGAGGGGCATGATCAATCGCGAACGCTTCTGGCGCCGCCGGTCGTCCGGCCCGACCTGCTCGGTATGACGCTCTAACCTTTGGTTCAGAGCGAGCCGCCGCACGCGGCTCAAGCGTCATTCAAGTTCGGACTTCGATCACCCCATGACTACCCAGACCATCGACCGCGCCGCCGAGTGGGCCGCGCGCTTCAGCGATCGCATGAGCCGCGTCCGCGCCAGCGAGATCCGCGAGCTGCTCAAGCTGCTGGACCAGCCCGACATCCTGTCGTTCGCCGGCGGCATCCCTGATCCGGGCCTGTTCCCGGCCGAGCAGATCCAGGCCGGCTACGACGCCATCCTGGGCGACGCGGCCCTGTCGCGTCAGGCGCTGCAATATTCGGTCAGCGAGGGCTACCTGCCACTGCGCCAGTGGATCGCAGAGCGCATGACTCGCGACGGCATGCCGTGCGAGCCGCATAACATCATGCTGACCGCCGGCTCGCAGCAGGCGCTGGACCTGATCGGCAAGCTGTTCGTCAGCCCCGGCGACACGGTCGTGGTGGCCCGTCCGACCTATCTGGGCGCGCTACAGGCCTTCAACGGCTACCAGCCGGCCTATCGCGACCTGCCGGAAGGCGCGTTGCAGGACGCAGGCAGCACCGACCTGCCGGCTGGCGCGCTCGGCTATTTCGTCCCCGACTTCGCCAACCCGACCGGCGTCAGCCTGACCCTGGAAGAGCGCCAGGGCGTGCTGGCCCTGGCCGATACCCTGGACATGACCCTGGTCGAGGACGCGGCCTATCGCGAGCTGCGCTTCATCGGCGAGCCGACCCCGACCCTGCTGGCGATGGACATCGCGCGCGCGGGCCACATCGACAATGCCCGCACCATGTTCCTGGGCACCCTGTCCAAGACCCTGTCGCCGGCCCTGCGTATCGGCTGGGTCTGCGGCCCCAAGGCGGTGATCGAGAAGTTGGTGCTGCTGAAGCAAGGCGCAGACCTGCACGTCTCGACCATCAACCAGATGGTCGCTCACCGCGCCGTGTCGGAAGGCTATGACCAGCACCTGCACCGCCTGCGCGGGGCCTATGGCGCCAAGGGGCGCGTGATGCTGGCGGCCCTGGAGCGGACGATGCCCGAAGGCGTGACCTGGTCGCGCCCCGAGGGCGGCATGTTCGTCTGGATCGACCTGCCAGAAGGGATCGACGGCGCGGCCCTGCTGGCCCGGGCCATCGAGGAAGAGCGCGTGGCCTTCGTGCCCGGCGCACCGTTCTATGCCGAGGTCCAGAACGCCAACGCCATCCGCCTCAGCTACTCCCTGCCGACCGACGCCCAGATCGAAGAGGGCGTCGAGCGGATCGCCAGGCTGATCCGCAAGGTCATCGCCGAGGGCTAGAAAAGCAAAACCCCGGAAGGCCTGGCCTTCCGGGGTTTGTTGTATCTGGATTGTCCGAGCGCCTTACGGCTGCAGCACCATGCAGGGCACGTGCTTGGCCTTCAGGGCCGAGCAGGCGCTGCGGGCGGCGTCCGAGGTCATGCCCTGGAACTGGGCGCGGAAGGTGCCGCCAGCGCCTTCGACGGCGCCCTCGGCTTCGGCGACCATCTTGGCGAAGCGGCCGCGCACCAGCTTCAGCTGGTCGTTGGCCAGCGACTTGGACTTGAACGCGCCGACCTGCACGCCCCATTCGCCCTTCGGCTTCTTGGCGGCCTTGGGGGCCGGCTTCGGAGCGTCCTTCTTGGCCTCACGCAGGGTGGGGGAGACCTTCACCGGCGTCGGGTGCGGGTTCTCGGTCAACACGATGCGCAGGCCGGCCTGGTCGCCGTCGCCCTGCTCGGTCGAGGGGCGCTCGATCGGGCCCGAGGGTTCTTCTTCATAGATGTTGGCGGCGATGCTGGTGCGCTCGCCGCGCGAACGACGCTTCATCACGTCGAAGCCGGTCAGCAGCAGGTCTTCCATATTGTTGTCGCGCCAGGCCGTCGAGGGGCCGCCCAGGACCACGGCGATCAGGCGGCGACCATCGCGCACGGCCGAGCCGGCGAGGTTGAAGCCACTGGCATTGGTGTAGCCGGTCTTCAGGCCGTCGAACCCTTCCATGCTGTCCAGCAGGCGGTTGTGGCCTTTGACGTAGTTGCCCCGGAAGTAGAAGCCCTTCACGGCGAAGTAGCTGTAGTACTGCGGGAAGTCGCGCATGGTGGCGCGCGACAGGATGGCCAGGTCACGCGCCGTCGAGATCTGACGGCTGTCCGGCAGGCCCGAGGCGTTCACAAAACGGGTATTGCGCATGCCCAGCTCCTGGCCGCGCAGGGTCATCAGGGCCGAAAAGCGCGACTCACTGCCGGCGAGTCGCTCGGCCATGGCCACGGCGACGTCGTTGGCCGACTTCACGGTCATGGCCTTGATGGCCTCGTCGACCGACAGGCTGTCGCCCGGCGAGATGCCGATCTTGGTCGGGGCCTGGGCCGCCGCGCGGGGCGACATGACGACCCGGTCCGTCAGCTTCAGGCGGCCTTCGCTCAGCGCCTCGAAGGTCAGGTACAGGGTCATGACCTTGGTCACGGACGCCGGATAGCGAGGGCTGTCGGCCCTTTTGTCGTAAAGGACTTCACCCGAATTGGCGTCGATCACGATCGCCGCGTATTTCGGTTCCTGAGCGTTCAGCTGCAGATACGGTATGGCCGCCTGAGCAACGCTGGGCGCGGCGACGCCAAACAGGCACGACAGGGCCAGGCCGGCGGCGGCTAGCAGGGAACGGGCGGAGGTAAGCTTGGCGAACATCGAGCAGCGTCCGTCATTTGAACTGGGAAGCGGTTCCGCACCGCTACACGCGTGACCAGTAGCATGATGGAAGCGGCCTTTCGCTAAAGTAAACAACTGGTGAGCGATCTTGCCGCAGGCGCGAATAAATCAATCGCGTGGCGCCAATGCTGTAGCTTTGGCGGCTGACGTTGCGTCATGGTGCGCTGCACAAATTTGTTGACTGCTGCACTGCAACATGAGAGAACCGCGGTGTTCCAAGCGCAGATGGGCGAGTTGCAGCTCGCTTGTCCGCCCCGCCCGCCTTCTTCCTCCCAGGAGACTCCCATGGCCGCCGCCGAAACCGTCAAGAACACCGTCGAGCAATACACCGCCGCTTCGAACCAAGCGTTCAAGGATGGCGTCGAGAAGTCGCTGGCCGCTCTGGCTGAAGCCAACACCCACTCGAAGAAGAACCTGGAAGCCGTCGTCGCTTCGGTGACCGCCGCCACCAAGGGCGCTGAAGCCCTGGGCGCCCAGACCTTCGCCTATTCGAAGAAGGCCGTCGAAGACCAGGTCGCCGCCGCCAAGTCGCTGGCCGGCGCCAAGAGCGTCCAGGAAGCCGTCGAACTGCAGACCGCTTGGGCCAAGTCGGCTCTGGAAGCCTACATCGCCCAGGTCAGCAAGGCCTCGGAGATCGTCTCGGCCTCGATCAAAGACTCGGTGAAGCCGCTGAACGAACGCGCCAGCGCCGCCGTCGAGAAGTTCCAGGCCGCTCGCTAAGAGCACTTAGAATTCCGGATTGAAGGCTCGGACCGAGAGGTCCGGGCCTTTTTTCTTTTGTGCTCCGGATACCCGCGTTAAGCATGCCGCACCAATTCAGTGGAGCGCGTGCATGTCGAAGGTCGAGGAACGTCTGAAGGCGATCGGGATCGAGCTGCCCCAGCCGGTGGCGCCGGTGGCCAACTACGTGCCCTTCGTGCGCTCCGGCAATCTCGTGACCATCTCCGGCCAGATCTCGATCGCGGCTGATGGCGGCGTCAAGGGCACGGTCGGCGTCGACGTCGACCTGGAAACCGCCCAGAAGGCCGCCCGCCTGTGCGGGATCAACCTGCTGGCCCAGATGAAGGCCGCCTGCGACGGCGACCTGGATCGCGTGGTCCGCGTCGTGAAACTGGGCGGCTTCGTCCAGGCCGGTCCCGACTTCATCGACATCCCCAAGGTCATCAACGGCTGCTCGGACCTGATGGTCGAGGCCCTGGGCGACGCCGGCCGTCATGCCCGCTCGGCGGTGGGCGTCTACAAGCTGCCCCTCGGCTTCGCGGTCGAGGTCGATGCGGTGGTGGAGATCGCCTGATGCGCTCGCGCGAACGCCCCTCGACCGATGTCTTCGGCGAGGCGTGGGAGCGCCTGTTCGACCCGCCGGTGGCCCACCGCGGCCTCTGGACCCCTGACGGCGCGCCGGAGAACAGCCTGGCCGCCTTCCAGGCCGCCTGCGCTGGCGGATACGGCATCGAGCTGGACGTCCAGCTGACCGCCGACGGCGAGGCGGTGGTCTTCCATGACGAGCGCCTGGAGCGCATGACCGGCCAGGAAGGCCGCCTGCGCGACCACACCGCCGCCGAACTCGGGGCCATGGCCCTGAAGAGCACGGATGAGACCATCCCGACCCTGGCCGATACGCTGACCATGATCGGCCACCGCGCCATGGTCTTCATCGAGCTGAAGACGCCCTTCGGCGACGTCGGGCCGCTGGAGAAGCGGGTCACCGACATCCTGGTCGACCACAACGGCCCGACCGCCGTAATCGGCTTCAACCCGTACTCGCACGCCTGGTTCGCCGACCATCACCCGCAAATCCTGCGCGGCCTGGACAGCTACAGCTGGAATGACGAGGGCGCCCGCAAACTCGCCCCCGAAATGCGCAAGTCGCTGGCGGCGCTGGAGCAGGTCGAGATCGCGCGGCCTGATTTCCTGGCCCTGGGCCTGGACATGTTGCCCAGCCCGCGCGCCGACCTATATCGCGCCAAGGGCATGCCGATCGTCGCCTGGACGGTCCGCTCGCCCGACCAGTGGGAAGGCGTGAAGGATCATTGCGACAATCTGATCTTCGAGGGCTTCACGGCGTGAGTTCGGTCCAGTCGGCGGTTCGCGTCCATCGCGACATCGCCGAGATCGGCAAGGACGCCTGGGACGCCTGCGCCGCCCATACCGGCGACCCCTTCGTCAGCTACGACTTCCTGTCGATCCTGGAGGAGAGCGGCTGCGTCGGTCCCCGCACTGGCTGGGCGCCGCAACATCTGTCGGTGCTGGACGACAACGATGTCGTCGCCGGGGTCATGCCGCTGTACTTGAAGTCCCACAGCCAGGGCGAATATGTCTTCGACCACGCCTGGGCCGACGCCTATGAGCGGGCCGGCGGGCGGTATTACCCCAAGCTCCAGTGTTCTTCGCCGTTCTCGCCGGTGACCGGCTCGCGGCTGATCGTGCGGCCAGATGTCGATCCCGATGACGGCCGCAACGCCCTGCTGGGCGGGGCCCTGACCCTGTGCGACCGCATGGGCGCGTCGTCCCTGCACGTGACCTTCCCGGTCGAGGACGAGTGGGCCTGGATGGGCGAGCGCGGCATGCTGCTGCGTCAGGACCAGCAGTTCCACTGGGAAAACAACGGCTACACGACCTTCGACGACTTCCTGGCGGCCCTGTCGGCCAATCGCCGCAAGACCATCCGCCGCGAGCGTCGCGACGCTCAGGACGGCCTGGAGATCGTGGCCCTGACGGGCGACGAACTGACGGAAGAGCACTGGGACGCGTTCTTCGGCTTCTACATGGACACCGGCAGCCGCAAGTGGGGCCGGCCGTATCTGAACCGCCGTTTCTTCTCGCTGCTGCACGAGCGGATGGCCGACAAGGTGCTACTGATCCTGGCCCGCCGGCCGGGCGGCGACTGGATCGCCGGGGCGCTGAACCTGATCGGCCGCGACTGCCTGTACGGCCGCCACTGGGGCTGCACCGAGGACGTGCCGTTCCTGCACTTCGAGCTCTGCTACTACCAGGCCATCGAGCACGCGATCCGGCTAGGCTTGCCACGCGTTGAGGCCGGCGCGCAGGGGCAGCACAAGATCGCCCGCGGCTACCTGCCCAGCGCCGTCTACTCGGCGCACTGGATCGCCGACCCGGCGCTGCGTGAACCGGTCGCCCGCTACCTCGAACGCGAGCGCGAGGCGGTCGACGCGGATATCGAGATGCTGACGGAAGAGTACTCACCCTTCCGCCATGCGCCGGACCCGCGCCGCGACGAGCGCGAGTAGGGGCTAGTTCAGGCGAACCTCGCCGACCTTGTCCTTGTATTCCTTCTTCGGGTCGGCCCCGAGCAGCATCTTCACGCCGGCGAACAGGTTGTTCTCGTTCAGCCAGATCTGGGCGTCGGCCGGCTCGAAGCGAAGCAGGCGCAGCTTGGGATCGTCCTTGCCCTCGAACCAGGCGGCGATGAAGGGGTTCCAGAGGCGATCGATCGTCTCGTAGTCGGTGTCGATCCGCAGGCGGCCGTCGACCGCCGCGAACAGGTGGTGGCCCTTGTCCTGGAAGTGGATGAAGGCGTCGCGGCCTTGGCTGTCCAGCGAGTGGACGAGGTCGGTCTCCGACGAGGTGAAGATCCAGATCGGCCCGGAATGGTCGCCCTCGATCAGGGCGGTCATCGGCTGGGCGCGCCCGCCATCGACATCGGGCAGGCCCAGCATCACGGTGCGGTCGGACTTCAGGGCCTTCCAGAACTTGGCGGCCAGATCGGCTTCCTTGGACATTGTGGATCTCCTTGTTTCGCGGAGACCAACGAAGGCCAGAGAGGGCCGTTCCTAGGGTGAAGCTATTGACGTCTCAGCTGGCGACGGCGTGCTTGGCCGGCGCGGTCGCCAGGACATCGGCGATGGCGGCAAACAGCGTGGTCAGGTCGATCGGTTTGCTGACATGGGCGTCCATGCCGGCGGCAAGATAGTCCTGCTTCTGGTGATCCATGGCGTTGGCGGTCAGGGCGATGATCGGGATGCGGACGCGAGCGCCGGCATGTTCTTCGGCCCTGATCGCGCGTGTGGCGCTCAGCCCGTCCATGACCGGCATGTTGATGTCCATGAGGATCAGGTCGAAGGCCCGCCGCCGCCAGGCCTCCAGCGCCAGGCGGCCGTCCTCGACCACCTCCAGGTCGACCCCGGCGCCGGCGAGCAGGCTGCGCAACACCAGCTGATTGGTCGGATTGTCCTCGGCGACCAGAATGGCAAGGCGTTCGCCGGGCGCGGCGGTCAGGCGTTCGGCCGCCGGCGTGGTCAAGGGCGCGGCAGCCGGCAGGGCGGCCCGGGGCAGAGGCAGGGCGACACGGAAGGTGGAACCCTCGCCCGGTCGGCTGGCGACCGCGATGTCGCCGCCCATCAGCCGGGCCAGGTCGCGGGAGATCGGCAGGCCCAGGCCCGAGCCGCCGAAGCGTCGGGTCGTGGTGGCGTCCCCTTGGCTGAACTTCTCGAAGAGTGCGCCTCGGGCCGTATCGGAGAAACCAACCCCGGTGTCCGCGACGGCGAACGTGAACCCCGTCGCCTCGCATTCCAGTCGCACATCCACGCGCCCGTGATCCGTGAACTTCACGGCGTTGCCGATCAGGTTGTAGAGGATCTGTCGCACCCGCGTCGGGTCGCCCCGATAGAGGCCGTGCGGCCCCCGTGTCTCGAAGGACAGGGTCAGGCCCTTCTCCATCGCGATGGCGCCGAAAGCGTCGCACGCATCGCGACCCAGGGTCTCGGGGGCGAAGTCCAGGGGTTCCAGCTGGATCTTGCCGGCTTCGATCTTGGCCATGTCCAGCATGTCGTTGAGCAGGGTCAGCAAGGTCGCGCCGGACTGCTGCAGCACCCGCAGGCGCTCATGCTGGTGGTCGGTCATCGGCTCGCGCGACATGGCCTGGGCCATGCCCAGGATGCCGTTCAGCGGTGTGCGGATCTCGTGGGAAACCGTGGCCAGGAAGGTGCTCTTGGCCTGGTTGGCTTCCTCGGCGTTGAGCTGGTCCTGGATCACCTCTTCATAGGACACGGCGTTGGCGATCTGCAGATCGCGGGCATTGACCACGAAGCACACGCCCAGCGCCGCTAGGACCCAGGCCTCCGCCCCCGACTGCAGGCGGGTCACGCTGTAGAGCAGCACCAGAGCCGGGACCGGCGCGGTCCACAGGATCATATTGCGTGTCAGGGTGTGCTGGGCGGCGCAGGTCATCAGGATCCCGGCGGAGACGACCACCAGGGTCACGACGGCCGTGTTCGTCGTCGGATGGGTGAGCAGCAGCGGTCCGGATGAGGTCGACGTCATCAGGATCGTGATGGCGATCAGCTGGTTCTGGAAGACCCGGAACTGCTCTTGCGTCGCACAGGCCAGGCGCGGCACGACCCGCCGCCACCACGTCATGGTCGCCCCTTCGGACGACACGTAAGCGACGAACCAGCCCAGCGCGACCCAAGGCGAGATCGCCTTCAGATACAACAGGATCATCGCCACCATGGCGATGCTGCCGATCCGCATCAGCACGTGACCGGAATAGGTTCGAGCGTAGTACTTCTCGAACGCCTGCTGCGAATAGGGTGTGTAGGCGCGGGCCGTCATGACGGCAGCTATGGGCGCGCTAGCTTTACAGGGCGTTGGCTAACCGTGCGGCATGGCGCCACAGTCTACGACCGCTCCCAGGCCGCCTTCAGCAGGGCCTTGACCGCGTCGTCGACCTCGGCGGGCGAGGCCAGGATCAGCTTGGCCTTCAGGCGTTCGGACCAGCCTTCGTTCTTGGGCTCCAGCAGGCGCGGGGAGGCGTCGGGCGTGAGCGCCAGACCCAGCACCGCCTGGCCGCCCTTGAGCGGCTTCAGGGCCGCGAACTGGGACTTACGTGACCAGGCCGTGAAGCCCTTGCGCTGTCCGGTCACCAGGCCCTCGAGATCGGTGACAGCCGCCTCGACCGCCTCCAGGATCGCCGTCGAGGCGGCGTCCGTCCACAGCGCCTTGCGCAGGGCGTCAGCGTCCTCCCAGCCGGTCTCGGGATAGGCGACAGAGAAGATCGTGGCGGCGCGGTTCACGCCGATGCCGTAGGTCGCCTTCAGCCAGTCGGTGCGGGCGCGAGGTTTGGTCTCGGGGCATTCGCGGCGGACGATCTCGACCCATTGCTCCAGCGTCTTGCCGGTCTCGCGCTCGAGGTTGGCGCGGACCGAGGCGAACCATTTCTGCTGCTGCTCGGTGAGGCCTTGGGGCTTGTTGTCCATGGTTGCGCGCGTCCCCCCGTTTGCTACGACCGTCCTCCAGAAGGAGACGCCCATGAGCCTCGACGGACGCTACGACGCCGACAACATCTTCGCCAAGATCATCCGTGGCGAGATCCCCAGCGTGAAGGTGTTCGAGGACGACGAGGTCCTGGCCTTCATGGACGTCTTCCCGCAGTCGCCCGGCCACGCCCTGGTGATCTCCAAGGTCAGCCAGGCCCGCAATCTGCTGGAGGTCGAGCCCGAGGTTCTGGCCGACCTGACGGCCGCGACCCAGAAGCTGACCCGCGCGGTCGTCGCGGCCCTGAAGCCCGATGGCGTGGTCGTCACCCAGTTCAACGGCGCTCCGGCCGGCCAGACGATCTTCCACCTGCATTTCCACGTCATCCCCCGCTACGAAGGCGCGGCCCTGGGGCGTCATGGCGAAGGCGGCATGGCCGATGTTGAAGAGCTGAAGGCCTTGGCGGCGAAAATCTCGGCGGCGCTGTAGCCGCACGGAAACCGAACCCGCATCGGGAACGGTCTTCGTCCGCGCTCGGCGCTCTTTAACGGTTGGCGCGTTAGCGGTACCGGCGACGACGCCAGACCCGGGAACGCCATGCTTGAATTCGAGGAAGGCCGCAAAGGCCTGCGCCGCCTGATCTATGCCAGCCGTTTCGCGGGCGACGGGGACTTCGGCGAGGCGGTGCGGACGATCGTCAACGCCTCGATCCAGAACAACCGCCTGGTGGACGTCACCGGCTTCCTGCTGGCGGGCGAGGGCTGTTTCCTGCAGTGGCTGGAAGGCCCCGCGACCGCCGTCGAGGAGACCTACGCGCGGATCGCCCTGGACAGGCGCCACGCCGATCTGAAGGCCCTTGCTGACGGTTCGGCCGAGCGTCGCAGGTTCCGCGACTGGAACATGGGTCAGCATCGCCTGGGCGCCGCGGACCAGACGCTGCTGGTCGAGGTCGGTCTGGAAGTCTTCAATCCTGCCGGCCTGGATGCAGACCGCGCCGAGCGCCTGCTGATCCGCGCCGGCGAGCGGCACCTGCGCGGCGGCTAGGGTTTCGCGACCGACAGGCTCCAGTCGGGGCCGCGCAGCTGGGTGACACAGCGGGTGTCGAGCGGCTTGGCCGGGTCGTTGACGAAGGCCACGGTCATGCGGCCGGCGCAGGCGTTGAAGGATGCGCCGTGGGCGCGGCCGGGCATCAATACGAACTGGGCGTTTGGCAGGTCGGCCAGCAGGCTCTGGGCCCAGGCCGGCGGGGTGTTGGCGTCCAGCGCGCCCGCGAAGATCAGCACCGGAACGTCGCTCTTCACCGGCGTGTTCTCGATCGCCGGGGCGGGGGCGACCTTCCAGGCCTGGCAGGTTTCGGGCGCGACCGTGCGGACGTCGACGCCGCCCAGTCCATGGCGGGGCGAGACCTGGTCGGCGACGCGGGCGGGATCCTCGAACGGCATCTCCTCGGCGCACCAGACCGACAGGCGCAGGCCCCAGGCGAAGTTGGACGAGCCCCTGGCGCGGGTGATCAAGGGCGCGAGCTCGGCGGTGCGGCCGGCAGCGGCCTCGGCGATAATGCGGGGCAGGAGGGGCGCTGTCTTCTGATCGCCCAGGGTTTCGGCCAGGGCGTTGGCGATCTCGGCGCCGCGGGCGGGGTGGCCCTCGATCATCAGCGGCTTGCGATCAGCGCCAACGATTAGGGCGGCGAGATCGCTCGAAAGCTTGGGATGGGCGCGCGAGCAGGCCGGGTCGACGGCGCAGCCATCCAGCACCAGGTTCAACGCTCGGCGTAGGCCAGCCGTGGCGGTCTCGTCGTAGTTCACATGCGGCGGCAGCGGCGAGTCGAGCACCACGGCGCGCACGCTATCAGGATGACGGCGCAGGACGGTCAGGGCCAGGCGGCCACCGTAGGACAGGCCGTAGAGGTTCAGCTTGTCGTAGCCCAAGGCCGCACGGGCGACCTCGATGTCATCAGCGTTCTCGGCGCTGGTGTAGCCGTCCAGATCGACCCCGGCGGCGACCAGGCGCGCTCGGCAGGCGGTCGCCGCTTGGGTCACGGCGGGAGGGGCGGAGGCGGGGGCTTCGCGGGCCGCGGCGACCTCCGGACATTCCAGCGCCGGCTGGGCGGCATGGCCGCCGCGCGGCTCGACCAGGATCTGGTCGCGGGTCTCAAGGAACGGGTTGCCCTTGCTCGAACGGGCATTGGCCATGGCCGTCACCCCCGGACCGCCGGGCATGAAGATCAGGGCGTCCTTGGCCGGTGTCGCCGTTCGAGCGCGCTGGATGACGACGGGCAGGCGGATCGATCGGCTGCCGGGCTTGGCGCGGTTCTCGGGAACGATCAGCAGGCCGCAGTCGATCTTCTCGCCGGGCGCGGTCTCGAAAGGGCAGGGGCCGAGCTCGAAGCGGCCGGCGGGCGTCTCGGCATGGGCTGCGATGGGCAGGATCAAGGCGGCCCCGAACGCGGCCGCGAGCACCGTCTTCATGCGAACTCTCCCCTCAGTCGTCCCGACTGTCGTGGGGCAGGGGAGCGGGATCAAGTTAAGGTGGCGTTAGGTGCGCCTACGCGATCAGCTTGGCCAGCGCCGTATAGAACGCCAGCAGCACCGCCATGCCGCCAAGGATCGCCCAGCCTTGCATGCGGATCTTTTCGCTGAGGCGGGTTTCCAGCTGGGCGATCTCCATACGGAGCGTGAGCTTGGTCTCGAGCAGGTCGTCCTTGGTGACGAACTGCTTGAGGTCATCCTTCGTCGCGAGATGGCTTATGTCAGGCATGCCGGCCGCTTGCTGAAAGATCTCCACGACCGTTTCGGCCATGCGCTCATCCATGCCGGCTTCGCGCAGCCGTTTGGAGGCGCCCAAGCTGTCGAAAGCGATCGTTGCCATAGAACACACGCTAATCGTTTGTTCTCGTTTCGTCCACAATTTTCCCGCGACCCAAATGAAAAGGGCCCGGATCGCTCCGGGCCCTTCGCTTAAGGCTGAAAGCAAGCCCTACTCGGCCAAGGCCGGTTCGGCTTCGTCGGTCTTGCTGGCCTTCGGATCGGGCGTGCCTTCGATCTCGAAAGCGATCTTGCCGTTCTCCAGCACCACGGTGACGTGGCCGCCGCGCACCAGGCGTCCGAACAGGATGTCGTCGGCCAGGGGCTTCTTGATGTGCTCCTGGATAACGCGACCCAGCGGGCGGGCGCCGTAGAGTTCGTCGAAGCCGTTCTTGGCCAGCCAGTCGGCCGCGTCGTCGGTCAGCGAGATCGTCACGTTCCGGTCGGCCAGCTGGGCCTCCATCTGCATGACGAACTTCTGCACGACCTGGCGGATGATGTCGGCCGTCAGCGGCTTGAAGGCCACGACCGCGTCGAGGCGGTTGCGGAATTCCGGCGTGAACAGGCGCTTGAGGGCGGCCTCTTCCTCGCCGACCACCTTGTCGCGGCCGAAGCCGATCGACTGGCGCTGGGCGTCCGACGCGCCGGCATTGGTGGTCATGATCAGGATGACGTTCCTGAAGTCGACCTTCTTGCCGTTGCTGTCGGTCAGCACGCCGTGATCCATGACCTGCAGCAGGATGTTGTAGACGTCCTGGTGGGCCTTTTCGATCTCGTCGAGCAGCACGACCGCGTGCGGGTGCTGATCGACAGCGTCGGTGAGCTGGCCGCCTTGGTCATAGCCGACATAGCCGGGAGGGGCGCCGATCAGGCGGCTCACGGTATGGCGTTCCATGTACTCCGACATGTCGAAGCGGATCATCTCGATGCCGAGCGTCTGGGCCAGCTGCTTGGCGGCTTCGGTCTTGCCGACGCCGGTCGGACCGCTGAACAGGAACGAGCCGATCGGCTTGTCCGCGTCGCGCAGGCCGGCCCGGGCCAGCTTCATGGCCGAGGACAGTTGCAGCAGGGCTTCGTCCTGACCGAACACGGCGCGCTTCAGGTCCGCTTCCAGTTCTTTCAGGGCCTCGGTGTCCGACTTGGAGACCGACTTGGGCGGGATGCGGGCGATCTTGGCCACGACAGCCTCGATCTCCTTGACGCCCAGGACCTTCTTGCGACGGCTTTCCGGCAGCAGCATCTGGCCAGCGCCGGCTTCGTCGATCACGTCGATCGCCTTGTCCGGCAGCTTGCGGTCGGTGATGTACTTGGCCGACAGCTCCACCGCGACCTTCAGGGCCTCGGCGGTGTACTTCAGCTTGTGGAAGTCCTCGTAGTAGGTCTTCAGACCCTTGAGGATCTTGATGGTGTCTTCCACCGTCGGTTCGTTCACGTCGATCTTCTGGAAGCGACGGACCAGGGCCCGATCCTTCTCGAAGTGCTGGCGGAACTCCTTGTAGGTGGTCGAACCCATGCAACGCAGGCTGCCCGAGGCCAGGGCCGGCTTCAGCAGGTTGCTGGCGTCCATCGCCCCGCCGCTGGTCGCGCCAGCGCCGATCACGGTGTGGATCTCGTCGATGAACAGCACCGCGTTGGGGTGGTTCTCGAGTTCCTTGACGACCTGCTTCACGCGCTCTTCGAAATCGCCGCGATAGCGGGTGCCGGCCAGCAGCGCGCCCATGTCGAGCGAGTAGATGGTGGCGCCTTCCAGGACCTCGGGGACCTGGTGCGTGACGATCTTGCGGGCCAGGCCCTCGGCGATGGCGGTCTTGCCGACGCCGGGATCACCCACGAGCAGCGGGTTGTTCTTGGTGCGACGGCACAGGATCTGGATCGCGCGTTCGACTTCGTTCGCGCGGCCGATCAGCGGGTCGACCTTGCCCTGGCGGGCCTTTTCGTTGAGGTCGACGCAATAGGCTTCCAGAGCCTCGCCGCCCGTCTTGGTGTTGGGCTTCTCGCCGTCGTCCTCGGCCGAGTTCGAACCGGCGCTGGCGCCCTTGACGTTCTTGGTCTCGGAGGCGCCGGCCTTCTTGGCGATGCCGTGGGCGATGAAGTTGACCGCATCGTACCGCGTCATGTCCTGCTCTTGCAGGAAGTAGGCGGCGTGGCTTTCGCGTTCGGAGAAGATGGCGACCAGAACATTGGCGCCGGTGACCTCTTCGCGGCCCGACGACTGGACGTGGATCACCGCGCGCTGGATCACGCGCTGGAAGCCGGCGGTCGGCTTGGCGTCCTCGTCGTCGTCGACAACCAGCGAGGCCAGTTCGACGTCGAGATAGTTCGAGAGGCTCTTCTTCAGCGCGGCGAGATCAACGTCGCACGCGCGCATAACTCCGGCGGCGTCCTCGTCGTCGGTCAGGGAAAGCAGAAGGTGCTCGAGCGTGGCGTACTCGTGCTTACGCTGGTTGGCGTACGCGACGGCGCGATGCAGGGACTCTTCCAGGGGGCGCGAAAAAGAGGGCAACGGGGAGGCTCCTCAGTCCTTTTCCATGGTGCACTGTAGAGGGTGCTGATGGCGTCGCGCCGAGTCGATGACTTGGGCGACCTTGGTTTCTGCGACTTCGTATGTGTAGACACCGCAGACACCGACGCCGTTCTGGTGAACGTGCAGCATGATACGGGTAGCGTCTTCACGCGACTTGTTGAAGAACCGTTCGAGAACGTAGACCACGAACTCCATGGGAGTGTAGTCGTCGTTGAGAATCAGAACTCGATAAAGCGAGGGCTTCTGCGTCTTCGGCTTCACTTCCGTGACGACCGACGACCCAGCGCCGTTGCTTTGTCCGCCTTGCTTCCGCTCGGCCATCGACTTGTTCTCTCCTGGCGAGCAAATCACCCGCCTGCCTGAATTAGATATGGAAACGCGGCGGCATTGGAAGAGCCTGAGACGCGCCTGCGCCGCTTTAGCACAGGGACGCCCAGGAATTCGGCTTCACATTTGGGAGAGCGAAGACCGCGCGCGAACGGTTCCGTGGGTGGAAGGCCCAAATGGTTAGCGACGATGCGCCGCGCAAGGGGTGATGTCCGCGACTCGGCTAGCGCCCCTTTAGTGCCCGTCCACTAATCACGGCTGCGGCGCCGAATTTCCCGCGCAGGGCGTCGATGGCCGTCTCGTTCTTGAGCGTGCGACGCTCGTCGTCGGCGAACATGTCGGCGCCGGCGGTCTCGGCGTCGACGAACTCGGTCAGGCCCGCGCCGATCAAGCGGTAGGGCTGACCGGGCTTTTCGGCCGCCAACAGCTCGCGGGCCACCTGGAACAGGGTGCGGGCGGTCTGGGTCGGTATGGCCAAGGTGCGGCGGCGGGTGTGGATCTTGAAGTCGGGCGTGCGCAGCTTCAGCGTCGCCACCCGGCCGGCCACGCCTTCCTTGCGGGCCTGCTTGGCGACCTTCTCGCAGAGGGGCCACAGCTCGTCCTCCAGGTCCTCGCGCTTGTGCAGGTCGTCGTTGAAGGTGGTCTCGGCGCTGATCGTCTTACGCGACTGGTCGGGATCGACCATCCGGCTGTCCTGGCCCTGGGCCAGGCGGTGCAGGCGCAGGCCGCCCGAACCCAGACGATTGGCCAGCATCTTCAAGTCGGCGGCGGCGATGTCGCCCACGGTCTTCAGCCCGATCTCGGCCAGGGAGGCGACGGTGGCCGGTCCCACGCCCGGCAGGATGCTGACCGGCTTGTTGGCCAGGAAGCTCTGCGCTTCGGCCGCGCCGATTGCCGAGAAGCCGCGCGGCTTGTCCAGCTCGGACGCGATCTTGGCCAGGAACTTGTTGGGGGCCAGGCCGATCGAGACGGTCAGGCCGATGTCACGCTCGATCTCGGCCTGTAGCCGGGCCAGCATCTGGGCGGGCGTCGCGCCATGCAGGCGCTCGGTGCCGGTCAGGTCGATCCAGGCCTCGTCCAGCGACAGCGGCTGGATCAGCGGCGTCAGCTTGTCCAGCTTCTCGTGGATGCGCCGGCTCTCTTCCTTGTATTTGGCGAAGTTGGGCTTGATGACCACGGCCTGCGGGCACAGCTTCAGCGCCTTATACATCGGCATGGCCGAGCGGGGGCCGCTCATGCGGGCGATGTAGCAGGCGGTGGTCACCACCCCGCGCTTGCCGCCGCCGACGATGACCGGCAGGTCGCGCAAGACCGGATTGTCCCGCTTCTCGACCGAGGCATAGAAGGCGTCGCAGTCCAGGTGCGCGATCGACAGCGTCCCCAGCTCCTCATGAAAGACCACGCGCGGCGAGGCGCAGGACGGACAGCGCGAGACCTTGGCCTCGCCCGTCCACCCGCAGTCGCGGCACAGGGACTTCATGAAGGGCTCCCTAGGCCTCCGGCGGCCACAGCCACACGGCCCCGCGCACGCCGGAGCTGTCGCCATGGGCGGCCTTCTTCACCGGGGTCTCGAAGACGTCCGAGAAGACATGCGGGGCGATAGCGGCGGGCAGGCGCTCATAAAGCGCATCGACATTCGACATGCCGCCGCCCAGCACGATGACGTCCGGATCGATGATGTCGCAGATCGCGGCCAGGCCTCGGCTTAAGCGGTCGACATAGCGGTCCAGGGCCGCGGCGGCCGAGGCGTCGCCCGACTGGATGGCGTCCATGGTCGCCTGGCCGGTCGGGAAGCCCGCGTCATGCGAAAACGCCGGGCCGGAGACCCACTTCTCCATGCACCCTTTGCGTCCGCACCAGCACTCGGGGCCGGGATACTCGTCCGGCTTGGGCCAGGGGAGGGGCATATGGCCCCACTCGCCGCCGAAGCCATTGTGGCCGTCGATGATCTTGCCATCGACGACGACCCCGCCGCCGCAGCCGGTGCCGATGATGACGGCGAACACCACGCGCGCGCCGGCGCCCGCGCCGTCGGCGGCTTCCGACAAAGCGAGGCAGTTGGCGTCATTGGCCAGGCGCACCTGACGGGCCAGGCGCTGGGACAGGTCCTCGCCGAAGCGCTGGCCGTTCAGATAGGTGCTGTTGGCGTTGCGGATCAGGCCCGAGCGGGGCGAGATCGAGCCCGGGATGCCCATGCCCAGTCGCGCGCAGGTCGCGCCGGCCATGGCCTCGGCGTCCTTGACCAGCTCGGCCACGACCTCCAGCGCGTCCTTGTAGTTGCCCGGATTGGGCTTGCGGACGCGGGCGACGAACTGGCCCTGCGCGTCGAGGGCGGCGGCCTCGATCTTGGTGCCGCCGAAATCGATGCCGAAGCGGATCATGTGAACAGACGCTCCTCGATCGCCGCCTTCAAGGCGGGCCACTCGTCTATGCGCGTGTGACGATCGGGGGCGGAGGGGGCGAAGGGGCGCAGGCGCTCGTCGCTGACCATCTGGAACCGGCCGACACGCGGAGCCTTCTCAGCCACCGATTCGAGCTGCGGCAAAAGGTCATCGATGAAGACGGCTGGGCCCGTGGTTCGATCGGACAGTTCGGCGGCGGGCGGTCCCTTGGGGCCGCTGTTGATGATCAGGGGATAGTCGAAGCCGTGGGTTTTCAGCCACTTGATCCGCGCGAGGCGTCCGTGCTCTGGCGCATTGGTCAGGATGACCACCTCGGCGCGCGTCGACAGGTCGGCCAGGGCGTCGGCCGCGCCGATCGCCGGCATCAGGTCGTCGGCCCCGTCGCGGAAGAAATCATCGAACAGGGCCTTGCCCGCGATCAGATCGAGGTGTTCCGTCTCTCCAGGCCGATAAAGGTTCTGGAACAGGGCGAAACGGTCGACCCGCAGCTCGAAGCCATGGCGCTCCACAAAGGCGCCGAAGCCGCGCATGAACTGGGCCAGCACCTCGTCGACATCGACGATGACCAGCGGCGCGGCGGGAGAAATGGCGCAGGCCTGGAGGTCGGAGTACTGTTGTTCCATGAGCTCGGATCGTTGGGTCTTAACGCGATTAGCGCGGGCTTAAGGATATTCGTGCCATCAGGTTCTGGAAGACGGCGCGAATCCCTATGTGTCGTCACGTGACCGTTTGGTCGGGGTAAGGATGACGAAGAAGGTCCTCATCGTGGAGGATAACGAGCTGAACATGAAGCTCTTTCATGATCTGCTCGAAGCCCAGGGTTACGAGACCCTGCAGACCCGCGAGGGTCTGTCGGCGCTGTCCATTGCTCGCGACAACAAGCCCGACTTGATTCTGATGGACATTCAGCTGCCGGAGATTTCCGGGCTGGAAGTCACCAAGTGGCTCAAGGAAGACGACGACCTGGCGCATATCCCGGTCGTGGCCGTCACCGCGTTCGCTATGAAGGGCGACGAGGAGCGGATTCGCGAGGGCGGCTGCGAGGCCTATATCTCCAAGCCGATCTCGGTGGTCCACTTCCTGGACGTGATCAAGCGCCTGCTGGACAAGGTCCCCGCTGCATGAGCGCCCGGATCCTCGTCGTCGATGACATCGAGGCCAATGTCCGCCTGCTCGAGGCCAAGCTGACGGCCGAGTACTATGAGGTCTCGACCGCCATGGACGGGCCGACGGCCCTGGCCATGGCCTCCAAGGACCTGCCCGACATCATCCTGCTGGACGTGATGATGCCCGGCATGGACGGTTTCACCGTCTGCCGCAAACTGAAAGAAGACCCGACCACCCGCCACATCCCGGTGGTGCTGATCACGGCCCTGGACGGCCGCGCTGATCGCATCCAGGGCCTGGAATCGGGCGCTTCGGACTTCCTGACCAAGCCGATCGACGACGTCATGCTGTTCGCCCGCGTGCGCAGCCTGACCCGCTTCAAGCTGGTGATCGACGAACTGCGCCAGCGCGAGGCCTCGGGCCGCCGCATCGGCGTGATCGCTGGCGCCGCCGCCCGCCTGGACGGCCTGGGCGGCCGCATCCTGGTGGTCGACGACAACGAGCGCCAGGCTCAGCGCATCGCCGCCGAGCTGGGCGTCGAGCATCGCCCGGTCATCGAGAGCGATCCCGAAAAGGCCAAGGTCAGCGCCGGCGGTCCGGTCGACCTGGTCATCGTCAATGCTTCGGCCAAGGGCTTCGACGGCCTGCGCTTCACCGCCTCGCTGCGGTCCGAAGAGCGCACCCGTCAGCTGCCGGTCCTGGCCATGGTCGATCCCGACGACCGCGGCCGCATGGTCAAGGCGCTGGAGATCGGCGTGAACGACATCCTGTCGCGTCCGGTGGACCCGCAGGAGCTGTCGGCCCGCGTCAAGACGCAGATCCAGCGCAAGCGCTACACCGATTATCTGCGCAACAATCTGGATCACTCGCTGGAGCTGGCCGTCACCGACCAGCTCACCGGCCTGCACAATCGCCGCTACATGACCGGCCAGCTCGACTCGCTGGTCAAGCGCGCGACCATGGGCGGCGAGCCGGTCTCGGCCCTGCTGATCGACATCGATTTCTTCAAGAAGATCAACGACACCTTCGGCCATGACATCGGCGACGAGGTGCTGCGCGAGTTCGCCCTGCGCCTGGCCTCGAACGTTCGCGCCATCGACCTGCCGTGCCGCTTTGGCGGGGAAGAGTTCGTGGTGGTGATGCCCGACACCCAGCTGGCGGACGCCCTGCGCATCGCTGAGCGGATCCGCAACAACGTCGCCGGCTCGCCCTTTAAGGTGGCCCACGGCCAGGAGTTGCTGACGGTGACCATCTCGGTCGGCGTTTCGGCCACGATCGGCCAGGGCGACACGCCCGAAGCCCTGCTGAAGCGCGCCGACGAAGGCGTGTACCAGGCCAAGGCCTCGGGCCGGAACGCGGTGGTCGGCAAGGCCGCGTAGAACGTCAGCTTCCCAAGCTGAATGTCACAGGGCTGCCAGCCGGCTTACATTTCAGCGCGGAAACCCTTCCGTCCTTGCGCGGATGAAGTGTTCGGGCGAAATCGCTCGTATGAAGAAGATGCTTACCTTCGGCGCCGTGGCCGCCGCCGCTGTCTCCGTGGGCTTCGCCGCCCAAGCCGAGACCAAGCCCGACCCCAAGTTGGTCGTGGTCATCTCGGTCGACCAGTTCAGCGCCAATCTCTACGCCCAGCACCGGGCTGAGTTCACCGGCGGGCTGGCGACGCTGAGCAGCGGGATCGTCTATCCGAACGGCTACCAGTCGCACGCCTTCACCGAGACGTGCCCGGGCCACTCGACCCTGCTGACGGGCAAGCATCCCAACAAGACCGGCATCAGCGCCAATGACTGGTACGACCGCGCCACGGGCAAGACGGTCTACTGCCTGGCCGATCCCAGCGTGACCCTGGCCGACGATCCGAAGGGCAGGGCGGTGTCGCCGGCCAACATGGTCGCCACGACCTATGGCGACTGGCTGAAAGAGGTCTCGCCGAAGAGCCGCGTGTTCGGCGTCTCGGGCAAGGATCGCGGCGCGATCACCATGTCGGGCCACCAGGCCGACGGCCAGTTCTGGTACCAGCCGGGTTTTGGCTTCACGACCTATGTCCGCGAGGGCCAGACGGCGGAAGAGCGGCTCAAGCCCGTCGCCGCCCTCAACGCCAAGCTGGCGGCGGACCTCAAGAAGCACCCGTTCACCTGGGACTACGCCAAGGACTCGGCCAAGCGCTGCAAGGCGCTGGAGGCGGACTACGAGACCGGCGGTCGCAAGTGGCATGCGGGCCTGCCGATTCCGGCGGCGGCCGATGACGCCGGCAAGCAGCGCGACCTCTACGCCAGCCCCTATACCGACGCGGCGACCCTGGAGCTGGCCCAGGGCCTGCGCGAGACCTACGGCTTGGGCGACGGTCCGCAGGTCGACGTGCTGACGGTCAGCCTGTCGGCCACCGACTTCATTGGCCACCGCTACGGCACGCGCGGTCCGGAGATGTGCGACCAGATCGCCCGCCTGGACGACCGCCTGGGCGCGTTCCTCAAGAGCCTGGACAAGGTGAAGGGCGGGGTCCTGGTGGTCCTGGCCGCTGACCACGGCGGCGCCGACTTCGCCGAGCGCTTGCATGACGAGGGCTATGACAGCGAGCGCGTCCTGGGCAAGCCGTGGATCGCCGGGCTGAACAAGCAGCTGCGCGTTGATCTCGACCTGTCGTGGGATCCGCTGAAGGCCGATGGCGGCATCGACCAGGTCTATGTCGTCGGTCCCGACGGCAAGACGCCCTCGATCACCGACCGCGCCCGCGTCACCGCCGCCGCCCTGGTGCTGATTAAGCGCGACCCGGCCGTGGCCGAGGCCTTCGACTCCAACGTCATCCTGACCCTGGAGGCCGCCCCAGCCGACGCCTATCCGGAAGAGATCTCGGTGGCCGAGCGCCTGCGCCGCAGCGCCTATCCGGGCCGGGTGGGCGACATCCTGGTGGCCTTCAAGCCCAATCGCGTGCCGGCCACGGCGGGGGCGACCTATGTCTCCACCCACGGCAGTCCCTGGGACTATGACCGACGCGTGCCGATCCTGTTCTGGTGGAAGGGCGCGACCCCGCACGAGCGAGTCCTGCCGCTGGATACGGTCGACATCGCGCCGACCATCGCCGCCGCCACGGGCGTCAAGCCGCCCGCCGATGTCGACGGCGTGTGCAGGCCGCTGGTTTATGGTCAAGCTTGTTAGAACGGCGTTCTAGAATCGTCACAAGCGGTCGCTAGTCCTTCCCGTCCCGGGGGAATGGCATGGGCTACGACCGCTTCTACTTTCTCAAGAAGGCGTACGGGATCTATCCCGGCGTCACCGCGCCGGTGTCGGCGCGCTGCCTGACGGCGCACTACGCCCGTCGCCAGAGCCGGCGCGGGCCGATCAGGGCGGGGCTGGATGCGCTGGTCGGGCTGGCCTTCAAGGCCTGGATCCCGTGGCGCGCGGCCAAGGTGCAGAAGAAATTCGGCCTGGACGAGGCCTGGCGCACGCGCGCCATCCAGATCGCTCGCGCCCGCTTCGCCGATCCCAACGACCTGGCGCTGTTTCGCATCACCGAGGCGGGCCAGCTGGACGACTATATCCGCCGCTATGAAGACGCGGCGCTGAACAAGCGCATCAACCCGCTGGGCTGGACCGCGCGCTGCGCCCTGGCCGACAAGGCGCGTTTCCAGGCCCGCTGCCAGACGGCCAACCTGCCGACGCCCCGGACCGTGGCCATCGTCCGCGATGGTCGCCTGGACCTGAAGGCCGACCCCGCCGGCCGCGACCTGGTCCTCAAGCCGACGGACGGCGAGGGCGGCGACGGCGTCGTGGTGCTGGAGAAGGTCAAGGACGCCGCCGACCTGACCGCCCGCCTGCCGCGTGGCCGAGGCGCTTTCGTGGTCCAGGATCGCGTCCTGCCGCATCCCTCGCTGCTGGGCCTCGCTTTGGACGCCCTGCCGACCGTGCGGATCGTGACCATGGTCGACGAGGTCGGCGCGCCTGAGGCCGTCAGCGCCACCTTCCGTTTTGCCTCCGTCGCCGGGGCGCGGGTCGACAACATGAAGGCCGGCGGGCTGATCTGCGCTGTCGACCTGCCGATCGGCACCCTGGGCCTGGCTTGCAAGGGCTATGGCGGTGGCGACCACGCCGTGCATCCGGTCACCGGCGCGACGATCATCGGCCGCAAGCTGCCCGACTGGGCCGCGGCCAAGGGGCTGGTCCGCCGCGCCCACGCCGAGGCCTTCTCCGACTACGCCCTGATCGGCTGGGACGTGGCCCTGACCCCGGACGGTCCAATGCTGATCGAGGGCAACGGCAAGCCCGGCGTTCTGATGCCTCAGCGCGCCGCCCGCCAGGGCCTGGGCGGTGGTCGTTATGGCGCGCTGCTGGCTTATCATCTTGCCATGAAACCGTAGCGCGCACGTCATGGGGCGCTCCTAGGCTCGGAACCTCGTCATCCAGGCGGCCGTGGGTAAGGGGCCCGTCGGTCGCCGGGCCTCAGGAGGCAACCGATGACCCGCTACGCTGCTCCGCGAAGCCTTCCGCTCGAGGCCAAGCGCGCCCTGCGCATCATGCTGATCGCCAAGCACGCCAAGGGGCGGGGCGAGCTGCATCCCGAGGACGGCACGCACGCGGTCTATCACTGCGAGATGCGCGAGACGCTGGAGGACATCGGCGTCAACCTGATGGTCGCCGACGAGTACAGCGTGCTGTTCGAGCGCCCGAACGTAGACTTCGTGTTCCCGCTGCTGAACCGCGCAGGTTTCCTGAATTCAGAGATGCTGGTCCCGTTGCTCTGCAACCGCCTGGCCCTGCCGTATCTGGGCGCGAGCCCGATCCTGCGCGGCCTGTCGGACGACAAGCACCTGACCAAGCGCGCCGCCGTCGCGCGTGGCATCCCGACCGCGCCGTGGGCCGTCTATCGTCGCGGCGCGCCGCTGGATCCGGCCCTGCTGCCGCCCGGCGACCACTTCGTGATCAAGCCCAACGCCTCCTCGGCCAGCTGGGGCGTCGGGGACGCCTTCGATTGGGGCGGCGTGCGCGAGGCGGTGGTCGCCCTCCAGGAAGAGGGCCATGACGTCATCGTCGAGCCGTTTATCCAGGGCCACGATATCGAGGTCTCGGCCATCACCTTGAACGGCGAGCCCTTCATTCTGCCGACCCAGATCGTCGAGCAGATCAACCCGGCCCAGCTGCGCACCTATCAGGAGAAGCGCAACCTGGTCGGCGGCCAGGCCTACGAAATCCGGCCGCTGGAGGCCGGCGTCCTGCAGCGCACCGCCGAGACTCGCGCCCGCGAAATGATGCGTGAGTTCATGCCGTTCGACTACGGCCGCTTCGAGTTCCGTCTCGACCTCGCCACCGGCGAGGTCCAGTTCCTGGAAGTGAACCTGAACTGCAATCTGTGGTCCAAGAAGACCATCTCGATGGCCGCCCAGCAGATGGGCTGGAGCCACGCCCAGCTGATCGAGACCATCCTGACGGAGAGCCTCGAGCGCCAGGGCCTGCTGCAGAAGGCGTTCGACTTTGTTGCTGCCTAAGCCTTTCGTCGGCGTGATCCTGGCCGGGCAGCGGCCAGGCAGGGTGGACCCGTTGGCCGAGGCCGCCGGGGTCGTGAACAAGAACCTCGTGCCGATCCACGGCGCGCCGCTGGTGCGCTATGTCGTGGACGCGCTGGCCGCGACGCCGGGCCTCACCCGTCTGCGCATCGTCGTCGAGCCGGAGACCGCGCCGCTGATCGACGCGGTGCTGCCGCACGGCGGCAGGCTGCTGATCGACTACGTCCCCGCCGCCAACAACCTGGCCGACAGCGTCTATGCCGCCGTCGAGGGCGTGGGCGACATGCCGATCCTGGTGACCACGGGCGACAACGTCCTGCTGACGCCCGGCGCGGTGACCGAGGTTCTGGCGGTCCTGGAGAACGGGGCGGATGTCTCCCTGGCCATGGCGACGCAAGCCTCGGTGCTGGCGGCCCATCCGGAAGGCCAGCGGCGGTTCTACAAGTTCTGGGACGACGCCTATTCGAACTGCAATCTCTACGCCTTCGCCGGTCCGGCCGCGACCTCGGCGGCCGAGAGCTTCCGCAGCGGCGGGCAGTTCGCCAAAAAGCCGATGCGGATGATCATGGCCCTGGGGCCGATCAACCTGGCCCTGATGCTGATGGGCCGGCTGTCGCTGCGCGGCGCGCTGATGCGCCTGGGCCGCCGCTTCCGACTCAAGGTCGAGCCGGTGGTCCTGGTCGACGGCGCCCACGCCATCGACGTCGACAACGAGCGCACCTTCGGCGTGGCCCAGACGCTGCTGGCCAAGCGGGCGGTCGCCAACGCCGCCTGACTGCTTGGATGGCAGTCCAGCGTGGTTAACAAGAGTTAGGTCGCTTTTTTAGGACCTCGAACATTCCTGTCGCACATCCTCCGTATGCATCCTATGCGGGAGGGCGTGTGGTGATGAGAGCAAGAGTTCGAGCCAAGAAGCATCCGTTTCCAGCCGGATGGCTGGTCCTGGGCATTTTGACCTGTGTGGTCCTGTTCGTGCTGGGCGCGCAGGCCAGTGAACATCTGTCGGGCGGGTTATCCACCGCCGCGATGCTGGGCGCGTTCGCCGCCGTCTGCGTCGGGCCGGTGCTGCTGATCGTGACCGTGCTGTGGGGGAGCTTCGCGTTCTTCCGCTGGCTCTGGATCGGCCGGTAAACAGCTAGAATCAAAAACGCCCGGCTATCGCTAGCCGGGCGTTTTCGTGTGTCGTAGCGCTGAAAGCGATCTTACTTGATCTTGCCTTCGCGGAATTCGACGTGCTTGCGGATGACCGGATCGTACTTCTTCAGCACCATCTTTTCGGTCTTGGTGCGGGCGTTCTTCTTGGTGACGTAGAAGAAGCCGGTGTCCGCCGTCGAGTTCAGGCGGATCTTGATGGAAGCCGGTTTGGCCATGGTCGAATCCCTGCGATGGTCGCGCAGGTTCCCGCGCGTTGGAAATAAGAGGCGCGGAACATACTCATCGGCAGCTCAAAGTCAATTGGCGGCGGTACACCGCTTGTAAGGAAAGTCCGCCGACCGGGCCTGACCCCCAACGGAGCCCTCGATCCGGGCCACCAGGGTGTCCTTGTCGACCAGGCGGTACAGGATCCGCTGCGGGAAGTCGTGCTGCGGGTTCTCGAAGGTCACGGCGTTGTCGGCGATCTCCTTCACCGGGAAGGCCGCCTCGGCCTGGCCGGAGGGAATCGCCACGTACTGCAGCTTGCCGTCGGCGGCGGGCAAAATGCGCATGAACTCGAACTCGCGCAGCTTGCCGTCGCGGACCGTGCGACTCATGCCGATCATCGCGCCGCCGGCCGGGGCCAGCCACTGCTCTTCGATCTTGGCGCCGTTGGGCCGGGTCAGGGTCCAGCAGCCGCTGATAAAGGCGAGCTTGTTGATGTCCGATGGCGGCGGTGCGGGCGTTGCCTGCAGAGCCAAAGCCAGAATCGTACCGATCATTCGCGAATCTCCTCCCCCGAGGGACCCACCGGAGATCAGAGGTGGGTCAGATGCCGCTTGCCGTTCAGGAAACGCATGAAGGGGGCCGGCCGTCCAGTGTCCGCGAGTCGCTGGCCGATCTCGTGAACCACGAAGCGAGTGATGTTGGGCAGGTCGAGAGCCATGGCTTCCTGGAAGTCGACCCAGGCGATCTCGTCCAGCTCGCCGCAGTCGGGGCGACGTTCCAGCGACAGCAGCGCCTCGGCGGGGGCCATGAAGAAACGGGCGTCGAAGCGGCGCGGGCGATAGGGCGGGGTGATGGCGCGGGCCACGAAGGACAGCGGCGCGAGGTCGGGCAGGGCGCCCTGGGCCAGGAATGGCCGCCAGGGCCCTGCGCCGGGGCGTGCAGGGGCTTCCTTGGCCAGCAGCAGGCCTGTCTCCTCGAAGGTCTCGCGCACGGCCGCCAGGGCCAGGGCGCGGGCCAGGCGGGCGGGCTTGGGGTGGCGGGGCTCAAGGCCAAGGCGGGCGGCGACTTCCGGTGACAGCTCGGTGGCGCTGGGGGCGTCGTAGTCGGTCTTGTCGACGCGGCCGCCGGGGAACACCCACTTGTCGGGCATGAAGGCGACGCCGCCGTTGCGCCGGCCCATCAAGAGGCGCGGCGAGGGGCCGTCGGTGCGGACGATGATCACGGTCGCCGCGTGCTTGGGCGTGATCGTCGCGCCGGTCTCGCGCACGGCGCCGTCGTTGATCGTGTCGAATTTGGCGTCGATCGGCGGCAGGGTCATGCCGGCGAGGTTAGACCGATTGCGCGGCCTGGAAAGACCGACGTAACGTCAGGGCGTATTCTTGAGGGG
Source organism: Caulobacter sp. GW821-FHT10A06 (assembly GCF_059415805.1). Taxonomy (NCBI): domain Bacteria; kingdom Pseudomonadati; phylum Pseudomonadota; class Alphaproteobacteria; order Caulobacterales; family Caulobacteraceae; genus Caulobacter; species Caulobacter sp. GW821-FHT10A06. The sequence goes on from NZ_JBWKNY010000005.1 coordinate 575,550, forward strand.
CTTCACCATGATCGGACGGATTTCGACGCTGGCGCTGGTCGCCGGCCTGGCTGTTGGCGCGCCTGCGATCGCGGCGCCGTCCAAGGCGCAGGTCGAGGCGGCGGCCAAGGCCGTGCAGCCCAAGGTCATCGCCTGGAGGCGCGAGATCCACGAGCATCCCGAACTGGGCAACCAGGAGGTCCGCACCTCGGCCCTGATCGCCAAGGAGCTGAAGGCCCTGGGCTTCGAGGTCCGCGAGAACGTCGGCAAGACCGGCGTGGTGGGCATCCTCAAGGGCGGCAAGCCCGGCAAGGTCGTGGCCCTGCGCGCCGACATGGACGCCCTGCCGGTCGAGGAAAAGACCGGCCTACCGTTCGCCTCCAAGGTCACGGCGACCTGGGAGGGCCGCACGGTGCCCGTCATGCACGCCTGCGGCCACGACACCCACGTCGCCATGCTGCTGGGCGCGGCGACCGTGCTGGCCGGCATGAAGAAGGACATCAAGGGCACGGTTGTCCTGATCTTCCAGCCTGCCGAGGAAGGCCCGCAGGCCGGCGAGGAGGGCGGCGCCAAGCTGATGATCCGCGACGGGGCGCTGGACCAGCCCAAGGTCGACGCCATCTTCGGCCTGCACATCGGCCCCGGCGACGCCCACCAGCTGAATTACCGACCCGAGGGCTTCTATGCCTCGTCCGACCGCCTGACGATCACGGTGAAGGGCAAGCAGACCCATGGCGCGCGACCCTGGGCGGGCGTCGACATGGCCAGCGTGGCCGCCGACATCATCCAGGCCATGAACCAGATCGCCGCCCGCCAGGTCGATGTCGGCGCCTCGCCGTCGGTGGTGACCATCGCGGTGATCAACATGGGCATGCGCCAGAACATCATCCCCGAGGACCTGAAGATGGAGGGGACCATGCGGACCTTCTCCAAGGCCCGTCACGAGGATCTGGTCGCCAAGGTGCAGAAGGCGGTGGCCAGCATCGGCGACCGCTACGGCGCCAAGGCCGAGGCGGTGTTCAGCCAGCCCTATCCGGTGACCTACAACGACCCGGCGCTGTCGAGCTGGGTCAAGGCCAGCCTGGAGAAAGCCTCGGCCGGCAAGGTCGATGACAAGGCGGCGCTGGTGACCGGGGCCGAGGACTTCTCGATGTACGCCGAGAAGGTGCCGGGGGTGTTCGTGCAACTGGGCGGGCGCAAGGCGGACGTCCCGGCGGCGACGGCGCCGGCCAATCACTCGCCGCTCTTCGATGTGGACGAGGCGGTGTTCGAGACCGGCGTGAAGGCCGAGGTCTTCATGGCGCTGGATTATCTGGAGAAGAAGTAGAGGCGGCGCTGGCCCCTCCACCGGCTTCGCCGGTCCCCCTCCCCCAAGAGGGGGAGGAGAGGTGCGCGCCCCGGTGCGGGCGTTGTGGTTCCTCTCCGCCCCGCTTGGGGGCGGACAGACCCGCGTAGCGGGTCAGGTGGGGGCCTGTGCTGAGCGCGCCGCGAACCACGGCGTAATCCGCCGCAGCGCCTCCTCGACCTCCGCCGTCGACACCGCGAAGCTGAAGCGGATGAAGTGCTTGCCCTCGACCGGGTCGAAGTCGACGCCGGGCGCCGTGGCGACGCCGGTGTCCTTCAAGAGCTGCTGGCAGAACCCCAGCGAGTCGTCCGTCAGGTGGCCGATGTCCGCCCAGATGTAGAACGCCCCATCCGGCGGGGCGATCTTGCGCAGACCCAGGGCCGGCAGGGCGTCCAGCATCCGTTGGCGATTGGCGCGATAGACGTCGATATGGGCTTCCAGCTCGTCGATGCAGTCCATGGCGGCCAGGCCTGCGTGCTGGCTCAGCGAGGGCGCGGTCAGGAACAGGTTGCCGACATAGGCCCGGGCGCGGTCCAGGTCCTCGCCCAGCGGCGCCAGCAGCCAGCCCAGCCGCCAACCGGCCATGCTGAAGTACTTGCTGAAGCTGTTAACGATCAGGGCGTCGGGCGCGAACTCCAGCATCGACGGTGTGCGGCCGGTGTAGCTGAGGCCGTGATAGATCTCGTCGCTGATGATGCGGATGCCGCGTTCCCGGCACACCTTGGCGATGGCTTCGAGTTCTTCGGGCGCGATGATCGTGCCGGTCGGATTGGCCGGGCTGGCGACGATGACGCCGGCCGGGGCGGGGTCCAGTTCCGCCAGGTGCTTGGCGGTCAGCTGGAAGCGGTCTTCCGGTCCGCAGGCGATCTCGACCGGCTCCAGGTGCAGTGCCTTCAAGCTGTTGCGATAGGCGACATAGCCGGGGCGGGCCAGGGCGATGCGGTCGCCGGGCGTGAACACGCTGGAGAGCGCCAGCACGAGCGCGGGCGAAGCGCCGCAGGTCAGCACGATCCGCTCGGGCTCGACCGTGACGCCGTAGAGCGTCTGGTAGCGCTGGGCGATGCGCTCGCGCAGCAGCGGGCTCTCCCAATAGCCCATGGCCTCGGCGTCCAGGATCTGGTGCGCCGTCGCGATCGCCTTGCTGGGCGCACCGGTCGAGGGTTGGCCGAACTCCATGTGGATGATCGAGCGCCCCTCGGCCTTCAGCTGGTGAGCCAGGCGGCTGATGGCGATGGCGTGGAAGGGTTCGATCTCTGCGCGCATGCCTGTGCCATAGCGGGGTTTGACGCGGCGCGCATCCCGCTTGAGAAGAGGACATGCTCGCGCTTCTCCTCGCCGCCGCCCTGGTCCAGACGCCCCTGAACATCGGGGGGCGCGTGGCCCCCGCGCCGGAGGGGGCTTACGACTTCGGCTGGCCGGGGGTCTATTTCGAAGGACGCTTCACGGGTCCCGAGGTCGAGATCGCGGTCCAGCCCGGCGCCGAGCACCTGGCCGTCAGCGTCGATGGCGTCCGCAAGGCCGAGCTGGCCAATCCCGGCGAGACCCGTCTGAAACTAGGCGACCTGGGTCCCGGCCCGCACGTCGTGCGCCTGGACAAGCTGACCGAGAGCCAGACCGGCTTGGCGCGGTTCGAAGGGTTCTTCGTCGAGCAGGGCAGGGCGCTGCCCGCGACTAGTCGCCCGCGCCGGATGGAGTTCATCGGCGACTCCCACACGGTCGGCTACGGCGTGCGCTCGACCAGCCGCGACTGCACCGAGCAGCAGGTCCACGACCTGACCGACACCAGCCTGGCCTTCGGGCCGATCCTGGCGAGCCGTCTGAACGCCGACTACCGCATCGAGGCTTTCTCGGGCCGGGGTGTGGTGCGGAACTACAACGGTGTGGCGGCCGGCGAGCCGCTGCCGTTCCTGTTCCCGCGCGTGATCCCGGGGCAGGCCGAGCCGCGCGCGGCGAACGACGCCTGGAAGCCGGATGTGGTGGTCATTGGCCTGGGCACCAACGACTTCTCCACACCCCTGCATGCCGGCGAGGCCTGGGCCGACGAGGCGGCGTTGCGGCATGACTACCGCGAGACCTACGTGACCTTCGTCCAGGGGCTGAAGGCCAGCCGGCCCGGCGCGCGGGTGTTCCTGATCGCCGGCGACACGTTCGCCGAGGACGTCGCGCAGGTCGCCGACCGCACCGGCGCCAAGGCCGTGCGGATCACCGACATGGACCGCGGCGCCTGCCACTGGCACCCGTCGGTCGCGGACCAGAAGATGATGGCGGATCGCCTGGAGGCGGCGATCCGCGCCAACTAGCTAGCGCCGCTTGCCGCGCCGAACACCCTTCGGCAGCCCGCCGCGCGGCTTCACCGCCGCCTGCCGCCTCGCCCCCAACCGAGGACGCGGCATCTTCGGATCGGCCGGCATCGGGTCGCTGAGCATCTCGAACAGCAGGCCGCCGGTCACGGGCGTGGCCTCGACCAGCTTGACCTCGACGTTCATGCCCAGCGTCCAGCGCTGGCCGGTCCGGTCGCCGACCAGGGCGTGCAGCTTCTCGTCGTGGACGAAGAACTCCTCGCCCAGGGTCGAGACCGGCACCAGGCCGTCGGCGCCGGTGTCGGCCAGCTTGATGAACAGGCCAAAGCGCGTGACCCCGGTGACCCGGCCCGCGAAGGTCGCGCCCACGCGGTCGGCCAGGAAGGCGGCGATGTAGCGGTCGGTGGCGTCGCGCTCGGCGGCCATGGCCCGGCGCTCGGCGTGGGTGATGACCTCGGCCGTGTCCTTGATCTGGGCGATGTCCTGATCGGTGAGGCCGTCGTCGCCCAGGCCCAGCGCCCGGATCAGGCCCCGGTGGACGATCAGGTCGGCATAACGCCGGATCGGGCTGGTGAAGTGGGCGTACTTGGCCAGGTTCAGGCCGAAGTGGCCGATGTTCTCGCTGTTGTAGTGGGCCTGCATCTGGGTGCGCAGGACCACCTCATTGATGATCGCCGCATTGGCCCCCTCGCGCGTCTCGTCCAGCAGCTTGTTGAAGCGCGAGGTCTGCGGGGCCTGGCCCTTGTCCCAGCGGATCTCCAGCGTCTGCAGGAAGTCGGAGAGGTTCTGCATCTTCTCCAGGCTGGGCGTGTCGTGCACCCGGTAGATCAGGGGCGAGCGCTTGGCCTCCAGGCTCTCGGCGGCGCAGACATTGGCCTGCACCATCATCTCCTCGATCAGCTTGTGGGCTTCCAGGCTGGCGCGCTTGGTGATCGAGAGGATCTCGCCCTCGCGGATGATGATCCGGCGCTCGTCGCTCTCGATCGCCAGGGGCGAGCGGGCGTCGCGGCCGATCTTCATCGTCCGGTAGGCTTCCCACAACGGCTGCAGGATCGGCTCCAGCAGCGGGCCGGACTTGTCGTCCGGCTGGCCGTCGATGGCCGACTGGGCCTGCTCGTAGGACAGCTTGGCGGCCGAGCGCATCAGGCCGCGCACGAACTTGTGGCCCTTCTTGCGGCCCGATTTGTCGAACACCATCCGCACGGCCAGCGTGGCGCGGTTCTCAGCTTCGCGCAGGGAGCACAGTCCGTTGGACAGGGTCTCGGGCAGCATCGGCTCGACCCGGTCGGGGAAGTAGACGCTGTTGCCCTTCTCGCGGGCGTCACGGTCCAGGGCCGAACCGGGGCGCACATAGGCGGCGACGTCGGCGATGGCCACCCAGACCACCCAGCCGTCGACATTGGTCGCGTCCTCGTCGCGGTGGGCAAAGACGGCGTCGTCGTGGTCGCGAGCGTCCACCGGGTCGATGGTCACGAACGGCAGATGCCGCAGGTCTTCGCGACCCGTCAGCGTCGGCTCGACGGCGGTCTTGGCCTCGGCCTCGGCGGCTTCGGAGAAGCCGGTCGGGATGCCGTGGCTATGGATGGCGATCAGCGAGGCGGCGCGGGGATCATTCTCGGTGCCGACCACCTCCAGCACCTTGCCGGGCTTGGGACCATAACGACCGCCATGCGTGCCGACCTGGGCGAGGACCAGATCGCCGTCCTTGAAGTCGTGGGCGACGCTAGGGTCCAGGACCAGGACGTCCTTGGACTTGCGGTCGACCGGCTCGACGCGGATTTCCTTGCGGTGCTTGCGGATGACGCCCAGCACCTTGTGGGCGCTCTGACCCAGCTTCTTGATCAGCTTGGCTTCGAACTCGCCGGTCTCCAGGCGATCGAAGCGGACCAGCAGGCGGTCGCCCAGCCCCGGCGCGCCGGCCGCGGCCTCGCCCTTGGTCGGGGCCAGGCGGACATTGGGCACGTCGTCGTCGGACTTGGTCAGTTTGACGTAGAGCTCGCCGTCGCCATCGCGATCGACCACGTCAGCCACGCCCACCGGCGGCAGGGAGCCGGCTTCCGCGAAGCCCTTGCGGCCGCGCTTGGCCAGCGCGCCCTGGGCCTCCAGTTCGCGGATCATCTCGCGCAGGGCCCGGCGGTCAGCGCCCTTGAGGCCGAAGTGGCGGGCGATGTCGGCCTTGCCGCTCTCGCCGGCGTCGCGCAGGAACGCGATCAGCGTCTCGCGGTCAGGCAGACCGGCGGGCGGCTTGGGCTTGAAAGTCTTGGTCGGGCGAAGTTTGGCCATGTCCTGCCTTACCCCGTTACGGGGGCGGATGGCCAGACGTGGGGCCTAGTGGGACCCTAGTACAGGTCTTCGATCGAGCGCGGCGGCGTCGGTTCGGCGGGCTTCGCCGCAGCCGGAGCGGCGGCGGGCGTGGGTGTCGAAGGCGGAGCCTCGACGACCGGGGAAGCGATCGGGGCTTCCTGTTCGGCGGTCTCGACCTCGACGGCCTTGGGCTTGGGCTTCTCGACCGGCGGCGGCTCGTAGGCGAGGGCGGGGGCGGCGTCCTTGACCGGCACGCCCGAGACCTCGGCCAGCGGCTGCTTGGAGGTTTCCAGGCCGCCGCGATCGATCTTCATGGCGTTGGTCAGGCCCATGGCGAAGCCGCCCACGCAGCACAGGATCAGCGCGGACACCACGACATGCAGCGGCAGGGGACGTTCCAGCGTCGTCATGCCTGAACTCTACTCCCCTGCCGTCAAACTGAACAGATTAGGCTTCGTCGTCCCAAGGGGCGGCGCCGTCCTCGGTCGTCTCGGCGGCGGCCTTAGCCTTGGGCGCGGCCTTCTTCGCCGCAGGCTTTTTGGCTGCCGGCTTCTTCGCGGCCGTCTTCTTGGCTGGAGCGTCGCCTTCAGCCTTGGCGGCGGCCTTCTTCGGGGCAGCAGCCTTCTTCGCCGGTTTCTTGCCACCGCCCTTGGCGGCGCGCTCGGCGATCAGGGCCACGGCCTCGTCCATGGTGATGGAGGCCGGGTCCTTGCCCTTGGGCACATTGGCGTTGGTGTCGCCGTGCTTGATGTATGGGCCAAAGCGGCCCGACAGCACGCGCACCGGCTTACCGTCCTCGGGGTGGTTGCCGAGCTCGGCCAGAGCCGCCGCGGCGCCGCGCTGCGGACGTCCGCCGCCGGCCCGCTTGTCGGCCAGGATGGCCACGGCGCGGTTCAAACCGACGTCGAACACCTCGTCGGCGTTCTCCAGATTGGCGTAGGTGCCGTCGTGCAGCACGAACGGTCCGAAGCGTCCCAGGCCCGCCGTGATGACCTTGCCGTCGTCCGGGTGCTTGCCGACTTCACGCGGCAGCGAGAGCAGGCGCAGGGCCTTCTCCAGGTCCATGGCCGAGGCGATCCAGCCCTTGGGCAGGGACGAGCGTTTGGGCTTCTCGCCGCTGTCGGCGGCGGCCAGTTCCTCGACATAAGGACCAAAGCGGCCGTTCTTCAGCCACACGGCCAGGCCGGTCACCGGGTTGGTCCCCAGTTCCTTGTCGGCGCTCTCGGCCTCGCCGTCGCCTTCCGACACGCCCAGCTGGCGGGTGTAGCGGCATTCGGGATAGTTCGAGCAGCCGATGAAGGCCCCGAACTTGCCGGTCTTCAGCGACAGCTGACCCGAGCCGCAGGTCGGGCACAGGCGCGGATTGCTGCCATCACCCTTGTCCGGGAAGATGTGCGGACCCAAGGCCTCGTTCAGCGCGTCCAGGACGTTGGTCGTGCGCAACTCGGCGATCTCGCCGACGGCGGCGTGGAAGTCCTTCCAGAAGTCGCGGAGGAACTGTTTCCAGTCCAGCTTGCCGTCCGACACCAGGTCCAGCTGCTCTTCCAGGGCGGCGGTGAAGTCGTATTCGACGTAGCGCTTGAAGAACTGCTCCAGGAACGCGGTGACCAGGCGGCCCTTGTCCTCGGGGACGAAGCGCTGCTTGTCCATCTTCACGTATTCGCGGTCGCGCAGCACGGTCAGGACCGAGGCGTAGGTCGACGGACGGCCGATCCCCAGCTCTTCCATCTTCTTGACCAGGCTGGCTTCCGAATAGCGCGGCGGCGGTTCGGTGAAGTGCTGGTCGGCGCGGGCCTCGATGACCTTGGCGGCGGCGCCTTCCTCGATCATCGGCAGGCGGGCGCTGTCCTCGTCGCCCTCGTCGTCGCGGCCTTCTTCATAGACGGCCAGATAGCCGGGGAAGAGCACGACCTGACCCGTGGCGCGCATGCCGGTCTGGCCGTCGGCGCTCTCCAGGTCGACCGTGGTGCGCTCGATGCGGGCGCTTTCCATCTGGGAGGCGATCATCCGCTTCCAGATCAGCTCGTACAGGCGGCCCAGGTCCGACTCCAGACGCAGCGAGCCCGGGTTGCGGTTCAGGCTGGTCGGGCGGATGGCTTCGTGGGCCTCCTGGGCGTTCTTGGCCTTGGCCTTGTAGTAGCGCGGGGTTTCGGGGACGTAGGTGTCGCCATAGACCTTGCCGATCACGCTGCGCGCCTCGGCGATGCCTTCCGGCTCGACCGACACGCCGTCCGTACGCATGTAGGTGATCAGACCGACGGTCTCGCCGCCGATGTCGATGCCTTCGTACAGCTTCTGGGCGGCCTGCATGGTGCGTTGGGCGCTGAAGCCCAGCTTGCGGGCGGCTTCCTGCTGCAGGGTCGAGGTGGTGAAGGGCGGGGCGGGTGAGCGCTTGCCGGGCTTCTTCTCGACGGCGGCGACCTTGAACACGGCCGCGCCGACGGCGGCCTTGGCGGCCAGGGCCGAGGTCTCGTTGTTCAGGTCGAACTTGGTGAGCTTCTTGCCTTCGTGCTTGACCAGGCGGGCCAGGAACGGATCGGCGCCGGCCGAGACGTCGGCGTCGACGGTCCAATATTCCTGGGTCTTGAAGCGCTCGATCTCGATCTCGCGGTCGACGATCAGGCGCAGGCAGACCGACTGCACGCGGCCGGCCGAGCGGCTGCCCGGCAGCTTCCGCCACAGCACCGGCGAGAGGGTGAAGCCGACCAGGTAGTCGAGGGCGCGGCGGGCCAGATAGGCCTCGACCAGCTCCATGTCGACGTCGCGCGGATTGGCCATGGCCTCCAGCACGGACGTCTTGGTGATGGCGTTGAAGGTGACGCGCTGGACGGCCTTGTCCTTCAGCGCCTTCTTCTTGTTCAGCACTTCCAGGACGTGCCAGCTGATCGCTTCCCCTTCGCGATCCGGGTCGGTGGCCAGAATCAGGCGGTCGGCCTTCTTCAGGGCGTCGACGATGTCGCTGACCCGCTTGGAAGCCTTGGCGTCGACCTCCCAGCTCATGGCGAAGTCGTTGTCCGGTTCGACCGAACCGTCCTTGGACGGCAAGTCACGGATGTGACCGTACGAGGCGAGAACCGTGTAGTCGGACCCGAGGTACTTGTTGATGGTCTTGGCCTTGGCCGGGCTCTCGACGACGACGACGTTCATTCTGACTCTGGGCTGCAAGCAAAGCGATCGCCCTGGAGGCGAGCGCCGGGAAAGTGGGGCCCGGCTAGGGGTCTGTCAACGCAGGCCGGTAGAAACGGCAGCGCTTAGCCGCTTGTTAAGACCGTTGTGTGAGCATCGGGACGTCGTTTTATGACCGGATCCCAATGGACCTGAGCGTGAACCGGATCGCCACCGAGGCCTATGTCTCGCCGGTCCAACCGATCAAGGCCGTGACCTCGAACGCCGAACGCGCGGAAATCGCCGATCGGCTGAAGCAAGCCGTGCGCGCCGCGCCGGCCGCGGGGACGGGGCTGCTGGTGGACCTGTCGGTCTAAGACGCCTCTCTTCAAGCTAGACCAATCGCCACGTTCCTGACGCGGGAGCGTGGCCAAAGTCGTGGCTTGGGCCGGCGCTTCGGCCTGTGACGCGGCGGATTGATGGCGCAGTGGAGACGACGCGGCCGGAAAGGCGTGGCCTTGATCGTGAGCGTTGGCGCGCACGTCGCCGCCGTGGCGGTGCTGATGGCCGCCCATGTGACGCCGCCGACGCCTGAGCCGCCATCGGTGATGGTGACGCTGGTCGATCCCCCACCGCCACCTCCGCCGCCGCCGCCACCCCCTCCGCCGCCGCCCGCGCCGCATGACGCCCCCAAGTCGCCGGTGAAGGCCCCGGCCAAACCACCGTCGCCCGAAAAGCCCAAGGACAAGCCCAAGGCGGCGCCGCGCTCGCCGCTGCGGGTGACCAAGGCGCCGCCCAAGAACGTCCCGACCCTGGTGGCCAGTCGTGATCCGGCCCCCAGTCCGGTCATGGGCCTGGGTGATTCCGAGCTGCAGGGCGCGGCGAGGGCTGGTTCAGGCAGCGGCGGGGGCGGCGGCGGGGACGGCTGCGACATGGTCCGGCTGCTGCAGGAGGGCCTGCGCAAGAACCCGCGCGCTCGCGCTTCGCTGATGCGGGCCCACAGCGCCACGGTCGGCGCCGGCCGCGCACCCCTGGTGTGGAGCGGCGACTGGGCGCGGGTCACGGGCGAGGAGGGCGACGGCCTGGCCGGTTTGCGCGAGATGATCATGATGGAGGTCGCCTTCGCCCCGGCCGCCTGCAAGGCCGAGCCGGTGCGCGGCCTGGTATTGATCTCGCTGAACGACGGCCCCGGCGGCGCCCGCTTCGTGCTGGGCGGTGGTCACTGGAAGTGGTCGGACCTGCTGTTCGCCAAGGGCGCGCGGCGAGGAGGCTAGAGGCGCTCGAGCAGGTACAGGCAGCCGACGGTGACGTCCGCGCCTTCGCGACGCAGCGGGATTTCCTGGCGCTCGAGGATCCGGAAGCCGGAGGCGCTCGCCTGGACATAGGCGTCGCCGTGGGCGTAGCGGGCCGAGGGCAGCAGGGTCCAGCCGTCTTGGCCAAGCTCGGTGCTGACCGCCATCAGGCCGCCGGGCGCCAGCGCCGCCGCAGCGGCGGCGAACAAGGGCGCTAGGTCGCCGAAATAGATCAGCACGTCGGCGGAAAAGATCAGGTCGAAGGCGCCGGGGTTGCTCTCCAGGAAGGTTACGGCCTCGTCTTGGATCAGGGCATAGTAGCCGCCGCGCTCGGCGGCCTTGGCCAGCATGCCCGAGGACAGGTCGACGCCGGTCAGCCGGCCGCCGAACCGCTTGAGGTGCGGCCCGGCCAAGCCCGTGCCGCAGCCCAGGTCCAGGATGCGTTCAAATTTTTGGCCGTGTTGCGCGATCAGCTCGGCCAGCAGGGCGGGGGCCTCGTAGCCCAGCATGTCGACCAGCTGATGGTCGAAGCGCTCGGCGAAGCCGTCGAACAGCGCCTCGACGTAGGACGCCGGGGCCTTGTCGATGCCCGGCTCGACCAGCACCCGCAGCTCGTGCGCCCGGATCGTGTCGGCGGGGTTGCGCGCCTCCAGCCAGGCGCCCAGGGCGCGGGCGGCGTCCAGGCGCTGGAAGGCCACCAGGATGCCGAAGCTCTCGCGGGCCACGGTTTCCGGATCCTCGGCGTCGGACCCGGCGATGCGAGCGTAGAGGTCCAGGGCCTCCTGCGCAGACGCGCCGTCGAGCGCGGCATAGGCGGCGGCGCGGGCCCAGGTCAGGCGGGCGCCTTCAGGCACGGGCTCTACGGCTTCGGCGGCGGCGAAGGTCGCGGCGGCGCCGGCGAAGTCGCCGGTCAGGAACTGAGCCTGGGCCAGGCATTGGTGGCGGATCGGATCGTCTGAGGCGTCAGCCGCCCGAGCCAGCGGCTCGACAGCTTCTGCAAAGCGTCTCGTCTGCATCAAGGCCAGGCCCAGGCCGAACAGGGCCTCGTCGTGGCCGGGGCTCATGACCAGCACGGCGCGGAAGGCGGCCTCGGCGTCGTCCAACCGACCCTCGGCGCTGGCGGCGACGGCGACGCCGAACATGTCTTCGATGGCCTGGGCTTCCATGGACGCTCCCTCCGACTCGGAAGGAGGTTAAACGCCAGCCGCCATGCCGCCGTCCAGCAGTTCCGCGCGGCCGGCCAGGCTGAGCTCGACCAGGGCCGCCATCACGGCCGAGACCGGGGCGCCGGCGGCGCGCACCAGGTCGTTGCGCGACACCGGCGTGGGCGAGAGCAGGGCGGCGACCCGCTCGCGCAGGGCGTCGTGGTCGATGTCGGTATCCGGCTGGGATTCGTAGCCGCGATCGCGCTCGCGCAGGTGGATCTGGCCCGACAGCGAGCGCAGCACGTCCTCGGCCCCCTCGCACAGGATCGCGCCCTGGCGGATCAGGTCGTTGGTGCCCTTCGAGCGCGGGTCCAGCGGCGAGCCGGGCACGGCGAAGACGTCGCGGCCCTGCTCGGCGGCCAGGCGGGCGGTGATCAGCGAGCCGGACTTCAGCTCGGCCTCGACCACGATGACACCGCACGACAGGCCCGAGATGATGCGGTTGCGGCGCGGGAAGTCCTTGGCCTGGGCGCGGCGGTCGGGCGCGCTTTCGGAGACGACGCAGCCCTCGGCGGCCAGGCGGGCGTGCAGCTTGTCGTGCTCGGGCGGATAGACGTCGCCGACCCCGCCGCCCAGCACGGCGATCGTGCCGGTGGTCAGCGACCCTTCATGCGCCGCGCCGTCGATGCCGCGCGCCATGCCGGATACGACGACATAGCCGGCGGTCCCCAGGTCGGTGGCCAGTTGGCGGGCGAAACGCTGGCCGGCGGCCGAGGCGATGCGGGCGCCGACGATGGCCAGGCTGGGTTCGGACAGCAGTTCGGCGCGGCCCAGCGTCCAGAGGACCGGCGGCGGCGGATCCAGGGCGGCCAGGCGCGGCGGGAAGTCGGGCTCACAGCCGCAGATCAGGCGCGCGCCCAGCTTCGCGCCGGCCTCAAGCTCCTGCTCGATCGCCTCGCGCGGCGGCAGGGACAGCGGCACGGCGCGGCCGCCGCGTCTGGAGAGATCGGGAAGGGCGGAGAGGGCCCGCTCGGGCGTGCCGTAGCGGGCGATCAGGTGGTCGAAGGCGACGGGGCCGACGGTCTCGGTGCGCGCCAGGCGCAGCCAGGCGAAGCGCTGGATGTCCGAGAGCCGGCCGACCGTCACGGCGCGTCGGCGACGGGCGGGGGCGCCGCGTCCTTCTTCTTGCCGATCTTGGGCTCCTGGCCCTTGAGCAGGCGGGCGATGTTCTCGTGGTGGCGGATGAAGATCAGCACGGCCATGAACAGGCCCAGGCCCACCATCGGATAGGGCTGGTCGAAGGCCAGGGCGAACGGCGCGGCCAGCACGGCGGCGGTCAGGGCCGCCAGCGAGCTGATGCGGAACAGGAAGGCCATGGCCAGCCAGGTCGCGCCGGCGGCGACGCCCACCGGCCAGCAGGCGCTGAGCAGCACGCCGTAGAAGGTGGCCACGCCCTTGCCGCCCTTGAACTTCAGCCAGACGGGGAACAGGTGGCCCAGGAACGCCGCGCCGCCGGCCAGGGCGATCACCGCTGGATTGCCGTGGGTCAGATAACGGGCCAGCAGCACCGCGACCACGCCCTTACCCGCGTCACCCAGCAGGGTGATGGCCGCCAGGTCCTTGCGGCCCGAGCGCAGCACGTTGGTCGCGCCGATATTGCCCGAGCCGATCTGCCGGATGTCGCCAGCCCCGCCCAGCCGCGTGGCGATCAGCCCGAACGGGATCGACCCGAGCAGGTAGCCGCCGACGATGGTGATGGCGAGCGTCAGATAGGTGGCGGCGACGAGATCTTGCACGTTTCGACCCTAAGGCGAGTTGCGCGCGAATTCAACCGCTGCGCAAGCGAGAGTTGTGGCGTTAGGTGTAGTGCAGACTCGGGATGCCTCCAAATCTCCTCCCCCGCGATGCGGGGGAGGTGGCCCGGAGGGCCGGAGGGGGCGAGCTGGATCGAGGCCGCATTAGCCCCCTCAGTCGCTACGCGACAGCTCCCCCGCATCGCGGGGGAGCAGATTACCTACCCCTCCGCCCGATGCACCACGCGGCCGTCGACCACCGTCATCAGCACCTGGCCTTGCAACCTACGCCCGTCGAATGGCGAGTTCTTGGACTTCGACAGCAGGCGGGCGGCGTCGATGATGATCGGCGCGTCGATATCGCACAAAACCAGGTCCGCCGGCGCGCCCGGCGCGATACGGCCGCCGCGCAGGCCCAGCAGTTCGGCCGGAGCCAGGGTGACGGCGCGGATCAGGTCGACCAGGGCGATGCGCTCGTCGTGGTACAGGCTCAGCATCGCCGGCAGCAGGGTTTCCAGACCCACCGCGCCAGGGGAGGCTTCGTCGAACGGCAGACGCTTGTCTTCGGCCGGGGCCGGGTTGTGGGCCGAGACGATGATGTCGATCAGGCCGCTGGCCAGGGCCTCGATCAGCGCCTGGCGGTCGTCCTCGCCGCGCAGGGGCGGGTTCAGCTTGGCGAAGGTGCGGTAGTCGCCGATGTCCAGCTCGTTGAAGGACAGGTGGTTGATCGACACCGAGGCGCTGATCCGCAAGCCCTTCTTCTTGGCGCGGTCCAGGGTTTCCAGCGCTTGAGCGCTGGTGATCTGGTCGACCAGCAGCTTGCCGCCGGTGGCTTCCAGCAGGGCGACGTCGCGCTCCAGCATGATCCGCTCGGCCATCGGCGAGATCGAGGGCAGGCCCATGCGGCCGGCGAACTCGCCGCCGGTCGCCGCGCCGCCCTTGGCCAGCCACGGGTCCATCGGACGGTGGGCCAGCAGGGCGTCGAAGCCCTTGGCATAGGTCAGGACGCGCTGCATGACCTTGCTGTCGACGATGGGCTTGCCCGCGTCGGTGACATAGACGCAGCCGGCCTCGCGCATCAGGCCGATCTCGGCCATCTGCTCGCCTTGCAGGCCCTTGGTCGCCGCGCCGGCCACCAGGATGCGGGCGCTGTCGATGTCGCGGGCCCGGCGCAGGATGAAGTCGACGACGCTGGGATCGTCGATGGCCGGGGCGGTGTCGGGCTGGACGACCATCGAGGTGACGCCGCCGGCCGCCGCGGCTTTCGCCGCCGAGGCCAGGGTCTCCTTGGTCTCGGCTCCGGGCTCGCCGGTGCGGACGCGCAGATCAATCAGGCCGGGGGCCAAGAGGGCGCCGCCGCAGTCGACGACCCGCACGGCCTTGGACAGCTTGCCGAACTCGCGGCCCTTGGCGACGTCGCTGATGACGCCTTCGGAGACGATGACGCCGCCGGGGCCGTCATAGCCGCTTTCCGGATCGACCAGGCGGGCGTTGACGAGGGCGAGGGGCTGAGGCGCGGTCATTGGCCGACCTTTTCGATACGGGCGGCAAGGCTGGTCAGCACGGCCATGCGGGCGGCGACGCCCATCTCCACCTGGTCCTGGATCAGGCTGACGGCCGGATCGTCAGCGACGTCGCTGTCGATCTCGACGCCCCGGTTCATGGGGCCGGGGTGCATGACCTTGGCCCCCGGCGCGGCGCGGGCCAGCTTCTCGCGGTCCAGGCCGTAGAAGCGGAAATACTCACGGGTCGAGGGCACGAAGGCGCCCTGCATCCGCTCCAGCTGCAGGCGCAGCATCATGACCACGTCGGCGCCGGCCAGGCCCGACTTCATGTCGTGGTGGACGGTGACGCCCCAGCGTTCGGCCTGGGCCGGCATCAGGGTGGGCGGCCCGACCAGGCGCACGCTGGCGCCCAGGGTGTGCAGCAGGGCGACGTTCGAGCGCGCCACGCGGCTGTGCAGCACGTCGCCGCAGATCGCCACGGTCAGGCCCGAGACCCGGCCG
The DNA here is from genome assembly GCF_059415805.1 of Caulobacter sp. GW821-FHT10A06. Taxonomy (NCBI): domain Bacteria; kingdom Pseudomonadati; phylum Pseudomonadota; class Alphaproteobacteria; order Caulobacterales; family Caulobacteraceae; genus Caulobacter; species Caulobacter sp. GW821-FHT10A06. Next base: position 590,819 of record NZ_JBWKNY010000005.1, read on the forward strand.
AAGGCGCGGCGGATCGACAGGGCGTCCAGCAGGGCCTGGGTCGGGTGCTCGTGCTGGCCGTCGCCGGCATTGACCACGTGGCCGCTGACCTTCTGGCTGAGCAGGCTGGCCGCGCCCGACGAGGCGTGACGCACGACCAGCAGGTCTGGGCGCATGGCGTTCAGCGTGACCGCGGTGTCGATCAGGGTCTCGCCCTTGGCGACCGACGAGGTCTTGGGGTTCATGTTGACGACATCGGCGCCCAGCCGCTTGCCGGCCAGCTCGAACGAGCTCTGGGTGCGGGTGCTGTTCTCGAAGAACAGATTCATCAGCGTCCGGCCGTGCAGAAGGTCCAGGCTCTTGGACGTCTGCCGGTTGAAGGCGACGAACGCATCGGCCAGGTCCAGCAGGTCGGTGGCCTGAAGCGCGTTCAGGTCGCCGGCGGACAGGAAGTGGCGTTTGGGGAATTCGAAGACGCGGGCGCGGATCGTATCGATGGCCGCGCGGGCGGGGTCATGGGCTGAAGCCGTCATGAGCCCGCGTCATAGGCGGCTTTGGAGGGGAAGGGAAGCTGTGGCGCCGTTCGCTCCACAGCTACCGGGATGTTCAGAGCGACCGCAACCGCTCCAGCGCGCCCTGCAGGATCCAGCCCGCCGCCATCTTGTCCACGACCTCGTCACGGCGCTTGCGAGAGATGTCATGCTCGTCGATCAGCACCCGCGTCACCGCCGCCGTCGACAGGCGCTCGTCCCAGAAGGTGATGGGGAGGTCGGGCTTGATGCGCAGCAGGTTGCGGGCCAGGGCGCGGTTGGACTGGCAACGGACACCCTCGGTGCCGTCCATGTTCATCGGCAGGCCGACGACGATGCCGATGGCGCCGCGGCTGTCCATCAGCTTGAACAGCGCCTCGGCGTCCTGGGTGAACTTGGTCTTTTCGATCAGGGCCAGGGGGCTGGCGACCGTGCGGGTGACGTCGGAGACGGCGACCCCGATGGTCTTCTCGCCGGGGTCCAGACCCACGATCGGCGCATATTCGGGGAGGGCGGCGGCGAAGTCCGCGATGTCGAGAACGGGCATGTCTCTCCTTATACAGTAGCCGGCGTGCTTGAAACCTCGCGCGGGGACCGCTAACCCACGCTCTCGAATTTCAGGAGATCCCCATGGCCATTGACGCCGCCACGGTGCGGAAGGTCGCCCGGCTCGCCCGCATCGCCGAACCCGAAGAGCGCATCGAGGCCCTGGCCAATGAGCTCAACGGCATCATGACCTGGATCGAGCAGCTGGCCGAGGTCGACACCGACGGCTGCGAGCCGCTGACCAGCGTCGTGGCCGCCGGCCTGCCGCTGCGCGAGGACGTCGTCACCATGGGCGGCGATCCGGCCCGCGTGACCAGCAACGCCCCCAAGTCGATCAACAACTTCTTCGTCGTGCCGAAGGTCGTGGAATAATGAGTTCGCTGACGAAGCTGACCCTGAAGGCCGCCGTCGACGGCCTGGCCAAGCGCGAGTTCTCCTCGGTCGAACTCACCCAGGCCCACATCGAGGCCATCGAGGCCGCGCGCGGCCTGAACGCCTACATCCTGGAAACCCCGGACAAGGCGCTGGACATGGCCGCCAAGTCCGACGCCCGCCGGGCGCTGGGCGAAGCCGGCCCGCTGGAAGGCGCGCCGCTTGGGGTGAAGGACCTCTTCTGCACCGACGGCGTGCGGACCACGGCCTGCTCGAAGATCCTCGAGAACTTCGTGCCGACCTATGAGTCGACCGTGACCAGCCAGCTGTGGCGCGACGGCGCGGTGATGCTGGGCAAGCTGAACCTTGACCAGTTCGCCATGGGCTCGTCGAACGAGACCAGCTACTTCGGCCCGGTCACCAATCCCTGGCGCGCAAGCAACAGCAACAAGGCGCTGACGCCTGGCGGTTCGTCCGGTGGTTCGGCCGCGGCCGTCGCCGCCGATCTGTGCCTGGGCGCCACGGCCACCGACACCGGCGGCTCGATCCGCCAGCCGGCCGCCTTCACCGGCACCGTCGGCATCAAGCCGACCTATGGCCGTTGCTCGCGCTGGGGCGTCGTCGCGTTCGCCAGCTCGCTGGACCAGGCTGGCCCGATCGCCAAGACCGTCGAAGACGCGGCCCTGCTGCTGACCTCGATGGCGGGTCATGACCCCAAGGACTCGACCAGCCTGGACATCGCCGTTCCGGACTTCACCCAGTTTGTGGGCAAGTCGGTGAAGGGCCTGAAGATCGGTATCCCCAAGGAATACCGCGTCGACAACATGCCGGCCGAGATCGAGAAACTGTGGGCCGACGGCATCGCCTGGCTGAAGGAAGCCGGCTGCGAAATCGTCGACATCAGCCTGCCGCACACCAAGTACGCCCTGCCGGCCTACTACATCGTGGCCCCGGCCGAGGCGTCCTCGAACCTGGCCCGCTATGACGGCATGCGTTACGGCCTGCGCGAAGACGGCGCCAACCTGACCGAGATCTACGAGCACACCCGCGCGTCGGGCTTCGGCGACGAGGTCAAGCGCCGCATCCTGATCGGCACCTATGTCCTGAGCGCCGGCTACTACGACGCCTACTATCTGAAGGCCCTGAAGGTGCGTCGCCGCATCGCCGAGGACTTCGACAACGCCTGGCAGAAGTGCGACGCGATCCTCACCCCGACCGCGCCGTCTGCGGCGTTCGGCCTGGGCGAGAACAGCAACGACCCGATTGCCATGTATCTGAACGACGTCTTCACGGTGACGACGAACCTGGCGGGCCTGCCAGGTTTGTCGCTGCCTGCGGGCCTCGACGCCAACGGCCTGCCGCTGGGCCTGCAGATCATCGGCAAGCCTCTGGACGAGGCCACGGTGTTCTCGGTCGCCGGGGCGGTCGAGAAGGCCGCGGGCTTCACGGCCAAGGCCGAGAAGTGGTGGTAAACTGAAAAGGGCGGCTCCTCGCGGAGCCGCCCTTCTTCATTATCGGGGCGTGGGACCCTGACTTACATCGGCGCGGCGGGTTCAGCCGGGGCCGGAGCGGCCGGGGCCGGGATGACCAGCGGAGCCGGCTCGGCGATCGGGGCGCTCACGGCCGGCGGGGCGGCCGGGACGGTGGCGCTGACATTAGCCGAAGCGCTGTCGGCGGCCGGGGCGCTCTCGACCGGAGCCGCGCGGCGAGCGGCCGGGCGGGCCGGGGCCGTCGAGCGAACCGGGGCCGTGCGGGCGACCGGAGCAGGGTCAGCGGCGGCCAGTTCGGTCGGCTGCGGGATCGGGGCCGGGGTCGTGGCGGCGCTGGCCGGGACCGGTGTGGCGCTAGCCGGGGGCGGGCTTTCGGCGGCAGCGGTCTTCAGCGAGGCCGGATCGGTCGGAGCCTCGGTGCGATTGGCCGTCATGGCCCAGATCATGCCGCCGGCGACGACGGCGACGATCGGCGCGCCGACCAGAAGCGGCAGGTTGCTGCTCGCTTTCTTCTTGGGCGTGCGAGCATAGATCGGCTGCGCGGGAAACAGAGCCGAAGCATTCGGATCAGTCGCAACGACCGGTTCCGGGGCGTCGAAATTAAGAGTCGGGCGAATGGTGCGAGCGGTGGGCATTTCTACCTCCGTGAGTGAGCTGTTCGAGAAAATGAACGGTGCGATAACTCAGCGGTTCCCTTGCCTCGCAATGGCGCCGGATTTGACTCAATCCGGCCTTATTCAAAGAAGTCGCAAATCGAACGGTTTCGCTTACTCTGAGCTAGCGCAAAGCCTTGTGGGCCTTGCAACGGAGAAGATGCTTCGGATGACGTCCCAGAGCTTTTCCGGCCCGGCCCGCTTGATGTAGAGAGACGGCCATGACGCAAGATTCCAAAGTGATCCAAGGCCGCACCGGCCCCTGGGAAATGGTCCTCGGTCTCGAGGTGCACGCTCAGGTCGCCAGCAAGTCCAAGCTCTTCTCGGGCGCCGCCGTCGGTTTCGGCGCGGGTCCGAATGAGCAGGTCAGCCTCGTGGACGCGGCCATGCCGGGCATGCTGCCGGTCCTGAACAAGTTCTGCGTCGAGCAGGCGGTGAAGACGGGCCTGGGCCTGAAGGCGCAGATCAATCTGAAGAGCCGTTTCGACCGCAAGAACTACTTCTATCCCGATCTGCCGCAGGGCTATCAGATCAGCCAGTTCGACCAGCCGATCGTCGGCGAAGGCGTTGTCACCGTCGAACGCGACGACGGCACGACCTTCGACGTGCGTATCGAGCGCCTGCACCTGGAACAGGACGCGGGCAAGTCGCTGCACGACCAGGATCCGAACGCGACCTATGTCGACCTGAACCGCGCGGGCACGGCGCTGATGGAGATCGTCTCCAAGCCCGACATGCGCACCTCGGAAGAGGCGGCGGCGTATGTGAAGAAGCTGCGCACGATCCTCGTCTACCTGGGCACCTGCGACGGTGACATGGAAAAGGGCAACCTGCGCGCCGACGTCAACGTCTCGGTCTGCCGCCCGGGCGCCTATGAGAAGTTCCGCGAGACCGGCGACTTCAAGCACCTGGGCACGCGCTGCGAAATCAAGAACGTCAACTCGTATCGCTACATCCAGCAGGCCATCGAGTACGAGGCCCGTCGCCAGATCGAGATCCTGGAAGACGGCGGCAAGATCGACCAGGAGACCCGCCTGTTCGACCCGACCAAGCTCGAGACCCGCTCGATGCGGTCGAAGGAAGAGGCGCACGACTACCGCTACTTCCCCGATCCGGACCTGCTGCCGCTGGTGCTGGACCCGACTTGGGTGCAGGAACTCGAGACGACCCTGCCGGAACTGCCGGACGCCAAGAAGGCGCGCCTGCAGAGCCAGTACGGCCTGTCGGCCTATGACGCCGGCGTGCTGATCATCGAAAGCGACCGCGCCGACTACTTCGAAGCGGCCGCCAAGGGGCGTGACGCCAAGCTGGTCTCCAACTGGGTGACCAACGAGCTGCTGTCGAAGCTGTCGTCGGGCGGCCACGAGATCGTCAACTCGCCGCTGCCGTCGTCGGACATCGCCCAGCTGGTCGAGCTGATCGAGAACGGCACCATCTCGTCGAAGATCGCCAAGGAGGTCTTCGAACACATGTGGGCCGGCGAAGGTCGTCCCTCGGAGATCGTCGAGAAGCGCGGCCTGGTGCAGATCAACGACACCGGCGCCATCGAGAAGGCCATCGACGACCTGATCGCCGGCAATCCCGACAAGGCCGAGGCCGTGAAGGACAAGCCGCAGGCCCTGGGCTGGTTCGTCGGGCAGGTCATGAAGGCCACGGGCGGCAAGGCCAACCCCGGCACGGTCAACGAGCTTCTCCGCAAGAAGCTGGGCGTCGCCGAATAGGCGTTACGACTATCCAGAAATGACGAGGGCCCGCGGCGAAAACCGCGGGCCCTTCTTCGTTGATGCGAACTTTTATTATTGGGGCGCAGTCGGCTCTTCGGCCGGCTTCTTGTGCTTCTTGCTCTTCTTGGCGGCCTTCTCGTCGGCGGCCGGGGCCGTCGGTTCCTGGGTCGCCGGCGCGGTGGCCGAGCTGGGCGTGCCGGCGCTGTCGGCCGGAGCGGCGCTTTCGGTGGCCGGCGGCGCGGCCTGGGTCGACGGATCGCTGGCCGGTGGCAGCGTCGTGGCCGGAGCCGGGCTGGTCATGCTGGGTTGCGGGTCGGCCGGCGTGGTCTGCGGGGCCGTCGTCTGGGCCATAGCCGAGCCGGCAAAGGCGGCGGCGGCCAGAGTGAGCGCGGCGGTCGTGATGCGCAGGGTCTTCATGGGCTTGGGACCGTATTGCTGCAGCGTCGAAGTGTGACGCGAGCCCAACGCTGGCTTGGCAATGCGGTCGAAATGACTTCGCAATCGGGCGCTTAGGCCTCACACGCGGCGAGGTTGCGGCGCTCGTGGCGGCAAAACGGCGCCCCAGGCAGAGCCCAGGACGCCGTCTTCAACTGCTCTAGAGCAGTCAGGTCTAGTGATTGGCGATGACGTCGAAGATCAGGCCGCTGGCGATGGCGGCGAGCACGTAGTCATTGCCGGTGCGGTACCAATAGTAACCACGGGGCGGAGCGCGCAGGTTGTAACGATAGTAATCGTTCACCACGTAGCCGCGGTCACGATAGTATCCGGGCAGATATGCGCCGCGCTGCCACGACGAATAGCCAGGGCGGAAGCCCGGACGGCCGTAGTAGCTGGCCGGCGGCGGGCCGTAGGACCAGCGATTGTTATAATAGTAGCCGTTGTGACGGCCGCGATCCCAGCGGTCACCGCGGTCCCAACCGCCGCCACGGCGGTCATCGCGATCCCAATGGCCGCGGTCACGGTCCCGGCCGCGATCCCAATCGCGGCCATGGTCGCCGCGGTCACGGTCACGATGTTCCCAGCGGCCGCGATCCTGGGCGGCGGCGTCGGTGGCCGTGAAGGCCAGCGGCCCGGCCACGGAGGCCACGGCGGCGATGGTGAGCAGCAGACGTTTCATCTCGTCTTCTCCTAGTGGTCGGGCGATGCTTGCGGAGCCTCGCCTAGAAACTTCCCTCGACCTTGAAACGCAGAATGTCCGTCTTCGGCTGAACCCAGGCTGAACGGCGCGGTCAGGCTTTTCGTCGGGTCACACTTGGCGCAACGAACGGTCGCGACCATGTTCCGTAACAACGACGATGACCGGGGAGGGAAGGCCGATGAGCCGTCCGATCGAGCTGCACTACTGGCCCACGCCCAACGGCTGGAAGGTGTCCATCGCCCTGGAGGAGATGGGGCTGCCCTACGAGATGATCCCGGTGAACATCGGGACTGGCGAGCAGTTCAAGGCCGAGTTCCTGGCCATCAGCCCCAACAACCGCATGCCGGCCATCGTGGATCCGGATGGTCCCGATGGCCAGCCGATCTCGATCTTCGAGTCCGGGGCCATCCTGCAGTACCTGGCCCGCAAGACCGGCAAGTTCTACGGCGAGACCGAGCGGGACCGCGTCAATATCGACCAGTGGGTCATGTGGCAGATGGGCGGGCTGGGGCCGATGGCCGGCCAGACGCATCACTTCCGCCAGTACGCGCCGGCGATCATCGCCGACCAGCGCCAGATCGCCTACGGCGCCATCCGCTACACCAACGAGACGCACCGCCTGTACGGGGTGCTGAACAAGCAGCTGGAAGGCCGCGATTTCGTCTGCGGCCAATTGTCTATCGCCGACTTCATGATCTGGCCCTGGATCGTTCCCTGGAAGAACCAGGGCATTATTCTCGATGAGTTCCCCAATTTGAGGACGTGGTTCGAGCGGGTCGGGGCGCGGGAAAACGTGCAGAAAGGCTTTAAGCTCGGCGCCGAGTTACGGGCTGGAGGCCTGCAATCCTCGGGAAAAGCGGCCGAAGACGCCCGTAGAGTCCTGTTCGGACAGCGCGCCCGTTAAGGGGCTGTATACTGTGATTTACACCCAGTAATCAGGGTCAATAAAGAGTAACGGGGTGCGGCATTTATGCTCTCCGCGCGCTTAACTATATGTTCAGTCGCGCGGGACTTTCCTCTCATCAAGCTCAAAACCGACAAAACGTCGGGGCGAGCTTGAGAGAGGAGATCAAGCCATGATGATGATGCAAGAACCGCCGGCCGCCGTGGTGATGCTGCCCCTGCCGACGCCTGAGTCCACCGGTGACGAACTGTTCCGCATGGGCCTGCTGTATTCGACCGGTCAGGGCGGCGCGCCGCTGGACTACGTCTCAGCCCACATGCTGTTCAATCTGGCCGCCATGCGCGGTTCGATCGAGGCCAAGGCCTACCGCAAGGAACTGTCGCAAGAAATGGCCAGCGACGACGTCGCCGAAGCCCAGCGTCAAGCTCGCGAATGGCTCGCTCACGGCTAAGCCCGGTCTAACGGGCTCAACTGTCAGCCGATCCCGTGGGAGGATCGGCTCAGTTGCCGCCGTTGATCGCGTAGCTGAAGCTGATGGGCAGCAGGTCGCGGAAGTACTGCTGCATGAAGAGACCGGCCTCCGACACGCCGCTGCGTGGGACATAGACCACGTCGAACCGGCGCAGAGGCACCAGATCCGTTCCGCCCGGACGCGTGATGCCTGCCAGCAGGTCCGCCGTCCGCATCATCGCCCGCCCGTCCGTGCCGCGGCGAATGATCACAACCTGATTGCGCTTGGCGCCATTGGTGAAGCCGCCGGCCTGGATGACGGCCCGCAGGGCGTCGCTGTCGCCCGCCATGTCGAACACGCCGGGGTTCTTGACCTCGCCCCCCACAAATACCTTGAGCGGCTGCGTCGATTTGACCGCCACCTGAACCTGCGGCCGCAGCAGCGTGCCGGCATAGGCCTGGCTGATCGAGCCCTGCAGCTCGTCGATCGTCCGATCCGCCGCCATCACCGGCTGGGCCAGGGGCAGGCTGATCCGCCCGTCCGGCTGCACCGTTGCGGTCTTGCTGAGTTCCGGAGCCGACGGCACCGTCACCTCGACCTCGTCGCCTGGATAGAACCGGTAGGACGGCTCTTCCTCGCTCCAATCGGCGTAACCGATATTAGAGAAGTTCGCGCTAGGTCTGGGACCTGGCGTGATCGGCTCGGCGTCGATGTGGCCGCAGGCGGAAACTCCGCCGGCCAGCAGAACCACGGCCAGGGCCGTCATGAGATGCGTGCGACGTTGCATGCGACAAGTCTTAACAGGAATGGGTAACGAACCCTTAAGGCCGGTCCCTCCAGGGTGCGAGACAGATTGAACCGCTTGGATTCGTATGTCGACGAGCGCCTGGACCAGCGTGCCTCACGACCCGCCGCCTAGAATGGCCTCGGGGCTCGGCGGCGCGCGTCCGAAATACGCCCCGACCGACTTCGTCACGCTGCTCTGGCGTGAGCGTTTCCTGATGCTCGTCGTCTTCGTGGTGATCGTGATCGCGGGCTTCGCCTTCGCCACGACGCTGAAGAAGAATTACACGGCCGAGAGCAGCCTCTTCGTCCGCCTGGGCCAGGAATATGTCTACGAACCCCGCGCCGGCGACGCCGGTCGCGGCGCGGTGCCCAACATCGATGAAGTCATCCAGTCGGAAGCCGAGATCCTGGGCAGCGGCGAACTGCGCGAGCGGGTGATCCGCAAGATTGGCTTCGCCAAGATCTTCCCGAAACACGCCGCCAAGTACGCCAGCGCGACGCCCGAGGGTAAGCGCAAGCTGATCATGGAAGGTCGCGACGCCATCGGCAAAAGCCTGAAGATCCAGACCGCGCCGGACAACTCGATCATCCGCCTGGGCTTCCAGAGCGACGATCCCGAGATGGCCGAGAAGGTGCTCAACACCCTGCTCGAGGAATATCTGGTCTATCGCCGCAGCCTGCTGATCGGCGGCGACAGCAACATCCTCCAGCGCCAGCGCGACATTTTCTCGCAGAAGCTGGCCGAGGCCGACACGGCCTACCAGTCGTTCCTGACCACGAACGACATCGGCGACTTCACGGCCCAGAAGACGGCCCTGACCCAGCTGCAGGCCCAGGTCGAGCAGCAGAAGTATTCGATCGACGCCCAGCTGCAGGACCGCGTGGGCCGCCTGGCCTCGGTGGAGTCCGAGCTGTCGCGCACGCCGCCCGAGGCCATCCTCTATCGCGACGTCGACATGTCGGCCTCGACTAAGCTGGCCGCGCTGAAGCTGGACCGCGAAGGCCTGCTGGCGCGCTACACGCCTGGCGCCGCGCCGGTGCAGGACATCAACGCCCAGATCGCCCAACTGGAGGCGGGTCTCGCCGCCGGCCGGACGAACGGGGAGGGCGCGCGTCGCAGCGGCCCGAACCCGATCTGGCAGACCCTGACCACCACCCGCAACGACTTGCGCGCGGAAGTCGCGGCCCTGCAGCAGTCGCAGGCCGCCTACGCCCAGCAGGTCACCGACGTGAACACCCGCCTGCTGCGCCTGGCCGGGCTGGAGCCGCAGTTCAACGAGCTGTCGCGCGACCGCGACGTCCTGTCCTCGAACGTCCGCGACTTCACGGTCAAGGAACAGCAGGACGAGGCCCAGCGGCAGATGTCGGCCGAGAGCAGCGACAATATCCGCATCGTCCAGCGCGCGGTGGCCCCGACCACGGGCAAGAGCCTGAAGAAGCCGGTGCTGATCCTGGCCATCCTGTTCGGCGCTTTCAGCGCCCTGTGCATCGGCCTGGTCCGCATGTTCCTGCGTCCGGGCCTGCAGACGCCGGAATCGGCTTCGCGCACGCTGGGCATGCCCGTCCTGGCCACGGCCGGGGTCAAGCGGTGAGCCGTTTCGTCGCCTTCCGCCGACAGGGTTAATGTCGCAAGTTGCGGGCTTCTGAGTACGCGGCGATTCGTTAGATGGTCGATTTGAACGTCGAGATGACCGAGCTTTGGGGGGCGCTAGGCGCACCGCCGGCCGGCCGTCCGCACGTCATCCAGTTCGTGTCCGCCCGACGGGGCGAGGGGACCTCGACGGTCGCCCGCGAATTCGCGCGCTTCGCCTCGCGCCGCGCCGGTCGCAAGACCTGGCTGATCGACCTGGATCTGAACAGCCCCAGCCAGTTCCGCGAGATGGCCTCCGAGCCCAGCCGCTTCGGGCCGATGGGACCGCCCGTCGCCGCGTCGCCCGACGGCTCGGTCTTCTTCACCGTCCAGCCGCCCGCGCCCCGCGCCGAGGGCGGCGTGTGGCCCGACGCCAAGTTCCTGACCGGCCACAGCGTCGGCGGGCCGCGCCTGTGGGTCGCCCGCTTCAATCGCGAGGCCCTGCGCGGCCGCCAGCAAGCGCACATCATTCCGTCGGCGGACTACTGGCGGGCGCTGCGCAAGCACGCCGAGGTCATCGTCGTCGACAGCCCGGCCATCGACCGCTCGCAGGCCGGCCCGACCGTGGCCGCCCACATGGACCAGACGGTGCTCGTCGTCTCGGCCGACCAGGCTGACGTGCGCCAACCGGCCATGCTGCGCGACGCCATCACCGCCGCCGGCGGGCGTTGCGCGGGGATGTTCTTCAACAAGGTCACGGTCCAGACGCCCGGCTTCCTGAAGGCGATCCTGCCGTGACCAGCGTCACCTCCGGCGCGACCTGGGACCGCCAGGAGGCCCGGACGCTTGAGCCCTCGCTGCTGACCATCCTGTGCGCTGTGGTCATGCTGCTGATCTACACCGGCGGCTGGCAACTGCCGCTGTTCGGCGAGAAGGCCGATGAGTCCGCCTCGGGCCTGCTGCGCGTGGCCTTCCTGCCAGCCTACGCCCTGGCCTTCCTGCTGATCCTGGGGCGGCCCTGGAACGTGGTGCGCGCCACCGTGCGCCAGCCGTTCCTGATCATCCTGATGGGCGTGGTCGCCGCCTCGATCATGTGGTCGATCCAGCCCGACGTCTCGATCCGTCGGGGCTTCGCCGTCGGCTGCACCACGCTGTCGGGCCTGGCCCTGGCCGCCCGGTTCCGATGGGTGGAGCTGGCGCGGGTGTTCTCGATCACCTTCTGCGTGCTGATCGTCGCCTGCTACATCGCCTGCATCGCCTTTCCCAAGATCGGCATCATGGTCGAGCTGTTCCCCGGCGCCTGGCGCGGCTTGTGGCTGGAGAAGAACTCGCTAGGCGGCATGATGGCCCTGGGCTGCTGCCTGCTGTGCGCCACGGCCTTGCTGGACCCGCCGAAGGCCAAGGTCTGGCTGGGCTTCGCGGCCCTGTCGATCGGGCTCGTCCTGATGTCGCAGTCCAAGACCTCGCTGGCCTCGCTGATGTTGGGCCTGATGGCGTTGGGCTTCGTCTGGATCTGCCAGCGCGGGCCAGCCTATGCCGCCGCCGCGACCTGGACCGGTGTGACCGGCTTCCTGCTGCTGCTGGCGTTCATCGTCTTCGCCTCGGACGTCTTCTTCGGCATCCTGGGCAAGGACGCCACCCTGACCGGCCGGACGCAGATCTGGGAGGCCGCCTTCCGCCAGATCGAGCTAAGGCCCTGGTTGGGCTACGGCTACGCCGCCGTCTGGAGCGACAAGTCCGGCTGGGGCCCGCTGGCCTGGATCGTCCACGACGCCAAGTTCACCCCGCAGCACGCCCACAATTCGTGGATCGAGCAGCTGGTCGGCATGGGGGTGGTTGGGCTGACGGCCTGGGGCTTCTTCTACCTGCAGACCATGGCCGTGGCCCTGATCGCGGTGTTCCGCGACCGGGGGGCCATGCTGGCCTTCCCGTTCCTGATCGTCTTCACCCTGGTCAGCCTGACCGAGAGCATCGCGGTCGTGTACAACGACTTCCGCTGGGCCGTGTTCGTGGCCTTGGCCGCGAAACTGGCCTTCTCTGACAGAGCGCAGGACGCGGTTTAAAGCCCGATCCGCTTGGCGCCCTCGGCCACCGTCACGACATCGAAGCCGTCCGCCACCGCCCGGTCGATCAGCCGCTCTAGCGCGCCCGTCGTGCAGCCCCATTGCGAGGGCTCGTCAGCCACGTCGTGGGTATAGAGGATCAGCCAGGCCTTGCGGGCCTTGGCCTTGTCCAGCCAGGCATTGGCGACGCTCTCGCCATCCTCGCCCTCGATGCCCACGGCCGGCGCCTGGTTGAGGTCAGCGCCGTCGGCGATCAGGCCGTGGTGCAGGGCGCGCAGGGTCTTGAAGCGGCCGGCCAGGGCCGTCTTGGCCGGCGCGCCGACGTCGCCATACGGATAAGCGAAGCTGACCGGATCGGGCGTACCCCACTGCGCCAGGCTCTCGGCGTTCTGGTCGACATCGGCCAGGGTCACGGCCTTGGACGACTGGCCGCAGTCCAGGTGCGAGAAGGTGTGGCAGGCGATCTCGTGCCCAGCGTCGTGTAGACGGCGAGCGTCCGCGCCGGTGGCGAAGCGGCCCATCGGACCGTCACGCCCGGCCAAGCCAGCGGCGAAGTAATAGGTGCCGAGCAGGCCGCGCTTCTCCAGCGCCGTGGCGCCGGCCTCGCAGGCCGTGGCGGGGGCGTCGTCGAAGCTGAACGAGACCATCGGCCGCTCCAGCGCCACCTTGGCCGGCCGGCGGTGGGCCAGGCGGATCAGGCGGCGGCGCAGCTTGCCCTTCAGGCTGCGGTCGGGCTCGTAGGCGTCGACCTTCTCGAACGAAGTCTGCATCAGACGGCCTCGATATAGAGGGACGCGCGGTACAGCCGCATGGCGAACGCGCGCAAGGGTAGGGGAGCGGCCTCGGCCAGGGCGATGTTCTTCAGCATCGGCCGCCACACGCCACGCAGCGGGAAGGGCTTCAGGGCCTTGGCCACCTTGTAGCTGGGATAGGCGCTGACGATGTCGCGGTGACTGGCCACGACGCGGGCGAAGTTGGCGGCCGACTGCTCGTACTTGGCGGCCATGGTCGGCGCGGCGTCCAACCCTAAGTGCGTGGCTGTGTTGTCGATGTGCAGGATCGGATGCTGGCGCACGACCCGCATCGCCCACTCGACATCCTCCCAGCCCCAGCCGGAGAAGCCCTCGTCGAAGCCGATGGTCTCGAACACGTCGCGGCGCACCAGCAGGTTCGAGGTGAAGACGTGCTTCTCGGGTTCCTTGGCGCGTTCGGGGGCAGGGGTGCAGTCGCTCTTCAGGGCCATGGCCCGGTGCAGGGCGTGTTCTGGGCGCTGGGGCGTCTGGTCCAGGGTGAAGCCGCCGAAGGCCACCGGCGCGTCGCTGTCGGCCACGGCAGCCCAACGGCTCAGGAAGTCGGGCGTATCGGGCAGCATGTCGCTGTCCAGGAACAGGAAGTGGCCGCCGCGCGCATGGCTGGCCAGACGGTTGCGGCCCTTGGCGCGACCCTCGTTGCTGGACAGGCGCACGAAGCGGACGGGCACACGCAGCTTCTCGACCCGGCGGGCGATGCGTTCGGCCAGGGCGTCATCGCCGCCACCGTCGTCCAGCACCACGATCTCGGCTCCGGCGCTGGGGTCGTCCAGGGCCTTGAGCAGGGCGACGGGGTCATCGCGGAAGGTCGGGATCAGGACCGACAGGCGCGGCTGCGCTGTGGCCCAGGCGGCGTTCTCGATACGGATTTCGGTGATGGGCGCGGTCATGACGCTTGGGCCCTCCGGTGGAGGATTACAGAAAGCTTGGCCCGTAGGCCGCCGACGTCCAGGCCCAGCACGATCACGCCATAGACGGCCGCGCCGACGCCGGCCTTCAAGGCCAGCTCCAGGACGCCGCCGGGCGAGGGCAGGAGCCGCACGGCCAGGGCCATGGCGACACAGGCCGCGCCGGCCTTGGCCAGCACGTCCCACGGGATCGGCAGCGGGCAGGCGCGACGGCCCAGGGCCCAGGCCGCGACGGCGCCGATGCCATAGCTGACCGTGGTGGCCCACAGGGCGCCGTCAAGACCCATGCGCGGGATCAGGACGAGGTTCAGGATCACATTGGCGATGGCCGGCGCGCTCATGCTGACGATCAGCAACGGCGTGCGGCGAGCCAGGGTGAAGGCCTGCAGCAGGTAATAGGTCGTCACGCCCGACAGCCAGCCGCTGGCGGCGATCCAGGGCGTCACGTGGCTGGCGCCGACCCGCAGGTCTTCGCCGACCATCAGCTCGGCCAGCGGGCGGGCGACCAAAGCCAGGCCCACGGCGGCGGGCAGGGTCAACAGGGTCATGAAACCGGCCTGCTCGCGCGCGGCCTCGGTCAGGGCCGGTTGGCCACCGCGCTCTAGCGCCGAGATCAGGGCAGGGCCGCCGGCCATGCCCAGCCAGATGAAGACGACGTCCAGGGTGCGGCTGCCGAGGGAGTAGCCGGCGTGATAGACGCCGACCGTCGCCTCATCCAGGAACGCGCCCAGCAGCAGGCGGTCGGTGCTGGCCAGCACCAGGGCCAGGATCAGCGACAGCGACACCGGCAGGCCATAGGCGGCGTAGGCGTGGGCCAGGCTCTTGTCGAACTTGCCGCCGGCCATCCGCTTGAGCTCGCCCGGCAGCACCAGGACCACCAGCAGCGTCGAGATCGCGCCGACGCCCAGGATCGGCGCCGCGCCGCCCAGGCCGGTGAAGGCCAGGGCTAGACCCACCAGGAAGCCGCCCAGGTTCTGGACCATGGTTAGCATGGCCGCGCCTGACACCTCGCCAGCGGCGCGGCGGCGCTCGAGGGCCAGCTTCATCAGGCTGTTGACCAGGGTCGAGGCCAGGGCCGCGACCACGGCGACCTTCAGCGGCGCGTTCAGCGGCAGCACCGCCACGACGGCGCAGGCCAGGGGCACGACCACGGCCGCGCCGATCCACAGCTTGAACAGGGTGGCGAAGTGATCGGCCAGGCGGCCATCCTCGCTGCGCGTCGCCAGGAACCGGGCCATGGCGGCCTCGGTCCAGGTCAGCAGGATGGTCTGGGTCAGGCTGCCGACCGAGAAGGCCAGGGCGTAGACGCCATATTGCGCGGGATCCAGCACGCGCGTGAACAGGACGATGGTGAGCAAGCCCACCACGCCCTGCACCACGTTGACCGGCAGATAGCCGAGAACCCCGCGCCAGAACATCGCCGGCCGCCTAGCGCACCGCCGACCGATCCCCCAGCAGGCAGGGAATGGTCATGACGATGACGTAGAGGTCCAGCCAGAACGACTGGCGCTCGATATATTCGACGTCCAGGGCCACGCGCAGGCGCACGCTCTCGGGCGTATCGACCGGACCGCGCGAGCCCTTGATGGCGGCCCAGCCGGTCAGGCCCGGCTTCATGCGGTGGCGGTGAGCGTATTCGGCGACCAGCTTGGCCGACTCTACACCGCCGGTCTTCATGCCGATGGCATGGGGGCGGGGGCCGACGATCGACATCTCGCCACGCAGCACGTTGAACAGCTGCGGCAGCTCGTCGAGGCTGGTCTTGCGGATGAACTTGCCGACCTTGGTGACGCGGTCGTCATTGGCGCTGATCTGGCGCGCGGCCTGGGCGTCGGCCATCTCGTGGCGCATCGACCGGAACTTCCAGACGAGGATCTCCTCGTTGTTGAAGCCGTGGCGGCGCTGGCGGAAGAAGATCGGGCCGGGGCTGTCCAGCTTCACGGCCAGGGCGACGATCAGCATGACCGGACCGGCGACCAGCAGGCCCGCCAGGGTCACGACCAGGTCCTGGGCGCGCTTGATCCAGGCATGGCGCGCGCTGGCCGAAGTCCCTGACAGCTCGTTCTCGCCGCCCGCCGCGATGCGGGCCGCGGCCGCGTCGTCGTCGGCCGGGCCGCCGACGTCGATGAAGAGGTTCAGGGGATTGGGCAGCACGCCCAGCTTGTCGACGAGCTGCCGCACGCGGCTCTGAGCCGTCGACTGCACGGCGATCACCACGCGGTCGACATAGGGCATGATGCGGTGGTCGAGCAGGGCGGTCGTGTCGCCCAGCACGGGCACGCCCATGATGTTCTCGGGCGCGCGGTCCAGGCGGTCGTCGAACACGCCCAGCACATTGACCTCGCCGGTGCGCATGGCCGCGTCGATCAGGCGCTCGGCATTGGCCGTGGCGCCGACCACGACGATGTTGGGGGTCAGGCGGCCTTGCTGGCGGCCGCGGGCGATGACGCTCCACCAGACGCCGTGCAGGGCGGCCAGCGCGCCGGCGGCGACCAGCAGCGTCCAGACGGTGGCGGTGTCGACATTGCCCGGCGGCAGCAGCGCCACGGCGGCGGCCAGCAGGCCAGCGCCCAGCGCCAGGGCGACTTCACCCAGGTGACGCGCCAGGGTCTGCTTGCGGGGGAAGGCGTAGCCGCGCAGCGCGCGCAGGCTGATCAGGGTGGTCACGGCCCACAGGCCGGCGGCGATCGGATGGCCCTCGACCGTGACCGTGACGGCGAAGGCGGCGATCGTCAGAATATCGGCGATGCGGAAGGCTCGGGCCAGCACACGGGCTTCCAGCCGGGCCCGTGTCGGGATCAGCTGGCCGGGGCGAAACGGCCCCCGCCGCGCGCGTCCGGGATCGCCGCCACCGCCGCCGCCAACGCGCGCGGGACCCTCCGTCGAAGCGACGAAGGCCGAGGCGTTTTCGGCGTGGGCGGTGGTTGGCGAGACAGGAGACATGGCGCTCTTCATTGAGAAAACCACGTTCATCCTAGCGTCGCCGTCTGAGCGTCACGTTAACATCGGAATTTTCCGACATCCGCCGTTGTCATCCCGAAGCGAACAGGCTATCTGACCGCTCCCTCTCAGGAGGAGACGTGGCCGAGAGGCTGAAGGCACCGCTTTGCTAAAGCGGCATACCTCAAAAGGGTATCGAGGGTTCGAATCCCTCCGTCTCCGCCATCCCCCCTTCCATGGCTGTCCAGCGGTGTCCGAGAAGGTCCCTCAAGTCCTTGTCCCGTAAGGGATAATCGCAAAATCGTGTTTGGACGCGTCCAGCCTGATCCAGCACTGTCGACGCACAGACCGTGGGTAGGGACTGGGGTAAAATGGCCCGGCTTCTAGAGCGTTTGACCGCCCTTCAAGTGCGCCGACTCGGACCGGGTCTGCACCCCGATGGCGGCGGCCTCTATCTCCAGGTCACGGGGGAGGCGGGCCGGTCGTGGATTTTCCGCTATTGGACCGATGGCCGCGAACGGCAGATGGGTCTTGGCGCGACCCATACCGTTTCACTTGGAGAGGCGCGCGACGCTGCGCGTGACGCGCGCCGCCAACGGGCCGCGGGGCTTGATCCGATCGACGAGCGGCGCAAGGCGCAGGTCGCACAACAGCTCGAACGGTCCAAGAGCGTCACCTTTGACGACGCCGTCGACGCCTACATCGCCGCCAACAAGGCCGCCTGGGCCAACGATAAGCATCGCCAGCAGTGGAAGAACACGCTGACGACCTATGCGTCGCCCAAGATAGGCAAGTTGCCCGTCGGTGCGGTCGAAACCCAGCATGTCATTTCGGTGCTGCAGCCCATCTGGCAGACTAAAACCGAAACGGCCAGTCGTGTGCGCGGGCGCGTCGAGACCGTCCTGGACTGGGCCACCGTCCAGGGTCAGCGCGCAGGCGACAATCCGGCCCGATGGACTGGTCACCTGGACAATGTCCTGCCGGCCAAGGCCAAGGTGAAGAAGGTTCGCCACCACGCCGCGTTGCCTTTCGCCCAGCTGCCGGCCTTCATGAAGACCCTGGCCAGGGTCGGGGGCGTCTCGGCCCGGGCTTTGGAGTTCACGATCCTGACCGTGGCGCGGACCGGCGAGGTCCTGGGCGCCGAATGGGAGGAGTTCGACCTCGACAGGAAGGTGTGGATCGTTCCGGCCGAACGGATGAAGGCGGGCCGGGAGCACCGGATCCCGCTCAGCGCCCCGGCCATCGTCATCCTGGAGGCCATGCGCGCGCGGTGGCTCGAGGTCGATGGGCGTCGTTGGCGAGGCAAGGACGCGCCCAAGGAGCCGGTGGCTCCCTACGGGCCGGTGTTCTTCGGCCAGCGGGCGGGCAAAAGCCTCTCCAACATGAGCATGCTCAAGGTCCTCAAGAACCTCCAGCGCGGCGACCTGACTACCCACGGCTTTCGCAGCACGTTCAGCGACTGGGCCGCCGAGACCACCAGCTATCCCGGCGAGATGATCGAGATGGCCCTGGCCCACGCCATCGCCAGCAAGACCGAGGCCGCCTACCGGCGCGGCGACCAGTTCGCCAAGCGCCATGCCCTGATGGCCGACTGGGCCAAGGCCTGCGCGCCCGCCAAGGGTTGAGCGCGGAAGATCATCGGCCTGGCCGGCGGCAATACCGGGGTTTAGGGGCGACGGGCTTGGCGTTCAGCTCGAGGCGTTCGAGGAACGCATCGAGTTCGCTGCGGCGCACGAGCGTGCGCGCGCCATCCTTGAGGACGCGGATCTCGCCGGCCGCCACCAGTTCGTAGAAGCGGCTGCGGCTGATCGCCAAGGCTTCAGCCGCCTCCTTGACGCGGTAGGCAAGCCTCTCAAGTCGGGCCGGTTCGGACGGGAAACTCTCGGGCGGCATCGCGGCGGCTCCTTCCTCGAAAAAGGAGCCTGGCGTTGCTGGTCTCGCGCGCAAAGGGGATGATGATCCCTGTCGTGGCGGCGGGGGCAAAGGCAGGCGATCGACGACACGCCCTCCGTGGCGGCCTTGCGTCCGTCACCCCACTGACGCCTCGGTTGGCGGATCGATCTGTCGGACCGCCCGCCACCAAGGCCAACGGTGCTCGCCGCCGCGCTCGGTCTTCTCCACCTCGAACCAGGCCACGTCACCCTCGAAGGCCGGAACATGTTCGGGGTTCACATAGTCGGCCGGACTGTTCAGGCTGCCTGCTGTGTGCAGCAGGAAGTACAGGGTGCGGCGGGTCTTCGTTTTGCCGTAGCCTTCGTCGACGGCGATGCGGGTCAGGCGGGCCTTGGTCTTCAGGAACACTCTGGGCGGCCTTGCGGCGTGTGTTGTCGCGCGCGGACTGGCGCGTTTGGGCGGCATGATTGGCTCTCTGATTGTTCTTCAAATGTTCTCATCCTGGGGCGGCGCGAAGTCAATCTTGATGAGGCGTGACGGTCCCCGTTCCGGGGCGCGGGGGCGGGGTTCCCGCCGGCCGCTTGCGCGGTCGGCTTCACCGAACCGGAGAGCGGCCGGCGGTCACGCTCGGTCCCGCGGCTTTCGCCGCTCCCTCGGGCGCGACGCCTGGCGGGCAGGCCCCAGAAGGGTTTGGGGCCTGCCGCCGGCCGCTCGACGCCGCTTCCCGCCCGCGCGGTGCGCGGGCTCCTTGCAGGCTTCATCTTGGTTGGCGGCCTGGCGGCCGCGGGACTTGGGGCTCCGCCCCCGGCGCGCTTCGGATCGCCTTCCGCCCAGCTTCGGGCGAGGCGGGCAAGATTGGGCAATGGTCAGGGACGCCCTGCAGCCGGGTCCCCGCGAAGGCGCCCCTCCGCTTGCACCCCCGGTCTCGCCGACGGGCAAGGAGGCAGGCGCGCTTTGCGCCGGCCCCCTGACCCCAAAGGAGCTCCTGTTATGACCGAGGAAGAACACACCGCAGCCATCGCGATGCTCAACGATAGGCATCGAAGCAGCGTCAACGTCGGCTGGGTGATGACGTCGGGCGTCAACGCCCTGGACGAGAGGACCCTTGCCCAAGTCATCGCCGCCGTCTGTGGCTTCACGGCTTTCAACGCCGACAACGACCCGCATGGCGAACGGGACTTTGGGGCGATCGACGTCGGCGGCGCCAAGCTGTTTTGGAAGATCGACTATTACGACCTGGACCTTGTCCACGCTTCGCCAGATCCGGCTGACCAGGCTGTCACCCGGCGCCTGCTGACCCTGATGTTGGCGCAGGAATATTGAAACGGCGGCCGCCGCGTTGCTGGCGCGGCGGCTGCCACCGCTTGTGATCAGGCCCAAGGCGTGAGCGCTCGGGCCAGACCTCAGGTCTATCGAAGGCGGCGGGCCGGAGCGCCGGGCGCCCACAAACCGCGACCGGCGGTGCGGGCTTCTTCCTGCGCGGCCGCATAGACGCCCTTGCTGAAGGCGCGCCATTCGGTGGTCAGGCCCGAGCGGATCATGGCGGCGTTGACGTCAGGGCTGGCGCTCGACCAGCATCTGGCGACGTGGCGACCGTAGCGGTCTTCCTCGACCACCCGGCAGCCGACCCGGCCGCGCGTTAGGCTGATCAGCAGGTCGCGCGCCTCGTAGGCCAGCGGTTCGGCCGGCTTTTGTCCGTTTCGCACCTCGGGCGCGTCGACCCCGAACAAGCGAATGCGATCAGGCCCGCAGCGCAGGGTGTCGCCGTCGTGAACGGTCGGCGCGGTGCAGGCGATCAGGCCGGCGGCGAGCAAGGCAAGAGCGGTCATGGCGCGGGTATAGGGTGCTTTGGCGCGCTCGCCATGGCCAAGGCCCTGGAGAAGAGCCCGCGTCGCGCCCGCCCCGCCGGATCGGCGGGCGGGCTGACCGCTAGTCTTCCTTGGGAGGCCCGCCGTGCGACCAGACCCGGGTGTGAACGCCGTCGATGACGACGAAGGCGGCATTGATCGCCGCGCCAAACGAGGGGACGTCCATCCGGAGCGACAGATATTCGTTCTACTCCTTGGTCTTCTTCCTGGCCGCGCCTCGGTCGGCCAGCTGCGGGTGACGGGGGAGTCGGGGCTTACTGCCAGCCGTTTCGGCCATGGGGCGGATCTGAACCTTCTTGAGGTTGATGGCCAGGGTGGCGATGTCGCCGGTGAACACGCCGTCGGCAGGGGCGAAGGTTTCGATGGTCGTCACGGCTGTCTCTCCAAGAGATCATCGCCCGGTCGCGTCGAACGCGGCCTCTTCTGGCCTGATCTGACCGGGGATCGGTCCATCCCCGCAACCTTGGCCTCTTCCTTTCTTCCCCTGGGACGGGGCGTCCCATTCCTCGCGAGGCAAGAAACTCAAGGCCTTCGGTCCTTCGCTGACGCTTCGGGAGCGCGCCCACAAGCTTGCGGGCAGGGCGCGCACTGCGGGGCCGACATCGACCCCGATCTTGGATCGCCATCGAGGCCGCGATCGGCGCGGCCCGCAAGACGATCGGAGAGACAATCATGACGACCATCGGAACCTTCGCCGCCCATGCCGACGGCTCGTTCACCGGCGACATCGCCACCCTGGCCATCAACCTCAAGAAGGTTCAGATCCGCCCCGTCGCCGAAAAGGCCAGCAGCAAGAGCCCCGACTACCGCGTCACCTGCGGCCTGGCCGACCTGGGCGCGGCCTGGAAGAAGACCAGCAAGGAGCAGAACGAATATCTGTCGGTTCGGATGGACGACCCCTCGTTCGGCGCAGCGATCAACGCCGCGCTCGTCGTCATCGACGGTGTCCACACCCTGGTCTGGTCGCGCGGGACGCCGCCCAAGGAAGACTAGCCGTCAGCCCGCCCCGCCGATCCGGCGGGGCGGGCGCGACGCGCGGGTTGTTTTTGAGGATGCGGCGATGGCCCTTCATTCTCAAGGTGGTCCGCCGTTGTTGCGCCAGGGTTTGTCGTTGTCCGACCGACCCGCCAGGCGTCTTGAGGCCGGTGTTTGGGCGGCTCAGAACAGCCCTGCGGGTTCCGCGAGGGCGCTTCCAACCGCCCGCCCAGGCGTCCGTTTCGCAAATCCGCGCCGTCGCCCACGCTCGCCGCCTTGAGCGTGCGGTGAGGCGGCGGCTCGAACGGCCTGCTTTCCTCCCCCGGGCATGTCCTCGAGCCGCCGCCAGACCGCGCCGCTGGCGCTTCAAGCCGTCAGTCGACAAGCCGCCGCCCAGCTGATCTCGAGGTCTTAAGGATCTGGGGCCTTAAGGATCCCCGGACTGTGGTGGGGCGGGGTGATAGGCCTCGGCGATCGCCCGTTCCAGCCATTCCTCGGTGCTTTCGGTGCGCTTGGTCAGATACGTCTCGATCTCTTCGAAGGCGCGCCGAAACGCCGCCAACAACAGAGCGGGCGGCACCAGCGCCAAGCGCGCGCCGACCCGCTCGCGAAACTCCTTGAACGCCACCCAGAAGGTCGAGAAGAGCTTGTTGTCCATGGTCTGGATCGCCAGGTCCGGGTCCTCGAAGGTCACGGCCAGGACGACGCCGATAGCGTCGCTGCGCGTGGCGGTGGCGAACTGTCGGACCTTGTAGAGATCAAGGCGGCCCACGCCGGCTTCGAAATCCTGATAGGTGCGCGAGGCGACGCCCATCTTCTGCGCGGTCTCATCGACCGTCATGCGCCGTTCGTCCTTGCGCAGCGTTCTGAGGATTTTGGAGAGCAGTCGCGCTTGACGCACAAGCGGTCTCGACGGCGAACCGTCCATGCGACGCTCCAACTTAAGCAAACAACTTATGGGCGACTATAGCGAGCCGCTCGCTGCCGTCGAGGTGGGGTGCGGCCTGGATGACGAATTTGCCCGCGCAGCAATCCATTGCATTGCGCAGGTCGCAACGCGCGTGGACGCGGGGCGATTTTCCGCGTCCTTTTCGGCAGGGTTTGGCCAAAGGGCGCGCGGCCGATCTTACGGATACGGGCGCTTCTCCGCGCCGTCCTATGGCGATTTGGACCTGGCTGTGGAATTGGCTGACGGCGGAAGACAGGCGCGTGCGCGGTCTTGGGTCTCTAGCCGGGGCTTCTAGCTGGGCGCGCGCTCGGGGAGTCTTGCCTCGGGGCTGTCGCCAAAGACCTGATCGTCTCGCGCCAAGAGCGCCTGGCGGCTGACATCCTCGACTCGATTGTAGGCGGCGAGATTGTCGGGGTCGCAGCGCCAGGCCTCGAACGCGGCCAGATCCTCGTTCTCGACGGACGACTTCAAGAGCCGCTTGAACCACTGCGCGGCCTGTTGTTCGACGCTCATGGGTTCGCTGGGCGCCTCAATCATCGCGGCTGCTCCGGTCGCATCGCGCTAAGAACAATTCCATAGGCCCAACGTCGCGGGAGGGTAGAGGCGTGTCGTCGGCGCCCAACCGGTCGGGCGCATGCTGATACGAAAGACCGATGATCTTCTTCAGTACAATATATCGCGCGCCGTCGACGCGAGCACAAAAATGATCTGCTTGAACCAAGGCGTCCGGTTCTGAAACGCGCTCGCGACCCAAGCGTAAAGACCAACGGGCGCAAGACGCCGGCGTGACCTTTCCAGCGTCGAGCCGTTCCTTGGCGCGCGGCGGATGGGCTGACGTCGCGCGGGGTTTTCCTTGAGCGCCTGATTTCATCCGCAAGCGGACAGCTTGGCCCATGGCTACGCTGTCCATGAGGCGCGCGCCTCTGGCGCCATGCGCGTCATGGCCGCGCCGCTCGATCCTTCGAGACCGGATCGCGCCGCGGGCGATTGGCGCGCGCGGCTGGAGCTCAGCGCGCCCGAGCTGGCCTGGGAGTTTCTGCGCCGTAATGGCGACTATCACCTGGAGTTTGCGCGGGTGGCGCGCGCGCCAGACCAGGTGGATCCGCGCTGGGGCCTGCGGTTTGGCGCCGATCCGGCGGTCGCCGCGCCGCTGGCCGAGGTCTTCTGGCGCGCCGACGCCGCGCCTGGCCTGGTCGTGCCACTTGCCCAGGACAGCGCGCGGCCTGCGCCTGAAGCCCGGTCCTGGCGGCCGGCCGGCCGGGCGCGCCAAGCCGATGACGGGCTCCATGTCCGCCTGCCGGAGGGCCTCCAACTGCAGTATCGCGGCCGCGCGCGGCCGGGCGGGGCGCTCGTGGTGGTGCTGGGTTTCGACCAGGACCTTGGCCTTCGAGTGCGCGCCGTCGAGCGGTTCCACCGCGCCGTGACGGGCCTTGCCGCGCCGCCGTCACACCTCACCGCCGCCCAACGTGAGCGCCTGGCCAAAAGCCTCCTGGCGTTGGACGCCGCCCAGGCGGGCGCCAGCTATCGGACCATCGCGGTGTTGCTGTTCGGCGCCGAGGCGGTCGATCGCGAAGTCTGGCGAACCTCCTCGGTGAGAGCCTCGACCATCCGCCTGGTCCAGGCCGGTCGCCAGATGATGCGCGGCGGCTACCTGAAGATCCTGCGGGGAGGCCTCTAGAGGGGGTGACGAAAAGGGCGCCCCTCGTCTTCGTCATCCGCTCAGGCGCCGCCGCCGCGCCAGCCTATCCCGACGACGCCGGGCTTAGCCGAGCGTCGCCGAGGATCTGTCATGAGCAACAACACCTCATCTGTCCCCCAACGTCATCTGCGAACGCCGGAGGCCGCACGGTTCTTGGGCCTGTCGGACCGAACCCTGGAGAAGCATCGCTGCTACGGCACCGGCCCGGTCTATCGCAAGATCGGCGGCCGGGTGGTCTATACCCTCGAGGACTTGCAAGCCTGGTCGGCGCGCGGCGCGCGCACTTCGACCAGCGATCCAAACGCTGAGGTCCTTCCGCCGGCCAAGCGCCACGCCGCCCTGGCGCCGGCCTATGCCGCCCAATCGACTGGCCCCGGCGGGCGCCAGCCATGAACACGGAGGTCGATCTCCTGTGGCTCGAGGGGCGCATCGAACGCTCGATCCGGTTTGGTCGCCAAGCCGCCGAACGGATCATCGATGCGCGCCGGCGCATCGTCGCGTTCGCGCCGGGGAGCGTCTTTGGTTTCGTTCGCTTGCGCGCCGGCGAGCGCGGCTCGGTCGAGGCGCGCATCGCCATCTTGCGCGCGCCCGCGCCGGGCCAGGCCTTCACGACCTATCCCTTCGTCGCGCCTGGCGCGGAAGTCCTGCTGAACCTTCACGGCGGGACGAAGGTCCAGGCGGTGTTGGAGGCGATCGGCGCGGTCGAGCGCCTGGGGCTGGCGCCCGGCGCGATCGCGCCCGACCATTGGCGCCATGTCGGCGCGCGGATCGGGGTTGGCCTGCCGCCGCGCGGTTATGATCGCGCGCGCCATCGCGCCTTTCTTTTGCGTCGGAAGCTGGCCCTGTGACCGGGCGTGCGTGGACGGTGGCGAGCCTGATCACGGGCTGCGCGCTGGTCGTTGCGCCCGCTGTGCTGTCGCTGCGCGAGCGGCTGATCCTCAACACCACGGCCAGCGCGCCGCTGGGCGTCTACTGGCTGGCCTATCGACGCCCTGAGGTCGGGGCGCTGGCGCTGGTGCGACCGCCGGAGGATCTGGCCCGCTGGATGGCGGCGCGCGGCTACCTGCCGCGTGGCGTGCGGCTCATCAAACGCGTCGCGGCCGTCGAGGGACAGGCCGTCTGCGTGAAGGACGGCGTGGTAACGATCGATGGGGCGATGGTCGCCGCCGTGCTGGATCGTGATCTGGTGGGCCGGCCCTTGAGCGCTGCGAGGGTTTGCCGGCGTCTGGCGGCCGGCGAGATCTTCCTGCTCAACGCCGCGCCCAGGAGCTTGGACGGACGCTATTTCGGGCCGCTCTCGCAGCGCTGTGTCGCCGGACGCCTGACGCCGCTTTGGACCTGGGGGCGCTGAAGATGGCGCTCGTTCTTCATTCCAGACATGGCCATCCGTCACGCCTGACGCGCGCGCTTGGCGGCCTGGCGATGAGTATCAGTCTTGCTCTGACCGCGCCCGCGCAGAGCGCGGTGCGCGCGCCTGACGCGCAGGCGATCGCGACGATCATCGACCAGGCGGCGGCGCGGTTCGGGGTGCCGCCGATCTGGATCAAGGCGGTGATCACGGCCGAAAGCGGCGGCGATGCGCGCGCGGTTTCACCTAAGGGCGCCAAGGGGCTGATGCAGCTGATGCCAGGCACCTGGCGCGCGATGAGCGCGCAACATGGACTAGGCGCTGATCCTTTCGACCCTCGCGACAACGTGCTGGCCGGGGCGGCCTATCTGCGTCAGCTCCATGACCAGTTCGGTCAGACCGGTTTCCTGGCTGCCTACAATGCCGGGCCGGGGCGCTATGGCCAGGCGCGCGCGGGACGTCGCCGTCTGCCGTCCGAAACCCTCCTCTATGTGCGCCGGGTCGAGCGGCTGATCGCGGCCCAGCATGGGACGGGCGCGACGTTCAAAGCGCCGGCCAAGATCGATTGGCGCGCGGCGGGGCTGTTCGTCGAGACCGAGGCTGCCTTCGCCGACGAGACGGCCGCGCCGTTCTTTCCAGTGACCCCAGGCTTTCCGGTGACCCCAGGGCGGGTGTCGCCATGAGTCGTCCTCGTCTGGGTCGCGGGGGCAGAGGGGATTGCGAGGGGATCTGCGCGCCGGTTCTGGGGGGCTGGGGGCTTGGCAAGATAAAAGGACCGGGACCTTGCGGCCCCAGGTCGTTGATGGTGCTGGCCAATTTCCGGGACCTGTCGATGCGGCCGGGTCCCGGGTTTTCGCCGATTTCGTTTGCCGACAATGACTTGACCGGGACCTGCCGCCGGGATCGGCGGCCATGAACCGGGAGGACGACTTCTTTGTCCGTCTTGGCCGTATTGGCGATCGTGGCGCCTTGGGCGGCCAAGCTCGCGGCTTTGTGGGCGAGGTGCTCGGGAGCGCACGCAAGACCGGGCAGGGGACGTTAGGCTCAAGCGGGCGCCCGCGCGGCGGCGGGCGTGGCCGAACGGCCAGGGCCGGGCTGAACGGCGGGCGCCGGGTGATCGTCAAGGCGCGGATCGTCCGTCACCGTGGCGCGCACTATCGGGCCGCCTCCCTAGCCCAGCACATGCGCTACCTGCGGCGCGAGGGCGTGACCAGGGATGATCGCCCCGCCCAGATGTTCGATCGCGCCGGGGCGGCTGACCACGACGCGTTCGCGCAACGTTGCGAGGACGATCGCCACCACTTTCGCTTCATCGTCTCACCGCAGGACGCCGAGCGACTGGAGGACCTCAATACCTATACCCGCGATCTGATGGCCCAGGCCGAACGTGATCTTGGGACGCGGCTCGACTGGGTGGCGGTCGATCACTGGAACACCGACAACCCCCATATCCACGTCCTGGTCCGCGGCCGCGCCGATGACGGGACCGACCTCGTCATCGACCGCGACTACATCGCGACAGGCTTGCGTCAGGCCGCTGAGCGGCTGGTGGGGCTGGAGCTTGGGCCGCGCACGCAAGCCGAGATCGACGCCAGCCTCGACCGGGAGGTCACCGCCGAGCGCTGGACGAGCCTTGACCGACAATTGCAGGCGATGGCGCGGCCGGACGGCCGGATTGATCTGCGGCCGGATGGCGATGGCGTCCCGACGCGCCTGATCGGTCGGGCCGCCCATCTGGAGCGATTGGGCCTGGCTCAGCAGCATGGCGGCGTCTGGCGACTGGCCGAAGATCTCTCCGAGCAGCTACGCGGCCTGGCGCTGCGGGGCGACATCATCAAGACCTTGCACGCGGCGATGCGCGGCGAGGCGCGCGACCCGGCTCAGCTGGTGATGCACGCCCAGCCGCCGGCAACGGCGATCCTGGGCCGCCTCGCCGATCGGGGTCTGCAGGATGAACTGAGCGGCCAGGCTTATGTCGTCATCGACGGCCTGGATGGCCGACTGCATCACATCCGGTTTCCGCATCTAGACCAGACTGGCGACACCCGTCTCGACGGGCTTGTCGAGGTGCGATCCTGGGCGCGGGAAGGCCACGCGCCGCGCCCCGATCTTGTCCATCGCGCCGACCTTCCGATCGACCGGCAGGTGACCGCGCGGGGCGCGACCTGGCTTGATCGGAGGTTGGTCTCAGGTGAGCCGGCGCCGATCGGCGGCGGCTTTGCGCGCACGGTGCGGCAAGCCTTGGAGGCGCGCCGTGGCGTGCTGGCGCAACGCGGCCTTGTTGATGAAGCGGGCCGACCGGCCGCCGACCTTCTGGGACGGCTTCGGCGCGAGGACCTGACGGCTGCTCGAGAGACCTTGGCGCGTGAGACGGGCCTGGCGGCCAAGACGCCCATCGCGGGCGAGGCGGTGGGCGGCCTCTACAGCCGGCGGCTTGATCTGGCATCGGGACGCTTTGCCATGCTGGAGGATCATCTGGGCTTCCAGCTCGTGCCCTGGACGCGCGGGCTGGAACGCTTGCGCGGCCAGGTCGTGCGCGGAACCGCGCGGCCGGGCGGCGGCATCGATTGGGCGCTGGGGCGCACGCGGGGGATCAGTCTTTGAAAGAAGGTCCAGCCCGATGAACGGGACCAAGGTCCTATGGGGCCAGATGATCGTCGTCTTGGCGCTGACGCTGGCTGGCGTATGGGGCGCGACGCAGTGGACGGCCTGGCGGCTGGGTTTCCAGGCCGGCTTGGGGCCGCCATGGTTCGAACTGGGTGACTGGCCGATCTATCCGCCGCCGGCCTTCTTCGTCTGGTGGTTCGTCTATGAGGCCTATGCGCCGGCGATCTTCCTACGCGGGGCCTTGATGGCCGCCGGCGGCGTCCTGGCGGCTGTCGCGGCGGCCATGGTGATGTCGATCGGCCGCGCCCGCGAGGCGTCAAATGTGACGACCTATGGCTCGGCGCGGTGGGCGAGCGCGGCGGAGGTTCGGCGCGCGGGCTTACTTGGCGAAGATGGTGTCGTCCTGGCCCGCTTGGGCGATCGCTATCTTCGACATGACGGACCTGAGCACGTCATCGTCGTCGCGCCCACGCGGTCGGGCAAGGGCGCGGGGCTTGTCGTGCCAACACTGCTGACCTGGACGGGTTCGGTCATCGTCCACGACATCAAGGGCGAGAACTGGACGCTGACGGCGGGCTGGCGCGCCAGGCTTGGCCCTGTGCTGCGCTTTGATCCGACCGACGCAGGCTCGAGCGCCTACAACCCGCTGATGGAAGTGCGGCGCGGCGAGGCCGAGGTCCGGGACGTCCAGAACATCGCCGACATCCTGGTCGATCCCGAAGGCGCGCTCGAGCGTCGCAATCACTGGGAAAAGACCAGCCACAGCCTCTTGGTCGGGGTGATCCTGCACGTGCTCTATGCCGAGGCGGACAAGACCTTGGCCGGCGTGGCCAACTTCCTTTCCGACCCACAGCGCCCGATCGAGGCTGCTCTGTCGGCGATGATGACCACCAAGCACCTGGGTGATCGCCCTCATCCGGTCGTGGCCAGCGCGGCGCGGGAGTTGCTCAACAAGTCGGAGAATGAACGCTCGGGCGTGTTGTCGACGGCGATGAGTTTCCTCGGGCTCTATCGCGACCCGGTGGTGGCCGCCGTGACCTCGCGTTGCGACTGGCGCATCGAGGATCTGGTGGGGCTGGGGCGGCCCGTCAGCCTCTACCTCGTGGTGCCGCCGTCCGACATTAGCAGGGTCAAACCGCTGATCCGCCTGATCCTGAACCAGATCGGGCGTCGCCTGACCGAAGGCTTGGCGGACGTGTCAAGGCGCCAGCATCTCCTGCTCATGTTCGACGAGTTTCGGGCGCTTGGGCGTATGGACTTTTTCGAGCAGTCCGTGGCCTTCATGGCCGGCTATCGGATCAAGGCCTTTCTGATCGCCCAGAGCCTCAATCAGATCGCCGACGCCTATGGCGAGAACAATTCCATCCTCGACAACTGTCACATCCGGGTTGCGTTCGCGACCAATGACGAGCGGACCGCGCGGCGCGTGAGCGACATGCTCGGCACGGCGACACAGCTCCGCGCGATGAAGAACTATGCCGGGGACCGGCTGGCGCTCTGGCTGGGCCATATGATGGTCAGCCGCCAGGAGACGCCGCGGCCGCTGCTCACCCCGGGCGAGGTGATGCAGTTGTCGGCCGATCAGGCGCTGGTGCTGGTCTCGGGACTGCCGCCCATCCGCGCCCACAAGATCCGCTACTGGACCGACGCGCGTCTGGCCGAGCGGGTGCTTGCGCCGCCACAGGCGCTCGCGGCGATCGCGAGCGATGTCGGCAGTCCTTGGACCAAGGTCACGGGCGGCGCCAGCCGTCCTGAGACGGGCGGGCGACCGCGGGACGAAGGCGGACTGAAACTGGAGCCGATGCTGCTGGGCGACGAGGCGGTCGCGCCGAAAACAGCGGTGGAAGAGACGCCGTGGGACGAGGTCGAGGAGGGGGGCGATGAGACCTCGCAGGCCAGTGAAGCCCAACGCCAAAGCGCGCTCGCCCGCCAGGCGGCTCTGGATCCCGACGATGGCATTCCGCTTTGAGGTCCACCCATGAAGGTTCAGACTAAGGTCTTCCTGTCGCGCGATCTCGTCCTGGCGCTGGATGGGGCAGCCAAACGCCTTCGGTGTTCGAAGTCGGAAGTCATGCAGGCGGCGCTGGCCAGTTATCTTTCACCCGACAGCGCCGAAGCCAGTGAGGCGGCGATCAGTCGTCGGCTGGATCGCATGGCGCGCGAACTCGAGCGCATTCAGCGCGACGTGACCATCACCAATGAGGCGACGGCCCTGTTCATCAAGGCCTGGCTCAGCGCCACGCCGGTCCTGGCCGAGGCTGACCAAAAGGCCCAGACCGCCAAAGGCCAGGAGCGGTATCGGGGGTTTCTCGAGGCGCTTGGGCGGCGCTTGGCGGCTGGCAGATTGCTGCGTACGGAGATCCCGGAGGACCGGGCCGATGGCGCTGGGCTGTAGCGAAAACGGTGGGCGGCCGCACTATGTGGGCCGCTGGTTCAGTCCTGTTCGCTCTCGGCCGCCAGAGCGCGGGTGAGGTCCAGGATCTGCCGACGAACGGTGTTGCGGCCGATCCGTGGAAAGAGTTCGGCCAGTTCCAGGCCCTCGGGGGTGGAGAGGAAGGCCTGGATCATGCGTCCGGCCTCCTCGGCGGCGGGATCGGGATTTTCGGCGCAGGGGTCGGCCAGCCCCTCGAAGAAGAACGACAGGTGGACCTGAAGGGCCTTAGCCGTCTCGTAGAGTTTGCTGGCGCTGACACGATTGGCGCCGCGCTCGTATTTCTGCACCTGCTGGAAGGTCAGGCCCAAGGCCGTCGCCAACTGCTCTTGGCTAAGGCCCAGCATCTTGCGGCGCATGCGCAAGCGTGCGCCGACGTGGATATCGACCGGGTTAGGACCTGGGCTCTCTGTGGGCGAGGTCATTGGCGGCTCCTAGGGCCTAGCCCCGCCAGGCGCATCGTCGCGCCAGGCCAGGACGCGCGCGCGTGCGCCGCGAGGGGTGACGACCAGCGGATAGTAGGCGGTGAGGACCGTCTGGAAGTTCTCGGGACGGGCGGTTGCGAAGACGCCGCTGATCCGCAGATCGGCGATGCGGGGATCCTCGATCACCAAGGGCGCTGCGCCATAGCGGTTCATCTCGGCCACGGCGTCAGCCAGGCGCTCGTCGCGGAAGACGAGCTGTCCGTGGTTCCAGGCCGTGTCGCGGTCGATGTCGGCGGTCGACACGCTGACAACACCGCCCGGATCGGCCACCAGGGCTTCGCCAGGAGCCATGGCTTGTCGCTCCAGCGGCAGCAGCGCGGTCAGGCCCTGGGCCTTCAAGGGATCAACGATCACGCGGCCTTCAATGAGCACCACCTTGACCCGGTCGTGGTCTAGGCGGACGTCGAAGGCCGTACCGGTGGCGGTGATGCGGCGGTCGCCGGCGGCGACCACGAACGGCCGCGTCTGATGCTTGGCGACCTCGAACAGGGCTTGGCCCTGCAGGAGCCTCACCAGCCGCTGGCGGTCATCATAGGCCACCTCGATGAGGCTGGCGGTATTGAGGGTGACGCGCGAGCCGTCGTCCAGGCGCACGCTGAGCCGCTCGCCGACCCGGCTGGCGTATCGGCGCGCAGTTACAGGGGCTTCCGCGCCTGCCGGCGTCGGGGGCGGCGCCAAGGTCGCCGGCCGCTCGCGCATCCAGGCCCAGCTTCCCGCCGCGCCGACGACGGCGAGCAGCGCTGCGGCCGCCAGCGCCCAGGCCGGCGCGCCGCGGCGAGCCGGATAGCGCGTCAGCGCCATGTCACGCAGAGCCAGGATCTCGTCGGCGCCCGCCAGGTCACCGGCCATCTCCGCAGGGCCGTCTGCTTCGGCATAGGCTGCGGCATTGGCCGGATCGGCCAACCAGGCCTGGAAGCGTGCTTCCTCGGCCGCGGAGGTTAGGCCCAGGCGCCGTCGCGCCGCCCATTGGACGGCCGCGTCACGCGGCGCGACGGGCTCGGCCCGCCGCCTGTCGAACCACGAAAGGGTCATGCCCTCTATTTCACCCGGTCGCGCAGAAACGCCACCGCCCGCATCATTTCCTTCTGGACCAGACTGACCGACAGACCCATCCGCTTGGCGATCTCGCGGGCGGGAAGCTGTTCGTAGCGGTTGAGAACGAAGATCATACGAGCGCGTTCGGGAAGCGCGCGCAGGCCGCCGAGCAGCTGCCCGTAGGCTTCCCTACCGAGTAAGATCCGTTCTGGCGAGAAGTCTTCATCGCCGGGTAGGGCGTCCGCGTCGAGTTGGGACAATTGTCCAGGCGCGACGGCTATCCGGCGCTGGTTTCGCTCGTAGTGCCGACGCAGCACATTGGCGGCGGTCTGAAAGATATAGCCCTCGATATTGTCGATGGCTTTCAGGTCGGCGCGACGCAGCAGGCGAGCAAAGACTTCCTGGGCTAGGTCGTCGACGTCGGCGGGGATGGTCACCCGGCGTCGGAAATAGGCTCGAACGGGCGCGCCATAGTCATCGGCCAATTGCTCGAGGCGGGCGCGGTCGTCGAGAGCCGTATTGGGCATAGTCGTATTGGCGGTCGTTCAAGTGTGATTCCGAATAGGCATGAGTTGCCTTGGCCTGGTGCGTGTCAATGCCGCGCCCCGCTTAGAAGAAGCAGGTCGTGCGTCATGGCCTAAGAAGGCGGCACAGTTTTCGCCGCCAAGTTGAAATGCGAAGATCGAATATCTCGTCTCTAACGCATGCTCGAGGAATTTGGACAATTGGCGAGCGATAGGCGTTGGAAATCGAATTCGACCGACGGTTGTTCTTGGCGTCTTCGAAATCCTTTGCCAAATAGCGATGGTCGCCTACCGTCGCTCTGCGATTGGCTCGCAGGCAGCACCCTGGGTAGAAAGGCGGCTCTTTCCGCCAAGAGGGGCTCAATCGCATGCGATTTGGGCCGCGAAAGAGGTTGCGGCAAGTTGTCGCAGATCAGCCGAGGCGACGCCAAGCGATCGCGACGAGAAGGCCTATTCCAGTCGCGACCCCGATCCAGAACAGCGAGCCTCGGCGACGGGGGCGCAACGCCGCGCGTCGTAGGCGCACGATCTCGGGATCATCGGCCAACGCACCTGCCGCCCGCACCGCGTGTTCAACAGCCTGGAAGGCCGCCGCGCACACCGGATCGGCGCGCCAGCGTTCGAAGGCGGCTTCGTCATCGGGCCGGTTTAAACCAAGGCGTCGGCGCGCCGACCAATAGGCCGCCGCGTCCTCGGGCCTGGCGGGCGGATTGACCGGCTCGTGACGAAAAGCGGGAAGCACGGCGACGCTCGGCTCACGTGAAAAAGATGGGGCGAAATACTACCATCGGTATAGGCGATTGTGTCGCTATCGCCAAGCTTCTGCGGCCATATGACGATCGACCTCGAAGGTTTTGGAAACTGGTGTTTCGCTCGCGGGCGAACGCGTTCAAATTATAATGAGATTATAATCTAAGTATCTGAGATTATTTCCAAGTTATCTTCGTTGTCGGAAACTACGTTTGCAACCAACCTCGTCTGGTCGCGAATGTTCGCGACGTTCAGAAGGAGGAACTGTCATGCAACGCACCGACCAATTCCGCGCCGAAGACCTGATCGACCTGGGCTCGATCACCGAAGAAACCAAGGGCGGCTTCATCGAGCCGCTCGCCGATCTGGACGTCGGCACCGGCGAGTATCGGGTCGAGCCCGGCATCTCGGCCGTCTGAGCTGGGCGATGCTCTCGAGCGCGCGGACAAGTTCCGCGCGCTCACAGCGCCCCGGCTTACCGCGCCCCGGAGAACCCGATATGGCCTATGCCTTGCGTGGCGACCTGTCCCTGGCTTTGGTCCGTGATCAGGCGATTTTCCTCGACCTGCGGGCGGGGCGGTATTTTGCTCTGCCGCCGGCGCTGAACGCCGCCTTCGTCGCCTTCGCCTCGGCCCGGGAAGCGTCGATGTGCGCGTCTGACCAGGCCGCGCTCGTCGCCTTGGTCCAGCGTGGCCTTTTGGTCGACTGCCTGGAGGCTGGTCCTCTTTCCATCGTCCGCGCGCCACCCATCACCGCGGGGCCGTTTGGAGCGCCGGCCGCTGGCCACGCCGTCTTGGTTTTGCAGGCGCTCGCCGCCCAGGCGCTGGCGGCGCTCTGGCTGAAGACCCATTCCTTCGCGACGATCATCGACGCTATTCGCCGACGCAAGGCCAGGCTCGGGCGGCGGGCGAGGACGGATCTGGATTTGCACGCCGTCTCGGACGCCTTCGCGCGCAGCAATGTTTGGTTCAGCCAACACGATCGCTGTCTGCTGCGCGCGCTGGCGCTTACCTGTTTCCTCCTCGATCGCCGCGGCGAGGTTCAGCTGTGCCTTGGCGTCAGGACGCCGTTCGCCGCGCATGCCTGGGCTCAGAGCCAGGGCAGGGTGCTGGGCGACGACGCCGAGAATGTCGAAGAATACACCCCCATCCTGGTGGTCTGATGTTCGCGCGGTTCGTCGCTCTCATCGTCCACGACACCGCCGCGGCCGCCGAGGCGATCGCGCGGTTGCAGGCCGTAACCGGGCTGGCTCTGGCTTATGAGCGCCCAGATCTCGTCGTGCTGGCCGATCGCGCCATCCTGTCTCTGGGTGAAGAAGGCGTGATCCTGGGCGCGATCTTTGCACGTGACGGCTCCTCGAGCGCCTTGAGATGTCTGTCTGCCCAAGCTTGCGAGGCGGTCGGGGCCAGCCAGGGCGCGCGGCTGATCGAGGACTACTGGGGAGGTTATGTCGCCCTGATCCGCTCGCGGTGCGCGAAGGGCGTGGTGGGTATCCGCGAGCCTTCGGCTTCCTATCCCGGATATTTTCTCGACACGCCAGCCTATACGCTTGTCGCGTCAGACTGCGCCACCTTGGTCCGAGCGCACGGCGCCGCGCCCAGGATCGACTGGTCGGAGGTGGCGCTCGCCCAGCAGAAGACCTTCGAGGCGCCGGACGCGACCTGCCTGGAGGGCGTGCGCGAGTTGAGGCCCGGCTGCAGGGCGCGGTTCTCGGCGGATACGCGCTTTGAACCGCTTTGGTCGCCCTGGTCGCATATTCGCGATCGCCTCGATCTGTCCGACGCCGATCTTGCCGCACGGATCGAGGCCACGGTCCAGACCTGCGTCGATGGCTGGGCGAGCGGCTTCCAGCATGTTTCGCTCGGCGTTTCTGGCGGTCTGGACTCCTCGGTGGTCGCCGCGAGCCTCAAGCGCGGCGGCCATAGGACGCTCTGCTATACCTTGTCGACGCGAGATCCGAGCGGTGACGAGCGGCGTTTCGCTCGTGCGCTCACCCAGCATCTGCGCTTGCCGTTGAAGGAGCGTCTCTATCAGTTGAGCGATGTCGATATCGCCCGCTCGGACGCGGCTTCGCGGCCGCGGCCAAGCGCCAATCATGTCGGTCAGGTCGTGTTGCGCACGCGAGAGCGCTTGGTTCACAGGCACGGCGTGGATGCGCACTTTGGCGGCGGAGGTGGCGACAACGTGTTCTTTCTGCTGCACTCGGCCGCGCCGCTGGTGGATCGCTTCCGCCTGGAGGGTCCAACGCGCGGACTACTGACGACGATCGGCGACATATCGGGCGTGACGAGCGCCAGCGCGTTGACGATCGTCAAGCTGGCCCTGGCGCATGCCACCCACACCCGGCTCTTCCGTCCCAAGCCCGACCTCAACCGCTTCGCGCCGGTCGAGGCCGCGCGTCTGACCGCGCGGCGCTATGCGCATCCTTGGCTCGACGCGCCGGCCGATATTGGTCCTGGCAAGGTTCGTCACGCGGCGCTGATCGCCATCGCCGAGCGCGGCGCACACGTCGATCAGGCGATAGGCGCGCCGCCGGCGATCAACCCTCTGTTGTCTCAGCCCATCGTGGAGCTGTGTCTGCGTATCCCAAGCTGGCGGTGGTTCGCTGGCGGGCAGAACCGCTCGCTGGCCCGTCGCGCCTTCGCCCCGCTCTTGCCAGAAACCGTCACCCGCCGCGCCCATAAGCGCGGCCCAGACAGCTTCTGGAGCCAGATCTACGAGGCGCACCGGCCGGCCATGCGGGAGATGCTGCTGGGAGGTGTGCTCGCCGCCAAGGGCGTCATCGATCGCGATGCGGTGGCCGTCGCGCTTGAAGCGCCTCAGGCCCCCACCAGCCTTGAACAGCGCCAGCTTCTGAACCTGACCAATACCGAGGCCTGGGCGCGCGCCTGGTGTTGAGCCGCTACGGCGCCAGGCGTGGGGCGCGTCCGGTCTGTTCGCGCAGCCGCCGCCAGCGCGCATATTGTTCGAGCTTGGCCGGATCAGGATCTTCGTCGCCGTTTAGCCAAAAGTCGAACCAGTCGATATTGCGCTGATAGACGGCGGCGCGGTGGGCTGGCTGCCATTTGTTGTGAAACTCGTCAGGGTAGATGAAGAGCTCCACTGGTTTGCCATGCTCGCGCAGCGTCGCAATCGTCGGCATCGCCGGTAAGGTCTCGCTATCGGCCGCCTGAATGAGGAGAGGCGTGTCGATCCGTGCGGCATTCTGGGCCAGGGATATGGGGGCGAAGAATGCCGCCCCGGTCGCGGGGGCCGGATAGCCGTAGCCCTTTAGGCGCTCGACGCCGGCGGGACCGACCAGCGATATTCCATACTCGTCGTCGCAGCAGCTGCTCATCGCCGCGGCTGCGTAGCGGCGGCCATTGACCAGCGCGAACTGTACAGATTGAGCGCCATTGCTAAGGCCGGTGATCCCGATCCGCGTGGTGTCGATCCCGCCCTGGGCGATGGCCTCATTGATCCCGGCCTCGAGGGAGGCGTTGACGCTTCGCAGGTCTCCCCAGTCGACCTTCTCGCGGCGATTGAGTTCGATGGGGTCGCGGCTGGGAAACAAATAGGCATAGGACGCCGGCCGATTGATCGATAGGACCGCCATGCCCTTGGCGGCCAGCAGATGGATCGGATACTCATCGCCGACTCCGCCGCGCAAAAAGCCCTTGCTGACATACTGAACGACAATGAGCGGATAGGTCTGGCCGCGTGCTGGACCAGGCGGGAGCACCAAACTGCCGCTGGCGCGCAGTCCCAGCCCGTTGCTCCAACGCAACGGGATGACCTTGCCAAATTCGATCGCCGCATACTCGGGATTGAGATCAAGCAGCGGCCGTATCTTGCCATGTTTCAGGTCGATGGCGACCAGGCGGCGCGGCTGTGTGGCCGTCTCGTGGCCGCAGACGAGATCCACGCGCGCCAGCTCGCAACCATAGAGCATGTCGTCCGTGAGGAGCAGGCGGCTTGGGCGCGGCGCTCCGGCTTGCCAGCTGTAGAGCCCGATCTGACCGCCGCGCCAGCCCTCGCGCCGCAGGTAGATGAGCCGTTCTGCGTCCAGCCACAGATCGACGATCTGGTCGCATTCGGCGCGTTGGCAGGTCAGGCTCGCGCCTCGCGTGGTCTCGAGGCGCAGACCCGTCTTGGCGTAACGTTCCGTCGGATCGCTCGAACCCGTCTCGATACGGAGATCCGCCGGCAGGTTGAAGGTCCAGGCGCGCGCTGCCGGATTGGCGGCGAAGCTGATCGCGCCCTTGGGGCGGTCCGGCTCGGCGCGGCGCGGCAGGAGCGCGCGTTCGTCGGGGCTGGCCTGTCTTGCCTCGCCGCCCGAAGGGCGGACGGCAAGGACTTCGAGCGGTACGCCGCCGGGCAGGAAGGGTTTCACGCCCACCGTGGGCACGAAGCGGCGATCGTAGAGATAACCGCCCAGCCCTTCGGCTTTCAGGCGATCAGCGGTCTCCGTCAGCCTTGGGCGGCTGGCGTAGAGAACCCAAGCGCCGTCTGGCGACCAGTCCACACTCTCGATGTCGACCGCCGAGCGGGTCACCGGCATGGCGGACGCGCCATCAAGACGCGCGATCCAGGCCTGGGTCGTGCCGGCGTCGCGGCGGAGGTAGGACAGAGCGCGGCCATCTGGCGACCAGCGGGGAATGGTTGTTTCGACATAGCCGGAGGGAAAGGCGCCCCAATCCTTGGTGCTTTGGACGCGTCGGATGAGGTCGCCGCCGACATCGAGCAACACCGGCCGCGCACTCGGGGCGATCTTCATGACGAACAAGCCCACGCAATACTGGTTCGTCACCGGATTTGCGCGTCGCGCCTGGAAGGCCACCATCGTGCGATCGGGCGAGAGGCTGAACAAGCGATCGGGAATGGACTGGTGAGGCGAGGGTTGGCCGATATCACGCAACCGCACGAGATCATCGCGCGTGATCGTACGTCGCGCGCTGCCAGCAGCGATCGCCGTCCCCTCTAAGCGGAGCTGGTCGCGGCAGTCGGTCGGCTGGGCCATGGCGGTCGAGGCGGTCGCCGCGGCCAGGCTGGCCGCGACGACAACGGCGGAACGCATCACCAACGCCGCGACACCGAAACGCTCAACACGCGGCCGGTGACGGCGAACGCGGGCGCATCGAAGCTCGTCTCGGTCGCCGAACCCGCGACCACGGTCGGCTTGGCGCCAAAGGCGTTGGCGAGCTTGACCGACAGGATCAGATCCGGCCGCGCGGTCCATTGGCCCACGAGGTCCACGAGCGTGGTGGGATCGACATCGATGATCGGCGAGACGGCCCGATAGCGCGCGGCGCCAACATAGGTCGCGTAGGCTGACAACGTCAGGCCGCCATGGTCCCAGCTGGCCCCATTGCGCGACGTGAAGTGGCGCGGCTGGTAGAAGTTGCCGGTCAAGCCAAGCGAGGCTTCGCCGGCGATGCGTGTCTGGGTGATGTCGAGATAGGTCGAGGACGAGGTGAGGCTCAGCCGATCGCCATTGTTCAAGGTCAGATGATAGTCGGCTGACAGATCAAAACCTTCGATCCGTTGCGCCGAGGCGTTGACGAACCGCTCGTCTAGAATGGCCACTACCCGCGCGGGATCGTAGGGCCCCGGCGTGGCCAGCAGCAAACCTTGCGGCGCGGTGGCGATGATGGCCGCTTGTTGGGTCGCCGTCGGATTGCGGGTGACAAGATCGGCATAGATCGGATTGGTCAAAGCGCCGGCCAAGCGCGCGATCGGCGTGATGACACGATCGCGGAAGGCGATGTGATAGTAGTTGGCGCGTAGGCGCAGACCGTGCGCCCAGGGCGGACGGTATTCGACCGAGAAGGTGCGGCTCTCGGCCCGCTCGGGCTTCAGATCCGGATTGCCGCCGGCATATTCCAGGAAGGTCGCGCCGGTAGGGAACTGTGCGCCGTAGCCGCTCACCGCGCTCAACGCCACCTGCATGCGAGAATAGCGCTGGACGAAGGTCGGGGCCTTGAACGACTTACCCCAGGAAGCCTTCAGCTCCAGCGCATCGTTTGGCGCGTAGATCAACCCCACCTTGGGCGTGGCGACCGAACCGAAGGCGTTGAAATCCTCGTAGCGCACCGCCACGTTGGCGCGCAGCGACTTTACGAAGGCGACGTTTTGCTCGGCTCCCACAAGTGGCGCGTCCAGTTCGCCAAAGGCGTAGTGGACCGTGTCGGTGCGGGCGAAGTTGGACCCGGACACCACACCGTTGGTCACCTGGCTAAGTTCGGTGCGGTTCGAACGATAACCGCCCCCCGCCGCCACCCGTAGCCGTCCGGCGGGCAGGGACAGAAGTGGTCCTTCGACGCTCAGTTCGGCGGAGCTGGACGTATTGCAATAGCACTCGGCGATGTGGCGAAAGCGGGCGCCGGCCGTGTAGTAGGCCGTGTTGCCCCGCGAACGATCCAGGCCATAGGTTCCGTATGCGCTCAGCGTCCAGTCATGGGGCAGGCGAGCTTCAAGGCTCGGCGCGACGAGGAAGCTGCGGATTGTCGGCGTGGCGACGAGACCTTGGGTTTCAACCGAAGCCCGCGTCTGTGGCGTGCGGATGACGCTATCGGTGGTGCTGTAGAGCAGGTCGATGGCGCCGCCGAGCGACGGGCCCAACTGTTGATGCGCCGAGGCGAAGAGGTTCATCCGGTTCTGATCCGGAAAGAGCGTCGTCTCCTGGCTCATCGGCGCGGCGTAGGATCGTTGGTTGGCGCGGATCTCGCTATTGCCGCTGGCGGTGAGCGCGGCGATGACACCGCCACCACGCCAGGCTAGGCCGCCGCCGATATTGATCTGGGTCTGATCGAAACCGCCGTCGAGCGAGTCGGCGTAGGTCGCGCTGGCGCTCAGGCCCGTATAATCGCGGCGGGTGACGATGTTGGCCACGCCCCCCACCGCGTCCGATCCATAGAGCGCCGAAGCGCCGTCCGGCAGGATCTCGATCCGCTCGACCGCCGCCAGGGGAATGGCGTTGATATCGACCCCGGAGTTGCGGTTGGCCGACAGCCGACGGCCGTTGAGCAGGGTGAGGGTGGCGTCCGAACCGGCGCCGCGGAGGTTTAGGGTCGAGGCGCCGTTGGCGTTGCCGCTGTTGGAGCCGGCCCGAAGGCCCGCGCCCGGGTTTTGCCCGCCCGCGAAATTCTGCGGCAGCGCCCGAACGACCTCGCCAAGATCGTGATGGCCGGCTCGATCGATCGCTTCACGCGAGACGATGATGAGCGACGAGACGGGGGGCGCGCCGCGGATCCGCGTGCCGGTGACGACGACCGCGTCGAGGACGGCGGGTTCAGCGGCCGCGGCGGCCGCGGCGTACTGGGGGCTGGCGGCCTCCACGATGACGCTGTTGAGATTGACCCGGCGAACCCCCAGACCGCTGCCATAGAGCAGGCGCTGTAAAGCGTCGTCCGGGCGATAAGGTCCGATCACCGCGGGGGCGCTTTTGCCGCGAAGCAGGGCCGCGTCAAAGACGATGTCCTGGTCGCTTTGGCGCCCGAAGGTTTCCAGCGCGCCCGCCAGGTCCTGGCCTGGGATGTCGAAACGACGGATTTCGTTGGCCCAGGCGGGGGCGGCGATCATCGCGATCGCGGCCCCCGTCAACATCCAAGTCCGAAACCCCAAACCGCGAGAACCGACCATATCCAACCCCTCCTGCGCCCGCTGTTTGCGGGTCTCATGGGGTAAGATCCGGGTCGTCGCCGATCTTTCACAAAAAAGTTCAATCCTTGTCTCGGAGGTGTGGCGGCGGCCACTGGCGGGTCAGCCGAGAACGCGGAGATGGTCGCCAGGGCGACGCGCGGCGGCGCCTTTCGGGATCACTCTGCGGAGCGGTGACGGCGCCATCGACAGGGACGAGCCGCCGATAGATTTGCGCCGCCGCCACCCGAACCTCAGGATTGATATCCAGAAGGCGTTCCTCGCCGTGCAGATAGGCGTCGAAGGCCGCATCGATCGGCCAATAGCGGTCTCTGTGGCCCTGCTCGCGGAAACGTTCAAGAAAGGCCGTTCCGTGGCCCCGATCGGCGACGGTTCGCAGGAACAATAGGAAAAAGCCGCCGTAGCTTACGTAGAAATCGTTCTCGTCGCTTCCCAGCGCCATCGCGAGGCGGTCGGTAGCGGTGTCGACATCATCGAGAAGCAGGGCCGCCA
The DNA here is from genome assembly GCF_059415805.1 of Caulobacter sp. GW821-FHT10A06. Taxonomy (NCBI): domain Bacteria; kingdom Pseudomonadati; phylum Pseudomonadota; class Alphaproteobacteria; order Caulobacterales; family Caulobacteraceae; genus Caulobacter; species Caulobacter sp. GW821-FHT10A06. The sequence continues at coordinate 632,376 of NZ_JBWKNY010000005.1, forward strand.
GACCTTGAAGGATCGCAGCGCCGTGCGGTGGGTGTCGACGCGCCAAGTGTTCGACGCGTTCGTCTATCGGGGCGTTGGACGGTGCGCGCATCATGTTCAGGACGAACAGATTGCTCGTGACGACGAGATCGTCGGCCCCTTGCCCTTTCGCCGCTTCATAGGCCGCTATGCCGTTATCGAGATCACACAGATAGAACGACAGGCTAAAGCCCCTTTCGCACCATTCGGACTCGTCCCGAGGGGTAAGCGTCATCGCGTGCCGGATCGCACGTCTGCCTCTCTCGGGATCATCGCCCCCATCGATCAATCGGCGTCCTAGAGCCGCCCAAAGGCAAATCGACAGTGGGTGGCGTCGCGTGCCTTCTTCCAGCGCCTCTAGGGCAGCGGCGTGACCCTGCACCCGCTCCAACAGAAGGGCGTAGTCCACCCAGGGCGAGTAGGTGCTTTCCTCGTTCTGTGCGACCTTCTCGTAGAGCTCGAGCGCTTCTAAAGCTCTTTCGGGCTGCTTCTGAACGATCCACGCCAGCTCATGAAGCAGTAAAGAGCTTTCAGGGTGTGTGTTCAGGCCCAGACGAAGGACGCGTTCGGCGCCGCGGAGATTGTCCTGCTGTTGGAGCACGATCTGGGCGTAGTCCCGGATCGCGAACTCGGCGATCTCATTCGTGCTCATCGCGCGGTCAAACGCAGCGTCGGCCTCCTCGGCGCGACCGGTTTTGGCCAGGAGGCACGCCAGGTAATACCAATTGTCGACATCATCCGGCGCCAGGGCGATGGCCTGACGATAGGCGTCTTCGACGTCGGGCGTGGGACCTGAAACGTTCGACAGCGCTCGCGCGAAGTTGCGAAGGCATTGGCTTGACTGCGGATTGGCCAGCTTGGCTCGGCGCGCAATGTCCAGGACTTCAACAGGGTCGCGCGAAGTGTCCGGCAGGTAGAGCAAGTTGTTCCAAGCGAGAACATAGGTCGGATCGTTCGCTACGGCTTGTTCGAGCAGCGCGATGCCCTCGGCATCCCCGCGGCTCCGACCTAGGAGCAAGGCGGCGAGATTGTTCAAGGCAGCCTGCTGGTTGGGCTCGATGCTCAAGGTGCGGCGATAGGCAGCCTCCACCTCATCCGTATCGCCGTCCATCCGCGAAAGACGATAGCCGAGGCTAAACCACGCCAGGCTGTTGTTGGGCTCCAGACGCGTCGCCTCGCGCAGATCGGCCTCGGCCTGGAGGTTCTCCGTCTCGGAAAATCCTGCGAGGCGTCCTCTGTTCATCCGAGGCAGAAAGTCCGCAGGTGAGAGCTCTATGGCCGTCGTGAAGGCGGTGCGCCCCTCCTCGGCGTCTCCAAGTTCGCTCCGCACCAAGCCAAGATTGTTCCAGGCCTTGGCGTGACGCGGCTCGAGCTCAAGGACCTTGCGAAAGGCTCTTTCGGCGCTCGGACGATCTTGGAGTTCGCGATAAAGCAAAACGCCCTGTTCATTCCAATCCGCGGCGGTGGACGGCAATGGCAGGTCGGATATGTCAATCGGCGAGCCCCCTTGCGTCGCGGCTTGGCGGGCATGTTCGACGGCCTGATGGCCCATGAGGTTGCGCCACGCCCTGTCTTCGAAGGCGTCGGTGAGGGCGGTGTAGTATTCGTTTTGCCCGCCAGGATCGCTTCCCTTCCGCCGCAGGAGTCTGCGAGCGTACTCGGTGAGCTGCTTGGGCGTGTAGAAGGTTCGAAAGAACTCGGTCAGCCAGCGAAGCCTGGAGCGCTGGCGGCGGGGGCCGTGGCGCATCAAATACCAGATGTTGAAGAAGCGCTCGCTCAGCTGAAAGCCCAACTTGCTGGTGGAGGAGAGCGGCGTCGTCTCGACGACGCCGTCTTTGCGGAGGCGATCAAGCTGGGTGGAAGTGGCGGAAGTCTCCAGGCCCGCGGCGAGCGCGACATCAGCCGCGGTCATCGGATTCCAGGCCAAGGCTAGGGCGTCCAGAACGACACGGGTCTGCGGCGCGAGATCCTCTACCCGGGCCTTGTAGAGCACGGTCACCTGGTCCAGCAGGCCCTCTAGATGCGAGAACACGTCCCCGCCGGGATCGAGCTCGAGCATCAGATAAATGATGTGTAGGGTTCGCGGATTACCGCCCGTCAGATTGTGCAACGTGGCGATGCGGCTAGGATCCTCGGTGAGCATCGCCAGCACGTTGGCGCCGTCTTCGCCGCGCTGGAGCGCCTTTCGGCGAAGGCAGGTGAGAAGCTCTGAGGCCGATAGCTTCTCAAGGACCTCGAGCTGGAAGAAGTCATAGAAAGCGGTTTGCTTGCCGCTCATGGCCTCGAGATAGACCGACGAGGCGCCCACCAGGACGATGCCGCCCGGTTCCTGCAGCACCCTTCGCAGATCCCATTGGTAGCGCAGGAGGCCGTTGAGGATGATGTCCAGATTGTCGACGAACAGGATCGGTCGCCGCCCTTCGGCTCGAACCCATTGTTTGAACACCGCGAGCGCGGCTTCACCCTTGGCGTCCTTTGTTAGCGACGAGACGCGGTGAATATCGGCGTCCAGCGCGGCGGCCCGCTCGTGATCGCCTCGCGCGTCGAAAAGATCGCCTAAGGCGTCCAGGCAGTTGCACCAGAAGATGTGCAGGTTGTGGACGTTGTATTGTTCCTCGCGAAAGGACAGCGGCAATACGGTGTCCCGCAAACCAGGTTCCTGACCGACCGCGATCGCTAGGCGGCGTAGGAGACTGGTCTTGCCCATGCCGCGCTGACCCAGGATCAGATGATGATGCGTCAACCCACCGGGCGTGATCTCGCGTAAGCGCGACAGCATCGTCTCTGTCTGCTGCTCGCGCGCAACGTAGCCGCTGAGAAATTCCTCTTCCCGTAGGGCCGCTGGATTGTAGAGCGCGAAGTTGAGCTTGGCGTTCATGCCGCCACCTCTTCGAGCACGACATAGCGACGCCACCATTCGCGCAACAGGCTCATCCGGAAGCTAAAACCTCCGATGTGTTGGACGAGATAACCATCACCCGTCAAAGCGTCGAGTTGGGCCCGTAGGTCGGTTCGAGAGAGGCTTGGATTGATCGCGTGAAGCGCGGCCAGAATGCCCTCGAAGGGGATCGGCGTGGGGTGTTTGGCGACCACTTCCAGGATCAGGTGCAAGCTATCTCGCTCCACCGGCGGGTAGTTTCGATCTAGGTGCTCGCGCCAAGCCGCCCAGTAGAGTCGTTTGCCTAGATCCAGCAGTTGATCCATCGCTGTTTCGGCCGCCGCCGCGTCGATCACGCCGCCAGGACCGACGCGCCCGCAGGCGTCTTCGGTGATGCGGGTGAGATAGTAAGGCGAGAGCCAGCCTAGGCGGGTTATGATGGCGTCGCTCGCGGCGTGCGTCAGGACGTGTCCGCGCTTTGCGGCGAGATCCTCGAGAAACCGCCGCGCCGTGGCCGGATCAAAGGCTGGCAGCGTGGTGGAGGTCAGGTCGTTGAGAGCGCCCTCGACCTGATGTCGGCGGGCCTGGACATCGAGGCCCACCGAGCCGGTGTAGAGCCACCGAATATCGTGATGTCCTTGGCGGACGCCGCGCCACCAGTAGAGGAATTGGCTTGCACGCTCTGGGCCTGAGGTCTTGATCAGCGCCTGGATAAACACGGGCAATTCGTCCACCAGAATGAGCCAGGGCGGTCCGTCCCGGTGTTCATTCAGGTGGGCGAGCAGCAGGTTTGCGAATTCCTGCCAGTCGACGTCGATCAGCCATTGGCGCCAGTCCCGGACCTCAACCCCATCGCCGCGCAAGACGCGATTAAGGCGGTGCGAAAAAGCGGCCAAGATCCTGGCGCCAGGCCCCAGGTCCTCCTGGATTTGGTTGCAGAGATTTCGAAAGAGGGCCTTCTCGTCCTTCAGGCCCTGCACATCGAGCAGCACGGCGCGATAGCCGCGGGACGGCGCTGTTTCTCGCAAGTGATTGAGAAGCACCGTCTTGCCCACCCGGCGAGGGGCCAGCAGCAGGATGTTTTCGCCGCTGTCCAGCATGCGCCAGAGGGCGTTGGCTTCTTCATCGCGACCAAAGCATCTCACGGGAGTTCTCCCAGGCTGCGGCTCACAACAGAACTGTTGCACAACAAGATTGTTGTGTAAATTCCCTCCTGAAGGTGCGAGTGAACTAAGGCTTCCGACGGCCAGGCCAGGCCAGGCCAGGCGCTGTCGCGAGGCGAACTCGGGAGGGGGCTAGCTTCCTCCAACCAGGGCGTGTAGAATCTGTTTCCGTATTGTTCTGGTCGTCGAAAGCGTCCCATGGCCAAGCCCGAGCATCATCGCGCCGCCCGCGCCGAAGAGGCGCTTGCCATGCAACGGACCGCAGGCGACACCAACGCCATGGCCAACACCCTTGACCACTTGCCCGCTGGCAAGCAGCGTGAACTGGCTCTCGTTGCCGATATCCTCAAGGAGGCCTTCGCCGAGGAGGTCGCCAAGCGCACGGGCTTGCTTGGCCAAGGCAAAATCCTCAACATCATTCTGTTCGGAAGCTACGCGCGGGGCGACTGGGTCGAGGATCCCGCTGGCCGCTACTTCTCGGACTATGATCTTCTGGTCGTGGTCGATCAGGAGAAGCTGGCTGATACCCTGGAGTTTTGGGCCGGCGCCGAGGCGCGCCTGCTAAGCGAGTTCTCCGGGGGGCAGCGCCTGCGCACGCCTGTCAACTTCATCGTCCATGACCTCGACGATGTCTCCGACCAGTTGGCACGGGGGCGCTACTTCTTCGTCGATATTTTGCGCGATGGCGTCACGCTTTTCGAGGAGCCGGGTCACGAACTGCCGCAGCCGACGCCGCTGTCGCCCGAGGCGGCGTTAACTGAGAGCTCGGGCTACTATCGGGAATGGTTTGAGAGCGCGTCGGGCTTTCTCGACACCGCGCGATATGTGGCGGGCCAAGGCAGGGAGAAGGAAGCTGCTTTCCAGTTCCACCAGGCTGTAGAGCGCCTTTATTACTGCCTGCTCCTTGTTGTTTCCCTTTATGCGCCCAAGTCGCACAATCTCGTTCGCTTGCGCGCCTTGTCCGAGCCGTTCGATGCGCGCCTTGCGGAGGTTTGGCCGACGGAGACCAAGTTCCAGAAGCGCTGTTTCGAACTGCTGCGCGCGGCCTATGTGAAGGCGCGCTATTCGCCGCACTACACGATTACCGCCGAGGAGTTGGGCTGGATCCAAGAGCGCATCGAGCACTTGCGATCGGTGGTGCGGGAGCTTTGTGAAGCAAGGCTTGCCCAGCTGAAGGAGGCCGCTGGCTAAGCTTCCCGTCCATTGCCCTCAAGGCCCCGTGTGAGCGTCTGCGGACTGCCCGGTTTTGACCGGGGAGGCGTGAGACACGAGGAGACGAGCCATGGACACCGACCCTCAGGACGGGCGCGACCCGATCGACGTCTTTGTCGGTACGAGGCTTCGTGTGCTGCGTAAGGCACACGGCTTTAGCCAGCAGACGCTGGCCGCGCGGCTGGGTGTCAGCTTTCAGCAGGTGCAGAAGTACGAGAAGGGCGCCAACCGGATCAGCGCGGCCATGCTCTATCGGATCGCGGCGTTGCTTGGCTTGCCGATCGGTGCGCTATTCGAAGGTTTGCCGGCGGAGCTGGTCCTGCCGTTTGGCGCGCCGCCGCGCGGGGAGACCGCGCCAGGGCTTCACGCCCTTCTGGAGGCTGCGGGAGGTCCCAGCTTGGCCGAGACTTATCTGCGCATACCTGCGGCTCTGCGTGGGCCTTTGCTCGATATCGCCCGTGTCATGGCGCAGGTAGGTCCTGTGCCCGCCAACCCGCAGTCTCAGGCTGATCCGGCGGCGACGATCGAGCCGATGTCGTCTCGGCCGCGCCCACGGCTGGCGGCCTCGGCCTCTTGAGCGCGCCAGAGCCGCGCATAGAGACCATCGCCAGCGAGCAGGGCCGGGTGGTCACCGCGTTCTACGATACGCCCGGCCTCCAGCACGAGGATCTCGTCGACGCCGGATAATGCGGAAAGTCGGTGTGTGACGATCAGGCATGTTGCTTGCCGTGAAAGTCCGCTCATGGCGCGCCAGACCGCCTGCTCGGTCTCCGGATCGAGCGCGGCGGTGGCCTCGTCGAAGATCACCAGCCGGGCGCCCTTGAGCGCCGCGCGGGCGATGGCGACGCGTTGCTTTTCGCCACCCGAAAGCTTGAGGCCTCGCTCGCCGACGTGGCTGTCGAGGCCGTCGGGCAGCCGGTCGAGCAAAGGGCCCAGGCGCGCGGTGCGCGCGGCGGCCAGGATGGCGGCGCGATCGGCGCCCTCTCGCGCCAGGGCGATATTCTCGGCGATGGTGTCGTTGAGCAGAATGGTGTCCTGCGAAACCAGCGCTACCTGCTCGCGCACGCTGGACAGGGGCAGGTTCGGTAGCGCCTGGTCGTCGAGCCTGATCGTTCCGGCGGTCGGCTCGAACAGGCGTAGCACCAGGCGAAGCAGCGAGGACTTGCCTGCGCCTGAGGGGCCGACAATGGCCACGCGCGCGCCGGGCCGGATGGAGAAGCTGATCTCGCTTAGGATCGCTTTGCCGCCAACCTCGAACGCGACGTTCTCGAAGGTCAGCGCCGCTGGTCCTGAACTGGGTGTATTTTTGGCGACGCGTCCGATGGTCGTGTCCGCTGCGGCTTCAGCAGGTCGCGCAAGCAGATCGAACAGGCGCTCCAGATAGGCTTGTCCCTGGCCGATGTCGCGCATGGCAAAGCCCAGCATCTCCAAGGGGCGAATGAGCTGGAGCACATAGGTGTTGACCATCACGAAGGCGCCCAGGCTCATCGACCCGCGGGCGACGGCGAAGATGGCGAGACCAAGGACGCCGCCCAGGGCCAGCGCGAACACGCCGGCCACGGCCAAGCCGTTTTGTAGCCGGCGATCAAACACCACCCGCCAACGCTGTTCGGCCGCGCTCAAGAGCGCATCGTGCCGTCGAACATAGCGGCCTTCGGCCTGGTAGGTCTTGATTGCCTCGATGTTCATCAGGCCGTCGACCGTGACGCCGCCGACATCGATCTGCGCGGCGGAGACGCCGCGCGCGGCGGCCTGAATTCTGGAGACGCTCCAGGCGAAGACCGTTGCATACGCCAAGACTGCGGCAAACAGGGCCAAGCCCATGTGGGGGCCCAACACCACAGCCAGGACGCTGCCGACGACGAGGATTTGCACGAATATCGGCGCGATGGAGATTACCAGGTGGGTAAGGATCAGTCTCGCACCCGCGACACCTTCGGCGAGCGTCTGGGAAAAGCCGCCCGACTTGCCGTCGAGGTGAACTCCCAGAGGCAGGGTGAGGATATGGGCGAAGGCCTGGCTATTGAGCCGGCGGATCAGCCGCTGCTCTCCCATGGCATAGGCCAGGGCTTGGACCTGCTCGCAGAGGCGTTGAAAGAGGAGGGCGCCGACATAGGTCGACAAGGCCAGCAATGCAGGGGCCATGTTGATCGTAACCTGCCCGCCCGTTGGGACGGTTAAGTCATCGACAAGCGTCTTGAGGGCCAGGGGCGCTAGGCTCGCGGCCAGGCCGCCCAAGCACACGACAAGTAGGGCAAGTCCCAGCCATATCAAAGCGGCGGTGTCGACCAGGCGCGGCGCCCACCTCAGGCCCAGATCCAACCGGGTCCGCCAAGCGCTCACCGATGGGGCGAAGGGCTGGGTCATCGCGATACGCTAGTGTTCGGCGCCTGTGATGACGACGATTATAATCTCATTGCTCAGCACGGCGGCTGGAGCTGTCCGTCAACGGACTATCCTCAGGTGAAATCGCCGAGCACGTTGTTGCCTATAGGTTGTATTTCTCGTACGCTTAGCCATTGCGCGTGCGGGTGGCTTAAGGACAGGCGATGACCCGATACCTCATTTCTCGGGAGATCGCGGGGAAGTCGGCGACCGCGTTCGAGCATCTTCGTCAGATGGCGCTGGAAGGCGAGCTGCCCTTGGGGCGGCGCCTGGCCCCCCAGGATTTGGCCAGCTACTTCGGGGTCAGTGCTTCACCCGTCCGTGACGCTCTGATGCGCTTGTCGACCGAAGGCCTCATCGAGTGGAAGATGAGCCAAGGCTTTTTCAGCAAGCCCTTCGATGTGGAGGAACAGCGTCAGTTGCATGAGGCGCTGTTGGTGCTCGTCGGCAGCGCGCTCGATCGTCTTGCGCCCGAACCACCGGCCGACCTGTTGATCCGCTTGGCGGATGTCGAGGGTTCGGCCACCCTGACGGTGGCTATGTTGGAGGATCATCTTCGGGCGCTGACGGCCGCGGCCGGCAACCGTGTGATGGCGGACATGGCCTGGTCGCTAATCGATCGGACGCACCTGCCGCGCAAGCTCGACCTGCAAGCTGCCGCTGGCCCGGGCTTAACCGAAGGGTTGCGGGCGATCGCCAGCACGCTTCTGGAGGGGGATGCGCGTAAGGCCCGGCAGGTCGCCACGCGTTTGATCGAGGGGCGTATCACCCGGTTGCCAGACCTGGTCGACCAGGCCAACGCCAAGGGGCTGCGCGCCAAGTTGTTCTAGGCGCCGGCGCTCAATTGCGCGCCAGCGCGCTATCCTGCTGCAACATCGCCACGAGGGTCGGCGCTAGACGACCGCGCCGCTTATGATAGGCGCCGATGGTCCGATCGAGCGCATTGTGAGCGCCCTGTTCCAACAGACTGCGCATGGTCGCGAGTTCGCCGTCGAGGTCAGGTATTAGTTGCGGCTCCAGCCGGCGCGCCAGGCGCAGTCGTTCGGTTACCAGCACGATCGCTCGCGCATACTCGACATTGCCCGCGGCGCCGATCGCGACGAATAACTGCTCGGTCTCTCTGAGGACAGACGCGCCGCCTGATCCATTCCAGGACGCGATCTCTGGCGCGCGGGGCGCGAGAAGCGATGTCGAAGTCGAAGCAAGCTTCAGGGCATGGCTCAAGAGGCCCCGTGACAGGTCGTAGAGCGCTCGCAGACTGTTCTCGGTTACGAGCGGCGCCATGAACCCTTCATTTGATCGGGCTTCGATGAAGCGTTCACCGGCAAGCCGAGCAAGCGCTGCGCGAACCGGAGTGATGCTCCAGAAGTAGCGCTCGGCGAGCGCTGCGGCTTCCAGTCGCTCGCCTGGGCGATAGGCCCCCTCGAGCAGTTGGGCCTTAATGGCGTCGTAGGCTTGGTCGCTGATCGAAAACCGTCCCACCACGTTGGGCGCTCCCTCTTGGACCCGGCCTACAAGGACGCGTCGTCTGTGACGTCGCGTACAGCCGCCTGGGTCGGTACGTCCCCGCACCTCCAGTAGTCCAAGCTTCACTCACGCGGGCTGGCTCGTGAAGCGATATATTTGATAATATATTGTGAGTGTAATGTCGGGATGGCGACGGTGTAATTCTAAGCCGCTAGGAAAAATTTGGCGTCATCACCTCAATGATTTGTGTCATTGCTAAAAGCAATTCCTGACATTGTCATTGTCGCTGCCAATTTATGCCTCGAGGGGCGAGCGCTCTGTCCCAGCGCGCCTCCTATTGCGACGCGCCCACTGGAGACGGACCACAATCTCAACGACGCGTGGTGACTCATAGCTGCCGTTCGGAATGGCAGTTCGTCGATGGCGATGGCGATGGCGATGGCGATGGCGATGGCGGACGGGCCTGCTTTCGCAGAGGGCCGGCCTCGTCTCCAACCGCAACTGGTAGAGGTGCAAGCGCTTCGACGGATTCGTTGCCGAACAGCCGAGACGCTGACAGAAGCGCCGGCGGCCATAAGGTTGGGTCGGCATCAGACGGTGCCATGAGAGTGATGACTATCGCGTTCGCCGTGGACTACTGAGTGGGTCGGACGTTCGGATGCGTCCGATCAGCTTTCAATCGAGCAGGCGCGGAACATCGCGGCCAAGCTGCAAGATGCTTTCGGGATGTGATAGCCTCCGCCGAAGGGGCGAAATGAACAAACCCGAATCGCACAAGCACGCGGTCATCCGGAAACTGTCGATACGGCGGTATCGCGGCCTTGAAGCGCTGGACTGGTGTCCCGACCCGACCCTGAATCTCGTCCTAGGCGGCGGGGACGTCGGCAAGACCACGATCCTTGACGCGGTCAGCCTGCTGCTCAGCGCCTCCAACGCGAACACGGTGTCGGAGACCGACTATTGGCGCCGCGACAATTCCACCGAGTTCTCGATCGAAGGCGTCGTCTCGCTGCCCGAAGGCGTCGATCCCAACGGCCTCTCCATTCTGCTGATGCCGTGGGAGTGGAACGGCCAGGACGCCGTCCTGCCGGGCAACCCTCAGGACGGCGACGTCGCCGAGGCGAAAGAGCCCGTCTATCGCCTTCGTGTCCGAGGCACCCCCGATCTCGAATTGGTCTGGGAGGTCGTGCAGCCTGACGACAGCACCATCCCCTTGTCGGCCGCCTTCAGAAAAAAGATCGGCCTGATCCGCCTGAGCGCCGACGACCGTAACGACCGTGACCTGCGCCTGGTGTTCGGATCGGCCTTGGACCGGCTGCTGGCCGACCCGGCGATCAAGGCGCGGATCGCCAAGCAGGTCGCCGAGCAGGACTTCTCCGTCCCGGTGGGCGAGGACGGCCAGAAGGCCCTCGAGCGACTCGACAAGCGCCTGAGCGACGCCGCCCTGCCGCACGGTGTTCAGCTCGGTCTGACCTCAAGTCAGGGCCTCTCCATCGGCGCCTTGATCGGGCTGCTGGCGGACCGTGACGGCGTGGCCTTGCCGCTGGCGAGCTGGGGCGCGGGGACGCGCCGCATGGCCGCGCTGGAGATCGCCTCGGCGACGCAAGCCGACAACTCCGTGACCGTGATCGACGAGGTCGAGCGCGGATTGGAGCCCTACCGGCTCCGCCAGCTTTTCGCGATCCTGCAAGGCAGCTTCGGCCAGTGCTTTGTCACGACCCATAGTCCAGTCACCATCCATTGCGCCCGCTGGGGCAAGCTCTGGTATCTCGACGGGGGCGGCCGGATCGGCGAACTGGCCCAGGACAAGATCGCCGCCCAGCAGCAGCGCGATCCCGAGACCTTCCTGGCCAAGCTGGCGGTGATCGCCGAAGGCCCGACCGAGATCGGCTTCCTGCGCCGTTTGCTGGAGCTGGCCTTCAAGACCGATCCCGTAAACCTCGGGGTCCGCCTCTGCGACGGCCAGGGGAACCAGCAGGCGCTGGGTCTTCTGGAAGCCTTGGGCGAGGCTCGCCTGAGCTTCGCCGCCATCGTCGATGACGAGGGCGTACAAGGCGGACGGTGGAACACTATCAAGCAGGCGATGGGCGATCGCCTGCTTCGCTGGGACGCCGCCTGCACCGAGAAGGTGGTGATTGATCTTCTTCCGGAAGAGCGTCTGGCCGACCTCGTGAAGACGCCGGACGGGGGGGGGGGACGGCGAGCGGCTCCGCACCTTGGCCACGCGGCTCGGGCTTAAGGATAAGTCCTTGCCCGCCATCCACGCGGCCCTGGAGGCTGAGGGCGCATCGCTGAAGGCGCTCATCATCGCCGCCGCGACCGGCAGCGCGGCCGGGGCGCCCGAGGACGCGAAGAAGGAGTGGAAGGGCCACGCCGGCCGCTGGTTCAAATCGCGGCAGGGGGGCTACGATCTGGCCGGCTGCGCGCTCGCCGACGACGTCTGGCCTAAGCTGGAGCCGACGGTCCTGCCGCTGCTCAACGCCATCCTGATCGCCGTGAACAGGCCCGCGATCGAAAGTCTGGATCGTGGCTGACGCGTCGGTCGCGGCGCTGCTCCGATCCGATGAGCCTCTGGTCGTCGTCGAGGCGCCAGCAGGATGCGGAAAGACCTATCAGGGCGCCGCCTACGCGCGAGACGTCTCCGAGCGCTTGAGCCAAGGGCGGCTCCTGATCCTTACCCATACGCACGGCGCCTGCGGGGTCTTCGCCGAGCGCACTCAAGGTCTCTCCGGGCGGGTCGACATTCGAACCCTGGATTCGCTGATCAGCCAGGTCGCCACCCTCTATCGCCGTGCGCTCGGCCTGCCTGACAACCTCTCGACCTGGGCCTATCAGAACGACGGCGAGGGCTTCGATATCATGGCCGACAAGGTCGCCGGTTATCTGGAACGGCACCCGATCGTCCGAGAAGCCATCGCTCGGCGTTATCCCGTCATCATCTGCGATGAACATCAGGACGCCAGTCAGGCCCAGCACCGGGCCATCATGGCGTTAGGTCAGGGCGGGTCGCGCTTGAGGATCTTCGGCGACCCGCTTCAGGCCATTTTCGCCAATACCAAATCAGACAAGGCGATGGCCGCAGCTCTTGCACAATGGGAGACGCTGAAGGCAAATGCGACCTTCGACGAGCTCGATCACCCCCATCGCTGGCAAGGCGGAGCGCCCGCGCTGGGCCGCTGGATTTTGGCCGCCCGCGCCGAATTGAAGGCTGGACGTCCGATCGGGCTCAACGGTCCGCCCGTCGACGGTCTAACGATCGTGCGGGCCGACAATCTTTTGAACGTCCGCACGGCCTATCAGCTTGGCCGCGCCGACCGCGCGTCGATCGACGCGGCCGCCCGAGGCCCGGTCATGGTCCTGGCCGCCACCAACGAGCGGGTGCGGGCGTTGAGTGCGTTCTGGGGGCGGCGCATCCCAATCTGGGAAGGCCACACTCGCTCGGCGCTGGCGGACCTGGTGCAGGTCGCCAAGGCCCACAAGGGTGACGCCGCGCAGATCGCGCAAGGGTTCGCGCAGTTCGCCGCCTCGGTCGCGGGCAGCGGCTTTTCGGCTAGCAGTCACGGCGATCGGCTGGTGAAGGAAGTTCGCGACGGCTGCGCCAAGCCCGCGCGGGGCAAGCCCGGCAACATCCAACGGCTGGCCCGCCACGTTCTGGCGGCTCCCGATCACCAGGGTGTCGCGGTCGCGCTGCAGGAGTTTGGCGAGTTGGTCGCCGCCAAGGCCGACGGGTTCGGCGACATCCAGGTCGTCCATCGCAGCGAGCTTCGCGACGCGATCCGCCTGAAGGCCTTTGACTGTCCCGATGAAGGTTACGCCGAGATCGCCCGGCGCAGGTCACATGCCATGCCGGCGCCGCCGGTCCGTACCCTCAGCACCGTTCATAAGGCCAAGGGGCTGGAATGCGACAACGCCCTGCTGATCGCCGGCGATCGCGACCAGTTCAGCGGCACCCAGTACGCGCGCTGCAAGCTCTATGTCGCGCTAAGCCGGGCCAAGCGATCCCTCACGATCGTCGTCTCCCAGAACAATCCGAGCCCGCTGTTCGTGGCCGGTTAGCGCTAGCGCGTGTTGATCTCAAAGGCGCGCAAGCTGGTCGGCGTTGACCGGGGCGATGGCCGCTGCATGCGCTGCGATGAGCGCCTTGAACCTGCCAAAGGCGACCAGGCAGGCGTCACGCTGGGTCGTCAGCACGTCGGCTATGACGGGCAACGCGAAGGGCTCGGCGCCGCCAAACCCATAGGTCACGCCGCCGCCCTTTCTGGGCCGACGCGTGACGATGTCGGTGACGCCGATCACGAACCGGCGCGAAAAGCGGTGATTGTAAGCGTTTCGGAAATCGGCGGTGGCGTTGCGATAGGCCCCGTTTCCCACCTTCTGAAGGGCCATGCGAAGCTTTTGGGCGGGCCTGGCCCAGGGCTCTAGCGCCTTGTCGAAGGCGTCCTGATAGATCTCGTGATCGAGGGCGAGGTCGTCGACCCAGGCTGAACCCTGGAGCGCCTGATTGGCCTGGTGCGACAGGTGGGCACCGGCGAAGAAGAACCGCGACCGGATCACGTAAGGCAGGTTGAGGCTGATCGTGGCCAGGTCGTCGATGGCGATCCAGCACGCCTCCAGCTTTTCGACATCGTCGAGCGTCTCCACGACGACGGCCCAGGCCCGCAGCCGTTCGATGTGGTCGGTCAGCTTGTTGATGATGTTGGCCAGCTCCCGAACGAACTCCTCGTGCATCTGGGAATAGGCCATCCACGTCATGAACAACGGGTCGGGCAATGGGCTGTCGCCACGAGTGACGATAGGGGGCTCGGAGTGCCGCGCGTTCAGCGCGTCGTCAAAGCGCCGATAAAGTTCAAGGCTCATTGTGGGGCTCGTTGGGCTGATTGGGACGTCGAGCAAAATGTTCCGCGGCCGTCGCGAGCCAGGTCGCTAATTTCGTACGGTAGTGGATCAAGCTATTGAAGCTCCAAGTTCTATTGGACGTGTAACTGTCCTAAGACTTCGGACGATAGCAGTTCAATCCTCCAACGTGAGTCAATGTCCGCAATTATTACTTGGCGGACCTACACATATAAAAGCGGCGCCGCGTAAGCTCAGGCGGTGGCTCGGCTAATGCGCTCGAGATAGTTCTCCAAGGACATCATCGGCTTTGACGCATCCTCTATGAAAGTTAGAGAATGGAGGATCGAGGTCTCATAATGCGAGGCGCACATGACCTCGCCCTCATCATCGAACCAGTGGGTAGCCTCCGGGATCAGGTCGAACGATAGCGGATGGCGGGCGAAGGGGTTGTGGAATACCTCCAGCTCAGCGGCCAGAGGTTCGGCACCCTGCGGCCAAAGGCTCCGATACTCTTCGCTCATGATATCGAGCCGGAACGGCTTGCCCTCGTAGGCCCCAGGCCTACGGTCGAAGAGTTCCCCGAACCGTACGACCCGAGCCCCTGGTGTCGGTGCGCCCCGCGTGATCATGTAGCGGTTGAGCTTGGCCACGGAGCAAGCGTTCGTGAAGATGAGCGCGGACAGCTCCGAAGCGCGGTCGTCTCGAAACAGACCCGCAGGAAAGGCACCCGGGCCTTTCAGCGTCGCGGTTGTGAGCCGTTCAGGGATCGGTTGTGCGTGGGTGCGATCCAGGCGGGCACCTTCGCCGTACAGATAACCGACTAGGCTCGAACGGCTCCACACCATCGACGCCCCGCCCTGGAAATCCGCCAGGGCGATCGTAAAGGGTTTTCCTGTGACATGATCCAGGTCCGCATACCGCCGTTGAAGCTTGCTGCCGATCGTCTTGGCGAACCGTTCGGCGGCGGCCCCAAAGAACAGCTCTTCCTTGTCGTCGGGGGCATGAAGCGGCGGCGCATTGACGTGGTCGTAGGCGACCGGCGGGTTTGCGGTCACCGCCTCGACCCAGGCCTCGCCGCCCCGCCGGTTGCTGATGTGAAAATCCGGGGACTCGACCGGTTGGCTGACCAGCAGGCCCTGTTCGCGGAAGGAGCCTAGGAGTTGCGCCTCCCAGAGTCGGGTGTGGAAGTTGGCGGTCTGACAGTCGCTGACCCAGTTGGCGTCGGGATTGGGCAGGGACAGATAGAGCTGGTTCAGGAGCCAGGCAGCACCCGTGTGGGTCGGGCGGAGCAAGGTCTTGAAAGCCGGACTAAGCGTCCGGCCAGCGAGGTCTCGCAGGCTGGCGCGGCGTCGCACGGAAGGGGGCAAGGGCTCCGGCGGATCTGTATCCCGGAGCCGGTCGGCGACCGCGGCCTTCGCCGCGTCGAATGTCTCGAAGCCGTGTTCGTCAGAGACGATCGTCCAGACGTCGTCCACCCGCCGCCGCATGGCGAGAATGCCGTAGGAGCCGTCGGCGTCATCCCGCCGTACGCACCCCCAGCTGCGTTCCTCGTCGCCGATCCAGGCTCCGACGGGCGAACGCGTCCCGAACCCGTGCCCACGGGGCAGGGCCAGGGCGAACACGTCGAACATATTGGGGCGGAGTTCGTTCATCGCCTTAACACCAGCTTTCGGCAGCGTGATCAGGGGCCTGCCCAATTACGCATGCTCATGGCGCGACCCGGCCGACAAGGCGGACCTTCGGATCGGCAGAGAAGTGTGGATTGTAGTCCTAAGCACCGAAGCGCTGTTCGGCATCTTCATCGAACCAACCTCGCCTCTCGAATATTGCGAGAGCGATCTTGGCAACGGAAGGCCAGGAGAAATGACCGGCGATTCACGGGTATAGATTTCGGGACCTGGCAGACTAAGGGAAGATCAGACTGGGAAGAAACCAGCTCTTTGACCGTCCGTGGCGAACTCACCCGCAAACCACGTAAACGCAACGGCGTCGGCCACGGCCTGAGGCGGCGGCTTGTTCTCGATCACGATGACCTGGACCTCAGGACCGATGCGGGTCAGCGAGTTCCAGAACTTGGCTTCAACGCCATCGCCGACCCCCGCGTCCGGTTGGGCGCCGGGCTGGAGGTTCTTCTGCTTACTGAACGCGGTCAACGGCGAGTCAATGACGACCAGCCCCGCATGCGGCCGGCCGCGCGCTCGACAGTAGTTGAGAAGGCCGATGGCGAAGGCCGAATATAGCACACCCCGCACACCTTTGCCGTGTGACTGGCGCGGCTGTCCATCGACGTCAATATCAAAGGCGTTTTGGTCGAACGTCACCTTACCACGCCCTGGCCAGCTCCAGTCCTTGAGCACGAGCTCGATCTCCGTACAAAGCTCGTCCACCGCCTTGCCTGGAAGCGCTTCCCACTTGCGGGCTGTGGTGCGGGGGCGCCGAGCCTCAGCCTCGATGGTTTGACGCATGGCTCGCAGGCCCTCGGCCTGCTCCTTGTCGCTGCGTGCGGCTTCGAGGATGACCCTGCGCTCCACAAGGCGGGTGAGGCGGGCGTCAGCATCGCGCAGACCTGGATTCATCAGCGCCTGGGCTTGGCGATCGACGCGGGCGATCGTTTCGCGCGCCTCGTCGCGGGCGCGAGTCTGGTATTCGCGCCGAGCCTCGACATTCTCGATCGTCGCCGTCAGGTCGGCCCGCAACGTTAGGATCTTGGCCGCCTCGGCGCGGGCGGCAAGTTGGACGTCGGGCACCTCGACCTCATGGTGCTGATGCTCGTCCATCATCTGGTCACACAGTGGGCAGAGCACCGACTGCAGGGCTCCAAAGTAGTGGGCGCCCTCGGCGATGAAATCCAATCGCTCCAGGTCAGAGGCGTATCGACCATCGAGCAGTCGGTAGCGGGCTAGCAGTTCGTCGATCGCCAGCACTTGGCCTTCGGCCTTGTGTTGCTGGGTGAGGGCGTTTTCCCGTTCGCGTTGGAGGGATTCATGGGCCTGGGTGCTGTCGTCCAGGATCGTCGACAACCGAGCAATAGCGTTCTCGACCTTCTCGATAGACTCCTCGGCTTCATCTCCGATTGCCGCCAGCCGGGTGTCCAACGGCTCCAACAAGGTGTCGATCACCGCCAGCTTGGCGTTCAGCCGTGCGACTACGACGTCGTTTCGTTCGGCCGAGACCACTTCGCCGTCATCGCGCCCCGAAAGCGAAAATGCGAAGGCCCTCTCATTGATAGTCGTATCGAACCCCGCCTGGCCCCGGACGGGTGAGCGCGCGTCGATCACCGCGACCTCGTCGACCAGCATGGACGGCATCCAATGACGGAAGGTCAGCCGCTGAAGTTCGCCGAACCGGTTCTTACGAAGATTTGCTTCCGGTAAGTCGGCGAACGGAAACAGCACCGAAGTGATGTCGTCGGCCTTGCTCTTGCCTCGCCGGCGGGGAACCACGGTTACGACGTCGTTTGCCTTGGATGATCCGTCGATCTCGCAACTTTGTGCTGTCAGGTCGCCCCCGGCCAGCGGACGATAGAGGGTCAGCGGTTCACCCTCGTCGTTGGCGAATTGGACGAACAGCTGCGAGTAGGGCTCGGACAACGGAAATCGTTTGATCGTGTCGGCGCCGAAGATGAAGTCGAGGCACTGGACAAGATAGCTTTTGCCCGTGTCGGAGACGCCGGCGAGGATATTAGCCCCCGGCGCGAAGGTCAGTTCGGCGTCCGGAACGCCGGGGCCCCTAACGACCACCTTCCGCAGCTGAAACACGACTAAAGCTCCAATTCATTGAGAGCGGACAGGCGGTCGAACTCCGCGCCCCACTGTCCGATATTGCTTTCCATGAAGGCTGCGAGTTCAGCGTCCTCGAGGGTGCCGAAACGTTCGATGACCCATCGCGCGCGCCAACGCAGCGCCTGGGCGTATTCGTTGGACAAGAGCTGCACGAAGGCCTCAGTCAGATTGGTACGGCAGTAGGTGATGCCTTCCCGATCGAAGCTTTTCTTCAACAGTTCTCTTGAGAACATCTGATCTAGGCCGGCGCGAAGCACGTCGCGCTTGACCAGCATCTCGCCGCCGCGGAAGGGGACCGCCGGATGAAGGCTTTCGGGTCCTTCGTCAACGTCGCCCGAATGGACCAGAAGATAGTCGTAGGCGATTAAGCGCTGCAAATCGCAGGGACGTCCGTCGGCGGCGGTTAGAATGAAAAGCAGACGCAGGCCACATTCGAGCGGCGTGTTGAACAAGCGCTGCTCTGACTTCAGCAAAGGGACCGAGGGGCCGATCACGGCGCGCACCAGTGTACACGGTCGTCATTGGCCATCTGATGGCACATCCCTTCGCGATCCATGGTCTGGACCAAGTTTGCAAGGATGTGGCCGCCCAGTTGCAAACTCTGGGCAGCCTTGATCGTATCAACTAGGCGCTTGTAGCCCGAAGCGCCCGGGGCGCTGTAGTTGTGGAAAAGCCCGTTGCTGAACTCGTCCAGCAAGGTGGTGAAGAAGCCCGCGTCGGCCATGTTGTCCCGAGCCAATTCCTTGAGGCCCTCGGCGGCATAAAAAGTGATGCGGGAACGATCGAAGAGCACGCGGAACGTCCGGTCGTGGGCAAAATCGGTCGGCGTGCTGACCGCGACCTTCAATTCGTGGCCGATCAATTCGAAAAGCTGACCCACATATGCCGTTTCCAAAGGCGCGACAGTCGACGGCGGTGGTTGGGTCGGCGGGCGCTCAACCAAGGGCAGGCCGAAGATCACATGGTGGTACTTCGTCTTGCCGTGTTCGGCGATCAGTTCGAGCGGCTGCTTAACCCGAAAGATCGAGAAGTCGAACGCTTCGACGTAGACCTTAAAGGCACCCGTAAGGGGCACGTCGAACTTGCCCGAAACCGCCTTCGCGCAATGGGCGTCCCAGTTGTCCAAGACAAATTGCCGAAGAGTCTTTGGAGCATCGATCAGATCTTGGAGCGGCCCCGTGACTCCCAAATGGGTGACGAAAGCGTAGATTTCCGGAACCGGAAATTCGTTCTTGAAGGTGTAATATAGCAGCTTGGCGATCTCGCCGGCTGCCGCGCCACCGCCAAGGCGGGTCGCATAATGTTTGCATTGATAGATTTGGCTGCGGCGCGGTTGGACCGAAGGCGGATCGAACCACACCACAATGTCGCGTCCTTTATCGCCGGCACCGCCGCGCTGTTGAACTTCCAGCGCGCCGGGCAGATGAATCTTCAAGAATCCCTCTGCCCACTCAAGCGTAAAGCGCTCGAAATCCAGCGGGCTGAACTGGGCAAGTCGGTCCAGGGGAGAGACGGGCAACCCGGCCGCCACGCCGAGGAGGTGGGCATTGGCGTTCGGCCAGGGCGTCGGGCTGGGAAGGACGGCGGGTTGGAACTCCGCTTGAACCTTACCTTCTGCTCCCAACCGAACACCCGCTTTTCAATGGCGCCTACGCGACGCTCTAGCCCTTAGGATGAATGACCCTTGAGACTCACGCTGTGATGGTTTCGTTCTAAACAGCTGAATTGCCACGGTCCAGCTTAGCACCCTCCTCTTCGGCGCAAGTTCAGGTCGACTCTGCTGCGCGGACTTCGCGTCCGCCAAACTTACAGCTCATCAGCGGAGCGACCCAAATTCAAGGCGAGGTGAGGCCGGTTTTCTCGTCCTAGGCGCTTGAGAGTCCGGTTCCTGGCGGGGTGCCGATGTCTGCAAATGGCGCGACCCTGCCGCCAACGCGGACTTCCAGCTCGGAAGGGAAGGCGGCGAGGGGCGAGAGTCACACGCGCGAAAGCCGTCGCTAGGCTCCTGCGCCGAGCATCAGCGTCGACGCGCGAATGCCAGGGCTGAAGGCTTTCAGGCCGTTCAGGAGCTCAGCGCCGGCTTGCTCCAGGGCCTCGATTGGCATCGGAGCCAAGCGTTCTAGAACGAACCACATCCTGGTGGTGTCGGCGCCGATGCGGGTTCGAACGCCTTGCCGCCAATTCCAGCGCCGGCACGTGACGCCCCGGGCGTCCCGCCAGACCACCTCTCCACGATCGACCGGCTCGATCTGCGGCCGACCCTCCTGGATGGTGTCAAACGGCTCGCCGCCGATCGCGCGGATCAAGGACGGCGCTCCTGCGTAGAGGTCCGCGTCCTCGCCGCCGATGGGCAGCGCAAAGCGGACGCTGATAGCGTTGTAAAGATCGACGACCGCGTTGACTGTCGGCAGCCGGCCATCCTTAAGCGCGCGCTTGCGCAGGGCATCGGCCGAGCACGGTGTACGTTGAGGCTTGGCGCCGAAGGCGCGATAGGCTTCTCGCCAAGCCTCCAGATGCGCCTCAGCCCAAGGAGCCGCGTCCAGCATACCGCATGCTGCGTCCAACAGGCCGGCGCTTTGGGCGTCGCTCTCTGTGTTGCGTGCCGCATTGACATAGATGCTCAGCGCGGTGAAGTCCGGTCGTAGGGCGAAGATTTCTGGCGAGATGGCAGGCGCGAACGACATTGGAATGACCCTACCTAGCCGGTGATGGCGCTGTGCACGAGGCTGGCGGCGAGCGCCAGCATCAGTATCCCGATGGCCACGTCGAGTACGCGCCACGCCATTGGCCGGGCGAACAGCGGCGCCAGGAAGCGCGCGCCGAAGCCTAGCGAGGAAAACCAGACAAAGCTGGCCAGGGCTGCACCAGCCATGAAGAGCGGGCGCTCCAGGGGCGGCAAGCTGGCGCCGACCGCTCCCATCAACATGACGGTGTCAATGTAGACGTGCGGATTCAGGAAGGTGAAGGCGGCCGTTCCCGCCAGGGCCGCGCCCAAGGTCAAACCGGCTTCTTGGCCGATAACCAGGGCTGAAGGTCTGGCGGCCCGGCGCAGCGCCGAGATTCCGTACCAACTCAAGAACGCTGCGCCGCCGAGGCTGAGCCCGAGGGCCAAGCCCGGGATCAACGCCAGGACCCCGCCCAGCCCGCTGACACCAGCCACGATCAAGGTGGCGTCGGCGAGCGCGCAAAACAGCACGATCGGCAGCACGTGCTCGCGCTTCAGGCCTTGCCGCAGCACGAACATGTTTTGGGCGCCGATCGCAATGATGAGGCCGGCGGAGAGGACGAAGCCCTTGGTGAAGGCGGGAAGAACGTCTTGGGTCATGGGCGCTTGATGCCCGACGTGGACGCTGTAGGCTAATTCAGGTTCCTTACGTTAAATTAGGCGAGCTAATGTTGGACTATGCTTCGCTTGCCGCCGTCGCCGCCGTTGCCCGCGAAGGCAGCTTCGATAAGGCCGCGGCGCTGCTGGGCGTGACCCCCTCGGCCGTGTCGCAACGAGTCAAAGGCTTGGAGGAACGCGTTGGCGCAATCCTACTGACGCGCGGCGCGCCTTGCCGTCCCACGGACATGGGCGCCAAGCTTTGCGCCCATGTCGAACAGGTGCGCCTCCTGGAAAGTGAGGTGATCCGTAACTTGCCAAGCCTGGCCGGCCCGACCCTCGAGCCTTCGACCGTCCGCGTGGCGGTCAATGCCGACAGCGTCAGCACCTGGTTTCCAGAAGCCGCGGCGCTCTTTGCTCGAGAGACGGGCGCGATGCTGGACTTGGTGCTTGAAGACGAAGCTCACACGGCTGACCGCTTGAGGTCGGGCGAAGTGCTCGCGGCCGTAACGGCGGATCCGTCGCCGGTGTCCGGCTGCAAGACCTACCCGCTCGGCGCCATCGACTACGTCGCGGTCGCCAGCCCCGCATTTATGGTGCGCTTCTTCGCCGACGGCGTCGGTGCGGACAGCCTTCAAGCCGCGCCCATCCTGCGTTTCGATCGACGCGATCAGTTGCAGGCGCGGTGGGCTCGCGAGGCTTGGGACGTGGAGATTTCTCCACCGACGCACTGGGCGCCCTCGACGCCGGGCATGCTGGATATGACTCTTGCTGGCCTCGGCTGGGCGACCACCCCGACGGTTTTGGCCGCGCCACATCTAAGCGCCGGCCGTCTTGTTGAGCTTTCGCCGAAGCATCGAATCTCGGTTTCGCTCTACTGGCAACGCACAAGACTGTCGGCCCGGCTCCTCGACAACCTTACCCAGGCTATCCGAACGGCCGCCACCCGCACATTGGCGCCTTGCTAGTCAAAGAAGGTGCGCGCCGACGCCTCAAATCGGTGCCCTCGATCATCCGCCAGGTTCGGTGTTGGCCGTCGCGGCAAGGCGCCGAATGTCGCGTTCTTGGAGGTGCGCTAACGTCGGCTCCTGGCGCTGCATCGACCAACGCATCGGCCTGTCATAGCTAGTTGGGGGATTGCGCAGGGAGGACTAGGCTTCGCCGAGGATCTCGCGTACTCGCGTGGCCAGGAGTTCCATGGCGAACGGCTTGGTGATCATCGCCATGCCGGGCTCCAGGAAGCCCGAGGCCAGGGCCGCGTTCTCCGCATATCCGGTCATGAACAGCACGCGCAGTTCAGGGCGCAGCTGACGTCCGGCGTCGGCGATCTGCCGCCCGTTGAGCCCGGGCAGGCCCATGTCGGTGATCATCAGGTCGATACGGCGCTTGGATTGCAGGACCTCCAGGCCCTGGTTGCCGTCGGCGGCCTCGATCGCCGCATAGCCTAGGTCGCTGAGCACCTCGACGATCAATCCGCGCACTACCGGCTCGTCCTCCACGACCAGCACTGTCTCGCCGGCATGGGCCTGATGGTCCTGCGACAGTTCCGGAAGCGCGTGGTCTTCCTCGGTCGGTCCGCGGAAGCGCGGCAGATATAGCTTGAACGTCGTGCCGTTGCCGACCTCGCTATAGATCTTGGCATAGCCCTCCGACTGCCGCGCGAAGCCGTAGATCATCGACAGGCCCAGGCCCGTGCCCTGACCGATCGGCTTGGTGGTGAAGAACGGCTCGAAGGCCCGCGCGATGGTCGCCTCGTCCATACCCACGCCGGTATCGGTAACGCAGATGCAGACATATTGCCCGGGCGCGACCTCGCGCTGGCGCGCCGCATACTGGCTGTCCAAGTGCGCGTTGCAGGTTTCGATGGTTAGTTTGCCGCCGTCGGGCATGGCGTCGCGAGCGTTGATGGCCAGGTTGAGCAGAGCGCTCTCCAGCTGGTTGGGATCGCACAGCGTCGTCCACAATCCGCCGGCCAAGACCAGTTCCAAATGCACCCGTTCGCCCAATGTACGGCGCAGGAGATCCTCCATCGAGGCGACCAGCGGATTGGCCCGCACGGGGCGCGGGTCGAGCGGCTGGCGGCGCGAGAAGGCCAGCAGCCGGTGGGTCAGGGCCGAGGCGCGATTGGCCGAGTTCATCGCGCCGGTGACGAAGCGGTCCAGCTCGGCCATTCGGCCCTGAGCGATGCGTTTTTGAACGAGGTCCAGGCTGCCGGTGATGCCCTGCAGCAGATTGTTGAAGTCGTGCGCGATGCCGCCGGTCAGCTGGCCCACCGCCTCCATCTTCTGGCTCTGGCGCAGAGCTTCTTCGACCGCCCGTTGCTCGGTGACGTCGCGGCCAAAGCCGTAGACGGTGTTGCCCTCGCCGGCGAAGGTCCAGACGATGTGCCGGCGCTCGCCATCCTGGGCGTCCAGGGTGATCTGCTCATCGCGCACACGCTCTCCACGCGCGAGGCGCTCCAGGATCGCCTGGCCGGCGTCGCGATCCTCCGCCGACAGGAAGTGACCGAGCGTGCGACCTAGCGTCTCTTCAGCGCTCCAGCCCAGCACATGCGTCCAGGCCGGATTGATCGCGGCGATGACGCCGTCCTGGCCGGCGATGAGCTTGAGCACCGGCGACAGGGTCCAGATCCGCTCCTGGTCCCGCGCGGCGGCCCGTTCCTTGGTGATGTCTCGCCCGACGGCGTGGATGCGTCCGGCCTCGGGCACGGCGGTCCATTCTAGCAGGCGATAGCCGCCGGACTTGGTGCGGTAGCGGTTCTCGAAGGCCAGGGTCGTACGGCCGGTCGAGAGCTTTTCCAACTCCGCCGTCGTGGTCTCAAGGTCCGACGGATGAATGAAGTCGGTCAGCGGCTGGCCGATGAACGCGTCCAGGTCCCAGCCGAGCATTCGGGTGACCGAAGGGTTGGCCGCGGTGACCATCCCCTCGAAATCGCAGACCAGCATCAAGTCCTGCGACATCGTCCACATGCGGTCACGATCGCGCGTGCTTTGCGCCTCGGCCAGCTTCTGATCGTGGATGTCGGTGTTGGTCCCCACCCAGCGGATGACCGCCTCGTCGGCGTCGCGCAGCGGCACCGCGCGGCTCAGATGCCAGCGATAGCGGCCCTCTCGGTCGCGGATGCGAAACTCAGCCTCATAGGTTTCGCCCGACGCGACCGCCCGGCTCCAGCGCTCGGCGGTCGCCATTAGGTCCTCGGGGTGGACAAGCTGCGACCAGCCGCTGCCAAGCAACTGCTCGGTGGTCGAGCCGGTGTCGTCCAGCACCCGGGCGTTGAACCAGTCGAGGCCCCCGGATGGCGTCGCCGTCCACACCTGGTTGGGCAAGGCCTGGGTTAGGGCCCGAAACTGCGCCTCGCTTTGTTCGAGCGCTCTCTGCTCTGCGCGGCGCTCGGTGACGTCCTGCACCACGCCGACGAGCCGAACGGGCAGGCCGTCGGCGTCGCGCTCATATTCGCCGCGCCGCGCGATGATCCGTTCACGGCCGTCATCGGCGCGATGGATGCGGTATTCCACGTCGAGCGCGGCCTGGCCGCTCGCTCGACGGTCCGCGTCGGAGATCGTCTGGCGATCTTCCGGCGCGACCAAGCGCTGAATGTCCTCTGGCGGGGCGACCTCGACCTGGGGCAGACCAAATAGCCGGTAGAACTCCGGTGTGCCGCGCAGCTGGTTTTGACGGATGTCGATGGTGAACAGGCCCACGCCGCCGGCCTCCTGGGCGCGCCGCAGCTGCGCCTCAGACTCGCCCAATACGCGGCGCGCCAGGACCTTCTGGGTAGTCTCGATGACGATGGCGATTACGCCGACCGGACGGCCGGCCTCATCGAGGATCGGTGAATAGTCCAGATCCATCCAGACCTGTTCGGGCGCGCCGCTGCGGTTCAGGGTCAGTTCCTGGTCCTGGAAGCTGAGATTGCCGCCGGCCAGGCCCACGCGCATGACGTTGTCGTTGAACTCGGCCACCTCGTCCCAGCCCTCGCGGACCTTGGAGCCGAGGAGCTGCGGGTGTCGCCCGCCAGCGAAGACCGAATAGGCGTCATTATAGATCATCAGCCCGTCCTCGCCCCAAAGGGTGACGATGGGCACGTGGCAGCGCAGGATCAGGCTGGTGACGGTCTTCAGATGAGCGGGCCAGGCGTCGAGCGGACCAAGCGCGGTGGCGCCCCAATCGTGGACCGCGATCAGGCGCGCCATTTCGCTGTCGCCCGCCAGGAAAGACGGTTCTGGTTCGCGTAGATCCACGCCGAACGACATTGCTTTCACATCCCCAGGCGCCGCGTGCGGTGAAGCTTATGGCCGGCGCCTGACTTCAACGCCAAGCCGCCCGATCGGTTCGGTCGCCTCTAACGATCTGTCGGAAAAGCGACATGAAGGCCACGGTCGAGCGCCGGCTCGAGAGATTGGGCGAACCTGAAAAGGGCCCAGGCGGCGGTCTCGACCGCGACCAGGCCCAAGCTGAATGTCCGGATCCTGGAGGCGTACCAACTTCCGCTTCTGGATGCTCGAGGACGACAGCGCCGGCGGACTGTTCCGCGTCACGCCGAAATAGGGTTGTCCGCGGAGCAAGATCGGCATCGGCGCCAGGCGCCTGGTCGAGCGGATCGGCCGCGCGGCTGGGCCGTTATGTGATCGCGAAGGAGCCGCCATGGCAACGACCACCCCCCGGCCGAGGGTCACGAGCGCGTCCGGCGGGGCCGTCCCGGATCGTGTCCGGGTGAGGGGCGCTCGAGAGCACAATCTCAAGAACGTCGATGTGGACATTCCGCGCAATGCTTTGGTGGTCTTCACGGGTGTCTCGGGATCTGGAAAATCGTCGCTCGCCTTCAGCACGCTCTATGCCGAGGCGCAGCGCCGATACCTGGAATCGGTCTCCCCCTACGCGCGGCGCCTCTTCCATCAGATGAGCGTGCCGCAGGTCGACGAGATCGAAGGCTTGCCGCCGGCCGTAGCCCTGCAGCAACAACGGGGCTCGCCCACCACCCGATCGTCCGTCGGCAGCGTCACGACGCTCTCCAATCTGCTGCGCATGCTGTACTCGCGCGCCGGCGACTATCCCGCCAGCCAGCCGCATCTGGAGGCGGAGTCGTTCTCGACCAATACACCCGAGGGCGCCTGTCCGCGATGCCATGGCCTGGGCAGGATCCACGAGGTCACCGAAGCGTCGATGGTGCCCGACCCCTCCCTGTCCATCCGTGAGCGCGCCGTCGCGGCCTGGCCCACGGCCTGGGGCGGCCAAAACCTGCGCGACATCCTGATCACCTTGGGCGTCGACGTCGACAAGCCCTGGCGCGACCTGCCGAAGAAAACTCGCGACTGGATCCTGTTCACCGACGAACAGCCGGTCGTGCCGGTCTATCCCGGCTGGGATCATCAGCAGATCCAGCGCGCGATCCGCCGCAAGACCGAGCCCAGCTACATGGGCACGTTCTCCAGCGCCCGGCGCCACGTCACACACAGCTTCGCCACCACCCAAAGCGCGATGATGAAGAAGCGCGCCGCGCGCTACATGGTCAGCAGCGACTGCCCGCTGTGCGAGGGCAAGCGGCTGCGCCGAGAGTCCCTGTCGGTGACCTTCGAAGGTCTCGACATCGCGCAGATGTCCCGCCAGCCGCTGAAGGCCTTTTCGGAGATCTTCGCGCCCTACGCTGAAGGCCGTGCGGACAGACTAGAGGCCCTTGGCCAGGATCATCCCGAGAAGGTCATGGTTGTGGAGCGGATCGCCGCAGACCTTTGCAAGCGCCTCTCGGTCCTGCTCGACCTTGGACTTGGCTATCTGACCCTGGAACGCAGCACACCGACCCTGTCGCCGGGGGAGCTGCAGCGCTTAAGACTGGCGACACAGGTCGTCTCCAATCTGTTCGGCGTCGTCTACGTGCTCGACGAGCCGTCGGCCGGTCTGCATCCGGTCGACACCCAAGCCTTGTTGAGGGCCCTGGATGCGCTCAAGGCCGTGGGAAACTCGCTGTTCGTCGTTGAGCATGAACTGGACGTCGTGCGCCATGCCGACTGGATCGTGGATGTCGGCCCCGCGGCCGGAGAGCTTGGCGGCCAGATCCTCTACAGCGGGCCGCCGGATGGTCTGGCCAAGATCGAGCGCTCGGAGACGGCGCGCCACCTGTTCGCCAAGCCAGCGGGCGCGGCCCGCTCGCCTCGCGAGGCTGATGACTGGCTCCGGCTCGCCGATGTCACGCGCAACAATCTTCGCGAGGTCAGCTGCGCCTTTCCGCTCCACATCTTGACGACGGTCACTGGCGTATCAGGGTCCGGCAAATCCAGCCTGGTGAGCCAAGCGCTCGTGGAGCTGGTCGCCGAGGCGTTAGGTGCGCCTCCTGCCATTGATGAGGACATCGACGCGGAGGCGGCGCTCGAACGGGACGCCCCAATTGCGACCGAGGGACGGATCGACGGCGGTCTCGGACCGGTCAAACGCTTGATCCAGGTCGATCAGAGGCCATCGGCCGAACGCCGCGCTCGAACCTGGCGACCTATACGGGGCTGTTCGACCATGTCAGGGCGATCTTCGCCGCGACGCCGGAAGCCAAGCGCCGCCGCTACGACGCGGGCCGCTTCTCGTTCAATGTCGCCAAGGGCCGTTGCCTGCACTGTGAAGGTGAGGGCTTCGTGATGGTCGAGCTCCTGTTCCTTCCCAGCGTCTATGCGCCGTGCCCCGCCTGTCATGGCGCGCGCTACAACGAAAAGACCTTAGAAATTCGGTATCGTGACAAGACCATCGCCGACATCCTGGGCATGACGGTCGAAACCGCCTGGGACTTCTTCTCGGACGCGCCGACGGTCCGTCGCGCCCTGACCGTCCTTCGCGAAGTGGGTCTCAACTATCTTCGGTTGGGACAGCCGGCCACGGAGTTGTCAGGTGGTGAGGCTCAGAGGGTCAAGCTGGCCACCGAGCTTCAGCGCGCGCAGCGCGGTGGCGCCCTCTATGTGCTGGACGAGCCGACGACGGGGCTGCATCCCACCGACGTTGAACGACTCCTGAAGCAACTGAACGCCTTGGTGGAGGCGGGCAACACGGTGATCATCGTCGATCACGACATGAGCGTGGCGGCGGCAAGTGACTGGGTGATCGATATCGGTCCAGGCGCCGGCGACGAAGGTGGGAACATTGTCGCCAGCGGGCGGCCGGGGGTGGTCGCGCGCGTCGCCGAGAGCCGCACGGCGCCCTTCTTGGCGCGCGCGCTTGGAGCGGCGTGAACGCCGCGTGGCGATCGAAACGCGGTGAATGCGCGATAGGCGCGTGACGGGCGCCCCCCGACGGCGGTCTCAGCCGTTGGTTCGGGCAGCCGTTGCAAAAGGAGGCCGTCATGGCCGACGACGAAAGCTCGCCCGTGAACAAGGCGCTGTTTGTGCGCTTGCAAGCAAAGCCAGGGAAGGGGCCCGAAGTGGAGGCCTTCCTTCGCGACGGCTTGTCGGCGGTGATGGAAGAGCACGACACGACAACCTGGTACGCCGTCCGCTTCGGTCACGACGACTTCGCCATCTTCGATACTTTTCCGGGCGACAAGGGACGGCTCGCGCACCTGGCGGGCAAAGTTGGACGTGCGCTAATCGCCAAGACGCCCGAATTGCTCGACGGCGTGCCCAAGATCGAACACGCGCAGGTTCTAGCCTACAAGCTTCCCCACGAGAGCGGCCAGGTCGAAGACTGAGGCCGTGCTGGGGACAAGCGGCGTCGCCTAAGGATGTCCCCTCCAGGCTTCCCTTTATTCCCTACAAGAGGCCGATCGATACCGGCGCCGGGACAGACCGCCGCGACCTAAGGCGGGACGCGCAGGGTTCGGCGGTTGGACGGGACAAGGCCATTTTGGCGCAAGCCGGACCGAAGGTCCGAAAGGGTTGTAAGGCGGACACCATGGCCGAACGCCGCAAAGCCAACACGCATGGCGCCGAGCGCGGACTGAGTCGCTTCGAGGGGTTCAGCGACGCGGTGTTCGCGATCGCGCTAACCCTGCTTATCGTCGAGATCAAGGTTCCTGGGTCGCCAGACGGGCCGCAGGGCTATACCGACCTGGTCGAAGCCATGGCCGCGCAGTGGCGCGAGCATCTTGCCCTGGTTCTCTGCTACGTGGTGATCGGCGCCTATTGGATCCAGCATCACTATTCCGGGCGCATCTACGCCAAGAGCGACCACTGGTTCAGTGCGATCAATCTGGTGTTCCTTCTGGCGATCGTCGTCATCCCGTATCCGATCCGCTTGTGGTGCTTCCATGTCGGGCGGCACTTCGAGCCGACCGCATCGGTGGCGCTGGTGGCGGGCCTCGCCTTCACTTCCTGCATCTGGATGGCCAAGTGGTTCTACGGACTTTCGGGCCGACGGGTGATGGACAAGCGTCTTGCGCCGGATCTCCTGCGACAGATGACGCGCCGCTATGGCGTTGCCACTCTCGTGCAGATCGCCGCCATTCCCCTCGCGCTCGCGGCCCCGCGCGCTGGTGTCGCCATTGGGCTTCTCTGCGTGGCCTTCTTCCTGCTTCCCCAGCCCAGGCCCCGCTACAATCCAGGAGAGGCGCCGAGCGAGGACGAGAAACTAAGCGAATAGATCGGTCGCCAAGCGACTATCCGACCGCGCTCTCGGATCTAGTGCCGGCGCCGTCCAGCGCCTCTGCGAGACGGCCGATCAGGTCCTCGACCTTGAAGGGCTTGGCGACAACGCCGTCCATACCCGCCACCTCATATTCAGTGATCTGGTGAGGCATCACGTTGGCCGTCAGCGCCAGAATAGGTGTCCTGGGCCGGGAGCCTGCTTGCTCTAGACGTCGGATTTCACGACAGGCGGCCATCCCGTCCATGACCGGCATCTGAATATCCATCAACACGAGGTCGAAGGTCTGCGCTGCGAAGGCCGCCACCGCTTCGGCGCCGTTGGTCGCGACTTCAACTTCCAGGCCCAACGGTTCGAGCAGCGCCCGAATGAGCGTGCGGTTTGTCCGATTGTCGTCGACCGCCAGGACGCGCCCGGCGCTGATGCCGGTTGCCTCCGCTGGTTTGCTATCGGCGCTCTCCACGTTCGCGGCCTCGCCACGGGCCAGCTCCAGATCGAACCAGAAGCAAGACCCTTCGCCGGACCAGCTCTTAACCTGCAGCTCCCCGCCCATCGCCTCCACGAGGCGGCGACTTATCGATAAGCCCAGACCTGTGCCGCCGTAGACGCGCGTCGTGGAGGGGTCGCCTTGCACGAAGCTTTCGAAAACCCGCTCCAGGCTGTCGGGCGTCATGCCAATGCCTGTGTCTGCCACGGTGAAGCGGACCGCGCCGCCAAGGCGACGAGCACTGACCTCCACGCCGCCGCTCTGGGTGAATTTCAGGGCGTTGGAGACCAGATTTGCGATCACCTGCCGTAGCCGCAGGTCATCACCGCGCCAGACGCCGCACAGAGCGGGGTCAAGTTCAAGGTCCAGCCCTAGGCTTTTTCCAGCCGCCAGATCCGAAAACGTGCGGCACGTTATTGTCAGCAGATGCTCAAGGTCGAAATCGCGCGTGTCCAAATTCAGGTGACCAGCCTCGATCTTGGATAAATCCAACAGGTCGTTGAGCAGGACCAGCAGCGTTTCACCCGACTCGCGCGCGATCGCGATTCTCTGAGCTTGAACCTGCGGAAGTCCCTCGCGCTCGACCACCTGCAGCATCCCAAGCACGCCGTTCAGGGGCGTGCGGATCTCGTGGCTCATGTTGGCGAGGAATTCGCTCTTGCTGCGGTTGGCCGTTTCCGCCGCGAGGTGGGCGCGCATCCGGGCTTCGAGGGCGTTGTGCAACTCGGCCTCGGCCCGATCAACACGGCCCACGACCTTGCCGATCCGTGACGCCAGCAGGAGGCCAACGAGCGCCAACAAGGTGACGACGACACCGATCAAGGCGCCGGCTTGCCGGAAGACCTGAAAACCCGGTCGGCCAGGCGTCCAAACCACCCCGGCCACGGGGCGGCCGTCAAGGTCGCGCAAGGTCAGTCGGTCTGCTGGGCCAGGGGGCACGATCGCCGGCGCGATCAGATGGAGATCATTCTTGAGGGCGTCTTGGAACGCGCGGTCGGCGCGAACGGCGGTGAAAAGGACAACAGTGCGTTCCGCGCGCGCCGCGTCGGCCGCATCCTCGGGGATCACCGTCGAGCCCGAGACGAAATAAACCGCTCCACGCCAGCGCATGACGCTGCTCAAAGTCGTGGCCAGTTCCGGCGCTGTCGGCGGTGCGTTGGAGAGTCGGCCCAGTTGGCGCTTGGCCTTGAGGCGCAAGGCCTTCAGCAGCGGCGCGGTCTGGCGTTCGAAGTCGCGAAGTTGCGCCGTGCGGGTAAGGCCTTGCTCGGTGTAGGCGTAGAAAGGATGGTCATTTCCATCAACGGCAAAAGCCAGATCCACCCCGCGGTTGTGCACGAAGAACGTGCCGATCTCCGCGTTCGCCCACTGAACGTCGCCGCCCGGATGGAATTGACGATAGGCCTGATCCCACACCGTCGCCGTCGTCAAATCGTTGCTGATTTTGTCCGTCCAACGCTCCAGCGTCCGTTCGACGAGCGCTTTTTCCTGCTGCTCCTGCAGGTGATTGACCGCCGAGGTCGCGTACGCCAGCAACGCGCCGCACGCGCCAACCACGATCGCGAGCAGGATCGAGGCCAGCCAAAGCAATAGGCGAACATCGCGCTTGATCACGACGGGGCTGTGTTCAACGGATGGGGCACGCATCTGCGAGCTAGTAGATCGCTAGGTGTTAACGGCGCCGGATTTTGCGGTTGAGGCCATCTGTCGCAGTACAGGCTGATCGGGCGGTCGCGCCACCGGGGGCTGGCTGTACCGTCGCGCGCTCGCGGGCCAAACGCCTCAAAGTCTTGTTTCTGGAGGTGCGTTAAGGTCCGCTTCTGGCGCATACCAAACAAAGCGGCACGAGGGCGGCCGACTCTAGCCGCCCCCAATTTTCCGCAGAAGCTAAGCCTGTTTTTTGTCAGCGACGACCGCGTTGGCGAACTCGCGATAGGTGTGCAGCGGGCGACCCAGGATCGCGGTCAGGCGCTCGACATCGCCGGCTTCCGGAACCATGCCGTCGCTGACATAGCGCTCGGCCATCAGCCGCATCTCATAGGCCATCCACTTGGGCATGAAGGCCGAGACGGCCTGCTCGAAGCCGCTGGGATCGTCGCCCCCATAGGCGACCGGCCGGCCCAGGACGTCCGACCAGATCGCCGCCACGTCCGCGCCCGTCAGCGAGTCGGGACCGACCAGGTTTAGGGTTTCGACCGGCAGCTTGCCCGGCGCCTGGTCGCGGCGGATCAGTTCGATCGAGGCGACCTCGGCGATGTCGCGGGCGTCGACCATGGCGATGCCCTTAGCCCCGATCGGCATCGGATAGACGCAGTGGTTCAGGACCACCTCCTTGATCATCAGCTCGTTGTCGATGAAGTAGGCCGGGCGCAGAATCGTGGCGGAAAAGCCCATCTGCTGGATCATCCGCTCGGCCCCGGACTTCACCGCGAAGTGGGGCACGTTCACGAAGCGGTCGGCATGCAGCACCGACAGGTAAACGACGCGATCGACGCCGCATTCGCGGGCGATGTTCAGGGTGATCAGCGCCTGGGTGAATTCGTCGCCGGCCACGGCGTTGAGCAGGAACAGGGTGCGTACGCCCTTGAAGGCCGCGCGCAGGGCGTCGATGTCGAGCAGGTCGCCCTTGGCGATCTCGACCGAAGTCGGGAAGTCGGCCTTGGCGGGGGCTCGGGCCAGGACGCGGACCTTGGCGCCGCGATCGGTCAGCTGCTGGACGACGTGGCGACCGACACGGCCGGTAGCGCCGGTGACGAGGATGGTCATGGAAAATCTCCGGGTTGCAGTGGTTTGACGCCCAGAGAAATGATCGATCCACAGGTGGGCCAATAGTCGCTATATCTGGACGCCTCGTCTCACTGGCGGAACGTATGGATCTTCTGGCCCTCGCCGACTTCAATCTGGTCGCCCGTCATGGCGGCTTCGGCCGCGCCGCCCGCGAAGCCGGCCGGCCCAAGGCCACCCTGTCGCGCCGGGTGGCCGAGCTCGAGGCCAGTCTGGACCTGCGCCTGTTCGAGCGCGGGCGCACCCTCAAGCTGACCGAGGAGGGCCGCGCGCTCTACGCCCGCACCGGCGCGCTGCTGGCCGAGCTGGATGAAGCGGCCGCGGCGATCGCCTCCGGCGGCGGCACGCCGCGCGGCCGGCTGCGGATCAGTGCGCCGCTGCTGTTTTCGCAGACCGCCATGGGCCGCCTCGCCGCCGACTTCGCGGGCCAGTTCCCCGAGGTGAGGCTCGAGGTGACCACCGACGACCGCCAGGTCGACATGGTCGAGGAAGGCTATGACCTGGTGATCCGGGTGAACCCCGACCCGGACGCGGGCCTGATCGGCCGAGTCTTCCTGCACGACCGACTGGTGGTCGTAGCCTCGCCGGATCTGACGCAGCCGATGGACGGCGCGCCGGTGCGGGCCGTCGTGCGCGGCGCGGCCAATGACGCCGAGACTTGGCAAGTAGGCGCCTCCCGCATCGCAGTCGAGCCGGTGCTGCGGCTGTCGTCGATGATCATGGTGCGCGACGCGGTGCGCGCGCGCGTGGGGATTGCCCGGCTGCCGATCTCGCTGGTCAGCCACGATTTGGAGGCGGGCCGCTTGGTCTCTTGGGGCGAGGTCGCAGAATCCAGGATCGCGCTCTGGGCGCTCTATCCGTCCCGGCGACTGTTGAGCGCGCGGGTCTCAGCTTTTCTGGATCATCTCAAGGCCACGTTCCCAACTGGCGCGCCTGAGGAGCTCGCTAGGTACGTCGAGCTAAGCTGAAGCTTGCGGGAAGAGGGTTGGGCAATCACCTCTGGCTCAGAGCAGAAGGTCCGTTTGAGCACGTCTGCTTCTGGAGCTGCGCTCAATGTCCGCTCATGGCGCCGCTGCGCCCAATGCTACTGACCACCGGCGAGCGGTTGCGCCAGTCCGATGAGAAGGTTTTCGGGGCCGCGGATGTAGCAGAGCCTATACGCGTCTTGGTACCGAACCACTTCGCCGACTAGCCGCGCCCCGTGCTTTTGAAGACTGGCTAGGGTTTCGTCGATGTCGCTTACGGTGAACATAGCCCGCAAGTAGCCGAGGGCGTTGACCGGAGCGTTGCGGTGATCGGCGATGACGGATGGCCTGAGAAACCGCGACAGCTCAAGGCGGCTATGGCCGTCGGGCGTGACCATCATGGCGACCTCGACGTGCTGATCGCCAAGCCCGGTGACGCGTCCGGCCCACTCACCTTCAATCGCGCCTCGTCCTTCGCACGTCAGGCCAAGCGCGGTGAAGAACTCCACGGCATCATCAAGGGATTCCACCACGATGCCCACGTTGTCCATCCGCAGCAGGTTGCTCTTGGTCATGTTCTCTCCCCAGGGGCGGCGTGTCGCCACCCGGATCATTCGCGCGCTGTGGGCTGGTCGCTATCGAATTCTTTAGTCATAGGCAGTGGGCGCCCTAGCCTCTGCAGGCGCGCTGGGCTGAACGTCCGCGAGTTGGTTGAAAGCTAGAGTCTGGCGCCGGCGCCAGCCGCCACGAAAGCTGCGTCGCTTAAGCTCCAGACGGTTGAGAAGCGTGGGATGCGCGTCGACGGTATCGGCGCGCCGGGCCAAGTTCCGCGCACAACGTTGGCGATGCGGTGGCGGCGCCGAAGCGTGATCCCGCGCGAAGGCGTCGAGATCGGACGCCTGGTTCATGGCCTACTCGTTTTTACCAGAAATGGCCCTGTGCAGTGGTCCATGTGACCTCTCTAGTGCGACCGTTGTCGAACCTGGCGACGACAGGGATGTACGCGGTGTCGACAGAGGTTGCAGCAAATTCGGGATTGGCTTTCGCCACATCGGGCCGAGCCGCCTCGGTCTCGCCCTGGCCGCCGATCGGCGCCGCGCTCCTGCATCCGCGGGCGCTCAGGGCGGCACGGAGAGGCGGTCTCCGGCGGCCTGACCTCCGCGGGAGCGCGTCATGGCCACCACAGTTGAAGGAGAAGCGTCGATGAGCAGCCTCGTGGTATTCGATATTAGCCTGTCGGTGGACGGGTTCATGCGCGGTCCCAACCCAGGCCCCGGCAATATCCTCGGCGATGGCGGCGAAGCGCTCCACGCCTGGGTTGGCCGCGACGCCACCGAGGAAGACCGCCGCCTGTTGGCCGACGGCGTCGGCGGGGCAGGGGCCATAATCTGCGGTCGCCGGACCTATGACGACTCTCTCCCAAGTTGGGGCGCCGACGGGCCGACCGGCGCCGCCCGCCTTCCACTGTTTGTTGTCTCGCACACGGTCCCTGCCGCCATCCCCGATGGCGTCTACCATTTCGCCGGCGACATCGTGTCCGCGCTGGCGTCAGCCCGCGTCGCGGTGGGCGGCAAGGACATCTGCATCATGGGCGGCGCCGATATCGGCCGGCAGTTCCTGCGCGCCGGGCTCGTCGACGAAGTTTCGCTTCATGTCTCGCCAGTTCTTCTCGGTGGCGGCACGCGCATGTTCGACGATGCGTTCGGGCGCGTCGTCGCTCTGGAGGCCCGCTCGGTCGTCACCACGCGCGCGGCGACCCACCTGCGCTACGCCATCGCACGGCCGCCCAGAGGGCAAACGGCCGCATCCGAGGCGAGGGAACAGAGCGAGGGAGAGCGATAATCGTGACCGATAATCTCCCCCTAGCGCGATGGTCGGACGCGATCGCGCTCTTGGCCCGCTTCGCGCTCGCGCTTGTCTTTCTCATGGCGTTTGCCTCGAAGGTCATGATGTTCGCCACGATCGCCGAGACCATCGCCGCAGCGGGCTTCCCCGTCCCGTGGGTCCTGGCGGTCCTCGCCGCGCTTTTCGAGCTGGGCTTGATTCTCGCGCTCGCGACCGGAGCATTCTTCTCCGAGATGATGCTGCTGGGCGCGATCTACGTCCTGTTCCTTGCCTTCGCGTTCCATGGCGCGTCGCATTGGACCGACGCAAAGAACCTCGAGCTCGGCGCTTTCGTCAGCCACTTCCCCTTCGCGGCGGGGATGTTGTTCGCCGCGGTCCATGGCCCCGGAAGGCTTCTCGTCCGGCGGCGGTCCTTGATCGTCGACCGCGCGCGCTGAACGGATGAGCAAGCCGCGATCCTTGCCGAACCGCCATAGAGTGAGATCAAGCATGACCATAAATCGCCGAAATTTTCTGGCGACCGCGGCGGTGACTGCCGCCAGCGGCTATGCCGGCGCGGTCTGGCCACATCCAGAAGGCGTCAAGGCCAACCCCATCATCGACGTGCACGTGCACGCCTATCCCGCAGCGATGAGGTTCGATGGCCCGATCGTCAATCCGATCACAAAGCAAAAGAGTTCGATCCGCAACGGCGCGGATCATATGCAGGCCTGCATCAATGAGATGAGGCGGCTCAACGTCGCCCGCGCGGTGGTGAGCGGTGGTGACGGCGACAGGATAGGCGCAGCGCTCGAATGGCGCCGCGCCTATCCGGATCAGGTGATCGGTGGAGCGGGGATCCGAGGCTCGGAGGACGCGCCCTTGCCGTCTATCGATACATTACGACAGCTGTTCACCAATGGCGACCTAAGGGTCCTGGGCGAAGTCACAGCGCAATATGCCGGCAAGACGCTGGGTGATCCAATCTATGAGCCCTATCTTGCCTTGGCCGAAGACCTAGGCGTCCCCGTCGCCGTGCACCTGGGCACGATGCCGGGCCAGACCGCATTTGATCCCTGCTGCCGTCTCGCGCGGTCCGGACTTGGGCATCCCGAGTCCATCGAGGAGGCGATAAATCGGCATCCCAAGCTTAAGATAAACCTGATGCACAGTGCTTGGCCCCACATCGAGGAGGCCATGGCGGTCATGATGATCTACGACAATGTCAATATCGACACCGGCGCCCTGTCGTGGCTGCTGCCGGCGCCGGCCTTCCGCGACTATCTCCGCCGTATGATCGATGCCGGCTTTGGTAAGCGCATAATGTTCGGCTCCGACCAGATGTTCTGGCCCGACGCCATCGCTCTCGCCGTCGAGCGCATCGAAACTGCATCCTATCTCTCGACGGATGAGAAAAGAGATATTTTCTACAACAATGCGGCGTCGTTCTACGGCATCCGGGGCTGAACCGGCCGTCGCCGGCCTTTTAAGTCTCGCGGCGTCTCACATGAGGACGCTCGCCAAAGCGGCGGCGACCTGGTCGGCCCGATCCTCGGGGATGTTGGTGAAGCTCATCAGCAGGCCTTGGTCGCTGCCCCGCGCCATATATTGGCCTGATAGCGGGCTCGGCCTGAGACCGGCTCGCGCCGCCCGCTGGGCCAGGTCGACATCCTCGCTCAGGCTTGGAAACCGACCCAGCACATGCAGGCCGCCAGCGCGGTGGGTGAGGGCGATGCGGTCGCCGAAAGCGCGTTCCAGCGCGGCGACCAGAGCGTTGCGGCGCGTCTTGTAGCAGACCGCCATGCGCCGCAGATGCCTCGCGAAATGGCCTTGGCGCATGAACTCGGCGACAGCCAATTGCTCGAACATCGCCACGCCGCGATGACGCAGCTGCTGAGCGGTCCTGGCCGCGTCCACGAGGTGGGGGGGAAGAACCAGATAGCCCAGGCGCAGCGAGGGCAGCAGCGACTTGCTGAAGCTGCCGGCGTAGAAAACCCTCTGGTCGACGTCCATCGTCTTCAGCGCCGCCGGCTTATGGCCGCTGTAGTGGAATTCGCAGTCGTAGTCGTCCTCCAAGATCCAGCGGTCAGCCTCCGCGGCCCAGGCCAGCAGGGCGCGCCGCCGCGCTGACGACAGGGTGACGCCCAGCGGGAACTGATGGGCCGGCGTGACGATGGCGAGCTTGGCGTCAGGCGCTTTGGCCCGGGCCTGGTCGACATCCAGACCTTCCTCGTCCACGGGCGCGGCGGCGACGGTCATCAGCCGCGCGCTCAGGGTTCGCTGGACGAAGCCATAGCCAGGGTCCTCGATCCACACCGTGTCGCCCATGGCCAGCACCAGGTCGACAGTCAGGTTGAGCGCGTCCTGATAACCATGGGTGACGACGATCTGGCGCGCGTCGCAAGTGATCCCGCGCGACACGGCCAGATAGGCGGCGATCGCCTCGCGCAGCGCCGGCAGGCCCATGGGATCGGGCGCGACCATCTCGTCGATCGGCAACTGTCGCGCCTGCCGCGCGAGGATCCGGGTCCAGGTCTTGCGGGGAAAGAGATCCAGAGCCGGCAGGCCCAATTGCAAGGGAAGCCAGGGCTCGGATGAAGGCTGGAGCTTGGGTGCGGCAGGGGCGCCGGATGGCGGCCGAAAGCTCGGGCTGACGATCGTGCCGCCGGGGCGGCGGGCCGTCAGGCAGCCCTCGCCGGCCAGGCGCGCATAGACCGCGTCGATGGTCCCGCGCGCGACGCCCAATTGGGTGGACAGGCTGCGCGTCGAGGGCAGCCGCGCGCCCGGCGCCAGACGCCCATCGCGGATCGCGCCATGGATCCGCTCATAGAGTTGATCATGCAGCGGCATCGCCGAGGCGCGGTCGATGACGAAGGCGTCGAGATGGGGCGCAGCATTCATGGCTCACTAATTTTCATCGAAAGTGGCTCTGTGCAATGGGCCATGGGGCGCCTCTAGTCCTGCCGTCGCCACGATGGCGAACCAGCAGGGACGTGTGGCGTGTCGACAAGCGTTTCGACGAATTCAAGGCTGAACCTGGCGGCGACGGACCTAGCGGTTCGCGGCGCACTCTGGCTGCCGGTCGCCGCGGCGCTTCTGTATCCATGGGCGCTTCGAGCCTTCCACGGCGCTGCGGCGAGCGCCGGCGGGCTGACGCTGGGCGCGTGCATCCGGTTGCTCGTCGTCTTCGCCCTACCGCTCTCGTGCCTGGCGCTGACGTTGCCCGGTCTCGCGCAGGTCGGCGTCGCCGCGCGCCGTCTGGCCTTGGCCGGACTGGCCGCGCCGCCAGTGTTCGTGCTGACCGGCGTCCTGGCTGGGCTGCTGCATTCGCCCGTAAAGGATCTCTGGATCTGGACCGGCCTCTGGATCGGCCTCGGCGTGATCTCGTCGTTCGTCAAACCGGACCGGACGGAAGGGGAGGTGGAGTCATCCCCTCGCCTTCGGATCGCCCATGGCGTGGCGGCCGTCTTGATCCTGCTGTTCGTGGCGTTTCACCTGTTCAACCACTTGATGGGCCTTCTGGGTCCCGACATGCATGCCCGCGTGATGGCCCTGGGGCGGGTGGTCTACCGGTCGCGCTTCGTCGAACCCGTGCTCGTGATCCTGCTGCTGTTCCAGGTCGCCGGCGGCGGCGTCATGGCCTGGCGCTGGAGCGCCCGCCCGACGGATCTGGTCCGCACGATCCAGGTCGGATCAGGCGCCTATCTGGCGGCCTTCATCGTCACCCACATGAACTCGGCGTTCGTGTCGGCCCGGGCTGTCCACAAGATCCAGACCAATTGGGCGTGGGCGACGGGCGCGCCCGACGGCCTGCTGCTCGACGCGTGGAACATCCGCCTCGTCCCGCACTACGCCCTGGGCGTCTTCTTCATCGTCGCGCACCTGTTCTGCGGCCTGCGCCAGGTGCTGCTCGCGCATGGCCTGCGCCAGGCAGTGGCGGATCGTGTGTGGGGCGCGGGCCTAGCCGGCGCGGCGGCCTTGTCGGCGGCGATCATAGCCGGGCTGTGCGGCCTGCGCCTCTAGTCCAAACAAGGGAAACCGGATGTCCAAACTGATCCTCAGCATGTTCATGACCCTCGACGGCTTCGTCGAGGGGCCGGACGGGGCGATGATCCGCCCCGACTGGTCCGACGACCTGGAGCAGCACTGGTCCGCGCCGAACGTCGCGCCGGGCAGCCTGCTGCTCTACGGCCGCCGGGCGTTCGAGCAGAACGCGCCGCTCTGGCCGGCGATGGAGCAGGACGAGCGCAATCCGGCGGCCTTTCGCGCCCTGGCCCGGACGATGAACGGGCTGCCCAAGGTCGTCGTCTCCCGCACGTTGCGCGACCCCGGATGGAACGCGACGGTCTCGGCCGACAGCCTCGAGGCGACGGTCGCGGGGCTAAAGCAAAGCTTCCAGGGCGACATCAACGCCGTCGGCGGCGTCTCCCTTGCCGCGGCGCTGCTGGCCGAGGATCTCGTCGACGAGTACCGCCTGCTGGTGACGCCGCACCTGTTTGGCGGCGGCCATTCGGTCTTCAAGCATCCGCACACGCCCATCGCCCTGGCGCTCGAGGATGTCCGGCAGATGGACACCGGCGCAGTGAGGCTCACCTACGCGCGTCTACGCGGGTGAGGTCGCTGGTGGCGCGGCCCCATGGCCAAGCCGAACGACGGCCGCGCCGACGGGTTTAGGTCACACGCAACAAGGAGGCTCCCATGTTCATCATCCTCAGTGCGAGCGGTCACGTCGGTTCAGCGACGGCCAAGGCCTTGCTCGACGCGGGCCAGCCGGTCACCGCCGTACTGCACGACCAGGCCAAGGCGGCCGATTGGGAGGCGCAAGGCGCGCGGACGGCGGTGATCGATCTTCATGACAGCGATGCCCTGCGCAAAGTCTTCAAGACCGGTAGGCGCGCGTTCCTGCTCAACCCGCCCGCCGATGTCGCGACCGACACCGACGCGGGCGAGCACGCCACTCTGGACAGCATCTTAGCGGCGCTCGAAGGCTCAGGGCTCGAGAAGGTGGTGCTGGAATCGGCCATCGGCGCGCAGCCGGGTGAACGCTATGGGGACCTGAGCGTCCTCTACGATTTCGAACGAGCCCTCGCCGCCCAGCCGATCCCCGCCGCGATCCAGCGCGCTGGCTACTACTTCAGCAACTTCGACGCCCAGCTGGAGGAGGCCAGAGGCGGAACCCTGACGACGATGCTGCCCGCCGATCTGAAGATCCCGATGGTCGCGCCTGAGGATCTGGGCAAGGCCGCGGCGCGTCGCCTGCAAGCGCCGCTTGGCCAGGTCGGAATTGGCGCGGTGGAGGGACCGGAGCGCTATTGCGCGCGGGACGTCGCCGATGCTTTCGCTGAAGCGCTCGGGCATCCGGTCGAGCTTGTCGTCACGCCCCGTGACCAATGGGTCCAGGCTTATCGCGACCAAGGCTTTTCCCAAGCCGCGGCGGAGGCCTACGCCAGGATGACGGGGGTCATAGCCGACGGTGGCTTCGAATTGCCGCAGGATTCTGAGCGTGGCGATGTGACCTTGAAGGCGTATGTCGCCGCCCTGGCTGGCGCCCGCTAGATGCGATCTTCTCCGCCTTGTCTGGACGATCGCGCGGCGTGGAGGACTGGCCTGTTCATGGTCGCGGCGCTGATGCTGGCGAACGCCTTTTCGCCAGCCAAGGCCCAATCGACGACCACTCCAGAGATAGGGACCTTCGGCTTCGATAGCGCTGGGATGGATCGGGCGGTCGCGCCCGGGGATGACTTCTACGCCTTCGCCAACGGTGGCTGGGCCAAGGCGACGCCAATACCGTCAGACCGGTCGAGCGTGGGCATGTTCACGCGCCTGGACGATCTGAATCGGGAGCGGATGAGAAGCCTCCTGGAGGTTCAGCGCAAAGCGCCGAGCAGTCGGGCCGGCGCCGCCTATGCCGCCTTTCTCGACGAGGCCGCGATCGAGGCCAAGGCTCTGACGCCGGCGCGCCCATGGCTCGATCGCATCAACGCCGCCGCGTCCCGGGCAGGCTATGCCCGCCTTGCCGCGCAAGCTGCTCGTGAAGGCGTCGCCGGGCCTTTCGAGGTCTCGGTGGTCCAGGATGATCATCATCCGAACGCCTACGTGCTGAAACTGGCCCAGGCGGGGCTGGGCCTGCCCGATCGCGACTACTACCTTCGCCAGGACGCGACCATGGCCGGGACGCGAACGGCGTATCGCGATCACCTCGCGCGTCTCCTGGGGGTGTTGGGCGTCGGTGAACGGGAGGCTGGGCGCCGCGCGGACGCTTTGCTGGCCTTCGAGACCAAGATCGCCAAGGTCAGCTGGAACCGCGTGGATAGCCGCGACGCGGCCAAGACCTACAACCGTCGCAAACGCGCCGAGATCCTCGCGGGGATGAAGGGGTTCGACGTCGCGGTCTATCTCGACGCGCTGGGGGTTCGGATGGGCGAACTGGTGCTCGTGCAGCCCGACGCGATCAGCGCCATCGCCCGATTGGTGGGCGCCACACCGCTGCCGGT
Organism: Caulobacter sp. GW821-FHT10A06; assembly: GCF_059415805.1. Classification (NCBI taxonomy): domain Bacteria; kingdom Pseudomonadati; phylum Pseudomonadota; class Alphaproteobacteria; order Caulobacterales; family Caulobacteraceae; genus Caulobacter; species Caulobacter sp. GW821-FHT10A06. The sequence goes on from NZ_JBWKNY010000005.1 coordinate 674,546, forward strand.
CTTGAAGGACGCCCTGCGCGTGGCGGTGCTCGACGCCTATGGGGATGTATTGCCCGCGGCTTTCGCCCAAGAGCGTTTCGCCTTTCACGGCCGCTTGCTCAGCGGGGCCGAGGCGCCGGAACCGCGTTGGCGTCGAGCGGTCGCCTTCGCCGTCGACGCCGCGCCCGACGACGTCGGCAAGGCCTATGTCGAACGCTACTTTCCCGCTGGCCACAAGGCCGCGGCCCAGGCCCTGGTGCGCAATCTGATCGCCGCCATGGACCGGCGCATCCAGGCGCTGGACTGGATGGCGCCGGAGACAAAGCTGAGGGCGCGCGCCAAGCTCGCGGCATTCCGGCCTAAGATCGGCTATCCGGATCGATGGCGTGACTATGCTGGACTAGAGCTTCGCCCCGACGACGCCTTCGGCGATCAGCGTCGCGCGAGAACCTTCGCGTTCGACCGCGAGATCGCCAAGTTGGGCAAACCGTTCGATCGTGATGAATGGCGGGTGACACCGATGACGGTCGACGCCTTCGCCAACTTCACCGCCGTCGAAATCGTGGTTCCGGCTGCTATCCTGCAGCCGCCATTCTTCGATCCGGCGGCCGATCCAGCGGTCAACTACGGCGCGATCGGCGCCTCGATCGCCCACGAAATCAGCCACCAGTTCGACGACCAGGGCTCCAAGTATGATGAGCAGGGACGTCTGGCGACCTGGTGGACGCGCGCCGACCTGACGCGGTTCGAAGCGCGGACGCAGGCCCTGGTCCGCCAGTACGACGCCTATGCGCCGCTGCCGGATTTGACTGTGAACGGCGCCCTGACCCTTGGCGAGAATATCGCCGACCTCGGAGGCCTGGCGATCGCCCATGACGCTTGGAGCCTGTCCTTGAACGGTCGAGCGGCGCCGGTGCTAGATGGCTTCACGGGCGATCAGCGGTTTTTCCTGGGCTGGGCCCAGATCTGGCGCCTCAACTATCGGGAGGCCGAGCTGCGCCAGCGTCTGCTCGCCAACCCTCACGCCCCCGCGCCGCAGCGGGTCTGGACGGCGCGCAATCTCGACGCCTGGTACGAGGCCTTCGACGTGACCGGCGACCAGGCGCTGTACCTTCCGCCAGCGCAACGGGTTCGCGTCTGGTGACCGACACGCGGCGTAGGTCCCGAACCGGCGCCGCAACCATACTGACAATTATTGAGACATCGATGTCACGAGTGCGTGTGGGCGGCTTTTCGATCTCCCTCGACGGCTTCGGCGCCGGAGTAGAGCAGAGCCTGAAGAACCCTCTCGGAAAGGGAGGAGCGGAACTGCACACCTGGATGTTCGGCACACGGTTCTTCCGGACCATGATCGGTCAAGACGGCGGATCTGACGGCGTCGATCAAGCCTTCGCCAGCCGCGCCATGGCCGGCTTTGGCGCCTACATCCTCGGCCGCGACATGTTCGGTCACCACCGAGGTCCCTGGTCGGATGAGAGTTGGAAGGGCTGGTGGGGATCCAATCCGCCCTATCACGCACCAACGTTCATCCTGACCCACTATCCCCGAGACCCGATCGAGATGGAGGGCGGCACGGCCTTCATCTTCGTGACGGAAGGGATCGAGGCGGCGCTCGACAGGCCAAGGCGGCGGCAGCCGGCCTGGACGTCAAGATTGGCGGCGGGGTCAGCACGGTGCGTCAATATCTGCGCGCCGGGCTGATCGACGAGATTCACGTCGCCGTGTCGCCGGTTCTGCTTGGGAAGGGAGAGGCTCTCTCACGGGAATCGACCTTCCCAGCCTGGGCTTTCGCGTTGTTGAGCATCAAGCCAGTGAATATGCGACCCATATCCTTCTTGCCCGGTAAGTCCGGCCAGAGAAACGGTCAGCGCGAGGAGCGATGGAGGCGTCTGGCGGGCCGGAAGGTCAAGTTTTCGGAGGTGGGTCAATGACCGCTTCTGGCGCCACTGCGCCGTTGGTTCGCTGCCTCGGATGCGGGCTAAGCCGCGATCAGCGCGCCGGCTGAACCGGCGGAGCGAAGCTAGGCGCCTCGAACCTTGGCGTGGCCAGCGTGACTTCGGTGGGAAGGCCGCTGGTCTGGCCGGTGCGCAGGAAATCGTAGATGGCCTGTTTGACGGCGGGGCTTTCGCGCAGCTGGTAGAAGGCGCCGTCGTGTCCCGCGCGGTGCACGAGGATCGCGTGGCCGTTGGGAAAATACGGCAGCAGGCCGAGCGTATTCTCGATTGGGGTAGAGGTATCCCAATCGCCATGAACGAAGACGATCGGGATCGGCGTCACGCGCGGGAGTCGGATCGCATCGCCCATGTCCGGGGTGGGCCAATCGGGCGCCGACGCCAAGTTCGCCTCGAAATTCCATGCGCCGAGCCAGGCCGCGGCCGGATCGGTGCGCATGAGATGCTCGCGCTCGGCGGTCACGCCCAAGCTGCTATCGGCGAGCGGGCCAATCAGCTTGACCGGGCTCGCGCGCCGATCCTCCAGGGTTTGGCGCGCCCATTCGTCGTAATGGCCATGGTAGAGCGAGAGGATGAAGGCCGGCCAATGCTCGGCCTCGTCGGTATGCGCCAACAGGGCAAGCTGCAGGTCCTCCGCTCCGAGCGCGACCGTCTGGGCCTTACCGGCATCTTCGCGGATGGTGACGTGGATCGGCCCGGCGGCAAAGCGTTGGTGCAGTGTGCGGACCGCCTCCATCATACCGCCCTTGGGCAGCCAGGGCGCCAGGCCGGGGTCTAGATCAGCATCGAAGGCGATGCGCTGGAGGGCCGCGAACACGTGCGACGGCATGTCGAAACCGTTGTTCAGCGGCTCCACGGAGGAGAGCACCGCGCGCGCCACGTTTTCGGGGTGAAAGCGCATCACTGCTAGCGACCATTGCGAGCCGAAGCTGCCACCGAACAAGCTGATCTTGTCGTAGCCAAGCGCGCGCCGAAGATCGTCGACATCGTCCGCAAAGGCTTGAATAGTATAGCCGGACAGATCCTTGTCTGGATTGTGCGCAATGGCGCGTCTGGCCAGCGCCAGCATGGCGCGGGCATCGGCCTGAACCGAGGCTGGCTGATCAAGCGGCGAAGCATCAGCGCTCTCGACGAGCATCTCGCCGCGGCCGGTATAGCCGCGCTGCTCGATCACCACGAGGTCGCCGGCCGCGCCGAAGGTCAGCCAGGAGCGCAGGCGACTCTGCGCCGCTGGGCTCGGATCGGTGAAGGCGTCTAGTACGCTTAGCCCCGGGCCGCCGGGCAACCAAAAGATCGGTGGCGCGCCGGTGGGGTGGGGCGCTTTTATCCGCGCGAAGCCGATACTGATCCTGCGACTATCCGGTTTGCTACGGTTTTCCGGCACGTAAAGAGTGCCGATCTCGTAGGGGACGGTCTGCCCGGTCGGGAGCTTGACGCTTCCCTGCTCAATCACGATCCCATTCGGCGCCGGCTGTTGGGCCCACGCCGGGACGGGCGACGCCTGAACCGTCAGCGCCGCGAGCGCGCAGACCAGCATCTGAAGCGATCGCATGGAAACTCCCGGAGCGTGCATTGCGACGGAAGGCTCGTTGATGTATTACTTCACGTCAAGTTACTTCATGTGAAGATTTATCATCATGCCTGAACAGCGACTCTCCAGGCCTGATGCGGATGTCGTCGACCTGCTCCTCGAGGATTGGGCGCGTGAACGGCCGGATTTGGGGGTGACGGCCATGGCGGTGGTCGGCCGCCTCCTGCATCTCGGTGGGCTGCTGCACGCCCGGGCCGGCGAGCGGCTTCGAGCCCACGGGATCAGCTACACCGAACTCGACGTGCTGGCGACGCTACGGCGCTCGGGCGCGCCGTATCGGTTGAGCCCCACCGCGCTCCGCAAGGCCGTTCTGCTCACGTCCGGCGCGATGACCGCCTGCCTCAATCGCCTCGAGCGGCGCGGATTGGTTAGCCGCAGCCCCGACGGCAGCGATCGGCGGTCGCTGATGGCGACGCTGACCCCTAAGGGCGTGGCATTGATCGACACGGCGATCGTCTCGCATTTCGAGCAGGCTGATCAGGTCGTCGCTGGTCTCGATGCGGCCGAACGGCAAGACCTGGCGCGCCTGTTGCGGAAAGTTCGGCTTCAGGTCGAAGCTTGATCGATTCCCTTTTTTGTAGCTGCGGCTCGTCGTCCGAGGCTTAGCCTGTGGCCGCAGCTTCTTTAGCCTCGCTCATGATAGGCGAGTTAGAAAGACGTTCTGCCGACAGGGTGAGCGCGTTTTCGATGGCGGCATACAGCAGCTCGACGCTCAGGGGCTTGGCGACGTGGCCGTCCATACCCGCCGTGATATAGCTCTCGGCCTGATGTTGCAGCGCGTCGGCTGTGATCGCCAGGATCGGCGTTCGGCGGCGACCATCTTGGTCTTCAATGGCCCGGATCGCTCTGGTGGCGGCCAAGCCGTCCATGATGGGCATCTGGATATCCATCAAGACGATGTCGACGGCATGGTCGCCAAAGAGCGAGACGGCTTCCTGACCGTCCCGGGCCAGGATCAGGTTGACTTCGAGGGGCGCCAGCAGCGCCTGCAGCACGAGCCGGTTCGTGGCGTTATCCTCGGCAGCGAGAATGCGAAGGCCTGTTGACACGACAGGTTCCGGCGAAAGGCGCTCCATCGCCGCTTCTCGGGTCAGCGGCCGCGCGAGCGGCAACCGCAAGGTGAAGGTTGAGCCCTGGCCTTCGGTGCTTTCAACGCTGATGTCGCCGCCCATCAGGGTCGCCAAGCGCCGGGAGATCGCCAAGCCAAGACCCGTGCCGCCAAAGCGGCGGGTGCTGGAGTTGTCGAGCTGCGAAAACGCGTTGAATAGCTCGCCTAGGCGATCGCGCGCGATGCCGGGGCCATCATCGCGGACGCGCACGAGCAGCCCGTCATCCAGGACTTCGGCATCCATCTGGACTGAGCCGAGATCGGTGAACTTCACCGCATTGGAGACCAGGTTGAGAAGGATCTGGCGAATGCGGCCTTCGTCACCGATCCAAGTTCCCGCAGCCTCGCCCGGGCGCCAGGCCAGCGTTAGGCCCTTGCCCTGCGCCACGGCCTCATAGGTGCGGCAGACCTCCGACATCAAGGGCGCCAGCTCGAAGGGGGCGTCCATGATCTCCAGGCGACCCGCCTCGATCTTCGAGAGATCAAGGGCGCTGTTGAGAATGCTGAGCAGCCCCTTGCCTGACTGCAGAATGACATCGACGCGATCATGCTGGGGCGCGGTGAGATCGTCACGCGCCATGACCTGCGCCATGCCCATGATCCCATTCAAGGGTGTGCGGATTTCGTGGCTAATATTGGCGATGAATTCGCTTTTGGCGACGCTGGCGGCGCGAGCGTCGTCCCGCGCGAGGGTCAGCGCATTCAGGGTTTCGTGCAGCGCGTCCTCCTGCGCGCTCAGCTCACGGAGCATGCGGCCGATACGTATGCCAAGGAGGCTAAAGACCGAGGCCATGATCAACGCCGCGACGATCGCCGGCTCGGCCAGCTTGCGAAGCGCGTCGACGCCGGGCTTGCTCGGCGTCCAGACTAGCGCCCCCAGGCCGCGCCCGTCCGGATCGACCAGGGGCACAACGCCAGGCGCAGAGATGGACGAAGGCGCGCGTTGGAACCGCAGATCCGGCACGCCTATGTCCTGCGACAGCTGGGTGAGAAGCTGGCGGTCCAGCAGCCAGCCGGTCACCACGACGCTTGCCGCTCGCGCGTCGCGCATCTGGCCATTGCGCGGTAAGATCGCGGCCACGGCGAGGAAGTAGACGCGCCCATCCGGCGCCACGACGACCGAGCGTTGCGCCGCAGCCTTCGCTCGCCGTCCGCCCTGCGCCGCATAGAGATCACGTTGCTTGAGTTCGCTTCGTTGCACCGAGCGCACGGTCGATAAGATCGACGCTTCGAGATCCTCCTCCTGGCCAAGCACAACCCGTTGGCCGTCACGGGCGGCATATTGCAGGCGACCATGCCCATCGAAGAGCAACGTAACATCATGGTCAAAGGAGAGGTGGTAGTATTCGGTCAGTTTCTCATCGATCCAGCTGGGGTCGAACGATCCTTTTGTCTTGAAATAGGCTTCGTCCCACGCCGTCACCGAAACGGTCTCTTCGTGCAGGCGCGCGAGGTTCCTCTCGACCTTACGCTCAACCAGCAAAGTCTCTTGTCGCGCCTCGGCTTGGTTCAGGTCCGCCCAGATATAGGCAAAAAGGCCGACAGCCCCAGCAATCACCAAGCCGACGGCCAGAAGGCCCAGCCGCAGGATATCCCATCGTGTCTTCTGCGGAGTCTGTCGGCGCATCAGGTGACCTCTCGCTCCAAGTTAACGAGGTCGCGCCAAGCGAGTGGTTAAAGTTACTGCACGCGCGACGTTACGCCGCATAAAGCAATCTCCCGGGGGCAGTCGCTATCGTCATTCGAGCATTAAGATTATATGCAGCGTGAAATAGTTAATGTGGCGAAGTTTTGTCGATCTAGTACTTTGAGAATAAGTCTAGTTGCACCCGGAATGGGGTGTTCGTTAGTGTTTTTAACGAAGATTTATGTGTTGAAGTCCCTCTTTGGCGCCCAAAGCGCCGGAGTTGGTCCATGAGATTCGACGATTTGAAGGTGGCCACCAAGGTCATGTTGCCGGCGATTTTGCTGGCCGTTGTGGCTTTGGCCTGCGTCGGTGGGGGTGTCCTGCAAGCACGCCGTATCGAACGGTCGGCCCAAAGTATCGTCGATGCGCGTGCGCCGGCCGAGCTTGCGGTGTCGCGATTCAGCCGGCAGGTGGCGACGACGGGATACGCGGCTTATCGCACTATCGCCTACGACGGCGGCTCGGCGACCGCGCGAGAGGCTTCTGGCGAGATTGACACGGCCTTCGCCAAGGGGAACGGCTTCCTAGACAAGGCCATGACCGCCGACCCGACGACGGCCGACGATCTGAAGGCGTTTAGCGACCGCTTCAAATCGATTCATGCCAGCGCTCGACAGGGCGCCGACATGGGTCTGCAGAACGCCGACGATGCGGCCAAGATGCTGATGGGCGATATCGATCCTCAGATCGTGGCCTTGACCAAGGATGTGGCGGCTTGGATCGACCGTCATGGTGCGCAGACTCAGGCGATCGTGACACAATCGCGGGCTCAGGCCGCGCGCGAAACGCTTTTGACCATTATCGCCAGCCTCGTCGCCGCCAGCGCATCGCTTGTGCTGGCTTTGTGGGTCGGGTCTTCCAAGATCGCCAAGCCGCTGATCAACCTGTCCAAGACCATGGAAGTCCTCGCTCAAGGCAGCGTCGACGTCGAGGTCAAGGGCGCCGAGCGCAAGGACGAGGTCGGCGCCATGGCCCGCTCGGTCCAGGTGTTCAAGGACAACGCCCTGGCCCTGCGCACCGCCGAGGCCGCCCAGCAGCGCGCCAGCGCCGAGACGGAAGCCGAGCGTCGCCGCAACCAGGAAGTCGCCGAGGCCGCCGCCAAGGAACAGGCTTTCGTCATGGAAGCCATCGCCACCGGCCTGACCCGCCTGTCGGACGGCGACCTGACCTATCGCCTGGATCAACAGTTCCCGGCCGCCTACCAGCGCGTCCAGAACGACTTCAACGGCGCCATCGCCCAGCTGGAAGAGGCGATGGGCACCATCGTCCACGCCGCCAGCAGCATCGGCGCCGGCTCGGACGAAATCGCCTCGGCCGCCGACGACCTGTCGCGCCGCAGCGAGCAGCAGGCCGCCAGCCTGGAAGAAACCGCCGCCGCCCTGGACGAGATCACCGCCACCGTGCGCCGTTCGTCGTCGGGCGCGCAGGAAGCCTCGCGCGTGGTCGGCTCGACCCGTGGCGACGCCGAACGCTCCAGCGTCGTGGTCCGCAACGCCGTCGACGCCATGAACCAGATCGAGAAGTCGTCGCAGTC
>NZ_JBWKNY010000006.1:0-537640 GCF_059415805.1 Caulobacter sp. GW821-FHT10A06
GGGTGGAGCAGCCCGGTAGCTCGTCAGGCTCATAACCTGAAGGTCACAGGTTCAAATCCTGTCCCCGCACCCAAGGTCTAAAGTCGGCGCCTAGGCGCTTATACGCACCCCGTCCGATTGCGGTCGGGGCTTTTTTGTATCTGTACGTGCAATTTAGAGTGGCATTCGCGCAACGCTCGCTGCCCCAAACGCGAATTTTTCTGCTTTTCGCCGCCTCCCGGTCGACATTCTCCGTTCAAAGCCCATAGCGCAGGGCGCGGTTTTGCGTCATGACTTCCGTCCGGAAGACGCGGGCCGACTATCAGCCCGTCGAATGAGGTGTTTGAGGATAATATGGCGAACGGTGTCGTTAAGTGGTTCAACCCGGCCAAGGGCTTTGGTTTCATTCAGCCCGAGGACGGCGGCCAGGACGTGTTCGTCCACATCGCCGCGGTTGAACGCTCGGGCCTGGCGGGCCTGAACGAGGGTGATCAAGTCAACTACGAGCTGGAAGAAGATCGCCGCTCGGGCAAGACTTCGGCCGGCAACCTGCGCGTGACGGGTCAAGGCGCTGTTCCGGCCGGTGGCGGTCGTGGCGGCCCCGGTGGCGCGCGTCCTCCGCGCAGCTTCGACGGTCCGCGCGGCGGCGCCGGCGGTGGCGGCGGCAGCTTCTCGGCCGGCACCGGCGAGAGCGGCACCGGCGTCGTGAAGTGGTTCAACACCACCAAGGGCTTCGGCTTCATCCAGCCGGACAACGGCGGCGGCGACATCTTCGTGCACATCTCGGCCGTCGAGCGCGCCGGTCTGCGTGGCCTGAACGAAGGCCAGCAAGTCGGTTACGAGCTTGAACAGGACCGTCGTTCGGGCAAGACCTCGGCCGGCAACCTGCGCATCCTCTAAGGCTGCGCCCTGAGCCTGCCTTCTCAGGCAGGCTCACTCTTAAGGTTTGAGCGCTCCGCGCTCGGGGAGAGGGCCGCCCCGGAGGGACGGCCTTTTCAGAGACTTTTGAGAGGCCCCGCCGACGCTGAGGCATCGGACGGGGCCTCTTGGCATTCCGGGAGCGGGCCTTTAAAGCCGCTCGGAAGCCCTCCAGACGCCAAAGAAAAGCCCCGCTGACGCTTGCGCGTCGCGGGGCTTTCTGCGTTCAGGCCGGGCCTGGGACGGAAGGCCTTAGGCCTCCGTACGGGCCCGTTCCGAGGCCGCCTGGTTCACCGCCAGAGCCGTCAGGTTGACGATGCCGCGCGCCGTGACGCTGGGGATCAGGGCGTGCACCGGCTTGCTCATGCCCAGCAGCACCGGACCGACCAGCAGGCTCTCGGTGGCGGCGCTGAGCAGGGTCAGGCCGATATTGGCCGCGTCCAGGGTCGGCATGACCAGCAGGTTGGCCGAGCCCTTCAGCGGGCTGTCGGCGACCATGCGCTCGCGCAGGTGCTGGCTGAGGGCGGCGTCGGCGTGCATCTCGCCATCGACCTCGAGATCCGGCGCCTGCTCACGCAGGATGGCCAGGGCCTCGCGCATCTTGCGGGCGGTCGGCGAGTTGCTGGCCCCGAACGAGGAGTGCGAGAGCAGGGCGGCCTTGGGCGTCAGGCCAAAGCGTCGGACGGCCTCGGCGGCCAGCTGGGTGCACTCAGCGATCTGCTCGGCGGTCGGGTCGACATTGACGTGAGTGTCGCAGAAGAACAGCGTGCCGTTGTCCAGGATCAGCGACGACATGGCGTAGACGCGGCTGACGTTCTCGCGGCGCGGGATGATCGGCAGCACATAGGTCATGTGCTGCCACCAGTCGCCGCTGCCGCCGACCAGGGCGGCCTCGACATGACCCGAGGACAGCAGCATCGAGGCGGCCACCGTGCGGCGGCCCTCGACGCGGCGCTGGGCGGCGATCGGCGGCACGCCACGACGACAGACCAGGCCCTGATATTCCTTCACCAGCGGCGCGAAGAGCTCTTTGTCCGCCTGCGGATCGACGATCTCGACCTTGCCGCCGATATCCAGGCGCAGGCCCATTTCGGCGATGCGGGCCTTGATGACCTCGCGGCGGCCGATCAGCACCGGCAGGGCCAGGCCCTCGTCGACGACGGTCTGGACGGCGCGCAGCACGCGTTCGTCCTCGCCCTCGGCATAGGCGACCTTGACCGGCGCCTTGCGGGCCCGCTCGAACACCGGCCGCATCAGCTGGCCCGAGCGGTAGACGAACAGCTCCAGCTCCTGGCGATAGGCGTCGAAGTCGGCGATGGGCCGGGTGGCGACGCCGCTATCCATGGCCGCCTTGGCCACGGCCGGCGCGATCTGCAGGATCAGGCGCGGGTCGAAGGGCTTGGGGATGATGTACTGCGAGCCGAACATCGGCGCGACGCCGCCATAGGCGCTGGCGACCACTTCCGAAGCCTCGGCGCGGGCCAGCTCGGCGATGGCCTCGACGGCCGCGACCTTCATGGCCTCATTGATCTCGGACGCGCCGACGTCCAGGGCGCCCCGGAAGATGAACGGGAAGCAGAGGACGTTATTGACCTGGTTGGCGTAGTCGCTGCGGCCGGTGGCCATGATGGCGTCGGGACGGGCGGCCTGGACCAGCTCGGGCAGGATCTCCGGCTCGGGATTGGCCATGGCCAGGATCAGCGGGTTCGGAGCCAGCAGCGGCAGCCATTCCGGCTTGAAGACCCGTGGAGCCGACAGGCCCAGGAAGATGTCGGCGCCGGCGATCACCTCGCCCAGGGTGCGGGCGTCGGTCTGGCGCGCGTAGCGGGCCATGTTGTCGAGCATGTCGTCGTCGCGACCGGCGTACACGACGCCCTTGATGTCGGTCAGGGTGACGTTCTCGACGGGCAGGCCCATCGAGACCAGAAGGTCGACGCAGGCCAGGGCGGCCGCGCCGGCGCCCGAGGTCACCAGCTTGACGTCCTTCAGCGTCTTGCCCTGGACGAGCAGGGCGTTGCGGACGGCCGCGGCGCAGACGATGGCGGTGCCGTGCTGGTCGTCGTGGAAGACCGGGATGTTCATCCGCTCGCGCAGGGTGCGCTCGATGATGAAGCACTCGGGGGCCTTGATGTCTTCCAGATTGACGCCGCCGAAAGTCGGCTCCAGGGCCGCCACCACTTCGATGAAGCGGTCGGGATCCTCGGCGTCGACCTCGATGTCGAACACGTCGATGCCGGCGAACTTCTTGAAGAGGACGGCCTTGCCCTCCATCACCGGCTTGCTGGCCAGCGGACCGATATTGCCCAGGCCCAGCACGGCGGTGCCGTTCGAGATCACGGCCACCAGGTTGCCGCGCGCGGTGTAGTCGCGGGCGGTGTCGGGATCGGCGGCGATGGCTTCGCAGGGCGCGGCGACGCCGGGGGAGTAGGCCAGGCCGAGGTCGCGCTGGGTGGCCATGCGCTTGGTGGCTTCGATCGCCAGTTTCCCGGGCCGCGGAAGACGGTGGTAGTCCAGGGCGGCTTTACGGAAATCCTCGTCCATCGATCGTTCCTCTGGGCGGCCTGCGCGGCGCATCTAGGCGGCTTCATCTGGGTGTGAAGCGTCATAGCCTTGCTAGCGGTGTTGGCGCGGCAATTCCAACCCTTCGCCGCCTGTCGGGCGTTTTTTCTTGGTACCGGTACCAATCGACGCCCGCGCGAACGGTGATTTACGGCTCTCGCAAGTAATAAATCTATTATATATTGCCTCCGCTTCGGGCGCCTTACGCCCCCTTGTTTGGCGCTAGGCCTTCCGGCGCGATCCGTGTGGGGCAAGGCGCTGGACAAAGGCGTCCGGAGCGACCGAGATCGACTCTGCGATGAGATCAGAGGGCGGAGCATGAGCGGACTGACGACACATATCCTCGACCAGGCGTCCGGCAAGCCGGCGGCCAACGTCGCGGTGCGGGTGTCGCGACGCGAGGGCGGCAACGTCCATCTGCTGGCGGAATTCCGCACGGACGCCGACGGCCGTGCGCGGCTTATCGCCGGCGAGGCCCTGGAGGTCGGCGGATACCGCCTGGAGTTCGCGATCGGCGAGCACTTCAAGGCGTCCGGCCTGTCGGTGACCGACCCGCCGTTCCTGGACGTGGTGGTCATCGATTTCGCCGTCTCGAACGTCGAGCAGCACTGGCACGTGCCGCTGCTGGTCTCGCCGTACGGCTATTCGACTTACCGGGGCAGCTGATGGGCGCGACGATCCGCTTCCTGCTGGACGGCCAGGTGCAGGAGGTCAAAGGGGCCAACCCGACGACGACCCTGCTGGAACACCTGCGCGGCCCGATGCGGCGGACGGGGACCAAGGAAGGCTGCGCCGAGGGCGACTGCGGCTCGTGCACCGTGCTGGTGGGCGAGGCCGACGGTGACGGTGTGGCTTGGCGGGCGGTGAACAGCTGCATCCAGTTCCTGCCGATGTTGCATGGCAAGGCGCTGCTGACGGTGGAGAGCCTGGCTCAAGGTGGCGCGCTGCATCCGGTGCAGCAGGCCATGGTCGAGAAGCACGGCTCGCAGTGCGGCTTCTGCACGCCGGGCATCGTCATGTCGTTGTACGGCCGGGCTATCGCGGCCAAGGGCGCCTGTGCTCCGGTCGGAGAGGTGCTGGCCGGGAACCTGTGCCGCTGCACCGGCTATGGACCGATCATCGAGGTGGCCAAGGGCGTCGAGGCCGAAGCCGCGCCGGCGGTCGACCTATCGGCGGTGCGTGACGAGACCATGCTGAGCCTCAGCTATGAGGACGAGGTCCACGGCGTCACCCGCACCTGGCTGTCGCCGCGTACGGTCGACGAACTCGCGGAGGCTTATCTGGCCCATCCGGACGCGACGATCGTGGCCGGGGCGACCGATGTCGGGTTGTGGGTGACCAAGCTGCGCAAGCCGCTGCCGACGCTGATCAGTGTGTCCGAGGTCGCCGAGCTGAAGGCGCTGGAGGAGACCGCTGACGGTCTACGGATCGGCGCCGGCGTTCGTTATGTCGACGCCATCGAGGCGGTGGCGAAGCTCTATCCGGACCTGGGCCAGATGATGCGGCGGCTGGGGTCTACACAGGTGCGCAACAGCGGCACGATCGGCGGCAATATCGCCAACGGCTCGCCGATCGGCGACATGCCTCCAGCCCTGATCGCGGCGGGGGCAACCCTGGTCCTGCGTCGAGGCGGCGAGCGGCGCGAGATGGCGCTGGAGGACTTCTTCCTCGACTACGGCAAGCAGGATCGACAGCCGGGCGAGTTCGTCGAGGCGGTGATCGCGCCGAAGCTGGATGCTGGGCGGATCTTCAAGGTCTTCAAGCTGTCCAAGCGCTTCGACCAGGACATCTCGGCGGTGTGCGGGGCGTTCTCGCTGGCGGTCGAGGGCGGGGTGGTCAACGACGCCCGCATCGCGTTTGGCGGCATGGCCGGTACGCCCAAGCGGGCCACGGCCTGCGAGGCGGCGCTGGTCGGCCAGCCGTGGACCGAGGCCACGATCGAGATCGCGATGGCCGCGCTCGATACCGACTACAAGCCGATGAGCGACATGCGCGCCTCGGCGGCCTACCGGTCGCTGGCGGCGAGGAATATGCTGCGCAAGGTGTTCCTGGAGAGCCAGGACGTCGAAACCCGCGTCGTTCCGGAGAGCGCCCATGGCTGACTCCGCAGCCACCGCACCTGTCGAGACCGCGCCGTTCCAGGGCGTGTCCGCACCGCTGCCGCACGACAGCGCCGCGCGGCACGTGGCGGGCTCGGCGGTCTATATTGACGACATGCCCGAGCCGGCCTGCCTGCTGCACGTGGCATTCGGCATGAGCACCAAGGCGCACGCCAAGATCACGCACATGGACCTGTCGGCGGTGCGCACCGCGCCCGGCGTGGTGCTGGTGCTGAGCGCCGAGGACATCCCCGGCGAGAACGACGTCAGTCCGGTGATCCACGACGACAAGCTGTTCGCGGCCGGTGAGGTTTACTGCGTCGGCCAGAGCCTGTTCGCCGTGGCGGCGACCTCGCTCGCCGCCGCCCGCGCCGCGACGACCAAGGCCGTGGTCGAGTACGAGGACCTGCCTGCCGCTATCGATATCGCCGCCGCCCGCGCCCTGGACCTGAAGATCGAGGCGTCCCAGCGCATGGCGCGCGGCGACCCCCAGGCCGCGCTGGCGACCTCTCCCCGCCGCCTGCAGGGCAAGTTCACGATCGGCGGCCAGGACCACTTCTATCTTGAAGGCCAGATCGCCCTGGCCACCCCACGCGAGGATGGCGACGTCCACGTCTGGTCCTCGACCCAGCACCCCACCGAGGTGCAGCACCTGATCGCCCGCGTCCTGGGCAAGCCCGACCACAGCGTCACCGTCGAGGTGCGCCGCATGGGCGGGGGCTTTGGCGGTAAAGAGACACAAGCCTCGCTTTTCGCCGCCGCCGCCGCCCTGGTCGCCGTGAAGACCGGCAGCCCCGCCAAGGCGCGACCGGACCGCGACGAAGACATGGTCATGACCGGCAAGCGGCATGACTTCGAGGCCGCCTACGACGTCGGCTTCGACGATGACGGCCGGCTGACCGGGCTCTCGCTGGAGCTGGCCTCGCGCTGCGGGGCGACGACCGACCTGTCGATGGCCATCAACGACCGGGCGATGTTCCACGTCGACAACACCTATTTCCTGCCGGCCATCGAGATCGTCTCGCACCGCTATCGAACGCACACGGTGTCGAACACCGCGTTCCGGGGCTTTGGCGGACCGCAGGGCATGATCGCCATCGAGCGCGTCATGGATGCCGTGGCCGCCGCCACCGGGATCGACCCGCTGGAGGTGCGCCGCCGCAATCTCTATGGCGGCGAGGGCCGCAACCTCACGCCCTACAACCAGGTGGTCGAAGACAACGTCGCGCCGCAGCTGATCGACGAGCTGGCCGCCTCGTGCGCCTATGACGCCCGCCGCCGCGAGATCGAGGCCTTCAACGCCAGGAGCCCGGTGCTGAAGAAGGGCATCGCCCTGACGCCGGTGAAGTTCGGCATCTCGTTCACGACGACCTTCCTGAACCAGGCTGGTGCGCTGATCCATCTCTATGCCGACGGCTCGATCATGCTGAACCACGGCGGCACCGAGATGGGGCAGGGGCTGAACGTCAAGATCGCCCAGATCGTCGCCAACGCCTTCCAGGTCGAGATCGGCCGCGTGAAGATCACCTCGACCGTCACCGACAAGGTGCCCAACACCTCGGCCACCGCCGCCTCGTCGGGCGCGGACCTGAACGGCATGGCGGCCCTCAACGCGGCCGAGACCATCAAGGCGCGCCTCGTCGCGTTCGCCGCCAAGAAGTGGAACTGCCCCGAGCACGACATCGCCTTCACGCCCGACGGCGTGCGCGTCTGCGGCGAGACCTTCGAGTTCGGCTGGTTCATCCGCCAGGCCTATCTGGCGCGGATTTCGCTGTCCTCGACCGGCTACTACGCCACGCCGAAGATCCACTACGACCGCGCCACGCACACCGGCCGGCCGTTCTACTACTTCGCCTATGGCGCGGCCTGCAGCGAGGTGCTGATCGACACCCTGACCGGCGAGATGAAGGTTACCCGCGCCGACATCCTGCACGACGTCGGCAAGTCGCTGAATCCCGCCATTGACCTCGGCCAGATCGAAGGCGGTTTCGTCCAGGGCATGGGCTGGCTGACGACCGAAGAGCTGGTCTATGATGCCCAAGGCCGCCTGCGGACCCACGCGCCCTCGACCTACAAGATCCCGACCTGTGGCGACCGCCCGGCGCATCTCGATGTCCGCCTCTGGAAGGCTGGGCGCAATGTCGAGGCCACGGTGCACCGCTCCAAGGCCGTGGGCGAGCCGCCGCTGATGCTGGCGATCTCGGTGCACAGCGCGATCAATCACGCGGTGGCCAGTGTCGGCGACCACAAGGTCTTCCCGCAGCTGGACGCGCCCGCGACGCCGGAAGCGATCCTGATGGCGTGCGAGGATGTCCGGCGGAGAGCCGCCGATGCGTAACTGGGCCCGCGCCGCCCTGGCTCGCCTGGACGCGCATGACGAGGCCGCTCTGGTCACCGTGCTGGCGACCGAAGGCTCGGCCCCGCGCGAGGCCGGGACCAAGATGGTCGTCTGGCGCGGCGGGCAGTCGGGCACGATCGGCGGCGGCAATCTGGAGTACCGCGTGGCCGACCAGGCGCGACGCATGCTGGACGGCGGCCAGGCCCATTTCGCGATCCAGGACTATCCGCTGGGGCCGCTGCTGGCTCAGTGCTGCGGCGGCCGCGTGCGGCTGTTCCTGGAGCGCCTGAACGACAACAGCCGCGACTGGCTGACCGAGGCGGCCAAGCGCATGGACGCGGCCCAGCCGTTCGAGGTCCGCACCCGCTTCGACCCCGGTCTGCTGACCAAGGTGATCGCGCCGATCCTCTCGACCGACGCCGAAGGGCCGGCCGTCTCGTTCGGCGTTGCGCCCGCCACCGCGCGCGGTGCGCGGCCCGAGCTGGGCGACGTGATGGTCGAGCGCGCCGACGCGCCGCGTCCGCCGCTGCTGCTGTTCGGCGCCGGCCATGTGGGGCAGGCCATCGCCAAGGCCTTCGAGCCGTTGCCGTTTCGCTTGGCCTGGTACGACACCCGTCCCGAAACCGCCGACATCCCCGGCGTCACCGTGCTTGAACCTGACGCGATGGCCGCCAAGGCGACGGCCGCCAGCGCCGACGCCTACGGCCTGGTGCTGACCCACGACCACGCCCTGGACTACGCCCTGGTCGCGGCCGGCCTGGCCGGCGGCGGATTTTCGTACTTCGGCGTCATCGGTTCGGGCACCAAACGCGCCAGGTTCATGCGCCGGTTACGCGACGATGGTTTCTCGGAAGTCGTGCTGACCCGCCTGACCTGTCCCATCGGCTTGCCACATTTGAAGAGCAAGGCGCCGGAAGTGATCGCGGTGTCGGTGGCGGCCGATCTGCTGATGCGCCAGGAAGCGGCGCGAGCCCGTAACGACGAGAAGACCAGTGCAAGCTTATAGGGCGTCGATCCTCCACCTGCTGGACGATCCCACCAAGAACGAGGACGGCGCGGTCGCCTTCCACAAGGACGGCCTCCTGCTGGTCGAGGACGGTCGCGTGGTCGGCTGCGGCGAGTATGCCGAGCTGTCGCCGTGGCTGGGCGACGCCGAGCTGCACGATCTGTCCGGCCACCTGATCACGCCGGGCTTCATCGACACCCACATCCACTTCCCGCAGGTCGACATTATCGCTGCCCACGGCAAGCAGCTCTTGGACTGGCTGGAGCAGCACACCTTCCCGGCCGAGGCGGCCTTCGCCGATCCCAAGCACGCGACGGAGACGGCGGCGTTCTTCATCGACGAACTGCTGCGCAACGGCACGACGACGGCGCTGGTGTTCGGCTCGGTGCACAAGGTCTCGGTCGACGCCCTGTTCGCCGAGGCCTTTGATCGCGACATGCGGCTGATCGCCGGCAAGTCGCTGATGGACCGCAACGCGCCCGACGGGCTGACCGACACGGCCGAGAGCAGCCTGGCCGACATGGAGCAGTTGATCGCCGACTGGCACGGCAAGGGGCGGCTGGGCTACGCCGTCACCCCGCGTTTCGCGATCAGCTGCAGCGACGCCCAGCTGAAGATGGCCGGCGACCTGCTGGCCCTGCATCCCGACGTCTGGATGCAGACCCACCTGTCGGAGAACGTCCACGAGATCAAGGAAACGGCCAAGCTGTTCCCCAAGGCCAAGGACTATCTGGATGTCTATGACCGCTTCGGCCTGCTGCGCCAGCGCTCGGTCTTCGCCCACTGCGTCCACCTGAAGGGCGAGGCCTTCCAGCGCCTGGCGGCCAAAGGCGGGGCGGTGGCGTTCTGCCCGACCTCGAACCTGTTCCTTGGCTCTGGCCTGTTCCCGCTGGAGGAGGCCTGCTCGCACGGCGTGAAGGTCGGCATCGGCACCGATGTCGGGGCCGGCACCAGCTTCTCGATCCTCCACACCCTGGGCGAGGCCTACAAGGTGGGGCAGCTGCGGGGTGATGCGCTGGATCCGTTCCATGCGCTGTACCTGGCGACGCTGGGCGGGGCGCGGGCGCTGGATCTGGACAAGGTGATCGGGAACTTGGAGCCGGGGAAGGAGGCTGACTTCGTGGTGCTCGACTTGGCCGCTACGCCGCTGCTGGCGCGGCGGCTGGCGGAGACGAAGAGCCTGGAGAACAAGCTGTTCGCGCTGACGGTGCTGGGGGATGACCGGGTGGTGGCGCGGACGTATTTGGCTGGGGTGGAGCGGTATCGGCGGGACTCAGCACAGGCCCCCGCCTGACCTCGCTATGCGAGGTCTGTCCGCCCCCAAGCGGGGCGGAGGAAACCTGCCGCCCCGCCTGACGCGGTAATTATCTCTCCTCCCCCTTTGGGGGAGGGGGACCGCCGAACGGCGGTGGAGGGGCCTTACCCGTGCACGGCCTTCATCGTGTCGGCATAGAGCTTCAGCAGCCGATCACCATCAACCGCCACCGTCGCCGCCTGGATCGGCTGATCATCCCAAGCGCTAGGCCCAAACAACTCACCCTCAGGGCTCTGGCACGTCTGGCCCAGCGTGATCCCCTCGGTCACCACCCGCACCGCACCACGGCGCACCTCGAACAACGTCGGATCGATCACGAACGCCACCGCCGCGGCGTCATGCACGCAGCAGCCGACGATGCCGTCCCGACCGCCGTAGAACGCCGCGTACGGCTTGGAGATCTCGTTCAGGAACCCGCCGGCGTCCGAACCACCAGCGGCCAGCGCTTCCATGAACTCGGGCGACATCACCACCTGCGTGGTCACATCCAGGCTGACGGCGGTGAGCGACCACGGCGCGGTGAACACCTGGTCCGCCGCCTCCGGGTCGTTCCAGATATTGGCCTCGGCCACGGGCGTGACATTGCCCGGCTTGCCGGCCACGCCGAACGCGCCGCCCATGATCACCACGGACTTCAGCAGCGTGGCGACTTCCGGATCGGCCTGCAGCGCCAGGGCCAGGTTGGTCAGCGGACCGACGGCGCACAGCACCACCTCGCCCGGATACTGGCGAGCCAGGTCGATGATCGCCTGGTGGGCCGGCTTGGCTTCCGGCTGGGCAGGGATCAGGCCCGTCAGCTCGACATCGCCAAGACCGTTGATGCCGTGCACGAAGGTCGGCGACGGGTTGCGCGGGCGGGTCAGCGGCTTGTCCGTGCCCTTGTAGACCGGCGCCTTCAGGCCGAAGCGGTCCTTCAGGTACAGCGCGTTGCGCGTCGTGGTCTCGATGTCGGAATTGCCGAAGATGGTCGTCACCGCGATCAGGTCGAGGGCGGTGCTCGCCTCGATGAACAGCAGGGCCATCGCGTCGTCGATGCCGGGGTCGGTGTCGAAAATGATCTTGGTCGTCATTTGGAGGCTCTAGCGCTTTTCGTCGTCGGAGTGGAGTTTTTCCGTGGTCGCGTGACGGTCGCCGAAACCGGTTCCCACTTTCGGCTGTCACGCTCAAAGGCGCTGGTCGGCCCCGCCCTGCATCAGGGACACGTGGGCCGAGGCGACCTTCCAGCCGTCCTCGGTGCGGATCCAGGTCTGGCTCTGGCGGCCGATCTTGCCGCTGTCGTCGCGGCGGAACTCGATGTTGGCCACGGCGAAGTCGGCGCCGAAGGTGGTGATCTCGGTCCGCAACCGCGTGCGGGGCGGCGAGCCGCCGGCGCGGCCGACGCGGAACGCGGCGATCTCATCGAAGCTCCACAGGTTCTCGGCCACGCCCAGCCGCACGGTATGGGGCGAGTTCCAGAACGCACCGTCCAGCGCCTCGACGTCGTTGCTCATCAGCGCCGCCTCATAGGCGTCGACCAGGGCGGTGACCTGCGCCAGCACGGCGGGATCGTTGACGATCATAGGGCGCCTTTCGGAGCGTGGGCCGCCACGACGCCGTCGCGTTGCAAGCGCAGGGCGGCGGCGAAGGCCAGGTCCTCGCGCCAGGCCGGAGCGATGATCTGCACGCCGATCGGCAGCTGGCCCGGACGGTTCACCGGCGCGGCCACGACCGGCAGGCCGACATAGCTGATCGGCTGGGTGTAGGCGCCCAGGTTCTTGCGCACCGAGACGGGAACGCCGTCCACGTCCATGGTCGCTTGGCCGATCGGCGGGGCGGGGCAGACCGAGGCCGGGGCCAGCAGGACGTCGTAGCGCTGGAAGGCCTCGCGCACCTGGTCGCGGAAGACGGTGCGATACCGCTGGGCCGCTTGGTGCACGCCCGCCGGCAGCAGGGCGCCGGCCAATAGGCGGTCGCGGACGGCGGGGTCGTAGTCCATGGCGCGGGCGGCCAGGTCATCGTGGTGCAGCTGCCCGCCCTCGAAGGCGGTCAGGCTGAAGGCGGCGGCGCGGGCGGCGGCCGCGCCGGGCAGCTGGACCAGGTCGTCGGCCTTCAGCGCCACGGCGACGCGGCCCAGGGCCTCCAGCACTTCCGGGAACGCGCCTTGCTGGAACCAGCCGCCCAGGACGCCGACGCGTAGCGGCCGTTCGGCCAGCTCGTCGAGACGGGCCGACAGCGGCTCGGCCGCACGCACGCAGATGTGGTCGCCGGCGGGATCGGCGCCCTGCATGACGTCATAGGCCAGGGCCAGGTCCTCGACCGACCGCGCGAAGGGGCCGACATGGTCCAGGCTCTCGACGAACGGGAACACGCCCTGGCGCGACAGGCGGCCATAGGTGGGCTTCAGGCCGAAGACGCCGCATAGGCCGGCCGGGATGCGGATCGAGCCGTTGGTGTCCGAGCCCAGGGTCAGGGGCACGAGCCCTGCCGCCACGGCCGCCGCCGAACCGCCCGAAGAGCCGCCGGCGATCCGTGTCGGGTCGTGCGGATTGTAGACCGGCCCGTCGTGGGCGTTCTCGGTGACGAAGCCATAGGCGAACTCGTCCATGTTCAGCGCGCCGACCAGGATGGCGCCGGCGGCGGTCAGACGCTGAATCAGCGTTGCGTCATGCGAAGGCGGCGCGGCGTCGCGGCGGATCTTGGAGCCGGCGATGGTCGGCAGGCCTTCGATGTCGAACAGGTTCTTCACCGCGAACGGCACGCCCGCCAGCGGACCCGTGACACGGCCGGCGTCGACTGCATCCGCCTGAGCCAGGGCGCGGTCGGCGGTCACGGCGGTGAAAGCGTTGACGCCCCCGTTCAGGCGCTGGATGCGCGAGAGGGTGGCCTCGGTCACGGACCGGGCGGTGACGCGGCCGGCGCGGACCTCGCCGGCGATCTCGACGACGCTGCAGAAGCTCACGGTTCGAACGCCTCCGGAGGCTCGCCGGCGGCCTCGCCAAGCGCCGAGACGAACAGGCTGGTCTGGGTGCGCAGCAGGGCGATGTTGTCGATCACGCCGGGCAGGATGGGCGACGGGATGGCCAGGTCCCGCTCGGCGGCGCGCGCGGCGGTCCAGGGACCGATCTCGACGTCCTTCAGGTCCAGAAAGCCTTGCGTCTCTGCGTCCAAGCCCATGCGGTCCCCAACAGCATAAGTAAGAAAAAACTTCATACACCCGGGTTCGCTAAACGCGCCAGTCCCGCTTGGCTCAGAACGCACGAGCGCTCAAGGCGGCATCATTCAGCGGCCCGATCGCCCGCGCATCGGGCAGGGAAGGGCGATCGTACACCGGATGGTCCGCCACGCCTTGGGTCAGCGCCCGCTTCGGCGCGAGATGCGCATGTAAGGAAAGGCTTACTTGATGGCGCATCACCGACTGGTCTCCAGCCCCGACACCGTCCGCTTCGGCATGTTCGACGCGGCGTTCGATCCCGTGCTGACGGTGAACCCCGGCGACAGCGTCACCTTCGAGTGCGTCTCAGGCGGGACCGAGGTGATGCCGCCGCCGGGCTCGCCCTACGCCGTACCGGCCGCGCTGCAGGCGATCCACGATAGCAACCCGGCCCGCATCGGTCCGCACATCCTCACGGGCCCAGTGGCCATCGCCGGCGCCGAGCCGGGCGACATGCTGGAGGTCCGCATCGAGGCGGTCGAGCCTAACAACGACTGGGGCTACTGCGCCGTGCGTCCGCTGGCCGGCACGCTGCCCGAGGACTTCCCCGACCGTTATGTCAGCCACATCGCCGTCGACAAGGCGCGCGGCGTCTGCAAGCCGGAGTGGGGTCCCGAACTGCCGCTGGCTCCGTTCTTCGGCACCATGGGCGTGGCCCCGCCGGCCAGGTACGGCCGCCTCTCCAGCCGCGAACCGCGCGAGCACGGCGGCAACATGGACAACAAAGAGCTCACCGCCGGCGCGACCCTGTACCTGCCGGTCTGGGTTCCCGGCGCGAACTTCTCGGTCGGCGACGGCCATGGCCGCCAGGGCGACGGCGAGGTCTGCGTCAACGCGCTGGAGATGGGCCTGACCGGGACCTTCACCTTCATCCTGCACAAGGCCTCCAGCTTCGTTTGGCCCCGCGCCGAGACGCCGACGCACTACATCCTGATGGGCTTCAATGAAGACCTGGACCTGGCCATGAAGCAGGCCTTGCGCGGGACGATCGACTTCATCACGGCGCGCTCGAGCCTGACTCGCGTCCAGGCCTACCAGTTCTGCTCCCTGGCCGTGGACTTCCGCGTCACCCAGACCGTCAACGGTGAGAAAGGCGTCCACGCCCTGCTGGCCAAGGGCCTGCTGTTCTGATCCGAGCGCTGAGTTAACTCAGGGTTGCTTTTTATAATTATCGTCCTGGGCGTGAAAAATTCACTTGAGGTCGATCTTGGGTTGATCGCCAATGCCTCCGCCCCATCCGGGGGCTGGAGGTCTAGGCATGTATCTGGTGGGAACCGCAGGCGACGATATCCTGGTCGGCGACGCTGGCAGCGACACGCTGGAGGGCGGTGCGGGTAACGACTGGCTGATTGGCCAGGGCGGCGCCGACGTCATGGACGGCGGCGACGGAAACGACTTCCTCTATAGCGGCGGCTTCTTCGGCGTGGCGACGACCGGCTCGCTGATGATCGGCGGCGACGGCAACGACTCCATCCAGAGCGGCAATTCCAACGACACCATGCTGGGCGGCGCCGGCGACGACGCCCTGACCGTCGGCGACTACGTCACGACCCGCACCCTTGATGGCGGCGCCGGGAGCGACCTGCTGGCGTTCTCAGGTTTCACCGGCGGCGTGTTCGTCGACCTGAGCAAGACCACCCAGACTGTCGCGCCGGGCGTCGTGCTGACCGTGACCAACGTAGAGAACGTCAACGGCACAGCCGCTGGCGACACCCTGATCGGCGATGCGAACGCCAACATCATGTACGCCCAGGACGGCGACGACTCTCTGTACGGCGGCGACGGGAACGACGGGCTCAGCGGCAATGACGGCGACGACTATATCGTGGGCGGCGCCGGCCAGGATGGGCTGAACGGCGGCGCCGGCGCGGATCTCTTCGTGTTCAATCCGGGCGACAGCGTTTATGGCGCGTCGGACAGCATCTCCGACTTCTCGACCGACGACCACATCGTGTTCACGGATGGGCCGGCCGGAACCAGCGCCAACTATATCGAGCTGGACACGATCGACTTCCTGGCCGTCGGCGCCGTGTTCGCCGGCAGCGACGTTCGTTATGTGGCGATGCAGGTGTTCTCCGACATCTATCTGTTCGCCGACACCGGCGAGGAGGGCGGGGACTACGATCAGATGATCATCCTGACCGGCGCCAACCTCTCTTCGATCGACGCCGGTTCGATCCTGGGGCTGTAACTCCACCTGTGCGCGTGGCGTCGCGATGGACCGAAAGGTCGGATATCGCGCGCCACGTCCATTCCCGGAATGCGCCAACCTGTGGGTGAAAGCCTTGTAGTGTAAGGCCTGCATGTGCCGAAGCGGCACAGTTCGCGCCCAGGGCGACGGGTTTCGTCCTTAATTCTCCCCAAAAGGCTGAATGCGGTTCGGCGCCAGCTTTGCAGTCCCTAGGTCACGCTTCGGTTGTGTTCAGGTTGGGGACGTAAAAAGATGGATCTGCAAGGCACGCAAAACGCCGACACCCTGACGGGCGGCGCGGACAGCGACACGATTTACGGCTTCGGCGGCAACGACACGCTGAAGGGCCTGGCGGGCGATGACGTCCTGGCCGGACACGACGGCAACGACACCCTGCAAGGCGGGGCCGGCGACGACTACCTGCTGGGCGGCGCGGGCAATGACACCCTCGACGGCGGCGACGGCAACGACTGGGCGGCCTACGAGGACGCCACGGCCGGGGTGAAGGTCGACCTGAACATCACCGGCACGCAGAACACCGTCGGCGGCGGGACCGACAAGCTGACGAGCATCGAGAACGTCTACGGCTCGGCCTTCAACGACACGCTCACCGGCAATGCCGGCGACAACATGCTGGTGGGCGACGCCGGCAACGACACGATCAGCGGCGGCAAGGGTAACGACACCCTGTGGGGCGACGCCGGCAACGACGTCCTGGATGGCGGCGACGGCGACGACTACATGGTCGGCGGCGCGGGCGACGACATCATCAAGGGTGGGGCCGGCGACGACTGGAGCTCGTACGAAAACGCCACGGCCGGCGTCACCGTCGATCTGAACAAGACCACGGCCCAGAACACCGGCGGCGCGGGGACCGACACCATCACCGGCGTCGAGCTGCTGTACGGGAGCAAGTTCGACGACGTCCTGACCGGCGACGCCAAGGACAACTACCTGTGGGGCTCGGACGGCAACGACCAGCTGTACGGCGGCGCGGGCGACGACCACCTGTCGGGTGGTCTCGGCGACGACATCATCAACGGCGGCGACGGTTTCGACACGGTCGACTACGGCTTCAGCGAAAAGGGCGTCTGGATCGATCTCCAGCTGTTCGACCAGTCCGGCGTCAAGGGTTGGGCCGAGTCCGGCGACAAGCTGGTTTCGATCGAGGCCGTGATGGGCTCGGAATTCAACGACGTCTTCCTGGGCAACGCCGCGGAGAACTATCTGTTCGGCGCTGGCGGCGACGACGTCCTGCTGGGCGTGGGCGGCAACGACACCCTGGACGGCGGCGACGGCGACGATCGCCTGGTGACCAGCGCGACCAGCAATGGCGAGCTGCTGGTCGGCGGCGCCGGCAACGACACCCTGACCTTCTCCAACATCGGCTCGGCCACCCTGGAGGGCGGCGACGGCGACGACATGTTCATGCTGTCCAACACGATGAGCGACGTCATCGTGCGCGGCGGCGAGGGCGTGGACACGGTGTGGCTGATGAATGGCCTCGGCGCCGATCAGGGCGCAACGATCGACCTGAACCTCACCGGTCGCCAGGGCACGGGCCTGCAGGGCTATGTTGAGATCCAGGGCGTCGAGAACGTCATCGGGACGGGCTTGAGCGACACGATCATCGGCGACGCCAAGAACAACGTCCTGAACGGCCTCCTCGGGGATGACCTGCTCGACGGCGGCGCGGGCTTCGACATCGCGTCCTACGACCGCGCGGTCGGCGGGGTCCGGGTCGATCTGACCAAGCAGGGCGCGGCCCAGGACACGCGCTCCCAGGGCTTCGACATCCTGAAGGGTTTTGAAGGCCTCAAGGGCTCCAGCTTCGGCGATGTTCTGATCGGCGACGCGAGCGCGAACAGCCTCGAAGGCGGTTATGGCGATGACATCCTCGATGGCGGCGCTGGCGCCGACACCGCGATCTACGCCATGGGCTCGTCCAAGGATTACACCTGGACCCGCAACGCCAACGGGACCTGGACGGTCGCCGGCATCGACGGCGTCGACACCCTGCTCAACATCGAAACCCTGAAGTTCTCCGACAAGACGGTGACGCTGTCGCCGTCGACCGCGACGGTGACGCTGGACGAGGTGCTGAAGCCCAAGACCATCATCGCCTCGGCCTCCGGCGACCTGCGCGACGCCGTCCTCTCGGACGACGGCCGCACGGCCTATGTCTCGGACAAGGATGGTTATGTCTCGGTGATCGACACCACCACGGGGCAGCTCAGCTTCCGCCTGAAGGTGGGCGCGGACCTGGGCGGTCTGTCCGTGTCGGCGGACGGCCGCTATCTGGTCGCGGCCGAGCACCAGGTGGAGAACCTGGTCAAGGGTTCGATCTGGACGGAAGACCGCGCCACCGCCAAGGTCCACGTGGTGGACCTCGAGACCCACACCGTGAAGGACTATTCGACCACGGTGACCGGCGCGGATCGCGGTTTCGCGGACGCCGCGTTCATGAGCGACGGCACGATCATCCTCACCCAGGACTATGCGGGCTCGGGCTTTACCGGCCTGACGACGCTGAACCCGACCACCGGCGGCTTTACGGTGACCGGTCCGAGCTTCTTCCAGAGCGGCGCGCTGTCCAGCAGCTTCGACCGTGATCAGGTGCTGATCGCGCCCGCGGGCATCAGCAGCGCCGATATCAACATCTTCACGTTGGGCGGCGGCTTCACGACCCGCATGCACTACTCGTCCGGCTATTCGAACGGGAACGTCGGCGTCCAGGCCATCAACGGGGACGGTTCGATCATCGCCCAGGCCGTCGACGGCCAGATCGTGATCTATGACAAGGTCCTGGACTTCCGGCTGGACCTGCTGTCGTCGCACCCCGAGGTCTCGGCGGTCTACGGGATGGACTTCAGCACCGACGGCCGGCACCTGTTCGTCGTCGAAGCGACGCAAGACCGTGTGTACCAGTTCTCGACCTCGACCTGGGGGCTCGAGCAGACCTACGCCCTGGGCGTGGACATCAATGCGGGCCAGCCGACGGATCATTCCAGCGCCTACGGCAATCATGTCTCGCTGAACGACAGCGGCGACCGGATGCTGATCTTCGGCGATACGGGCGCTGTCCTGGTCAACATGTTGGGCCTCAAGCCGGTCGAGGCCACGGTCGTGACGATTGGTGGCGCCGCCAACGATACGCTCACGGGCGGGGCGACTTCCGACACGCTCTACGGCAACGGCGGCGCCGACATCCTGTCGGGCGGCCTTGGCGCCGACACGCTGTACGGCGGCGCGAATGACGACCAGCTGTCTGGCGGGGACGGCAACGACCTGCTGATCGGCGGCGACGGCGCCGACACGCTCGACGGCGGTTCGGGCGTCGACATCCTGTACGGCGGCGCCGGCGCGGACATCTTCAAGTTCGGGTTCTGGGAGTCTTACGCCACGAACGACGTGGGCAAGGGCGTCGATGCGATCATGGACTTCCAGTCCATCGACAAGCTGGCCTTCGGCGCGGCGCCGTTCGCTTCGACCTATCGCGAGTTCGCCGTCAACACCTATTCCGAGGCCCAGGAGATCGCCAAGGTCTGGTCGGGCACGACCGCGCGGCACTTCACCAGCGTTCAGGTCGGCACCGACGTCTATGTGTTCGTCGCCGTCACGACCGCCAACAGCGCCGGTCCGGAGAACGTCGTGAAGCTGGTGGGCGTCGACCTCAGCATGATCAGCGAGCAGAACTTCCTCTCGTAGGGGGTTCCGCAACCTCTGCCGCGTCCCCACGTTGACCTACGGTCAGTGTGGGGGCGCGTTCGCTTCCGCCAGAACGCCGGCGCGTGAGACCGGCTCCGTTGGAGGGAAGCGTATGAAGTCTGTTCTGCCCGTCGTGGCGCTCTTGGCGCTGGCCGCCTGTTCGCCCCAGATCGCCGAGAAGAAGGCCGAGGCGCCCGCCGCCGCCGCGCCGACCGCCACCACGCCCAAGCCGCCCAAGGCCGATATCCCCGCCGGCGACTACACGCTGGACAAGGCCCATTCGACGCTGGTGTTCCGCGTCAGCCACCTGGGCTTTTCGAACTACACCGCCGCCTTCGCCAATTTCGACGCCAAGCTGAAGTTCGACCAGAACAACGCCGGCGTCAGCGCGCTGGAGGCGACGATCGATCCCAAGTCGCTGACCCTGCCGGCCCCGCCAGAGGGCTTCCTGGCCGAGCTGACCGGCGCGCAGTGGCTGAACACGGCGACCTATCCGGCCATCACCTTCAAGTCGACCAAGGTCGAGACCACCGGGCCCGACACCGGCAAGGTCACGGGCGACCTGACCCTGCACGGCGTCACCAAGCCGGTGACCCTGGATGTCGTCTACAACGGCGGCTATGTCGGCCATCCGATGGACCCGCACGCGCGCGTCGGCTTCTCGGCCAAGGGGACGTTCAAGCGTTCGGACTTCGGCATCGCCTATGGCGTGCCGGCCCCGGGTACGACCATGGGCGTCAGCGACGAGGTCCAGGTGACGATCGAAAGCGAGTTCAGCGGTCCGGCCTTGGCGACCGCTCCGGCCGCCGCGACGCCGCCCGCGACCTAACGCGCGCCGCGCGTCAGATAGGCTTCGAGCAAGGCCAGGGCGTGATCCAGTCGCGCCCTGCGCCACTCGGGCGCGGTCATGTCGGTGTCCAAGGTCGCCGACAGAGAATAGCCGTTGGCCAGGTGGAAGCGGCTCATGGCCGCGATGGTCACGTAGATCTGCACTGGGTCCAGGTTGGGCCCGAACACACCCTGCTTCTGACCGCTCTCGATCAACCGCTCCATGGTGTGGCGCAGCGGGAAGGCGGTCTCGGTCACCACCCGCGACTGGGCGGC
The DNA here is from genome assembly GCF_059415805.1 of Caulobacter sp. GW821-FHT10A06. Lineage (NCBI taxonomy): Bacteria > Pseudomonadati > Pseudomonadota > Alphaproteobacteria > Caulobacterales > Caulobacteraceae > Caulobacter > Caulobacter sp. GW821-FHT10A06. The sequence continues at coordinate 20,408 of NZ_JBWKNY010000006.1, forward strand.
GAACTTGCCGTGCTGCAGGTTCTCGTTGCGCAGCAGGCCCTCGAAGCGGGGGTTCTTCTCGAAATAGTCGAAGGTGAAGCGCTGCAGCTCGAGGAAGCCTTCCAGCGGCTTGTCGAAGTCGATCTTCAGCTCGGCCTCACGCGCCCGCAGGTCCATGTAGGCGCTTTCGAGGACGGCCATGTACAGGCCCTTCTTGTCCCCGAAGTAGTGGTACAGCATCCGGATGTTGCACTTGGCGGCCTTGACGATCTTCTCGATCCGGGCCCCCGCGAAACCCGCCTGGGCGAACTCCTTCAGCGCCGCGGCGAGGATCGCCTTCCTTGTGCGTTCGGCGTTGCGCTTACGCGGCGCGTTCCCCGAGTCGTCGGTCTTGTTCGCGTCCAGGACGGCGTCGGTCACGGGATCTTGGCTCCCTGATTGATCCAGGCGCCCAGCTGGGCCCGCTCCTCTACGGTCATGCCGGTCTCGTTGCCAAGGGGCATGGAGGTGGAAAGAACCGCCCGTTCACGGATTTTCGGGGCATAGGTGCGGATATGCTCAGGGTTGTCGAAGCTCGCGCCCAGCGGGGGCGCCGAGAAGCCCGGGTGAGTGGGCGTCGCGGCATGGCACGTGACGCAGTGCTTCTGAATGATCGATTCGGCGGTGGTGAACGGCACCGGGCTCGTGATCTCGACCTTGTCCCTGGGCTTGACGCTGGCGATGGCCGTCGCGCCGAAGATCAGCATCGCGCCATAGAACAGGAACTCGTGCCGGATCTTGCCGAAGTGGCGCTGGATGAAGAAGTAGCGGATCGAGATCGCGCCGGCGCTGATCAGGGCCAGCAGCAGCCAGGCCTTCGGGTGTCCCGAGACCGCCGGATAGTGGTTGCTGATCATGATGAAGATGACCGGCAAGGTCATGTGGGTGTTGTGCACCGACCGCTGCTTGCCCATGGCCCCCAGGCGCGGGTCGACGGGACGGCCGGCCAGCATGTCGGCGACGATCTTGCGCTGGTTGGGGATGATGATCAGGAAGACGTTCTCGACCATGCAGGTGCCGATGATCGCGCCCACGTGGATGAAGGCGCCGCGGTCGGAGAAGATCTGGGTCAGCGCCCAGGTGGCCGCCGTCAGGACCGAGAACCAGACCACGCCGAATAGCTTGCCGTTCTTGCCCAGCGGCGAGCGGCACAGGGCCTCGTAGACCAAGAGGCCGCCAAAGATGAAGGCTAGGCCGACACCGATGGCCTGGGCTTGGGTGAACGCGTGCTTGGCCGAGTCGATCAGATAGACCGGCGCGCCGACATAGTAGAGCACGGTCAGTAGCGCGAAGCCCGACAGCCAGGTGGTGTAGGCCTCCCATTTGAACCAGTGCAGGTGCTCGGGCATGTGGGCCGGGGCGACCATGTACTTCTGCGAATGGTAGAAGCCGCCGCCGTGCACGGCCCACAGCTCGCCCTTCACGCCGTCCTTCGGCGGGTTCGGGTCACGCAGATTGTTGTCCAGCCAGACGAAGTAGAAGGACGCGCCGATCCAGGCCACGCCGGCCACCACGTGCAGCCAGCGCAGCGCCATGCCGGCCCAGGCGGCGAAATCGTAGTCCATCAGGCGGTCACCGCGTCCAGCAGCCGGAGTTTCGAGATCAGGCCGATCTGCTTGATCGCCTCGGCGATCTCGGCCGCTTCGTCGTGGACCAGGCGCGCCTGCATGGCCGCCAGGATCGAGGCCTTGTCGTTCAGCCGCACGGCGATGATGAACGGAAAGCCGAAGCGTTCGCCGTAGGCGGCGTTCAGCTCGTGGAAACGCGTGAACTCCTCGGGCGTCAGGCGGTCGAGGCCGGCGCTGGCCTGTTCGGAAGTGCTCTCGGCGGTCAGCTGCTTGGCGATCGCCGCCTTGCCGGCCAGCTCCGGGTGGGCGCGGATCAGGGCAAGCTTGTCGGCGAGGGGCGCGGCGTCGAGCACGGCCATCATCGTGTCGTGCAGGGCCTCGACGCTGGCGAACGGTCGCTCGCTCCAGGCGTGCTCGACGACCCAGGGCGAGAGCTCGAAGGCGAAACCCAGGGCGGTGGTGAAGCCGGTCTGGTTCATGCTGTTCAAGCGGGCGAGGGAGAGGGGCGGTGCGCCGCTCATGCTTGGGCCTCGTACGGATGGGTCGCGATCCAGTGGCGCGCGATGTCGATGCGCTTGGCCACCCAGACGCGGTCGTGGCGGGTGACGTGCTCGAGGAACCGCCGCAGGGCGCCGATGCGGCCGGGCTTGCCGACCACGCGGCAGTGCAGGCCGACGCTCATCATCTTCGGCGCGGTCTCGCCCTCCAGGTACAGGGCGTCGAAGGCGTCGCGCAGATAGGTGAAGAACTGCTCGCCGGTGTTGAAGCCCTGCGCCGCCGTGAAGCGCATGTCGTTGGCTTCCAGCGTGTAGGGCACGATCAACTGGGCGCGGCCGTGCTGGTCGTCCCAGTACGGAAGATCGTCGGCATAGCTGTCGGCGTCGTAGAGAAAGCCGCCTTCCTCGGCGACCAGGCGGGCGGTGTTGGGGCTGGTGCGGCCCTGGTACCAGCCTAGGGGGCGCTCGCCGGTCAGACGCTTCTGGATCTCGATGGCCTGCTGGATGTGCTCCAGTTCCTGCTCGGGCGTGAAGTGCTGGTAGTCGATCCAGCGATAGCCGTGGGTGGCGATCTCCCAGCCAGACGTCATCATCGCCTCGACCGCGTCGGGATGGCGCTCCATGGCCTGGGCGACGCCGAACACGGTCAGCGGTAGTTGGTACTCGTCGAACAGCCGCCGGATGCGCCAGAAGCCCGCGCGCGAGCCGTATTCGTACAGGCTCTCCATCGACATGTTGCGCATGCCCTGGATGGGCTGGGCGCCGACCATTTCCGACAGGAAGAACTCGGAGACCGGATCGCCGTGCAGGATCGACCGCTCGGCGCCTTCCTCGTAGTTCAGCACGAACTGCACGGCCACGCGGGCGCCGTTCGGCCATTGCGCTTGGGGCGGGTGTTCGCCGTAGCCGATCAGGTCTCTCGGATAGCTCATCCGAACACCTTGGCCGCCGCGTCGACGCCGGCGCCGGCCGGGGCGCTGAAGCCCTCCCAACGCAGCACCGCTTCCAGCGCCGCCAGGGTCTGGAGAACCGCGTGCTTGCGGGCGTTCATGCCCATGGTGCCGATGCGCCAGATCTTGCCGGCCAAGGGGCCGAAAGCGGCGCCGATCTCGATCTCGAACTCGGTGCGCATGCGGGCTTTGACGCGGTCGTAGTCGACGCCGTTCGGGGCGATGACGCCGGTGACGTTGGTCATCTTGTGTGCCTGGTCGCCGTAGACCTGGAGGCCCAACGCCTCAATGCCGGCGACCATCGCCGCGCCGGCTTGGCGGTGGCGGACGAAGCGCGCGTCGAGGCCTTCCTCCAGCACGATCCGCGCGCACTCGCGGGCCGCGAACAGCATGCTGGCCGCCTCGGTGTGGTGGTTCAGGCGCTTGTCGGACCAGTAGTCCATGATCATCGCCAGATCGAAATAGTTCGAGGCGATGCGCCGGCCGTTGCCCGTCATGCCGGGGCCGGCCAGGCCCTTCTCCACATGGCGGCGGCCGAAGATGTGGTCGGCGGCGCGGTCGCTGATCGTGATCGGGGCCGAGCCCGAGGGGCCGCCCATGCACTTCTGCAAGCCGGCGGTGACGATGTCGGCCTGCCATTTGTCGGCGGGGACGCTCATGCCGCCCAGCGTCGCGGTGGCGTCGACATAGAGCAGCGCGTCGTGGCGGCGGCAGATCTCGCCGATGACTTCGATCGGCTGGGCGATGGTGGTCGAGGTGTCGCCGTGCACGCAGGCGACCAGGCGCGGCTTCACGCGGGCGACGGCGTCCTCGACGGCCTGTGGATCGACCACCTTGCCCCACTCGCCCTCGACGAAGGTGACCTTGGCGTCGCAGCGCTCGGCGATCTCGGCCAGCAGCAGGCCAAAGCGCCCCGCGTTGATCACCACCACGTCGTCGCCCGGCGACAGCGTCGAAACCAGCGCCGCCTCGATCCCGGCGCGAGAGGTGCCGTCGATCAGGAACGTCCATTGGTTCTGGGTCTCGAACACCCCGCGATAGAGGCTCATGACCTCGTTCATGTAGCCGGTGAACTCGGGATCGAACTGGCCCAGCAGCTGCACCGACATGGCCCGCAGCACGCGCGGGTGCACGTTGATCGGGCCGGGCCCCATCAGCAGGCGGGCGGGGTGGTCCAGTTCTTTGAAAGTCTCGGTCATGCGCGTTCGCGTCGTTCTAGCTTGTCGATGAAAAGGAGCATGGCCTGGGCCGCCAGGGCGCAGTCGGCCTCGGTGACGGCTTCGGCCGGGTTGTGGCTGATCCCGCCCTCGCAGCGGATGAACAGCATGGCGACGGGGCACAGGTCAGCCATCACCATGGCGTCGTGGCCCGCGCCAGAGGGCAGTCGGCGGACGGGCAGACCGAGATCGCCGACTGCATCTTCCAGCAGGCTCATGAGGGATGGATCGCAGGGGCTCTCGGCCAGGGCCTGCATCAGGTTGACCTCGGCCCGAAGACCGCGCTTGGCGGCGATGGCGTGGATCTCGGCGCCGATGGTGATCACCGCCTCGTCGCGGGCGGCCGAGGTTTCGGCGCGGATGTCCATCGAGAACTCGATGGCGCCGGGGATGACGTTGAACGCGCCGGGCAGGGCGGTCATGCGGCCGACCGTGCCGACCAGACCATCGGTCCCGGCGCGGCAGATCCGCTCCAGGGCCAGGATGGCCTCGGCGGCGGCGGGGCCGGGGTCCTTGCGCAGGTTCATCGGCGTCGTGCCGGCGTGACCCGCCGTGCCCTCGATCCGCACCATCAGCCGTTTCTGCGCTGCGATGGCGGTGACGACGCCCAGGGCCAGACCCTCGGCCTCCAGCACCGGGCCTTGTTCGATATGGGCTTCCAGGAAGGCCAGCACGGCTTCGGGCTTGCGAGCGGCGCTGGCGATGTTGTCCGGATCGCCGCCGAACGCCTTCAAGGCTTCCGCGACCGACACGCCCTCGGCGTCCTTCATCTCCAGAGCGCTCGGGTCCAGCGTCCCGGCGATCGCTCGGCTGCAGCTCATCGAGGCGGGAAAGCGCGAGCCTTCCTCGTCGCCGAACGCCACGACCTCGATCGCGAACGGCAGGCGGCGGCCGGCGCGGTTCAGGGCCTCGACCAGGTCGACGCCCAGCATGATCCCCAGCGGCCCATCATACCGCCCGCCGTTGCGGACGCTGTCGATGTGCGAGCCGATGATCAGCGCCTTCTCACCAGGCAGCTCGCCCTCGTAGCGGCCGATCAGATTGGCGGCGGCGTCGCGGCGCACGCTCATGCCGGCTTCCAGCATCCAGCCGGACAGGGTGGTCAGGGCGGCCTCATGCGCGGAGGTCAGGAACCGACGCGTCAGTTGGCCCTCGACCTCGCTGTAAGGCGGCAGGCCGAGCGCGTCGCAGCGAGCCTTAGCTCTTACTCCCAAGGTTTGGGCGCCGATGTCGAAACCCACGGTCACGTCCGCTTCCATCCCAAGACCCTAGCAGGCTGCGCCCGCCATTCATCCGCGACAAGCGCCGAAGGGAAAGGATCCCGCCAGGCGCCCGCGCGCGCGCCATGTCGAGACGGCGGCGCCTCCTGTTAAGTCATAATTCGCTTACTTACGGAAGGGCGGCGCCGTTCAGGCCTCGCCGGCCGCCAGGGCCAGACGCCGCTTGGGGAAGGCCTCGGGCAGCTCGTCGCGCAGGAAGGCCATCATCTTTTCGCGCACTTCGCAACGCAGGTCGAAGGTCTTGGGCGCGTTGCGGGCGCTGACCAGGCAGCGGACTTCCATGACCTCGGCGGTCAGGTCGGTGACGGCCAGGTTGACCACCTTGCCATCCCACAGGGGCGAGGCCTTGGCGATCTCCTCCAGCTTGGCGCGCAGGCGATCGACCGGCGCGGCGGGGTCGACATACAGCATGGCCGTGCCGATCAGGGCGGCGCTCTCGCGGGTCCAGTTCTGGAACGGCGTCTGGATGAAATAGCTGAGCGGCAGCACCATCCGCCGCCAGTCCCACAGGCGGACGACGACGTAGGTGGCGTTGATCTCCTCGATGTTCCCCCACTCCTTCTCGACGATCACGGCGTCGTCGATGCGGATCGGCTGGGTGACGGCGATCTGGATGCCGGCGATCAGGTTGGTCAGCAGAGGCTGCAAGGCCAGGCCGACGATCAGCGACGCCGCCCCGCCGGCGGCCAGCAGGCTGACGCCCCACTGGCGCACGCCGGGGATGGTCATCAGCGCCAGGGCCAGGGTGAAGATGCCGACCAGGATGGCCACCGCGCGCCGCAGGATCCGCACCTGGGTGACGTGCTTGCGAGCCAGCAGGTTGTCTTCAACGTCGACCTTGAAGCCTCGGAGATAGAGGGCCGCGCCGATGTCGAGCGCGGTCATGGCCATCCAGCCCAGCAGCAGGATGAACAGCACCAGCAGCACATGCTTGGCGCCCGCGGCCTGGGCGACAGTGAGGGGGGCGGCGGAGACGGCCGGGCCCAGGGTCGCGACGATGAAGGCCATCCGCGTTGGCCGCCGCGTGCGGGCGATCAGCGGCTGCCAGAATTCGCTGTGGCGCGAGATGGCGTGCCGGACGATCCGCACGACGACGGCGTGGACCGCCAAGGCGACAACGACGGCCACGGCGATCAGCACGGTGCTGACCAGCCACGGCGGCGCCCAGCCGAAAGCAGCGATCCAGGTCTGGAGTTGGGTCATCCCTGGCCGAACGTCTCGCAGGTGCGAAGGCTCCAGCCAAAAAGAAAGGGCCGCGCCGGGGTTACCGGCGCGGCCCAAGTCAAGCGTTGGGAGGAAATAACGCTTTGGGAGGAAACTAGTAGACGAACCGGATGCCCGCGAAGATCGAGCGGCCCACGGCGGCGTAGCGCGTGGCGACCGGGTCGTTCTGGTAGGCCCAGCGGTTCTCGGCCTGGTTCGTCAGGTTCAGGGCGTCGACCGACAGGGTCAGGTACTTGTTGAACTTGTAGGTCGCCGAGCCGTCCAGGTTGAACGTGCTGCTGTTGCCCAGGAAGTCGTTGACCAGCGGGCTGTCGCAGAAGCCCGGGTCGCAGGTGCCGGTCGCGATCGGGTACTGCGTGCGGTACTTGGCGCGATAGGCCGACGACAGGCGAACGCTGAACTTCTCGACTTCATAGAAGACCGTGAAGTTGAAGGCGTCCGGCGAGGCGCCCGTGAACGGACCCTTGGCGGTGATCGCCGGCGTGCCCAGGCGGGCGTTGGCCGGGTTCACGATGTAGTCGAGTTCCGACTCCAGGTGCGTGGCGTTGAACTGGACGCCCAGGTTCTTGAAGTACCAGGGCAGGAACGTGAGGTTCTGCTGGTAGTTGAACTCGATGCCGCGGATGTAGCCGCCCGGCGCGTTGCCGAACTGGCGGACGTCGAACGGGTTGTTGTTGTCGATGTAGGCGACGGCTTGAGCGTTGGTCTGGGCCGCGCGCAGGGCTGCGATGGCGTCGGCGTCCATGATCGAGCTGAGCGTGGCCGACGACACCAGGGTCTGCGGGAAGCTCGAGATGTCCTTGTTGAACACCGCGACCGAGACCAGGGCGCCCGGCGCGAAGTACCATTCCAGCGACAGGTCGAGGTTGGTGGCGCGGAACGGATCCAGCTTGGGATTGCCGACCGTCAGCGAGCCGCCGACCGTGGCGCCGTTGGTCGGCACGCTGATAGCGGTGACGTTCGGCGCCAGGTTGGCCAGCAGCGGGCGGGCCATGACCTTGGCGGCGCCGAAGCGCAGCAGCAGGTTCTCGTGCAGCTCGTACGACACGTTCATCGACGGCAGGATGTCGTGGTACTTGTTCGAGCCCGAGATCGGACGCGAGCTGTTGGTCAGGCCGTCCGAATTGACCTCGGTGAGGGCGTAGCGGGTGCCGACATTGCCGCGCAGTTCACGACCGAACAGCTGGGTGTTGAAGTCGAACTGGACGTAGGCGCTGGTGTCCTTTTCGTCGACCGAATAGCGGTTGGCCGCGCTGGCCAGGTACGACAGGCGCCAGTCGCCATACTTGTTGATGCAGTTGCAGTTGAAGCCGAACAGGTCGGTCATCTTCTTCAGGTCGGGGGCCAGGAAGGCGGTCGTGGTGCCTTCCGGCACCTTCAGGCCGGTGCCCCAGTTGATGACCTTGCTGACGGCCGCGACGTTCGAGCCGGCTTCCTTCAGGCTGGGGTTCAGGGTCTCGCCGGTCAGGCGGCGATATTCCGAGGTCGAGAAGCCGTACTTGCGCTGGCTGATACCGAACTTGACGCTGGTGTCGCTGTCCAGGTCATACTTGAAGTCCACGCGCATCGTCTCGTAGTCGTTGCGGGTGTAGCGCTGGTAGTTGCGCAGGGCCGAGTAGCCCTTCACGAAGTCCCAGGCATTGGCTTGGGTGGCGTCGAAGCCCAGGTTCAGAACCGGCATGTCGCCGCCGCCACGCGCGTCGTAGGTGACGTAGTCGTTGCCGGCCACGCCCTGGCCGCTGTCCAGGCGGATGAAGTCGGCCAGCAGGCCCTGCGTCTTGTTGTTCGACGAGGACTTACCGTAGACGGCGACCATCGACAGGTTGTCGTTGAACTCGTGTTCCAGCTTCAGCGACGACTGACGGAAATAGGTCGTGAAGAACGACGCGTCGGCGGCCGAGCGCAGGTCGACATTGCCCAGCTTCAGGTAGTCGGCATTGGCGCCCGTGGGCGAGAGCGCGGCGTCGATCAGGCGGACCGACGGGCGGCCGATGAACTGCGTCAGCATGGCCGTGCCGGTCGGATCGGCCACGTAACCCACCGAACCCGGGTTGTTGTAGTAGTCGTACGGATCCAGGTTGTACGGGTTGTAGCTGTTGGTCATGCCGGCGACGAGCGCGCCGCCGTTCTGGGCTTGGCCGCAGTCGATGGCGTCCTGGATCGCGCTGGCGGCGCGGGCCGTGCAGCTGGCGTACAGGGCGCGCTTGGCCGCGGCGGTGTCGCCGGCGGTGATGGTGTTCAGGGCGGCGTTGGTGTTGTTGCGGTTCAGGCCGACGGTCTGGACCTGGTAGTTGACCGACGACTGCTCCAGCTCCGAATAGACCCAGTCCAGCGAGATCGTGGTGCGGCTGGTCGGACGCCATTGCAGGGCGCCGGTCAGGCCGGTGCGCTTCTGGTCCAGGTCCTGCTGGTTCAGCGTGGCCAGGGCCGGAATGCGGGTCAGGGCGCCGGGGGCGGTGATGCCCGAGCCGACGACCGTGGCGCTGGCCGGGTTGTTGACCAGGTTGTAGGCGGTCGGGTTCGAGCCGGTCAGGGCCGAGCAGACGGCGGCGTTGGTGATGTTGACGCCCGGGATCACGCCGTTGTTGCACGAGGTGCCGGTCGGGGCGGCGAAGCCCTGGCGGCGCGGCGTGGCGGTGGTCGAACCCGTGCCCAGGAAGGTGGCCTGGCGATAGGTGTAATCAGATTGGCCAGCCTGGCGCTGGTAGCTGTCGATGATCTGGTTGCGCTTGTTGTAGGCGACCGAGAACAGGGCGCCGAACTGGCCCCAGTTGGTGTCCCAGCGGTCCGAGACCAGGCCGGCGAAGCGCGGCGAGTGGGTGCCGCCGTTCTTGTAGTAGGCGTCCTGCACCGACAGGGCCAGGCGCTTGCCCTTGAAGTTCAGCGGCTTGCCCGTTTCCAGGTCGACCGTGGCGCCCAGCGAGCCTTCGTCGGTCTCGGCCGAGGCGGTCTTCTGGACCTTCAGGGCGCTGAACAGCTCCGAGGCGAAGGTGTTGAAGTCGAAGCCGCGCGAGCGGTTGGCGCTGTCGCCCGAGTTCGACGGACCGGCCGTCGACAGGGCTTCCAGGCCGTTCAGGCGCACGCGGGTGAAGTCGCTGCCCAGGCCGCGGACGGTGATGGTGCGGCCTTCGCCATTTTCGCGGTCGATCGAGACGCCCGGCAGGCGCTGCAGGGACTCGGCGAGGTTGGCGTCCGGGAAGTCGGCGATGTCGTCGGCGTTGATGGCGTCGACCATCACGCTGGAATTGCGCTTCATGTTCAGCGCGCTCTGCACGGCGGCGCGGTAGCCGGTGACGACGACGGCCTCGACGGTGTCGGGCTCGGCGGCGGCGGGCTCAGCGGCCGGGGCCGGCGCGGGCTGGGCGGCCTGCTCTTGGGCCAGGGCGGCGCTGGAGAAGCTCAGGGCGGCGGCGAGCGTCAGCGCGCCCAGCGAGGTCTGAGCCAGAAGCGCACAGGCGCGGCTATGCTTGGAATGAGTTTGCACGGTTCCCTCCCGGAAAAGTTGGAAAAGGGCCCAGCTCTTGTTTTGCGCGGCTGGTCCCAAAAATCGCTGGTACCGCTAACTGCGACCGGTGTCATACGCAAGAGAAACCGGTGTCATTTGAAACTTTGTCAGGTTCGTCGAAAAACGAGCGCCGTAATCCGGCCCCGTTCGGGTCGGTGGAAATAACCAGTTGTTAGGCGATCAACGGGTTGAAACTTCTAACGGAAGCGCACGTGAGGCGGCGATACCCGGAATTCAAATGAGGCGGTTTTGGGCGCTGCGGGGGCGGGCGCCCTTAAGGGGTTGTGTTGCTGCGGATATCGCGAAAATCGCGTGTCATCCCGGCCGTAGCGCAGCGGAGAGCCGGGACCCAGGGACAACCACACCGCGCCGGCCCCTGGGTCCCGGATAGCGCTTCGCGCTTCCGGGAGGACACGGAAGGGAGGGCTTAAAGGCCCGCCCAGGCCTCCAGGTCCTTCAGCGCCCGGATGCTCATCAGCCGCTTCTTCGCCCGGCCGCGTTCCTTGAGCGGGATCTTCTTGCCGTCCTCGTCGACCTTGGGGGCCTCGAGCGGCGGCAGCAGGCCGTAGTTGATGTTCATCGGCTGGAAGCTGCCGGGGCCGTTGCCGGCTTCCAGGTGGCCGCCGGTGATGTGTTCGACCAGGGCGCCCAGGGCGGTGGTCGGGGGCGGGGCGTCGATCGGGGCGCCCTTGCGGTCGGCGGCGGCGAAGCGGCCGGTCAGCAGGCCCATGGCGGCGCTCTCGACATAACCCTCCACGCCCGTCACCTGGCCGGCGAAGCGCAGGCGCGGCTGCACCTTCATGCGCAGCGACTTGTCCAAGAGCTTGGGCGAGTTGATGAAGGTGTTGCGGTGCAGGCCGCCCAGGCGGGCGAATTGGGCGTTCTCCAGGCCCGGGATCATCCGGAAGGTCTCGGCCTGGACGCCGTGCTTCAGCTTGGTCTGGAAGCCGACCATGTTCCACAGGGTGCCCAGGGCGTTGTCTTGGCGCAGCTGGACGATGGCGTAGGACTTGACCGTCGGGTCGCGCGGATTGGTCAGGCCGACCGGCTTCATCGGGCCGTGGCGCAGGGTCTCGCGGCCGCGCTCGGCCATCACTTCGATCGGCAGGCAGCCGTCGAAATACGGGACGTTCTCCCACTCCTTGAACTCGGACTTGGGGCCGTCGATCAGGGCGTCGATGAAGGCCTCGTACTGTTCCTTGTTCATGGGCAGGTTGATGTAGGCGGTCGCGTCGCCGCCAGGGCCTTCCTTGTCGTAGCGCGACTGGCGCCAGGCGACGTCCATGTTGATGGACTCGAAGTGGATGATCGGCGCGATGGCGTCGAAGAAGCTCAGCTGGCCTTCGCCCGACAGCTCCAGGATCGCCTCGGCCAGGGCCTGCGAGGTCAGCGGGCCGGTGGCGACGATGACGTTGTCCCACTCTTGCGGCGGCAGGCCGGCGATCTCCTCGCGGACGATGGTGACCAGCGGGTGGGCTTCCAGGCGGCGGGTGACTTCGGCCGAGAAGTTGTCGCGGTCGACGGCAAGGGCGCCGCCGGCCGGCACTTGGTGCTGGTCGGCGCACGACATGATCAGGCTGTCCAGCTTGCGCATCTCGGCGTGCAGCAGGCCCACGGCGTTGAACTGCCAGTCGTCCGAGCGGAACGAGTTGGAGCAGACCATCTCGGCCAGGCCGTCGGTGTTGTGGGCGTCGGTGGTGACTTTGCCGGTCGCGTCGTCCTTGCGCATCTCGTGCAGGATGACGGGCACGCCGCTCTGGGCGATCTGCCAGGCGGCTTCGGAGCCGGCCAGGCCCCCGCCAATGACGTGAACGGGCTGAAGGGTAGAATTCGTGGTCATGGGCGAGCCTATAACCCCGGCTGTCGCTCGGGGAAACCTGCGTGTAGGCTCACGATAGGGGACTGGTGTTTCGCGCCCAGGTGGCGAGGCGGGCGAGCATGGGAGGGAGCATGGCGAGGTTTTCGGTTGGCGACGCGGCCACGGCCGGTTTCGGGATCATCGGGCGCAAGCCGCTGGCGGTGTTGGGCTGGGGCCTGGCGATGCTGGTCGCGACCGCGGCGCCGCTGTACCTGCTGCTGTTGGCCATGCGGCCCGACTTCGCGGTGCTGATGCAGATCGCCGCTCAGCAGGGCGGGCAAAGCGATCCCGAGACCTTCGCCCGCTTCATGCGGCTGCAGTCGGGGATGATGCTGTTCCAGCTGGTGTGCTGGATCTGGTCGACGGCGGTGAATGCGGTGATCTGCTGCGCGGTGTTCCGCGCCGTGCTGGAGCCGCAGGACTCGCGGTTCGGCTATCTGCGGCTGGGCGCGCGCGAGGGCTGGGTCACCTTGCTTTTCCTGGTCGAGTACGTGCTGGCCTATATCGGCTTCTTCGTCGTGGCCCTGCTGGCCATGGTCATCGTGGCGATCGTCGGCGTGGGCGCCGGCGGCAACTCGGCCAGCGCGATGGTCGGGACCGGCCTAGTGGTCGGCCTCTTGGTGCTGGCCCTGTTTTTCTGGCTGGCGCTGAAGCTGTCGATGGCCGCGCCGATGACCTTCGCCGACCGCCAGTTCCGGCTGTTCGAGTCGTGGAGCTTCACCAAAGGCCATGTCGGCAAGCTGCTGGGCGTCGCCTTGCTGCTGTTCGTCTTCCTGATCGGCATCGAGGTGCTGTTCCTGGGCGTGGTGTTCGGCGGGGTCTTCGCGCTGGGCGGCCAGATGAGCTGGCTGTTCGAGCCGGGCGCGGTCGAGGCGTTGGCGCGCGAACAGCCGATGGAGATCGTCCGCAAGCTGGGTCCGGCGATCGCCGCCGGCGGGGCCTTGTGGGTCCTGTTCTCGTCGGTGGTCGTGACCGTGTTCTGCGCGCCCTGGGCGGCGTCCTACCGGGCGTTGCGCGATGAGGCGCCGGCGGAGGCTTAAATCCGGTTGCGTCCGCGCGGCGCCATCGCCAGAACCGCCGCGAGGCCATAGATTGCCAGGGCTCGCGGCGACTCGTGGCGCGGCCAGCGTGAGAGGGACTTGATCGGATGGCGGACGGATCGGCGAGCATCGGCGCGACCTTGCGCGCGGGCTTTTCCGACGTGACCGGCGCGGCCCGCGACTGCTGGGGCGCCCTGGCGCTGGCGGCGATCGTCAGCGTGGCCGGGGGGCTGCTGCCGCCGGGTCTGCGCTTCTTCGCCACCGTATTGGCCGGGGTGATCGCCCAGGGGGCTCTGTTCCGCCGCGCGTTCGCCCGCGCCGGCGGTTTCAAGGGTCTGCGCTGGGGCCGTGACGAGTGGCGGCTGCTGGCCGCTCAACTGATGATCCTGGGCCTGGTGGGCCTGATCGGCTGCATCCTGATGGTCATTGTCTGCGGTGTCGCGCTGGGCGTGGCCCGCACCGCCGCCCCGGACTTCGATCCCGGCACGATCGCCGGCTGGCAAGGCGCCTTCGCCAGCGCCGGTCCGGCGGGCCTGATCCTGGTCATCGCGCCGCTGGGCAGCCTGGCGATCCTGGTCTGGCTGGCCCTGCGCCTGTCGCTGTCGGCTCCGGCCACCGTCGAGCAGTCGGGCGTGCGGGTGCTCAGCGCCTTTCCGCTGACCCGTGGTCACGTGCCGACCCTGCTGGTCGTCGGCCTGGCCGTCGCCGTGCCGGTGCTGCTGGTCAGCGCCGCCCTGAGCGTCGCGCCGCAAGGTCCGGTGACGGCGGCGGTGCTGGCGCTCTGCACCTATTTCTATGCCATGCCGGCCTGGACCGGCGCCCTGGCCCACTTCTACCGCCGCCACGCGGTCTCGCAGGAAGCCTAGATGTCCGTCCGTCCCGTCGACGCCGCCCTTGAGGGCCTTCGCACCATGCGGCGCAAGCCGCTGCCGGTGCTGGCCTGGGCGACCTTCTCGCTGGTCATGCTGCCGATCCTGGGCCTGTTCGCCAAGATCGTGCTCGGCGACGAAGGCCGGGCGGCTCTGGCCGGACGCGCCGGCTCGGCCGATCCGCGCGAGATCCTCGACCTGATCACCCACCTGGGCGGGGTGATGGTGCTGCTGATCGCCGTGGCCCTGGCCCTGGCCTCGGTGCTGCAGGCGGCGATCATTCGCTCGGTGATCGAGCCCAACAACAGCCGCTTCGCCTATCTGCGCCTGGGCAAGGAAGAGCTGCAGCTGCTGATCGTCTCGCTGATCACCTGGGCCGCGGCCCTGGGCGTGACGGTGATCCCGTCCGGCGCGGTGGTGCTGGGGGCGTCGCTGCTGTCGGGCGCGGCCGCCGGCTGGTTCGCCACCCTGGGCGCCCTGGCCGTGATCGGCCTGTCCTTATGGGTGGCCGTGCGCCTGTCGCTACTCGGGCCGCACGCCTTCTCGCACCATCACATCGACATCCGTGAGGCCTGGGTCCAGACCCACGGGCAGTTCCTGCGCCTGCTGGGCATGTATGTCATGGCTATCGTCCTGGCGGCGCTGGTCTCGCTGATCGGGACGACGGTCTCCAGCATCATCGGCAATGTGGTCGGCGGCGGCGTCGACCCCTTGAGCGGCGGCGACGTGGTCGCCAGCCACCCGCGCCTGATCCTGGTGCTGCTGGCCAACCTGTTGCTGGCCCCGGTGTTCCTGACCCTGCAGACCGTGATCCTGGTCGCCGCCCCGGCCCGCGCCTTCGCTCATCTGAACCAGGATGAGATCGACGCGGGGCTGCACGACTAGGCTGAAGCGCTTGGCCTCGCCGCCATGCGCTCACGCCAGGCGATGACATGCTTGGCCTCGGCCGGCGTGTGCAGGCCGGTGAAGTCGGCGAAGTCCAGGGTCGTCTGGCCGGTGATGTCGGCCATCGTATAGGTCTCGCCGGTCAGGTAGGGGCGGCCGTCGGACAGCTCCTTGTCCAGCCACAGCTGGGCGCGTTCGACGACCTCACGGTTGGACTCTCCGAACTCGACGTTCTGCTTCAGCAGGCGCGCCGTCAGCGGGTGGGCGTGGCGCCAGAACATGCCGACGGGCACCATCAGGCGAAACTCGGCCCGGCGGATCCACATTTCGACATTTGCTTGCTCCAGCGCCGTGACCCCGAACAGCGGCGGATCGGGATGCAGCACCTCGAAGTAGCGGCAGATGGCGACCGTCTCGCTGATCGTGGTCCCGTCGTCCAGCTCCAGGGTCGGCACCTGGCCCAGGCTGTTGCGCGCCAGGTGCTCGGGCGACTTGTGGCCGCCCTGGCGCATGCCTATCGGGATCTCGGGAACGCTGATGCCCTTCTCGGCCAGGAAGATCCGTACCCGGCGCGGATTGGGGGCCGGCATGGCCTCGCCATAGAGCTTCATGGTTCCCTCCGTTCAGCGGCGCTGGCGGCCGCTTTTCAAACGGATGTTAGAGGCGCGATCGCCCTCACCGCAACCCCGGTGAATAAAGCCGCGTTCGGCACTGTCGAAGGCGCGCGAACCTTGTTAGGGCTGTCGCTCTGCACGCCAGCCTCAAGAGCCCGATATGTCAAAGTTCTCCGCCTCCGACGCGGCCTTCTCCGGTTTCCGCCTGGTGCGGGAGAACCTGAAGACCGTCGGGATCTGGGCGGGCGCCATGACGGTGCTGTCGATCGTCTCCAACGTGCTGGCGATCATGTTCTTCGGCCCGCAGCTGGAAGCCTTCATCAGCTACACCTCCGAGAACAATACGCCGGACCTCAGCGAGATGGCCCGCCTGATGTCGAATCTGGCGCCGCTGGCGCTGTGGTCGCTGCCCTACAGTCTGCTGCTGAACGGCATCATCTTCGCCACCCTGAACCGCGTGGTGCTGCGCCATGACGACAGCCGCTTCGCTTACCTGCGCATCGGCGCGGCCGAGCTGCGCCAGGCCGCCGTGTGGCTGCTGCTGTGCCTGGTGCTGATCGGCGTGCTGTTCCTGGGCTCGGGCCTGGGCGGCTTCCTGAGCGCGCTGGGCGGCCCGACCGGCGCGTTCCTGGGCCTGCTGTGCGTGGTCGGTTCGTTCTGCGCCATGGTCTGGCTGGCCGTGCGCCTGTCGTTCGCCTCGTCGGTCACCTTCGATACGGGCAAGGTCACCCTGTTCCGCGCCATGCCCAAGACCGAGGGCCTCTTCTGGCCGCTGCTGGGCGCCTATCTGCTGGCGGGGGTGATGAGCGTGATCGTGGTGCTGCTGATCTGGACGATCGTCTCGGCCGTCGGCCTGATCGCCTCGGGCGATTTTGCCGCCACCGGCAAGATGATGCGCGCCGACACCAGCTCGCTGCAGGCCTATTTCACGCCCGCCGGCATCGTCCAGGCGCTGTTCTCGGGCCTGATCTCGGTGCTGACCACCCTGATCGTCTTCGGCCCGGCGCCCAGCATCTATCGCGAGCTCAAGGAACGCGAGAGCGGCGTCTCCAGCGACAGCAGCGGCAACGGCGGCTGGTAAGAGAAAGGCCCCGGAGATCACTCTCCGGGGCCTTCTTGTTTCTAGGCCCGCTTGGCCTTCTTCAATTCCGCCACCCGCGCCTTGCGACGCTCTTCGTGGCGATCCAGCAGTTCCTTGAGGTAACGGCCGGTCCAGCTGGCCTCGACCTTGGCCACGTCCTGAGGCGAGCCGGTGGCGACGATCTCGCCGCCGCCGTCGCCGCCCTCGGGACCGAAGTCGATCAGCCAGTCGGCGGTCTTCACCACGTCCAGGTTATGCTCGATGACCACCACGGTGTTGCCCTGGTCGGCCAGCTCGTGCAGCACCTCGAGCAGCTTCTTGGTGTCCTCGAAGTGCAGGCCGGTGGTCGGTTCGTCCAGAATGTACAGCGTCCGGCCGGTGGCCCGGCGCGACAGCTCCTTGGACAGCTTCACCCGCTGCGCCTCGCCGCCCGACAGGGTCGTGGCCTGCTGACCGACCTTGATGTAGCTGAGGCCCACCCGCTTGAGGGTTTCCATCTTGTCGCGGATCGGCGGCACGGCCTTGAAGAAGTCGGCGGCCTCCTCGACGGTCATGTCCAGGACGTCGGCGATGGTCTTGCCCTTGAACAGCACGTCCAGGGTCTCGCGGTTGTAGCGCTTGCCCTTGCAGATATCGCAGGTGACGTAGACGTCCGGCAGGAAGTGCATCTCGATCTTGATGACGCCGTCGCCCTGGCAGGCCTCGCAGCGGCCGCCCTTGACGTTGAAGCTGAAGCGGCCCGGGCCGTAGCCGCGCGCCTTGCTCTCCGGCAGGCCGGCGAACCAGTCGCGGATCGGCCCGAAGGCGCCGGTATAGGTCGCCGGGTTCGAGCGCGGGGTGCGGCCGATCGGGCTCTGGTCGATGTCGATGACCTTGTCGAACTGCTCCAGGCCCTCGATCCGCTCGTGCGGGGCGGGGGCGTCGCTGGCGTTGTTCAGGCGGCGCGCGGCGGCCTTGTACAGGGTCTCGATCGTGAAGGTCGACTTGCCGCCGCCCGACACGCCGGTGATGCAGGTGAAGGTCCCCACGGGGATTTCGGCCGTGACGTTCTTGAGGTTGTTGCCGGTGGCGCCGATGACCCGCAGCATCTTCTTCTTGCTGATCGGCCGGCGTTGTTCGGGCACCTCGATCTCGCGCGCGCCGGTCAGGTACATGCCCGTGACGCTCTTGGGATTGGCCATGATGTCGGCCGGCTTGCCCTCGGCTACGATCTCGCCGCCGTGGACGCCGGCGGCCGGGCCCATGTCGATCACGTAGTCGGCGGTGAGGATGGCCTCCTCGTCGTGCTCGACCACCAGCACCGAATTGCCCAAGTCCCGCAGGCCCTGCAGCGAGGTCAGCAGGCGGGTGTTGTCGCGCTGGTGCAGGCCGATCGACGGCTCGTCCAGCACGTAGAGCACGCCGGTCAGGCCTGAGCCGATCTGGCTGGCCAGGCGGATGCGCTGGCTCTCGCCGCCCGACAGGGTGCCCGAGCCGCGCGACAGGTTGAGGTAGTCCAGGCCGACATCGACCAGGAACCGCAGGCGATCATTGATCTCCTTCAGGATCCGCCGGGCGATCTCCATCTTCTTGTCGGAGAGCTTGCCTTCCAGGCTGGCGAACCAGTCGCGGGCCGGGCGGATGGCCAGCATCGAGACCTCGGCGATGTCCATGGCGTCGATCTTGACGGCCAGGGCTTCGGGCTTCAGGCGCTTGCCGTGGCAGGTCTCGCAAGGCGTGTCGGACTGGTAGCGGCCCAGCTCTTCACGGACCCACGAGCTGTCGGTCTCACGCCAGCGACGCTCAAGGTTCGGCAGCACGCCTTCGAAGGGCTTCTCGACCTCGTACTTCCGCGCATTGTCGTCGTAGGTGAACTTGATCTTCACGCCCTTGGAGCCTTGCAGCACCACGTCACGCGCGTCGGCCGACAGCTTGTACCAGGGCTCGTCCATCGAGAAGCCGTAGTGACGCGCTAGGGCCTGCAGGGTCTGGGTATAGAGTGGCGAGGGACCCTTGGCCCACGGGGCGACGGCGCCCTTGTGCAGGCTCTTGTCCTTGTCGGGAATGACCAGATCGGCGTCGAAGGCCAGCTTGGCGCCCAGGCCGTCGCAGACCGGGCAGGCGCCCGCTGGGTTGTTGAACGAGAACAGCCGCGGCTCGATCTCGGCAATGGTGAAGCCGCTGACCGGGCAGGCGAAGCGTTCCGAGAACAGGATGCGCTTCGGCTCCTTCTCGCCTTCCTCGATGTTGGCGAACTCGGCGACCGCCAGGCCATCGGCCAGGCGCAGGGCCTGTTCGATGGAGTCGGCCAGGCGCTGCTCCATGTCGGGCTTGGTCACCACGCGGTCCACGACCACGTCGATGTCGTGCTTGAACTTCTTGTCGAGCGCCGGGGCGTCCTCGATCGGATAGTATTCGCCGTCGATCTTCAACCGCTGGAAGCCGGCCTTCTGCCACTCGGCGATCTCCTTGCGGTACTCGCCCTTGCGGTCGCGCACGACGGGGGCCAGCAGGTAGAGACGCGTGCCTTCGGGCAGGGCGGTGATCTTGTCGACCATCTGGCTGATGGTCTGGCTTTCGATCGGCAAGCCGGTGGCCGGCGAGTAGGGGATCCCGACCCGCGCCCACAGCAGGCGCATGTAGTCGTGGATCTCGGTCACCGTGCCGACGGTCGAGCGTGGGTTGCGCGACGTGGTCTTCTGCTCGATCGAGATCGCGGGCGACAGGCCCTCGATCAGGTCGACGTCGGGCTTGCTCATCAGCTCCAGGAACTGACGGGCATAGGCCGACAGGCTTTCCACGTAGCGGCGCTGGCCTTCGGCATAGATCGTGTCGAAGGCCAGGGACGACTTGCCCGAGCCCGACAGGCCGGTCAGCACGACCAGCTCGCCGCGCGGGATGTCGACGCTGACGTTCTTCAGATTGTGCTCACGGGCGCCGCGAACGCGGATGAAGTTCAGTTGCTCAGCCATGTTTTCCGGAACGTTGGGCCGCGACATTGGTCGCAGCGCAGCGGCTATATGTAGGGCTCGACGCGCGAATTAACACAAGAACAAGGTGTGAACAAATGTCGCGCACGCGAGGGGCCGTTTCTGCTGACAGCCACTGTCAGCAGACCTGCCGCCAATAAGGCGCCGCTTGGACACTTGCCAGCCACTGGCCGGCCTCGAAAGCGGCGCCATCCGCGCGCGTCGTCCCTCTCCAGCTTAACCAGAGGTGGCGGGATGGGGCGGGGCGTGTGGACCAGGCGATGGCTCGCCGTGTCGGGCGGGGTGCTGGTCAACGGCCTGATCCTGGGCGCGCTGGTGATGATCGAGGAACCGCCGCCGCTGCTGGAAGAGCCGCCGGTGATCGTCCTGGACCTGGAGAGGCCGGAGAAGCGGGCGTCGCCTCGGCGCCCGGCGGCGGCTGGAGCGCGATCGGCGGCGCCGGCGACGCAAGCTCAACCCTTCGCCTCGGAAGGCGAGGCGCCGTCGGCCGTCGCCGCGCCCGAAGCGCCGCCTGCGCCGCCCGTGGATCCCGAGTGGAAGGTCGACCCCAAGGTTATCGACCGCTGGCGGTTGCAGGAAGGCGGCTTGGGGACCGGTCGAGCCAAGCGCGCCTGCCTGGGCGAGACCAGCGAGCACATGACGCCCGAGGAGAAGGAGGCCTGCTACGACGCCTGGGGCAAACGGCCCGACAAGCGCCCGTCGCCCACCTTCATCGGTCCGATCGACGAGCGGAAATGGGAGGTTCCGGAGCCGAAGGCGCCGCCGCGTTACGACGAGCAACGCCGGCAGCGCTGCCGCGACTACCGCCGGGGCCGCACGCCGGGCTTCGCCGAGCGCAATGTCGCGACCGGCAGCCCGCCGCCCAGCCTCCGCGAGCGCGGCTGCTTCTAGTCCAATCGCGCCGCCGCCAGGATGGGGCCGCCGTTCGGGGCTTGGACCAGCACCGCCGTGCGATAGGCGGGGTCGGCCGTGGGCGTCGCGGCGAAGCTGACCGCCGCGCCGCTCCAGCCGCCCAGGCGTGTCAGCTGACGGACGATGTCGCGGTGGGGCAAGGTCTTGCCGCCGTTCTCGCCGCGCCGGATCGACACCTGCTGAACACGCGGATCGTATCGCACCAGCCAGACGTCGGCGGGGCGAGCGGGCGCGCGGCCGGCGGCGATCTGGATGCGGCCCGAAGCGCTGGCGATGCGGGTCTCGCTGGCGGGACGGGCGCGGCGCAGGGCGGCGTCCACCTCGCGGGCGTCGGCGCCGACCAGGCTGTCGCGGCCCTCGATCACCATCTCGGGCGTGCCCAGCTGGACGTCCAGCGCCTTGGCATAGGCGCGCTGCCGGTCAGTATAGGCCTTGGTGGCGAAGGTGTCCTTCCAGCCCAGCTGGTCCCAGTAGGTGACGCCGAAGCTCAGAGCCAGGACGTCGGGGCGTCCGGCGATGGCGTTGAGATTGGCGTTGGCCGGCGGGCAGGACCAGCAGCCCTGGCTCTGGAACAGCTCGATGACCACGGGACGATCCGCCGCCGCCGCTGGCGTGGCGGACAGCAGGGCGAGGGCGGCCAGCAAGGGCTTCATTGGAAACCTCCGGAATGAGTACTGGAGGTGAATACGAAACGGCCGAGGCCAAGGTTACAGGCGGACCGACCTTGGCTGTTCGGATTCCCTAAACCCTGTTTGGAAGCGGGTTCTTCAGTCCACGCATGATTAAACCGCCACGGTCGGGCGGGGGCTCGGCGTCAGAAGGACCGAGCCATGGCCAAGAAGGCCGCCGCCGAAAGCGGCAAGCAGGAAGCCAAGCAGGACGCGTTCGACGCGCTGAAGGGGCCCAAGCCGCGTTCGATCGTCATCGACATGATGGTGTTCTGCGGCGGCATCGGCTCGCTGGTCTGGGTCCTGCGCAACATGGCGCCGACCTAGGCGCGATCTATTCTCGCCGCGTAGCAGCCCCACTTGGCGTAGTGGGCGTGCAGGTAGGCGATCTTCTCGTCCTCGAACAATCTAGCGATCAAGACGTCGGCCTGGGCGCCCTCGACGATGTCGGCGGCCAGCATCATGCCGTCGGCGTCGAAGGCCCGCAGCGCCAGCAGGCGGCGGCGCAGGGCGGGCGGCATTTCGTCGACCGTGGCGACCGGTTCGACATGCTCCCGCACGAAGATGGCGTGGCTGGCGCGGAACGGCGTCGGGGCCGGCTGGTGCTCGTAATTGACCAGGATCAGGGTCTCGCCCGGCTCGGCGTCGTCCAGGCTGACGCGGCAGGGAAAGCCCCGCGCCACGTCGGCGATCACGCGGCGCGCGCCGTGGGCGGCCAGGGTTTCGTCGTCCATCGCGAAGAACGGGGCGAACGGTTCGGCGGGCAGGCTGGTGACAGCGTAGGCCATGGGGAACTCCTCTGTTGAGGTGGTTCTCGCGCCAGCCGCTCGGACGCGACACCCGATCCTTGCGGTTTGCGGCTCTGCTTGCGAAGCCGCGTTCACGGGCGTAGAAGCCGCGCTCCCAACCGATGGAGGCAACCATGATCAGCAAGACGGAAGACCGCTTCGTCCTTCCCGTTTCCCTGACCGTGGGTTCGCATGTCCTTCGTCACTCTGGATGCCGTTTCCGCCGCCACGCCTGACGGCCGGCCGCTCTTCGAAAATCTGAACCTGTCCATCGGGGCCGAGCGTATCGGCCTCGTCGGGCGCAACGGCGCGGGCAAGTCGACCTTGCTGGCGCTGATCGCCGGTGCGCGTTCGCCGCTGGCCGGGACCGTCGCGCGGACGGGCGCGGTCGCGACGCTGGACCAGACGCCAGACGTCTCCGGCGAGGCGCGACTGGTCGACCTGTTGGGCGTCGGCCTCGACTGGGATCGCCTATCACGTATCGAGCGCGGGGAGGGCGACGAGACCGACCTCTCCGAGGCCGACTGGGAGCTGCCGGCGCGGCTGGACCAGGCGTTGGCCGATGTCGGCCTCTCGGGCCTCGACGTCAAGCGACCGGCGGCGGCGCTGTCGGGTGGGCAGGCGACGCGGGCGGGGCTGGCGCGACTGCTGATAGCCCGGCCCGACGTACTGCTGCTGGACGAGCCGACCAACAACCTGGACGCCGAGGCGCGCGGGATCGTCGCCAAGGTGCTGGCCCGCTGGAAGGGCGGGGCGGTGGTGGTCAGCCACGATCGGTCCTTGCTGCGCGGCATGGACCGCATCGTCGAGCTGTCGTCCCTGGGCGCGCGCTCCTACGGCGGCGGCTGGGACCTCTATGCCGAGCGCAAGGCCGAGGAGGCCCAGGCCGCTCAACGCGACCTGGACCACGCCGAGAAGGAAGTCCGCCGCGTCGCTCGCGAGGCCCAGGTCGCTCGCGAGCGCAAGGACCGCCGCGACGCCGCCGGCAAGCGCTTCGCCGACCGGGGCGGGACGCCGAAGATCATTCTCGGCATGATGGCAGAGCGGGCCGAGATGAGCGGCGCGCGTGAAGGCAAGCTGGCCGACAAGCTGGCGACCCAGGCGGCGGAGGCGAAGGCCTCGGCCGAGGCCCGTGTCGAGCGCGCCCGCACCCTGGGCTTCGACCTGCCGTCGTCGGGCCTGCCGGAGGGGCGGACGGCGCTGACCTTCGACGCGGTCGGCTTCGCCTGGCCGGACGGGACGACAGTGATCGACGGCCTGTCGTTCCGCCTCGCCGGGCCTGAGCGGGTGGCGGTGTCGGGGCCGAACGGGACGGGCAAGACGACCCTGATCCGGCTGGCGACCGGCGACCTCTCGCCGACCTCGGGGGTGGTGAAGCTCTCCGTCCCCGTCGCCCTGCTGGACCAGCGGGCGGCGCTGCTGGCCGATGACGAGACCATCCTGGAGAACTTCCGCCGACTGAACCCAGCCGCCACCCAGAACGACGCCCATGCGGCGCTGGCCCGGTTCCTGTTCCGCAACACCGCCGCCCATCAGGTCGCCGGCACGCTGAGCGGCGGCGAGCGCCTGCGGGCGGCCCTGGCCTGCGTGCTGTGTGCGGCCGCGCCGCCGCAGCTGCTGATCCTGGACGAGCCGACCAACCACCTGGACCTGGCCTCGATCGAGGCCGTCGAGGCGGCGCTATCGGGCTATGACGGGGCGCTGCTGGTCGTCAGCCACGATCCCGACTTCCTGACGGCGATCGGCATTGAACGGAGCATCGCCCTCGGCTAAGTCTATGTGACCGGTAACATTGGACTCGATCCGATGACCCGGCAACGCAGGGCGAGGACAGAAATGGACGGCGGTCGGGACCACCCGCTTCGGGTGACATTAAGCGAACTGATGCACCTGCGGGCGCTGCCGCTGGACCGCGCGCCGGTCCGCCTGCGCCAGTGGGTCTATCTGGTCGAGCCCGATGACCGCTCGGCGGAGGCAGGTTTCGTTTCCCTGTTCGCGCCGGGGCAGGACCCCGCGCTGGGCCGGGTCGTCGTCGAAGGCGAAGACGGCGGCTGGCTGTGGGAACGTCACCAGGAATTCTCGACCTGGACCTGGTTCGCCTACGGGCCGTTGGGACACGACCTGGGTTTCCAGCCCCAGCCGGGCGCCTTCTGGCTGGACGGCGCGCCGGGCCAGGTGTTCCGGGGCGTCGAGATCTCGGTCTCGGCCCCCGGCGCCGAGCCGCCTTCCGAAACCGACCTGGGCGGCCACATCGACCTGGCCCGCTGCGTCTCGTGCGAGGTGTTCGACGGCGCCGCGCGGATCTGGACCGACTTTCGCCTGCGCGAAGGCGGCACGGGCCGCATCCATGTGCGCAATGTCAGCCTGGCCCATGACGAGGTCTCGCGCCTGGTGCAGACCCTGCTGGAGATCGGCAACTACCGGAAGCTGGCCCTGATCGGCTTCCCGCCGGCCCGCGAGTTGCTGGCCTGGCTGGACGGGGCCGAGGCGCGGCTGGCGGCGATCACCAGCGGCCTGGCCGCCGGCGAGGACAGCCAGAGCGTCCTCGACCACCTGCTGGCCCTGTCGGCCGAGGTCGAGCTGCGCGCCGCCAAGAGCCGCTTCCGGCGCGGGGCCACCGAGTCCTACCACCGCCTGACCCTGGACCGGCTGGAGGCCCTGCGCGAGCGCCGCGTGCCCGGCCACTCGACCATGAGCGAGTTCATCGCCCGCCGCCTGCTACCGGCCATGCGCACGCGAGAGGCGGCCGACCGCCGGCTGGACGACCTGTCCTTGCGCATCGCCCGCAGCGGCGACCTGCTGCGCACCAAGCTGGGCTTGGCTCAAGATCGCCAGAACCAGGAGACCCTGCGCGGCATGGACGCCAGCCTGCAACTGCAGACCAAGCTGCAGGGCCTGGTCGAGGGGCTGTCGATCTTCGCGGTCGGCTACTACGTGCTGGGCTTGCTCGGCTATCTGCTGAAGCCCTGGCTGCACGGGGTGGCCGAGCACCTGATGTCGGCCCTGGTTCCGCTGGTGCTGATCGCGGTGGCCGCCAGCCTGCATCGACGCAAGAAGCGGTTGATCGACGGCGCGCACTAGGGGCTTAAGTCCGCCGGTGAACTTGGAAGCTTTCATCCAGCAGCGCCTGCCGCTCGAACCGGTCCCGGGCGTGCCGGAGATCCGTCTGCACCGCGCGGGACCGAGCAGCGGCCTGATGCGCCTGGCCGACGCCGATCCGGACTTCGGCTCACCGTACTGGGCGCGGCCGTGGGGCGGGGGCCTCGCGCTGGCGCGGCATGTCCTGGACTATCCCGAGGTCGTCGCTGGCCAGCGTGTGCTGGACCTAGGTTCGGGCTCGGGCCTGGTCGCCATCGCCGCCGCCTTGGCCGGTGCGGGCGAGGTGAGGGCGGTCGATGTCGATCCCTATGCGGTCACGGCCGCGCGCCTGAACGCCGCTGCTAACGGCGTGGCGATCGTGGTGGAGCAGGCCGACCTGCTGGGCGGCGATCCGCCGGACGTCGAGCTGATGCTAGTGGGCGATCTCTTCTACGACCCCGACCTGGCGACGCGGGTCGAGGCTTTCCTGCGGCTCTGCGTGTTGGCCGGGATCGTGGTGCTGATCGGCGACCCCTTCCGCGCGCCCTTGCCGACCGAGCGGCTGGCGGTGCTGGCCGAGTATCCGGTGGCGGACTTCGGCGACGCCGCGGGGGTTAAGCGGACGGCGGCGGTGTTCGAACTGATCGGATAGGCCGTGCGTGATCCTCGTCCTTCGACAGGCTCAGGATGAGGATCAAGGCAGGCGTATCAGTAGAAACCTCATCCTGAGCCTGTCGAAGGACGAGGTTTCGGCCCCCTAAGCCTTGCGGTTCAGCGTGATCGCCGAGCCCATGGCCGGGCGATCGTTGACCATGCCGCCGGAGCCATAGGTGGTGGCCGGGGCGGCGCGTTGGCTGGCGATTTCCGAGGCGACGGCGTGGACCAGGCCCTCGGTCACGGTCTTGGCGGCGTTCACGGCGCGGGCCTGGCGGGCCAGGACGGCGTCGAAGGCCTCGGTGGCGCGCAGCAGGCGCTGGCGCAGCTCGGGCTTGGCGGCCTCGACCAGGGCAGGGCTGTGCCGAACGCGCATCGACTCGTGCCGATAGACATTGGCCAGCTTGGCCGTCTCTTCGACGTACTGCGCCGCCTCGTGCGGGCGGTGGTTCTCGAAGGCCGTGGCCTCCTTGGCGATCAGGTCGGTCAGGCGCTCGGTGAGCAGGGTCAGCTGGTGGACGCGATCGTCGGCGTCGAGGGCGGCGATGGCCATGGCTTAGTGCTCCTTCAGGCCCTGCATCTTCAGCATCTCGCGCTGAATGACGGAGGAGAGGCCGACGCCGCCGGCCTTGGTGACTTCCTTGGACATCGCGTCCGTCATCATCGACTTGAACATCTCTTCGCCGTTGCCGCCGCCGAAGGGCTCCGAGGTTTTCACGCCCTCGAACATCTGCTGCATCATCACCGACAGGAACGAGGCCTCGAAGGTCTTGGCCGTGTCGGCGATCTTCTTGCGGGCCGCGGTGTCCTTGGTCGTATCCTCAACCGCGCCTTTAACCGCCGCGCCGGCCGTCTGCACCGCCTTGGCGGCCGTCTTCACCGTGGCGGCGGCCGCGCCGAACTGCGGGACGAAGGTAGAGATCGTGTCGAAGGCGCTCATCAC
Organism: Caulobacter sp. GW821-FHT10A06; assembly: GCF_059415805.1. NCBI lineage: Bacteria > Pseudomonadati > Pseudomonadota > Alphaproteobacteria > Caulobacterales > Caulobacteraceae > Caulobacter > Caulobacter sp. GW821-FHT10A06. The sequence goes on from NZ_JBWKNY010000006.1 coordinate 47,026, forward strand.
ATCACCTCGATGTCGGCTTGCAGGGCGCCCGCGGCCTTCACGGCCTGCAGGATCGAGATCATGTCGCGGGGCGTGACGCCCAAGGCGTTCAGGCCGCCGACCAGGCCCTTCAGCGACGGCGAGCCGCCCAGGGTGACCAGCTTCTTGCCCTTCTCCTCGTCGACATTGACGGTCGACTGCGGGACGACGGCGGTCTGGCCTTGGCTGAACGGGGCCGGCTGGCTGACGGCGGGGCTTTCCTGGACCGAGATGGTCAGGTTGCCTTGGGCGATGGCCACCTGGCTGATGCGGACGTCGTCGCCCATGACGATCACGCCGGCCACTTCGTCGATCACCACCTTGGCCGGGCCGTCGGGCTCGACTTCCAGGTTCTCGATGTTGGTCATGAAGGTGATCATGTCCGTGTTGGCGGGGGCGCGGGTGGCGATGATGGTCGGGTTCTGGGCCTGGGCGCAGCCGGGGAACTTCTGATTGATGGCGTCGGCGATGCGGCGGGCGGTGGTGAAGTCCGGATTGCGCAGGGTCAGGCGCATGATGTCCATGTTGACCATCTGGAAGCCGGTCTCGCGCTCGATGACGCCGCCGCCGGCGATCCGACCCGCGGTCGGTACGCCTTTGGTGACCGAGCTGCCCGAGGCGCCGCCGGCCGCGATGGCGCCGGTCTGCACCGAACCTTGGGCCACGGCGTAGGTCTGGCCGTCCGCGCCTTGCAGGCTGGTGACCAGCAGGGTGCCGCCCAGCAGGCTCTTGGCGTCGCCCAGGGTCGAAACAGTGACGTCCAGCTTCGAACCGGCGGCCGAGAACGGCGGCAGGCTGGCCGTGACCATGACGGCGGCGGTGTTCTTGGTGTTCAGGTTGCCATCGCGGACATTGACGCCCTGACGTTCCAGCATCGCTTCCAGGCTCTGCTTGGTCATCGGCGCGTTGCGCAGGCTGTCGCCCGAGCCGTTCAGGCCCACGACGATGCCGTAGCCGATCAGCTGGTTCTCGCGAACGCCCTCGAAGGCGACGATGTCCTTGATGCGCGACTTGCCGATCGCCGGCGCGGCGACGAAGGCCGAGGCGACGGCGAGGGCGGTCAGGACGGTGCGAAAGAATGAACGCGACATGGCAATTCCGTAGCGGGGGACGATCCCCGCGCCGCCTCTTGCCAGAAGCGGGCCACTTTGAAGGCCTTATGACTCAAGGGATTCCGGATTTGGCGGTGGTCCGCCCGGCGCCCGGCGGCAGAATCTGCCCGGCATTAACCATACTTCAAGCGCGCGGACGCACTATGTTTCGTGCGATGAGAAAAGTGACTCGCGCATGAGAGCTTTTGGAGCGGTCGGATGAAGGTTTCCAGCACGGGGGGCGTCTCGTCGACTGGCGCGTCGCGGGCCAAGCCCGCCGGCGGATCGACGGGCTTTAGCCTTCCGTCCGTGAGCGCAGCCCCCGCCGGCGCCGTTGGCGCCACGTCCGTGGGCGGCCTGACCGGCGTCGGCTCGGTCGACGCTCTTCTGGCGCTGCAGGAAATGGGCGCCGTCGGCAGCCCTCTGGAGCGCAAGAAGCGCGCCGTCCGCCGCGCCGACCAGATCCTGGACATCCTGGGTGAGGTCCGTATCGCCCTGATCGACGGCGACATCACGCCCAGCACCCTGGACCGCCTGACCCGCGCCATTCGCGAGCAGCGCGAGAACACCGACGATCCCAAACTCGAGGGGATCCTCAACGAGATCGAGACGCGCGCCGCCGTCGAGCTGGCCAAGCTGCAGAGCCGGGGCCACTGAGATGAGCGAGGCGGGGAACCTGAAAGCGGTTTTTCCCTGCCACGCTTGGCTTTCTCGCGCGTTTTATACCTGTCCGCGCCGTGGAAATGGCCTTCGCGAGCGAGGGGCGCGCCATGAACGCGCCACTCACGCGAGGTTCATTGAACGCGGCTCACCTTTTGCTATAAGCACGCAGCCCTTAAGGGCTGAGTTCATTGGGGCGTGAGGCGTTGATGCAAACGGCCACTGTTCTTGTTGAGAAGTCTGGTTACCGTCCTTCCGAGGACGAGCCTTTTATGAACGAACGGCAGCTTGAGTATTTCAAGCAAAAGCTGCTGGCATGGAAAGAAGAGATCCTTCGCGAATCTCGCGAAACGGTCACTCATCTCCAGAAAGAAACCGAGAACCACGCCGATCTGGCTGATCGCGCGTCCTCGGAAACCGACCGGGCTCTTGAGCTCCGTACCCGCGATCGTCAACGGAAGCTGATCTCCAAGATCGACCAGGCCCTGCGCCGAGTCGAGGACGGCTCCTACGGCTATTGCGAGGAGACGGGCGAGCCCATCGGCCTGGCTCGACTGGATGCTCGCCCTACGGCGACCATGAGCGTCGAAGCCCAGGAACGGCACGAGCGCCGCGAACGCGTCCACCGCGACGACTAAAGCGGCCCGGCAGGGGGACTGTTGTGTTTTCGAGCGGCCCCGGGGGAAACTCCGGGGCCGCTTTTGTCTTGGTAATTGGCCGCTGATCGGTTGTCCTGACGGAAAGAGTCGGAGAGATCGATGGTTGGGGACCTGACGCGACGAGGCCTGGCGGGCCTGGCCTTGCTGACGCCGGCGATCGCGGCCGCGGCGCCGCGCAAGCTGATCCGTCCGGCCGCGCCGTTCGACATGCCCAGCATCGGCGTGCCGGACTTCTCGCGCAGCCGGCGGTTCCCGATCACCGACTTCGGCGCCGATCAGGGCGACCAGGACAAGACCAGCGCGGCCATTGCTCAGGCTATTGCCGCCGCCAATGCGGCGGGCTCGGGCGTGGTGGTCGTGCCCGAGGGGACTTGGCCGACGGCCAAGATCCATCTGAAGAGCAACGTCGCCCTGCACCTGGCCAAGGGCGCGACCTTGCTGTTCTCCGAGAAACCCGCCGACTACCTGCCGCCAGTCCTGACCACCTGGGAGGGGCTGGAGTGCTGGAACTATTCGCCGCTGGTCTATGCCTATGACTGCGAGAACGTGGCGCTCACCGGGCTGGGGCAGCTGAAGGCCAAGCTGGACGTCTGGAAGATCTGGTACGCGCGGCCCAAGCCGCACATGGACGCCCTGGTGCAGCTCTACCACGCCAGCGCCAAGGGCGAGCCGGTGGCCGAGCGCCAGATGACGGCGGGGGAGGCGAACCTCCGCCCGCAGTTCATCCAGTTCAACCGCTGCCGCCACGTGCTGGTCGAGGACATCAGCATCGAGGACAGCCCGTTCTGGGTGCTGCATCCGTTCCTCTGCACCGACGTGGTGATCCGGCGGGTGAAGATCCGCGCCCACGGCCATAACAACGACGGCGTCGATCCTGAGATGAGCCAGAACGTGCTGATCGAGGACTGCGTCTTCGACCAGGGCGACGACGCCGTTTCGGTGAAGTCGGGCCGCGACCAGGACGCCTGGCGGCTAGGCACACCCTCGCGCAACATCGTCATGCGCGACTGCAAGATCCTGAACGGCCACCAGCTGATGGCCATCGGCAGCGAGCTGTCGGCCGGGATCGAGAACGTCTTCGTCCAGAACTGCCACTTCACAGGCGACGGCAAGGGCGCGGACGGCTGGGCCGTGCCGATCAACAACATCCTGTTCGTGAAGACCAACGAGCGTCGCGGCGGCTATGTCCGCAACATCGTCGTCGAGAACGTCAGCGCCACCAAGATCGTCGGCGGGGTGCTGAGCGTCGACACCGATGTCCTCTACCAGTGGCGCAACCTGGTTCCGACCTACGAGCGCCGCCTGACGCCGATCCAGGGTTTGGTGATGCGCGACGTGCGGGTCGAGGAGGCCAAGTTTGTGTGTCGTATCAAGGGGGAGGCCACCCTGCCGGTCCGCGACGTGCGTTTGTCCAGGATCGCCGTCGGCAAGAGCCTGGAGGCGCCGGTCGCCAACGAGAATGTCGAAGGGTTCCGCTACGATGCCTGACCGTTCGGAGCGCGCCGCGTGAGTTTCTTCGAAAGCCTGCTGGCCCTGGTGGGCATCGCGGTCCTGCTGCTGCAGGTCTCGCGGCGCATCAAGGCGCCGTATCCGACCATGCTGGCCGCGGCCGGGGTGTGCCTGGCGCTGGTGCCCGGCGCGCCGAACATCTCGATCGAGCCGCACACGGCGCTCGCCCTGTTCCTGGCGCCGGCCCTGGTCGACGCGGCCTTCGACTTTCCGATAGCCGACATCCGCAAGCTGTGGCGGCCATTGTTTGCTTTGGTCGTGGTGGCCGTGGCGCTCAGCGCCGGAGCGGTGGCCTGGCTGGGCGTGGCCATGGCCGGCCTGCCGATCGCCGCCGCCGTGGCCCTGGGCGCGATCGTCGCCCCGCCGGACGCCGCGGCCGCCACCGCCGTGCTCAGTAGCGTGCGCATGCCACGCGGCTCGATCGCGGTGCTGAAAGGCGAGAGCCTGTTGAACGACGCCTCGGCCCTCTTGCTATTCTCGGCGGCCCTGGCCTTCCAGGCGCAGGGCGGCATCGATCCGGCCCTGGGCGTGAAGCTCGGCCTGGCCGCGCCGGGCGGTGTCCTGCTGGGCATGCTGCTGGCGCGGGTGCTGCGGTTCCTCAGCCCGTTCGTCACCGGCACCCTGGGCGGCAATGTCATGGAGTTCGTCGTCGCGTTCGGCTGCTGGGTGCTGGCCGAGCGGCTGGGCGTGTCGCCGGTGCTGTGCCTGGTGGCCTTCGCCATGACCGTCGCCAGCACGGCCGCCATGCGCACGCCGCCGCGCATGCGCATCCACAGCTTCGCCGTCTGGACCTCGGCGGTGTTCCTGCTGAACGTGGTGGCCTTCCTTCTGATGGGCTTCCAGGCCCGCACCATCGTCCTGGCCATGGATCGCGACCGGCTGATGGACGCGGCTGTTTTCGCCGCCCTGGTGGTCGCCACCCTGATCGTCGTGCGGATGGTCTGGGTGCTGGTCTATATCCGCCTGGCCCAGCAGTTCCACAGCCTGCGCGGCGGCTATCCGATGCCCAGCCTCAAGCACGGCGTTCTGGTCGGTTGGTGCGGCATGCGGGGCCTTGTGACGCTGGCGACAGCCTTCGCCTTGCCGGCCAACTTCCCGCAGCGCGACCTGGTGGTGTTGACCGCCTTCGCCGTGGTGCTGGCGACCCTGGTGCTGCAGGGCCTGACCCTGACGCCGCTGATCCGCCTGATGGGCCTGGATCGCGAGGACGCCCTGGGTGAGGAGCTGGTCCGCCTGCGCGGCGATCTGGCCGGCGCGGCCCTGCGGGTGCTGGACGGCCGGACGGGCGAGGCCGTCGACCACTGGCGCTATCGCTTCGCCGCCGTGCCGACCGGCTTCCCGCCGGCCACCGGTCCGCTGGAGGCCCGCCGCGCCATTGGCCTGAAGGCCATCCACGGCCAGCGCCTGCGGCTGGAAGAGCTGCGCCTGTCCGGCGAGGTCGGCGCCGACGCCTTCCTGATCCTGCAGGAGGAGCTGGACTTCGAGGAGGTCTCGATCAGCCGCGAGGACGAGCGCCAGATCGAGGAGAGTTAGCGCCCACAACCCTCCTCGACGCGCGACTGACGTTGTTCGACGAACGAGGTCTTGCCAGCTTGAGCGGTCGCTTGGAAAGTCGGGTCATGATCAAGCTCACGCCCCTGGCCCTGGTGGCCGCCCTCGCTGCCGCCGGCTCGGCCTGCGCCGCCGATCTTCCCGCCACCGAGCGCTGGTGGGCGCACGTCAAGGTGCTGGCCGACGACAACATGGAAGGCCGCCTGGCCGGCACGCCTGGCTACGACCGCGCCGCCGCCTATGTCGCCGGCCGCTTCTCGGCCATGGGCCTGAAGCCCGCCGGGACCGACGGTTATCTCCAGCCCGTGGCGTTCGCGGTGCAGCGGATCTTCCCCGACAAATCCAGCGTCACCCTGGTCAAGGACGGCGTCGCCGCGCCGCTGGTCCTGGGCGAGGATCTGGTGCTCTCCGCCCGCATCGCCCAGCCGGCCAGCCTGCCCGAGGCGCCGCTGGTGTTCATCGGTTACGGCCTGCACATGCCGGAGGCCGGCCACGACGACTTCGCCGGCGTCGACCTGCGCGGCAAGGTGGCGGTGGTGCTGAGCGGTGGGCCGTCGAACGTTCCCGGCTCGCTGCGCGCCCACGCCGCCCGCGAGCGCTGGGAGCCGCTGCAGAAGGCCGGCGCCATCGGCCTGATCACCATCCAGAACCCCAAGCAGGTCGAGATCCCGTGGGAGCGCTCCAAGCTGCGCGCTGTCGAGCCGGCGATGCGGCTGGCCGATCCGGCGTTGAACCCGGTGAGGGGCGAGCTGTTCACCGCCGCCATGAACCCGGCCCATGCCGGCAAGCTGTTCGCCGCCTCGGGTCATACGCTGGAGGAACTGCTGGTCATGGCCGACGCCGGCAAGGCCGTGCCCGGTTTCGCCCTGAACCAGAGCGTCCGGGCCACGGTCAGCCGCGCGACGACCAAAGCCGTGTCGCCCAATGTGGCGGCGATGCTGCCGGGCTCGGACCCGGTGCTGTCCAAGGAGTATGTCGTCCTGACCGCTCACCTGGACGGCCTGGGCGTCGGCACGCCGATCGACGGCGACGCGATCAACAACGGCGCCATGGACAACGCCAGCGGCGTGGCCTCGCTGCTGGAGCAGGCCGCCGCCCTGAAGGCAAGCGCAGCGCCGAAGCGCTCGATCCTGTTCGTGGCCGTCACGGCCGAGGAGCAGGGCCTGCTGGGCTCGCAGTACTTCGCCGAGAAGCCGACCGTGCCCAAGGGCGCGATCGTGGCCAATGTGAACATGGACATGTTCATGCCCTCGCGGCCGGCCAACGCCATCATCGTGATGGGCGAGGAGGAGTCGACCCTGGGCGCCGTGGCCCGCCGCGCCGCCGCCAGCCAGGGTTTCGCGGTCATGCCCGACCCGGCCCCGAACCAGTTGGCCTTCGTCCGCTCGGACCAATACAGCTTCATCCGAACCGGCGTGCCGGCCCTGGCCGGGCGTCTGGCCCACCCGGTGGGTTCGCCCGAGGCGGCCGGCGACCGCCAGTGGCGCGCCGAGCGCTATCACGGCCCGAAGGACGACCTGTCCCAGCCCTTCGACCTGCCGACGGCGGTGCGCTTCAACGCCTACATGGCCACGATGATCCGCGAGATCGCCGATACGGAAAAGCGTCCGGAATGGCTGCCGACCAGCTTCTTCAAGCGGTTCGCGGCGAAGTAGGGCTCACCACATCGTCTTGGCGGCGCGGCCGGGCCATTCGCGGTCGTAGGTCTCGCCGCCGACCTCGCCGGCGGTGACGGCGGCCAGCATGGCGCCGGGCGTGGGCAGGCTGGCCGGGTCGACGTGGCTCTCGGGTTTCCACAGGCCCGAGCGGACGATGGCGCGGGCGCACTGGAAGTAGGCTTCTTCCACCGTCACGACCATTACCGTGCGCGGCGACTTGCCGTCGACCGCGAAGCTGTCCAGCAGGGCCGGATCCGTGCTCAGCACCGCGCGGCCGTTGACGCGGAAGGTGGTGCCCGAGCCGGGGATCAGGAACAGCAGCGCCACGCGCGGGTCGCGGACGATGTTGCGCAGGCTGTCGATGCGGTTGTTGCCGCGCCGGTCGGGCAGCATCAGGGTCTTCGGGTCAGCGATCCGAACGAAGCCCGGCAGGTCGCCGCGGGGGCTGCAGTCCAGGCCCCCAGGCCCCACCGTGGCCAGGGCCACGAACGGCGAGGCCTCGATCAAGGCGGCATAGTGCGGGGTGATGTGGTCGGTGACCTTGACGGTCGAGGCCGGCACGGGCTGAGGCTGGTACAGCGCCTCGAGCGCTTCGACGGTGGTGATCTCGTGCATCGCGTCCTCCCGTGCCTGAGCTTCTAGGCCCAAGGCGGGGAGGGGACAACCTCTAGGCGTTAGAGGCGCTCTAAGCGTTAGAGGCTCTGGCGCAGGCCTCCGCCAGCACGCGCGCCGAGATCGGCTTGTCGACGATCGGCTGGACACGACCGCGCAGCTGGTCGGCATTGCCGGTGACATAGACCACGGGGATGCGCCCCAGCCGGCTCTCGATGGCCTCGACGGCCTCGAGCCCGGTGCCGCCCACGATGCGGTAGTCGGCGGTTATGAGATCAGGAGGATTGGCGATGGCAAGCTGCAGCGCGTCAGCGGCGCTGTCGGCTATATCGAAACTCGTGAAGCCCATCTCCGCCAGAAGAGCTTCGACCTCGAACGCGACGAGGATTTCATCCTCGATAATCAACACGTGTCGGGCCTTCGCGTGCTCGGTCATTCGCCGCAGCCTCGTCATCGTCCCAGAAGTCATTTCAATGTCGGGTCGAGCCGCCGCGCCAATCGCGTTTTCGTGATCGACCCGATCGGCCCGGCTGTATCGTCGCGTCAGGCTGCACGGCGGGGGAAAACCCGTCTATGGAAGGGGAAAATCAAAAGAAGCACAGCAGGAGCGCCCCTTTGTCCCTCATCCTCACCGAAAAGCGCGGTCACATCGCCATCCTGACCCTGAACCGGCCCGAGGCGATGAACGCCCTGGGCGCGCCGGGCGACGGTGATCAGGTCGCCGCCGCGTGCGAGGCGATCAACGACGACCAGGACATCCGCTGCGTGATCCTGACCGGCGCGGGCAAGGCCTTCTCGGCTGGCGGCGACGTCAAGGCGATGAAGGCTCGCGAGGGCGCGTTCGGCGGCAACGGCGTGGCCGTGCGTGATGGCTATCGCAAGAACATCCACCGCATCGTCCGGGCCATCTATGGCCTGGAGGTCCCGTCGATCGCGGCGGTGAATGGGGCGGCGATCGGCCTGGGCTGCGACGTGGCCTGCATGACCGACATCCGCATCGCCGCCGACACCGCCAAGTTCGGGGTGACCTTCCTGAAGCTGGGCTTGATCCCCGGCGACGGCGGCGCCTGGCTGATGCCGCGCACCGTGGGCATGAGCCGCGCGGCCGAGCTCTTGTTCACCGGCGACGTCATCGACGCGGCCAAGGCGGCCGACTGGGGCTTGATCAGCAAGGCGGTTCCGGCCGAGACGCTGATGGACGAGGCCCTGACCCTGGCGACCCGCATCGCCCAGCAGCCGCCGCACGCCCTGCGCATGGCCAAGAGCCTGCTCAAGCACGGCCAGACCGCCAGCTACGACACCCTGATGGAGATGAGCGCGGCCGCCCAGGCCATCGCTCACCACACCGAAGACCACATGGAAGGCGTCGACGCGATCCTCGAGAAGCGTCAGCCCAAGTTCGAAGGCAAGTAAGCATGGGTAAGGAAGCGAGCGGCGTCTGGGGCCAGCTGTCCGACGGCGAGAGCGAGGGCAAGCTGCTGTGGGAGCCGCCCAAGCTGATCTTCCGCGGCGCGGTGCGCGGCATCTATCAGGGCCATGCGCTGCGTAACCTGCGTGTCGAGGGCGACGACCTGGTGCTCAGCGACGGCACCCGCTTCACGCTCGAGCCCGGCCAGGCCGAGAAGTGGCTGCACGCCATCCAGAACCCACCCTCGCGCCTGGACAAGCTGGGCGTGAAGCCCGGCATGACCGTGGTGGTCGACGGCGTCGAGGACGAGGCCTTCATCGCCGAGCTGGAGACCCGCATCGAACTGGGCGAGGCCGAGGAGGATGTCGACCTGCTGTTCCTGGGCGTCGAGGACCTGGCCGACTTCGACCGCATCGAGGACTGGGAAGGGGCGTTGGGGCCCAAGGGCGCGATCTGGATCGTGGCCCAGAAGGGCAAGGGCGCGCCGCTGAAGGACGTCGAGATCCTGGAGGCCGTGCGCGGCCTGGGCTTTGTCGACACCAAGGTCTGCGCGTTCTCGCAGAGCCACACCGCGCTGCGGTTCGTGAAGCGCAAGGCGCCGAAGGTGGCGGCTAAGCCGGCGGTGGTCGAGGACGACGCGCCGTTCGACGATGAGGACTAAACGTCTCCGGTTGAGCGGTTGCCAGCCAACCGCCAAGGGTTAAGCTCGCCTCCTCAAACAATCGGGGGGACGGCGATGAAGCTTCGTTCGATGTCGGTCGCGCTGTGCGCGGCGCTGCTGATGGGCGGCGTCGCGCCCGCCGCCCTGGCCCAGGTGAAGACCTATTCCGCCAAGGCGTTCTACGAGACCACCAGCTACCGGGCCGCGCCCGACGCCGGCTTCAGCTTCTCGCCGGACGGCAAGAGCTTGCTGATCTCCGGCGACCAGACCGGGGTCTACAACGTCTACAGCCTGCCGGTGGCCGGTGGAGCGGCCACGCCGCTGACGACCTCGACCACCAACGCCACCTTCGCCATCAGCTGGTTTCCCAAGGACGCCCGCGTGCTGTTCAGCGCCGACGGCGGCGGCAACGAGCTGAGCCACGTCTATGTGCGCGGCCTGGATGGCGCGGTGAAGGACCTGACGCCCGGCGACAAGGTCAAGGCCGGCTTCGTGGGCTGGAGCGCCTCGGGCGATCACTTCTGGCTCTACACCAACGAGCGCGACGCCAAGACCTTCGACGTCTACGCCTATGACGCCAAGACCTATGCCCGCACCCTGGTGTTTCAGAACGCGGGCTACGAGCTGGGCGACATCTCGCCGGATGGCGGGACCCTGGCCCTGTCCAAGCCGCGCACCAGCGCCGACGGCAACCTGTACCTCGTCGACCTGAAGGCCAAGGGCGAGCCCAAGCTGATCACGCCGCACACCGGCAACGTTTCGTACAACGTCTATGGCTTCACGCCGGACGGGAAGGCGCTGGTCTTCGCCACCGACGAGCATGGCGAGTTCAACCAGGCCTGGACCTACGCCCTGGCCGGCGGCGCCAAGGCCCCGCTGATCAAGGCCGACTGGGACGTCCAGGACGTCAGCTATTCCAAGTCGGGTCGCTACCGTGTCTCGGCCCTGAACGCCGACGCCTCGACTGAGCTGACCCTGCTGGACCAGAAGACCGGCCAGGCGGTGAAGCTGACCGGCCTGCCGGACGGCGACATCGGCGCCGTGCGCTTCAATCGCGACGAAAGCGCCATCGCCGTCGCGGTGGCCTCCGACACCTCGCCGGTCGACATCTTCGTGGCCGACCTCAAGACCGGCCAGGCCAAGCGCCTGACCAAGGCCCAGAACCCGGCCATCGCCGAGAGCGACCTGGTCGAGGCCAGCGTGGCGCGGTTCAAGAGCTATGACGGGCTGGAGGTGCCGGGCGTGCTGTACCGGCCCAAGGACGCCTCGGCCGCCAAGCCGGTTCCGGCCATCGTGCTGGTCCACGGCGGTCCCGGCGGCCAGAGCCGCAAGGGCTACAACCCGATGGTTCAGCACCTGGTGAACCACGGCTACGCGGTCTATGCGATCAACAACCGGGGCTCGTCGGGCTACGGCAAGACCTTCTTCCACCTCGACGACAAGAAGCACGGCGACGTCGACCTGAAGGACGTGGTGGCCTCCAAGGCCTGGCTGCAGGGCCAGGACTGGATCGCCGACAACGGCATCGCGGTGGTCGGCGGCTCGTACGGCGGCTACATGACCGCCGCGGCCCTGGCCTTCCAGCCCGAAGTGTTCGACGCCGGCATCGACATCTTCGGGGTCACCAACTGGGTGCGAACCCTGACCTCGATCCCGCCGTGGTGGGCCTCGTTCAAGGAGTCGCTCTATGACGAGATGGGCGACCCGGCCACTGACGGCGTGCGCCACCGCGCCATCTCGCCCTTGTTCCACGCCAAGAACATCAAGAAGCCGCTGCTGGTCATCCAGGGCGCCAACGACCCGCGCGTGCTGAAGGTCGAGAGCGACGAGCTGGTCGCCGAGGTCAAGGCGGGCGGCACGCCGGTGGAGTACGTCGTGTTCCCCGACGAGGGCCACGGCTTCCTCAAGCGCGACAACCGCATCAAGGCGTCGGATGCGTACGTGGACTTCCTGGATAAGTACCTGAAGAAGTAGAGGCGGCCAGCAGCCGCGTCTGCTCGGCGCGGCTGCGGTACAGGAAGTCGTACGGCAGCCCCAGGCGTACGCTGGCCTGGCTAGGCGGGGAGCTCTTCACCGGGATCTTCTCGGCCAGCCGGCCGGCGGCCTTCAGGGCCAGGCGGTCGACGGTGGTCAGGTCGTACTCGGCGCCCAGTCGCAGCCGCTCGCGCACGATCGGCGGCAGCAGCGACACCGACGCCCGCGCCAGGGCCTTGTGCAGGAACTTCGGCGCCGCGGGCGCGGCCTGGCCCGACTGGATGATGTCCAGGAACTCGCCGACGATCGGGTGCGGCTCGAAGCGGGGCGCGAGCTTGTCCATCATCGCCATGAAGTCGGCCTGGGAGGAGGGCGAGTACTTCACCCCGTAGAGCCGTGCGATCGGGTGGGCTTCCTCGTAGAAGCGGGTCTTTTCGGCCTGCGTCAGCGGTTCGACGAAGCGGTCATAGGCGTTGAGGAAACCGTAGCCGGCCGTGGCGCTGACCCAGTCCAGCAGCTCGACATCCAGCGCCTTGTAGGCCTCGCCCTTCGGCGTCTGGCCCGCCACACGCGTGTGCATGTTGGTGACGCCCTGGATCACCCGCCGGGCGGCGGCCTGTGGGCCATAGACCCCGACCATGGCGGCGATGCCGGTGCGCTTGGAGCGTCCGATCGGATCGACCTTATAGGTCGAGTGGTCCCAGACGCCCGAGCGGATCCGCGCGTCGGCGAACTCCAGCAGCACGGCGGCCACGCCCCCGACCGCCAGGGCGATCGGGTTCTTGTAGACCCGCCAGTGCATCGAGCCGGGGTCCAGATAGGCGGGCTCGCCGGGCGGATTGGCGTAGTCGATCTTCCAGCCCAGGTACGAGGACGGTTGCGCCATACGCGATCTCCTTCCCGTAGAAAGGTCGGGGGCGGGGCCGGAGTTCACAACCTATCAAATTCGATAGGGAAACTTCTTGTCCCTCAGCCAACCCACAATCCGCCTTCCTCGCCCTTGTGGCGAGGACCCATGGCGCCGCCAGGCTCGGCGCTCATCGAGATGCGCAGAGTGGGCGGAGCGCTGGGCCCTAGGCACAAGGCCTAGGGAAACAAAGAGGGGTTACGCGGCCTTGGCGGTGACGGGCTGCGCCTTCACCCCCGTCTTCTTCCCGAACTCCATCACCCCGTCCTCGACCTTGCCGAAGCGCAGGGCCACCAGGTCCAGGGCGTAGTTCTGGTGCACCTTCCACGGCTTGCGCAGGCCTTGCTTGGGGAACTGGTCCATCGAGCGGATGACGTAGCCGGATGAGAAGTCCAGCCACGGCGCGACCTCCATCGCCCCGTCGATGCGCGGCACGCAGTAGTCGGCGCCGGCGCGGTCCAGGCTGTTGAGCAGCCGGCAGACATATTCGCTGGTCAGGTCCGCCTTCAACGTCCAGCTGGCGTTGGTGTAGCCGAACGCCGAGGCCAGGTTCGGCACGTCGCTGAACATCATGCCCTTGTAGCTCATCGACTCCGACAGCTGGGCCGTCCTGCCGTCGACCACGACCTCCATGCCGCCGATCAGCTGCAGCTGCAGGCCCGTGGCGGTGACGATGACGTCGGCCTCCAGGGTCTTGCCTGACTTCAACAGGATGCCGCCCTCGGTGAAGGTCTCGATATGGTCGGTGACCACCGAGCTCGTGCCGGCCTTGATCGAGGCGAATAGGTCGGCGTCCGGCACCAGGCACAGCCGCTGGTCCCACGGGTTGTAGCGGGGCGTGAAGTGGGTGCCGATGTCGTAGTCCGGCCCCAGGTGGTCGCGCACCATGCCCAGCAGCCGTTCCTTGACCTTCTCCGGCTTCTTCCGCGCCATGTTGAAGAACAGCATCTGGAAGAGGACGTTCTTCCACCGCGTGATGCCATAGGCGGTCATGGCCGGCAGCTTGGAGCGCAGCCAGTTGGCCACCCCGTCCTCGGCCGGACGCGAGACCACATAGGTCGGCGAGCGCTGCAGCATGGTGACGTGGGCGGCGGTGCGGGCCATCTCGGGGACCAGCGTCACGGCGGTGGCGCCGCTGCCGATCACCACGACCTTCTTGCCGGCATAGTCCAGATTTTCCGGCCAGTGCTGCGGGTGGACGACCTGGCCCTTGAAGCGGTCGGCGCCGGGGAAGTCGGGCGTGTAGCCGGCCGAGTACCGGTAATAGCCGGCGCACATGTAGAGGAAGCCGCAGCTGTACTGGACGATCTGCCCGTCGTGCTCGGCCTCGACCGTCCAGGTCGCCGTCTCGGTGGACCAGCTGGCGCGCTTGACCAGGTGCTTGAAGCGGATGTGGCGGTCGACATCGTGCTCGCGGGCGGTCTCGCGCACGTAGCCCAGGATCGACGGTCCGTCGGCGATGGCCTTGGCGGCCTTCCACGGCTTGAAGCTGTAGCCCAGGGTGTACATGTCGCTGTCGGAGCGGATGCCGGGATAGCGGAACAGGTCCCAGGTGCCGCCGATCGCCTCGCGCCCTTCCAGGATCGCATAGGTCTTGCCGGGGCAGTGCTTCTTCAGGTGATAGGCCGCGCCGATCCCCGAAAGCCCCGCGCCCACGATCAGGACGTCGACATGTTCCATGGTCATTTCGTTTCCCGCCCGGTCTGGATGCCCGCCGGTTGACCCGGCGTGGCTGTATGTGAACAGTGTTCACTAACAAACGACCGTTTTGACCGAACGTCAACTGCGGCCTATCGGGTCACTTCATGTCTCTTCGCGACTTCGGCATCCTGGTCCTCGTCTGCCTGGTCTGGGCCAGCAGCAACATCATTTCCAAGCTGGTCGTCGCCCACTGGGGCGTGCCGCCGCTGTATTACGCCGCCGTGCGTTTCGCGGTCGTCGCGATCCTGACCCTGCCGTGGCTGCTGCCCGCGCCGCGGCCGACCTGGCGGATGGTGCTGGTGGGCTTGCTGATGGGCGGCGGCAACTTCGCCCTGCTGTTCATGGGCTTCCAGACCGCCTCGCCGTCGGCGGCCTCGGTGGTGATCCAGGTCGGCGTGCCGTTCACGACCCTGCTGTCGGTGCTGATCCTGGGCGAGAAGATCCGCTGGCGGCGCGGCCTGGGCATCGCCCTGACGCTGCTGGGCGCGGTGGTCGTCATGTGGAGCCCCAAGGGGCTGGAGCTGTCGGCGGGCCTCTGGCTGATCGTCGCGGCCGCCTTCACCGGCTCGCTGGGCGCGGTGCTGATGAAGCAGGTCGAGGGCGTGAAACCGCTGCAGTTCCAGGCCTGGGTGGGCTTCTCGTCGTTCTGGCCGCTGGCGGCGATGAGCGCTTTCATGGAGCCGGGCCAGGTCGCCGCCGGCGTCCAGGCGGGCTGGCCCTTCATCGGCGCGGTGCTGTTCTCGGCCCTGGTGGTTTCGGTCGTGGCCCATACGGCCTATTACGGGCTGATCCAGCGTTACGAGGCCAACCTGATCGCTCCGCTCACCCTGCTGACGCCGCTCTTCACCATCCTGCTGGGCGTGCTGATCACCCACGATCACTTCGATCTGCGGATGGGGATCGGCGCGGCGCTGGCCTTGCTGGGTGTTCTGATCATCGCGCTTCGGCGGAATCAGGTCATGCCGCTACTGATGTCGATCCGGAACCGCGCCCAATGAGCTTGGCCAATGAGCATTAGTGTCATCGAGGCCCCGTCGCCCAATTTCGACGCCCGCAAGGCCGTGCCCGACACCGTGGTGCTGCACTATACGGGCATGGAGACCGGCGAGGCGGCGATCGAGCGCCTGCGCGATCCCGAGGCCAAGGTCTCGGCCCACTACTGCGTCGAGGAAGACGGCCGCATCTTCCGCCTGGTGCCCGAAGAGCGCCGCGCCTGGCACGCGGGCGCGGCCTTCTGGAAGGGCGTCAAGGACATCAACTCGGCCTCGATCGGCATCGAGATCGTCAATCCCGGCCACGAGTTCGGCTATCGCCCGTTCCCCGAGGCGCAGATCGCTTCGGTGATCAACCTGCTGGCCGACGTGCGCTCGCGCTGGATGATCCCCGACAGCCGCATCCTGGGCCACTCCGACATCGCCCCCGCTCGCAAGATCGATCCGGGCGAGCTCTTCCCGTGGAAGCGTCTGGCCGAGAGCGGCCACGGTCTGTGGATCGAGCCGGCCCCGTCGCCCGGCGCGCCACTGGGCCAGGGCGAGGAGGGGACCGGCGTCTTCGCCCTGCAGGCCGGCCTGACCCGCTTGGGCTTCGACTGCGCCCCGACCGGCAAGTACGACGAGTGGACGACGACCGTGGTCGGCGCCTTCCAGCGCCACTGGTTGCAGAGCCGCTTCGACGGCATCGCCGACGGCGAGACCCGAGCCCGACTGGTGGGCCTGCTGCGCGCGGCGGCCGAGTAATGCATCCGGACAATCGCTTCCGCGTCGAGGACCGCGCGATCCTGCTGGACTTCATCGCCGCGCATCCGTTCGTGACCTTTGCGGCGTCCGTCGGCGGCCGGCCGTTCGTGGCCCAGAGCCCGGTGGTGATCCGCGACCTGGATGGCGAGATCGCCCTCGACTTCCATCTGTCGCGCGGCAACGTCCTGACGCCACACCTGACCCAGGGCTTCCGCGCCGTGGCCCTGGCCACGGGCCTGGACGCCTATATCAGCCCCGACTGGTACGAGATCGCCGACCAGGTGCCGACCTGGAACTACCAGTCCGTCGAGGCCGAAGGCTCGGTCGCGCCGCTGAACGACGAAGAGCTGATCGCCCTGCTCGACGACCTCTCGGCCCAGGAAGAGGCGCGGCTGCTGCCGAAGAAGCCCTGGACCCGCGACAAGATGAAGCCCGGCAAGTTCGAGAACCTGCTGCGCGGCATCCAGGGCGGCCGCCTGTTCGTCGAGCGGCTGGAGGGCACGTTCAAGCTCTCGCAGAACAAGAACGACGCCGATCGCCTCGGCGCGGCCAAGGGCCTGGGCGATCATCCGATCGCGGACCTGATGCGCGGCCTCTGACGCTGAAGCGTTGACCTTTGGGCTCCGCGCCGTCAAACACCCTCCC
Organism: Caulobacter sp. GW821-FHT10A06; assembly: GCF_059415805.1. NCBI lineage: Bacteria > Pseudomonadati > Pseudomonadota > Alphaproteobacteria > Caulobacterales > Caulobacteraceae > Caulobacter > Caulobacter sp. GW821-FHT10A06. Next base: position 63,816 of record NZ_JBWKNY010000006.1, read on the forward strand.
GGACCAGATGGTCGGGCGGTCGCGTCGTCTTCGGACGCCGAGGAAAGTCCGGGCTCCACGGTGACAAGGCGGTGGGTAACGCCCACCGGGAGCGATCCCAGGGATAGCGCCACAGAAAGCAAACCTCCTCCCTACGGGGCGGGAAGGGTGAAAGGGTGGGGTAAGAGCCCACCGCGGACCTGGCGACAGGGACGGCATGGCAAGCCCCGCCTGGAGCAAGACCGAATAGGGACCCCGCGCCGACCTCGCGTCGGATAGGCCGTCACTGGCTGAGAGGGTCCGGGTAGGTCGCGAGAGCCGTCCAGCAATGGCCGGCCTAGAGGAATGATCGTCGCCGTTCTTTCGGGAGCGGAACAGAACCCGGCTTACAGATCATCTGGTCCATATAGACCCTCCCCCTGACGGGGGAGGTGGCGCGAAGCGCCGGTGGGGGAAGTGCTTGAGCGCTTGCTCCTTCCCCCTCCGTCGCCGCTACGCGCCGACACCTCCCCCGCTAGGGGGAGGGTCCCTTATCGCCGTCCCCAAAACTGACCTTCATTGGGCCGGAATGACACCGCCCAAGACCTCCGTTCAATCAGTTCTGTGTATGTTCTGTGGATTAACTATCACGCTCCGTGAACAAGGGGTGCGACACCTTTGAATTCTCGATGAAATGGGCCTTGGTGTCATTGTCTCCCAATTCATCCCATGTTAACCCAATTGCCATCGGGGCGATGTGTTGGGTCGCCGACCGACTTGGGACTGGCGGGGTTCGGCTTCAGTGTTTCTCTCGACGTTCGAGAAACAGCTCGACAGCAAGCGGCGCATCGTTGTGCCGCAGGAATTCCGCGCGGCTGTCTCGGGCATGTTCGACGGGATCTTCTGTTTCCCCGCCATCGAGGCCGACTGCCTGGAAGCTGGCGGAAAAGCCTTGTTCGACCGTTACTTGGGCGTGATCGAGGAGCTGCCGTTTGGCGATCCGACGCGCTCGGCCCTGGAGGTCAGCATCCTGGGCGGCATGTCCAAGCTGTCGTTTGATACAGCTGGTCGCATTACGCTGCCGGATCACCTGTGCGAAATGTGCGGTCTCACGGATTGGGTGACCGTCGTCGGTATGGGTGAGCGTTTTCAGATCTGGTCCCGCGAAGCCTTCCAGGCCCATCGCGCGGTCCAGCGTGATCTGGCCCGGGAAGGCTTGGCCGCCCTGCGCGTCCAGCAGCGCCAGGCCAAGCTGGGGAGCGCCTCGTGAGCGACGCCCCGCACATCTCGGTCCTGCTGGATGAGGTCGTCGAGGCCCTGGGCGCCAAGCCCGGCGAGACCATCATCGACGGCACCTTCGGCGCGGGCGGCTATACGCGCGCCATCCTGGCGACCGGCGCGAGCGTGGTCGGTTTCGACCGCGATCCGACCGTGCTGCGCTTCACCGAAGGTCTGCCGACCGACCGCTTCCGCCTGATCCAGGACCGCTTCTCGCAGATGGCCGAGCATTTCGCGCCGCAGTCGGTCGACGGCGTGGTGCTGGATATCGGCGTGTCGTCCATGCAGCTGGACGAGGCGGAGCGCGGTTTCTCGTTCATGCGAGACGGTCCGCTGGACATGCGGATGAGCGACACCGGCCCGACCGCCGCCGACCTGGTCAATACGCTGGACCACACCGAGCTGGCCCGCATCCTCTACGTCTACGGCGAGGAACATGCCTCGCGCCGGATCGCCAGCTTCATCATCCGCCGCCGGGAAGAGCGCCTGTTCGAGCGCACCCTGGATCTGGCCGAGGTGATCGAGCGCGCCCTGGGCGGTCGCAAGGGCGCCAAGGTCCATCCGGCCACGCGCTCGTTCCAGGGCCTGCGCATCGCGGTCAATGACGAGCTGGGTGAGCTGGAGGCGGGTCTCGACGCCGCCGAGCGGATCCTGAAGCCGGGCGGGCGCCTGGCGGTGGTGACCTTCCACTCGCTGGAAGACCGCATCGTCAAGAATTACCTGGCCGAGCGGGCAGGGCGCACGCCGGGCGGCTCGCGCCACCTGCCGCAGGCGCCGACCGGCGCGCCGGCCAGCTTCCAGCTGATCGCCAACAAGGCCATCGCGCCGGGTGAGGCCGAGCTGGCCGTGAATCCGCGCGCGCGTTCGTCCAAGCTGCGCGCCGCCGTGCGTACCGAGGCTCCCGTTTGGGAGGCCCTGGCATGAGTGTCTCGGGCCTCTTCAATCGCCGGGTCCGGGGCTTCCGCATCGTGGAAGTCGCGGGCGTGGGCATCCTGCTGACCCTGTTCACCAGCGTCTACCTGGCCAAGACCTTCGCCGGTCGCGAGCTTCAGGAGATCGGCCGCATCGAGCAGGAGATCGGCAACGAGGGCGTCCGCAAGCGCCTGCTCGAGGCCGAGGTCGCCCACCTGGAGCAGCCGCGCCGCATCGAGCAGCTGGCGCTGATGATGCAACTGAAGCCGATCGCGCCGGACCATGAGATCACCGAGGACGCCCTGATCGACGTGGCGCGCCGCCGCGAGCTGCCACGCGCCCCGATCTCGGCCGCGCCGGTCGGGCCCGAGGACCTGGCCGCCGATGGCCCCGAGGCGCTGCCGGACGACGCCAACCTGCCGCCTCCGCCGCCGCCGCCCCCGCCGCCCCAGATCCCGGCGGCGCCGCGATGAGCCTCTCCAACCTCGGGCCCGGTGGTTTCCAGTCGCCGTTCTGGCGGTGGCTGATCGAGCGCGTCTGGCGCCTTGAGCACGCCTTCGAGCGCTCACGCGCTCAGGCCAAGCCCGAAGACGACACCCGCATCCGCATCTTCCTGGTCATGGGCTTCTTTGGCCTGTGCTTCGTCGGCGTGGGCCTGGGCGCGGGCTGGGCGGCGCTGTTCTCGAATGCCGGGCGCGGCAACGGCTACGCCCAGGGCGCCGAAGGCGCGCGTGGCGACCTGGTCGACCGCAACGGCAAGCTGCTGGCCGTCGACCTGGCCCACTACGCCCTCTATGTCGATCCGCGCGAGGTCTGGGACGCCAAGGAAGTGCGCCGCGCTCTGGGTAAGGCCCTGCCGCAGGTGCCGGCCAAGCGCCTGGACAAGGCCGTGTTCGGCGACCACCGCGCCTTCGTCCTGGGCGGCCTGACGCCCGACGAAAAGGACGCCATCTTCAACCTCGGTTTGCCCGGCATCTCATTCGAGGAGCAGGAGCGCCGGATGTACCCGATGGGCCCGACGGCCGCGCACCTGGTCGGCTTCGTCGACAGCGGCGGCAAGGGCCTGGCCGGCGCCGAACGCGCTCTGGACGATCCGATCCGCAAGGCCGCGGGCGGGGAAGGCGGCCCGACCCAGCTGTCGATCGACGTGCGCGTGCAGGCGGCCCTCGAGGACGAACTGCGCAAGGCCACGGCCGACTTCACGCCCAAGGGCGCGGTGGGCCTGGTCACCAACGTCCACACCGGCGAGATCCTGGGCCTGGCCAGCTATCCGGACTACGACGCCAACAAGGCGGGCGAGGCCACCGACGACCAGCGCCTGAACCGCGCGGCCGCCTCGGTCTATGAGATGGGCTCGACCTTCAAGGCGTTCACCGTGGCCATCGGCCTGGATACCGGCGTCGCGACGCCGTCCTCGACCTTCGACGCGCGCGAGCCGTTCAAGCTGGGCTATCGCACCATCCACGACTACCACGCGGCCAAGGCTATCCTGACCCTGGTCGAGGTGTTCAAGCACTCGTCGAACATCGGCACGGCCATGCTGGCCGAAAAGATCGGCGGCGAACGGCTGTCCAAGTACTTCACCGCTCTCGGCCTGACCAAGCCGGCCAAGGTCGAGCTGATGGAGTCGGCCCGTCCGCTGACCCCGCGCAAGTGGGACATGGACGCGGTGGCCTCTACCTCGTTCGGCCACGGCATGAACGTCAGCCCGCTGGCCCTGGCCCAGGCGATGGGCGCGCTGCTGAACGGCGGCGAGTCGATCCCTCTGACCATCCGCAAGCTGCCGCCGGGCGTGCGTCCGGAAGGCAAGCGGGTAATCTCCGAGAACACCTCGGCCGAGATGCTGAAGATCATGCGCGCCAACGTCATTCCGGGCGAAGGCGGCAGCGGCGGCAAAGCCGACGTGCCGGGCCTGTCGGTCGGCGGCAAGACCGGCACGGGCGAGAAGTACGACCCCTCGATCCGGGGCTATAATCACCAGCGTCAGGTCTCGTCGTTCGCGGCGGTGTTCCCGACCGACGGGCCGCTGGAGGCCGACCGCTATTTCGTGCTGATCCTGATGGACGAGCCGCATGGCAACGCCAAGTCGGCCGGCTTCTCGACCGGCGGTTGGGTCGGCGCGCCGCCGGCCGGCAAGGTGATCGAACGCATCGCGCCGTTCCTGGGCGTGCAACGCAAGACGCAGCTGGTGACCATCGCCAGCCCACCGAAGAACGCCGTACCGGAGGCGGGGCTATGACCAGACATCTGTCGGAACTGTTCAACCGTCCCTTCGTCAATGACCCGGTGATCGCCGGCGTCACCGCCGACAGCCGCAAGGTCACGGCCGGCTGGCTGTTCGCCGCCCTGCCGGGCACCAAGGTCGACGGCCGAGACTTCGCGCCGGGCGCGGTGGCCAAGGGCGCCGCCGCCGTGCTGGCTCCCGAGGGCGGGCTGGAAGGCCTGGGCGTGCCGGTGGTCCGTTCGGAAGACGCCCGTCGCGCCTACGCCCTGGCCTCGGCCGCCTTCTGGGGCAAGCAGCCGGCCATGTGCGTGGCCGTCACCGGCACCAACGGCAAGACCTCGGTCGCCGGCTTCGCCCGCCAGATCTTCGCCAAGCTGGGCCACAAGGCCGCCAGCATGGGCACCCTGGGCGTGGTGGTCAGCGAGAAGGGCCAGCCCGACCAGCAACTTACCCCGCCCGGCCTGACCACGCCGGACGCCGGCGACGTCGCCGAGATGGTCGCGCGCCTGGCCGAGATGGGCGTCACCCACCTGGCCCTGGAAGCCTCCTCGCACGGCGTCGACCAGCGTCGCGTCGATGGCGTGAAGCTGCGCGCCGCCGGCTTCACCAACTTCACCCAGGACCACCTCGACTATCACGGCTCTATGGAAGAGTACCGGGCCGCCAAGCTGCGCCTGTTCGACACCCTGACGCCGGGCGGCGCGACGGCGGTGCTGAACGCCGACAGCGACGCTTTCCCCAACTTCGCCGCCGCCGCCGTCACCTCGGGCCAGAGCATCTTTTCGGTGGGCGAGGACGGCCAAGGCCTGCGCCTGATCTCGCGCACCCCGACCCCGGCCGGCCAGGACATGGCGGTCGAGATCGATGGCGACATCCACCACATCGCGCTGCCGCTGGCGGGCGCCTTCCAGGCCTCGAACGTGCTGGTCGCCGCCGGCCTGTGCATCGCCGCCGGCGAGGACCCCGCGTCCGTGCTGAAGGCCCTCGAGACGCTGGAGGGGGCCGCCGGTCGCCTGCAGCGCGTCGGTCGCGGCCCCAAGGGCGGCGAGGCCTATGTCGATTACGCCCACACGCCCGATGGTCTGGAGACCGTGCTGGAGGCTCTGCGTCCGCACACGCGCGGCAAGCTGATCGCCGTGTTCGGCGCTGGCGGCGACCGCGATCGCGGCAAGCGTCCGCTGATGGGCGCCATCGCCGCCAAGCTGGCCGACATCGCCATCGTCACCGACGACAACCCGCGTTCGGAAGAGCCCGCCTCGATCCGCGCCGCCATCCTGGAAGCCGCGCCGGGCGCCCGCGAGATCGGCGACCGCCGCGCCGCCATCCGCGCCGCCGTCCAGCTGATGGGCGAGGGCGACGTGTTGGTCATCGCCGGCAAGGGCCACGAGCAGGGGCAGATCGTGGCCGGCGTCGTCCACCCGTTCGACGACGTGGCCGAAACCCTGGAAGCGCTGGAGGGCGTGCATGCCTGACGCCCTCTGGACCGCTGAAGAGATCGCGCAGGCTGTCGGCGGCAAGGTCGCCGGCGACTTCGCCGTCACGGGGATTTCGATCGACACCCGCAGCGTCGAGCCGGGTGACCTGTTCGTGCCGTTGGTCGGCGCGCGCGACGGCCACGACTTCGTCGGCCAAGCCGTGGCCGCCGGCGCGACCGGCGTCCTGGCCGCCAAGGCTGTGGACGCTCCGGCCGTCATGGTCGAGGACACCTTCAAGGCGCTCGAGCTGCTCGGCGTCGCCGCTCGCGAACGCGCGCCCCAGTGCAAGCGCGGGGCGGTGACCGGCTCGGTCGGCAAGACCAGTGTCACCCGCGCCGTCGAAGCCGGCCTGCGCCTGGCGGGCAAGGCCCACGCCTCGGTGAAGAGCTACAACAACCACATCGGCGTGCCCCTGACCCTGGCCCGGATGCCGCGCGACACTGAGCGCGCCGTGTTCGAGGTCGGCATGAACCACGCCGACGAGATCACCCCGCTCAGCCAGTTCGTCCGCCCGCACGCCGTGGCCATCACCACGGTCGGCCCGGTGCACCTGGAGAACTTCCCGAACGAAGAGGGCGTGGCGCTGGCCAAGGCCGAGATCTTCGCGGGGCTGGAGCCTGGCGGCGTCGCCGTTCTCAACGCCGACAACAAGTGGTTCGAACTGCTGCGCGGCGAGGCCGCCAAGGCCGGCGCCCTGGTCTGGAGCTTCGGCGAGGCCGATGGCGCGACCGCGCGCCTGACCGGCTTCACCGTGGACGGCGAGGGAGCCACCGTCTCGGTCGAGCTGCGCGGCGAGGCGATCAGCTTCCCGATCCGCCAGACCGGCGTGCACTGGGGCCCCAACAGCCTGTGCGTCCTGTTGATGCTGGAAGCCCTGGACGTGCCGCGCGAGACGGCGCTGGCGGCCCTGGCCGCCTTCGCCCCGATCGAGGGCCGCGGGGCCGAGAAGACGGTCCGCATCGACGGCGGCGCCTTCACCCTGGTGGACGAGAGCTACAACGCCAATCCGGTCTCGATGCAGGCCGCCTTGAAGACGCTTGGCGCGCGCAAGGTCGCCGGCCGACGGGTCGTCGTGCTGACCGACATGCTCGAACTGGGCGAGGGCAGCGCGGCGTTTCACGCCGAGCTTGCAGGCCCGATCGACCGTGCAAACGTTGACGTGGTTTTTCTCGCAGGCGTCCACATGAAATCGCTGTGGGAGCAGCTTCCGCCGACTCGGCGAGGCGGCTACGCGGAAGTTACTGAAAAGTTAACGGCGCAGCTGGCGGGGGCGATCCGTCCAGATGACGTGGTGATGGTGAAGGGGTCGAATGGCTCCAAGGCCGGGGTTCTCGCCCGGGCCCTGGCGGCGCTCGACCTTGGGGAACAGGGCTGATGCTGTACTTCCTGTATGAATGGCTGGCGCGCTCGCAAGAGCATGTCCCGGCGATGAACCTCTTGAAATACCTGACCTTTCGGTCGGGCATGGCGATGCTGACCGCCTATATCGTCGCCGTCGCGATGGGCTCGCGCTTCATCCGCTGGATGAAGGCCAAGCAGGGCAAGGGCCAGCCGATCCGCACCGACGGCATCGCCCGTCACGTCACCGAGAAGGCCGGCACGCCCACCATGGGCGGCTTCATGATCCTGGCCGGCCTGTTCGTCGGCTCGCTGCTGTGGGCGGACCTGCGCAACATCCACGTCTGGGTCGTGCTGCTGATCACCGGCAGCTACGGGATCCTGGGCTTCATGGACGACTACGCCAAGGTCACCAAGCAGACCACGGCCGGCCTCTCCAGCGTGCAGAAGCTGGTGGCCCAGTTCGCGGTGGCGATCATCGCCGCCGTCATTCTCATCCTGTTCGCGCCCAAGTCGCCGATGACGCCGGGGATGGAGACCAGCGTGGTCTTCCCGATCTTCAAGGCGCTGGTGATCAATCTGGGCTGGTTCTACGTGGTGTTCGCGGCGGTCACGATCGCCGGCTTCTCCAACGCGGTGAACCTGACCGACGGCCTGGACGGCCTGGCCATCGTGCCGGTGATGTTCGCCGCCTCGACCTTCGGCCTGATCGCCTACCTGGTCGGCAACTACAAGTTCGCGGACTATCTGAACCTGCACTTCGCGCCGGGCGTGGGTGAGCTGGCGGTGCTGTGCGGCGCCATCATCGGCGGGGGCATGGGCTTCCTCTGGTACAATGCCCCGCCGGCCAAGATCTTCATGGGCGACACCGGCTCGCTGGCCCTGGGCGGCGCGCTGGGCGCGATCGCCGTCTGCGCCAAGCACGAGCTGGTCCTGGGCATCGTCGGCGGCCTGTTCGTGGCCGAGGCGCTCAGCGTCATGATCCAGGTCGCCTACTTCAAGAAGACCGGCAAGCGGGTCTTCTTGATGGCGCCGATCCACCACCATTTCGAGAAGCTGGGCTGGGCTGAATCCACCGTCGTGATCCGGTTCTGGATCGTGGCGATGATGCTGTCCTTCGTCGGCCTCGCCACCCTGAAGCTGCGCTAGGAGCCCTGAGAGCATGATCCCCGTCCGCGGATTCGAGGACAAGACCGTCGCGGTGTTCGGCCTGGGCCGCACCGGACTGACGGCCGCGCGCGCCTTGATCGCGGGTGGGGCGAAGGTCGCCCTATGGGACGAGAAACCGGAGAGCCGCGAAGCCGCGGCCGCCGAGGGTTTCCCCGTCGTCGACCTGCAGGCCGCCGACTGGAGCCAGTTCGCCGCCCTGATGCTGTCGCCGGGCGTGCCGCTGACCCATCCCAAGCCCCACTGGACTGTCGAGAAGGCCAAGGCCGCCGGCGTCGAGATCCTGGGCGATGTCGAGCTCTTCGCCCGCACGGTCAACGCCGCGCCGGTGCACAAGCGCCCTAAGATTATCGCCATCACCGGCACCAACGGTAAGTCGACGACGACCGCCCTGATCGGCCATCTGTGCGCCTCGGCGGGCCGCGACACCCGCGTCGGCGGCAATATCGGCCAAGGGGTCCTTGGTCTTGAGGACATGCACGGCGGCGCGGTCTACGTGCTGGAGCTGTCGTCCTACCAGCTGGACCTGACGTCCAGCCTGCACCCCGACGCGGTGGTGCTGCTGAACATCTCGCCCGACCACCTGGACCGTCACGGCGGCATGGACGGCTACATCGCCGCCAAGCGCCGGATCTTCCTGAACCAGGGCAAGGGCGACACGGCGATCATCGGCGTCGACGACGCCTGGTGCCAGCAGATCTGCACCGAGATCACCGCCGCCAACCGCCGCACCATCTGGCCGATCAGCGCCGGCAAGGCGATGGGCCGGGGCGTCTATGCGCTGCAAGGCGTGCTGTACGACGCCACCGGCGAGCGCGTGGTCGAGGTCGCCGACCTGCTGCGCGCCCGCAGCCTGCCGGGCCGTCACAACTGGCAGAACGCCGCCGCCGCCTATGCCGCCGCGCGCGCCATCGGCATCTCGGTGTCCGACGCCGTCGACGGCCTGATGACCTTCCCGGGCCTGGCCCACCGGATGGAGACGGTCGGCAAGATCGGCAAGGTCCGCTTCGTCAACGACAGCAAGGCCACCAACGCCGACGCCGCCCGCCAGGCGATGTCGTCCTATCCCAAGTTCTACTGGATCGCCGGCGGCGTCGCGAAAGCCGGCGGCATCGACGACCTGAAGGACCTCTTCCCGCGCATCGCCACGGCCTACCTGATCGGCGAGGCCGCCAACGTCTTCGCCACCACCCTGGCCGGCAAGGCGGAGGTCAAGATGAGCGTGACCCTGGAGAAGGCCGTGCAACAGGCCTATGCCGACGCGGCGGCCAGCGGCGAGGAGGCGATTGTGCTGCTGTCGCCGGCGTGCGCATCGTTCGACCAGTTCTCGGATTTCGAAGCGCGGGGTGAGGCGTTTCGGGCGGCGGTGAACGGACTGGTTGCCGGGGGCGGCAAGGCGGCGGTGGCTTAGGCCACACGGCGCCGGTGTTATCGCCGTCCAATCCTCGGCTAGACGCACAAGGCGTTTGCGATGGGATGCACCTGACTTGATCGAGCAATATGGATGGTCCGACCTGTTGGCGCGGGCTTTCGAGCCCCACGCGCGGGCCGGCCACGCGCCTGGTCGCGTCGTCGTCCAGCAGCGAAGCGGATATCTGGTGGCCACCGACCAGGGCGAGCTTCGCGCGAAGCTCTCGGGCCGGGCGCGCCATGAGGCGCGCGAGGCCGGCCACCCCGCCGTGGGGGACTGGGTGGCCTTGTCGATGAACCTTGAGGAAGGCTCCGCCACCATCCATGCCATCCTGCCGCGCCGCACCGCCTTCGTGCGCCGGGCCGTGGATGGCGTGCAGACGCCGCAGGTCATCGCCGCCAATATCGACGTGGCTTTTATCGTCACCTCGATGAACGCCGACCTCAATCCTCGCCGTATCGAGCGCTATCTGGCCGCCGCCTGGCAAAGCGGCGCTCAGCCCGTCGTCGTGCTGACCAAGTCGGATCTGTGCGCCGACCCGCAGGCCCAGGTCGCCGAGATCGAGGCCTTGGCGGCCGGCTGTCCAGTTATCCTCGTGTCGGCGCGGCAGGGTCTGGGTCTGGACGCCTTGTCGGCCTATCTGACCGAGGGGCGGACCTGCGTGCTGATCGGCTCTTCCGGGGCGGGAAAGTCCACCTTGGTCAATGCTTTCCTGGGCGAGCAGCGCATGGCCGTGGGCGCGATCCGCGAGGCCGACGACCAAGGCCGCCACACCACCAGCCACCGCGAACTGATCCTGCTGCCCGGCGGTGGGCTGATCGTCGATACGCCCGGCATTCGGGAGGTTGGCCTGATCGAAGCGGACGAAGGCGTCGACACGGTGTTCGACGATATCGAGCAACTGGCCGAAACCTGCCGGTTCAACGACTGCGGTCACGGCGGCGAACCCGGCTGCGCGGTTCAGGACGCTCTGCGTAGCGGAGCGCTGGACCACAAGCGCTGGGACCACTTCCAGAAGCTCAAGCTGGAACTGGCCGCTGTGGAAGGAAAGGCCGAGCGCCAGGCCAAGGACGCGGAACGTCGCCGCCTCGGCGCACAGCAAAAGGCTTATCGCACAACAAAAAAGGACAGCCGCGGCGGCGACTGATCTTCGGCGGCGCCGGGGCTCTCGCCGTTCTTGTAAGAAGTTTTTTCAGAATACGGGCCGCTTCCGCGAACGAACGGGTTAGGGAAGGGGACAGACCTGAAAGAGATCACCATGCCAGCCTTCACCATTGTCACCACCAGCGCGACCCAGGGCAGCGATGCGGCCGAAGTCAGCACACTGACGGCCGACTTCGGCGACAAGAGCGAAGCTCAGGGCTATTCGCGCCGGATGGCCGAGGAGATGATCGAAATGGCCCATCAGCTCTCGCTCGACTTCGACTACAGCAATGTCGGGCTCTATGAGGGCGACTTGATCGACGAGGACGTCGACCCGGCCCATCCCGCATTCGTCGGAGCGTGGGTGCTGGACGAGGAGGGCGCCGCCTTCGTTCCCGCCGACGAATTCCGGGAAGTCGCTACCGAGGCGTAGCGGCCGGGCGGGCCTCACCCCAGCGGCATGAACGCATCCACCTTGTCCAGCGCCGCCAGCGGAGACCGGATCGAGCACCTCAGCCCCTCGGTCCGGTAGTCCACCTCCACCGCGCCGCCCAGCTCGTTGGGCAACGCCGTCTCGACGATCCGCGAGCCGAAGCCGCGCTTCTCCGGCGGGCGCACCGCCGGGCCGCCGCGTTCGGCCCATTCGATGTAGAGCTCGTTGCCGGGCTGGATCGACCAGCGGATGTCGACATGACCGTCGGCGGCCGAGAGGGCGCCGTATTTCAGGGCGTTGATGGCCAGTTCGTGGAAGGCCAGGGCCATGACCACTGCCGGCTTGGGCGAGACCTGCAGGTCCTGGCCGGTAATGGTCAGCTGGCTGGGATTGGCGCTGTAGGGCGCGACCGAGCCGTCGACGATCTGGCGCAGGCTGGCGGCGGACCAGTTGTGATCCGTGAGGACGTTGTGGGTGGCGGCGATGGCCATCAGCCGGCCTTCCAGGGCGTCGCGCACGTCCGAGCCGACGCCGGCGTTGCGCAGCGACTGCTTGGCGATCGACTGGACGGTGGCCAGGGTGTTCTTGACCCGGTGGTTCAGCTCGTTGACCAGCAGCTGGCGGTGGCTCTCGGCCAGGCGTTCGCCGGTGACGTCGCGTGAGGTGGCCAGCACGCGGGTGACGCGGCCGTTCTCCAGGATCGGCGAGACGGTGGTGTCCCACCAGCGCGGCGCGCCCTTGGCCGTGGGGCAGAACGCGCGGAAGGCCACGGCATGGCCGGCCTGGGCGGTGCGCAAGGCTTGCTCGACGGCGTCACGGCTCTGCGGCGGCCACATGTCAGGCCAGTAGCGTTGGCGGTTGCGGCCGTCGAAGTCGTCGATCTCGAACAGGCTCTTGCCCTGGGCGTTCATATATTCGACCGCGCCCTCGGGGCTGATCACCCGGATGCAGTCCTGACTGGCCTCGACCACGCTGAGGAAATAGACCCCTGCGCCTTCCAGCACGGTCTTGTCGGATCCCTCGTCAGCCACACATACGCCCCTACAACCCTGACCATGATCACCGGCTGGCCGGCGAATTCAAGCTGAGCCATTCGTGTTTCAGGGGAACAGCCTTCTAAGCACGAGTGTTCGAAGGGCGAAGGAGGCCCGAAGCCATGTCACAGGTCGTTTGCGTCGCGTGCGGCGCCGGCAATCGCCTGCCGCAGGACCGCGATCCGCTGTCGGCCAAGTGCGGCAGCTGCAAGGAATCGCTGTTCACCGGCAAGCCGACGGCGGTGACCGGCGCCGATCTCGCCCGCCATCGCCGGCTGACCAAGGGTACGGCCCTGTTGCTGGACGTCTGGGCGCCGTGGTGCGGACCCTGCCGGACCATGGCTCCACACTTCGAGGCCGCCGCCCGTCAGCTGGAGCCGGCCGTGCGTCTGCTGAAATTGGACTCGGAAGCCGAACCCGCCGCCGCCGGGGCGCTGAACGTCAGCAGCATCCCGACTCTCATCCTGTTCAAGGACGGCGCGCCCGTGGCTCGCCAGGCGGGCGCGATGAGCACGGCCCAGATTGTCGCCTGGACTAGGCAGGCGCTGGGCTAGTCGAACATCTCGGAGAGGTCCTCGAGCAGCTCCTTGCGCCAGGCCGGGAGGTTCGGGTCGGCGTGGACCGCCTGGAAGCGGTCGAAGGCCTGTTCGATGTCCTCGCCGTCGGCTTCCTCGACGGTCTCCAGAGCCTGCAGAGCCTCGTGGGCGACCTCGAAGTCGGCGGTCAGGACAAGCTCGACCAACAGGCCGACATGGTCCGAGCAGTCCAGATAGCCCAGGGCGTGGACCAGCGTGCCGCGCTTGTCGATGAGGTCCGGGCGCTGGATCAGGCGGGCCAGCACGACGTCCAGGCCTTGTGTCTTCTGCTCGGCCAGCTTCAGCGCCAGGGTGTTGCGTTCGGCCGCGTCGGCGGTCGTTTCGAGCGTGCGGAGGTCGTCGGAGGCGGACATGAGCCTCTCCTACCTCGGATCGGGTCGTCTTCCACGCGCTTTTCGCCGCATGTCCACCGGCGTACAACGGCGCAGCAAGCTTTGATTAACCCTGCGGTCCGACTCTCCGGCCATGGCCTCCAACGCGACACATGCCTTCGCCCGCACCGACCGCACCGCGCTCGGCATCTGGTGGTGGACGACCGATCGCTGGTTGCTGGGCGCCACCGCGCTGCTGGTGACCCTGGGCATGCTGCTGTCGTTCGCCTCGAGCCCGGCCGCAGCCCAGCGGATCGGCATCGACGACCAGTTCCACTTCGCCATCCGCATGTGCTTCTTCGCCACCGCCTCGACGGTGGTGATGCTGACGGTGTCGATGCTGTCGCCCAAGGGCATCCGGAGGGCGGCGTTCTTCATCTACATCGCCGCGATCGCGATCATGATCGCCCTGCCGTTCATCGGCCACAACGCCAAGGGCGCGACGCGCTGGCTGCAGTTCGGCGGCTTCACCCTGCAACCGTCCGAGTTCATGAAGCCGGCGCTGATCGTGCTGGTCTCGTGGATGTTCTCGGAAGGCCAGAAGGGCGAGGGCGTGCCCGGCGTGTCGATCGCCTTCCTGCTCTATTTCATCGCCGTGGCCCTGCTGCTGGTGCAGCCGGACGTGGGCCAGACCGTGCTGATCACCATCGCCTTCGGGGCCGCCTTCTGGATGGCTGGGGTGCCGATCTCGTGGATCATGGGCCTGGGCGCTGTGGCGCTGGCGGGCCTGGGCTCGACCTACTTCCTGTTTGACCACGTGCATGCCCGCGTGCAGAAGTTCCTCAGCCCCGACCAGGCCGACACCCACCAGATCACTCGCGCCGCCGAGGCCATCCGGGCCGGCGGCCTGTTCGGGCGCGGGCCGGGGGAGGGCGTCATGAAGCGCCACGTGCCCGACCTGCACACCGACTTCATCTATTCGGTGGCGGCCGAGGAATACGGCCTGATCTTTTCGTGGGCCCTGATCGCGCTGTTCGCCTTCGTCGTGGTGCGCGGGCTGTACAAGGCCATGAAGCTGAACGACCCGTTCGAGCAGGTCGCGGCGGCCGGTTTGTTCGTCCTGGTGGGCCAGCAGGCCATCATTAACATCGCCGTGAACTTGAACATGATCCCGACCAAGGGCATGACGCTCCCGTTCATCAGTTACGGGGGCTCTTCGATGCTGGCGATGGGTTTGACGCTGGGCATGGCCCTGGCCTTGGTGCGTAAGCGCCCCGGCGCCTACGGGGCGACGGGCGAGTTCAGCCTGGGCGGCGCGTTCGCCTGATATGAGCAAGCTGGCAGTCGTCGCCGCCGGGGGAACCGGCGGCCATATGTTCCCCGCCCAGGCGCTCGCTGAAGCCCTGGCCGCGCGCGGTTGGCGCGTCGTGCTGGCCACGGACGATCGCGGCGCGCTGTACGCCGACAAGTTCCCGGCCGAAGAGCGCCTGGCGCTGTCGGCCGCCACGGCCAAGTCCAACGACCCGCTGGGCATGATCAAGGCCGGCTTCGTCGTCATGCAGGGCGTGATGGAGGCTCGCGCGGCCTTCAAGCGCCTGGACCCGGCCGTCGTGGTCGGCTTCGGCGGCTATCCCGCCCTGCCGGCCCTGCTGGGCGCGCTCAGCCAGAAGCGCCCCACGGTGATCCACGAGCAGAACGCGGTCCTGGGCCGCGTGAACCGCTTCCTGGCCCCGCGCGTCAACGAGGTCGCCTGCGCCTTCCCGACGCTGCAGATGGCCAAGCCGGCGGTGAAGGCCAAGGCTCACGTCGTCGGCAATCCCGTGCGCCCGCCGGTGCGGGCGCTCTACGACGTGCCCTACATCGCCCCGGAAGTGCAGCTGCGCATTCTGGTGACCGGCGGCAGCCAGGGCGCGCGCCTGCTGTCCGAGCTGATCCCGGAAGCCATCGCCAAGCTGCCCGAGGACATCCGCGGCCGCCTCAAGGTGTTCCAGCAGGCCCGCGCCGAGAGCATGGAAGGCGCGCGCAAGACCTATCGCAACGCCATGGTCGACTGCGAGGTCGCGCCGTTCTTCCGCGATATGGCCGGCTATCTGCGCCAGGCCCACCTGGTCGTCGGCCGCTCGGGCGCGTCGACCTGCACCGAGCTGGCCGTCGCCGGCCGGCCCTCGATCCTGGTGCCGCTGAAGATCGCCGCCGACGACCACCAGCGCTTCAACGCCAAGCTCCTGGAAGAGGCGGGCGGCGCGGCCGTGTGTCTGGAAGACGAACTGACGGTCGACGCCATGGCGGGGGCGCTCAACGCCCTGCTCAAGAACCCCGAACGCCTGGCGCGGATGGCCGAAGGCGCGCGCAGCGTGGCCACGCCGGACGCGGCCGAGAAGCTGGCGGACCTGGTGGAGCGGACGGCGCGCTAGCGGCCTTCCGCCCCCAGCTGGCGCAGGAAGCTGCGATAGTCCGTGCGCACGAACTCCTCGATCAGTCGGCCCTGGTCATCGAAGCGGAAGATGTTGATCAGGTCCCAGGTGACCCGCGCGTCGTTGGGCGGCAGCGGGCCGGCGGGCGACATCGTGAAGTCGCGGACGAAAGTCCCTTCGATCCAGGTCTGGCAGGCGACCGTATCGCCGTCGACGACGATGATGCCGCGCCGAATGGTCCGGTCGTCGAAGGCCGCGCGGATCGACTCGAAATAGGCGTTCAGCCCCGCATAGTCGGTCTCGAAGCCATCCGGTCCGTGGAAGCGGAAAGTCTCGGTGTCGAAATAGCTGGCGATCTCGTCGGCCGGCGCGCCGGCGACCTCGGCCTCGCCGGCCTTGACCAGACGGTCGATCAGGATTTCGCGGGACAGGGTCATGCCGACAGAGCGCGCCAGGCGCTCTGCGGTTGCGTGGGCTCAGGGTTCGGCGCCGGTCTCGATCAGCGGTCGCCCGATCGTCACAGCGTCCTCAACGCTGGTCGGCGCCGCAACCTTCGCGAACGGCCGCCAGCCGTCGCACACCACCTTGGCCACCGCCTCGTCCGCGCTGCCCGCTGGCAACGGCGCGGCCGGGCGCAGGTCGCCCGTTACCGGCCCTTCGCGCCCACCCGCGCGGATGCTGCCGAAGCCGGCATGGGCGATGGTGCGGGCGTCGCAGTCGATGACTTCGTGGCGCCAGCCGCCCCAGAACTCTTCGGCCCCGGCCTTGAAGCCGCCTTCGGTCACCTGGAGCACGCGGAGCTTGGCCGTCCGGCCGGTCCACTGGACGCTGCCCATGTCCACGAACACGGCGAAGCGGCCGACATCGGCCAGGCGCAGTTCAAGCTGGGCCTGAGCCGATGCGGGCGATACGCACACGCACAGAGCCAGGAGGGCGTTTCCCGCCGCGCGGAATTGGTCTAATCGGCTTTTCATGATCCAGCGTCGACGCCCCGTCCCCTTCGAACTCGGCCCCGTGCACTTCATCGGCATCGGCGGCATAGGCATGTCCGGCATCGCCGAGATCATGCTGCGTATCGGCTACACCGTTCAGGGCAGCGACGCCAAGGCCAGCGCCAATACCGAGCGGCTGGAAAAGCTGGGCGCGCGCATCTTCATCGGACAGGACGCGGCCAATGTCGAAGGCGCGTCGGCGATCGTCTATTCGACCGCGATCAAGGCCGACAATGTCGAGATGGCCGCCGGCCGCGACAAGCGCCTGCCCCTGGTGCGCCGCGCCGAGATGCTGGCCGAGCTGATGCGCCTGCAGTTCTCGGTCGCCGTCGGCGGCACGCACGGCAAGACGACCACGACCTCGATGGTCGCGGCCCTGCTGGACGCCGGCGACCTGGACCCGACCGTGGTCAACGGCGGCATCATCAACGCCTATGGCACCAACGCCAAGGTGGGCGAGGGCGACTGGATCGTCGTCGAGGCCGACGAGAGCGACGGCAGCTTCCTGAAGCTGAAGTCCACCGTGGCCATCGTCACCAATATCGACGCCGAGCACCTTGACCACTGGGGCGACTTCGATGCGGTGAAGAAGGGCTTCCAGGACTTCATCCAGAACATCCCGTTCTACGGTTTCGCGGCTGTCTGCACCGACCACCCGGAAGTGCAGGCCCTGACCTCGCGGATCGAGAACCGTCGCCTGGTGACCTACGGCACCAACCCGCAAGCCGAGGTCCGCGTCTCCAACATCGAGATGGGCCCCGAGGGCGCCAAGTTCGACATCGTGGTGTCGCCGCTGAACGGCGAGCAGGTCCGCTATGACGGCCTGAAGATGCCGATGGCCGGCCACCACAACGTGCTGAACGCCACCGCCGCCGTGGCCGTGGCCCGCGAACTGGGCATCGACGCGGCGGCCATCGCCAAGGGCCTGGCGGGCTTTGGCGGGGTCAAGCGCCGCTTCACCACCACGGGCGTCGCCAACGGCATCCGCGTGGTCGACGACTATGGCCACCACCCGGTCGAGATCGCCGCCGTGCTGAAGGCCGCCCGCGCGGTCACGCAAGGCAAGGTCATCGCCGTGGTCCAACCGCACCGCTACACGCGCCTGCGCGACCTGATGACCGAGTTTTCGAGCTGCTTCAACGACGCCGACACGGTGATCGTCGCCGACGTCTATACGGCCGGCGAGCAGCCGATTGAGGGCGTCGACCGCGACCACCTGGTTGAAGGCCTCAAGAAGTTCGGCCACCGCCGCGCGCTGCCGCTGGAGAGCCCGGCGGCCCTGCCGGAGCTGATCGCGGCCGAGGCGGCCAGCGGCGACCTGGTCGTGCTGCTGGGCGCGGGCGACATCACCTCGTGGTCCTATGCACTGCCCGGTCAGCTGGAAGCGCTGTCCAAGTGACGCAACGGGGATGGCTTGTCGCCAGGGCGACGATCCTGGGGCTGATGTTGGCCGACATGCTGGGGCGCTATGGTTTCGGCCATGCCCTGGCCAATGACCGGCCCCATCAGGCGGTCGGCGACCATACGATTCCGCTGGTCGTTAAGGCGGGAACCGTCTTCATCTCGGCGACGGATCGAGCGCTGATCGGCCTGCTGGAAGGCGGCGCGATCGTTCTCGCCGTCGCGTTTGTCTTCGTTGTTTGGGCCTCTCGCAGGCGATCGCGCAAGGTTTCCGCCTGACATGACCTGGAAAACCAATCTCCCCGCCGTCCGGGGCAAGCTGCTGATCGACGAGGCGCTGGCGCCGTTCACCTGGTTCCGCGTCGGCGGTCCGGCCGACGTGGTGTTCCTGCCGGCCGACGAGCAGGACCTGTCGGACTTCCTGAAGGCCCTGGATCCGGCCGTGCCGGTGCTGGCCATCGGCGTGGGCTCGAACCTGCTGGTCCGTGACGCCGGCGTCGACGGGGTGATCATCCGCCTGGGCAAGGGCTTCAACACCGTCGAGGCCCTGGGCGACAATCGCATCAAGGCCGGCAGCGCCGTGCCCGACGCCATCCTGGCCCGCAAGGCGGCGGAAGCCGGCATCGCCGGGTTGGAGTTCTATGCCGGCATCCCCGGCACGATCGGCGGCGCGGTGATCATGAACGCCGGCTGCTATGGCTCCGAGACCGTCAATGTCATCCAGTCCGCGCGGGTGATGAACCGTGCTGGCGAGGTGTCCGAGATCTCGGGCGAAGGCTTCGACTACACCTATCGCCACAGCGCGCTGATGGGCGCGGACCTGATCGTGCTGGACGCGATCTATGAAGGGACCGCCGACGAACCCGAGGCGATCAAGGCCCGCATGGCCGAGATCACCAGCCGCCGCGAGACCACCCAGCCGATCCGCGAAAAGACCGGCGGCTCGACCTTCAAGAACCCGCCGGGCCACTCGTCGTGGAAGCTGGTCGACGAGGCCGGCTGGCGCGGCAAGCCGTATGGCGGGGCGATGTTCTCGCCGCTGCACAGCAACTTCCTGATCAATACGGGGGAGGCGACCGCCGCCGACCTGGAAGGTCTGGGCGAGGCCGTGCGGGCCGACGTGCTGGAAAAGACCGGCGTGCAGCTGGACTGGGAGATCAAGCGGATCGGGCGATCGGTTTAAGACCCTCTCCCCAGGGGAGAGGTGTCGCCCAAGGCGACGGAGAGGGAAGGGGCCGGCTCGGCAGCACTTCCCCCTCCGGTCGCTCCGCGACCACCTCCCCCGCTAGGGGGAGGATCTTTTAGGCATCGCCATCCCGCGCTCCATTGCTGACTCCCCATGTCAGGAACCGGTGCTATGACTCCCCGGCCATTGGGGAGAATCCTTGCTCATGTACCGTCGTCTTCTGGTCGCCACCGCCGCGCTGGCCCTCGTTTCGGGCGTCGCCCATGCCCAGACTTCTAAGCCGGCCAAGGCTAGCGCCACCGCCGCCCAGAAGCAGGGCATCAAGGACTACTTCGACGGCGCCCCGGCCAAGGACCCCGTCGCCACCGCTGAGGCCCTGCGCGACAAGGCGCTGCTGGACCGCCTGGCCTGGGACATCACCGAGGACCTGACCACCAATATCGGCCCGCGCCTGGTCGGTTCGCCGGCCATGGAGCGCGCCAAGGACTGGGGCGTGGCCAAGTTCAAGGCTCTGGGCTTCACCGACGTGAAGGTCGAGCAGTTCGCCAAGCCGTCGTGGACGCGCGGTGAAGAGAGCGCCGAGCTGGTCGGTCCCTATCCGATGAAGCTGGGCATCGTGGGCCTGGGCCGCACCGTGCCGACCCCGGCCGAAGGCATCGAAGCCGACGTCGCCCTGTTCCGCACCTATGCCGAGATGATGGCCGCCCCCGAGGGCGCGCTGAAGGGCAAGATCGCCGTCATCACCCAGCCGATGGTCAAGGCCCAGGACGGTTCGGGCTATGGCGTCGCCGGCATCTCGCGCCGCTCGGGTCCGGTGGAGGCCGCCAAGCGCGGCGCCGTGGCCCTGCTGATCCGCTCGATCTCGACCTCGGACTCGACCGTGCCGCACACCGGCGTCACCGCCTTCGGCGACGGCGTCGCCTCGATCCCCTCGGCCGCCATGGGCGTGCCGGAAGCCGAGCAGCTGGAGCGCCTGGCTAAGGAAGGCAAGCCGCTGCGCATCAAGCTGAAGCTGGCCTCGACCACCGACGCCAATGACGTGGCCTGGAACATCTCGGGCGAGATCAAGGGCTCGGAAAAGCCGGACGAAGTCATCGTTATTGGCGGCCACCTGGACAGCTGGGACGTCGGCACCGGCGCCCTGGACGACGCCACGGGCGTGGCCATCACCACGGCCGCGGCCAAGCTGATCGGCGACCTGCCCAAGCACCCCAAGCGCACCATCCGCGTGGTGATGTTCGGCTCGGAAGAAAGCGGCGGCTCGTCGGAAGCCTATATCGCCGCCCACAAGGACGAGGTCGCCAAGATCGTCCTGGCGGGCGAAAGCGACACCGGCGCGGACCGTGTCTTCGCGCTGAAGCTGCCGGCCGGCGCCCAAGCCCATCCGTTCGCCACGGTGGCCGCCAATGTCCTGGCCCCGCTGAAGATTTATGTCAGCCGCACCCCCGCCACCCACGGCGGCGCCGACATCGAGGGCCTGGAAGAGGCCGGCGTGCCCTCGGTCGAGCTGGAGCAGGACGCCACCCGCTACTTCGACTACCACCACACCGCCGACGACACCCTGAACAAGGTGCGTCCCGACGAGCTGGCGCAGAACGTCGCCGCCTGGGCCAGCCTGATCTACCTGGTGGCCGAGACGGGCATCGACTTCCGCGTGATCAAGGCGGCGGGCGGGCCGGCTTCGCACTAACGACTGCAAACACCGTGTCATCCCGGACGGCCGTAGGCCGATCCGGGACCCAGGGGCCGGCGCAGTGCGGTTGCCCTGGGTCCCGGCTCTCCGCTTCGCTGCGGCCGGGATGACACGCTTCGTTTGACGATTGGACAGTTGGCAGCGTCATCGGCGCTGACTAGGAGTGGCTCAACGTCGCAGCTCCTAAGAGTGTCCGCCCACATGACCACCCAGCCCCTGCTTGGCCGCCACATCGCCGTCCTGCTCGGCGGCCCTTCGTCGGAACGCGAGGTCAGCCTGGTGTCGGGCCGCGAGTGCGCCGACGCGCTGGAGCGGCTGGGGGCCAAGGTCTCGCGGATCGATCCGGGCAAGGACGTCGCCCAGGTCCTGACCGCCACCAAGCCCGACATGGTCTTCAACGCCCTGCACGGCGAATGGGGCGAGGACGGTTGCGTCCAGGGCGTACTGGAAACCCTGAAGCTGCCCTACACCCACTCGGGCGTCCTGCCGTCGGCTCTGGCGATGGACAAGGCCAAGGCCAAGGCCGTGCTGGCGGCCGCCGGCGTGATCGTTCCGGGCGGCGGCCTCTACAACCGACACGATGTCGCGCGCGACCATGTGTTGCAGCCCCCCTATGTCGTTAAGCCCAATGCCGAGGGATCGTCGGTCGGGGTGTTCCTGGTGTTCGAGGGCGCGAACCGTCCGCCGGAAGAACTTGCCTCGCCTTCCTGGACTTTCGGCGAGGAAGTCATGGTTGAGCCCTACATCCGGGGGTTGGAATTGGCCGTGGCGGTGCTGGGTGAGTCAAATGGTCCCAGGGCTTTGGCGGTAACGGATATCCGTGCATCCACAGGTTTCTACGACTACGAGGCCAAGTACTCCGAAGGCGGATCGATCCACGTCCTACCCGCCCCAATCCCTGATGGCGTAAGGGATCGCGCCATGCGGATGGCCGAACTGGCGCACTCGGCTCTTGGTTGCCAAGGGGTAACCCGGTCGGATTTCCGTTATGACGACATTAACGACATTCTGGTCCTTCTAGAGGTCAACACGCAGCCCGGCATGACGCCGACCTCGCTCGCTCCCGAGCAGGCCGATCACGTCGGGATCCCGTTTGACCAGTTAGTTTTGTGGATCGTGGAGGACGCTTATGCCCGCTGTAGTGCGGGGGGGACTGCCTAAGCCTAGGCGACCCCGGGCCGAAGCGCCCGCAAGTCCGAGCAAAGGTAAGCCGGCGCCCCGGGGGGCGCAGCCGGCCGCCAAGTTGCACGCCGCCAAGGGCGTGGGTCTGTCGCCCACGGTCGCCCTGACGGTTGCCGGCGCGGCCTTGGGTCTCGGTCTTGTGGTGATGCTGGCGACCGGCCATCGGGCCGAGCGCATCGGCATGTCCATGGTCCATGGCGTCGACAACAGTTTCGCTTCCGCCGGCTTCAAGCTGAAGACGGTTCATATTCGTGGCGCGTCCTCGACCGCCCAGGCCGACATCCTGGCGGCCTCGGGCCTCTATCTGAACCAGCCGACGCTGGGGATGGACCTGAACGACGTCCGCACCAAGGTGCAGGGCGTGGGTTGGGTGAAGGACGCGAAAGTCGTGCGCATGCTGCCCGACACCGTGCTGATCGCGGTGGAAGAGCGGCCGGCGCTGGCGGTCTGGCAAAACCAGGGCCGCATGAAGGTTATCGACGGCGAAGGCCGCGTGATCACCGAGGCCGATCCGGCCCGCTTCCCCCAGCTGCCGCTGGTGGTGGGGCAGGGGGCGGACCAGGCCGCGGGCTTGATCCTGCCGGCCGTCGCTTCTCGACCGCGTCTGCGCGACCGACTGGAAGCGCTGGTGCGGGTGGATGACCGTCGTTGGGATCTTCGACTGAAGGACGGCTCGCTGATCCAGCTGCCGGCCATTGACGAAGAATCCGCGCTGATTCAATTGGATCAGCTCGACCAACGACAGCGAATCCTGGACATGGGTTTTGCGCGGATCGATCTGCGCGACCCCGAAATGGTGGCTGTTCGACCCCGCGACGCGGCGCTGCCTGGGCAGCCCGCGGCCGGTGGCGCGTAGATTTAGTGTGCTGAGGTGACGATAGCGATGTCGCGACTGGAGGAACGGAAGCAAGCTCGCGAGGGCCTGAAGGCCACGCTCGTGCGCCAGCCCGCCATCGCGGCCGTCGACCTGGGCGCGTCCAAGGTCACGTGCTTCATCATGAAGGCCGACGGCGTTCACCGCGAGAACCGCACCCTGACGACGGCCGGCGTGGGCTACGTCCAGTCGCGCGGCGTGCGGGGCGGCGCGATCGTCAACCTGGACGAGGCCGCGCAAGCGATCGCCCAGGCTGTCGAACGCGCCGAGACCGTGGCCGGCGTCAACGTGCAAGGCGTGTCGGTCTGCACCGCCGGCGGCCAGCTGGCGTCCAACCGCGTCCACACTCAGGTTTCGTTGGGCGCCCGCCCGATCGGCGACGGCGACCTGTCGCGCGCCATCGCTTCGGCCCTGGCGCAGGTTCGTATTCCCGGCCGCAAGCCGATCCACCTGCTGCCGATCGCCTGGTCGGTCGACGGCCAGCGCGGCATCCGCGACCCGCGCGCCATGTTCGGCCGCTCGCTGGGCCTGGAACTGCTGGTCGTCTCGGTCAACGAGAACATCTTCCACACCCTGGCCCACTGCGTCGAACGCGCCCACCTGTCCTTCGAAGGCGTGGTCGCCGCGCCGTTCGCTTCCGCGCTTGCCGCGCTGGAAGAGGACGAGATGGACCTGGGCGCGGTCTGCATCGACATGGGCGGCGGCTCGACCTCGGTGGCCGTGTTCAACAACGGCGCCCTGTGCCACGTCGATAGCCTGGCCGTCGGCGGCGGGCACGTGACGCAGGACATCGCCCGTGGCCTGCAGACCTCGGTGGTCGGCGCCGAGCGCATCAAGACCCTGCACGGCAGCGCCATCGCCTCGGCCAACGAGGACCGCGAGATGATCGAAGCCCCGCCGCGCGGCGACGATCCGGGCGCGGGTCCGGTGATCGCGCCGCGCAGCTTGCTCAAGGGCATCATCCAGCCGCGCGTGGAAGAGACCCTGGAACTGCTGCGCGAGCGCCTGAAGGCCTCGGGCGCGCCGGTCGAGCCGGGCGCGGGCATCGTCCTGACGGGCGGCGCCAGCCAGCTGGCCGGCGTCCGCGAAGTCGCTGTGCGCGTGTTCGATCGTCCCGTCCGCCTGGGCCGTCCGCGCCGGGTGCCGCACCTGGCCGACGCCGCCTCGGGTCCGGCCTTCTGCGCCGCCGCCGGCACGCTGCACCGCACCGCCTTCGGCCCGCGCGAGGCTGTCTCGTCCAAGGCCCTGGCCGGCGGCGTGGCTCGCAAGCGTCCGCTGGATCCCAATGCTTCGCCGATGGCCAAGGCCGCGGCCTGGCTGCGCGACAACCTCTAGCTTGGGTCTGTAGCCAAGCTCTTAAGTTTTAAGCGTCGGTCCGAAAAGTGGGGACCGGTTTTCGGACTAAACCGACGCTTCAAGTTTTAAGCGTGATTAACTCTACTGTTTAACCTTGAAGGCCCGGCCGAGCTTCTCGCCGGGCCTTTTTGCTGCTCCAAACGGCCGGTATTGGCCAGAATTGCGACTCAGCGTCGTTCGGTCGCACGCCGCTGTGGATCCTTGCTGAACCCTTAGTTCGCTTGGGTTTTCTGTTGATAGACCACAATTTATCCCACGGTCGCGCTCGACCCGACCACGACTCAGATTATGCAGTTAACTGCCGATTAACGATGGTGGTTGTTCTGTTAACACGATCGTCGAGGCAATCCTGGGCGATCGGGTGTCGCCGAGGTCTAGTTCGACGATTTCGGCGTTAAGGACGCGAGGGTCCCATGGCTATTTCTCTTTCCGCGCCGCGTACGACTGAACTGAAGCCGCGTATCGTGGTGTTCGGTGTGGGCGGCGCTGGCGGCAACGCTGTGAACAACATGATCGAGGCGGGTCTCGAGGGTGTTGAGTTCGTGGTGGCCAACACCGACGCGCAGCAGCTTCAGTTCGCGAAAACGGATCGTCGCATCCAGCTCGGCGTGCAGATCACGCAGGGCCTGGGCGCCGGCGCGCATCCCGAAGTGGGCATGAGCGCGGCTGAAGAATCCTTCCCGGAGATCGGCGAGCACCTCGACGGCGCGCACATGGTCTTCATCACCGCCGGCATGGGCGGCGGCACCGGCACCGGCGCGGCCCCGATCATCGCCAAGTGCGCTCGTGAGCGCGGCATCCTGACCGTCGGCGTCGTGACCAAGCCCTTCCACTTCGAAGGTCGTCACCGCATGCGCCTGGCCGATAGCGGCATCCAGGAGCTGCAGCGCTACGTCGACACCCTGATCGTCATTCCGAACCAGAACCTGTTCCGCGTCGCCAACGAGCGCACGACCTTCGCCGAAGCCTTCGGCATGGCCGACCAGGTGCTGCACTCGGGCGTCCGTTCGATCACCGACCTGATGGTCCTGCCGGGCCTGATCAACCTCGACTTCGCCGACGTCCGCACGGTCATGACCGAGATGGGCAAGGCGATGATGGGCACCGGCGAGGGCACCGGCGAAGACCGCGCCCTGATGGCCGCCCAGAACGCCATCGCCAACCCGCTGCTGGACGAAGTCTCGCTGAAGGGCGCCAAGGCCGTGCTGGTCAACGTGACCGGCGGCATGGACATGACCCTGCTGGAAGTCGACGAGGCCGCCAACGCGATCTCGGACCAGGTCGACCCGGAAGCCAACATCATCTTCGGCGCGGCCTTTGACCCGTCGCTGGAAGGCGTGATCCGCGTGTCGGTGGTCGCCACCGGCATGGACGGCGCCTCGATCCAGCAGATCGAGCCCAAGCCCGTCACTCGCAACACCACGACCCAGCCGCTGATCGCCGACACCACCCGTCCGGCCCCGCAGCCGGAACCGGCCCGTCCGACCGCCCGCTACGAAGCCGCTCGCCCGGCAGAGCGTCCGTCGTCGGCCTTCGCGCCGGAGCCGATGGCGCCTGAGCCCGAGATCGTCATGTCGGCGCCGCAACCGGAACCGGAAGCCGAGCTCTACTACGACGAACCCGTCGCTGAAGAGCCGCGCATCACCCAGCCGGCCGCTCGCCAGGTTACCCGCATCGTCGACCCGATGGTCGATGACGCTCCGGTCTCTGAGGAGCCTCTGTTCCCCGAGCAGAACTATTACGAAGAGCGTCGCCCCCAGAAGCAGGGTGGTGGTTTCTTCTCGATGTTCGGCGGTGGTCGCCAGCGCTACGAGCAGCAGACCGCCTCGGCTCCGCAACCGCAGGCCCGCTCGACCCAGAGCGTGCGTCCGCAGCTGCAGCCGATCGAGACGCCGCAGACCGACGACGGCGAAGACCTGGAAATCCCGTCCTTCCTGCGCCGTCTGGCCAACTGAAAGGGCGACCCCGATAAGGGGCCCGGATCTAAGAAATGACAGAGCGCCTCGGGGAAACCCGGGGCGTTTTGCCTTGAGCGCTACGCCTGATTGACCACCCTGCCGCTTTGACGCTAGCCTTTCATTTAATGGGATATCGTCCCGAATAATGAGAGTTGCCGCGTTCGGCGACACCAGGGAGGACGGCTTGTCGAAAACGGGCCTCTTGTTCGCCGGCGCGACGCTCGCGCTGCTGCTTGGCTCCGCCGTTAGCGCGGCTGATCGCCAGACGACGCCGCTGACCGAGGACTGGAAGGTCTTCGTTGGCGATCCCGAAGGCGCGGAGACGCTCGCACTCGATGACTCCGGCTGGACCAAGGTCTCGGTCCCGCACGACTGGGCCATCGCCGGGCCGTTCGACGTCAAGGCGCGGGCGGGTGGAGCAGGGGGCTTCCTGCCGACCGGGGTGGCCTGGTACCGCCGGATGCTGGACGCCAAGCCGACCCCGGGCCGCCGGGTCTTCGTCGAGCTGGACGGGGTGATGGAGCGCAGCGGCGTCTGGATCAACGGCCACCACCTGGGTCACCGCCCCAGCGGCTATGTCGGCCTGCGCTACGACGTCACCGACTTTCTCAAGGCCGACGGCCGCAACGTGCTGGCCGTGCGGGCCGACACCGCCTTCGCCCCCTCGTCGCGCTGGTACGCGGGCTCGGGGATCTACGGCAAGGTCCGGCTGATCGAGACGGGCGACCTCTATGTCGAGCAGGGCGGGGCGTTCGTCAGCACGCCCGTCATCAGCGCGGACCAGGCGACCGCCAAGGTCCAGGTCGACGTCACCAACGGCGGCAAGACCAACGCCCGCGCCGGGCTGGAGATCGTCGTCACCGGTCCCGACGGCAAGGTCGTGGCCCGCCAGACGGCGGCGCCGGTCGCCGTCGATGTCGGCCGCACCGAGACCCTGACCGCCGAGCTGGCGATCGCTTCGCCCAAGCTGTGGGACCTGGACACGCCCAACCTCTACCAGGCTTCGATCCGGGTGATCGGCGAAGGTGGCCAGGCCGGCGATCTCGAAACCGTGCCGTTCGGCATCCGCACCGCCGAGTTCAAGGCCGAGAGCGGCTTCTGGCTGAACGGCAAGAACTTCAAGCTCAAGGGCGTGGCCCTGCACGCCGATGGCGGCGCGGTCGGGGCGGCCGTGCCCCTGGCGGTCTGGCGCCAGCGCTTCACGGCCCTGAAGGCCCTGGGCGTCAACGCCATCCGCACCGCCCACAACCCGCCGTCGCCGGAGTTCCTGGACCTGGCCGACCGTATGGGCTTCGTGGTCATGGACGAGCTGTTCGACCAGTGGAACGTCGCCAAGACGCCCGGCGACTACCACCTGTTCTTCAGCGACTGGCACAAGCGCGACGCCCGCGACATGCTGCGCCGCGACCGCAACCACCCCAGCGTGGTGATCTGGAGCGCCGGCAACGAGATCCACGACACCGCCTATCCGGTCCAGGCCAAGGCGGCGCTGAGCAGCCTGCTCAACGTCATGCACGCCACCGATCCGACCCGGCCGGTGACCATGGGTCTGTTCCGACCCAACGTGACGGGCGACTACAGCAACGGCCTGGCCGACATGCTGGACGTGGTCGGCCAGAACTATCGCGAAGGCGAGCTGACCAAGGCCAGCACCGACAAGCCCACCCGCAAGATCGTCGGCACCGAGAACAGCCATACGCGCGGCTCGTGGGTCGCCGTACGCGACTTCGCCCCCTATGCCGGCATGTTCCTGTGGACCGGCGTCGACTATCTGGGCGAGTCCGACCGCAGCGGCTGGCCCAATATCGGCAACCCCGCCGGCCTCTTGGATCGCACCGGCCAGGTGAAGGTCACCGGCATGCAGCGCGCGGGCTGGTGGTCGGAGACGCCGGTCATCCACGTGGTGCGCAACGCCGCCCCGGCCGCGCCGCCGCCCTCCAACGACGGGGCCGGTCCCGCGCCGGCCCTGCCGACCATGGTCGCGGTGGCGACGCCCGCCCAGAAGCCCCGGATCTTCGACGACTGGACGCCCGAGGACCTGTCGGCGCATCCCGAGACGATCGAGGTCTACAGCAACTGCCCCTCGGTCGACGTGACCCTGAACGGCCGCGCCCTGGGCGCCAAGCCGCTGCCCGCCGACGGCTCGCCCCGCCAGTGGAGCGTGACCTTCGCGCCGGGCGAGGTGGTCGCCAGCTGCGTCGGCGGCGGACCGCGTGACGTGCTGCGCACGGCCGGCGCGGCCAAGAAGATCGTGCTAGCCAGCGACGACAAGGCGGTCGGGACGGGCTTCGACGACCTGGCCTTCGTCCGCGCCAAGGTGGTCGACGCCAAGGGGGTGGTCGTGCCCTCGGCCGAGGCGGCCATCACCTTCGCGGTGTCGGGTGCTGGCAAGTTCGTGGCCGCCGACAACGCCTCGCCCGCCGACCACACGCCGTTCGCCTCACCGGTCCGCGCGACCTATCGCGGCACGGCGACGGCCCTGGTGCGTGGGGGCGGCACGGGCAAGCTGACCGTCAAGGCCAGCGCGCCCGGCCTGGAGGCCGCGACGCTGACCTTGCCGTCCGCGCCCTAGTCGATCTTCACGAACGGCGTAGATCCACCCGTCACCTTGGGCAGCTCGCCGTTCCACTTCTCGATGGCCAGCTGCTGCAGCACCTGCGGGTTGGCGCGCAGGGCCTCGCCCTTGATGCGGATCGACTCGGCCTCGCCGCGCGCCTTGGCGATGGCGGCGTTGGCCAGGGCGGTTTCCTTGGCTTCCAGGGCCTTGGCGGCCAAGGCTTCCTGCTCCAGCTGGGTCTTGGCCTGCATCTGCTGGATGATGGCGGCCGGGTAGCGGATCGAGCCGATCCAGTCGAGCTGCGAGACCGTCACGCCATGACGGGCCCACTTGCTGGACACCCGGGCATAGGCCTTCTGGATCACCATCTGGCGACCGCCGCTGTACAGCGTCTCGACCCCGACCTTCTCGGCCTCGGCGGCGACGGCCGAGCGGACGTCGTTGCGGATCGGGCCGTCCAGCAGCTGGTCGAACGACAGGCGATAGGTCTGGTACAGGTTCGGGGCCGAGGCCGGATTGACCTGCAGGGTCACCGAGATGTCGGCCGTCATCGGCAGGCCGGTGTTGTCGGAGAAGGTGATCTCCTCGTTCTCGTTGCCGCGCTCGTCCTTCTCGCGGGTGTAGCTGTAGGTGCGCTGGATCACCGGATACTGGATGATCCGCTCGCCGATGCCCCGGAAGTACCAGCGGGCGGGCAGGGGCTCGGGCGCGACGCCGGCCGATGCGCCCAGGGTGCGGATCTTCACGCCGACATTGCCCGGTTCGACCGTGGTGCTGTGGCTGAGCACGCTGCACGAGCCCAGAAGCAGAAGCAGCACGATCGCCGTGCCGCCCAAGACCCGCTGGCCCTGCTTCTGGAACGGAGACTTCAGCTTCTTGGGCGCGCTGGAAGCGAAGGGGCCGTCGGTCATGCGGGATCCTGGCGTGGCTCGTCTCGCCCGATGGTAGAGCCTCAAGCGGCGCCATGCGCAAGGCTCGTCTCCACGTGGACCGCGAAATGCGCTAGACGGTCATGATCTGCCAATTTACAGCCTGAACCGGTCACGATGAAGCTCACCCGCGCCGATCGGAAGATCCTCCAGATCCTGCAGGAGGACGGCAAGATCTCGAACGTCGACCTGGCCGAGCGGGTGGGGCTGTCGCCCAGTCCGTGCCTGCGCCGGGTCAAGCAGCTGGAGGCCTCGGGCCTGATCAGCGGCTATGTCGCGCTGCTGGATCGCCGCAAGGCCCAGCTGGGCGTGCTGGCCTATGTCGAGGTGCAGGTCGACCACACCGAGGGCGCGGCCGAGGCCTTCCGGGCGGCCGTGCTGCGCGAGCCCGAGGTGGTGGGCTGCTACGTCATGACCGGCAACTTCGACTACCTGCTGCGGGTAGTGGCGCCCGACCTCGACGCCTATGGCGAGCTGATGATGAAGCGCCTCTTGAAGATGCCGGCGGTCAAGGACGTGCGGTCGGCGTTCGTGATGGACACGATCAAGGATTCCACGGCCCTGCCGCTGGATTATATGGAATAGGCGCTATTCGACTGTCCACCGCGTGAAGATGCCGACGGCCGACGTCAGGAGGCCCGCGGTCAGCATTAGCAGCATCTCGGCCAGGCCCGGCGCCCAGACCACGAACGGCGGGGCGCCGCCGTCATAGACCACACGCACGACCATGTTGGTGGCCTGGTACACCGCGCCACCCAAGCCCAGCAGCACGCCGCCATAGGCCAGCCGCGCCGACAGCCGCGCACCGGGTGGCCAGCGGCGGATCGCGCCGACCAGGGCCACGGCGATCAGGACCAGGAGCACCAGGGTCAGGGCCTTGGTGAACGGCCCCATGTCCAGGAACACCGAGCCGAACTTGTTGCCGTTCGCACCGGGTCGCACCGCGTTCTCGCACAAGGCCGGCCCGGCGCTCGCCAGCGCCGCCAGCAGGCCGATGGCCAGGGTGTAGGTCCGCTTCATGATTCCTCCGATTTACGTTCGTAGAACGAGTGTCGGGGTGAAAACTACAATCGTCAATCGCGATTCTAAGGCGGCAGCGCGCCGGCGTTGGCACGCATGAGCGGTGCGATGCCAGGCAATGTCATGATGTGACCGTATTCGATGCACATCGGGTCATAATCGGCAGGTTCTGACCCGGTCTCAGCGATAAGCTGCTTCCCCTAGATCGACGGGAAGCGCCTCATGACCTCCTCCGTGTTCACTGGCCTGACGCCGCAGGCGCCGGACTCCCTGCTGTCGCTGATCGGCATGTACCGCCGCGATCCGCGCGCGGAGAAGATCGACCTGGGCGTGGGCGTGTTCCGTGACGACGCCGGCGCGACGCCGGTGTTGGAGAGCGTGAAAGCCGCCGAGCAGATCCTGCTCAACACCCAGGCCACCAAGTCGTACCTCGGTCCGGAAGGCGACATCGGCTATCTGGACCTGCTGAAGCCGATCATCTTCGGCGACGCGGTCGACCACGAGGTGTTTGGCGTCCAGACGCCGGGCGGCACCGGCGCTGTGCGCCTGGCCTGCGAGCTGCTGCTGGCCGCCAAGCCCGACATCCGCATGTTCATCGGCGCCCCGACCTGGCCCAACCACACCCAGATCCTGGACCAACTGGGCATCGAGACGGTCACGTTCCGTCACTACGACCAGCGCGCCCAGAAGCTGGGCTTCGACGACATGATGGCGACGCTGGAGACGGCGCGGGCCGGTGATGCGGTGCTGCTGCACGCCTGCTGCCACAACCCGTCGGGCGCCGACTACAGCCTGGAGCAATGGGCGGCGATCGCCGAGGTCGTTGGCCGCAAGGGGATCGTTCCGCTGATCGACCTGGCCTATCAGGGCCTGGGCCTGGGCCTCGAGGAAGACGCCGCCGGCATGCGCCTGGTTCTGGCCGCCGCCGAGGACGGCCTGCTGGCCTATTCCTGCGACAAGAATTTCGGCCTCTACCGTGAGCGCGTCGGCGCCCTCTACACCCTGACCCGCGACGCGGCGACGCTCGACCTGGCCGCCAGCAACATCCGGGCTCTCGCCCGCACCAACTGGTCGATGCCGCCGGATCACGGCGCCGCCACGGTTCGTGTTATCCTGGAAAACGACGCCCTCACGACGCTCTGGAAGTCCGAACTGGAAGCCATGCGCAAGCGTGTGGCCGACCTGCGCCAGCGCCTGGCGACGGCGGTCCCGCTGCTGGCCCCGCTGGCCGGTCAGCACGGCCTGTTCGCCCTGCTGCCGCTGTCGCCGGCCCAGGTCGCCCAGCTGCGCGAGGACCACGGCATCTACATGGCGGGTTCCGGCCGCATCAATCTGGCCGGTCTGACCGTTGAGAACATCGACACATTCGCGCGGGCGCTGAACGCCTGCCTGCAGGGAGAACCCGCATGACCCTCGTGACTGAACAGAACCCGCTGGGCCTCGACGGCTTCGAGTTCGTCGAGTTCACCAGCCCCGATCCGGCGGCCATGATCGGCCTGATCGAGCAGCTGGGCTTCGTCGCCGCCAGCAAGCACCCGACCAAGGCCGCGACCCGCTACAAGCAGGGCCGCATCAACCTGATCGTCAACCAGGAAGAGGCCGGCCAGGTCGCCGACTTCCGCGAAGCCCACGGCCCGTCGGCCAACGGCATGGCCTTCCGCGTCGAGAACGTCGAACAGGCCTATGCCGACGCCCTGGCGCGCGGCGCCAAGGCCGCCGACGCCTCGCGCTCGCTGCTGGGTTCGGACGCCAAGGTGCTGGAAGGCATCGGCGGCAGCCTGCTGTACCTCGTCGATCGTTACGGCGATGGCGGCACCATCTATGACAGCTGGGAACAGGTTCCGGGCGCGGCCCTGGAAGAGGCCAAGAACAATGTCGGCCTGGACCTGCTCGACCACCTGACCCACAACGTCAAGCGCGGCCAGATGCGCACCTGGTCGACCTTCTACAATCAGGTCTTCGGCTTCGAGGAGCAGAAGTACTTCGACATCAAGGGCCAGGCCACGGGCCTGTTCAGCCAGGCGATGATCGCGCCCGACAAGGCCATCCGCATCCCGCTGAACGAGAGCCAGGACGACAAGAGCCAGATCGAGGAGTTCATCCGCCAGTACAACGGCGAGGGCATCCAGCACCTGGCCCTGACCACGGACGACATCTACGGCACGGTCGAGAAGCTGCGCGCCCGCGGCGTCAAGCTGCAGGACACGATCGAGACCTATTACGAGCTGGTCGACAAGCGCGTCCCCGGCCACGGCGAGGACCTTGAGCGCCTGAAGAAGAACCGCATCCTGCTGGACGGCAATGTCGGCGACGAAGGCCTGCTGCTGCAGATCTTCACCGAGAACCTGTTTGGCCCGATCTTCTTCGAGATCATCCAGCGCAAGGGCAACCAGGGTTTCGGCAACGGCAACTTCCAGGCCCTGTTCGAGAGCATCGAGCTGGACCAGATCCGCCGTGGGGTGATCACGGTAGACGCCTGAGGACCCACACCTCGTCCTTCGACAAGCTCAGGATGAGGTGTTTACTGCGATCATTAGAGTAGCCCTCATCCTGAGCTTGTCGAAGGACGAGGGCGGCTCCGCTTGCGTCAAGATCCAAGGACCCAACCATGGACCTCCGCTACCAAACCGGCTTCGGCGCCCACTTCGCCACCGAGGCCGTGGCCGGCGCTTTGCCGATCGGCCAGAACTCGCCGCAGCGGGTTCCGTTCGGGCTCTATGCCGAGCAGCTGTCGGGCACGGCCTTCACCGCCCCGCGCCACGAGAACAAGCGCAGCTGGCTCTACCGCCTGCGCCCCAGCGCCGGGCACGGGGCCTACCAGCCCTACGCGCAAGCCAAGCTGGTCAGCGGTCCGTTCGCCGAGCCCGTGACCCCCAACCGCCTGCGCTGGGACCCGATCGCCATCCCGGCCGAGCCGACCGACTTCGTCGACGGCCTGGTAACCCTGGCCGGCAATGGCGACGTCGCGACCCAGAACGGCCTGGGCGTCCACGTCTATGTCGCCAACGTCTCGATGCAGAACCGGGTGTTCTACGACGCCGACGGCGAGCTCTTGATCGTGCCGCAGCAGGGCGTGCTGACCCTGGTCACCGAGCTGGGCGTGCTGAAGGCCGGCCCCGGCCACATCGCGGTGATCCCGCGCGGCCTGCGCTTCCGCGTCGAGCTGGATGGCCCCTCGCGCGGCTATGTCTGCGAGAACTATGGCGCGGCGTTCAAGTTGCCGGACCTGGGGCCGATCGGCTCGAACGGCCTGGCCAATCCGCGCGACTTCGAGACGCCCGTGGCGGCCTTCGAGGACATCGACGTCCCGACCCAGGTCATCCAGAAGTTCCAGGGGCAGCTGTGGGCTGCCGAGTGGGACCACAGCCCGCTGGACGTGGTGGCTTGGCACGGCAACCTGGCGCCGTACCGCTACGACCTGTCGCGCTTCAACACGATCAACACGGTCAGCTTCGACCATCCCGATCCGTCGATCTTCACCGTCCTGACCTCGCCCAGCGAGATCCCGGGCACGGCCAATTGCGACTTCGTGATCTTCCCGCCGCGCTGGATGGTGGCCGAGCACACGTTCCGCCCGCCGTGGTTCCACCGCAACGTGATGAGCGAGTTCATGGGCCTGATCCACGGCGCCTATGACGCCAAGGAGGGCGGCTTCGTCCCCGGCGGCGCCAGCTTGCACAACTGCATGAGCGATCACGGCCCCGACGTGGCCAGCCACCACAAGGCGACGGAAGCCCAACTGGCCCCGCACAAGATCGACGGGACCATGGCCTTCATGTTCGAAAGCCGCTGGGTGATCCGGCCGACGAAATTCGCTCTGGAGACTTCCGCGCTTCAGGATGACTATGACGCGTGCTGGTCGGGTTTTCCCAAAGCCCGTCTGCCTTAATTAGAACTGGGAAAGAGGAAGCGCTGATGAAGCTCGCGTCTCTCAAGGGCGGCCGTGACGGCCGGCTTGTGGTGGTCTCCAACGACCTGGCCTGGTTCACCGACGCCGGGACCATCGCGCCGACCTTGCAGGCCGCCTTGGACGACTGGCAGCGCTGCGGGGTGATGCTGGCCGGCCTGGCCGAGAGCCTCGAGCATGGCGGCGTGCCCAAGGAACGCTTCCACGAGCACGACGCCCTGAGCCCGCTGCCGCGCGCGTTCCAGTGGGTCGACGGCTCGGCCTATGTCAATCACGTGCAGCTGGTGCGCCAGGCGCGCGGCGCCGAGATGCCCGAGACCTTCTGGACCGATCCCCTGATGTACCAGGGCGCGTCGGACGGCTTCCTGGCCCCCCGCGATCCGATCCCGCTGGGCGACGCCGCCTGGGGCTGCGACCTGGAAGGCGAAGTCGCCGTGATCGTCGACGACGTGCCGCAGGGCGCGACCCGCGAGGAGGCCCTGGCCGCCATTCGCCTGGTCATGCTGTGCAACGACGTCAGCTTGCGCAACCTGATCCCGGCCGAGCTGGCCAAGGGCTTCGGCTTTGTGCAGTCCAAGCCGCACAGCGCCTTCTCGCCGGTGGCGGTGTCGCCCGACGCATTGGGCGACGCCTGGAAGGACGGCAAGCTGCACGGCGCCCTGCTGGTCGAACTGGACGGCAAGGACTTCGGCCGCGCCGACGCCGGCGTCGACATGACCTTCGACTTCGGGACCTTGGTGGCCCACGCCGCCAAGACCCGCAGCCTTTGCGCTGGCACGATCGTCGGCTCGGGCACGGTGTCGAACCGTGGCGAGGACGGCGGCCCCGGCAAGCCGGTCAGCGAAGGCGGCCTGGGCTACTCCTGCCTGGCCGAGCTGCGCACCGTCGAGACCATCCTGCACGGCGCGGCCAAGACGCCGTTCCTGCTGGGCGACGACACCATCCGCATCGAGATGAAGGACGCCAAGGGCCACTCGATCTTCGGCGCCATCGAACAGACGGTCGAGCGGGTTTGACGGAAGAAGCGCCTGCTATCGCCAGGATCTGGTCGACCCGGGCCGGGATCAATCTCGGCCCGCTGGACCTGATCCCCGACGGCAAGGCGCGCAACTATGTGCTGCAGATCGGCGAGGCGCGTTTCCACGGCTTCGTGGTGCGCCGGGGCGAGGCGGTGTTCGGCTATGTCGACCGCTGCCCGCACGCCGGCCTGCCGCTGGCCCAGGAACTGGACCGCTACCTGACCCCCGACGGCGGCCTGATCATGTGCTCCTGGCACGGGGCGGTGTTCACCGTGGAGGAGGGGACCTGCGTCGGCGGTCCCTGCGTCGGCGCGCGTCTGTCGCCGTGGCCGGTGGAAGCGAGGGACGGCCGGGTGGTGACGGCCGCCCCGCCTCCCTAGGAGACGGGGCGAACCCCGGTCCTAGAACAGGATCCCCGTCTCGATCAGCGCGCGGGTCTGGGACTTCTTGTCGCCATTGGCGCCCAGGCCCGAGCCGGCGTCGTAGTCGCTGAGCTTGATGTAGGCGACCTCGCCCCGGATGAAGAACGCGCCCTTCTGATAGGTCGGTGTCAGGGTCAGGGTCGTGGCCTTGCTGTCGGTCCCGTACAGCAGGTTGGTCACGCCGGCGCCATCGCTCGAGATGTGCTCGGCGCGAGCGGCCAGCGAGACGTTTTCGTTGAAGCTGTACTTGCCCAGCACCGCCACGCCCATGGTCGAGGCCTTCTCGGTGACGCCCAGCGCCGGCATCTTCGGAACACGCGTGTACTGGACGTACGGCATGATCGTCAGCGGGCCGTTCGTATGGGTCCAGATCAGGTTGTAGATCTCGGAATTGTTCTGCAGCAGCGGCGTGGCCGAGGTGGCCTTGTCGGTCGCCTTGTCGAAATTGCCGCCGCCGGCGAAGGCGATGACGTTCTTGTCGTCGACGGCATAGGACACCAGGGCCGACCCCCAGCTGTACTTGTTGGAATAGAAGCCGTCGTTCAGCGAGGCCGAGATGCTGAGCGGACCCGAGGCGTAGTTCACCTGGACGCCGCGGTTGATCAGGTTCTCCTGGTTCCACAGCTGGCCGCGGGTGATGTTGGCGTTCTGGAAGGTGAAGCTGTACTCGGCGCCGATCAGCGTGGGCAGCTTGCCGACCATGATCGAGAAGTTCTCATTGGGCACGAACTTCACGAACGCCTGGGGCATGACGCCGAAGGTGTTCTTGGTGTTGTCGATGGCCTTGCCATACGGCACGCCCACGGTCGGGAACGAATAGGCGCCGAACTGGGCGAAGAACTGGATCGGGCCTTCGGTGGTCTGGACCATCACCTGGGCGTTCGAGAAGTCGACGCGGGACTTCTTGTCGCTGCTGGCCGCCCGATCCTGCGTATAGCCGATGCCGCTGATCGCGCCGGTGACATAGACATTGCCAAACGGCCCGGCGTCGATCGTGCTGGGCTTGGGATTGGCGGCCAGGGGCCAGCTCATCGAGGGCGTGGTCATGGCTTGGGCGGAAGCCGACCCGGCCGAGGCCAGGGCCAGCATCATGGCGGCGCCGGCGAGCGCGGCGGTCTTGGCGTATTTCATTATCTATCCCCTTTGGACGACGACCCCGTGGTCTTCCGGTCGAGCGGAAGGACGTGTCGAATGTCCAAAGGCTGAGACGTGAACTGCCTTCGACGAAGCATAGTGACGATGAAGTGCGCCTGTATGCTGGTCTCAGATTAAATATTGAGCGTCCGGAAGCTCATTGGCTGAGCATTTATACATTGAAAAATTGAATGATTTCAAAGAATTGCTAGTTCGTATCGAAGTATGTCTTGGTTTTGGGCTGTTTGGTCCGATCGAGTATCGGGAGGGGCGGTGTTCGCCGCTTGACACCTCCACCCCGGCGCACCCAGAAGCTAAGCCTCAACCGAACCGCGAAAGGCGTCAGATGGACAAGAAGGGTGGCGTGGGCTTCGTCCTGGGCGTCAGTGGCGGCATCATCTTCGGCGCGCTGATCGACAACATGGCCATCGGCCTGATCCTGGGCTTCGCCGTCGGCTTCGGCCTGATCAAGTTCGGCGGCAAGAAGAAGCCGAAGCCGGAGGATCCGTCCTCGTCGGGAGAGCCTAAGACCCCTCTCTCATAGAGAGAGGGAGGGGCCCGCCGCGAAGCGGTGGGAGGGTGAGAGGTTACGGGATCTAGAGGTTCTCACCAGCTGCGTAGCGCGGCATGTCAGCTATCGCTTCCTCGAACGCTTCTCGGATTTCAGTCTGGGTAAAGCCTAGATCCCAAAGTTCCGTCATCAGGTGATTGATGGCGCTGGGAAGCAGCGAACGCTCCGGCCAGGGATTTGTCCGGTGCAGGCCTCTTAGGGTCGATGCAAATTGGTCGACCGCCGCCAAGGATTGGCGCTGCCATTCTTCTTCAAAGTTCGGCGCATCTTCGCTCATGCCATGAAGGTGCCGCTTGGTTCGGAGGTTCGCAACGGGGCGGACTATCGGGCGGCGGTGTACCCACTCACCCTCCCACGCCTGCGGCGTGGGTCCCTCCCTCTCTCCATGAGAGAGGGTTTCCTGTAGCCCAGACAAAAGAACGGCCGCCTTCCAGGAGAAGAAGGCGGCCGAGTCATTGGGAGGAAACGCCCGAAAGGGCTGAATTCCATATAGACGTTTGAAATCGATCTGACAACGTTGTCACGAAATTAATTTCGCGTAACGGTGAAATCGGGTCTGCGGTGCGTCGTCCTCGTCCTTCGACAGGCTCAGGGTGAGGGCGAGGGTTGGCACGGCGTATCAGCAGAAACCTCACCCTGAGCTTGTCGAAGGGCGAGGTTTCGGTTCTGTCGCTACTTCTTCCGCGCCGCCTGGGCCTCGATCTCGACCAGCATGCCGTCCTGCACCAGGGCGGTGATCTGGCTGGTGATGCGAGCGGGCTTGTTGGGCTGGGCTTCGGTGCCGAAGAAGGTCTTGTAGCCTTCCATCATGCCGGCGAAGTCCATCTTGCCGCCCTTGGCCGGGTCGCCGACCAGCAGCACGCGCATCATGACGACGTCGCCCAGGGTCGCGCCCTGGCTCTTCAGGGCGGCCTCGATACGGCCGATGACGCCCAGGGTCTGGGTCTTGGTGTCGCCGAACTTGGCGACGCCCGTGGCCTTCTCGTCGATCACCGGCGGGGTCATGCCCGAGACGTAGATGGTGTCGTAGCCGGCCGGCACGGTGACAACGCTGGCGATCGGCGACTTGGGGTCGCCGCCGCGGACGATGTCCTGGGCGTGGGCGGCGGCGTCGAAGCCGGCGAGGGCGGCGATGCCGGCGGCCAGAGCGATGAGGCGTTTCATGGTCTTCTCCCTTTGAGCGGTACGAAAGATCAGTGAGCCTGGAGGCCGCGCGCCTTGGCGGCGGCCTTGGCGGCCACGCGGGCCTTGGCGACGTCGGCGGGCTGGACGGCCGCGCCCTTATTGCCCCACGAGGCGCGGACATAGGTCAGGATCGCCGACAGGTCGGCGTCGTTCAGGTCGTCCTTGAAGGCGGGCATGCCGGCGCGGCCGTTCAACACCGTGGTCGTCACGACCAGCGGCGGGCCTTGCACGAACGGCGAGCCGGCCAGGGCCGGGAAGGCGCCCTTGACGCCCTTGCCGGTCACCTGGTGGCAGGCCGAGCAGTTGTCGTTGAACAGCGACTTGCCGTCGGCGGAGGCGATCGCCGGCGCGGCCAGGCCGGCGGCCAAGCAGAGGGCGGCGAGACGATAAGCGAAGGTCATCAGGTCCTCGAAGTCTTAAGCTTGCTGCACGCGGGCGTGGATTCTGGCGATCTGCTGCCAGGCCGACTCGATGGCGCCGGCCTGCCACCCGCCTAGGTAGCTCAAGTGTTCGCCGGCCAGATAGAGACGGCCGTCGGGCTGGCACAGGACGGGATAGCTGTCCTTGCGGCCAGTCTCGCCCCACTCGGCCCAGCCGCCGAGATTATATTCGGCCAGGTGCCAGCTGAACGAGAAGGCGTTCTCGTAGGCGTCGGCATATTCGGGGAAGATCTTTTGGCCGGCCGCCACGGCGAAGGCCGCGCGTTCGGCCGGGCTCTTGGCGCTGATCCGGGCCGCTTCGCCGCCGAACGCGTAGTAGCCGAGCAGCACGCCCTTCTGACCTTGCCAGCCATAGGAGGGCAGGGTGATCGAGTTGATGCCGGCCAGGTCGGTATAGATGTGGCCGCCATAGATGTGGTGCTTCTCTTCCCAGAAGCGGTTCTTCATCTGCAGGCCGATCTTGTTGACCGGCGCGTAGGCGACACCCTCCATCGCCGCCTTGAACGGAGCCGAGGCGTCGACATCGATCTGCTTCAGCACGCTGAGCGGGATGGTGCACAGGCAGTAGTCGGCCGTGACCTCGGCCGCCTTGCCGTCGGCGCCCTTGTAGGCGACCGTCACGCCGGTGGGCGATTGCTTGATCTTCTCGACCACCGCGCCGTAGCGGATCATCGGGCCGACCTGCTTCTCGAAGGCCTTGGCGATCTGGTCCATGCCGCCGATCGGCTGCAGCATGGTGCGCTGCTGCTCGTAGCCGGTGACCGAGCTCAGGACCTTCCAGGCGTTGCTGTCCAGCACGTCCTTGAAGGCGTAGGGCGCCAGCTCCTTGCCGGGGCCGGGATCGACGCCGGCGCCGGGGTGGATCGAGAAACCGCGCCCTTCCGTGCCCTTGTAGGCCAGGTCCTTGGACAGGCGCCCCTCGTTGACCACGTAGGCGACGAAGCGCTCCTTATCCATGCCCGATAGCGGGGCGTCGAGCTGGCCCTGGCTGGCGGCCTTGGCGACCAGCTCGGCGGTGTAGCCGCGAATGTCGGCGGCGACTTCGCCCTTGCGGACCGGCTTGCCGTTCAGCGGGCCCTTGCCCTTCTCGAAATAGATGTAGGCGGCGTCGTTGTCGTTGACGAAGCTCTCCAGCGGCACGCCGAACAGCTTGGTGTAGTGCAGGGTCGAGCGGTGGTGGTACGGGATCCGCCACGGGCCGTGGTTGATGTAGTGGCCGTCGTCGAACTCGCAGGTCTGTTCGTGGCCGATCAGGTCGGTGTGCTTGAAGCCCTTGCGCGCGGTCTGGCAGCGGCCGCCGGCAAAGCTGCGGGCTTCAAGGACCTGCACCTGGTAGCCGGCCTTGCTGAGTTCGTAGGCGGCGGTCATGCCCGCCAGGCCCGCGCCCAGGATCACCACCTTGGTGTTCTTGGCCCCGCCCGTCAGCTCGGGCGGCAGTTCGGTGGCCGAAGCTTGGCTAAAGCCCAGGGCCTCCATGCCCGACAGAACCAACGACATGCCGCCGACCGCGGCCAAGCTTTCGAAGAACCGACGGCGTGTGAGTACGCCACCCGCCGAAGACGTGTCCAATCCGCTCATTACATCCCCGCCCGTTATTGCCGGCGGATCACGTCGCGCCGGTTGGCCTGCATCTCGAAATCCTGACCTTCGCCGCGCAATCCGTTTTCAGTAAAGACGCAGGATGACCGGTCCGACGCCTGACCATTGGGCGCCTGGGGCGGTCTTTGAGCGATCGGTGGGCGGGGTCGAAAGATCGCCACGGACTCGCCGAATCCCTGTTTTGCTCGCCGCTCGGCGACCCGACATGGAGCCCCTATGACTTCGTCCGCACCCGCCCTGATCCTGCGCCTGGCCCGCACCGACGACATGCCGGTGCTAAAGGCCCTGATGGACCGCGCGATCGGCGAGCTGTTGCAGGACTTCCTGCCGCCCGAGGGCGTGAAGGCTTCTTTCGAGATCATGGGCCTGGACACCCAGCTGATCGCCGACGGCACGTACTTCGTGGTGGAGGACGGGGGCGAGATCGCCGGCTGCGGCGGCTGGAGCCGGCGCGCCACCCTGTTCGGCGGCGACCACTCGGCCGGACGCGACGCGGCGCTGCTGGACCCCAAGGTCGACGCCGCCCGGGTGCGGGCCATGTACACCCACCCCGATCACACCCGCAAAGGCGTTGGCCGTCTGATCCTGGACGCCTGCGAGAACGCCGCCCGCGCCGAGGGCTTCGCCAACGTGGAGATGGCCGCCACCATGGGCGGCGTGCCGCTGTACCGCGCCTGCGGTTACCACGACATCGAGGCGTTCGAGGCGGTGACCTCGGGCGGCTACCGCGTGCCGCTGATGCGGATGGGCAAGGGGCTCTGATCCCCAAAGCAAAAGGGGCGGACCCTGCGGTCCGCCCCTTCGCTATTCAGTCTGATCCCAAGCCTTAGAAGGCGTAGGTCAGGCGGCCGTAGTAGTAGCCGCCGTTGATGCCGTACGGCGAGAAGCCCGGGTACTGCGTCACGCAGCCGCCGCCCGAAGCGATACAGGCGGTCTGGAAGGCGGTCGTGAACTTGTCCGGATACTTGTTGAACGCGTTGTTGGCCCCGATCGCGGCGGTGACGCCCTTCAGGAACTTGTAGGACAGCTCGACGTCGGTGATCGCCGTGGCGCTGGCCACGGTGTTCAGCAACGGACCGGTGCCGGGATCCGACAGGGCCTCGGCCTTGCCGTAGAAGGTTTCGGTCAGCGACAGCGAGACCTTGCCGAACGTGTAGAGGCCGTTCAGGCCGATCTTGTACTTCGGCGCGGCCTTCTCGAGCAGCGAGGCGGCGTTGCCGGCGAACAGGACCTGACCGGTCGGGAAGGCGGCGCTGGTGGTGGCGAGCGCCGCCGGCGGTGTCTTGACCTTGGTGATCTTGGTCTTGTTGAAGTTGCCCGACAGCGTCCAGTCGATGCGGCCCGCGTCGCCCAGGTCGGTCGGGTACGAGACCACGAAGTCCAGGCCGCGGGTGCGGGTGTCCAGGCCGTTCGAGAAGATGTTGATGCCGGTGCTGGCGACCGTGCTGTCCAGGATGTTGCCGTTGGCGGCGATCGCGGCGTTGACGTTGCTGTTGACCACGACGCCGTTGCGGATGCCGTAGACCGAGCTGGAGCCGAAGATCCGGTCCTTCAGATTGATCTGATAGACGTCGATCGTGGCCGTCATCTTCGGGATCGGGTGCGCGACGATGCCCAGGCTGTAGTTCTTCGACTTCTCCGGCTTCAGAGCGTCGATGCCCAGCAGGCGGGCGGCCGGCGAGTTCGGGGCCAGCTGCACGAAGGCGCTGGTCGGCGAGACGTTGGTGGCCGAGTAGAACGATTCCGCCAGGGTCGGGGCGCGGAAGCCGGTCGAGACCGTGCCGCGGACGGCGAACATCTCGCTGAAGTCATAGCGGCTGGTCAGCTTGGCGACGGTGGTGTCGCCGAAGTCGCTGAACTTCTCGTAGCGGATGGCCGCGTCGATCTTCCAGGCCTCGATCGGGCTGACGGCGAAGTCGCCGTACAGGGCCCAGCTGGTGCGCGCGTGGCCGCCGGCGTCGGTCTTCTGGAAGCCCGGATACGACTGCGAGCCTTCCTTGTAGGTCGAGGCCGCGTCGCCCTGGCCGATGCGATAGGTGTCACGACGCTGCTCGTAGCCCAGGGCGACGTCCAGCGGCGTGGCCAGGCCGACGTCAAAGCCGCGGCGCAGATCGAGGTTGTTGGTCCACTGGGTGGTGCGCCAGCTGCCGGCGTGGAACGAGGTCGGGGTGAAGCCCTTGGTCGTGGTCGTCGAGGTGTCGGTGTAGAGGCTGGCGTTGGCCGAGTCCTCGACGCGGACCTCGATGTCGTCCTTGCCGTAGGTCGAGGACAGATCCATGTCCCAGCCGGCCAGCTTGCCCGAGACGCCCAGGGTCAGGCCGTAGTCGTCCTCGATGATGCGCTCGCGGGGCGAGAAGCCCAGCGGGAAGGGCCGATCGGCCGCGCCCATCTTGCCCTGGATGCGGTTGTAGCGGCGGTAGTTCTCGTAGGCCGAGGCGTCCTTGTGGCCCATGGTGCCGAACGAATAGACCTCGAAGTCGCCCGGCAGCTCGACGCCCGCGTTGAAGGCCAGGTTGTTGATCCGGTACTCGGCGTCGCCCGAGATCAGGTTCAGGTTCGGATAGCCTGGGATCAGGCTTTCGACGGCGTTGTTGGCGGCCGAGTAGCCCGGGCTGGCCGGGTTGACGACGCGCTGGTCGCCCAGGCCGCGGTTCGAGAAGCCGTGGTATTTGCTCTCGACGGTGATGTTCAGATAGCTGCTCTCGGTCGGCGCCATGCCGATGTTGACCGAGCCGCCGGCCGTCTTGCCGCCGCCGTCGAAATATTCGCCGCCGGTGGCCGAGATCGAGCCGCCCGAGACGTTCTTCTTCAGGATGATGTTGACGACGCCGGCGATGGCGTCGGTGCCGTACTGGGCGGCGGCGCCGTCGGTCAGCACTTCGATGCGGCCGATGCCGGCCATCGGAATGAAGCCCAGGTCGGCGGCGGCGGCGCCTTGGTAGACGCCCGACAGCACGGCCAGGTTGCCGGTGGTGTGACGGCGCTTGCCGTTGACCAGCACCAGGGCCTGGTTGGGCGAGAGGCCGCGCAGGCGGGCCGAAAGGGTCAGGTTGGCGGTGTCGCCGCCGAAGGCCTGGGCGTTGAACGAGGGGACCAGGTTGGCCAGGCCGAGACGCAGGTCGACCGCGCCGGTGCGTTCCAGCGTGCTGGTGTCGACGACTTGGACGGGGGCGGGGCTGTCGATGACGCGCAGGCCAGTCTGGCGCGTGCCGGTGACGATGACGACGTCGATTTCGTTCTGATCGGCCGGCGCATCAGGTGCGGCGGCGAAAGCTTGTGCAGAGTATCCGAAAGTAACAGATAGCGCGGAAATACCCGCCAGAAGGGCAGGTTTAAAACGCCG
This sequence comes from Caulobacter sp. GW821-FHT10A06, assembly GCF_059415805.1. NCBI lineage: Bacteria > Pseudomonadati > Pseudomonadota > Alphaproteobacteria > Caulobacterales > Caulobacteraceae > Caulobacter > Caulobacter sp. GW821-FHT10A06. Next base: position 108,278 of record NZ_JBWKNY010000006.1, read on the forward strand.
AGTCATTAGTAACCCCCTCATTGTGTTTATTGACGCGTAATGATTCCCTCTTCCATGGCGTTTTTCTCCCGACGATTATGATTTTTGACATTCACGCAAAAAATCATCGGATACTCCCCCGATGAATTCATGGGGAGGCAGGTTCCGGCGTTCGGCAATGGGAGCTGTTCTAGAAACGGTCACAACCGCGCCGGCGCCTCAATGGCGCCGTTTTGCGCGGCGGCAGGTCTCGGATTTTAGGCAGTTGGGTACGCCCGCTTTGCACGCGGAAGGTGCGTGCCTGGCGAGTTTCACGCCACGAGGCGCATCGGCGGGGCCATTTCGTCCGTCTCTTCGGTCTCGAAGAGGTCGAAGGCCTCTTCCCAGACCTGCAGGCGGGATTCGCGCAGTTCGGCGTCGTCGGTGACACGCACGATCTGGTCCTCGCGGTCGTTCCACACCAGGCCGATGTCGATCACGCGCTCGACGTCGCGGCCCAGCAGCAGGAACATGTCGGCCTTGGCCGCGCGCTCGTGGCTGATCCGGCGCAGGGTGCGGCCGTTGCCCATGTCGCGATGGATGTCGGCGAAGTCCATCACTGCCGAGATCATGGCCTGGTTCACGGGGGCGGTGGTCCAGGGGTTGCAAGCAAAGCGGGACATTGGCTTCTCCAGTCTCGACATCCGAACAATGACCAGGCATTGCGTCAGAAGCGGTCGTAAGTTGCCCCTCCGCTTGAGGAACGCATGAGACACGAGAAAGCTACACGGCTCCTGGATCTGGCCCGGATGCTGGCCGGTTCGGCCGAGGGCATGACCCTGGACGAGATGGCGCGCGCCCTGGACGTGGGCCGCCGCACCGCCGAGCGGATGCGTGACGCCGTCTGGACCGCCTTCCCGCAGATGGAGGCGATCGACGACCCGCCGACCAAGCGTTTCCGAATCCCCTCGGGCCTGGACGGCGTGTTCCAGACCCCGACCGCCGAGGAGCTGGCGGCGCTGCGCTCGGCCGCCGACAGCTACAAGGCCTCGGGCGCCGAGGCGCGGGCGGCCTCGCTCTATGCTCTGGAGGGCAAGCTGCTGTCGGCCCTGCGCGGCGCGGCCCGCCGCAAGGTGGCCCCCGACGTCGAGGCCCTGGTCCAGGCCGAGACCATCGCCGTCCACGCCGGTCCGCGGCCGTTCGAGGATCAGGCGCTGCTGACCGCCATCCGCACGGCGATCATGGGCCTGTCGGCCCTGTCGTTCACCTACAAGGGCGGCACCACGCCGGGCCGCACGCGGGAGGTGACGCCGCTGGGCGTCCTGTTCGGGCGCAGCAACTATCTGGTGGCGTCGGAAGGAGCGGGCGGTCCGCGCTCGTGGCGCCTGGACCGGATGAGCGACCTGAAGGTTCTGGATAGGCCGGCCTCGCCGCCCGAGGACTTCAGCTTGCAGGCCTTCGCCGACGAGAGCTTCGGCATCTATCACGACGAGATCCAGGACGTGGTGCTGCGGATCCATCCGCGCCGCGCCGAGGACGCCCTGCGCTGGCGCTTCCACGCCACCCAGAAGGTGACCCAGGAAGCGGACGGTTCGGTGACGGTGACCTTCCGGGCCGGCGGCATGCGTGAGCTGTCCTGGCACCTGTTCACCTGGGGCGGCGATATCGAGATCGTCGGGCCGCAGGTCCTGAAGGACATGATGGTCCAGGAGCTTCGTGAGGCTGGTCGCGCCCACGGGGCGTGGTAGGAGCGGGGATGAATTACCGCCACGCCTTCCACGCCGGCAACTTCGCCGACCTGCACAAGCACGCGATCGTGCTGGCCATGCTGTCGGCGCTCCAGGACCAGAGCGACGCCGTGTCGATGGTCGACACCCATGCCGGGGCAGGGGGCTATGACCTGTCCGGCGAGATGGCTCGGCGTTCGGGCGAGGCCCAGGCGGGGATCTTCCGACTAAAGGCGGCCGATGACGCGCCGGCGGTGTTTGGTCCGCTGCTGAAGGCGGTGGCTGACATGAATGGCGGGCGGGAGGGCGATCTTTATCCTGGCTCGCCGCTGCTGATGGCGCGGGGCCTGCGCAAGGCCGATCGTTATGCGGGCTGCGAGCTGCGCCCCGACGACGCGGCGCTGCTGCGCAAGACCCTGGCGCCCTACGCCAACGCCCAGGCCCTGGAAGCCGACGGTTTCGCGACCGCCGTCCAGCAGGCGGGCAGGGGCGGCCGGGCGTTCGTGGTCATCGACCCGCCGTTCGAGCGGCCGGACGACTACAAGCGCATCGCCGAGACGACCAAGGCGGCCCTGGCCCGCGCGCCTGACGCGACCTTCGCCATCTGGCTGCCGATCAAGGACCTGGAGACCTTCGACGCCTTCCTGCGGATGATGGAAACCGTCACAGGTGACCTGTTAGTGGCCGAGCTCCGCCTCCGGCCCCTGACGGATCCCATGAAGATGAACGGCTGCGCGATGGTGATGATCGGCGCGCCCGCCGCGATCGACGAGGCGGCGGCGCAGGCCGGCGACTGGATCGCCGCGCGCCTGGGCGACAAGGGCGGCCGCTCGCGCGTCTGGCGCACGTGAGCAAGACGCCGCCGACCCTGGCGCAGGCCCTGCCGGTCTGGCTGAAGATCGGGCTGCTGGGGTTCGGCGGTCCGGCCGGCCAGATCGCGCTGCTGCATAAGGAAGTGGTCGAACAGCGCGATTGGATCGACGAGGACACGTTCGCGCGGGCCTTGAGCTTCTGCATGCTGCTGCCGGGGCCGGAGGCCCAGCAGCTGGCCACCTGGCTGGGATGGCGACTGCATGGCGTGCGGGGCGGCGTGGCGGCGGGGCTACTGTTCGTGCTGCCGGGCCTGGCCGTGATGCTGGGGCTGTCGGCGCTGTATGTCGCGCACGGTCGCTCGGACTGGGCCGGGCCGGTGCTGCTGGGCCTGAAGGCGGCGGTGGTGGCGCTGGTGCTGCAGGCGCTCATCAAGATCGGCAAACGCGCGATTAAGGACCGGCTGGCGGCCTTCGTCTGTGGCGCGGCCTTCGTGGCGCTGTCCTTCACCACCCTGCCGTTCCCGTTGGTGATCCTGGCCGCCGGCGTCCTGGGCTGGGCGACGACCAAGGCGGGGAACAAGTCGGCGCCGCGCCCCGCGCCGTTGAAGGGGCAGGCGAAGACGGCCCTGGCGTGCCTGGCCCTGTGGATCGCCCCGATCGCCCTGGCGTGGCTGGTCGCGCCGGGCTCGGTCCTGGCTTGGATGGGACTGTCGTTCGGCGGGCTGGCGGCGATCAGCTTCGGCGGCGCCTATGCGGCCTTGGCCTATATCGGCCAGGCTGCCTCGGGGTTCGGCTGGCTGACGGCCAACCAGATGCTGGACGGCCTGGGCCTGGCCGAGACCACGCCAGGGCCGCTGATCCTGGTCTTCGTCTTCGTCGGCTTCGTCGGGGCCTTCCAGACCGCGCCGGCCGAGTGGGCGTGGCTGCTGGCCGTGCTGGGCGGGCTGATGGCGGCCTGGGTGACCTTCGCGCCGTCGTTCCTGTGGATCTTCGCCGGCGGGCCACTGTTCGAGCGCTGGGGGCGAGAGCTTCAGCCCGCGCGGGCCCTGGCCCTGATCTCGGCCGCCTCGGTCGGGGTGATCGGCCAGCTGGCCCTGTGGTTCGCCATCCACCTGTTCTTCCGCAGCGGCCAGACGATGGAGGTCGCGGGGTTGGTCAAGGTCATGCTGCCGGACCTGGCCAGCCTGGACTACGCCGCGGTGGGCGTGACGGTGCTGGCCCTGATGCTGGTGTTCGCCACCCGCCTGCCGATGCTGGCCATGATCGCCGTGACGGTGGTTGCGGGGATCCTCCTGAAGGTCGTCGGAGTTGCTTGACGTAAGGTGAGCATTTTTGCGGTTGCGAACGCGTTTTCCGTGTTATGCTGCACCGCAATAGATCGCCGGCGCTGGAGCACCTCCCCATGGTTTCGATCTTCTCTTTCCTTCCTGAATACAAGGCCGACAAGGTCGAGCCCGAGACCGTCCCGCACGTGGCGATCGGCGCGGCCTCGCCGCTGTGGCTGATGTTCGGCGGCGCCGCGATGGCGGGCGCTTCCTACTGGTGGTGGGCCAATCGCTGGCGCGAGGCGGTCAATGTCGAGGCCCTGATGGCCTTGGCGCCCGAACCGGTCGCTCCGCCCGTCGAGAGCGTGGCGGTTCTGGACGCTGCGCCTCTGCCGGTTGCCGAGCCGGTCATCGAGGCCGTGACCCTGGTCGCCGAAACGATCGAGACCGTGCTCGACGCCACGCAAGAGATCGTCGAAACCGCGGCCGAGCCGGTGGTCGAGGCCATCGTCGCCGCCAATGAAGACATCGCCGAAGCGGTGGTCGAACCCGTCGTCGCGGCCGAGCCCGTGGTCGAGGAGGTCGTCGCTGAAGCGCCGGTCGAGGTCGTCGAAGCCGCCGCGCCGGTGGTCGAGGACGTCGCGAAGACCGCCGAGGCCCTGACGGACGACCTGACCCAGCTGGTCGGCATCGGTCCCAAGCTGGCCGCCTCGCTGGGCGAGCTGGGCGTGACCAAGTTCAGCCAGATCGCCGCCTGGACGCCCGACGAGCTGGCCTCGTTCGACGCGCTGCTGAATCTGAAGGGCCGCGCCGAGCGCGACGCCTGGATCGCCCAGGCCAAGCGGTTGCTTCCCGCGGTGAACTGAAACCTTCAAGCCTCGAATATTACTAGGCCGCCGGCTCGCCCCGGCGGCCTTTTTCGTGCCTGAAGTTGCTGCACTTTCCGTGCGCGTAAGCTGCTCAAAAGGCTGCGAAATGCCCCGTCGAACACCGATGGTGCGTGCGAGATGCCACAGTTCGTCCAAAATGCGACAAAACGGCGACGGTGAGATTGCACGAATTTAATGAAGCAGATTGGGTAGGCCTTAGCGGTACTTGTCGCGCCAAGGGGGCTTGGTGGGGAGGCGTGCCGCGAGTTCCGTAATAAAGGCGAAAATCCTCCAATGCTCACCCATCGCAGACATCTTCTGGCCTCGACGTTCATCGCCGGGCTGGCGGTCAGCGTTGCGTTGCCGGCCATGGCTCAAACGGCCGCTCCGCTGCAGACCACCGACAGTAAGGCTTCGGATAATTCCGAGGTCGAGGCCGTCGTCGTCACCGGCTCGCGCATCAAGCGCAACGAGTTCAACAGCCCTGACCCGGTTCAGGTCATCACGGCCGACCAGGGGCGGCTGAAGGGCATCGGCAACACGGCTCAGTTGCTGCAGTCCTCGACCATCGCCTCGGGTTCGCCGCAGATCACGGCCGCCGTCTCCAGCGCCTTCGTCACCGACGGCGGTCCGGGGTCGGAAACCGTCTCGCTGCGCGGCCTTGGCGCCAATCGCACGCTGGTGCTGCTGAACGGCCGTCGCGCCGGTCCGGCCGGCACGCGCGGCGGCGTCTCGGCCTTCGACCTGAATGTGCTGCCAGTGTCCGCCATCGACCGCGTCGAAATCCTGAAGGACGGCGCCTCGTCGGTCTACGGCTCGGACGCCGTGGCCGGGGTCGTCAACATCATCACCAAGCGCGGCCAGGACGGCTTCAGCATCGACGCCTTCGCCAGCCAGCCCGAAAAGCACGGCGGCCAGGAGTTCCGCACCAGCGTAGGCTTCGGCAAGACGTTCTCGCGCGGCTTCTTCAACATCACCTACGACTACGCCAAGAAGACCGAGCAGACGCGCGGCCAGCGCGCCTGGACCAACTGCGGCCAGTCGTACATCTTCGACGCCAACGGCAAGCGCAAGGACACGATCGACCCGCGCACGGGCCAGACCCAGTGCCGCGACCTGCTGTACGATCAAGTCTGGCTGTACACCCTGCCGGACTTCGAAGGTCGCGACGGCAAGCTGCAGTTCGACTACAACAACAACCTGGGCAAATACATTCCGCAGTACCCGGCCGGTAAGGCGGGCGACTATCCGGGCATGCCGCCGGGCTTCTTCGTGGTCGGCGACAGCAACGATCCGGCCAATCCCGACATGGGCGTGCTGGACTACAACAGCCCCTACAACCTGGCCACGTCGGTGACCCCGCGCACCGAGCGCAACACGGTCTTCGCCCAGGCCTCGTTCGACGTGAACGACCATGTCGAAGCCTATGCCGAGGTGCTGCTGAACCGCCGCGCCACCAAGACCAATGGCTACCGCCAGTTCTGGACCTACCTCTACACCGAGGACTACGGCGACCCCTTCAGCGCCGGCTTCACCGGTGACTTCGTCCTCAGCCCGACCATCGTCACGCCGCGCGCTCGCGACGGCCAGAAGGTCGACTATCAGCGCTATGTCGGCGGTCTGCGCGGCGACTTCGGCGACACCTTCCTGAAGGGCTGGGACTGGGACATCTTCGCCCAGTACAGCCACAACAAGGGCCTGTACTCGCAGGACGTGCTGCTGGCCGACGCCGTCAACAGCGCCGACGGCCGCACCGATTTCGGAACGACGGGTCTGGGCAAGCCCAACCCGATCCCGCGCCCGACCGCCTCGTGCGTCGGCTACACCACGCCGATCAGCAAGCGTAAGTGCGTCGACGTGAACTGGATGTCGCCCGATTTCCTGGCCGGCAAGTACACGCCGGAAGAAGAGGCGTTCCTGTTCGACACCGAAACCGGCAAGACGCTCTACAAGCAGCTGGCGATCGAAGGCTCGGTCTCGGGCGACCTGTTCAAGCTCCCGGCCGGCACGGTCGGCGCCGCCTTCGGCGTCGCCTATCGCAAGGACGAGATCAACGACACCCCCGGCGCCATCACCCGCGCCGGCAATATCTGGGGCTCGTCGACCTCGGGCATCACCGCCGGCAAGGACACGACCAAGGAAATCTACGGCGAACTGGGCGTTCCGCTCGTGAAGAACGTGCCGTTCATCCAGTCCTTGGACCTGTCGCTGTCGGGCCGCTACACCGACGTCAACAGCTACGGCAGCGACCAGACCTACAAGATCGGCCTGAACTGGCAGATCATCCCGTCGGTTCGCCTGCGCGCCACGCGCGGCACCTCGTTCCGGGCCCCGGCGCTGTTTGAACTGTACAAGAACGCAGAGACTGGCTTTGCCGATCAGCGCTCGATCGATCCCTGCATCCGCTGGCAGTCGAACCTGACCGCCGGCAACATCACGCAACGCGTCGCCGACAACTGCAAGGCCGCCGGCATTCCGCCCGCCTATACCGGCGCGGGCGCGCAAGCGACGGTCACTTCGGGCGGTGGCGCCGGCGCTCTGGACGCTGAAACCTCGAAGGCCACGACCTACGGCATTATCTGGACGCCGAAGTTCGCCGACCTGAAGGTGGCGGTCGACTATTTCGACATCCAGGTGAACGACGAGATCACTCAGGTGGGCGCGGCCCGGATCGTCAGCGGCTGCTACAAGTCGCTGAACTTCCCGAACGATGGGCTTTGCTCGTTGTTCAAGCGTGGCCCGTCCAACCTGATCACGGACGTCACCGACAACTACCTGAACATCGCCAAGCAGGTGAACAAAGGCCTGGACCTGACCGTGAACTACGGCCAGGATCTGCCCTGGGACATCCGTCTGGATACCGAGCTGCAGTCGACCTGGCAGTTCAAGGACACCACGGCGCTGTTCGCCGACACCGTCGTCGACAGCAACGGCTTCGTGGGCGATCCGGACTGGACCGGCCAGCTGAACTTCCGCTTCACCAAGGGCGACTGGGCCGCGCTGTGGGGCATCGACATGATCGGCAAGGCCTCGGACGCCGAGGACTATGCCGACAAGAACACGGCCGGGACCACGTTCTACAAGGTCCACACCGAGTTCACGGCCTATCACAGCCTGTCGCTGCAGAAGAAGTTCGAGGACTTCACCCTGCTGGGCGGCGTGGCCAACATCTTCAATGAAGCCCCGCCCCAGGTCACTCTGTCCCAGGGTAACTACAACACGGTCGGCCGTTCGGTGCTGGCCTCGCAGTACGACTATATCGGCCGCCGCATGTTCGTGAGCTTCCAAGCGAAGTTCTAAGCATCGGAGACGGGATGCGAGTTTCGCGTCCCGTCTTCACGGTCTAGTCTTTCGGGCGGCGGAGCGATCCGCCGCCCTTTGTTTTCGAGTCGCGGGAAGCCTCCGTCGTGAACGCCATCATCCGGGGCAAGCCCGACAATCTGGACGAGATCGGCCAGCGCTTCGACCGCGCCCGTCTGACCCAGCCGGTCTATCTGAACAGCGTGCCCAAGGCCGGCACGCACCTGATCCGCAACATCCTGCGGATGTTCGTCGCGCCCGAGCAGCACTGGCCGCGCGAATATATCCAGCACGCCCTGCTGGCCCGCAGCCGCGACGCCTTCGATCCGAAAGCGCCAATGATCAGCTGGGGCCACATGCTGTTCTCGGACGAGTCCGCCGTGGCCCTGCGCGACGTGCGCCACATCGTGCTGGTGCGCGACCCTTATGACTGGGTGCTGGCGCGGGCGCGTTTCTACCTGTCGGACGAGTTCCAGGGGAACCTGAACCACATCAAGGACGGCGGCGCGGCGGTCGAGGACGTCATCATGATGATGATCCTGGGCGCCCACGGCCGCGTGCCGGACCTGCGCGACATCTTCAGCATGAACGCCGTGGCCTGGATGGGCTCCAGCGCCGTGATCGTCCGCTACGAGGACATTGTCGACAGCCTCAAGGACCTGGGCTCCAAGCGCGCGGAGGCCTTCTTCCGCCAACTCTTGGCCGACTGCGGTCTCGACCTGCCGACCGACTGGCGCGACCGCGTCGAGGCCGGCGCCGATCCGCGCGAGAGCCGCACCGCTCGCGAGAACCTGCAGGTGACGGCCGAGGTGCCCAAGGTGCTGTCCGACGTCCACAAGCAGGTCGTCGACTTCCATGTGCCGGGCCTGCGGGCGCTGCTGGGTTACGCCTGAGCATGACTGACAACACTGAGCTGTGGGCGCTGTGGAAGCGCCTGAAGAGCCATTTTCCCGTTTGGTCGCTGCTGCCGTCTTCCATCTGGACGCCCGGCGCCTGGGGTTATGTCGGCGTCGACTTCCTCAGCGGCTTTCGCCGGAATCCCTCGACGATCCGGTCCTTCGCGCTGCTGGAGGGCGTCGATGAGCCCACGTTCGACGCGCTGTCGGCCCTGGCCAATCTGAACGTGCGCCGGCAGGACCAGATCTTGCGGGTGGTGATTATCGGCTACCTGACCGTGCCGCTATCGATCGTGGCGCTGCTGGCCGAGCTGGCCGGCGACAGCGTGATGAGCTTCGTCCGGGGCAATCTGAACATGGTCATCGTCAGCGCCAGCACCGCGACCATGGGGCCGCTGATGTACCTGATGAGCCATTGGCGCTCACGCCAGATCGTCAGCGTGCTGGACCTGATCCGCATCGAACGCGGTCAGGCGCCGTTCACGGCGCTGGAGCTGCGGGAGGAGTAGAGGGACTCAGCACAGGCCCCCACCTGACCTGCTCACGCAGGTCTGTCCGCCCCCAAGCGGGGCGGAGGGAGCTGAGCCTTTCTTCCTCTCCTCCCTGTTAGGGGAGGGGGACCGGCGAAGCCGGTGGAGGGGTTAGCGCCGCCGCTCCATCATCACGATCGGCGACCCTTTGTAAGTCGTATGCGCCTTGATCCTGAATCCCATCTTGGCCGCCAGGGCCAGCGAGGCGGCGTTGTCGGCGTCGATGATGCAGGGCACGATCTCCGGCGCCAGGGCCTGGTCGATCCAGTCTAGGCCCGCCCGCACCGCTTCGGTGCCGAAGCCATGGCCGTGCGACCAGGCCGCCAGCACCCAGCCCATCTCCGGCAGGTCGTACAGGCTGGGCGTCAGGTCGCGGCGCAGGTCCGCGAAACCGACCTCGCCGACATAACGCCCCGTCGAGGTTTCGCGCACCGCCCAGTAGCCGAAACCCAGCACCTCCCACAGGCCGCGGGCGCGCATCAGGCGGGTCCAGCTTTCCTCCTCGGTGAAGGCGCGGCCGCCGACGTGGCGGACCACGACCGGGTCGGCCCACATGGCCTTGCTGTCCTCGAAGTCCGACAGCTGCGGCGCGCTGAGCGTGAGGCGGGCGGTGGTCAGGGTCGGGACGGGCATACAGACTCGGCGTTTGCGGCGGACGCCCCGCAAGCTACACCGGCTCCACGACCTGGAAAGAGCCCATGACCGCCCCCGCCGACGCCATCGCCGCCCGCCGCAAGCTGACCAACAAGCTGATCGCCGCCAAGGACGCCGCGCGCCTGCGGCCGTTCTTCGATCCGCGCATGACCCTGATCGCCGGCGACGGCTCGCTGCTGCTGGGGGCCGAGGACGTGTTGGCCGCCTTCGCCAGCCAGTTCGCCGATCGGGGCTTCATCGCCTATGTCCGCACGACCGAGCAGATCGACCTGGACGCCGAGGGCAATCGCGCCGCCGAGCGCGGCCGCTGGGTCGGCTCCTGGAAGGACGCGGCCGAGCAGTCGGGGACCTATCTGGCCACCTGGAAGAAGGTCACCGGCCAGTGGGTGATCGAGAACGAGCTCTACGTGACGCTCGCATGATCGGTGTGACCGCAATCATCGCTGGATTTCGCCGGATGACTCGGAATTAATTTCGCCAAACTCGCGCAAGGGGCTTACCCCTTCGCCTCCAATTCGGCTCCTGGGAGGGAAAGCCTTGCTCAATCGTCGCCATATGATGTTCGCCACCGCTGCCGCGGGGTTCGCCGCCACCGGTGGTCTGCCGACCCTGGCCCTGGCCCGCGAGGGTGAAGTCGCCAAGCTGAACGCCCTGTTCGACGACATCATGGCCAAGCAGCTGCGCCAGTCGCCCGAGACGGCCACCAGCCTGGGCCTCGACAGCGGCGACCTGGCCTGGACCAAGGACCTGCTGAGCGACCGCTCGCCCGCCGCCATCGAGGCCGGCAAGGTCCAGACCGCCAAGCAGCTGGCCGACCTGCGCGCCATCGACCGCAAGGCCATCAAGGGCATGGACGCGGCCAACTACGACACCGTCGAGTTCGTGCTGGCCGTCCAGGACGAGGGCAACAAGCAGTTCAGCTACGGCGGCGGCGGTTCGGGCGCGCCCTACGTGCTGTCGCAGCTGACCGGTTCGTACCAGCAGATGCCCGACTTCCTGGACACCCAGCACAGCATCGAGACAAAGGCCGACGCCGACGCCTATCTGGCGCGGATGGAGGGCTTCGCCCGCCTGATGGATCAGGAAACCGCCATCGCCAAGCAGGACATGGCCGACGGCGTGATCCCGCCGGACTTCATCATCGACAAGACTTTGATCCAGATGAAGGCCTTCGCCGACACCCCGACGGCCGACGCGCCGCTGGTCAAGTCGATCGCCCGCCGCACCAAGGAAAAGAACATCGCCGGCGACTGGGCCGGTGAAGCCTCCAAGATCTATGAAGGCTCGGTGCTGCCGGCCCTGAAGCGCCAGATCGCGCTGATGGAATGGGCCCGTCCCAAGGCCGTGCACGACGCCGGCTGCTGGCGCCTGAAGGACGGCGGGGCCTACTACGCCACGTCGCTGAAGAACTACACGACCTCGGACCTGAAGCCGGACGAGATCCACCAGCTGGGCCTGGACCTGGTCAAGTCGATCTCGGCCGAGGCCGACAAGCTGTTCAAGAGCATCGGCATGAAGACCGGCACGGTCGGCGAGCGCATGGCCAAGCTGGGCGAGGACTTCTATCCGAACACGGACGCGTCCAAGGAGCAGCTGATCAAGGACCTGAACGAGAAGGCCGCCTGGATCCAGAAGCAGCTGCCGGCCTATTTCGGCGCCCTGCCCAAGGCCCCGCTGGAGATCCGCCGCGTGCCCAAGGCCATCGAGGCCGGCGCCCCGGGCGGCTACTACAACTCGCCCTCGCTCGACGGTAAGCGCCCCGGGATCTACTGGATCAACCTGCGCGACACCAAGGAGCAGGCCAAGTACACCCTGACCACCCTGACGGTGCACGAGGGCGTCCCGGGTCACCACCTGCAGCTGTCGATCTCGAACGAGGCCAAGGGCCTGCCCATGATCCGCAAGATCATCGGCTTCTCGGGCTACACCGAGGGCTGGGCGCTCTATTCCGAGCAGCTGGCCGTCGAGATGGGTATCTACAAGACCGATCCGCGCGGCCACATCGGCATGCTGCACGACGCCCTGTTCCGCGCCGTGCGCCTGGTGGTCGACACCGGCATGCACCACAAGAAGTGGAGCCGCGAGCAGGCCGTGAAGTACATGGCCGAGACCATGGGCGACGAGGAAAGCGGCTCGATCACCGAGATCGAGCGCTACGTCGTGTGGCCGGGCCAGGCCTGCAGCTACATGATCGGCAAGATCGTCTGGCTGCGCGTCCGCGCCAAGGCTCAAAAGGCCCTGGGCAAGAAGTTCGACATCCGCGAATTCCACGACGCGGGCCTGCTCTCGGGCATGACCCCGCTGACCACCCTGGAACGCGTGATCGACGACTACATCGTCGCTAAGGGCGGCAAGGCTTAAGGCCTAGCCCCAGCTGTCGGAAGCCCCGGCCCGGCGCGCAACGGCTTTGACCGGCGCGCTGGGTCGCAGGGCGGGGGCGGGCTTGTCGACCGGTTTGCCGTAGAGCCAGCCCTGGGCGAAATCGACGCCGGCGGCACGGACGATCTCCTCGACCTCGACGGTCTCGACCATCTCGGCGACGGTGCGGATCTTCAGGTCACGGCACAGCTCGACCAGGCGGCGCACCAGGGCGCCGTCGCGGCCGTTGTCGGCCAGTTCGCGGACGTAGCGGCCGTCGATCTTGACGATGTCCAGCTGCAGCTGCTGCAGGTAGGCGAACGAGGACGAACCGGCCCCGAAGTCGTCCAGGCAGACCAGCGAGCCCATGCCGCGCAGGCTCTGGATGTGCTGGTTGGCCACGGTCAGGTTGTCGATGGCGCGGGTCTCGGTGATCTCGAAGATCAGCCGGCCCTTGGCCTCGTCGTACTTGGCCAGCAGGCGGCTGACATGGTCGACGAAGCTCTCGTTGCCGATCGTCTGGCCCGAGACGTTGACCGCCAGGCGCAGCTTGCGCTCCTGGTCATTGGCCAGCTTCTTGACGGCCTGCTCGACGATGGCGTGGTCCAGCTCCTCGATCAGGTCGAATTCCTCGGCCATGCGGATCAGGGCGAACGGGCTGCCGCCGTCCTCGAACCGCACCAGGGCCTCGTGGTGATGGGCCAGGCCCGTGGCCAGCGAGACCACCGGCTGGTAGGCCAAAGTGAAGCGCCGCTGGCTGACCGCCACGCCCAGGGCGCCGGCGCGGGCCAGGGTCCGCTTCACGGACCGGTTCATCGCCTCCGACAGGGTCATCGGCGGCATGTCCTTCAGACCCTCGCGCAGGAAGTCGTCGAGGGCGTAGCGCAGGGCGCGAAGGGCGCGGGACGAGCCGCCGCCGGACTCCAGCGGCACCACGTGGGCGTCGGCCTCGGCGCTGACCATCTTGGTCAGGCGCTTGACCATGTTCTCGGGCCGGTCGTCGCGCTGGCGCAGCAGGGCGAAGCGGTCGGGCGACAGGCGAGTGGCGGCCGAACCGCCGTGCGACTCGGCGCGGACGGCGCTGGCGACGCGGACGTCCAAGGCCTGGGCCTCGCTGGGCGTCAGGCCTTCGCGCATGGCCCCCAGGCCCGCGAACTCGACCATGGCCAGTTCCAGCTCCAGGCCGGTGACGCGGGCGGCCTCGAACAGGCCCTGGGCGATGTCGTCGAACGACTCGCGAGGCTGCAGGCTGTCGGCGGTCAGGGGCGGGCCGGCCGACTGGGCGGCGGTGGCGGCGCACGAGACGCGGCCGTCGTTCTCGGGCAGGGCGCGCAGGATGACCCGCACGCAGCGATCCTCGGCCCCGGCCAGGCGCAGCACCACCGGACCCCGGCGGATGCCGTCGTCGGCGCAGCTGAGCATGGCCTCCATCAGCGGGCGGTCGTCGGGATGGAACAGGTCGGACCAGGCCTGGCCCATCAGGCCGGCCTCGCTCTTGCCCATGACCTTCTGCGCGGCGCCCAGCGCCAGGCGCACGCGGCCGCTCTGCAGCTCGACGAGAAGATCGGCGCTGGCGAAGGCCAGGCCCAGAAGGCGGCGCGGATCGATGGACAAGTCTGCAGTCCCCCCAAAAGACTGGACCATAAGAAGCAGTGAAGCTGGCACAGCGGGACTTAAGGACCGGTTTCGGCGCGGCGGGTGTCACGGAATTTCCAGCCCGGCAGGGTGCGGCATTCTGGCCTACGTCAGAAACGGACGTTTCTGGCCGTGAGAACATCTTGCGAACATGGAACAAAGCATGTACGCCTTTAACTGTGTTCCACAGGTCGTTGGGACGCGGCGCTGGAAGCGCCGATCGGGCGACCGGAATCATGGGATAGAGGGCGGATCAACAATGACAAGTCAGGCGGCTTTGAAACTCGTGGGCAAGGAAGAAGGCGACAAGCAACGCGCGCTAGAGGCGGCTCTCGCCCAGATCGACCGCGCGTTCGGCAAGGGCTCGGTGATGAAGCTGGGCGAAAAGGGCAAGGTCGAGATGGAGTCCGTCTCCACCGGCTCGCTCGGCCTGGATATCGCCCTGGGCATCGGCGGTCTGCCCAAGGGGCGGATCATCGAGGTCTACGGTCCGGAAAGCTCGGGTAAGACCACCCTGGCCCTGCACGTGGTGGCTGAAGTCCAGAAGGCTGGCGGCACCGCCGCCTTCGTCGACGCCGAGCACGCGCTGGACCCGTCGTATGCGCACAAGCTGGGCGTCAATCTCGACAGCCTGCTGGTCTCGCAGCCCGACAACGGCGAACAGGCCCTGGAGATCACCGACACCCTGGTGCGCTCGGGCGCCGTCGACATCGTCGTGATCGACTCGGTCGCGGCCCTGACGCCGAAGGCGGAAATCGAAGGCGAGATGGGCGACAGCCTGCCGGGCCTGCAAGCCCGCCTGATGAGCCAGGCGCTGCGCAAGCTGACCGCCTCGATCAACAAGGCCAACACCATCGTCATCTTCATCAACCAGATCCGTCACAAGATCGGGGTGATGTACGGCAGCCCGGAAACGACCACGGGCGGCAACGCGCTGAAGTTCTACGCCTCGGTGCGCCTGGACATCCGCCGCACCGGTTCGGTGAAGGTCCGTGACGAGATCATCGGCAACAACGTCCGCGTTAAGGTGGTCAAGAACAAGGTCGCCCCGCCGTTCCGCGAGGTCGAGTTCGACATCATGTACGGCGAGGGCATCTCCAAGCTGGGCGAAGTCATCGACCTGGGCGTCAAGGCCGGGATCATCGACAAGGCCGGCTCGTGGTTCTCGTACGGCAGCCAGCGCATCGGCCAGGGCCGCGACAATGTCCGCGAGTTCCTGAAGACCAATCCCGACGTCGCCGCCTCGATCGAAGCGGCCGTCCGCAAGTCGTCGCAGAAGATCGAGGAAGAGCTCCTGGTCGGCGGCCCGGAGGACGGCGAGGAAGAATAGTCCTCGCAAGGTTTCGCGGCCCTCGCCCGACCCCGGGCGTCCCCGCCTTCAACACGCCCGCGGCCGGACCGCCGCGAGGGCCGCGATTACAGGCCGCCTGGACCCCATGCCAGGCGGCCTATTTCGTTGATGGGAGGGGCCGGGGCTGGGCGGCAGATCCTCCCCCTAGCGGGGGAGGTGGCGCGAAGCGCCGGAGGGGGAAGAGGCGAGAGTTCAAGCAAGACCCGTCATCCCGCGCTTTATGCGCGGGACCCATGGTTCAGCTTCCGTGTGAGAGACCAATTCCGCTCCGCACCTGCGGCGGACAAATGGGTCCCGCGAACAAGTCGCGGGATGACGGCTGAGGGGCAGGGGAAGCCGGGATCCAGCCTCCGAACCCGCCCTTTTCCACCTCAACCCGGGTCACCATCTGTGGATCGGTTTCCCCTCCGCCAAAAACCGCGCTATGCAGCGCGCGACTCCCGGCCGCTCGCCGGACGCCCACACTTGAGACGCTCATGCCCAGCTTGAACGAGATCCGCAGCACCTTCCTCGACTACTTCGGCAAGGCCGATCACGCGGTGACGCCGTCGGCGCCGCTGGTGCCGCAGAATGATCCGACCCTGCTGTTCGTCAATGCGGGCATGGTGCCGTTCAAGAACGTGTTCACTGGCGCCGAGACGCCGGCCCATCCGCGCGCGGCCAGCTCGCAGAAGTGCGTCCGCGCCGGCGGCAAGCACAACGACCTGGACAATGTCGGCTACACGGCTCGCCACCACACCTTCTTCGAGATGCTGGGCAACTTCTCGTTCGGCGACTACTTCAAGGAACAGGCGATCCACCACGCCTGGACCCTGCTGACCCGCGACTTCGCCCTGCCGAAGGAAAAGCTGCTGGTCACGGTCTACCACACCGACGACGAGGCGGCCGACCTGTGGAAGAAGATCGCCGGCCTGTCGGACGATCGCATCATCCGCATCCCGACCAGCGACAACTTCTGGTCCATGGGCGACACCGGCCCGTGCGGCCCGTGCTCGGAAATCTTCTTCGACCACGGCGAAGGCATCCCCGGCGGCCCTCCGGGCAGCCCGGATGAAGACGGCGATCGCTTCATCGAGATCTGGAATCTCGTCTTCATGCAGTTCGAGCAGCTGGCCGGCGGCGAGCGCGTCTCGCTGCCCAAGCCCTCGATCGACACCGGCATGGGCCTGGAACGCGTCGCGGCCGTCCTGCAGGGCGTGCACAACAACTACGACGTCGACCTGTTCAAGAGCCTGATCGCCGCGTCGGTCGAGCTGACCGGCGTCAAGGCCGAGGGCGACCAGGCCCCTTCGCACCGCGTCATCGCCGACCACCTGCGCTCGTCGTCGTTCCTGCTGGCCGATGGCGTGACGCCGTCGAACGAAGGCCGTGGCTATGTCCTGCGCCGGATCATGCGCCGCGCCATGCGCCACGCCTATCTGCTGGGCGCCAACGAGCCCCTGATGCACCGGCTGGCCCCGACCCTGGTGGCCGAGATGGGCCAGGCCTATCCGGAACTGCGCCGCGCCGAGGCCTCGATCGTCGAGACCCTGCGCCAGGAAGAAGAGCGCTTCCGCGTCACCCTGGGTCGCGGCATGGGCCTGCTGGACGAGGCCACCGCCAATCTGACCAGCGGCGGCGTGCTGGACGGCGACACCGCCTTCAAGCTGTACGACACCTACGGCTTCCCGCTGGACCTGACCCAGGACGCCGTGCGCGCCAAGGGCCTGACCGTCGATACCGACGCCTTCGATGCGGCCATGGAAAAGCAGCGCCAGATGGCGCGCGCCAACTGGGCCGGCTCGGGCCAGCAGGCCGGCGCGGCCGCCTGGTTCGCGATCAAGGAAAAGGCCGGCGCGACCGACTTCGTCGGCTATGAGAACACCGAGACCACGGGCGTCGTGAAGGCGCTGCTGGTCGACGGCGTCGAGGTCGAGAGCGCCACCGGCGGGACGACGGTCGAGGTGCTGCTGGACCGCACCAGCTTCTACGCCGAGAGCGGCGGCCAGGCCGGCGACACCGGCGTGCTGGAAGCCAATGGCCGCGAGAACAAGGTCATCGACACCCAGAAGCAGGCCGGCGAGCTGTTCGTTCACCGCGTCGAGCTGTCGGGCGACCTGAAGGTCGGCGACCAGGTCGTGGCCTCGGTCGACGCCGAGCGCCGCCACACCACCCGCTCCAACCACTCGGCCGCCCACCTGGTGCACGCCGCCCTGCACCATGTGCTGGGTCCGCACGTCGCCCAAAAGGGCCAGATGGTCGACGGCGAGCGCATGCGCTTCGACTTCAGCCACGGCGGCCCGCTGACGGCCGAGGAGCTCGACCGCATCGAGGCCGAGGTCAACGAGGTCATCCGCCAGAACGTCCCGGCCGAGACCAAGGAAATGGCCCCGCAGGAGGCCATCGAGGCCGGCGCCGTGGCCTTGTTCGGCGAAAAGTACGGCGACAGCGTCCGCGTGCTGACCCTGGGCAAGTCGCTGGCCGACGAGGCCAAGGCCTATTCGGTCGAACTGTGCGGCGGCACCCACGTGGCTCGCACCGGCGACATCGCCCTGTTCAAGATCGTCTCGGAGCAGGGCGTCGCCGCCGGCGTGCGCCGCATCGAGGCCCTGACCGGCGAGGCGGCCCGCCGCTTCCTGCTGGACCAGGCGGGCGTGGCCAAGTCGCTGGCCGACCAGTTCAAGACCCCGGTCCTGGAAGTCGGCGCCCGCGTCGACGCCCTGATCGCCGACCGCAAGCGTCTCGAGAAGGAACTGGCCGACGCCAAGAAGCAGCTGGCCCTGGGCGGCGGCGGTGGCGCGGCGGCCGGTCCGGAAGACATCAATGGCACGGCCCTGATCGCCCGCGTCCTGGACGGCGTCGGCGGCAAGGAGCTGCGCGGCGTCGCCGAGGAGTTCAAGAAGCAACTGACCAATGGCGGCGTCGTCGCCCTGGTCGGCACCAGCGACGGCAAGGCCGCCGTCACCGTGGCCGTCACCGCCGACCTGACCGGTAAGTTCAGCGCCGCCGACCTCGCCAAGGCCGCCGTGATCGCCATGGGCGGCCAGGGCGCGGGCGGCAAGGCCGACTTTGCCCAGGGCGGCGCGCCCGACGACAGCAAGGCGAGCGAAGGCCTCGCGGCGGTCAAGGCGGCGCTGGCCGGCTGATCAGGCCACCAGCCTGAAACGAGATGAGGGGACGTCGAAAGGCGTCCCCTTTTTCATGTCCGAAGAGACTGGAAGCGATCGCCGGCTCCACTATGCCGCCGCGCGAAGTCGATGAACGCCTTGAACGCGGCGGTCGGATTGCGCCGGCTCGGATAGTAGAGGCTCAAGGGCGCCAGCGTGGGCGTCCAATCTTCAAGCACGCGGACAAGGCGGCCCGCCTCGATGTCGTCTCGCACGTCGGACTCCATCGCCAAGGTCAGACCGACGGAAGCGAGGGCGGCGGCGCGTGCGAGGCTCGCTTCGTCGAGGGTGATGGCGCCCTCGACGTCGACATGGACCGATTGCCCATCCTTCTCGAACGGCCAGCGGTAGATCGCGCCATTGGGAAGCCGGACGCGGAAACAAGAATGCTGGGCGAGGTCCTGGGGGATCTTGGGCGTCCCGTGCGCTTTCAAATAGGCTGGTGAGCCCACCACGACATTGCGCCGCGCGCGCCCCAGCGGAAGGGCTATCATGTCGGCCGGCACAAGGTCCGCGCTCCGGACGCCCAGGTCGAAGCCGCCCGCGACAATGTCCACCAGACGTCCCTCAGTGACGATATCGATATGGACCTGAGGGTGCGCGCGCAGGAACGGCAGGACGAGCCAGGAGAAAATCTCCCGCGCGGCGGTCGGAAAGGCGTTGATGCGCAGCGTGCCCGAAGGCGTAGCCTGTTGAGCGCGCGCAACCTCCATGGCCTCATGAATGTCGCGCACGGCGGGCGCGACTTGCGCGACGAATTGCTGGCCGGCCTCTGTCAGGGAGACGCTTCGCGTCGTCCGATTGAAAAGCCGTAAGCCAAGCGTGCGCTCCAGCTTTCCGACCGCATTGCTAAGCGCGGTCGTTGAAACCCCGAGCTCAAGCGCGGCCGTGCGGAACTTGCCCAGGCGGGCGACCATGAGGACGGCGTCCAATTCCGTCAGGCTGCTCAGCGCCATTGTCCCGGTTTCCGTGATGAAGCGTCCCAGACTGTCCTGATTATCGCGCGATCTGTCCATCGCTACCTTGCTGACATCGCACTTTCAGCCGCCCCGGCCGGAAGTGCAGCAAGCAGGACAGAAACAAATGTCGCTCGACCTTCCATCCCCGATCGCCGCGTATGTGGCCGCGAATGCCCGCCTGGACGCCGCCGGCATGCTCGAGCCCTTCGCGGCCGACGCTGTCGTCCGCGACAACGGGGCCGTTTTGCGGGGCCACGCCGAAATCAGCGCCTTGTTTGAAGAGGCCGTGATCCCCGTGAAGGCGATCTTCACGCCAGACGCCGCCCGCCACGAGGACGGCCAGGTCGTCGTCGAAGGCCCCGCCCACGGCGACTTCAAGGGCAGCCCGATCCGCTTCACCTACCGCTTCACGCTCGAAAACGACGCCATCAAAGCTCTGGAGATCACGGCATGACCCTCAAGGCTGATCCGACCGAGTTCGCGGGAAAGCGCGTGCTCATCAGCGGCGGCTCCAAGGGCCTGGGCCGCGCCACCGTGGACCGCTTCCTGGCCGGCGGCGCCCGGGTGATCACCGCCGCTCGCGGCAGCCTGGAGCCTATCGACGGCGTCGAGTTCATCCAGGCAGACCTGATGACGGCGCAGGGCGGGGAAAGCCTGGCCAAGGCGGCGCTCGAGCGCCTGGGCGGCGTCGACATCCTCGCCCACGTGATCGGCGGATCGTCCTCGCCGGGCGGCGGCTTTGTCGCCCTGACCGACGATCACTGGCTCTCCGAACTGAACCTGAACCTTCTGGCCACGGTCCGCCTGGATCGCCTGCTGGTTCCGCAGATGATCGAGCGCGGCGCCGGCGCTGTGGTGCACGTCACCTCCATCCAGTCGGTTCTGCCTCTGCCCGAGGCGACCACGGCCTATGCCGCCGCCAAGGCCGCGCTCAGGACCTACAGCAAGTCGATCTCCAAGGAATTGGGTCCCAAGGGTGTGCGGGTCAACGCCGTCTCCCCCGGCTGGATCATGACCGAGTCGTCCGTCGACTTGCTGAAGCGCCTGCAGGCCGCCAATGGCGGCACGATCGAGGAGGCGCGGCAACTCGTCCTGGACAGCCTGGGCGGGATCCCGATCGGGCGTCCGGCCGATCCCCATGAGGTCGCCGACGTCATCGCCTACCTGGCCTCGGATCGCGCCGCCGCGATCCACGGCGCGGAGTTTGTCATCGACGGCGGCACGGTGCCGACCGTCTGATTGCTGGCGTGCGTTCACGCTTGGCCGAACGGGCTAAGCGTGGACAGACGTCCTGGCGCCTGACCGGCCCGCTACTTCGCGCCCGGCAGCTTAATTCCCAGCAGCACCAGCCGCTCTCCGGTGATCCCGAACCAGTGCGGCACGCCCGCGGGAACGAGGATGACGTCGCCCGGGCCGAGTGTCCGCGTCGCGCCGCCTTCGATCTGGCCGCCTTCGATCAGGTTAGCGTTCTTGGGCTTGGCATCCGTCATGGTTCCGCCGGAGACCAGCGTGCCCGCGCCTTCCAGCACGATGGCGTATTCGGCTTCGGCGGGGTGGACGGCGGGGCGGCCGGGCTTCTTCCAGATTTCGATCGCCGCCACGGTGGCGCCGTCGCGGACCAGGGGGCGCCACATGAACCCTTGGTCGGGCTTCATGGCGGCGAGCATGTCGCGGAGCTGGGCCTGGACATCCGCGCTGCTGGCGAAACCAGAAGGTTCGGCGGCGGAGGCGGTCGCCACGCCGGCCGAGACGGTCAGCAGCAACGACGTCGCGCAGATCGTGAACGTTTTCGCCATTGTCTTCACCGCAGCTCTCCCTCGGTCGACTGAGGTTGCGACTTGACGGCAGCGCGCACGCCAGTTCAATAGAATTACAAACGTAGTTCAAATCTGGATGGTCGTATGTCTCGGAAGGCCCTGATGGTCGTCGGTCTGCTGGCCCTGGCCGGCTGCGAGCAGAAGTCGGTCGACACCCCGAAGCATTTCGCGCCGCCCGCCCTGTGGCGGATCGAGGTGGTCGAGGACTCCGGCGGCCAGGGCGGCGTGGTCCTGGTCTGCGCCAATCCCGAGGTGGTCAGCTCGTTCTCGCGGGTCGAGCCGAACATCAACGGCGCGCCCTGCCAGCTCTATGGCCAAGTCGCCAAGGACACCGCCGACGAGCACATCAAGCGCTGCCAGGTCGGCGATACGCGCTACGGCCTCTATGTCACGACGACGCGCTACAAGGTCGACGACTTCACGGTCCGCTTCGCGCTGCAACCGCTGCAGTCCGCTGGAGGCAAGGTGGTCCAGGCCCGTCGCTATCAGCGGATCGGTCCGTGTCCGACGGGCTGGAAGGCCGGCGACCAGGGACCGCCCGGCAGCGCGCCGACCTCCAATGTGCTGAGCGGGCAGGGGCCGGGCTAGCTCTTCAAGAACGCCGACAGCTTGTTGCCGTCCGGATCGCGCACATAGGCCAGGTAGTAGCCCTCGCCATAGGCCGGACGCGGACCGGGCGGGCCGGCGCAGACGCCGCCCTTGGCCATGGCGGCGGCGTAGAAGGCGTCGACCTGCTCCGAGGTCTCGGCCTTCAGCCCCACCATGATGCCGTTGCCGGCCTTGGCGGGCAGGCCGTTCTCGGGCGCGCAGATCATGACGGTGGCGTGCTCGGGATCGGGGCCGTAGCCGATCCAGTCGCCCTGCCGCCAAAGCCGCTGGTTGCCCAGGGCGCCCAGCACGGCGTCGTAGAAGTCGCCGGCGCGGTCGATGTCGCTGGCGCCGATGGTGATGTAGCTGATCATGGCGTCTCCTCCTGACGCCAATCTAGGTCGCGCCGCTGACAGAGATTGTCAGCAGTCAGGCCTTGGCCCGGCGGGCCACTCGCGCCTTGCGCTTCTTCAGCCAGATTACCACGCCGGTGACGCTGAGCGCCGCGACGACGACGCCCATGAACGAGATCAGGATTCGCCCGGGCAGGCCCAGGATCCGGCCCGAGTGCAGCGGGAACTGGGCCTGGACGAAGATGTCGGCGGCGGTGCCGACCCACGGCAGGCGCTCGCCCGCCGGCAGGCCTGTCTGGGCGTCGTAGTAGAGGTAGGGCGTGCCGACGCCGGCCGCGCCGTGGTCGCCGCCCGGCTGGTGGAAGGTCACGCCATAGACGCCGTAGCCGGGGGCGTAGAAGGCGCCGCCGACAGGGTCGGTCCAGCCGCGCTTCTTGGCTTCCGCCTGAGCCGTCTCGATGACCTGGGCGTAGGTCTTCTTGGCGATGATGGGCTGGTCCAGCGGCGCGGGCGTGCGCAGTTCGAACGGGCCGGGCGTGGTCTTCGAGACCTTGGACAGCACCGGATAGAAGACCTCGGTGTAGAGGTTCAGCGAAAAGGCCGTGAAGGCCACGGTGAACAGCACGCCCCACAGCCACAGGCCAAAGGCCCGGTGGATGTCGAAATTGATCCGGTAGGCGCTGGCCTTGGTCTTGATCTGCCAGGCCGGCTTCCAGCGGCTCCACCAGCCCTTGCCCGTCTTGGCGGGCAGCGTGAGGTAGAAGCCGACGAAGCAGTCGATCGTCCACAGCACGGCGATCACGCCCATCAGCCAGACGCCCCAGCGGTCGATGCCCCACATGGCCGGGATGTGCAGGGTGTAGTGCAGCACATACAGGAACGAGACGAGGGTCTCGCTGGTGATCGGCCAGGCCGCGCCCCAGTCGCGCCGGCCCAGCTCGGCGCCGGTCGCCGGGTCGATGAAGACCTGGTTGTAGCCGGGGACGAACAGCTTGCCGGTGGCCGGGTTCTGCTTGGGATAGACGCCAAAGGCGTAGGCCTCGCCCTTCTCGGGGGCCAGCGGGACGAAGGTAACCTGCACACGCGGGTCGCGGGCCTCGATCAGCTTGGCCACCTCCAGCGGCGCCTTGGGGAGGCCCTCGGCGCGGGCGTGCATCAGGTGCGGATTTAGCAGGTCGTCCAGCTCGTGGTCCCACGAGATGACCGCGCCGGTGACACCCGAGATGAACAGGAAGCCGGCGATGAACAGCCCGACCCAGCGGTGGAAGAAACCCAGCAGCGGGCGCAGGGCCAGCTTGGGCAGGCTCACGCTGCCAGCGGCTTTGGCGACAGCGGGCGGGGTGCGGGCGTCCATATACTCGGATCCTGGAAAGCGGCGACGAGGCGCGGAAAGACGCCAGCGCCATGACTGTGCGATTTCCATGCAATCGATAATTACTCGCAAATGCGTCTATCGGCCGGGGGCGGCGGTGTCAAACACCCGCAAGGTCGGCCGGCTCGATTCCGGGATCTATTTCAGCAGCAGGGCGGCCAGGGCCAGGGTGACCATCGAGAGGGCCGTGGTCAGGGCCACTGTGCGGGCCGCGCCTCGGGCGAAGACGCCATAGGCGCGGGTCTGGATGAAGACGTTCACGGCCGTCGGGGCGGCGGCGAGCAGGGTCGCGCCGGCGCGGAAGGCGGGTGGGGCCGGGGTCAGGCCGATCGCGAACCAGGCCAGCAGCGGGAAGGCGACCAGCTTGCCGATGGCGGCCAGGGTGACCGGCCCCCACGAGGGCGCTGCCTGGCCCTCGGTCTCGCGCAAGCCCAGGGCCGCGCCCAGGGCGACCAGGCCAACCGGACTGCCCGAGGCGGCGGCCATGCCGACGGCGCGGTCCAGGGGCTCGGGTAGGGCCAGGTCCAGCAGGGCCAGGGCGACGCCGGCCAGGGCGGCGGCCACCACGGGGTTGCGGAACGCCTGGACGGTCGAGCGCCAGACCGAACGGCCCGCCGCCCAGCCCAGCAGGCCCACGCCCGTGGCGGCCATGACCACGAAGTCGATGGCCACGACGCCGGCGACCAGGCGGGCGGTCTCGGCGCCCATGACGGCGGCGGTGATCGGCAGGGCCAGGAAGGCGCTGTTGCCCACGCCCGACGCCATCCCCGCGCCGCCGCGCTCGGCCTTGCTCCAGCCCAGCACGCGCCCGGTGGTGACGACGGCGGCCATGACCAGCAGGCCGGCGCCGGCATAGGCCGCCAAGCCTAGCAGCAGGTCATGCCCCGGGCGTCCCAGGCGCGACAGCGAGTGCAGCAGCAGGGCGGGGAAGCCGACCCAATAGACATAGGCCGAGAGGCCCTGGGTCATCTTGGCGTCGAGCAGGCGCAGACGGCTCAGCGTCAGGCCGGCGCCGACCAGCAGGAAGAACGGCCAGACCCGTGAGACGACGTCGAGAACGAGAGGCAGCACGGGTTAAGCGTCAGCCCTGGCGTTCGTCGCCCGGCAGGCGGATGTGCACCAGCTTCCAGGTGAACAGCGCCTTGCGCTCGAAGGTGAAGATCGTGACCTTGCCGCTGGCGTCCGGGCGCTTGATCGAGATGCGCACGCGGTTGGGATCCCAATAGGCGATGCCGGGATAGGGGCCGCGCACCACGTCCTTGATCTGACCGCCCAGCGAGCCGTCGCGGGCCGAGGCCGGCGGAGCCTTGCCGGGCGCATAGCCACGGGTCAGGGCCGAGACGCCGGCCACGGTCAGGTAGCGGTCGACCTTGGGCTCGGGCGGGGCCAGGGGTTCGATGGCCTTCTTGAAGACGCTGAGCGGGTCGCGCCAGATCGACGGGTTCTCGGGCTGGGCGGCTGGCGTGTCGGCCAGGAGCTGGCCGGTCAGGCTGCGGCGCACGGCCGGGAAGTCGACCAGCTCGCCGATGGCCTGGACGTCTTCGTACTGGGCGGCGGCTTTCAGGGCCCGGAATGCGAACCAGGGCGCCGTAGCGAAGGCGGCGGCGAAGACGAAGATCGCCAAGACGATCAGGTCCCAGATCCGCTTCTGCAGAGTCATGCCGCTTTGCCCACCTCAAAGGTTAACGCGGATAGACCAGCTATCGCCGTTCGCCGCAAGGGCGCTCGCGCGTCAGGCGCGCTCGCTATGGGGAGGGACAGAAAAAAGCGCCGCTCCCGGGGGCGGAAGCGGCGCTTGAGGCGGATCCGGTCGGGGAGGAAACTCTCGACTACGGATCGGGGAAGGCGCCCAACAGGACGACTTGCACGCAAGTGAAGTCTTATAAGTTGTATTTGTCAATTGTCGCCCAAGGATTGTTGTGAGCGATCTTCGAACAAGACGCTGATGGAGCGCGGCAAGGGGGAATAAGAAAACGCCCCGGAGGTGATCCTCCGGGGCGCTCTTGTCTCTGGGCTTAAGAGCCTGGAGTCTTAGGCCATGGCCTTCTTCAGGTTCTCGTCGATCTTGTCGAGGAAACCTTCGGTGGTCAGCCAGCCTTGCTTGTCGCCGACCAGCAGGGCCAGGTCCTTGGTCATGTAGCCGCTCTCGACGGTGTCGACGCAGACCTTTTCCAGGGTCAGGGCGAAGTCGGCCAGTTCCTGGTTGTTGTCCAGCTTGGCGCGGTGGGCCAGGCCACGGGTCCAGGCGAAGATCGAGGCGATCGAGTTGGTCGAGGTGCTCTCGCCCTTCTGGTGCTGGCGGTAGTGGCGGGTGACGGTGCCGTGGGCGGCTTCGGCTTCCACCGTCTTGCCGTCCGGCGTCATCAGCACCGAGGTCATCAGGCCCAGCGAGCCGAAGCCCTGGGCGACGATGTCCGACTGCACGTCGCCGTCGTAGTTCTTGCAGGCCCAGACGTAGCCGCCCGACCACTTCAGCGCCGAGGCGACCATGTCGTCGATCAGGCGGTGCTCGTAGTGGATGCCCTTGGCCTTGAACTGGTCGGCGTATTCGGCGTCGAAGATCTCCTGGAAGATGTCCTTGAAGCGGCCGTCATAGGCTTTCAGGATCGTGTTCTTCGTGGAGAGATAGACCGGATAGCCGCGGCCCAGGCCGTAGGCGAACGAGGCGCGGGCGAAGTCGCGGATCGAGTCGTCGAGGTTGTACATGCCCATGGCCACGCCGGCCGACGGGCTCTTGAACACTTCGTGCTCGATGGTTTCGCCGTCTTCGCCGACGAACTTGATCGACAGCGTGCCCTTGCCCGGGAACAGGAAGTCGGTGGCCTTGTACTGGTCGCCGAAGGCGTGACGGCCGACGATGATCGGCTGGGTCCAGCCCGGCACCAGGCGCGGCACGTTCTGGCAGATGATCGGTTCGCGGAAGATCACGCCGCCCAGGATGTTGCGGATCGTGCCGTTCGGCGACTTCCACATCTTCTTGAGGTTAAATTCCGTGACGCGTTGCTCGTCCGGCGTGATGGTGGCGCACTTCACGGCGACGCCGTGCTTCTTGGTGGCCTCGGCGGCGTCGATCGTCACCTGGTCGTTGGTGGCGTCGCGGTTCTCGACCGACAGGTCGTAGTAGTCCAGTTCCAGATCCAGGTACGGGAAGATCAGCTTATCCTTGATGAGCTTCCAGATGATCCGGGTCATTTCATCGCCGTCCATGTCGACGACGGGGTTGGCGACTTTAATCTTGGCCATTGCGGGGAGGTTCCTCTGGCGGTGGCGCGCCTGTGGCGATCTGGCGCACAGGGCCAGGAAGCGGCGCGGACCGGGAGGCTATAGACTGTTGCGTCGCAGGGGAAAAGCCAGTCGGTTCCACCTTGCTAGTGAGTTCAGCGTTCAAGCGTAGCGATTTGGGGATAACGGCCCGGGGGCGCGGGCCAGGGAGCTTTCTTGAACGAGGCTATAGCGGGGGTGACCGCGCCTTTGGCGCGGCGGCTGCTGACCATGGTGGCGATCCTGTCGATCGCCGTGACGGGCGTCGCGACGGCGGCGGCCTTCGTCTTCGTGCGCAAAAGCGCGGCCGACACTCAGACCCGGCACCTGGCCGAATATGTCGGCGAGCGGGTCAAGACCGAGGACCGGCTGTTCTCCGACCTGGTCAAGGTGCACGACGCGGCGGGCGAGGCCCTGACCCGGCGCCTGGCCATGAGCGACGACCCCGAGATCCACGCCCAGTTCGAGCGGTTGTTCCCGGAAAAGGGCGACGGCACCCGGCGCTCGATCCCCGGCCTGTTCGACGGGGCGCGGATCGGCAACCGCTACGTCTATGGCGTCGGCGCCTACCTGCCGCAGGCCGACACGATGAGCCTGCCCGAGCAGGAGCTGTTCGTCGGCGCGACCGATGTCGTGGCCGCGACCGGCGAGACCGAGATCCGTCACTACGACAACTTCTACTTCTTCACGCCCCGCACGCGTCTGGTGATGTTCGGCCCCAACCGGCCCGACAAGCTGATGTTCTACCGCCAGACCGCGCCGCCGACCCTGAACATCGCCCACGAGGAAATGACCCAGCTGACCCTGCCGGAGAACAATCCGAGCCGGGTCATGAAGTGCACCAAGCTGCGGCGGCTGATCTCCGACCCCAGCGGCCGCGGCCTGAACGCGGCCTGCATGACGCCTTTCTACTACAAGGGCCAGTTCAAGGGGGCGTTCGGCACCAGCCTGTCGCTGGACAGCTACCTGCTGCGTGCCGTGGCCGACGCCCTGCCGGGCGGGCGCAACCTGATCGTGGCCGACGACGGCGAGCTGGTGGCCGCGCAAGGCCTGGCCCGCAACGGCGTCGTCGATGTCGGCATCCTGCGCAAGTTCGAGACCGACAATGACCTCAAGCGCCTGGTCGACCACATCGGCGCCCAGAAGCGCGAGGTCGGCACCGTGCTCTCGCCCAAGGGCGACAAGCTGGTGGCCTATGGCCGCCTGGTCGAGCCGGGCTGGTGGTTCATCATGGCCTTCCCGTCCAGCGACATCGTCTGGTCGTCGCTGAAGACGGCCTCGTGGGTGCTGCTGTTCGGCTTCATCGGCGTAGCCCTGCAGGCGCCGCTGCTCTATCGCCTGACCAACCGGATGGTCACCGAACCGCTCGAAAAGCTGGCCGACGCCCAGCAGCAGGGCGATCCCGCCGCGGCTCGCCCGATCGAGGCGCGGGCGGACGAAATCGGCTCGCTAGCCCGCGCGCTGCGCCGCCAGCGCGACCGCAACGAGGAACTGCGCCGCTCGCTGGAAGACCGCGTGGCCGAGCGCACCGCCGAGCTGGAGCGCGCCAACCAGGCCAAGTCGGTGTTCCTGGCCAACATGTCCCACGAGCTGCGCACGCCGCTGAACGGCGTCATCGCTATCGGCGACCGCCTGGCCAACGAGGAAGATCCCGAGGCTCGCCGCGAGCTGGCCGCCCTGGTCTCGTCCTCGGGGCGCCTGCTGGAGCAGGTGCTGGGCGACATCCTGGACGTCTCCAAGATCGAGGCCGGCGAGTTCCAGCTGACCATCGGCGCCTTCGACCTGACCCAGCTGGTGCGCGGCATGGCCGAGCTGCACGCGGCGGCGGCCGAGGCCAAGCACCTGGTGTTCCGCTGGTCGGTCACGCCCGACGCCGAGGGAACCTATGACGGCGACGCCGGGCGGATCAGCCAGATCCTCTCCAACCTGTTGGCCAATGCCGTGAAGTTCACGGCCGAAGGCGAGGTCTCGTTGGAGGTCGACCGTGTGGGCGAGGCGGTGCGGTTCGTGGTGCGCGACACCGGCGTCGGCTTCGACGGGGCCGTGCGTGACCGCCTGTTCAAGCGCTTCGTCCAGGCCGACCAGTCGATCACCCGCCAGTTCGGCGGCACGGGTCTGGGCCTGTCGATCTGCGCCGCCTTGGCCGAAATGATGGGCGGGACGATCGACGCCGACGCCACGCCGGGCCAGGGCGCGCGCTTCGAGGTGGTGCTGCCGCTGATCCGCTGCGCCGATTTGGCCGAAAAGGCCGTCGAGGAGGACCGCGAGATCTCGCTGGAAGGCCTGCGGGTGCTGGTCGCCGAGGACCATCCGACCAACCGCAAGGTCGTCGAGATCGTGCTGGAGCCGTTCGGCGTGGACCTGACCATGGTCGAGGACGGCCAGGCGGCGCTGGACGCGCTGGAGGCCGCCAGCTTCGACGCGGTGCTGATGGACATGCAGATGCCGGTGATGGACGGCCTGACCGCCACCCGCGCCATCCGTGCGCGTGAAGCGTCCTCGAACGCGCCGCCGGTGCTGGTCGTCATGCTGACCGCCAACGCCATGGAAGAGCACGTCGCCGCCGCCCACTCGGCTGGCGCCAATCTGCACCTGGCCAAGCCGCTGCATCCGGCCCAGCTGCTGGAGGCCCTGGCGCGGGTTCGCCGGCGCTAGAACTCTTCCAGCACGGCCTTGCCGATGTCGGTGATGATCCGTTCGCGGGTCGCCGCGTCGGCCGTGGAGCCGGTCAGGAACACCACGAAGGCCACGCGCCGGCCGCCCTTCAGCTCGACCACGGCCAGGGCGTGGCTGGACGGCGTGAAGCCCTGGTCGGCGCGCGCCGAGCCGGCCGCCTGGGCCAGCCGAGCGCCCCTGGGCAAGGCCAGGGCCAGATGGCCGGGATCGTGGCCCAGCAGGCGATCGGCGTCGGGCGATACGCCCAGCTCGCGCTGCATGAAGGCCTCCAGCAGCCGCAGCATGCCGACGGGCGTGGCGGTGTCGCGGTGGTCGGTCTGCAGTTCGCGGGCGGCGAGGGCGCGTTGCGCGGGCGGCACGCTGGCGATCGCCTTGGTCCAGGCCGCTTCGCCCTTCCAGTCGGCGCGGAACGAGGCCAGGCCCACGGCCTCTGTGCGGACCTGGCGCTGGTAGCGGTCGACGCGGACGCCTTCGATGCGCTTGACGTCCAGCCAGCCGCCGACGGCGCCCGGTCCGCCGATCTTCTTGGTCAGCAGGTCCAGCGCGGTGGCGTCGCCGTGTTCGGCCAGCACCTCCAGGTCGACGACGCTCCAGACCTGGCGTTCGGGCCAGGCGTCGGCCACGGCGCTGGGCGGCGGCGACAGGTCGACGTCGCGGACGGGAATGGTCGTCTCGGGCGACAGGCGGCCGGCCGCCGTCTCGGCCATCGTCGCCGCCAGGATCGGAACCCGCGCCGCCGGGCCCAGCGGAAAGGCGTGGTCGCCGTTGAAGACCCACATCTGCCGGGTGGTCAGGTCCTCGACCGCCACGCCCAGCACGGCCGGTTGGGCGCGGGCGGCGATCGCCTCGATCCGCTTCTGCAGCCGCTTGGGCTTCATGATCGGTTCTTCCTGGCCCAGCATCGGCTGTTTCTCGCCGCAGGCATGCAGCAGGGGCAGGGCGAGGAGGGCGGTCAGGACGGCGCGGCGGGACATGCCGGGTAAACGCGGCCGTGGCGGTTTCGGCTGCCAGCCTCTTGCATCGGGCGCTCAGTCGGCGGCAAAGGGTGCGGATGACCGAAGACTTCAAGCCTGTCCCGCCCAAAGTCACGCCCCCATGCGTGATCCTGAACGAGCCCCAGCTGGCCGAGAACATCGGCTCGGTGGCCCGGGTGATGGCCAATTTCGGGCTGTACGAGCTGCGCCTGGTGCGGCCGCGCGACGGCTGGCCGCAGGAACGGGCCTGGGCCAGCGCCTCGGGCGCCAGCTGGCCGCTCGACGACGCCAAGGTGTTCGACACCCTAGAAGCGGCGATCGCCGACCTGAAGCTGGTCTACGCCACCACGGCCCGTCCGCGCGAGACGCGCCTGCCGGTCTACACGCCGCGGGAAAGCGCCGGCCACCTGGCCGACGAAGTCGCCAACGGCCGCAAGGTCGGCCTGCTGTTCGGGGGCGAGCGCGCGGGTCTCGAGACCCACGACATCGCCCTGTGCCAGGCCATCGTCTCGATCCCGATCGACGAGCGTTTCCGCTCGCTGAACCTGGCCCAGGCGGTGTCGATCAACGCCTACGAATGGAAGATGACCCAGGACGATCGGCCCTGGAAGAAGTTCGAGCACAATGTCGAGGAGCCCGCCGACCAGGCCACGCTGCTGGGCCTGTACGAGCACCTCGAGGGCGAGCTGGACAAGGCCGGCTTCTACCATCCGCCGGAAAAGCGCCCCTCAATGGTCCGCAACCTGCGCGTCCCCTTGGCGCGCGCCCGCCTGACCGACCAGGAGGTCCGCACCCTCCGAGGCGTGATCACCGCGCTCAGCAAGGGCCGGGGTCGCGTGCTGGCCAAGCTGGCGGCGAAAAAGGCGGCCGAGAGCGGCGAGGTCTAGCGCCCGGCCAGGAAGGCGTTGACCGCCGCGTACAACGCGTGGCGGCCCGTCTCCAGGTGCAGCAGGTGCGTGCCCTCGGGGATCTCGACGAAGCGGCGCTCCAGGCCTGGCGGCAACTCGGCCAGGAAGCGTTCGGCGTCGCTGGCCGTCGAGGAGCTGTCCCAGGCGCCGCGCACCACCATCACCGGGACCTTCAGCCTTGCTGGGTCATAGGGCAGCTTGCCCGACCAGGCGTCCAGCACGTCGGCCGACGGACCTGACGGAACCTTGACCGCCGGCGGTGAGCGTTCGGTCGCGCCAGGGTCCGACGCCAGATAGGCCGCTGCCCAGGCCGGGAAATCGGCCTCCTCCAGCACTGGCGCATGGCCGGCCGGCACGTCCTTGATGAAACGACGGTGTTGCTGGTCGTTGGTGACCAGGCTCCAGGCGGTAGGCTCGGTTCCACCGGGACCGTCGCGGCGCAGGATCGGGCCAAAGAGCACCAGGCGACTGACCTGCTCGGGATGTAGCTCGGCAAAGCGCGTCGCCGGCATGGTCCCCCACGAGTGGGCGATGATCGCGACGCGCTTCGCGCCGGTCTCTCCGCGGATCAGGGCGACAGCACGCTCGATCTGCCGGACGGCGTCCTCGGTGCGGCCCAGCGGAGCGCCTGCCTGCGGGCCGTTCATCGCCGGATAGCGCTCCGATCCGCCGTAGCCCGCGAAGTCCAGGCCGAAGGCGTCGTAGCCAGCGTCGTTCAGCGCGTCGGCCCAGGATCGTCCACCGAAACGGAACATCACCGACAGGGCCGAGGGGAAGCTCGCGCCATGCACATAGAGCACCGGCTGACTGCGGTCGCCGGAAGCGGGCGGCTGCTCACGCACCAGCAGGCGGGGGCTCTCCGGCAGAACATGCTGGCGCTCGGCGGCCAATGCGGCGGGCGTGATCGCCAGGGCGAGGATGGCGGCGAGCAGGGCGGTCTTGGGCATGGGCGTCTCCTTCGCTCTGGCCATTGCCATGCCCTGAGAGGCCGATGCTTCGGCCCCGCTTGAACTGTGGCGCTTCTCGCGGTCAACTCCCTTCAAACAAATGTTGGGGAGGCCTGAGATGAACCGTCGGGAATGGCTGGCCATGGCCGGCGCGCTGGGGCTGGTCCCGTCCCTGGCGCGGGCCCAGAGTGATTCGACCGCCGCGCGCGACGCCTGGCTCTACGCCCTGCCGCTGATCGAGATGGCTACGACGCGGGCGCGCTTGTTGAAGGCGCCCGGCGCGGCGATCAACAGGATCTCCCACACCCGCACCCTGTCGGACCACAACGCCCGCTGGGTGACGACACCCAACAACGACACGCTGTACTCGTCGGCCTTCCTGGACCTGACCAAGGGGCCGGTGACCCTGACCATCCCGGCCCTGGGCGAGCGCTACTACTCGGTCGCGGTCATGGACATGTTCACCAACAACAACGTGGTGCTGGGCACGCGCACGATCGGCGGCAAGGGCGGGACGTTCACCCTGGTCGGACCGGGCCAAGCGTCCAGCGGGCCGAACCCGACGCGCATCGCCACGCCGCACGCCTGGCTGCTGGTCCGCACGCTGGTCAATGGCGAGGCCGATCTAGACGCCGCCCACAAGGCCCAGGACGGCTTCGTCGTGAAGGGACCCGCCGGTGGTCCGGTCGCCGCCTATGCCAATCGCGACGCCAAGCCGGCCGACTATTTCGCGACGGCTCGCGGCCTGCTGGCCAGCGACCCGGCCCCGCCGACCGACCTGAAGATCTTGGCCCGCACCGGCGCTTTCCTGGGCGCGGGACCCTATGACGAGGCCGCCGCAGCGGCTGGCGTCGAGCAGGCCCGGATGATCACCATCTTCGCCAAGGGGCGGCAGGCCTTCGTCGGCGGCTGGTCGTATCCGCGCCCGAACCTGGGCGACTACGGCCAGGACTATCTCTATCGCGGCATCGTCGCTCTGCAGGGCCTGGGCGCGCTGCCGCCAGCCGAGGCGATGTACATGAAGGCCGCCGGCGATGACGGGGCGGGGAACTTCACGGGCGACGGCCTCTATCGCCTGAGCCTGCCGGCCCAGATCCCGCTGGACGGCTTCTGGTCGCTGTCGATGTACGAGGCCATGCCCGACGGGCAGTTCTTCTTCACCGACAACCCGATCAAGCGCTACACGATCGGCGACCGCACGCCGGGCCTGAAGCGCAACGCCGACGGCGCGCTGGACATCTGGATCGGCCGCACCGACCCCGGCGGCGACCGCAGCGCCAACTGGCTGCCCGCGCCGAAGTCGGGTCCGTTCGCCCTCTATCTGCGCGCCTATCTGCCCAAGGCCGAGCTGCTCGGTGGCACCTTCCGCTTCCCGGCGGTGGTCAAGGCCTAGCGAACGCCCAAGCGGCGCCATGGAATCGTCCCGTTCGCCGCTGAAGCTCTGGTTGAGCTTCAAGCGGAGGGATGATGCGTGGGTTTGTGATCGGTCTGTTGGTGTGCCTGTGGCCGGCCTTGTCGTCGGCCCAGGCGGTGGTTCCGGCCATGACGGCGGGCAGTCCGGAGATGCTGGACAAGCGCCTGGTCGATATCGGCGGAGGCCGGCGGCTGAACATGGTCTGCATCGGTAAGGGTTCACCGACGCTGGTCTTCGAACAGGCTTTGGGCGGCACGATCCTGGACTGGCAGCACATCCAGGTCGAGCTCAGCAAGACCAACCGCACCTGCTTCTACGACCGCGCCGGCTATGGCCAGAGCCCGGCCTCGGACCAGCCCCGCACGCCCCAAAACGTCACTGACGACCTGCACGCCCTGCTGCGCAAGGCCGGGGTGCGTAAGCCGTTCGTGCTGATCGGGCACTCGATCGGCGGGCGTTACGCGCCCTACTATTACGAGCGCTTCCCCAAGGACGTCGCAGGCATGGTGTTGGTCGATCCGGGCTTCTACGGCCAGGACGACCTGGGCCTGTCGCCCAGCGAGCAGACGTTCTTCGACGGGCTGCGCGTGAAGGCGCTGGAGAAGTGGTCGAACTGCGCCGCTAAGGCCCGCAGTCACGAGATGACGCTGGAGGCCCCGCAGGGCTGCTTCGGGGCCAAGCTGCCGTACTACACGCGCGACGAGGCGGCGCGGATGCTGCCCGTCTATCAGCGGCCCGAGCGGTGGGAGACGATCGCGTCGGAATACAGCCATATCGACGAGGACACGGGACCGAAAAAGGACTGGGGCGCGCTGCCGCTGCTGGTGCTGACACGGACCCAGTTCCCGCCCACGCCCGGCGCGACGGATTTTTTCAACCAGTCCGTCGAGGCTGTGGTGAAGCGCGGGCACGCGGCGCTGGCGGCGCGGTCCAGCCGGGGCCGGAACATCACCGTGCCGAACTCCAACCACTACATGCAGGCCAACCAGCCCGAGCCTGTCCTGGCCGCGATCCGCGAGCTCATCGCGGAGGTGAAGGCTACGAAGTGAGGAGCTCGCGGCGCTCCTGGGCGCTGCGCATGGCCAGGTCCATGACGGTCATGGTCGCCAGGGCGTCGGCGGGGTTGGATGGGTTCGGACCCGCGCCATTCAGGGCGTCGCGCAGGGCGGCGTAGAAGGCCAGGTAGTCGCCGGGCAGGCTGGTGAACGCGCTGTCGTCCCCGACGCGGAGCAGGGCGCCCGGACGCGGATCGACGCCCCAGCCTTCGCCGCCGGGTTTGGCGCCGGCGGCCAGGGCGGCTTCCTGCGGGTCCAGGCCGTGCTTGACGAAGCTGCCGCCGGTCCCGTGCACCACGAAGCGCAGGTCGTTGGTCGGCGCCAGCTGGCAGGCGTGCAGCACGACCCGCAGGCGCGGATATCGCAGCAGCACGTGGCAGTAGTCGACGGCCTGGCCGCCGTCCTTCTGCACGGCGAAGTCGGCATAGACGCCGACCGGCATGCCGAACAGCTGCAGCGCCTGGTCAACGAGGTGCGGACCCAGGCCATACCAGGTCCCAGCGCCGGCCTTCTCCTTCCACTGGTCGACGACCACGGGGCGGAAGCGGTCGTAGCGGGACTCGAAGTGCGTGACCTCGCCCAGGGCGCCGTCGGCGATCAGCTGCTTGATCGTCAGAAAGTCGCTGTCCCAGCGGCGGTTGTGGAACACGCTGAGCAGCTTGCCTTCGTGCTGGGCCTGCTCGGCCAGGGCCTGGGCGTCGGCCAGGGTGGTGGCGAACGGCTTGTCGATCAGCACCGCCTTGCCCGCCGCCAGGGCCGCGCGGCCGTGCTGGGCGTGGACGGCGTCGGGCGTGGCGACCACGACCAGATCGATGGCGGGGTCGGCCAGGGCCGTGGCGACGTCGGGAATAACGGCCGCGCCCGGATGGTCCGCCGCCACTTGGTCCGTCCGCGAGGTGACCACGGTCTTCAGCGTCAGGCCCGGTGTGGCGGCGATCAGCGGCGCGTGGAACACCTTGCCCGCCATGCCGTAGCCCAGCAGGGCGACGTTGAGAGTCTTGGTCATGGGCAGCTCCTACGGCGAAGGTTCGGGACCCTAGTTGTTCGATGAACCGTGGTCACGACGGCGGGCAAAAAATGGGTGCGGATCAAGGCTCGACCCAGCGTCGCTTCGACGGCAGATTGCGCGCGTTCGCTCTCCAGGAGACTTAAGATGAAGACCCGCGCCGCCGTCGCTTTCGAAGCCAAGAAGCCGCTGGAAATCGTCGAGGTCGACCTGGAAGGTCCCAAGGCCGGCGAGGTGATGGTCGAGATCAAGGCCACCGGCGTCTGCCACACCGACGCCTACACCCTGGACGGCCTGGACAGCGAAGGCATCTTCCCCTCGATCCTGGGCCACGAAGGCGCGGGCGTGGTGGTCGAGGTCGGGGCCGGCGTCACCAGCGTGGCGGTCGGCGACCACGTGATCCCGCTCTACACGCCCGAGTGCCGCCAGTGCAAAAGCTGCCTGTCGGGCAAGACCAATCTCTGCACGGCCATCCGCGCCACCCAGGGCAAGGGCCTGATGCCGGACGGCACCAGCCGCTTCTCGTACAAGGGCCAGGCGATCGCCCACTACATGGGCTGCTCGACCTTCTCGAACTACACGGTGCTGCCCGAGATCGCGGTGGCCAAGATCCGCAAGGACGCGCCGTTCAAGACCGCCTGCTACTGCGGCTGCGGCGTGACCACCGGCGTGGGCGCCGTCACCAACACCGCCAAGGTCGAGCCGGGCGCCAACGCCATCGTCTTCGGCCTGGGCGGCATCGGCCTGAACGTCATCCAGGGCCTGAAGCTAGTCGGCGCCAACATGATCATCGGCGTTGATCTCAATCCCGCGCGCGAAGAATGGGGCCGTAAGTTCGGCATGACCCACTTCGTCAATCCGACGGACGTGCAAGGCGATCTGGTCGCCCACCTGGTGGCCCTGACCGACGGCGGCGCCGACTACACCTTCGACGCCACCGGCAACACCGGCGTCATGCGCACGGCGCTGGAAGCCTGCCACCGCGGCTGGGGCGAAAGCATCATCATCGGCGTGGCCGAGGCGGGCAAGGAGATCTCCACCCGTCCGTTCCAGCTGGTCACCGGCCGCGTCTGGAAGGGCACGGCCTTCGGCGGCGCGCGGGGCCGGACCGACACGCCCAAGATCGTCGACTGGTACATGGACGGTAAGATCCAGATCGACCCGATGATCACCCACGTCCTGCCGCTGGAAGACATCAACAAGGCCTTCGACCTGATGCACGCCGGCGAGAGCATCCGGACCGTGGTGACGTTCTAGGCCCCGAACGGGAATCGCCGCAGTCGAGAGACGCGTTGGCGGGCGCGTCTCCCGCAGGTTTCGATCACACGCCACGGGTGCTTATGTCGTTCCTCAAGAGGTTCCAGAAACGCGCCGAGACCTTGCCGCCCGCGCTTGAGCCACCCGTGCTCGAGCCGGCGGTGGTCGAGGCTGTGACGCCGGAGCCCGAGCCCGTCGCCGAGGTTCCGCAGCCGTCGCCGATCGATCCCGCCGTGGAAGAGGCGCGCGGGCTGCTGGCGGCGCGGGACGAGGGGCGACTGTTCGTCTCCGACTATCCTTATGAGATGCGGCAGCGGCCTTACGCCAAGTCGGTCGGCGGGCGGAAGATCGTCGACCAGCTGGTCGCGTCCCATCCGCGCATCAACTTCTGGCTGGATCAGATCCAGCACTACCTGCCCGACCTGAAACGCATCCCCAAGATCCCCGAGGGTGACGAGCCCGGCTGGATCAACGGCATGTTCCCGACCCTGGACGGCATGGTGCTGTACGCCATGGTCCGCACGCTGAAGCCGGCGACCTATCTGGAGGTCGGGTCCGGCAACTCGACCAAGTTCGCGCGACGCGCCATCCGCGACGGGGGCCTGTCCACCAAGATCATCTCGATCGACCCCTATCCGCGGGCCGAGGTCGACCGGATCTGCGACAAGGTCATTCGCCGCCCGTTCGAGAAGGTGCCGGACCGCCTGTACGGCGATCTGCTGCAAGCCAACGACATCGTCTTCATCGACAACAGCCACCGCAGCCTGCCCAATTCGGACGTCACGGTGTTCTTCACCGAGACCCTGCCGGCCTTGCCCGCCGGGGTGATGTACGGCCTGCACGACGTGTTCCTGCCGAACGACTATCCGCAGGCCTGGATGGACCGGTTCTACAGCGAGCAGTACCTGCTGGCGGCCTACCTGCTGGGCGGCGCCGGCGGGGACCAGATCGAGTTTCCGGGCATCTACGCCTCGGACGCCAAGGTGTTCAGGCCGACCCTCCTGCCGCTCTATCGCCGCAGCGCGTTCAAGGGCGCGGCCAAGCACGCCGGCGCCTTCTGGCTGCGACGCGGCGAAAGCTAACCATCGAACGGATGGCGACATGACCCTGGAAATCCTCAACACCCATCGCGTCCACGGCGGCGCGCTGCGCTATTGCCGGCACGCCAGCGCCAGCACCGGCACGCCGATGAAGTTCACGGTGTGGACCCCAGACGGGGAGGGGCCTTTCCCCTATCTCGTCTGGCTGTCAGGCCTGACCTGCACCGAGGACAATTTCACGGTGAAGTCGGGGGTCTACGCCTATGCCGCCCAGCACGGCGTGGCGATCGTCGCGCCGGACACCAGCCCGCGCGGCGAGGGCGTGGCGGACGATCCGGCCTACGACCTGGGGCAGGGCGCCGGCTTCTATGTCGACGCCACCCAGGCCCCTTGGGCGCCGCACTTCCAGATGTATTCGTACGTCACCAAGGACCTGCTGGAGGCCGTCGACGGCGCCTTCCCGCTGGATCCTGCGCGGCGCGGAATCTTCGGCCACTCGATGGGCGGTCACGGGGCGCTGACCCTGGCGCTGCGCAATCCGGACCTCTTCAAGTCGGTCAGCGCGTTTTCGCCGATCGTCTCGCCGCTGAACTGCCCGTGGGGCGACAAGGCGATGACCGCCTATCTCGGCCCCGACCGCGCTGCGTGGCGCGCGCATGACGCCTGCGCGCTGATCGAGGACGGGGCGGGCGAGGCGTTCGATGAGATCCTGATCGACCAGGGCCTGGCCGACAGCTTCCTGGAAAACCAGCTGAAGCCCGAACTGATCGAAGCCGCCGCCGAAAAGGCCGGCCGCAAGGTCACCGTCCGCCGCCAGGACGGTTATGACCACAGCTACTTATTCATCACGACCTTCATCGGCGAGCACTTGGAGTGGCACGCTCAAAGATTGTAGTTTCTGGCTTCTGACCGTTGAGGGCGCATGGCGATCTGCTATGCTGCCCTCATGGTTCCCGAACCCTCCATCTTCGAGATCGACGAGGAAGCCGAAGCGGCCGCCGATGCGGAAGGCATGGCTGACATCGCCGCCGGCCGTGTGGTGCCGCACGAAGAGGTGGCGGCCTGGCTCGACACCTGGGGAACGCCAGACGAGCAACCCGCGCCAGCCAAGTGGCGCAAGTAGTCTGGACAAAACGCGCGCTGGCCGACCTGATGGCCATTCGCGAATATATCGGACAGTTCAGCCCATTGGCCGCGCAACGCATGGCCGTGCGCTTGAGGGGGGGCGTCGAGAGCTTGGCGGATCATCCAGAGCGTGGCCGCGGAGCGACCGCCACGCTGAGGGAACTGGTCGTCGTGCCGCCCTATGTGATCCGCTACTATTTCGGTGACGGGATCGTGCGTGTCGTCCGTATCCGGCATGCGGCTCAGCTATAGTCCGCCAACATTGACTCCCCAGCCTCTCTCCCTCATAAGCGACCCCTTCACGCCGCCGGCTCGCCGGACGGCGCGAAAACCGCATGACGGATTGACCCGAAGCCGCCGTTGAGATCGCACCTCCTTTGGGGGAGCCGGCCCGGATCGAAAAAAGAGTGACTTATGTCCAAGCGCCATAGCGCCAAGTACAAGATCGACCGCCGCATGGGTGAAAACCTGTGGGGCCGTCCGAAGTCCCCGGTCAACCAACGCTCGTACGGTCCCGGCCAGCACGGCCAGCGCCGCAAGAGCAAGGTTTCGGACTTCGGTCTGCAGCTGCGCGCCAAGCAAAAGCTGAAGGGCTACTACGGTAACCTGACCGAGAAGCAATTCTCGCGCACCTACGAGGAAGCTGCTCGCCGCAAGGGCAACACCTCGGAGAACCTGATCGCTCTGCTCGAGTCGCGCCTGGACGCCATCGTCTATCGCGCCAAGTTCGTGCCGACCGTGTTCGCCGCCCGCCAGTTCGTGAACCACGGCCACGTGACCGTGAACGGCAAGCGCGTGAACATCCCGTCGTACCGCTGCAAGGCCGGCGACGTGATCCAGGTCCGCGAAAAGTCGCGCAACATGGCTCTGGTCCTCGAAGCCGTCGCCTCGAACGAGCGTGACTTCGCCGAGTACGTCTCGGTCGACGCCAAGAGCCTGTCGGCCACCTTCGTCCGCGCTCCGGAACTGTCGGAAGTTCCGTATCCGGTGAAGATGGAACCGAACCTGGTCGTCGAATTCTACGCTTCGTAAGCGTCGGATCCGAACCAACGGAAAAGGCCCCGGAGCGATCCGGGGCCTTTTTTGTTGCGCCCCTTAAGGGACGGAGCCCCCTTGAAAGGCTCCAGAGGCTACCCCAGCTTTATAGGGCGGGACCGGGCCCCTCTGGCGAGTGATGCAAGCACTCGTGATGTCGGACCGCATCGGGTGTTCTCGATGTCACTGGGTCCGGCCGCCTAAGCCCCCCCCTCCCTGAAGGCGCCGCCTCCGACACGAGGACACCCGATCCATCTCTTTGGACCGGAGGTTTTGTATGCCCCTTCTGATGTGCCCCAACTGCGACGGCTCCATGCAGGCCGTGCAGCGCGCCGGCGTCGAGTTCGACATGTGCCCGCGCTGCCGTGGCGTCTGGCTGGACCGTGGCGAGCTGGAAAAGCTGATGGTGATCGAGCGCGAGGAGGTCCAGGCCGCCTATGCCGAGCCCAGGCCCTACAAGCGCCCCGACCACTATGCCGACCACAAGCGCCCCGACCACGATGACGACGATCACCGTCGCCACGGCGCGTACGGCCAGCACAAGAAGAAGCGTTTCGACCTCTTCGACATCTTCGACTGACGACAAGCACGATGAACCACTTCAAGACCTACATGCTGCTGGCGGGCCTGACGGCTCTGTTCATGGGCGCGGGCTACCTGATCGGCGGGCCGACCGGCATGCTGATCGCCCTGGCGTTCGCCCTGGCCCTGAACGCCTTCTCGTACTGGAACGCCGACAAGATCGTGCTGCGGACCTATGGCGCGCAGGAGGTGGACGAGAGCCATCCCGAGCCGCTGATCCGCAACTATGTGGTCGACGTCGTGGAGATGGCCCAGAAGGCCGGCCTGCCGCGTCCGCGCGTGACGGTCATCGACAACGCCCAGCCCAACGCCTTCGCCACCGGCCGTGACCCGGCCCACGCCGCCGTCGCGGCGACCACGGGCCTGCTGCAGCTGCTGACCCGCGACGAGATCCGCGGCGTGATGGCCCACGAGCTGGCGCACGTGAAGAACCGCGACACCCTGGTCATGACCGTGACGGCGACCATCGCCGGCGCGATCTCGGCCCTGGCCAATTTCGCGTTCTTCTTCGGCGGTTCGCGCGACGAGGAGGGCAATGGCGGCGGCATCGGCGGGATGATCGGCGCGATCGCCATCGCCATCCTGGCTCCGATCGCGGCCATGCTGGTGCAGATGGCCATCAGCCGGGCTCGCGAATACGAAGCCGACCGCATCGGCGCCCAGATCGGCGGCGACCCGGCCGCCCTGGCTCGCGCGCTGGAGAAGATCGAAGCCTATGCGCGTGGCGGCTACGTCAATCACGACGCCGAGCGCAATCCGGCCACGGCCCACATGTTCATCATCAATCCGTTGGCCGGGAAGGGCGCGGATAATCTGTTCTCGACCCACCCCTCGACCCAGAACCGCGTCGAGGCGCTGATGCGGCTGGGCGTTGGGCAAGGCGCGCGGCGTCCAGCCGTGCCGGTCACGGCTTCGGTCGTTCCGCCGAGCAATCCGGGCCCCTGGGGCTAGGGCGCGGCCACCGGCAGCTTGCGGGGATATTCCCAGGCCCAGGGCGTGCCGAGCTCGCCCAGCACGGACTTGACCAGCGTCGGATAGAGGCGCTGGCCCAGGCCGCTGTTGCTGAGCAGGACGACGCAGCGCTTGCCCTTCTCGACGCAGCCGACGTGGTTGTCGGTGATGTCGTTGTGGCCGCCCTTGAAGAAGGCGTGGCCCTGCGGTCCGTCATAGACGACCACGCCGATGCCGGCGGCCAGGCCGATCTTGGCGTTGTCGGGGTTATCCTTGATCAGGAACGGTGGGAACTGCGCCTCGCTGACGATCGGGAAGCTGGCCTTGTCCAGTTCGGCGCGGGCTTTGGCCGACAGACCCCAGCCCGAGACCATGGCCGCCGCCAGCTTGCTCATGTCCGCGATCGTCGTGTCCAGCGAGCCAGCGGCCTTGACGCTGGAGCGGTCATCGTGGGCCTCCCACTTGCCGTCCTCGTGCACGCCATCGGCCAGGTTGCCCTTGAAGTCGTCGCGCCAGATCATGCTGGAGCGGGTCATGCCCAGCGGCTGGAACAGGCGGCGGTTCATCTCGTCGCCGACCTTGACGCCCAGGCTCTCCTCGATGACGACCTGGGCCAGGTTGATGCCCTCGTTCGAATAGGCATAGCGGCTGCCTGGCTCGAGATTGAAGCGGAACTTGTTCTCCGGATCATAGAACCGCTGGTCGGCCAGGCCCGAGCTATGGGTCAGCAGGCGGCGGAGGGTGATGGTCTTCCAGCGCTCATCGACGCCCAGGTCGGCATATTTCGGATAGGCGGGCAGGGGCTTGGGCAGATAGTCGGCGATCGACTTGTCCAGGTCGATCTTGCCGTCATCGACCAGCATCAGGACGTAGTAGGCGAAGGTCATCTTGGTCAGCGACGCCGCGTACATGATCGTATCGGTCGTCAGCGGATCGCCCTTTTCGTTACGCACGCCCTTGGCGACGACGTGGGTGACCTTGCCGTTGTCGATCACGGCCACGGCCAGGCCGGGGATCTTGCCGGCGACGATCAGGCGATCGATCTCGGCGTCGAGTTTCTTGTAGTCGGAAGCCGCGTGGGCGGGCGCAGCGAGGACGGTGGCCAGCGACGCGGCCAACAAAGCACTACGAAGACGCACGATGAACTCCCCGAAGGCTGGCTATGTCGCCAGCGGTGGGCGATCTTCACCGCAGTTCGAGCTGTTCGTACAGGGGTCGATGAACTTCGTTCAGTCGCGCAGAGGTTTTGTGATCACTGGAGCGGCCCTGGCGCTGTCCGGTTGCGCGACCACGCCTGCCTTGCTGGCTCCAGAGGTCGGCGAGACCTTTCCCGAACTCGAGCCGTTGCTCGCCGCCAATGCCGCCGCCGATACCCTCACCATCCGCGTGACGTCGAAGGGCTGTACGGCTAAGGCCGACTTCGTCTTCCGCATCGATCGCAAGGCCGGCCACGCGGTGGTCGCCTTCGCCCGGCGACGGCTGGAGACGTGCAAGGGGCCGGCGGGCTGGGCCGAGCTGCGGTTCAGCTATGCGGAACTGGGCCTGACGCCCGGCGAGCGCGTCGCCATCGCCAATCCCGTGCTCAGCCCTTCGGCGTAAACCGCTCGACCATCCAGGGCAGCACCCGCGCAGGCCGTTTGGCGGCGATGTCGAT
Source organism: Caulobacter sp. GW821-FHT10A06 (assembly GCF_059415805.1). Lineage (NCBI taxonomy): Bacteria > Pseudomonadati > Pseudomonadota > Alphaproteobacteria > Caulobacterales > Caulobacteraceae > Caulobacter > Caulobacter sp. GW821-FHT10A06. The sequence continues at coordinate 151,753 of NZ_JBWKNY010000006.1, forward strand.
CAAGACCCAGTCGGTGCGGCTCTGGGCGCACATCTCGCCATCGGGGCCGTCGATGCGGACGTAACGCTCGAAGCGCGGGCCCTTCAGCTCGCCGACCCAGGTGTAGCCGGTAGCGATCTCGCCGGGCAGCAGTTCGCGGCGGTAGTCGATCTCGTGGCGGCGCGCGATCCAGCTCCAGGGCGCGCGCTGCTCTTCGCTCGCCCAGGCTTCCCAGTGGGCGATGGCCAGGTCCTGGGCCCAGGCCAGGTAGACCACGTTGTTGACGTGGCCGTTGGCGTCGATGTCCGACGCCTTGGGCTCGAAGGCTAGGGAATAGGCGTCCGAGGGCGGAACGAAGAGCCGGCTCAAGCCGAGATCAGACCCTGCTCGACGAAGAGGGTCTTCAGCTCGCCCGACTGGAACATCTCGCGGACGATGTCGCTGCCGCCCAGGAATTCGCCCTTCACATAGAGCTGCGGGATGGTCGGCCAGTCGGTGAAGGTCTTGATGCCCTGGCGCAGGTCGTCGTCCTGCAGGACGTCGACGCCGATGAACTCGACGCCCAGGTGGTCGAGGATCTGCACGGCCACCGACGAGAAGCCGCAGCGCGGCTGATCCGGCACGCCCTTCATGAACAGCACCACCGGATGCTCGGCCACGGTCTTGGCGATGAAGTCGATGGCGGGGGAGGAAGCGACGTCGGTCATGGGAATAGTCCTGGAGCGTAAGCCTTTCAGCTAGGCGCCATAGGGCTCAGGGTCAAGTGCGACCCGCTGCCTTCTCGCGCTCCTGGGCCGAGAAGCGGGCCATTTCGATCTGGGCGCAGACGCCGGTGGGCAGGTCGCGCTCGACCACGGCGGCCAGGCGCTCGACCTCGGCGCGGCTGTCGGCGGTGACGCGCACCGTGGCCAGCGAGGGTTCGGTCAGGGCGTAGCCCAGGCAGATATCCTCGGCGTTCCAGCTGGGGGTGGTGTGCAGGAAATCATAACCGCCGAAGTCGGCCAGCGGATCGGTGCGACGACGCCACAGCGACGGCTTGGGCGTGGCGCTGACGCCAGCGTTCTCGCGCAGGGCTTGGGGCCAGAAGTCCTCGCCGATCACCGCGAAGTTGTGCTGCGACGCATGGCGGATGCGATGGCGCTCGGCCCAGCCGGACGACAGGTTGAACGGCGAGGAGATGGCCGTGACCAGGCCGCTCTTCAGCAGGCGCGGATCGATGTCGCCGCGGCTGGCGATCCCTAAGCCCCGCACCGCCCGGCTCTCATGCAGGAAACGCAGGCCGGCGTCGAAGGCCGAGGGCAGGGCGGGGGCCAGCGGGTCGTTGATCAGGACAAGGTCCAGATAGGACAGGCCCAAGCCTTCGAAGGCCGAGCCCAGCAGGCTGTCGACGGCCTGCTGACCCAGCATGGCGGCGTCGCCGCGCACCCGCCAGGTCAGGAACAGCAGGTGGCGCTCGACGGACGCGAAGGCCTCGCCCGCGCCCTTCAGCAGCTCGGGGGAGTCGCCCTCGACCTGGAAGCTGTTGACGCCGTTCTCCAGGGCCGTGAAGACCAGGGCCCGCCAGTCATTGGCCCGCAGGCGCGCGCTGTCGGCCAGGCGCAGGGTCAGCGCCGAGATCGCCATGCCAGACGCGCCGAACGGGCGGTAGCGCAAGGGCTGCTCCTATTCGGCCGGGGCGGCGGTTTCGAGGGCCAGAGCGTGCAGCGTCCCGCCCAGCACGTCGGCCAGCGCCTTGTTGACCAGCTGATGCTGGCGCACGCGCGGCAGGCCCTTGAAGGCGGGCGAAACGATGCGGGCCTTCCAGTGGTCGTTGTCGCCGGCCAGGTCGGTCAGCACGATCTCGGAATCGGGGAAGGCCTGCGTGAGGCGGGCCTCGAGTTCGGCATGGGACATAGGCACGGGGAAGGACTCCTGGAACGTCTATCTGGCCGCGATTCCCTAAGGATGGACGCACGCTGACAGCGTTTGTCATTCCCGGCCACGGCGATCTGTCGGAGATTTAATTGAATTCGTCGCGCCGCGCACGGCATGTAGGCGGAATGATCCGCCTTTCCCGCGCCCTGGCGCTGTGCGCCGCTGTTTTCACCGCCGCTCCGGCCTTCGCCGATCCGGGCGACAACGCTCTGGACGACGTCCGCATCCTGTCGGCCGACGACATGCAGGGCCGCCTGGTCGGCACGCCCGGCTCGGAGAAGGCGCGGGCCTACATCCTGTCGCGTTTCGCGCAGATCGGCCTCTCGCCGCTGGGCGACAAGTTCGAGCAGACCTTCGAGTTCGCCAAGCGCGACGGGACCAAGGTCACGGGCACGAACCTGGTGGCCCGCATCAAGGGGACGGAAGGCGGCAAGGCTCTGGTCGTTTCGGCCCATTACGACCACCTGGGCGTCCGTGACGGCCAGATCTACAACGGCGCCGACGACAACGCCTCGGGCGTGGCGGGCCTGCTGGCCGTGGCCGAGACCTTCAAGGCCAAGCCGCCCAAGCACGACGTGATCCTGGCGGTGGTCGACGCCGAAGAGGGCGGCCTGCGTGGCGCCAAGGCCTTCGCGGCCAACCCGCCGGTGCCTCTGTCGACGATCGCTCTGAACATCAATTTCGACATGCTGGCCAAGAACCCGAAGAACGAGCTCTACGCCGCCGGGACCGCGCCGTTCTCGTACCTGAAGCCGATCCTGGTCAAGCTGGCGACGACCGCGCCGGTGACCCTGAAGCTGGGCCACGACACCGACGAGGGCGGCAAGGAGAACAACTGGACCAACCAGTCCGACCACTACGCCTTTGGCGAGAAGGGCGTGCCGTGGGTCTATTTCGGGGTCGAGGACCATCCCGAATATCATAAGCCTACGGACGACTTCGCGACCGTGCCGCAGGACTTCTTCAAGCGCTCGGTGGCCACCGTGGTCCTGGCCAGCCAGGCGCTGGAGCGAGACCTGGACGACGTCGCCAAGGCGTCAGGTCGCTAAACCCCTAGTTTTATTGGATTTCACGGCGCGACGAATTGTCACCGCGGCTGGCGCAGCAGCCTCATCTCTCCTTAATGTGGCGGGGTCAAACCTGATTCAGCCAAGCTGAAGGAGCGCCGCGATCAAGCCGGCCGCCGTGAAAGACCGGATCTTCAAAACCGCGCCAACGGTGGGCCTCATCGTGGCCGCCGCGCTGATCGCCGACTATCTGATCAACGTGCTGGTCATGGACAATCCGCAGGCCTTCACGCCCTTCACGACCCTGATCATCGCCACCGTCGTCGCCACGCCGCTGGCCTACTGGCTGACCAGCCAGCGGATGAAGCTGGAACAGCTGCGTGACGACCTGTCGGCCAGCGTCGAAGCCCAGCAGCGCGCCATCGAGCAGTACCAAGAGGCCGATCGTCTCTACCGCCTGCTGGGCGACAACCTGACCGACCATGTGGCCCTGTGGTCGCCGAAGGGCGAGCGCATCTACAGCTCGCCCAGCATCGAACGCATCACCGGCTATACGCACGAGGAGTTCATGGCCCTGCCGCCGCAGGCCATGGTCAGCGACGCCGACTTCAAGCGCGTGCAGGGCCTGATCCGCGGCCTGATCCCCGGCGGCGCGCCGCTCCACGCCGACTATCAGTCCGCCCGCAAGGACGGGACCGAGATCTGGCTGGAAAGCGCCTATTCGCGCCTGGGCGACGGCTCCGACATCCTGCTGGTCACCTCGCGCGACATCACCGAGCGCAAGCGCCTGGAGATCGGCATCGCCAAGGCGCTGGAGTTGGCCGAGGCGGCCTCGGCGGCCAAGTCCGACTTCCTGGCCAACATGACCCACGAGCTGCGCACGCCGCTCACCGCCATCATCGGCTTCGCCGAGGTGCTGCGCCGCTCGCGCAACCTGAACAAGACCGCCGCCCGCCAGGTCGGCCACATCCTGGACGCCAGCAACACCCTGCTCAGCGTCGTCAACGACGTGCTGGACTTCTCGCGGCTGGAGGCCGGTGGGCTGGAGCTGGATCCGGGTCCGTTCGATCCGGCGGCCATGGCCTCGTCCTGCGCCGCCCTGGTCGAGGAGCGCGCCGTCGCCAAGGGGCTGAAGGTTCAGGTCCGCGCGGCCAGCAATGTCGCGCCGATGAACCTGGACGGTCCACGCCTGTCGCAGGTGCTGCTGAACTTCCTGTCCAACGCCGTGAAGTTCACCGCCCACGGCGCGATCACCGTGGCCCTGACCCAGACGATCGACGGCGAAGAGGCCGTGCTGCGCGGCGAGGTGATCGACACCGGCATCGGCATCGCGCCCGAGAACCGCGAGGCGATCTTCGACCGTTTCTCGCAGGCCGACGCGGCCGTCTCGCGCCGGTTTGGCGGCACGGGCCTGGGCCTGGCCATCTCGCGCCGGATCATCGAGCGCATGGACGGCCAGATCGGCGTCGACAGCGTCGAAGGGCAGGGCTCGACCTTCTGGTTCGAGGTGCGCGGCCCGCTGGCCGAACTGCCGGCGCCGGAGGCCGAAGAGGTCTCGCCGCTGGATCCCGACGCCGGCGTGCGTCTGCTGCTCGTCGAGGACAACGCCGTGAACCGCGAGCTGATCCGCACCATGCTGGAGCCGTTTGGCATCGGCGTGGAGACGGCCAATGACGGCGTCGCCGGCATCGAGGCCATGCGCCAGGGCCACTACGACCTCGTCCTGATGGACGTGCAGATGCCGGTGATGGACGGCCTGACCGCCACCCGCGAGATCCGCGCCATGGAAGGCGCCCGCGGCGCGGCCACCCCGATCGTGGCCATGACCGCCAATGTCCTGCCCGAACAGATCGCCACCTGCCTGGCGGCGGGGATGGATGATCACCTGGGCAAGCCGATCAACCCGACCAAGCTGCTGGAGACGGTGGCGCGGTGGTCGGGAAGGGTGCACGCGGCCTAGTCGCGCGCCGCTCGCCAATGCGGATAGGTGACATAGGCGGTCACCGCACCGTCTTCATGCGAGCGGATGATCACCGCCTCGTCCTTGGGCATGTAGATGATTTCGCCGGGACCGGCGGTGACGACGCCCGCCTCGGTCGAGACCGAGATGCGGCCTTCCAGGACGATCATCACGTCGTCGACGGCCAGCGTCTCGCTGAGGCTTTGGTGGGGCCCGTAGCGTCCGTAGCCAACGGTGATCGCCCCGCCATCGCGCTCGTCGACCAGATTGCCGGCGAACACGTCGGCGTCCTGGCCCGGCGAGCGCTCCATCGGCGCGTCGGCGATCGTGAAGCCGCGAACCTTCATCATCGTCTCCATCCCTTGCGTTGGGATAGAGACGCGGAGGCCGGAAGGTTCCGCGCTACCGCCCTAGTCGACGCAGATCGCGCCGGTGGACTTGCCGTTGACGACCTTGGCGTAGCAGCCGAACTGGCGGTTGGTTTTCTGGCAGGTCCCGGCGACGGCGCCCGTGGTCTCGATGTTGCCTTCCAGGATGCAGGCGCCCTCGCACTGAGCCTTGTCGGTGCAGACCTTGCCGGCGTCGGCATAGGGGATGACGCAGGTCGGGATCTGGGCCTTGCCGACGGGCTGGACGCTGCCGCCCTTGGCCGAGCACTGGGCGACCAGGTTGTCCGCCGACGGGGCGGCGGGCTGGGCGGTGGGCGCGCAAGCGCTCAGCAGGACAGCTGCGACGGCGGTCAGGGCGAGGATACGCATGGTGCTGGTGCTTTCTCTTACGCCTTGGGGGCGTTCATGTAGCCCGGCAGCCAGGCTTCGTGGGCCGAGCGCAGGGCGTCCAGCGAGACGCTAAACAGGTCCTTTGACGCGAACGTGTCACCGCCCGCGACGCCGGCCACATTGGCGTGGACGCCGGCTTCCTTGGCCGCTTCCAGCACCGCGTCCGGATCCGGGGTGGCGATCAGGTAGCGGGCCTGGTCCTCGCCCAGCAGGTAGGGGTGGGCGTGGGCGGCGCTGGTGGCGTTCAGGGTGACGCCGACCTTGCTGGCCAGGGCGATGTCGGCCGCGGCGATCAGCAGGCCGCCGTCCGAAAGATCGTGGACGCCGGCCAGCAGGCCCGACGAGATCAGCCCGCGCACGAAATCGCCGTTCTTACGCTCGACGGCCAGGTCGACCGGCGGCGGGGCGCCGTCCTCGCGGCCCAGAATCTCGCGCAGATAGATCGAGGCGCCCAGTTCGCCGTGCGTCTCGCCGATCAGCACCAGGGTATCGCCCTCGGTGACGCCGCCGAAGCCGGTGCGCAGGTCGTAGTCTTCCAACAGGCCCACGGCGCCGACGGTCGGGGTCGGCGGAATGGCGACGCCGTTGGTCTCGTTGTAGAGGCTGACGTTGCCCGACACGACCGGGAAGTCGAGCGCGCGGCAGGCCTCGGCCATGCCGTCGGTGGCGCGGACGATCTGGCCCATGGTCTCGGGTTTTTCGGGGCTGCCGAAGTTGAGGTTGTCGGTGATGGCGATCGGCAGGGCGCCGGCGGCCGTCAGGTTGCGCCAAGCCTCGGCCACGGCCTGCTTGCCGCCCTCATAGGGGTCGGCCTGGACGTAGCGCGGGGTGCAGTCGCTGGTCACGGCGATGGCCTTGCCCGAGCCGTGGATGCGCACGATGCCGGCGTCGCAGCCGGTGGCGCTGTCTTCCAGGGTGTCGGCCATGACGTGGCGGTCGTACTGCTCCCACAGCCAGCGCTTGGAGGCCATGTCGGGGCAGCCGACGATCTTCAGGACCGCTTCGTTCCAGTCGATCGGGGCGGGGATCTTGGCCGGGTCGAGGCGGGCGTCCAGCTTGGGCTGCACCCACGGACGGTCATACAGCGGCGCGTCGTCGAACAGCGGAGCCAGCGGCACGTCGCAGACCGTCTCGCCATGATGCTTCAGCACCAGGCGGCCGGTGTCGGTGGTGTAGCCGATGACGGCGGCGTCCAGGCCCCACTTCTCGAAGATGGCGTGGCCATCCTGCTCGCGGCCGGGCTTCAGGACCGCCAGCATGCGCTCCTGGCTTTCCGACAGCATCATTTCGTAGGCCGACATGCCGGTCTCGCGCTGCGGGACCATGTCCATGTTCAGCTCGATGCCGACGCCGCCCTTGCCGGCCATCTCGACCGACGACGAGGTCAGGCCCGCCGCGCCCATGTCCTGAATGGCGGCGACCGCGCCGGTGGCCATCAGTTCCAGCGTGGCCTCGATCAGCAGCTTCTCGGCGAAGGGGTCGCCGACTTGGACGGTCGGGCGCTTCTCTTCCGAGTCCGCGGTGAACTCGGTCGAGGACATGGTCGCGCCATGGATGCCGTCGCGGCCGGTCTTGGAGCCGAAATAGACGACCGCCAGGCCCGGGCCGGGGGCGGCCGAGTAGAAGATGCTGTCGGCCTTGGCCAGGCCCACGCACATGGCGTTGACCAGGATGTTACCGTTGTAGCCCTTGTGGAAATTGGTCTCGCCGGCGACCGTGGGCACGCCCACGCAGTTGCCGTAGCCGGCGATGCCGGCGACCACGCCGTCCACCAGGCGCTTGGTCTTGGGGTGCTCCGGATCGCCGAAGCGCAGGGCGTTCAGGAGAGCGATCGGCCGCGCGCCCATCGTGAAGACGTCGCGCATGATGCCGCCCACGCCCGTCGCCGCGCCCTGATAGGGCTCGATGTAGGACGGGTGGTTGTGGCTCTCCATCTTGAAGATGATCGCGTCGCCGTCGCCGATGTCGATGACGCCGGCGTTCTCGCCCGGACCGCAGATCACGCGCGGCCCGTCGATCGGGAACTTCTTCAGCTGGTTCTTCGAGGACTTGTACGAGCAGTGCTCGGACCACATCACCGAGAAGACGCCTAGCTCAACCACGTTGGGCTCTCGGCCCAATCGGGCCAGGACAACGTCATATTCGGCAGGTTTCAGGCCGAACTCGGCGGCCAATTCGGCCATGGGCTTTTGGGGCGTGCTCATGGGCGCGCCTTCTAACCCGGTCGCTCAGATTCCGCTACAGCCGCGTAGGCGCTACATCGCCTTGATGGCGGTCTCCAGGTGCTTCATCCCCAGCGCGATCCACTGGTCGATGACCGCGCCGCCCTTCTCGATGGAGCCCATGCGCAGCGAAACGCCGATCACGATGGCGCCGAACAGGGCCAGCACGACAATGATGGTGTTGAGCAGCGGATTGATGCTCGAGCGCTTGCGGCGCTTGGCCCACACGGGGACACCGCTCACATAGGTCTCGGGGAACCGAACTTCGGGGTCGGCCATGGTGGTGTTAACTCTTCGCGTCTGCGAAGGCTCCGCCGATGCCTTCGTGTTTTCCCTTGAAAGTAACGTTGCTCGACCCGAAACGAGGATTCCACCGATCTCGCCCAGGCGGTGCGGCTTAACCTTAATTCTCTTGCCTAAGGCGAAGCTTTCTCCCGCGAACGGCGCCATGGTGGGCGGATCGTTCCGGGAGACACCGTATGCGCCGTCGCACCCTGCTCGCAGTCTTAGCCGCTGTTCCGATGATGGGCGCCAGCCGCGACCGCGAGGTGCGGGTGCGCATGGTCACCGAGCAGGGGACGATCGTCCTGGCGCTCTATCCCGACCACACCCCGATCACCGTGGCCAACTTCCTGGCCTATGCTGACAAGAGGCTGATGAAGGGCGGGAGCTTCTACCGGACCGTCTCACCCAAGAACGACAACAACCCGGCCACCATCAGCGTGATCCAGGGCGGGCTGGGTGACGCGGGCGAGCGCCTGGCGCCGATCCCGCTGGAGCCGACCAAGCGCACCGGCATCCGCCATACGGACGGGGTGATCTCGATGGCCCGCGACACGCCGGGCTCGGCGACCTCGGAGTTCTTCATCTGCCTGGGCGACAACCCGTCGCTGGACTATGGCGGCGCGCGCAACAAGGACGGCCAGGGCTTCGCCGCCTTCGGCAAGGTGGTCGAGGGCATGGACGTGGTCCGCGCCATCCACGAAGCGGCGACGGAAACACGGGCCGACGATCCCTACATGAAGGGCCAAATGATCGGGAAACCCGTGAAGATTCTTGAGCTTAGCCGGAATTAAGGCGACTCCGCCGTAGGAACATCGCGAGTCGGGACCCGTTCTGTCCTCGTGCGCCGAGAGCGTGCGGAGTGAAACAGGAGTAAGCCCGATGGCTGACAACAATCGCAACCCGCAGCAGCAGCAAAACGACCAGCAGCGTCGAGCGCCGGACCAGCAGCAGCAGCAGGGCCAGCCCAGGCAGAACCCGAACGAGCAGGGCCGCAATCCCGGCGGCCAAGCCAACCAGCAGGACGAGAACGTCAGGCGCGGCGACCGCTGACCTGACTGAGTTACCTCTCCGTAGATGGGAAGGGCCGGCGGATGGTCACCGCCGGCCCTTTTCGTGTTGTGTGGAGATCCTCCCCCCAGCGGGGGAGGCGGCCGAAGGCCGGAGGGGGAAGTGCTTGCTGAGCCGGCCTCTTCCCCCTCCGTCGTCGCTGCGCGCCGACACCTCCCCCGCTAGGGGGAGGATCTTGCTGGCTCCCGCCTACTTCGCGTCCACCACCGGCAGCTCGATGAAGCTGGCCTCAGGCCCCGCGTGGAACACCCGCTGCGTCGCTTTCACATAGTCGGCCGGCTTGGCGAAGAAGATGTTCGGCACGAAGGTCTGCGGGTTGCGGTCATACAGCGGGAACCAGCTGGACTGGACCTGCACCATCACCCGGTGGCCCGGCTGGAAGGTGTAGTTCGCGGTCGGCAGGATGAACTGGTACTTCAGCGGCTTGTTCGGCGTCAGGGCCTTGGGCTCGCTGAAGCTCTCGCGATAACGACCGCGGAAGATGGTCATGCCCACCGGCAGCTCATAGCCGCCCAGTTCGGGCTGGCTGGGGACTTCGTCGGGATAGACGTCGATCAGCTTGACGACCCAGTCGCTGTCGCTGCCGCTGGTCGAGGCGGTCAGATTGACCTTGGGCACGCCGGCGATCTTCATCGGCTCGGTCAGCGGTTCGCTGACATAGGTCAGGACGTCCGGGCGGCCGTCGACGCTGCGCTGGTCGGTGACCAGCCACGGCGTCCAGCGGCTGCGGTCGGCGAACTGCATCGGGCGCGGGATGTAGGGCACGGGCTTGGCCGGGTCGGAGACATACTCGTCATAGGCCGCCGCGCCCTTGGCCGCCGCCGGGGCTTGGAAGCCCAGGCCGCCATTGGCGCTCAGATAGAGGTTCTTGGTCGCCTTGCCCGCGCCGGCGCCTTGGGCGCCGCCTTGGGGCCAGCTGGCATAGCGGTTCCACTTGTTCTGGCCGGGGTCATAGATCAGCACCGGCGGGGTGTCGGCCTTGGGGCCGTCCTTCAGGTACTGGTCGAAGAAGGGCTTCATCACGTCGCGGCGGAACTGCAGGGCGGTGTCGCCGTCCCACTTGAACGGGCCCAGGTTGTAGCCGTCGTAATTGACCTGGCTGTGCCGCCAGGGACCCAGCACCAGGTAGTTCTTGTCGTTGTTCGTGTCCTTGGACTCCAGCGCCGGATACGAGTGCACCGCGCCCCAGATGTCTTCCTGGTCCCACAGGCCCTGGATCCACATGGTCGGCACCTTGAGCGGCGTCTTCTCCATGGTCTTGTCGAGGGCCTGCTCGCTCCAGAAGCTGTCATAGGCCGTGTGGGCGAACAGCTTCTGGGCCCAGGGCAGCTTGTCCAGGCCGTGGTTCTTGGCGTAGTCGCCGGCCGAACCTTCGCGCAGGAAGTTGGCGTAGTCGTCATAGCCTTGGCGCTGGACGCTCTCGCCCGCGCCGCGCACGCTGGTCTGACCGGCGAAGTAGTCGAAGTTGTTCTGGCGGAAGGCTCCGTGCTGGAACCAGTCGTCGCCCATCCAGCCGTCGACCATCGGGCTCATCGGCGCGGCGACCTTCAGGGCGGGGTGCGGATTGACCAGCGCCATCACGACCGTGAAGCCCTCGTACGAGCTACCCAGCATGCCGACCTTGCCGTTGGTCTCGGGCACGTTCTTCACCAGCCAGTCGATGGTGTCGTAGGCGTCGGTGGAATGGTCGACTTCCGAGCTGTTCAGAGGGCCCTTCAGCGGCCGCGTCATCACGTACTCGCCCTCCGAGCCGTACTTGCCGCGGATGTCCTGGAAGACGCGAATATAGCCGCCGTCGGCCACGAACGGCTCGTCGCCCTGCGGCATGGCCGAGACCATGCGCGGGCTGTCGGCGCGGGCGGCGCGCTTGGCGGCGTTGTAGGGCGTGCGGGTCAGCATGATGGGCAGGTTCTTGCCGCCCTTGGGGACCACAATGACGGTGTACAGCTTGGTCCCGTCGCGCATCGGGATCATCACGACGCGCTTTTCGTAGTCGTAATTGATCTTGGTCTGGACGTACTTGCCGTCGATGTCCGGCGTCATCGACGTGACCTGCGCGTGGGCGACGGTCGAAACGACGGACAGGGCTGCGGCGGCCAGCAGGCCAGCGCGCAGGGTAGAAGCGAGATTCATGGATTGGCCCTCCTGAAGTGGAGGCACCTTAGGCCCGAGATTTTCCAGCTGCTACACTATAACAGCAGTCATCAGCCCACTTTTTGATCCGCGGGCGGAGAGGAGGCAGCGACCGGGCGCTTGAGCGCTGGCAGGCGGCATGATCTATCGGGACAACGATCGGAGGTTGTCTTGCGTCTGCTGCTCGTCCTCGTCCTGCTGGGCGCCGTGTCCGGTTGCCAGCGTGACCCCGCGCCCCAGGCGAAAGCCGCTCAACCCCGCCCGGCGCCGGCGATGTCGCCCTTCGTCGGCGAGGTTTTCCTGGCCGACTATGCGGACGCGCTGTGCCATCGAACGGCCGAGGATTGGGCCCGGCGCGCGTCGGCAAGCCCGGAGCCCACGCGGCGCGCGCTGGAGCCGACGGTCCTGACCTCCACGCAAGGCAGGGCGCGGCGCGACGGCAACCTGCTGACTGTCTCCGGCGCGCGGTTCGCCGACAACGCCGAAGAGGGCGACGCCTCGGTCACCTACGCCTATGCGGGCCGTCTGCCGAACGCACGGTTCGACGTCGTGCATGGCACGCATTGGGAGTGGATGACCTGGTACGTGGTCGACCCCAAGGGCGCGCAGGTTGGTCTGGGCGGTCCGCCCGTGGCCTCGCCGGATGGGCGGTCGTTCGCGGCCTCGGGCGACGACGTCGAGGGCGAGAGCCTGAACGGCGTGGAGATCGCGACCTATGCGGACGGCGCGTTCAACCATGTCGAGGTCCAAGCCTTCGCCGCATGCGACCCGCGCTGGATCGACAACGACACGCTGGAAGTGAAGATCCTGTCGGAGGCCGCGCGCGGTGTCGCCGGGACACCCGCGACCAAGCCCTCCGACTGGAAGGCCGTGCGTATCGTACGGGACGGGAAGGGCTGGAAGCTGGTCCAGCCCGCCTAGAGCGTCAGGCGCTCTGGAAGATGCTGCGGAACAGCACCGCGCCGTCTTCCGAGCCGAGATCGGCGTCGAAGGCGCGGTCAGGGTGGGGCATCAGGCCCAGGACGTTGCCGCCCTTGTTGACGATGCCGGCGATGGCGCGGGCCGAGCCGTTGGGGTTTTCCTGATAGCGGAACACCACCTGGCCTTCGCCTTCGATCCGGTCGAGGGTGTCCTCGTCGGCGAAGTAGTTGCCCTCGCCGTTGCCGACGGTCATGACCGCCTGGCGCTGCTCGCCATAACCGGCGGTGAAGCGGGTCTGGCCGTTGACGATGTCCAGGCCGACGGGCTTGCAGACGTACTTGAGGCCGGCGTTGCGCAGCAGGGCGCCGGGCAGCAGGCCGACCTCGGTCAGGACCTGGAAGCCGTTGCAGATGCCGACGACGGCGACGCCCTTTTCGGCGGCCGAGACGACTTCCTTCATGACCGGGCTCTGGGCCGCCATGGCGCCGCAGCGCAGGTAGTCGCCGTACGAGAAGCCGCCGGGCAGGACGATCAGGTCCAGGTCGTCCGGCAGCGCCGTCTCCTGGTGCCAGACCATTTCGACACGGGCTCCAGCGGAGCGCTCGATGGCGACCTTGCAGTCACGATCGCAGTTCGAACCGGGGAATACGACGACGGCGGCTTTCATGGCGCGGGCCTGTAGCACCGTTCGAACGGGATGTCAGTCCCGGCGCGGACGGAAACTACGCGCATTCGTCCAGTTCGGGCTCGACCGGCTCGCCGGTCGGAGCCGGGAAGGGGCTCTTGAAGGTGAAGGCCGCCGGGGTCGGGCCGTGGGCCTTGAGCAGGGCCAGCTTTTCCAGCGCCTCTTCGACCGTCGGCACATGACCCACAGGGATCCACCACAGCGCCATGGCGTGGTCCATGGGTTCGAAGAATTCCTTGCGGCGGCGCATGATCTCGACGTGGCCGCTGCGATAGACGTAGGCGCCCAGGGAGGGGATGTCCTCCCAGACCGACAGGTTCGGAATGAACAGGGGATCGCCGTTGATCGCCAGATCGGTGGCGTTGTTGCCGTCGCCCTTCAGTCGCCAGACGAAGCCGGGCGAGGATTCGGCGAGAGCATTGATGCGGTCGAGATTGTCGGCGAAGTCCTTGATCATCGGATGGTCGATGGGCGCTCTCAGGCGTCCGACATTGACCTCGGCAAGGTGAAACTTCGCGCTCATCGACGGCTCCCTTTCGTCAGTGCTCGCCGAACATTGTGTGGCGAAGCTGCGATCGAAAGGGGCGGGGCGGATTAAATCCGCCCCATGTTTTGCCGTTTAGGCGATGTCGATGCGGTAGCTTTCGATGACCGTGTTGGCCAGCAGCTTCTCGCACATGGTCTTGACCTCGGCCTTGGCGGCCTCGGTGTCCGTGGCGTCCAGATCGAATTCGATCACGCGGCCCACGCGGGCCTCCTTGACCGACGGCCAGCCCAGGCCATGCAGGGCGTTCTCGACAGCCTTGCCCTGGACGTCGAGCACGCCGGGCTTCAGGAACACGTGGACGGTGGCTTTCACTGACAAATTCTCCCCGCGCGACATCGAGCGTCGCGACGTCTACTGCGATCGAAGGGTTTAGTGCACGCCGCCTTGGATGACGGTCGGCATTTCCTTCATGATCCCCAGGCGGCGGGCCACCTCGGTATAGCTTTCGATGACATTGCCCAGGTCGCGACGGAAGCGGTCCTTGTCCAGCTTCTCGTTGGTCGTCGAGTCCCACAGGCGGCAGCTGTCGGGGCTGATCTCGTCGGCCAGGATGATCCGCGAGAAGTCGCCTTCGTAGATGCGGCCGAACTCGACCTTGAAGTCCACCAGGGTGATGCTGACGGCGCTGAACAGGCCCGACAGATAGTCGTTCACCCGCAGGGCCATGGCCATCATGTCGTCGATCTCCTGGGTCGCGGCCCAGTTGAACGCGGTGATGTGCTCCTCGGAGACCATCGGGTCGCCCAGCTTGTCGTCCTTGTAGTAGAACTCGATGATCGAGCGGGGCAGGGGCTGCCCCTCGGTCAGGCCCAGGCGCGTGGCGATCGAGCCGGCGGCGATGTTGCGCACCACGACCTCGAGCGGGACGATCTCGACTTCCTTGATCAGTTGCTCGCGCAGGTTCAGGCGGCGGATGAAGTGGTTCTGGACGCCGATCCCGTTCAGGCGAGTCATGATGTACTCGCTGATCCGGTTGTTGATGACGCCCTTGCCTTCCAGGATCGCCTTCTTCTGGGCGTTGAAGGCCGTGGCGTCGTCCTTGAAGTACTGGATCAGGGTGCCGGGCTCGGGCCCCTCGTACAAGATCTTGGCCTTGCCTTCGTAGATCTTCTTGCGACGGGTCGTCATGGCTCTCGTCGAGGCCCTTCTGGAAAGCGTGCGCCCCACCGAAGAAAACGAAAAGCGCGCGCGGCGGATAGCTGCGCACGGCATTCGACTCAAGGCCGCTCACTAAAAAATATCTTATGGAACCTACCCGAATGAGCGCGGCCGCGCAAACAAACTGGGTGGTTTTGGTCTATGCTGGAGCCGGAAACGTCGCCTGCGGCTTATCCGCCGATTGCGGCGGAGAGCGGCAAAGGATATGCAGCCCGCTTAGACGACTTTGGGGCCTTCATGACCACCTTCGACGAACGCGAACAGGGTTTCGAACGCAAGTTCGCGCACGACCAGGAACTGGAATTCAAGGCGACCGCCCGTCGCAACCGCCTGCTGGGCGAATGGGCGGCCGGCCTGATGGGCCTGGCGACGGTCGATGAATATGCGCGCGCCGTGGTCAAGTCCGACTTCGAACAGCCGGGCGACGAGGACGTGCTGCGCAAGGTCTTCCAAGACCTGTCGGGCTCGGGCGTCGCCGCGTCGGAAGGCGAAGTCCGCATGAAGATGCAGGAACTGCTGGCCGTCGCCCGCGAGCAGCTCAAGGCCGGCGAGTAAGGTCTCGTCCTAAGCCGAACGAACAAGGGCCGCTCGAAAGAGCGGCCCTTTTCTTTGGTCCCTACCAGATGCGCGAGCGCTTTTCCGGCGGCAGGTAGAACTTGTCGCCCGGCTTGACGCCGAAGGCCGCGTACCAGGCGTCGACATTGCGCGTCGGGCCGATCACCCGGAAGTTCGACGGCGAATGCGGGTCGGACGCCATCTGCTGCTTCAGAGAATCGTCGCGCGACTTGTCCTGCCAGGCCTGGGCGAAGGCCAGGAAGAAGCGCTGGTCGCCGGTCATGCCGTCGATCGTCGGGGCGGGCTTGCCCTTCAGCGCGGCGTGATAGGCGTCATAGGCCACCTGCAGGCCGGCCAGGTCGGCGATGTTCTCGCCCATGGTCAGGGCCGGGTTGATCTTCATGCCCGGCACCGGCTCATAGGTCCCGTACTGGCCGCCCAGCACCGCGGCCTGTTCCTCGAAGCGCTTGGCGTCCTCGGCGGTCCACCAGTCGCGCAGCTTGCCAGTGTCGTCGATCTTGCGGCCCTGATCATCGAAGCCGTGGCTGATCTCGTGACCGATCACCGCGCCGATCGCGCCATAGTTCACCGCCGGATCGGCCGCCGGGTCGAAATAGGGGGCCTGCAGGATGCCGGCCGGGAACACGATCTTGTTCTCCAGCCCGCCGTTATAGGCGTTCACGGTCTGCGGGTTCATGGCCCACTTGCCGTGATCGACCGGCTGGCCCAGGTCCTTCAGGGTGTAGGCCCACTCGAACTGGCCGCTGCGACGGACATTGCCGTACAGGTCATTGGCGTCGATCTTCAGGCCCGAATAGTCGCGCCACTTGTCGGGATAGCCGACCATCACCGACATTTTCGACAGCTTGGTCAGGGCCGCTTGCTTGGTGGCCGGGGCCATCCACGGCGCCTTCTGGATGCGCTCGGCCATCGCCACCTTCAGATTGGCGATCAGCTCCTGCATCTGGGCCTTGGACGAGGGCGGGAAGTACTTGGCGACATAGGCCTGGCCGACCAGCTCGCCCAGGCTGCCGTCCACCAGGGTGACGCCGCGCCGCCAGCGGGGGCGGATCTGGGACTGGCCGCTCAGCACCTTGATGTACTCGAAGCGGCTGTCGACGAAGCGCTTGGGCAGGTACGGCGACATTTCCTGCACGCCCTGCACCGCGCGCCAGGCCTTCAGGGTGTCCAGCGGGGTGCTGGCGAACAGCTTGGCGATGTCGCGGACGGCGGTCTTCTCGCCCAGCACCAGCTGGTTGCGCCCGGTGATTCCGGCGGCGGCCAGGTAGTCCGTCCACGGAACCTCGGGGGCATAGGCCTTCAGCTCGTCCAGGCTGACCGGGTTGTAGACCTTGTCGATGTCGCGGCGCTCGGCGACCGGCCAGCTGACCTTGGCGATGGCGGTCTCGAAGGCCACGACGTCGGCGGCGGCCTTGGCCGGGTCGGCATAGCCGGCCATTTTCAGCGCCCGCTCGGCGAAGGCCGTGTAGGCCGCCAGCTGCGGCTTGAAGCCGTCGGTCAGATAGTAGTCGCGGTCGGGCAAGCCCAGGCCCGACTGACCGATATACAGGGTGTTGAGCTCGGGGTTCTTGGCGTCCGGATAGATATCCAGCGAGAACAGGTCCGGCCCGAAACCGCCGTGGGCCTGGCCCATCGCCTTGGCCATCTCGGCCTTGGACGAGACGGCGGCGATGGCGGCAAGGTCGACCTTCAGCGCCGCGTCGTCGACCTGCTCGACCTTGGCCTCGTCGAAGAAGCTCTTGTACAGCCCGCCGATCTGGGTCGAGGCGTCGGCCGTCTCGATCAGGGTGCGCAGCTGGTCCTGCGAGCGGTTGAAGACGTCATAGCCGACGCCGGCCGAGGGCTGGTCGGCCGGGATGGTCGTCTTCTTCTCCCAGCCGCCATTGGCGTACTTGTTGAAGTCGTCGCCCGGCTTCACAGCGGTGTCGCGAGCCGTCAGGTCGACGCCCCAGGCGCCGTACATCGGCTTTTCGGCGGCGAAGGCCGAGCCGGAGATCGCCACCGCCGAAACAGCGGCCAGCAGGAAGATGCGCATGTGTTGGATCCCAATGCCCCTCAAAGTGAGCCGATGCTGCCCCATACGCGGGCCGCGTGCAGATGAATTTCCCGTAATGTGAGACGAAGCCAGGAGTTGAGCGGCTACGACCTAAAAGGGGATTTTCGACCTGACGTTTTGGTGGTCTGATCACTGCCAATGAGTGGTCAGGCAAGCTGACGCGTGGAGGAAACCGATGAACGATCTCGCAAGTCGCCGAGCTGTGCTGATGGCGGCGGGTCTGGGCGGCGCGGCTCTTGCCAGCGGCGCGGCCATCGCTCAGGAGGTCGCCGCGCCGGGCCCGGCCCTGACGGCCAAGCACAAGATCAAGTTCGCGGTGATCGGCCTGGATCACTACCACATCATGGGCATGGCCGCGGCCGTGAAGCGGGGCGGCGGCGAGTGCGTGTGGGTCTACGCCTACAACAACGACGCCAAGCAGCTGGCCGACTTCAAGAAGCAGCACGGCGACGTGCCGGTCGCCGCCAGCATCGACCAGATCCTCAATGACAAGTCGGTCCAGCTGGTCGCCGCCGCGCCCATCCCCGACCAGCGCACGCCGCTGGGCCTGAAGGTGATGGCCGCCGGCAAGGACTACCTGGCCGACAAGCCCGGCATCATCACCCTGGAGCAGCTAGCCCAGGTGCGCGCGGCGGTGAAGAAGACCGGCCGCAAGTACGCGATCATGTACTCCGAACGGCTGGAGGTGCCCTCGGCGATCAAGGCCGGCGAGCTGGTCCAGGCCGGCGCGATCGGCAAGGTCGTCCAGACCGTCAACCTGGCCCCGCACCGCATCGGCCAGGGCCGTCCGGACTGGTTCTGGGACAAGGCCCGCTATGGCGGCATCCTCACGGACATCGGCTCGCACCAGGCCGACCAGTTCCTGTTCTACACCGGCAGCAAGACCGCCAAGGTCGTGGCCAGCCAGACCGGCAACATCGCCAACACCGACCATCCCAAGTTCGAGGACTTCGGCGACCTGACCGCCGTGGGCGACGGCGGCACGGGGTATGTGCGGGTCGACTGGTACACGCCCGACGGCCTGGGCGTCTGGGGCGACGGGCGGCTCTTCATCCTCGGCACTGAGGGCTATATCGAGCTGCGCAAGTACATCGACCCGACGGGCCGGCCGGGCGCCAACCACCTGCTGATCGTCGACAAGAAACAGGCCCGCTACATCGACTGCAGCCAGGTCCAACTGCCCTTCGGCCCGCAGTTCGTCACCGACATCGTCGAGCGCACCTCTGTCGCCCAGGATCAGGACCAAGCCCTGTTGGCCGCCGAACTGGTGCTGACGGCGCAGAAGAACGCCACCAAGCCGGTTCTGGGTTGAAGGAGATGACGATGAGCAACCTCACCCGTCGCGGCGTTCTGGCCGCCGGCATCGCCTTCCCGACCATCGTGCCGGCCACGGTCTTCGGCCAGAACGCGCCGTCGAACCGCATCAACATCGGCGTCATCGGCGTGGGCCGCATCGCCCGCGGCCACGACATGGCCGAGACCTTCAAGTACGACCACGCCCAGATCCTGGCGGTCTGCGACCTCGACTCCAAGCGCCTGGCCCTGGGCAAGCAGCTGGTCGACGAGACCTACAGCAAGAAGTACGGCCGCCCCTGGGACAGCGCTCGCACCTATGCCGACTATCACGAGGTGCTGGCCGCCAAGGACATCGACGCGGTCATCATCGCCACGCCCGACCACCAGCACGCCATCCTGGCCGTGCACGCGGTCAAGGCCGGCAAGGACGTCTATCTGCAGAAGCCGGCCTCGCTGACCATCGCCGAGGGGCGGACCATGGCCGACGCGGTGGCCGCCACCGGCCGCATCCTGCAGATCGGCTCGCAGCAGCGTTCCGACAAACCCTGGCCGCAGTTCCGCCGCGCCTGCGAGCTGGTCCGCAACGGCCGCATCGGCCAGCTGAAGCATGTCGAGGTCGGCCTGCCGGGCGACCCGTCCGGTCCGGAGGCCCCGCAGCAGCCGATCCCGGCCAACCTGAACTACGACGCCTGGCTGGGCTCGACGCCGGAGGCCTACTACACCGAGATGCGGGTCCATCCGCAGGCCGACTTCGGCCGGCCGGGCTGGCTGCGCTGCGAGCAGTTCGGCGCGGGCATGATCACCGGCTGGGGCGCCCACCACGTCGACACCGCCCACTGGGGCATGGACATGGAGCACTCCGGCCCCGTCGAGATCTGGGGCTCGGCCGAGTTCCCGACCAGCGGCCTGTGGAACGTGCACGGCAAGTTCCTGACCCACGCCCGCTACGCCAACGGCGTGACCATGGACATCTCGGGCGACTTCCCGAACGGGGTGAAGTTCATCGGCACGGAAGGCTGGATCTTCGTCGCCCGAGACGCGGCCGTGACCTCCAGCGATCCCAGCTTCGGCGGCAAGCCGACGCCGGCCCTCGCCGCCAGCAACCCGAAGATCCTGGACAGCGTGATCGGGCCCAACGAGATCCACCTGCGCAAGTCCGAGGAGCAACACGGCGACTGGCTGGACTCGATCAAGACCCGCAAGCCCCCGTCGGCCCCGGCCGAGGTCGGTCACCGCGCCTGCACCACCTGCCTGCTGCACCACACGGCCATGAAGACTGGCCGCCGCCTGAAGTGGGACCCGAGAGCCGAGCGCTTCATCGGCGACGACGCCGCCAACGCCATGCTCAGCCGCCCGCAGCGCAAGCCGTACACGTTCTAGGGAGATGGCGATGATCACCAAACGAGACCTCGCCATCGCCGTCGGCGCCGTGGCCCTGACCCTGGCCGGCGTCGCCGTCGCCCAGGCCCCCAAGCCGGCGCTGCTGGGCCCTTCCGTCTGGCGCTGGGACGAGATCAAGTCCCACCCCACCGATGTCGGCGCCTACGCCCAGATCACGCGCGGCCCGACGGCGACGCTTGACGAGCTAGAGATGCACGTCACCACGCTCAAGCCCGGCCTCAGCTCCCACGCGCCCCACACCCATCCGAATGAGGAACTGGTGATCATCCGCGAAGGCGAGGTCGAGGTGCTGTCCGGCGGCGTCTGGAAGAAGGTCGGGCCGGGCGGGGTGGTGTTCAACGCGTCAAACAGCCCGCACGCGCTGAAGAACGTGGGGACCACGGACGCGGTCTATCACGTGATCAACTTCAAGACCGACAAGACGCACTAAGAACCCCTCTCTCTAAGAGAGAGGGGTTTTGAGCGCGACCCACGCCTGCGCCTTCTGCTCGAACGTCATCGCCGCATGGGCCGGCGAGGACGAGGGGAGGGCGATGGTCTTGATCCGCTCGCCAATCAGCCGACCGCCCAGTTTGGCCGCCGTGCCGCCGTTGAAGGCCACCGCCCGTAGCGCGGGCAGCGTCTCGATGAGCTGGAGAAGATCGTTCGCCGCCGGATCGCGGATCGCCGCGTCGAGACTGCCCGGCCGTTCGGCCTCGGCGATGACGTCCCACAGGCCGACGCCACGCGACAGCAGAGCGGCCAGGCGGTCCTCATAGTCCAGCGGGACGAAGGGCGTATCGAGCACGCCCTCCATCAACCGCCAGAAGGCGTTCCTCGGATTGCCGTAGTACTGCGAAACCGCCAGCGAGGCCTCGCCCGGCAGGCTGCCCAGGATCAGGACGCGGGTGTGCGCGTCGACGACCGGTGGGAAGCCTGCCTTGCGAATTAGGCTTGCTCGCCGAAGACGCGCTTGAAGATCACGTCGACGTTCTTGGTGTGGTAGCCGAAGTCGAACAGCTCCTCGAGCACCTCGTCCGACAGGGCCTTGGAGACCACGGGGTCGGCCTTGAGGAAGTCGATGAACCGGCCTTCGCCGCGCCACACCTTCATCGAGTTGCCCTGCACGGCGGCATAGGCGTCCTCGCGCGACACGCCTTCCTGCGTCAGCGCCAGCATGACGCGCTGCGAGAAGACCAGGCCACCCAGCTTGTCCAGGTTCTTGGCCATGTTGTCGGGATAGATGTTGAAGCGCTCGATGACGCCGGCCAGGCGGCGCAGGGCGAAGTCGAGGTGGATGGTGGCGTCGGGGCCGATGCCGCGCTCGACCGACGAGTGGCTGATGTCGCGCTCGTGCCAGAGGGCGACGTTTTCCATGGCCGGGATCACGGCCGAGCGGACCAGACGGGCCAGGCCGGTCAGGTTCTCGGTCAGGATCGGGTTGCGCTTGTGCGGCATGGCCGACGAGCCCTTCTGGCCCGGATCGAACGGCTCTTCGGCCTCCAGCACCTCGGTGCGCTGCAGGTGGCGGATCTCGGTGGCCAGGCGCTCGACCGACGAGGCCACGACGCCCAGGGCGGCGAAATAGGCGGCGTGGCGGTCACGCGGGATCACCTGGGTCGAGACCGGCTCGACGGCCAGGCCCATCTTGTCGGCCACGTGTTGTTCGACGCGCGGATCGACATTGGCGAAGGTGCCGACGGCCCCCGAGATCGCGCAGGTGGCGATCTCGAACTTGGCCATCGCCAGGCGCTCCTTGGCGCGCTGGAATTCGGCGTAGTAGCCGGCCAGCTTCAGGCCGAAGGTCAGGGGCTCGGCGTGGATGCCATGGCTGCGACCGACGCAGACGGTCATCTTGTGCTCGAGCGCGCGGCGCTTCAGGGCGGCCAGGACCAGGTCGACGTCTTCCAGCAGCAGGTCAGTGGCCTTGCTGAGCTGCACGGCGAAGCAAGTGTCCAGTACGTCCGACGAGGTCATGCCCTGGTGCAGGAAGCGGGCTTCCGGACCGACGATTTCCGACACGTGGGTCAGGAAGGCGATGACGTCATGCTTGGTGACGCGCTCGATCTCGTCGATGCGATCGCTGTCCCAGACCGCGTCGCGGCCCTTTTCCCAGATCGTCTCGGCGGCGAGCTTCGGGATGGTCCCGATCTCGGCCATGGCGTCGGCGGCGTGGGCCTCGATCTCGAACCAGATCTTGTACTTGGTCTGGCTGGACCAGATGGCGGCGGCTTCGGGGCGGGCGTAGCGGCTGATCATGGGGCGGCCGTTTCGGCCCGACCGCCCCCGGAGTCAAGGGAAGAGGCTTATTACTTACGAGGTTGGAGATCCTCCCCCTAGCGGGGGAGGTGGCCCGAAGGGCCGGAGGGGGAAGGACTTGATGCCTTGCCTCTTCCCCCTCCGTCGCCTCTTCGAGCCGACACCTCCCCCGTTTGGGGGAGGGTTTACGGCTTACGCCGCTTCACGCGACTTCATGTGCTTGACCATGCCGATCGCGGCCAGGGCGTAGTGGACGCCGGCCCAGGCGTAGAAGCACAGCGAGACGATGATCCCCTGCTGGCTGGACAGGGCCAGGGTCGAGCGGCACTGCGCCGCCAGCTCGGGCGCCGAGCCCTTAGGGGCGATGCCGCCGGGGCAGGTGGCCGCGAAGTTCTGGCCGCCTTCGACGCCGAATGAGGCCAGCACGCTGTGGATCACGCCGGCGGCGTCCGGGGTGTTGAAGTGATACTGCGCCAGGTGGTCGATCAGCCAGCCAGTGAAGACCGGCCCGCCGCCCAGGGCGATCAGGTTCAGGAAGAAGAACAGCAAGGCCGTGGCGGTGGCCCGTCGGCGCGGCTCCACCGAGTTCTGGACCACGGCGAAGGTCGGGGCCAGGTACACGTAGTGGAAGATGCCGGGGACCAGCAGGATCATCGCCGTCGCCTTCCAGTCGGTCTGGAGGTAGGCGAGGATGTAGATCGGCGTACAGATGATCAGGCCGATGGCGGGAACCCAGGCGTACCACTTGACGCTGCGCTTGCCGGCCCAGTCGCTGAGGAAACCGCCGACCAGGGTGCCGACGCCGGCCGAAAAGCCGCCGATCAGACCGGTGATCAGGCCGACCTGCGCCAGGCCCAGTCCGAACGCGCGCACGAAGTAGGACGGCACGAAAGCGCCCGAGCCGTACGAGCCGAACGAGGCGATGGTCACGCCCAGCACCATGTTCAGGACCGGCCACTTGAAGAACAGGATCTTGAAGACCGCCCACAGCTCGGCGAACTCGGTGGCCAGCGAGAAGGCCGGCTTGGGCGCGGGCTCGACCACGACGTTCTCGGCTTCGAGGGGACGCTCGACGATCTCGGAGTGGCCGCGCGGCGGTTCCTTGACCACCAGCTTGACGATCAGGGCCAGGATGATGCCGGGCAGGCCGACGATGACGAAGGCCACGCGCCAGCTGAACTCCTGGGCCAGCCAGCCGCCGGCCACGGCGCCGAACATGGTGCCCAGCGGGATGCCGAACGAATAGATCGACAGGGCCGAGGCGCGCTTCTTGGGCTCGTAATAGTCGCTGATCAGCGAGTGGCTGGGCGGCGAGCAGCCGGCCTCGCCGACCCCGACCCCGAAGCGGAACAAAGCGAGCTGCGCGAAGCTGGTGGCCGCGCCGCACAGAGCGGTGAAGCCCGACCAGACGACCAGCGACACCGAGATGATGGTCACGCGGTTCCAGCGCTCGGCCAGGCGGGCGATCGGGATGCCCAGGATCGTGTAGAGCAGGGCGAAGTAGAGGCCGCCCAGCAGACCCAGCTGGGTGTCGGTCAGCTTCAGGTCGACCTTGATGGCCTGACCGATGGTGGCGATGATCGTCCGGTCGATGAAGTTGAAGGTGTAGGTGGCGAGCAAA
This sequence comes from Caulobacter sp. GW821-FHT10A06, assembly GCF_059415805.1. NCBI lineage: Bacteria > Pseudomonadati > Pseudomonadota > Alphaproteobacteria > Caulobacterales > Caulobacteraceae > Caulobacter > Caulobacter sp. GW821-FHT10A06. The sequence goes on from NZ_JBWKNY010000006.1 coordinate 175,599, forward strand.
AGGCCCAGCACCGCGGCCTTGTAGCTATTGGAATAAAGCGGCCGATCGCCGCCGGACGCACGCGCGTCGGCCATACTGACTCTCTCCCTTCAAACATTTGTTCTAATTGCTTGAGGGGACTGTGACGGAGCGGAAGGCAAAGCGCCAGAGGCTAAATTTCGGGCCTCCGGCGCTCTGGATTCCTAGGCCACCATCTCTTCCCGGATGCTGTTCCGCGCCGCCCAGAACAGGCCAAATGCGGCAAAGCCCAGGGTGGCCGAGACGATCAGCGCCCAGCGTACGCCCTGGGCTTCACCGAGACCGCCATGAACGGCCAGCACGTCGCTGAGCAGGCCCACGGCGACAGGCCCGAGGCCCAAGCCGATCAGGTTGATGATCAGCAGCAGCACGGCCGAAGCCGTGGCGCGCAGGGCCGGATCGACGATGCTCTGGGCGGTGGCGTAGACTGGGCCGTACCACAGCGTGCCCAGCAGGGCGTTGATGGCCAGCAGGCCGATAGCGGTCATCGGCGCGTCCAGGCTGACGGCGGTGATGTAGATCGGGATGGTGATCAGCGAGGCGATCGCCGGCACGGTGACATAGGCCCGCAAATCCTTGGCCCCCAGGCGGTCGGCGAAGACCCCGCCCAGCCAGGCGCCGATGACGCCCGCCGTGCCGCCGATCAGGCCCAGAGCCAGGCCTAAGAACCCCGCCGGCTTCAGGCCGACGTTCGCGGCCAGCTGAGCCAGCTCCGGCCCGTGGTTGCGGAAGAAGAACGAGGCGGTGAACGGCGCGTGGCCATAGCCGATGAAGGCCTTGATCGAGGCGGCCAGGGCCACCAGCCAGAAGGTCTTTTTGGTGGCCAGCACCGCCAGGGCGGCGGCGAAGCTGATCTGCGAGCTGGCCCGGGCGGCCATCTCGGCGGCCAACTGCTTGCGCGGCTCGATCAGGGTGAAGGCCGCGACCAGGGCGAACAGGACACCCGGCGCGCCGGCGACCATGAAGGCCGCGCGCCAGCCATAGGCGTCGGCGATCAGTCCGCCCATGGCCATGCCCGCCAGGGTGCCCAACGGGGTGCCGATCGAATAGAAGGCGATGGCGCTGGCCCGCTTCTCCTTGGGCACATAGTCGGTGATCAGCGAGTGGGCCGGCGGCGTGCAGCCAGCCTCGCCGACGCCCACACCGATGCGGGCCAGGATCAGCTGCCAGAAGTTCTGGGTGAAGCCGCACAGCACCGTGAAGGCGCTCCAGGCGGCCACCGAGGCGCCGATGATGTAGGGGCGGTTCTTGGTCTCGGCGATGCGGGCGATCGGGATGCCCAGCACGGTGTAGAAGATGGCGAAGGCCAGGCCGGTCATCATGCCCAGCTGCCAGTCGGCCAAACCGAGGTCGCGCTTGATCGGCTCGGCCAGGATGTTGACCACCTGCCGGTCCAGGAAGTTCAGGGTGTAGATGATCAGCAGCACCCAGAGGGCGTATCGTCGGTAGCCCGTGGATACAGGCGCGATCACGGGCGACGGCGTGGCGGGTTCCGCCATGGACTCTCTCCCTCAAACATTTGTTCTAATCGTTGAGGCCACCTTAGACGCAAGGTAAGGCGGAACGCCATCCGGCATTTGCAGTAGGGGAGCGCGCGCCATGGAACTCGTCATCGGCACCAAGGCCTGGTCCAGCTGGTCTCTGCGCCCGTGGCTGGCGCTCAAGCGCACTGGCGCGGCGTTCGAGGAGGTCGAGGTCGCGCTGCGCCAGGGCGAGGTTACGACCGCAGAGATCGGCAAGATCTCGCCTAGCAAGCTGGCCCCGGCCCTGAAGGACGGCGACCTGGTGGTCTGGGACTCGCTGGCGATCTGCGAGTACCTGGCCGAGAAGTTCCCGGAGGCCAAGCTGTGGCCGGCCGATCCGGCCCTGCGCGCCCTGGCCCGCTCGACGACGTCGGAGATGCACTCGGGCTTCCAGGCGCTGCGCGGCGAGTGCGCGATGGCGCTGGATGTCGCGCCGCACAAGCTGGAGATCTCGGAAGCCACCCAGAAGGACGTGCGCAAGATCGTCGAGCGCTGGAACCAGCTGCTGGCGCGCTCGGGCGGTCCGTTCCTGCTGGGCGATTGGTCGATCGCCGACGCCTTCTGGACGCCGGTGGCGACGCGCTTCCGCACCTATGAGATCAAGCTGGCGGACTACGGCGACGCCGGCCCGGCCCAGGCCTATGCCGACCGGCTGCTGCAGACCCCGGAATTCCTGGAATGGGAGCGCGCCGCCCAAGCCTAGCGGCGCTTGGCCAACTCGGCCTGCACCAGGGCGTGGATGTCGATGCCGTAGATCGTCAGCCCCTCGATATTGGCGTCGTCGATGGCGACGCCCTTGAGGTTGACGTTGGTCAGGCGCGCGCCGCTGAAGTTGATGTCGGTGAAGGTCGCGTCCGCCAGGTTGACGTTGTCGAACCGTGCGCCGGCCAGGCGGCAGTCGACGAAGCTGACGCCTGACAGGTTCTTGTGCTCGAAGCAGGGCGCGTCGGGTTGCTCTTCGCCGATCGGCTGGCCGACGTCGATGCGGTTGCCGTCCAGGTCGGCGAAGACGAAGGCCCTCAGGCCGTAGTCCTTGTCGGCCAATGACTTGATGATCCGCACGCCGGCCGAGACCAGGTGGTCGTGCAGCGCATCGACATCGTCGACGATCAGGTGGGCGATGTTGGTGGTCGAGGGCTTGTGGTCCTTGACCTGGCTCAGATGCAGCTCGGCGCCGTCTTTTTCCAGGATCATGAAGCCGACCGGCTGGCCGTTCTCGAAGGTTTTCGAGAAGCCCAGGACGTCCCGGTAGAAGGCATGGGCGGCCTGGATGTCACGCGTGAAGGCGGACGCGGCCAGGCGTCCGAACGTGATGTTCGAGGTCGATGAGGTCATCGCTCGCGGTCTCCCTGAGGGAAGGGGCAGGGGCGGCGGTGCGCGTGCCCGATGTGGAGCGGTGTCCGCCGCCACATCTGCCACAGGGAGACCTTGAGGACTAGAGACCCGCCCTAGAGCCCCGTCGGCGCGCCGTTCTCGATCGGCGGAGCCTTGCAGCGGCCGGCGCGGGCCTGGACCACGTAGAGCAGGGCGCGGCCTTGAGCGAAGGCGCTGTGTTCGGCCAGCGGGTTGGTGGGCTGGCCGGTGGTCAGGCTGAGGGCCTGCTCGCCGCTGCCGGCCGCGGACTGGCCCAGCGAGGCCTGGTTCCACTTGCTGAGCTGGGCGGCGCAGGCGGCGACCACGGCGTCGGCGACGACCTCGGCGCTGTCCTTCGAACCGGCCAGGCTGTAGGCCCAGCGGCGCGTGCACTCCTCGACCGGCATCGACGGATCGGCCGCGGCGGTGGCGCCGGGCGCGGTCTTGAAGTCGGCGCAGATCTTCGGATTGGCCATGCTGTCATGGCCGTTCTCGCACGCGGCGAGGCCGAGGGTAGCGAGGGCCAGGGCGGCCATCACGGGCTTGCGGATCATCTTTGGGTCTTCCGTGCGTGTGAGCGTCAGCGGGGGCAGATCTGGACGGCGCGCGAGCTGAGGCGGCCGCGGTCGTCGTAGTAGGAGATCGTCGCGTCACGGCACGATCCGCCGGACGGGGCGGTGCTGGACACCTGCTGGAAGGTCCCGTTCTGGACCGTGCCGCTGGCGACCGGATTGCCCATGTGGTCGTAATAGACCTGACGAACAGGCTGGGCCTGGGGCGACGGCGCGTAGCCACGCGAACTGGAGCCGGAGCTGTAATAGGCCGTGCGGGTGCGATGGCAGCCGCTCTTGCCGATCTCGCGGCCGACCAGAGCGCCGCCGACGCCGCCGATCAGCAGACCGCCGCCGCCCTTGGAGATGGCGTTGCCGACCAGGGCGCCGCCCAGGCCGCCGATCACGGTGCCGGTGGCCTTGCGGCTGCGGCACGACGCGGCGTTCGCGTCGGTCGGCGCCATCATGGCGGGAAGAGCCATGGCGCCGACGGCCAGGCCGATAACGATAAGACGTGGCATGTGATCCTCGCCAGTGAAGGTCCCTCGGGCTTCACAACGCGGCTCACCGCCGGAAGGATGCAGACCTGTCGACTAGACGACTTGGTAGTCGGGCCGGGTCTTCATCTCGCGCCAGTAGGCGGCCAGGCCAAGGGCCTGCGTCAGTTGGGCGAAGCGTGGGTCGCCGCGCATCCCCGCCGCGGATGGGAAGAACAGGAAGTTGGTCCGGCGGTCGGCCAGCGGCGTGAAGGCCTTCTGGCGCATCTCGAACCGGATATCCGGCACCACGAAGCCACGCCCGAAGAAGTAGGCCTGGCTGATCTCGAAGGCCACGTCGGTTCGTCCTAAGGCGGAGGCGAACTGAATCGCATTCTCGGCATGGCCGGCGCCTTCGCGGGCCGAGGCTTGGATGCGCTCGACGGCGGCGTCGATGTCGGCCGGGACGCGGGTGACCATGCCCTTGGCGACCTGACGGATGAGCTGGAAGTTGCTCTCTTCGACGGTCTCGGGGCGGCCTTCCAGGTTATCGACCTTGGCCAGGGCTTCTCTGGCGCGGCCTGTGTAGAGCAGCAGGTGGAAGTGGGTGAACCACACCGCGAAGTGGGTGGGGTACATCGACACGGCGCGCGCGATCGCCCGGTCGGCCTCCTGCAGCCGTCCCGCCGACCACAGGGCCTGGACCTGGCGCTGCACGCGGCCGGGCGTCGGGTTGTTGGCGGTGTCGACCGTGTCGTACAGGGCCGCGCATTCGCGCCAGCGACCGACCGATCCCAGCACCTCGGCCAGCATCATGCGGGCGGGCAGGTTCTCGGGGTGGTCCTTGATCAGGTCGCGCAGGGCGCGCTCGGACACGGCCCAGTGGCGCAGGCCCGGCTCCAGCAGGATGATCGCCGCCCGCGCGTTCGGATCGCCGGGATGGAGCGCGTCGGCGCGGCGCGCCGCCTCGCGGGCCCTGGCGATCAGGTCGGCCTGCATCTGGGGTGAGCGGCGCTGGACGGCGGCGGCGTAGCAGAAGGCCAGAACGCCCCAGGCGATCTCGTCGTTGGGGCTGAGCTCGACAGCGCGCTTGAGCAGGCCGATCGCCTGGTCGTTGCTCTCGGCCGTGCCCTGCTCCAGGGCGGTGGTGGCCTGGACGATCAGCGGCATGACGTTGGGCTTGGCGGGCTTGAGCCAGCGGCGGCCCAGCAGCGCGCCCGCGCCGATCGCGACGACGCCCGCCGCGCCGCTGGCGATCAGCAGGCGACGGTCGAGGCGGGCAGGGGCCTGCGCCGAGGTTTCAGCCTGGCCCTCGACCAACAGCCGGTAGCCGACTTTGGTGATGGTCTCGATGCGGAAGGCGCCAGTCTCGTCGGCCAGGCGGCGCAGGCGCGAGATCACCCGGTTGATGGCGTCCTCGCCGACGATGCGACCGGACCAACAGCGAACGGTCAGGTCGTCGCGGCTGACGATGGCGCCGTTCGCGTCGGCCAAAGCGACCAGCACCTGCATGACGCGCGGTTCGAGCACGGTCTCGCGACCGTCGGCCTCGATGACCTGGCGCAGGGACGGGCGCACCGAAAGGCCGCCGATCGCGAAGTCGGCCGCGCGCGCCAGATCGATCGGCTTTTGGTCGTCTCCCAACGCGCGTTCCCCGAGCACATCGTCGAGCTTCGCCTTACCGCGTCTTGGTCGGCGTTTCATCAGGCAATCATCGGTTCGCCGTCCTGTCCATCAGGCGACCTCGCTGCGATCCCGGCCGCTGACACCAAGCGGCCAGGAGACCAGACGACATGCCTATCGACATCCCCATTTCCTCGGGCAGGGCTTCCGCCCGGAAGCTTTCCGGCGAGCGGGTCTTCTTCACCGCCCTGGCCGCCAGCATGCTGCTGGCCGTGTTGATCGGCTTTGGCCGCACCTACTATTTCCGCGCCCTGTTGCCGCCGCAGCCGATGGTCCTGCCGCCGTCGGCCCTGGTGCATGTTCACGCCATGCTGTTCAGCGCCTGGATCGTCCTCTTCATGGTCCAGGTCGGCTTCGTGGCGGCGGGGCGAAGGGACCTGCACATCAAGCTGGGCCTGGTCGGCTTGCCCACCGTGTTGGCCATGATCGTGGTCGGAACGCTGACCGGGCTGAACCTCTCCAAGCGCCTGGCGGGGATGCCGTTCGATCCGTTCATGATGATGGCGCTGCCGCTGCTCTCCATGGTCGGCTGCTCGGGCCTGTTCCTGACGGCCCTGGCCCTGCGGCGCAGTCCGGCGGCGCACAAGCGGCTGATGATCCTGGGCATGGCCGCCATGATCGGCGCCGCCTTCGCCCGGATGCCGTTCATTCCGTTCCTGATCGGGGCGTTCTTCCTGCCAAACATCTACACGGTCGCGCTTGTGGTCTGGGACGTGGTTACCGACCGCCGGGTGCATCGCTCGACCTTGGCGGGCGGGGTGGTCGTTCTGGGGGCGACCGTGGGCATCCTGTTCGTCTGGCAAAACCCGCTGTGGTTGGCCTTCGCCAAGTGGGCGGCGGCGCTCGCAACCTGAGCCGCGACCGATCGTCTCGGATTCACGATTAACCTGGATTCACCACGCGTGAGGACCTGGCCTTAACCATCCCGCCCCATTCTGTATTGAAATGGGATCGGAGGGGCGGATGGCCCAGCACGTGGAAACCTTGGTGATCGGCGCCGGACCGGCCGGCCTGACGACCGCCTACACCCTGGCCAAGGCCGGCCGCGGCGTGACCGTGCTGGAGATGGATCCGACCTATGTCGGCGGCATCAGCCGCACGGTCGACTACAAGGGCTTCAAGTTCGACATCGGCGGTCACCGCTTCTTCTCGAAGAGCAAGGAGATCGTCGACCTCTGGAACGAGATCCTGCCCGACGACTTCATCGATCGCCCCCGCTTGTCGCGCATCTACTACCGCGAGAAGTTCTACGCCTATCCGCTGAAGGCCTTCGAGGCCCTGGCCAATCTGGGCGTCTGGACGGCGACCAAGTGCATGGCCTCGTTCGGCTGGGCCAAGCTGAACCCGATCGCCAAGCCGACCACGTTCCACGAATGGGTCCGCAACCAGTTCGGCGAGAAGCTGTTCTCGATCTTCTTCAAGACCTACACCGAGAAGGTGTGGGGCATGAGCTGCGACGAGATCTCGGCCGACTGGGCCAGCCAGCGCATCAAGGGCCTGGACCTGGCCGCCGCCATCATCGACGGCGTCAAGCGCTCGCTGGGCGTGAAGGCCAAGGCCGGCGTCGAAGGGGCGCCCAAGACCCTGATCGAGAGCTTCCGCTACCCCCGCAAGGGCCCCGGCATGATGTGGGAAGCCTGCGCCGAAAAGATCACCGCCCTGGGCGGCGTGGTCCGCATGGGCCGCAAGGTCGACGGGCTGCACTACGACAAGCTGGCCAAGATCTGGACCGTCTCGGTGACCAGCGCGGACGGCAAGAAAGAGATCTACACGGCCAACGACGTCGTCTCCTCGGCCCCGATCCGCGAGCTGATGCAGGCGGTTTCGCCCACCCCGATCAGCGTCTTCCACGCCGGCGAACTGATGTACCGCGACTTCCTGACCGTGGTGCTGATCGGCAAGCCGCAGAAGGAACTGCCGGACAACTGGATCTATATCCACGACCCGTCGGTGAAGGTCGGCCGCGTGCAGAACTTCCGCTCGTGGTCGCCGGAGATGATCCCGGACGGCGTCTCGACGTGTCTGGGCCTTGAGTATTTCTGCTTCGAGGGCGACGGCCTCTGGACCACCTCGGACGAGGACCTGGTCGCCCAGGCCAAGCGCGAGATCGCCAAGATCGGCCTGATGGATCCCGCCGACGTCTACGACGCCTGCGTGGTGCGCCAGCACAAGGCCTATCCGGTCTATGACGACGCCTATGCCGAGCACATCAAGATGATCCGCCTGGATCTGAAGATGCACTTCCCGGGTCTGCACCTGGTCGGCCGCAACGGCATGCACAAGTACAACAACCAGGACCACGCCATGATGACCGGCGTCCTGACCGCCGAGAACATCATCGCCGGCGAGACCCTGCACGACGTGTGGGAGGTCAACGAGGACGCCGAATACAGCGAGGCCGGCGTCTCCGGCGCCCGCGAGGCCCTGCGCAGCGAGCGCCTGGTGCCCAAGAAGGTCGCCGCCTGATCATGATCCGGCTCTGGAGGCAGGTGCCCGAGGGGCTGCGTGAGCTGGCGCTGTACGGCCTGGCCAGCGCCCTGGCGCTGGGCCTGGACTATGGCGTGCTGCTTCTCCTGACGTCGATGGGCGTCAACTACCTGGTCGCCTCGGGGACCGGCTTCACCAGCGGCATCGCCGTCACTTATCTGCTGTCGATCTCAGTGGTGTTCCGCCACCGTCCGGTCGCCGATCGGCGCCGCGAGTTCGTCGGCTTCATCGGCGTGGGCCTGGCCGGCCTGATCCTGACCCAGGGCTTGATGGCGCTGTGGGTCGAGGTCCTGCGCATGACCCCGGGCCTGGCCAAGCTCCCGACCGCGGGGATCGTCTTCCTCTTCAACTTCACCGTCCGCCGGGCGCTGCTATTCAAGGCTCCGCGCACCACTCCCGCTCAGCCGTGAGCCGGCGCGACAAAGTCCTGGGCCTGCTGGCCGCGTTCGGCGTTTTCCTGCTGAGCCGCCCGTACCAGGGCGTGCGCCATGACGGTCGCCTGTATGTCGCCGACGCCCTGGCCAAGCTGGATCCCGCCGGGGTCGGCAAGGACCTGATGTTTGTCCACGACGGGCAGTTCGGGTTCAGCCTGTACACGCCGCTGCTGGCCAAGCTGATCGCGGTTCTGGGCCTGTCGGGCGGGGCGATGGCGATCGTCGTCGTCACCATGGCGGCGTGGTTCGCGGCTCTGGCCTTGCTGGTCGGAAAGCTGTTGGCGGACCGTTCGCCGGGCCTGCGCTGGGCCGCCTTGCTGTTCGCCGTCGCCTTGCCGGCGCTTTACGGCCCGCTGGACGTCATCGGCTTCGGCGAGCCCTACGCCACGCCCCGCGCCTTGGCCGAGGCGGCGGGCTTTCTGGGCATGGCGAGCTATCTGTCCGGCCGCCGGGTCGTGGGCTTGGGCCTCTGCGTGCTGGGCATGCTGTTCCATCCGATCATGGGCCTGTGCGCGGCGGCGGCCATCGGCCTGGCCCTGTGTTTCGAGGATCGCCGCTGGCTGTGGGCGGGGCTGGCGGGGATCGCGGTGGTCACCGTCGCGGGCCTGCTGCATCTGCCGGTCGCCGAGCGCATCGTCACCGTCATGGATCCCGACTGGAGGGCGGTGGTCGCGGCGCGCAGCCCGATCCTGTTTCCCTCGTTGTGGCCGATCGAGACCTGGAGCCGCATGGCGGTTCAGGCCTGCACCCTGGCGGCCGGCGCTTTCCTGCTGAGCGGCGCGCCGCGTCGCCTGGCCCTGGGCGCTCTGATCGCCGGCCTGGTCGGCGTCGCCGTCACCGCGCTGCTGGGTGATCGCCTGTCGCTGCTGCTGTTCCTGCAGGTCCAGGCCTGGCGGATGCTGGAGCCGATGGCGGTGCTGGCGGCCGTGTCGCTGGCCCTGCTGTGCGCGCAGCTGCCCCGGCGCGGGCCGTCGGGTCTGCTGGGCCTGGCCTTCCTGGGTTCGGCCTGGATGTTCCGCGAAGTTGGAGGCCTGGGAACGAGCCTGGCGCTGGTCGGCCTGTTGTTCGTGCTGGTCGGCGACAAGATGCGCTACAGCCGACCCAGCCTGTATGCGGCGGCGGCTGTCTGCCTGCTGGTCGTGTCGGCGCTGTTTTATGGCGGCCTGCGCAGCGTGGCTCTGGCCCATGCGCTGGAGCGCCTGCCGCCGGCCTGGCCGTTCAGTCAGGGTTATGTCTGGAGCAGCGATCTGCCGGGCCTCGCCATCGTCCTGGTCGTCGGGTTGTGGCTGGCGCGAGGATGGAAGGCGCCGACGACGGCCGTCCGCATCGCCGCCGTCGCCGCGATCGGCCTGCTGGCCGTCGCGCTGTGGGACGATCGCTCCGCCTATGTCCGGCATCGCGACGAGGGCAGGGACGCCGCCCTGGTCGCCCTGACCGCTTCAAGGCCCGGCGCGGTGCTGTGGGTGTCGGGCGATGTCGAGCCGTGGCAGCTGATGGGCCGGCCGACCTGGTCCAGCAAGGAGCAGAGCGCCGGCGTGGTCTTTTCTCGTCCGTTGGCGATGGAACTGGCGGCGCGCGCGAAGCGGCTGCAGGCGGAGGGGCTGGTCGGTCACGACTGGATGCGCACCCAGACCGTCGCGGCGCAACGCATGCCGCAGCCGAAGCCGGAGACCGTCCGCGCCTTCTGCGCCGCTTCGGACGCGCCGGCCTGGATCGTCCGTCCGCTTTGGAACGATGAAGGGCCGCTGGATCCGGCCCTGAAGGCGCGCGACTGGGCGCCGAAGGCGCCCTACGTCCTGGAGCTCACCGACGGCTCGGGCAGCGCCTGGCGGACGGCCGATCGCTACGCCGTGATTCCCTGCGCGGGCGGCTGAGCCGTCTCGGCGTGGGCCTTCGGCTCGGTCAGGCGGCCGAAGCTCCAGCACACGAAGTGCACCAGCGCGTCGGCCAGGCCGACCATGGCCGCCAGCACGAACAGGCTGGTCATAAACAGGATCACGATGACGGACATGTTTTGCTCCTATCCCGCTGAGAACAGCGAGGACGAGGCAAACAGGTTCCAGTGGTACCGCTAACAATCGTGGAAAAACCACGAGTATGGTTGACAACGTTGTCACGCTTCCGGTGAATGGCGCGTCCGCGAAAAGACGGACTCAACAACATCGTCGCTTAGGGAGTGGTGGAGTGATTGCGGTAAAATACAGCCTCGAGGGCGCCGTCCGATGACCGACGCCGCGATCGCGAAATCCACGACCAAGGGCAATGGCGTCAAGCTGGCCGTCGTCTATGTGACCTGCCTGTTCTTCATCTGGGCGCTGGTCACCAACCTGCTCGACCCGCTGCTGAAGACCTTCAAGACCGTCTTTACCCTGAGCCCCGTCGAGGCCAGCCTGACGGGCTTCGCCTTCTTCATCGCTTACGGGATCATGTCGCTGCCGTCGGCGGCGTTCCTGTCCAAGCTGGGCTACGCCCGCTCGGTGATGGTCGGCCTGGGCGGCATCGTCGCCGGCTGCTTCATCGCCATCGCCGCGGCCAAGCTGCACACCTTCGGGATCTTCCTGGTCGGCCTGTTCGTCATGGCCTCGGGCGTGACCCTGCTGCAGGTGGCCGCCAACCCGCTGATCGCCTCGATGGGCAAGCCCGAAGAGTCGTCGTTCCGCCTGAACCTGTCGCAAGCGTTCAACTCGCTGGGCGCGGCCTGCGGCTTGTGGTTCGGCGCCAACTTCCTGCTCAAGGGCGAGATCTTCACCAAGGACGTGGTGATCACTCAGGCCATGCGTGAGCAGGCGTTGGGCTTCGTCTCGAACGTCTACCTCGCCATCGGCGTGGGTCTGGCGCTGTTCATCCTGCTGATCTTCCTGGTCCGCCAGAAGATCACCGACGCCGCGCCCAAGACTGGCCACCTGGTCAATCCGTTCACCGCCCTGACCTCGAAGTGGGCGAACCTGGGCGCGATCGGCATCTTCCTGTACGTCGGCGCCGAAGTGGCGATCTCGCTGCACCTGCTGCTGTTCCTGGAGCAGTCGCGCATCTTGGACATCCCGTCCGAGCAGGCCGGCAAGCTGACCACCTTCTACATGGTCTTCGCCATGATCGGCCGTTTCGCCGGCTCGGCCCTGCTGCGCAAGATCAAGGACTACGCCCTGCTGACCGCCGTGGCCGTGGGCGCCATCGCCCTGTGCCTGGTCGTCATCGTGACCAAGGACATGACCCCGACCGCCCACGCCGGCACCGTGAACCTGCTGCTGGCCTCGGCCCCGCTGACCAGCGGCCTGATCCCGGCCTTCGCGGCGCTGCTGATCGGCCTGTTCAACTCGATCATGTTCCCGACCATCTTCACCCTGACCCTGCAGCGTTCGTCGGCCCCGACCTCGGCGACCTCGGGCCTGCTGTGCATGGCCATCGTCGGCGGCGCCTTCCTGCCGCTGGCCTTCGCCAAGATCGAGGAGCTGACCGGCTCGATCTCGATGGGCTTCATCGCCCCGCTGGTTTGTTACCTCTACGTCCTGTGGTTCGCGATCGTGGCCAAGAAGGCCCCGACCCACGAGATCGAGGAAGGCGTGGCCGGCGGCCACTAAGCCTCTCGAAGGACCTCAAAGAACTACCTGCAAGCACCCCCGGGAAGCACGTCTTCCCGGGGGATTTTTTTGTCAGTGAGCATCCGGCGGCGGCTTGGCGCCGGCCAGGGGCGGGGGCTTGCAGAACGGGGCCATGACCAGGGCCGCCAGGAACAGCACCGCCATCACCCGGAAGACGTCGTTGAAGGCCAGGGTCAGGGCCTCGCGGCCGACCACCTTGGCTAGCTCGCCTTGCAGGATCAGCGCGGCCTGGGCGGCGTCGGGCGTGCGCTCGGCGATGCGGGCGGCCAGGGTCGACAGGGCGTCGGTCCCCGAGCGGCCGGCTTGGCCCAGGGCCTCTCCAAAGCGGGCCACATGGGTGCGGGCGTTGTCGCCCAGCCAGGTGTTGACGACGGCGATGCCGATCGCGCCGCCCAGATTGCGCATCAGGTTGAACAGGCCCGAGGCGTAGCGCAGCTCGGCCATCTCGAAGCCGCCCAGGGCCAGGGTCACGCTGGGCACGATGCACAGCATGATCGCGAAGCCGCGCAGCGCCTGCGGGGCCAGCAGGGCCATGAAACCCCACTCGCTGGTCATGTGCGAGGTCAGCCACAGGGCGGCGGCGAACAGGGTCAGGCCGACGCTAACGGTGATGCGCGGATCGACCTTGGTCGACAGGCGCGCGGCGATCACGGTGGACAGGATCTGGGCGATGCCGGTGACGAAGACGGTCGTGCCGATCTCCAGGCTGTCATAGCCGCGCACCCGGCCCAGGAAGACCGGGATCAGATAGGTCGACGAATAGAGCCCGAAGCCGATCACCAGGTTGAACAGGCAGGCGAAGGCGAAGGTCGGCTTGCGGAACGGCGACAGCTTCACGACCGGCCCGCCCGACCGGAACGAACGCTCGATGAACAGGGCGAAGGCCACGACCGTCACCCAGGCGGCGATAGCGATGCCGGTGTCCTCGAACCACTGCTTCCGCGGACCTTCCTCCAGCACATATTCCAGCCCGCCCAGGAAGATCGCCATCGCCGCCAGGTGCGAGTAGTCGATCTTCTTGAGCATCGAGAGGTTGGGGCGGTCGACCTTGATGAGGTTGATCGCCAGCAGGGTGACCAGGGCTCCCGGCACGATGTTGATGTAGAAGATCGAGCGCCAGCCGATGGCGTCGGTCAGCCAGCCGCCGACCGTGGGGCCCAATGTCGGGGCCAGCACCGAGACCATGCCCAGGATCGCCGGGATCATCGCCCGCTGCGGTCCGGAGAACATGGCGAAACCCGTGGCGAAGACGGTCGGCACCATGGCCCCGCCGGTGAAGCCCTGCAGGATGCGAAACAGGATCATCGAGTCGATGTCCCAGGCCATACCGCACAGGGCCGACGAGAGTGTGAAAAGGCCGGCTGACAGGGCGAACAGCCACCGCGTCGACAGCGCCTGGGCCAGGAAGGCCGCGAACGGGATCATCACCAGCTCGGCCATCAGGTAGCCGGTCTGCACCCAGCTGATCTCGTCGGGGCCGGCCGACAGGCCCGCCTGCACGTCGTTCAGCGAGGCCGCCACGATCTGGATGTCGATCAGCGCCATGAACTGGCCGAACGCCATCACGCCGAAGATCAGGAACTTGGTCCGGTCGGGCAGGGCGCCTGGGTCGATCGGTGGTCGGCTCGCCATGGGGCGCCCCTTGAAAGTATGATGGTCATAATATTATATGCGTCATGTAATTGAGGCCGCAAGATGCGCTACGACACCGAACACAAGGCGCGCACCCGCCAGAAGGTGCTGGACGAGGCCGCCAAGGCCATCCGCGAGGAGGGGCCGCACCGCCTTGGCGTTGCCGGGGTCATGGCCCGCGCGGGCCTGACGCATGGCGGCTTCTACGCCCACTTCCCGTCCAAGGAGGCCTTCGTCGCCGACGCCATCGCCCACATGTTCGAGGGCGGTCCGACGGTGATGCTGGAGAAGGTCAAGGGCGCGCCGCCGCGCGAGGCCCTGACCGGCTATATCGACTTCTACCTGTCGGCTCGGCATCGGGACTCGCGCTCGGGCGGTTGCCCGCTGCCGTACCTGGCGGTGGATGCGCCGCGCCTCTCGGAAGCCTCCCGCGAGCGCTACGCCAAGGGCGTGGCCCACCTGACCGGGATCATCGCCACGCACCTGGCGGCCCTGGGCCGCGACCATGCCGAGGACGAGGCCAGCTCGACCCTGGCCGAGCTTGTCGGCGCGCTGACCCTGGCGCGCGCCGAGCCCGACGCCGATCGCTCCGACGCCATTCTCGAACGCTCGCGGACGCACCTGAAGCGCCGCCTCGGCCTGGAGGCCGCCCAATGACCGACGCCACGTTCAAGGAAGGGTTTGGCAAGGAAGGCCTCGTCGAGGCCCCCGCCGCCAAGGCCAAGAAGGCGCCGTTCTCGCGCAAGACCGTGTTGGCCGTGGGCGGGGCGATCGTCGTGGCCGCCGGCGGCGCGGCCTTGATCGCCATGCCCAAGGGCTCGGTCTCTACCGACGCGTCCTATCTACAGGCCGACAGCTCCAGCGTCGCGCCGCGCGTGCGAGGGCTGGTGTCTCAGGTACTGGTCGCCCACAACCAGACGGTCAAGCGCGGCGAGCCTTTGGTCCGCATCGATCCGGAAGAGTTCGACGCCCGGGTGGTTTCGGCCCAGGCCGACATCGCCAATGCCGAAGCCGTCGCCGCCAGCGCCCGCGCCGCCCTGATCTCGCTGGACGCCGAACAGCGCCTGGCGGGCTCCAACATCCGCGCCGCCCAGACCGCGATCGCCGCCGCCGACGCCGAGAACGTCCGCGCCCAGGCTGACCGCAAGCGCTACGAGGATCTCGCCGACAGCGGCGCGGTAGCCCGGCGCGACGTCGAACGCTTCCGCGCCGCCGCCGTAGGGGCCCAATCGGCCGCCGACCGCAGCCGCGCCCAGCTCTCGGTCAGCCAGGACCAGGCGGCCGTCACCGCCGCCAAGCGCGCCACGCTGTCGGCCAACCTGGCCCAGGCCGAGGCCGCCGTGGCCCGCGCCCAGGCCGCCCTGATCCTGGCCCGCCAGGACCAGACCCATACGGTGATCGTCTCGCCGATCGACGGCGTGGTCGGCGACCGCCAGGCCGAGCCCGGCGACTATGTCCAGCCCGGCACGCGGCTGATGACCATCGTGCCGACGCGGGCGCTGTACGTCGTCGCCAACTTCAAGGAGACCCAGGTCGACCGGATGCTGCCGGGCCAGGAAGCGACGATCAAGGTCGACGCCTTGGGCGGCAAGACGCTGAAGGGCCATGTCGACAGCTTCGCGCCGGGCTCGGGCTCGCAGTTCTCGCTGCTGCCGTTCGAGCCGGGCACGGGCAACTTCACCAAGATCGTCCAGCGCGTGCCGGTGCGGATCCGCATCGATCCGGGCCAGGCCGAGGTTGCGCGTCTGCGGCCGGGCCTGTCGACGACGGTGAAGGTGCGGCTGAAGGGCTAGCGCCGGGCCAGGACCCGGTCGCGCAGCCTGAGGAAGGGCCGCTCGACCGCGTGATGCAGGGCGAGGGCGGCGACCAGCACCGTGCAGCCGTAGAGCGCGAAGGCCGGCCAGCCGGCCAGCGCCTCCGATCCCAGCCAGGCCTTGTCCAGCGTGTAGACCGGCTTGTGGACCAGGTAGAGGCTGTAAGACAGCGCCGCCAAGGTCGCGACGCCGGGCAGGGGGATCTTCGCTAGCCACGGCTCGGCGTCCAGCGAGGCCGACAGCAGCAGGGCGCAGGCCAGCGAGAACAGCGGATAGCCGAAGGTCGAGCCGGCGAAATCCAGCGCGGGGCCTTGGTCTTTGATAGCGAGCAGCGCGCCGGCCAGGACCGCAAGACCTCCGAGCAGCGCCGCCCTGGCCGGCAGCCAGCGAGCCATCTGCTGAGGTCGGAATGTCCGTCCCGCCGCCAGCAGCACGCCCAACAACAGACCGTCCAGCCGCACCCAGGTCGGATAGTAGAGCTTGGCCATGAAGACGTTCCACGGCGCATCGGCCACGGACGGGTACAGCCCGGCCCGCGGCGCCATGCCGCCGACCAGGATCACGCCGGCCACGGCCAGGCCGATCCACCGGGCGCGGCCGCGCAGCGCCAGCAGCACCAGCGGCGCCAGCAGGTAGAAGTACTCCTCCACGCACAGCGACCACGCCGAGCTGAAGGTGCCGGTCGCCTTGGCGTCGAGGTTCCAGTTCATGCTGAAGGTCAGGAACCGCCAGGCGGGCAGCATGACCTTGCCCTCGCGCATGGTCGGGACCAGCAGATACAGCGCCAGGATCACGAGGAACGCCGGCAGGATCCGGAAGGCGCGGCGCAGGTAGAAGTCGGCGAAATCGACGCCCTGGCCCTTGGCGATCCGCGCCATCAGCTGGCCGCCGATCAGGTAGCCCGACAGCACGAAGAACACGTCGACGCCCAGCCAGCCCCAGGGCCAAACGTCGGGCAGCACGCCGACCCGCGCGGGCCGGGGCAGGTGCCACAGCATCACCATCAAGACGGCCAGGGCGCGCAGCAGGTCCGGCCCGACCGCGCGTGTGGACTTGATCGCGGGCGTCTCGACCGTCGCCGCGCTCGCATAGTCCGCCACCCGCATGTTCGCCCCCGCCTGCCGCGCCCGCAGTTGCGACTTCCGGCTGAGTCCTGTCGAGGGGACGAGGCGAGCATCACGAGAAGTTGCTGCCGCGTCTTTAGGCAGATCAGTTTTCCTCGCAGGGCCTTCCGAAAAACCGCGCTCGTAATTCCCACTGTGGCGCACGACATTTATGGCCGAGTTAGTTTCGTCGAGGATCGACCATGGCCGCAGCCAAGAGCAGCCGCTTCATCAGCGGGTTCGGGTTCCAGGTTCTGGCCGCCATGGCCATTGGCCTGGGGCTGGGCCTGCTGGCGCGTAACCTGGGACCGGCCGAAGGGCAGGCGGGTTACGCCCTGGCCGAGACCCTGCATCAGGTCGGCGCGATCTTCGTCCAGCTGCTGCGTGTGCTGGTGCCGCCGCTGGTGTTCACGGCCATCGTCGCCTCGATCGCCAACATCGCCCAGCTGCAGAACGCCGCCCGCCTGGTCTGGCGCACCCTGTTCTGGTTCGCGGTCACCGCCCTGATCGCGGTGCTGATCGGCATCGCCCTAGGCCTGATCCTGCAGCCCGGCCTGCACACCACGGTCGAGGCCGCCGCCGCCAAGGCGCCCAAGACCCACGGCTCGTGGCTGGACTTCCTGACGGGTCTGGTGCCCAGCAACATCCTGGGCCTGGCCGCCTCGACCAAGATCACCGACGGCGCGGCGACGACGGGCCTGTCGTTCAACGTCCTGCAGATCGTGGTCATCTCGCTGGTCACCGGCGTCGCGGCCCTGAAGGTCGGCGAGGCGGGTGAGGCCTTCCTGAAGTTCAACGCCTCGGCCCTGGCGATCGTGCGCAAGGTGCTGTGGTGGGTGATCCGCCTGACGCCGATCGGCACCATCGGCCTGTTCGGCAACGCCGTCGCGCAATACGGCTGGACCACGCTGGGGCAGCTCGGCGCCT
Source organism: Caulobacter sp. GW821-FHT10A06 (assembly GCF_059415805.1). Classification (NCBI taxonomy): domain Bacteria; kingdom Pseudomonadati; phylum Pseudomonadota; class Alphaproteobacteria; order Caulobacterales; family Caulobacteraceae; genus Caulobacter; species Caulobacter sp. GW821-FHT10A06. The sequence goes on from NZ_JBWKNY010000006.1 coordinate 193,199, forward strand.
TCACCGGCGCGATCTATATCGGCCTGGCTTTGGTGCTGCTGGTCGTCTACCCGACGATCCTGGCGCTGAACGGCCTGAACCCCGTGAAGTTCTTCCAGGGCGCCTGGCCGGCGATCCAGCTGGGCTTCGTCTCGCGCTCGTCGGTCGGTACCCTGCCCGTGACCGAGGCCGTCACCGAGACCAGCCTGGGCGTGCCGCGCGCCTACGCCGCCTTCGCCGTGCCGTTCGGCGCGACCACCAAGATGGACGGCTGTGCGGCCATCTATCCGGCGATCTCGGCGATCTTCGTGGCTCAGTTCTTCGGCGTGCACCTGGCCTGGTCAGACTACTTCCTGATCGTCTTCGTCTCGGTGATCGGCTCGGCCGCCACGGCGGGCCTGACCGGTGCGACGGTGATGCTGACCTTGACCCTGTCGACCCTGGGCCTGCCGCTGGAAGGCGTGGGCCTGCTGCTAGCCATCGACCCGATCCTGGACATGGGCCGCACCGCCGTGAACGTCGCCGGCCAGGCCCTGGTCCCGACCATCGTCGCCAAGCGGGAAGGGATCCTGGACCTGGAAACCTACAACGCCGCTCGCGTTCCGGCCGAAGCTGAGTTGCACCCCGCCGAATAGGCGAGCGCGGTTGCGCCGGGCGACGTTAGCGGCAATTTTGCCGGCCTGTTGAAGCGTCCCCGGGGGATTCCATGATCTTGAAGACGACGAACGGCGGCCCTGCCGGGCCGAACCGACGCGCCTTCCTGTCCGGCGCGGCCGCCCTGGCGGGCCTGGCCGTGAGCGCTCCCAAGGCCTTCGCGCGTGCCTCCGATCGTGTCGAGCGCCTGCTGGCGCAGATGACGATCGAGGAGAAGGCCGGCCAGCTGTCGGTCTTCGCCGACATGATCCGCCCGCCGATCGGCGACATGAACCCGCTGGTCAATATCCGCAACGCCCAGACCCTGACCGCCGAGGTCAAGGCCGGCCGGATCGGCGCGCTGTTCAACGGCGTCGGCGCCCAGGCCGCGCGGGACACCCAGAAGGCCGCGATCGAAGGTTCGCGCCTGAAGATCCCGCTGCTGTTCGCCGCCGACGTGATCCACGGCTTCCGCACTGTGTTCCCGATTCCGCTGGCCGAGGCCGCCAGCTTCGATCCGCACCTGGCCGAGCGCACCGCCCGCGCCACGGCGGTCGAGGCCACGGCCGCCGGTCTGCACTGGACCTTCGCGCCGATGGTCGACGTGGCCCGCGACCAGCGCTGGGGCCGGGTGGCCGAAGGCTCGGGCGAGGACGTGTTCCTGGGCGAGGTGCTGGCCGCCGCCCGCGTGCGTGGTTTCCAGGGCAAGGACCTGAAGGCCGACGACAGCATGCTGGCCACGCCCAAGCACTTCGCCGCCTATGGCGCGGTGACGGCGGGGCTGGAGTACAACTCGGTCGAGCTGTCGGACGCCACCCTGCGCGAGGTGCACCTGCCGCCGTTCCAGGCCGCCTTCGCGGCTGGCGCCCTGACGACCATGTCGGCCTTCAACGACGTCAACGGGATCCCGGCCACGGCCAACAAGATGCTGCTGACCGACATCCTGCGCGGGGAGTGGGGCTTCAAGGGTGTCGTGATCTCGGACTACACGGCCGACCAGGAGCTGGTGGCCCACGGCTTTGCCGCCGACGACCGCGACGCCGCCCGCCTGGCCATCCTGGCCGGGGTCGACATGAGCATGCAGAGCGGCCTCTACATGCGCTACCTGCCGGAGTTGGTCGCCTCGGGCGCGGTGCCGATGGCGGTGGTCGACGCCTCGGTGCGCCGGGTGCTGGCGCTGAAGGAGGCAATCGGCCTCTTCGACAATCCCTACCGCTCGCTGGACCCGCAGGCGGAAGCCCAGCACACCGCCACGCCGGCCATGCGCGCCCTGAGCCGCGAGTCCGGCGCGCGCTCGATCGTGCTGCTAAAGAACGACCGCGCCTTGCTGCCGCTGCCGCGTGCGGGCAAGCGCCTGGCCCTGATCGGCCCGTTCGCGGACGACCGCGACAACGTGCTGGGCGCCTGGGGCGGCTTCTTCGCCGACCGCCGACTGAACGTCGACCTGGCCACCGGCCTGCGCGCCCAGCTGGCTGATCCCGGCAGCCTGATCGTCGAGCGCGGCTGCGAGGTCGAGACGACCATCGCCGGCGGCTTCGAGCGCGCCGTGGCCGCCGCCCAGGCCGCCGACATCGTGCTGCTGGCGATCGGCGAGAGCCAGGACATGACGGGCGAGGCCAAGTCGCGCACCGACATCCGCATCCCGCCCGTCCAGATGCGCCTGGCCGAGGCCATTGCCGCCACGGGCAAGCCGGTGATCGTCCTGCTGCGCCATGGCCGCGCCATCCAGCTGGAGGGTGTGGTCCGCGACGCGCCGGCGATCCTGGCCACCTGGTTCCTGGGCAGCGAGATGGGCAACGCCGTGGCTGATGTGGTGTTCGGCGCCGTGAACCCCTCGGGCAAGCTGCCGGTCAGCTTCCCGATCGACAGTGGTCAGGAGCCGTTCTTCTACAACGGCCGCACCACCGGCCGCCCGGCGCCTTCCGACCCGAACGGCCAGGAGTACAAGGCCCGCTGGCGCTCGATCCGCAACGACGCGCTGTATCCGTTCGGCTTTGGTCTCAGCTACACGCGCTTCGACGTTACCGACATGAAGCTGTCGACGCCGCGCCTGGCCTGGAACGACACGCTGCACGTGACCGCCAAGGTCAAGAACAGCGGCAACCTGCACGGCGACCACGTCGTCCAGCTGTACATCCGGGACCGTGTCGCCAGCCGCACCCGGCCGGTGCGCGAGCTGAAGGGCTTCCAGCGGGTCTCCCTGGCGCCGGGCGCTGAGCGGGAGGTGCGGTTCGAGCTGAAGCGACAGCACCTGATGTTCGTCGGCGACAACGAGTACTGGATCGCCGAACCCGGAGTATTCGACGTTTGGATTTCCAGCTCCTCGGTCGACGGATTGGTCGCCAGTTTCGAGCTTCTCCCGGTTGGGTAGAGGGTGTCTCGCGAATCGCGTGCCCAACCGTAAACGGCCGCGAGGAGCCGTTTCGGGCTCAAAAAGCCTCCAAAACCCCACTGCATTAGTCGCCCGTTAGGAGAATCTTGTGGGGGCAGGCATAGGCGTGGTTTTCGCGAGCTTTGCTGATCGCCCTTGTCTTGTAAGGATTTTTCGGACTTCATGCGTCCGAAGTTTCCGCGTCTAGAGGTGTGCGAACGCACAAACGTCGTCTGCGGCCGCATGTCTCGTTGAAAGGACTTGGAAAGGAAATAAGGTTACGCCCGTCGGGCCGTAGTGTGGCTTGATTGAGGCGCTTGCGTTGTGGGGGGCGTCTTCAAATTGCTTCGAGCGCGCGCTGGGGCGCGTTCATCAGCAAGGATGAATGTATGGCGATCTCGAGTCTCTCGGTCGGGCAGATTACCGCTCTGTCGGTCACGGCCATCCAAGGTCTGTCGACCACGGACATTCAGTCCCTCAACGGATCCCAGATCGCCGCGATCAGCGCGACGGGCATCGGCGCGCTCGCCGACACCCAGGTCGCCGCGCTCAGCGCGACCCAGGTAAAAGCGCTCACCACGACGCAGATCCCGAAGTTCGCCACTTCGGTGACCTTCGACGTCACCCAGCTGACCCAGCTTTCGACCAACCAGGTTTCCGCGCTCACCTCGACCCAGCTGGCGGCGCTGGACACCTCGCACATCGCGGTCCTCAGCTCGACCCAGATCGGCGCTTTGTCGACCACCAACTTCTCGGGGCTGGACGGCACCCAGGTCGGCCAGCTCAATGAGAGCCAGGTCAAGGGTCTGACCGTCGCGCAGGTGAAGGCGCTCTCGACCACCGACATCGGCGAGATGTCGGGCACCCAGATCAGCTATCTGTCGACCGACCGCCTGACCGCGCTGACGGCCACCAACATCTCGGCGATGGACGGGACCCAGATCTCGGTCCTCAGCACCAACCAGATCGCATCGCTGACGACCAGCCAGATCAACGGGCTGAACGCCACCGACGTCGGCGAGCTCTCGGCCGCCCAGGTCGGCGCCCTGACGACCCAGCAGATCGCCTCGCTGAAGCCCGCCAGCTTCTCGGCCCTGGACGCCACCCAGGTGGCTGGCCTGTCGGCCAACCAGATCAAGGCCGTCACCGCCGACCAGGTCAAGGCGCTGAACGCCACCGACATCGGTGAGTTCACCACGGGCCAGATCGGCTCGCTGACCACCGCGCAGGTCGCGCTGCTGGCGACCACCCAGGCCTCCGCCCTGGCGACGACCCAGGTCGCGGCCCTGGCGACGACCCAGGTCGCGGCCCTGTCGACCTCGGCCTTCAAGGCGCTGGACGTCACCCAGGTCGGTTCGCTGACCGAGACCCAGATCAAGGCGGTGACCACCCAACAGCTCGCCGCGCTCGACGCGACCAATGTCAGCGAGCTGGCCAACACCCAGGTGGGCGCGCTGAGCGCCACCCAACTGGGCGCGCTCACCACCAGCGCCTTCTCGGGCCTGGACCTCACCCAGGTGGCCGCCCTGTCGACCGACCAGGTCAAGGGCATCACCGTCAGCCAGCTGAAGGCGCTGACGACCACCGACATCGGTGAACTGACGGCCACCCAAGTCGCCGCGCTGAACACCACCCAGCTGACCAGTATCACGACCGGTAATATCTCGGCGCTGAACGAGACGCAGGTCGCCGCGCTGGCCACGACCCAGATCAAGGGCCTGACCACCCAGCAGGTGGCGGCGCTGAGCGCGACCGACATCGGCGAGCTGGCCGACACCCAGGTCGCCGCCCTGACGGTCGACCAGATCAAGAACCTGACGACCGGCAACGTCTCGGCCCTGAGCTCCACTCAGGTCGCCCAGCTGGCCACCACCCAGATGGCGGCCCTGACGGTCAATCAGGTCAAGGCGCTGAACGCCACGGATATCGGCGAGCTGTCGGCGGCCCAGGTGGGCGCCATGACGACCTCGCAGATCGCGGTCCTGGCCTCGACGCAGGTCAATGCGCTGTCGTCGACCCAGATCGGCGGCCTGACCTCGGCCCAGGTTGGCGCGATCACGACGAGCAACCTCGTCGTGATGGACTCCACCCAGATGGGTTCGCTGAGCGCGCTGCAGCTGAAGGGCATGACGACCCAGCAGCTGGGCGCCCTGACGACCACCAATGTCAGCAATCTGGCCGACACCCAGGTCGGCGCGCTGTCCGCCGCCCAGCTGGGCGCGATCACCTCGACCAGCTTCTCGGCGCTGAACGGCACCCAGATGGCGGCCATCACGACCGACCAGCTGAAGGGCCTGACCGCCAGCCAGATCAAGGGCCTGAACGCCACCGACGTCGGTGAGCTGTCGACGACCCAGATCTCGTCGCTGTCGACCGCGCAGCTCAGCGCGATGACGACCGGCAGCCTGTCGGCGATGGACGCCACCCAGATGGCGGCCCTGACGACGTCTCAGATCAAGGGTCTGACGACCAGCCAGCTGCAGGGCCTGTCGACCACCGACATCGGTGAGCTGACGACGACCCAGATCGGCGCCCTGACCGCCGACCAGATCAAGACGCTCTCCACGAGCAACATCTCGGCCCTGGCCGACACCCAGGTCGCGGTCCTGACGAGCACCCAGATCAAGGGTCTGACGACTGCCCAGCTCGGCGCGCTGAGCGGGACGGACATCGGCGAACTGGCCGACACCCAAGTCCAGGCGATGTCGAACGCCCAGCTGGCGGCGCTGAACCAGACCGCGGTGAAGAGCCTGTCGGTCACCCAGATCGGCGCTCTGAGCGCGAGCCAGGTGGGCGCGTTCTCGGCCAGCAACTTCTCCGCGATGGACGCCACCCAGGTCGGCGCCCTGACCGCGGCCCAGATCAAGGGCCTGACCGTCGACCAGGTTAAGGGTCTGAACGCGGCCGACGTCGCCGAACTGGCCACGACCCAGGTCGCGGCTCTGGTCACGACCCAGCTGGCGGCGCTGACCACCACGGCCTTCACGGCCCTGGACGGCACCCAGGTGGCGGCGCTGACCGAGACTCAAATGAAGAGTCTCACGACCAGCCAGCTGCGCGCCATGTCGGCGACGGATATCGGCGAGCTCGCCGATACGCAGGTGAAGGCGCTGACGACCGGTCAGGTGTCGCAACTGACCGACACCGGCTTCTCGGCGCTGAACGCGACGCAGGTCGCGGCGCTGGAAACGACGCAGATCAAGGCCCTGACGGCCACCCAGCTGAAGAACCTGTCGACCACCGACATCGGCGAGTTCACCTCGACCCAGATCGGTTCGCTGACCGTCGACCAGATCAAGAGCCTGTCGGCCGCCAACATCTCGGCGATGGACTCCACCCAGGTGTCGGCGCTGGTCAACACCCAGCTGCAGGCGCTGAACGCCACCCAGCTGAAGAGCCTGACGACCACCGATATCGACGAGCTGTCGTCGGCCCAGATCGGCGCGCTGACGGCCGCCCAGATCACCGGCCTGGCCTCGACCCAGGTGCAGGAACTGTCGACCACCCAGATCGGCGGCCTGACCTCGACGCAGCTTGGCGCGATCACCTCGACCAACCTGACGCTGATGGACTCGACCCAGCTGGGCGCGCTGACGGCGGGGCAGCTCAAGGGCCTGACCGCGCAGCAGGCGGCCGCCCTGACGACCACCAATGTCAGCGCTCTGGCCGACACCCAGGTCGGCGCCCTGGCGGCGACGCAGCTGGCCGCTCTGTCGACCGGCGCCTTCTCGTCCCTGAACGCCACCCAGGTGGCGGCCCTGAACGAGACCCAGGTCAAGGCGATCACCGCCAGCCAGATCAAGGCGCTGAACGCCACCGACATGGGTGAGCTGACGACGACGCAGGTCGGCCAGTTGACCACCTCGCAGATCGCCGCGCTGACGACGACCAGCTTCTCGGCTCTGGACGCCACCCAGTTCAGCGCGCTGACGACCGCCCAGCTGAAGGGCGTGACGCTGGATCAGGTGAAGAACCTGAGCACGACCGACGTCGCCGAACTGACCACGACCCAGATCGGCGCCCTGAGCGTCGACCAGGTCAAGAGCCTGACCCCCACGAACCTGTCGGCGCTAGACGCGACCCAGTCCGCGGCCCTGACGGTCACCCAGATGAAGGGCCTGACGACCAGCCAGCTGAGCGGCCTGTCGACCACCGACATCAGCGAACTGGCCGATACCCAGGTCGGCGCGCTGTCGGCCGTCCAGATCGCTGCGCTGAACGTCAATGACCTGACCACGACCCAGATCCAGGGCCTCAGCACCACGCTGATCGGCGCGCTGGGCGCGACCAAGTTCGCGGCCTGGGACGCCACCCAGGTGGGCGCGCTGGCGACGACCCAGATGAAGGGTCTGACGACCAGTCAACTGGCCGCGCTGAGCGCGACGGACGTCGGCGAACTGGCCGACACCCAGGTGGCCGCCCTGGCGGCGACGCAGCTGGCGGCCCTGTCGACCGGCAGCTTCTCGGCGCTCAGCGCCACCCAGATGGCGACGCTGAACGAGACCCAGATCAAGGGGATCACGGCCAGCCAGCTCAAGGCGCTGACCACGACCGACATCGGCGAGCTGACGACGACCCAGGTCTCGCAGCTGACCACCTCGCAGATCGCGGCCCTGACCGACACGGCCTTCTCGGCCCTGGACGCCACCCAGGTCGCGTCGCTGAGCGTGACCCAGATGAAGGCGGTCACGGCGACGCAGCTCAAGAACCTGTCGGCGACCGACATCGGTGAACTGGCGACGACCCAGGTCGCCGCCCTGAGCGCCGACCAGATCAAGAGCCTGTCGGCGGCCAGCGTCTCGGCCCTGGCCGACACCCAGGTCGCGGCCCTGGCCAACACCCAGATCCAGGCGCTCTCGGCGACCCAGCTGAAGGGTCTGTCGGTCACCGACATCGACGAACTGAGCTCGGCTCAAGTCGGCGCGCTGTCGGCCCTGCAGATCGGTTCGCTGGCCGGCACCCAGGTGCAGGAACTGTCGACGACCCAGATCGGCGGCCTGACGTCCACCCAGCTGGGTGCGATTTCGACCACCAACGTCCAGCTGCTGAACGACACCCAGATCGGCGCGCTGACGACGGCTCAGCTCAAGGGCCTGACCGCCCAGCAGGCGGCCGCGCTGACCAGCACCAACGTCGCCGCCCTGGCGGACACCCAGGTGCAGGCGCTGTCGACCGCGCAGATTGGCGCCCTGACGACGACCAGCTTCTCGGCCCTGAACGGGACCCAGGTCGCCGCGCTCTCGGCCGATCAGGTCAAGGGCATCACGGCGACCCAGCTGAAGAACATGACGACGACGGACGTCGGCGATCTGGCGACCACTCAGCTCCAGGCGCTGTCGACCTCTCAGATCGCCGCCCTGACGACCACGGCCTTCCAGGCCCTGGACGCCACTCAGTTCGGCTCGCTGACCGCCACCCAGGTCAAGGGCATCACGGTCGACCAGCTGAAGAACATGACCACCACCGACATCGGTGAGCTGGCGACCACGCAGATCCAGGCCCTGAGCTCCAGCCAGCTGGCCGCGCTGACGACCAGCAACCTGTCGGCGCTCGATGCGACCCAGATGGCTTCGCTGACGGTCACCCAGATCAAGGGTCTGTCGAACGCGCAGATCCAAGGTCTGAACACGACCGACATCGGCGAGCTGGTCGACACCCAGATCGCGGCCCTGAGCACGGCTCAGGTTACCGCCCTGGCCACGACCCAGGCCGCGCAGCTGTCGACGACCCAGATCGGCTCCCTGGGCTCGACCCAGATCGCGGGTCTGACGACCTCGGCCCTCCAGGCCCTGGACGCCACCCAGATGGGGTCGCTGACCGCCAACCAGTTGAAGGGTCTGACGACCCAGCAGGCCGGCGCGCTGCGCGCCGCGGATGTCGCCGAACTGGCCAACACCCAGATCGCCGCGCTGAGCGCCACCCAACTGTCGGCGCTGACGACCACGGCCTTCTCGGCCCTGGACGGCACGCAGATGGCGGCGCTCAACGAGTCGCAGATCAAGGGTCTCACCACCCTGCAGGTTAAGAACCTGACGACGACCGACATCGCCGAGCTGGCCGACACCCAGGTCAAGGCGCTGACTGGCACGCAGCTGTCGGCCATGACCACGGGCAGCTTCTCGGCGCTGGACGCCACGCAGGTCGCGGCGCTCACGGTCACTCAGATCAAGAGCATCGCCACCAGCCAGATCGCGGCCCTGAACGCGACGGATGTGGGCGAGTTCACGACGACCCAGATCGCGGCCCTGACCGTCGACCAGATCAAGAACCTGTCGGCGGCCAGCGTCTCGGCCCTGGCCGACACCCAGGTCGCGGTCCTGGCCAACACCCAGATCCAGGCGCTCTCGGCCTCGCAGCTGAAGGGTCTGTCGGTCACCGACATCGATGAGCTGTCGTCGACCCAGATCGGCGCGCTCTCGAACCTGCAGGTCGGGGCCCTGGCCTCGACCCAGCTGCAAGAGCTGTCGACGACCCAGATCAGCGGTCTGACCTCCAGCCAGATCTCGGCGATCTCGTCGACGAACATCAACCTGCTGAGCGACACCCAGATCGGCGCCCTGAGCACCGACCAGGTCAAGGGCCTGACGACCAGCCAGATGGCCGGTCTGAATGCGACCAGCATCGGGGCCATGGCCGACACCCAGGTCCAGGCGCTGACCTCGACCCAGCTGGCCGGCATGACCTCTGGCGGCTTCTCGAGCCTGAACAGCACGCAAGTGGCGGTCCTGACCGCGACGCAGCTGAAGGGCCTGACGACCGCCCACATGAAGGGCCTGACGACCACCGACATCGGCGAGCTGGCGGACACCCAGATCCAGGCGCTGTCGGCGGCTCAGATCGGCGCGCTGACGACCTCGGCCTTCTCGGCCATGGACGCCACCCAGATGGCGGGGCTGAACGCCACGCAGATCAAGGGCATCACCGTCGATCAGATGAAGAACCTGACGACGACCGACATCAGCGAGCTGACGACCGGGATGATCCAGTCTCTGGCCACCAGCCAGCTGGTCGCCCTGTCCGTGACCAACCTGTCGGCGATGGATGCGACCCAGATGGGCTCGCTGGCCACCACCCACATCAAGGCGCTCACGGGCGACCAGGTGAAGGGTCTGTCGGCGACCGATATCGGCGAACTGACCACGGCCCAGATCGGCGCGCTGAACACCGCCCAGGTGGTTCTGCTCAACGCGACCCAGGCGGGCGAGCTGTCGGTGACCCAGATCGGCGCCCTGGCCACGACCCAGGTCGCGGCGATGACCGCGACGACGTTCTCGAGCCTGAGCGACACCCAGGTGGCCGCTCTGAACGAGACGCAGGTCAAGGCCATCACCACGACCCAGCTCAGTGCGATGAACACCACCGACGTGGGCCAGTTCGTCGGCACCCAGATCGGCGCGCTGACCACCCAGCAACTGCAGTCGATCTCGTCGGCCAACCTCTCGGCTCTCGACGCCACCCAGAGCGCGTCGCTGACCACGTCCCAGGTCAAGGCTCTGACGGCCTCGCAGCTGAAGGGCCTGACGGCGACGGACGTGGCCGACCTGGCCGGCACGCAGCTGGCCTCGCTGGCCACCACCCAACTGGCCCAGCTGTCGACCGACGTGATCGCGTCGCTCAGCACCACCCAGATCGGCCAGCTGGAAACGAGCCAAATACCGGGTCTGACCTCGACCCAGCTGGACTTCCTGTCGACGACGAACATCGAAGCGATGACGCCGACCCAGGCGAACTCTCTGACGCAAAGCCAGGTGCAGAGCCTGAGCGACGCCCAGATCGTCTCGTACCTGAACGCGACCTGATAACGGCTGCCGCCTGCGCCCTTGGGCGCGGGCGGCGGATCGTCTCTCGGCCATTGGTCGAGCCCCCAGCCCCATGCCATGATCGCGCTGCGCCGACTCGCGCGTCGCCTTTGCGCGCGCCTGTCCCACGCCGCTTATCGGTACCAGGAAGACAATGGCCGACGTCGATACGCTGGATCTGCTCAGCAAGCTTACCGCAGAGGGTTGCCCGCTCGGCGAGGTGATCACCGTCGCCGCGCAGTTGGGGGCAGGGGGGCAGCCGGCCCTCGCCGACCAGGCCTACAAGGTCTGGATCAAGTTTAACGCCGAACACCCGCAGCTGTGCGTGGCGCTGTTCAACCGGGCGATCCTGCAATCGGCCCTGGGCGACAATTCAGGCGCGGCGGGCTCGCTGGAGCAGGCGATCGCGCTGAACGCCGACTTCATGCCGGCCTATGTCAATCTGGGTGGCCTGCAGGAGCGGGCCGGCCTGCACGAAATGGCCATCGCCACCTGGGAGACCGGCGCCAACCGCAGTGTCGTGCCCAGTGGCATGGGCGTCAGCTACGCCTTCACCTGCCTGAAGCAGATCGCCCGCCTGCTGGGCGAGATCTCGCAGCCCGCGCGCGCCGAACTGGCGCTGATGCGGGCCGCCGACCTGGATCCCACCGCCGAGGAGGTGATCGGCCAGCTGGTCGCCACTCGCCTGGCCCAGTGCAAATGGCCGGCCCTGCAGCCGACCGAGCGCCTGAGCCGCGAGACCCTGCTGCGCGGCGTCAATCCGCTGTCGACCTCGGCCTATACCGACGACCCGTTGCTGCTGCTCAGCGCCGGCAACCACTTCATCGAGCGTGAAGTGAAGGTGACGCCCGAGCAGATCCGCAACGACCGCCGCGACGCCCCGATCGACATCCAGGGCCGCCGCCCTCGCATCGGCTACATCTCGTCGGACCTGCGCGACCACGCCGTCGGCTACCTGATGGCCGAACTGTTCGAGATGCACGACAAGGCCAACGTCGAGGTCTTCGCCTACTACTGCGGCCCCGAGTCCAGCGACGGCCTGAACACCCGCATCCGCGCCTCTGTCGAGCACTTCACCGACATCCGTCCGATGTCGGACGAAGAGGCCGCTCAGCGCATCGCCGACGACGGCATCGACATCCTGGTCGACGTCAACGGCCACACCCGCGACGCCCGGACAGCCGTCTTCGCCCGCCGTCCGGCCCCGATCCTGGTCAACTGGCTGGGCTATCCGGGGACGATGGGCAGCGACTACCACCACTACATCGTCGCCGACCCGTGGATCATCCCGCCGGAGATGGAGCTCTACTACTCCGAGGCCGTCCGCCGGATCCCCTGCTACCAGCCCAACGACCGCCGCCGGAAGGTCAACGACGCCACGCCGACGCGAACCGAGGTCGGCCTGCCCGAGGACGCCTTCGTCTTCTGCTGCTTCAACGGCACGCAGAAGATCACGCCCTTCGTCTTTGACCGCTGGATGGAGATCCTCAAGCGCACGCCCGGCAGCGTGCTCTGGCTGCTGGACAACAATCCCGAGACCAACGGCCGGCTGCGCGACGCGGCCCAGGCGCGAGGCGTGGACCGCACCCGCCTGGTCTTCGCCCAGAAGCTCCAGAACGCCTTCCACCTGGCGCGCTATCGCCTGGCGGACCTGTTCCTGGACACCACCCCTTATGGCGCACACACCACGGCCTCGGACGCGCTGTGGATGGCCGTGCCGGTCCTGACCTGGTCGGGCAAGAGCTTCGCCTCGCGCGTCTGCGGCAGCCTGGTGCGCAGCGCCGGTCTGCCCGAGCTGGTCGTCGATAGTTCCCAGGCCTATGTCGAGAAGGCCGTCGAGCTGGGCGCCAATCCCGACAAGGCCCGCGCCCTGCGCGCCCAGCTGGACGCCAATCGCGACACCTGCGTGCTGTTCGACATGAACCTGCTGGCAGGCAAGCTGGAGGAGCTCTACGGCGAGATGATCGCCGAGCACCAGGCTGGCCAGCGGCCGCAGCCGAACCTCGCCAATCTCAAGACCTATCTCGAGATCGGCCTGGCGCTGGACCGCGATGAGCGCGAGATGCAGTCCGAGGCCGACCTGCACGCGCTGTACCGCGCCGAGCTGGCCCGCCGCCACAGCGTCAAGGCCATTCCCGCCGATGGCCGCCTCTGGGACGGCGGCGCGGCGTGACGCAGGTTCCGGTCGACGTCGCGCCGGAGATGGGGGCGCTGTTCGCCCCGACTTCGGCCCGTCCCGCGCAGCTTAGCCGCCTGACGGTCCTGAACGCCCTGAATGGTCTGATGGACTATCTGCGGCGTCGCAAGGCTCAGGATCCGGGCTTTCGGATCCTGCTGATCGGCGGCGGCCCGCCCGGCTGGCCCGCCGAGCTGTGCGACGTCGTCTTGGGCGGGACCGGCGCCGAGTTCGCCGGCGACCTGTCCGACCCGGAGACCTATCGCGCCATCCTGGCCCGCGTGGCTCGCGAGGGCCGCTTCGACTATGTCGTCGCCCTGCACGTGGTGCAGATGATGGCGCGACCCTCGGTCCTGCTGGAGCGCCTGCCGCTGCTGGCCGAGGCCGGCTGGATCACCACGCCGTCGCGCTATCTGGAGGTGCTGAAGGTCGAGGGGCAGCACCGCGGCTTCGCCCATCACCGCTGGGGCGTCGACCATATCGACGGCATCCTGGCCCTGGCTCCCAAGACCTCGCAGATTGAGCACCTGGTGTTCCCGGGCGAGGCCGTCTGGGAGCAGGCGACCGATCGTTTCGAGCTGCAGGTCGGCTGGCGCGGAGGCCTGCGCTTCGAGATCCTGGGCGGGGAGGAGGCCTTGCTGCCGCGCGTCCCGATGCAGACCCTGCTGGGCCGCTTCTTCGAGGGCGTCGAGGCCAGCGCCGCGCCCCAGCTCGCGCCGGCGTCGTCCAAGGTCGATATCGAAGGCCAGCTGGTCCAGGCTTTGGCCCAGGCGCGCGAGCACACCAAGCTGCATCCGCTGGGCCGGATGAAGTACTATCACGACGCCGCCAGCCTGATCCTGTGCGAGCACCCGACCCGCGAACGGCTGGAGCTGTTCGAGCTGATCCTGGCCGAGGCGGGGGCCATGGACGTCGACTCGCCGGGCGAGGAGTGGGTCGACTGGATCCACCACTACAGCGCCGTGATCGACGCTCTGACCGGCGCGAACCTGGATGGCCCGACGCCGCCCGCGCCGCAGGATGCGCCACAGACCTTCCTGACCGGCGACGGCAAGACGCTGGATGGCGAAGGGCTCAAGGCCCACGCCGACGCCCTGGGCGCCCAGGTGGTGTTCTTCGCCGCCGCCGACGAGAAGTACGTCGAGCTCTATGCCCGCTGGCTGGCCCTGTCGGTGATCAAGCACGGCGACGTGCCGTTCCTGGTGGTGATCCACGTGATCGGCGGGGCCGAGCGCCTGGCGCAGGCCGCCGCGACGGTGCGGATCGACGATCCGCGCATCGTCTTCACGGGTGACGCCTTCGACGCCTCCAGCGTGACGATCAAGTGCTACGAGGCCCCGCCCAAGGGCCTGATCGAGATCCCGGTCGCGCACTATCAGTCGGTGCGGTTCCAGCGCCTGGGCGCGCTGCTGGACCTGCTGCAGCGGCCGGTGTTCGTGTCCGACATCGATCTGTTGCTGCAACGGGGCGTGGCCGATCTGCTCGAGCAGTGGGCCGACGCCGACCTCGTGATCAACGAGAACGAGCGCAACATGCAGGCCGGCTCGCGCATCACCGCTAACCTGGTGTTGGCGCGTCCGACCGAGGCGACGTCGGTGCTGCTGCGCTGGCTGCGGGCCTATCTCGACGACAGGCTGTCGCGCGCGGTCGTCACCCGCTGGATCGACCAGGTCGCCCTGAACCTGGCCCGCGCCCACCTGGCGGTGCAGGTCCCGGGCGCCAAGGTCGGCGCCTTCGACACCAACAGCGACATCAACAACGTGATGTTCAAGGAATATGTGGCGGGCCACCCGTTCCGCTTCCTGTCGCTGTATCACGGCTTCGATACGTCGACGCTGGAGGAGTAGGGCGGCCTAGAAGGTCGCCTTGGCCTTCATCAGCACCGCACCGTTGGTGGTCGCCCACAGCTCCGCGCCGTCATCGACCAGGCGCCCGTGGGCGGTGATCGTCTCGCCGACGAAGGCAGTCTTGAGCGCTCGGAACGCAAAGCGTGAGATCGGCCGCGCGGGCATGGCCTCCAGCAGCAGCAGGGCGATCAGCGGACCGTGGACGACGAGGTCGGGATAACCCTCGACCTGTGTCGTGTAGGACAGGTCGTAGTGAATGCGATGGCTGTTCGAGGTCGCCGTCGAGAAGGCGAACAGCAGCACCGGATCGGTCGGCGTCTCGCGACTCCACTCGGCGGGCGGGAGCTCGGAGTCGGGCGTCCGGGGCGCGGGCGGGGCGGCGGTGTAGACGATGGTCTGCCGCTCGTGAACGCGGACCGCGCCGGCCTGGCTGAAGGCGCGATCGACCGTGACGAAGGTCAGCGGGCCACTCGCGCCGGCCTTCTGCTCGACGGCGGCTATGGTCTCGACGAGTTCGGTTTCCGCGCCCGGCAGCAGTGGGCCGGCGAAGGCCATGTCCGCCGCCGCGAACATCCGCCGAGGCGGCAGCGACGGATCACGCCGAGGATGACCGTCAGGGCCAAGGTCGGAGCGCCGGACCGGCTTGGCCAAGCACGCCCAGTGCCAGGCCGGTGGGACCTCCGTCGGCGCCTTGGGGCGGTCGAGCAACGCCGCCAGCCGCGCCAGATCCGAAGCCGCCAGGATCATCAGTACGACCGGGGCAGGCCGAGCACGTGCTCGGCGACATAGGCCAGGATCAGGTTCGTCGAGATCGGGGCCACCTGGTAGAGGCGCGTCTCGCGGAACTTGCGCTCGATGTCGTACTCCTCGGCGAAGCCGAAGCCGCCGTGGGTCTGCAGGCACATGTCGGCGGCGGCCCAGGAGGCCTCGGAGGCCAGCATCTTGCCGATGTTCGCTTGCTCGCCACAGGGAAGCCCGGCGTCATAGCGGGCGGCCGCATCGTAGATGGTCAGGCGCGCGGCGTGGGCCTGGGCGTAGGCGCGGGCGATCGGGAACTGCACGCCCTGGTTCTGGCCGATCGGCCGGCCGAACACGACGCGGCTGTTGGCGTAGTCCCGCGCCTTGCCGATCAACCAGGCGGCGTCGCCCAGGCACTCGGCCCCGATCAGGATGCGCTCGGCGTTCATGCCGTCCAGGATGTAGCGGAAGCCCTTGCCTTCCTCGCCGATCAGGCTGTCGGCGGGGATCACCAGGTTGTCGAAGAAGACCTCGGTGGTGGCGTGGTTCAGCATGGTGGCGATCGGCTTGATCGTCAGTCCACGGCCTTTGGCCTCGCGCATGTCGACCAGGAAGACGGACAGGCCCTCGCTCTTGCGGGCGACCTGGTCCTTGGGCGTGGTGCGGGCCAAGAGGACCATCAGGTCCGAATGCTCGGCCCGGCTGGTCCACACCTTCTGGCCGTTGATCACATAGGTGTCGCCCTCGCGGCGGGCGAAGGTCGAGATCGAGGTGGTGTCGGTGCCAGCCGTCGGCTCGGTGACGCCGAAGGCCTGCAGGCGGATCGAGCCGTCGGCGATCCTCGGCAGCCAGGTCTCCTTCTGCGCCGTCGAGCCATGCCGCAGGACGGTGCCCATGGTGTACATCTGGGCGTGCAGCGCGGCCGCATTGCCGCCGCTGGCGTGGACTTCCTCCAGGATCGCCGCTGCCGCCGTCAGGCCCAGACCGCCGCCGCCGTATTCCTCGGGGATCAGCACGCCCAGCAGGCCGGCCTTGGTCATGGCGGCCACGAACTCGGTCGGATAGGCCTTCTCGCGGTCCAGGGCGCGCCAGTAGGGCGGCGGGAAGTCGCGGCACAGGGCCCGCACCGTCTGGCGCAGGGCCTCGATCAGTTCGGCGTCCACTAGACGCGCTCGAACGACAACGCCGCGCCCTGGCCGACGCCGATGCACAGCGTGGCGAGGCCGCGCTTGTTACCGGTGGCTTCCAGCTGGCGCAGGGCCGTCAGCACCAGCCGCGCGCCGGACGCGCCGAGCGGGTGACCCAGGGCGATGGCGCCGCCGTTGGCGTTCACGTGGGCGCCGTCATCGGGCAGGCCCAGTTGGCGCAGGACGGCCAGGCCTTGGGCGGCGAAGGCCTCGTTCAGCTCCACGGTGTCGAAGTCGCCGATGGCGAGGCCGGTCTTGGCCAGCAGCTTCTGGACGGCGGGGACGGGCCCGATGCCCATGACGCGCGGCGGTACGCCGGCGGTGGCGTAGCCGGTGATCCGGGCGCGAGGCGTCAGGCCATGACGCTTCACGGCTTCCTCTGAGGCGACGATCAGGGCCACCGCGCCGTCGTTGACGCCCGAGGCGTTGCCGGCCGTGACCGTGCCGCCCTCGCGGACGACGGGCTTCAGCTTGGCCAGGGCCTCGATCGTGGTCTCGCGCGGGTGTTCGTCGCCATCGACGATGGTCGGGCCGGTCTTGCCGGCGATCTCGACGGGCGTGATCTCGCCGGCCAGGAAGCCGTTGGCTTGAGCGGCCGCTGCTCGTTGCTGGCTGCGCAGGGCGAAGGCGTCCTGGTCCGCGCGGCTGACGCCGTAGTCGGCGGCGACGTTCTCGGCGGTCTCGGGCATGGAGTCGACGCCGTACAGCTTCCGCATGGCCGGATTGATGAACCGCCAGCCGATGGTGGTGTCGAAGATCTCGGCATTGCGAGCGAAGGCGCTGTCGGCCTTGCCCATCACGAACGGGGCGCGGCTCATGCTCTCGACACCGCCGGCGATGACCAGGTCGTTGTGGCCCGACAGGATGGCGCGGGCGGCGTAGCCGATGGCTTCCAGGCCCGAGGCGCAGAGGCGGTTGACGGTCACCCCCGGCACGGAGACCGGATAGCCCGCCAGCAGCAGCGCCATGCGCGCGACGTTGCGATTGTCCTCGCCGGCCTGGTTGGCGCAGCCCAGCACCACCTCGTCGATGGCTTCCAGGTCGAGGCCGGCATTGCGCGCGGCCAGGGCCTTCAATGGGATGGCGGCCAGGTCATCGGCCCGCACCTTGGACAACGCGCCGCCATAGCGCCCGATCGGGGTGCGGATCCCGTCACAGAGATAGGCGGTCGTCATGCTCAGGCTCCGATCGTGCGCTCAAACAAGTGTTAGAGTCGCGCGGGCGGAGCCTCAACAAGTTTTCAGCGCCAGCCGCCGCCCAAGGCCTGGACCAGCGCCACCGCTGTCGTCTGGCGCGACACCGCCGTCGTGACCAGCGTGCGCCGCGCCGACAGGGCCGAGGCCTGGGCCGCGACCACGTCGGTGTAGGCGACCTGGCCGGCCTTGTACTGGTTCAGCAGCATCTGCTCGGTCTGGTCGGCGGCTTGGGAGGCGGTCAGTTGCAGGGCGTACTGCCGCTCCAGGGTGCGGGCGGCGGTCAGCTGGTTCTCGACGTCCTCGAAGGCCTGCAGGGCCGTCTGGCGGTAGTTGGCGGCCGTCTGGTCGTAGGCGGCGCGGCTCTGGGCCACCTGGGCGCGGCGGGCGCCGGCGTCGAACAGGGTCTGGGCGGCGGTCAGGCCCAGCGACCAGGTGTTGGCCGAGGTGGCAAACAGGTCGCCCAGCTTGCTGGCGGTCGAGCGGCCGTCGGCGCTGAGGTTGAAGGTCGGGAAGAAGGCGGCGCGGGCCACGCCGATGTCGGCGTTGGC
Organism: Caulobacter sp. GW821-FHT10A06; assembly: GCF_059415805.1. Taxonomy (NCBI): domain Bacteria; kingdom Pseudomonadati; phylum Pseudomonadota; class Alphaproteobacteria; order Caulobacterales; family Caulobacteraceae; genus Caulobacter; species Caulobacter sp. GW821-FHT10A06. The sequence goes on from NZ_JBWKNY010000006.1 coordinate 211,673, forward strand.
GGCGGCCACGCGGCGCTCGGCGGCCGCGACGTCGGGACGGCGCTCCAGCAGGGTCGAGGGCACGCCGACCGGGATTTCCGGCACGACCGGCTTCCAGCTGGCGTCGGCCGCCAGGCGGAAGTTGCTGGCCGGCTCACCCACCAGCACGGCGATGGCGTTCTCGAAGGCCGTGCGGTCCTGGACCAGGCCCTCCAGGGTCGACTGGGCGTTGGCCAGCTGGCTCTGGGCTTGCAGCACGTCGGACTTGGGCGCGATGGCGGCGTTGTAGCGGTTGGTGGTGATCTGGAGAGCGCGCTGGTAGCCCTCGACCGTGGCCTGGACCATGGCGATCTCGGCGTCGGCGCGGCGCAGGCCAAGATAGCTGGTGGCCAGCTCGCCCTGCGCCGAAAGGCGGGCGGCGGCGAGGTCGGCCTCGCTGGCTTCCGCGCTCGCCTTAGCGCCGCTGATGCCGGCGCGGATGCGGCCCCAGACGTCGGGCTCCCAGCTGGCGCCGATGCCGACCTGGTAGCGCTGGGTGTCGCCGGCGCTGGTGGCGCCGCCAGCGGAGGTCGTGGTCTTGGTGCCGCCGCCGCCCGACTTGGTGGCCGAGCCCGACAGGTCGATGCTGGGGAACAGACCGGCGCGCTGCTCACGCACCAGAGCGCGGGCCTGGCGATAGGCGGCCTCGGCGGCGGCGATGGTCTGGTTGTCCACCTTCACCCGCTCGGCCAGCGCATTGAGCTGCGGATCGCCCAGCAGGGTCCACCAGTCGCCGCGATCCAGATGGTCGGATGGCGTGGCGGTCTTCCAGCCTTCCATGGCCTTGAACTGGGCTGGCGGGGCGGACTTCAGGGCGGGGGTCTCGTAGGCCGGCGTCAGCGAGCAGGCGCCCAGGGCGAGCAGCGAGACGGCGCCGATGAGGTGTGAAAGACGATGCATCATGCGGGTTCCGGCGCGTGGTGGGTCAGATGCCGCTCGTCCTTGTCGCGCGCCTTGCCGCGCAGACGGTCGAGATAGACATAGACCACGGGGGTGGTGATCAGGGTCAGGAGCTGGCTGGCGATCAGGCCGCCGATGATGGCCACGCCCAGCGGCCGGCGCAGCTCGGCGCCTTCGCCAAAGCCGATCGCCAGGGGCAGGGCGCCCAGGGCCGCGGCCAGGGTGGTCATCAGGATCGGGCGGAAGCGCAGCAGGCTGGCCTCGCGCGCGGCCTCTTGAGCCGTGAGCCCTCGGCTGCGCTGAGCGTCCAGGGCGAAGTCGATGATCAGGATGGCGTTCTTCTTGACGATGCCCAGCAGCAGGAAGACCCCGATCAGGGCGATGATCGAGAATTCCATCTTGAAGATCAGCAGGGCGATAACGGCCCCGACGCCGGCGGCGGGCAGGGTGCTCAGCACCGTGATCGGGTGGACGTAGCTCTCGTAGAGAATGCCCAGCACGATGTAGATCGCCACGATCGCGGCCAGGATCAGCAGGGGCTGCTGCTTCATCTGGTCGTTGGCCTGGCGGGCCTGGCCCTGGAAGCTGCCGCGCACGCTGGTCGGCATGCCGATCTCGGCCTCAGCTGCCGCGACGGCGGCCTGGGCGTCGCTCAGCGACTTGCCCTCGGCCAGGTTGAACGAGACCGTCGTGGCCAGCTCGCCATTCTGGTGATTGACCGAGGTCGGGGTGGCGTTTTGCGAGACGCTGGCGATGGCCGGCAGCGGCGTCATGGCCGTGGCGGCAGTGTTCAGGGCCGAGCCGGTCGACTGGTCGCGCAGGGCCGGATTGACACTGGGACCGGTCGCCGTCGCCGTCCCCGAGGGGCGGGTCGGCACATGGACGTCGTTCAGCGCCTCGGGGCCCTGGGCGAACTTCTGCTGCCACTCCAGGATCACAGCGTACTGGTTGACGTCCTCGTAAATCGTCGCGACCTGGCGCTGGCCAAAGGCGTTGTAGAGCGCGTTGTCGACGGCGCGGGGCGTGATCCCCAGGCGCGAGGCGCTGTCGCGATCGATGGTCACCAGGGTCTCGACGCCGTTCTCCTGCTGGTCGGAATCGACGTCGGTCAGCACGTCGTCGTGGGCCTTCATCGCCTCGGCCAGCTTGCCGGCCCATTCCTTGAGGGCGGCGCTCGAGTCGCTGGTCAGGGTGTACTGGTAGGTCGAGTTGCTCTGCCGGCCGCCCATGCGCAGGTCCTGCACCGGGTTCAGGAAGACGTTGAGGCCGGTCACCTTCTGCAGCTGCGGCCGCAGGCGCGCGATGACGTCGGAGCCCTTCTCCTTGCGCTCGCCGATCGGCTTGAGATTCACGAACAGGAAGCCGCCGCCCGCCCGGCCGCCGCCGGTGAAGCCGACGACGGTGTCGACGGCGGGGTCCTTGTGGATGATGTTCACCACCTGGCGCAGCTTCTTCTGCATGGCCTGGGACGAGACCGACTGGTCGGCGCGGATGCCGGCGTTCAGCTGGCCGCTGTCCTGCTGCGGGAAGAAGCCCTTGGGTACGGCGATGTAGAGCCAGGCGGTCATGGCGATGACGGCGACCAGGATCACGATGACCAGCGGCTTGGCGGCCAGGGCCCAGTCCAGGCTGTGCTCGTACATCTTGTGCACGCGGTTGAACGCGGCCTCGAAGAAGCGAGCCAAGCGGCCTTCCTTCTCTTTCTTCTCGGGACGCAGCAGGTAGGCGCACATCATCGGCGTGGTGGTCAGGCTGATGACCAGCGAGATCAGCACCGCCGCCGACAGGGTGACGGCGAATTCGCGGAACAACCGCCCGACCTGGCCGCCCATGAACAGCAGGGGGATGAAGACGGCGACCAGCGAGATGCTGATCGACAGCACCGTGAAGCCCACCTCCCGCGCGCCCAACAGGGCGGCCGAGAAGCGGTCCATGCCTTTCTCGATGTGACGGGCGGTGTTCTCAAGCACGACGATGGCGTCGTCGACCACGAAGCCGGTCGCCACCGTGATGGCCATCAGGCTGAGATTGTTCAGGCTGAAGCCCAGCAGGTACATCACCCCGAATGTCCCCAGCAGCGAGACGATGGTCGCCGCCGCCGGGATGAAGGTCGCGCGCGCGCTGCGCAGGAAGACGCTGACCACCACGATGACCAGCACGATCGAGATCAGCAGGGTGACCTCGATCTCGTGCAGCGAGGCGCGGATCGAGTTGGTTCGGTCGCTGGCCACGTCGACGGTGATGTCGCTAGGCAGCTGGGCGCGCAGTTCGGGCAGGGCGGCGCGGACGCTGTCGACCGTCTGGATGATGTTGGCGCCCGGCTGGGCGGTGATCAGGACGATGATGGCCGGCTTGCCGTTGAACAGGCCCAGGGTGCGGGTGTCGGCGACGCTGTCGGTGACGGTCGCCACGTCGGACAGGCGGATGGCCGCGCCGCCGCGCCAGGCGACGACCAGGCCGGCATAGTCGGCGGCCTTGCGGCCCGCGCCGGTGGTGTAGATCTGGTAGCGCTGGCCGTTGCCTTCCAGCGCGCCCTTGGGGCGGTTGGCGTTGGCCGACTGGATCGCCGCGCGGACGTCCTCCATGGCCACGCCGTACTGGTTCAGCAGGAACGGATTGGCCGAGATGCGCACGGCCGGCAGCGAGCCGCCGCCGATCTCGACATCGCCGACCCCGGTCACCTGGGCGATGCGCTGGGCGACGATGTTGGAGACGGCGTCGTAGATCTGGCCCGGCGTCTTGGTGTTCGAGGTCAGGGCCAGGATGATCACCGGCGCGTCGGACGGGTTCATCTTGCGATAGGTCGGGTTGCTGCGCAGCGTGGCCGGCAGGTCGGCGCGGGCGGCGTTGATCGCGGCCTGCACCTCGCGCGCGGCGCCGTCGATCTTGCGGTTCAGGTCGAACTGCAGAGTGACCCGGGAAGAGCCGGTCGAGCTCTGCGAGGTCATCTCATTGACGCCGGAGATCGTGCCCAGTCGGCGTTCCAGCGGCGTGGCGACGCTGGAGGCCATGGTCTCGGGGCTGGCGCCGGACAGGTTGGCTGACACCGAGATGGTCGGGAAATCCACCTGCGGCAGCGGCGAGACCGGCAGCACGAAGAAGGCGAAGATGCCCGCCAGCGCCACGCCGATGGTCAGCAGGATCGTCGCGACCGGCCGTCGGATGAAGGGTCCGGACAGGTTCACGACGGCGCCCCCGGGATCGGGTCCGGATCGATGCGGTCGGGATGCGGCCCGTCGTCATGGGCCTTGTGCTTGCCGGCGGGCGCCAGGCGGTCGAAGGCGAGGTACACGACCGGCGTCGTGAAGATGGTCAGCAGCTGGCTCAGCAGCAGGCCGCCGAAGATGGCGATGCCCAGCGGTCGCCGCAGCTCGGCGCCCTCGCCAAAGCCCAGCATCAGCGGCACGGCCGCGAACAGGGCCGCCAGGGTGGTCATCAGGATCGGGCGGAAGCGCAGCACGGCGGCCTGGAAGATGGCGTCGTGCGGGCTCTTGCCCTCGGTGCGTTCGGCGTCGATGGCGAAGTCGATCATCATGATCGCGTTCTTCTTGACGATGCCGATCAGCAGGATGATGCCGATGATCCCGATCACGCCCAGGTCGTTGCCGGTGATCCACAGGGCCAGCAGCGCGCCGACGCCGGCCGAGGGCAGGGTCGACAGGATGGTCAGCGGGTGGATGTAGCTCTCATAGAGCACGCCCAGCACGATGTAGACGCAGACCACGGCCGCCAGGATCAGCCACAGCTGGTTGGACAGCGAGTTCTGATAGGCCCCCGCCGCGCCCAGGAAGGTGTGGGTGACGGCGGTCGGCATCTCTATCCGGGTCATGGCCTTGCGGATCTCGTCGACCGCGTGGCCCAGCGAGACGCCCGGCGCGGTGTCGAAGCCGATCGTGGTGGCCGGGAACTGGGCGACGTGGGTCACTTGCAGCGGCGAGGCTTGCGTCTTGATCGTCGAGAACGCCGATAGCGGAGCAGGGGCGCCGCCGCCGGTCTTTAGGTTCAGGTTTCCGAGCGTGGTCGGGTCGGTCAGGACGCCGGGCTTGGCTTCCAGGATCACCCGGTACTGGTTGGTCTCGGTGAAGATGGTCGAGACGATCCGTTGGCCGAAGGCGCTGTAGAGGGCGTCATCGACATCAGAGGCGGTAATCGACAGCCGCGCGGCGGTGTCGCGGTCGATGTCGACATAGGCCGCCTGGCCGGTGGCCGAGGCGTCGCTGTAGACGTTCCGCACGGCCTTCACATGCGCCAGCTCGGCGGTCAGCTTGCCGGCCCATTCCTTGATGGTGGCGGTGTCGGCGCCTTCCAGCGACAGGCGGAACTGGGTGGGGCCCGTCTCGGCGTCGATGGTCAGGTCCTGGGTGGGCTGCAGGTACAGGGTCACGCCCGGCACCTCGGCCACGCGCTGGCGCAGCCGCTGCATGATCTTCTCCTGCGAGCCCGAGCGGTCGGACCTGAGGTTGATCTGCATCTGGCCGGTGTGGAGCATGGCGTTGTTGGCGCCATCGACCCCGATGAACGAGGCGACGTTCTCGACCGCAGGATCGTCCATGATCGCCTCGGCCGCCTGCTGTTGCAGGGCCGCCATGCGATCGTACGAGACCGACTGGGACATCTCGGTGCGGGCTTGCAGCTGGCCGGTGTCCTGGGTCGGGAACAGGCCCTTGGGAATGACCATGTAGAGCAGACCGGTCAGCACCAGGGTCAGCACGGCGACCACCAGGGTGGCCTTCTGGCGCAGCAGCACCCAGGCCAGGGCCTTCTCGTAGCGGGCCTCGACACGCTCGAAGAGGTCTTGGGCCTTCTTGCTGAGGCCCTTGGCGTCCTCGCCCTCGTGGGGCTTGAGCCAGCGAGCCGACAGCATCGGCGTCAGGGTCAGGGAGACCACGGCCGAGATCAGGATGGTGATGGCCAGGCTGATGGCGAACTCGCGGAACAGGCGGCCGACGACATCGCCCATGAACAGCAGCGGGATCAGCACCGCGATCAGCGAGATGGTCAGCGAGATGATCGTGAAGCCGATCTCGCGCGCGCCCTTCAGCGCCGCCGCCATGGGCTTTTCGCCCTTCTCAAGGTGGCGGGTGATGTTCTCGATCATCACGATGGCGTCGTCGACGACGAAGCCGGTGGCGATGGTCAGGGCCATCAGGCTGAGATTGTTCAGCGAGAAGCCCATCAGGTACATCACCCCGCACGAGCCGATCAGCGAGATCGGCACGGCCAGACTGGCGATCACCGTCGCGCGCAGGCTGTGCAGGAAGAAGAAGATCACCAGCACCACCAGCGCCACGGCCAGCAGCAGCTCCATCTCGACATGGTGCACCGAGGCGCGGATGCCGGTGGTGCGATCGGCCAGGACGCGAACGTCCAGGGTGGCGGGCAGGCCGGCTTGCAGCTCCGGCAGCTTGGCCTTGATGGCGTCGACGGTCTTGATGACGTTGGCGCCGGGCTGGCGCTGGACGTTGACGATGATGGCCGGGGTCTTGTCGGCCCAGGCGCCCAGGCGGGTGTTCTCGGCGCTCTCGACGACCTGGGCGATGTCGCTCAGGCGGATCGGCGCGCCGTCCTTGTAGCTGACGATCAGGTTCTTGTAGTCGTCGACGGACAGCAGCTGGTCGTTGGCGTTGATCGTGTAGCTGCGGGTTGGACCGTCGAAGCTGCCCTTGGCGCTGTTGGCGTTGCTGGCGCTGATCGCGGTCTGCACGTCAGACAGGGTCAGGCCGTAGCTGGCCATGGCCTGGGTGTCGGCCTGGATGCGCATGGCGGGCCGCTGGCCGCCGGACAGCGACACGAGGCCGACGCCCGAGACCTGGCTGATCTTCTGGGCCAGGCGGGTATTGACCAGGTTCTGCACCTCGGTCAGCGGCAGGGTGTCCGACGTGATGGCCAGGGTCAGCACCGGCGCGTCGGCCGGATTGACCTTGGCGTAGACCGGCGGGGCGGGCAGGTCGGCGGGCAGCAGCGAGCCGCTGGCGTTGATGGCGGCCTGCACCTCCTGCTCGGCGACGTCCAGGGTCTCGCCCAGATTGAACTGCAGGGTGACGATCGAGGCGCCGGCCGTGCTGACCGAGCTCATCCGGGCCAGGCCCGACATCTCGCCCAGTTGCCGTTCGAGGGGAGCGGTGACGGTCTGGCTCATCACCTCGGGGCTGGCCCCGGGATACAGGGTCTGGACCTGGATGGTGGGGTAATCGACCTGGGGCAGGGCCGACAGCGGCAGCAGCCGGAAGCCGACCAGGCCAGCCAGGACGATGGCCGCCATGAACAGGGCCGTGGCGACCGGCCGCTGGATGAAGGGACGCGAGGGGTTCATCGTCGGGACTATTCCGGACGCTGACGACGACCTTCGCCGCCACCTTGACCGCCTTCACGTTTGCGACGCTCGCCGCGCTGGCCTTCGCCCTTGCCCTGGCCTTGCGGACGGGCGCCGGGCAGCTGGACCTTGCCGCCGTCGCGCAGGCGGTCGCCGCCTTCGGTGATGACCTTGTCGCCGGCCTTGAGGCCTTCGGTGATCTGCACCTGGACGCCGGTGGCCTGGCCGGTCTTCACCGGGGTCTTCTTGACGGTGCGGTCGCTGTTCAGCAGCCACACGAACGAGCCGTCGCTGCTCTGGCGCACGGCCGTGACCGGTACGACGATCGCGCCCTTGATGGTGTCCAGCTCCATGCGGACATTGACGAACTGGCTGGGGAACAGCGTCCCGCCGCTGTTGGCGAAGCGGGCCTTGGCCTTCACGGTGCCCGTGCCGGTGTCGACCAGGTTGTCCAGGGTCGAGAAGGTCCCGCGGTCCAGGGTCTGGCTGCGGGTGCGATCCAGCGCCGTGACCGGCACATTGGCGCGGCCCTGGCGGGCGGCGATGCGCGGCACGTCGTCCTGCGGGACGGTGAACTCGACATCGATCGGCGAGACGGTGGTGATCACCGCCACGCCGGTCGCGTCGCCGGCGCCGATATAGTTGCCGACATCCACGACGCGCAGGCCCACGCGGCCGCTGACCGGCGCGGTGATGCGGGCAAAACCCAGGTTCAGGCGCGCGGTGCCGACGGCGGCGCGGTCGGCCATCACGGTGCCTTCCAGCTGCTTGACCGTGGCGGCTTGGTTGTCGACCTCCTGACGGGCGATCGAGTCCTGGGCGAGCAGGGTCTGGTAGCGGGTCAGGGTCAGGCGCGCGGCGGCCAGCTGGGCCTCGTCGCGGGTCTGGTTGCCCTGCGCCTGCAGCAGCGACATCTGGTAGGGGCGGGGATCGATCTGGACCAGAGCCTGGCCGCGCGAGACGGTCTGGCCTTCACGGAACATTACCTGGGTGATCGTGCCGCCCACCTGCGGGCGCACGGTGACCGTCGCGGCGGGTTTCACCGTGCCCAGGGCCTCGATGATGATCGGCAAGTCCGTAGTGCTGGCCGTGGCCACCGCCACGGTGCTGGCCGGACCGCGCCGACCGCCGCCACCGCCAAAGCCGCCACCCCCTTGGCCGCCGCCTTCGCCCTTGTCGCTGTGCAGCAGGGTCCAGGCCAGCCAGACGACGCCGACCAGGGCGAGCACGGCGATCAGTCCGCCGAGGATCAGCGTCCGACGGCGCGGAGGCGTACGCGGGGCGTGGAGGTCAGTCATCGTCAGCCTTCGAGCCGGCCGCGACCAGCGCGGCATGAGCAGGCGGCGCAACGAGCCGCCTCGGGGAGACCGTCAAGAAAGCTGACGGTCTAGAACCCCTAGAGGCCGAACGTGTGCGCCGGTTTTCAGAGCTGAAATGATCTCGCCGCGATATGGCTCCGCTTGGATGTCGGAAAGCCGTCTTTTCTCGCGGAATACGGAGCGTTCGCGCGGACGCGCCGGGGCTCTCGGCCGCTTGCGCGGCCCCCGGTAAACTACTGAATTTTCGAGAGAATGGTGGGTGTAGTAGGATTCGAACCTACGACCCGCTGATTAAGAGTCAGCTGCTCTACCAACTGAGCTATACACCCATTCGACGGTCCGAAGCACTTGCGAGCCCCGGCGGCGAGGCGCGGAACATACGCAATGATTTTGGGAGCGCAAGCGCTTTTTTCATGGCCAGACGAGATATTAGCGGAGCTGTGGATTTCGCTTACCTGGAAGGGTTCGCGGCGGGGGATTCCGGGGTGGTCGAAGAGGTGTTGGCGCTGTTCCGCGAACAGGCCGCGCTGTGGACCCCGATGCTGGATTCCACCCACCCGGGCTGGAGGGATGCAGTCCACACGGTGAAGGGCGCGGCGCGCGGGGTAGGGGCGGTCCAGCTGGGCGAGGTCTGTGAACGCTGCGAGGCGGGCGAGGAGAGCCTGGAAGCGGTCAAGACGGCCCTGGACGTCGCGCTGCTTGATATCGCCGCCTATGTCCACGAACAGGCCCTGCGCTCGCTGAGAGGCTGAGCATAAAGAAAGGGGCCGAAGCGAACTTCGGCCCCCGCAGGAGGAGTGAGATTGTAGTGCGCGGGTCCTAGAACTTCGCGCGGATGGTCACCTGGTAGGTGCGGCCGTCGTAGTCGATGAAGCGCGGCAGGTTCGGGTCGTTCTCGTACTCGGCGCGCTGGGCGTCGGTCAGGTTGAACGCGTCGACCGAGACCGTCAGGTCTTCGGTGACGTTGAACGAGGCCGAGGCGTCCAGCTGGCTGCGGGCCTTGACGGTGCGGGCGTCGCCGACGAACGAGTTGCCGGCGGCCAGGTCGTACTTGTCACGCCAGTTGTAGACCAGGCGCAGGCCGCCCCACTTGGCTTCGTAGTAACCGATGACGTTGATGTTGTTCTTGGAGACGCTGGGCAGGGTGATCTTGTTGCCCGCCGTGTCCTTGCCGTCGATCTTCGTATACGAGTAGTTGAACGCGCCGCCGAAGTTCTTCCAGAAGCCCGGCAGGAAATCCAGGTTCTGTTGGATGTTGAACTCGAGGCCGGTGACGGTCATCGGCGACTGGTTGGTCTTGCCGGTGACATTGACGCGGGCCTCGACCAGCGGAGCCGTCGCGCCGGCCGCGCCGACGAACTTGTTCGAGCTGACGCAGCGCGGGGTGCCGGCCGAGTTGTCGATGCGCAGGGTGCCCAGGTCGACGTCGATGCCGGGGATCTTGCCGTTGGCCGGGCACAGGATCGACTGGTCGGTGATCGGGCCGATATAGCCCTTCACTTCCTTGCGGTAGGCCGCCAGCGAGATCAGGCCGCCCGGACGGTTATACCACTCCAGCGACATGTCGTAGGAGTCCGAGGTGTACGGCTTGATGTCCGTGGCGCCCAGGGTGACCGTATAGACCGGGTCGACCGGCGGGTTCACGTCGACCGGCACCTGCACGAAGGTGGTCGGCACGTTGTCGCGCGGTTGCGGACGCACATAGGTGCGGTAGGCGGCAGCGCGGAACACCAGGTCGTCGCGCAGGTCGGCCATGATGATCGCCGACGGCAGCCAGTAGTCGAAGGTGTTCTTGGTGGTGGTGGTCGACAGCGAGTGGTTGATCGCGCCGGCCTGGTTCGACAGCGCCGTGGTGCAGTTCTTACAGTTCAGCGCGACGATCTTCTGCTCGGTATATTCGTAGCGCGTGCCGACGGTGCCGCGGACCGGGATGTTGAACAGCTCGCCCTTGAACTTCGCCGCCATGTAGGCCGAGAACACGTCGTTCTGATTGCTGAAGTTGTTGTTCCAGTAGTTGCCGTCCGTGTAGTTGTTCACCACGCCGTACGGGGTCAGGAACACGCCGGGCGAGCCCAGCAGGAACTGGTCGGGCAGGCCGTTCGGGTTCAGCGTCGTGCGCAGGTTGGTGTTGACCGGCGTGATCGCCTTCAGGATCCGGTTGACGTCGACGTTCATCCAGTTGGACGTGGCGCCGCCGGCCTTACCGCCGAAGAAGTCGTTGGCGTACGACAGCTGGTAAGCCATGTCCGGCGTGATGTTCTGGGTCTGGGCGCCCAGGGCGGTGTTGCGCGAGCCGATCGAGGTGAACTTGTTGTGCTCGGCGCGACCGCCGAACTGGAACGCGTTCACGAAGCCGTCCAACGAGCGCTCGAAGTCGACCTGGAACGAGTCCAGCACGTTGTCGGCCTGGCCGTTGGTGCCGGTGACGCCGAAGCGGTCGGCGGCGGTCGTGGCGCTCTGGCCCGGCATCTGGGCGCCGGCCTGGGTCGGGGCGGTGTTGGTCGCCGGGATCAGGAAGCCGCCGGTCGGCAGGTGGGTGGCGTGCGGCGTGATCAGGGTCGCCGTGTAGTCGCCCAGGTTCGCCCCGCCCGTGAACACCGTGGCCACGATGCCGTTCAGGCCTGCCGTGCCCAGGTTGCGGTAGGGGTTCTGGACGACGTCGAACTCGATCTGGTTGGCGTAGGCCTTGGCGCGCGAGACGGTCAGGTTGGCGTTGGCCTTCCACTCGTCGTTCTTGAATTCGACGGTGGGGTTGATGGCCCAGGTCTGGTTCTCGGCCGGCTCGGAGCGGACCGAGTCGAACGTGTTGATGTTCTCGGCCTTGAAGCTGTTGATGTAGGCGCGCGGACCGTTCGGCGTCTGGACGATGTAGGGCGCGCCCAGGTTGCTGATCTTGGCGACGGCCGAGGTGGCGGTCAGGCCGGTGAAGGTGTTGTTGCCCGGACCCGCGTCGATATAGAGCAGGTTGTTGGTGGCCTCATCCAGCTTGCGCTTGGTGATGAAGCCGTTGGCGCCGAACTTCCACTCTTCATTGATGCGCCATTCGAAGCCGGTCGCGGCCGACAGGGTCGAACCGCGGTTGAACTTCACCAGCTGGCGGGTCTGGCTGGGATAGTAGACGGGGGCCAGGCCGGGCGCGAACTGCGCCTTGTAGCTGTCGGGCAGGGCGGCCTGCATGGCGTCATAGGCCGGGTTGGCGCCCGGGACGTAAGCGCCCTGGGCGTTCACGACCGCGGCCTGGTTGCCCAGCTGGATGCCGCCGATGCGGTTGCCCCACGAGTTCACGGTGATCGAGTCGCGGCGGAACTTCTCGTCCTTCCAGGCCACGACGCCGAACACGGCGAAGTCGTCGGTCAGGTGCTTGTTGTAGCCCAGCGAGGCCAGCGGGCTGCCCAGGTTGCCCAGGTCATTGTACTCGTAGGACAGCTTGGCGAAGCCGCCGTCCTTGCGGGCCAGGGCCGGGTTGATGCGCAGGTCGACATTGCCCGACAGGCCGCCGGCCAGGTTCGAGGCGGACGGCGACTTGATGACGTTGATCGCCGTGAAAATGTCGGAGTTGAAGGCGCCCAGCGGGGTCGAGCCGTTCAGGATCGGGTCGGCGAACGCGCCGCCGTTCAGCGTGGTGCGGGCAAAGCTGCCCGGCAGGCCGCGCAGGCTGATCGTGGCGTTACGGCTGCCGGCTTCGCGATTGATCTGGACGCCCGGGATGCGCTGGATGGCTTCACCGACGTTCAGGTCTGGGAAGCGGCCCAGGCCGTCCGACGAGATGCCGTCCGAGATTTCCAGGGTCTCGCGCTTGGTCGCGATGGCGTTGGCGTAGGCTTGGCGGAAACCGGTTACCACAACAGCGTCGACGGTTTCCGTTTCCGGCTGTTGCGCATTCGAAGCCGGCGCGGCTTGGCGCGCCTGGGCGGCCGAGCCGACGGCCAGGGCCGCGCACGAGGCCAGCAGGGCCGCGCGAAGAGCAAAGGAATTGCGTGCATGGATCATGAGAGTGCCTCCCCCGGCGCACTGAGATGGCGCCCTTGAGAGGACTTATCCGACCAGTTCGTGACGTTGTCAAGAATTGGTAATGCCACTTGCGAGAATGGGGCGACCACTTGGTCAGGCCAAACCCATGGGTGCGGATAGGCCGCGCTCGCATTGGAAGCGCGCCCAGTGGTCAAGTGAGTTGATGCGCCTAATTTCGAGGGAAAGTTTGGTCGTCCGTACGCATTTCGGGTGCAGGACGGAGCGGCGCCATTTGTCGGACCAATGGTATGACCAGATTGGCCGGCTGGCATGACCGCCCTAGGGGAAGGCGCATTTAAAGGAAGCGTAATTGGCGGTGCGGACGCGGGCTCGCTAAGAACGGTGTTCTAGACACGAGGAGCTCTCCCCCATGCCGACCAGTCCCTGGAGCCACACCCGCAGCGCCAGCGTCGCCGACGACATCGACTTCGAGATCAAGGGCGAGGACCTGCAGTTCGTCGAGATCGAGCTGGATCCCGGCGAGAGCGCCGTGGCCGAGGCCGGCGCCTTCGTGTGGAAGGACGCCAGCGTCCAGATGACCACCGTCTTCGGCGACGGCTCGGCCGACCAGGGCGGCGGTTTCATGGGCAAGCTCTTGGGCGCGGGCAAGCGCCTGGTGACCGGCGAGAGCCTGTTCACCACCGTCTTCACCCACACGGGTCAGGGCAAGGCGCGCGTGGCCTTCGCCTCGCCGACGCCGGGCACCATCCTGCCGCTGAACCTGGGTCAGCTAGGCGGGACGCTGATCTGCCAGAAGGACAGCTTCCTGGCCGCCGCGCGCGGCGTGTCGATCGGCATCCACTTCCAGAAGCGGATGATGACCGGCCTGTTCGGCGGCGAGGGCTTCATCATGCAGCGCCTGGAAGGCGACGGCTGGGTGTTCGTCCAGATGGGCGGCACGCTGGTCGAGCGCGAACTGGCCGCGGGCGAGGAGCTGCACGTCGATACGGGCTGCCTGGCCGCCTATACGCCGGGCGTCGACTTCGACCTGGTCATGGCTGGCGGCGTCAAAAGCGTGCTGTTCGGCGGCGAAGGCCTGTTCTTCGCTCGCCTGCGCGGTCCGGGGAAGGTCTGGATCCAGTCGCTGCCGTTCGCGCGCCTGGCGGGCCGCATGATGCAGGCCGCGCAAGGCCAGGGCGGCAACCAGGGCGAGGGCTCGATCCTGGGCGGCCTGGGTCGGATGATCGACGGGAACTAGGCCGCAAAAGCTGTCATCCCGGACAAGCGCGTAGCGCGCCGATCCGGGACCGCCGGAAGCTCTGAGCTTGTCGCGGTCCCGGCTCTCCGCTTCGCTACGGCCGGGATGACAAGTTGGGCTAGCCCTTGGTCTTGTCCCAGCTGTCGTATTCGTAGGCGATGCAGCGGTCGATCAGCGTGCGCCAGACGGGCTCGGCGATGGCTTCCGACAGGCCGGAGTCGCGGGCGGCGGCTTTCACCTTCTCGACCACGTCCTCGATCCGCGCGCGGTCGAACACCTTGGAGCGGTCGGCCTTGATGCGGGCGGCGGCGTCCATGAAGCCCTGACGCTCGGTCAGGAGCTGGACCAGGGCCCGGTCCAGGGCGTCCACGCCCTGGCGCACATCGGCCATGGTCTGGCAGTCGGCGGGAGCGAGGTGCTCGTCGACTGTGAGAGTCGTGATTTTCATGGGCTCCTTTAAGCCGGTTCCGACGCCGGAAACCAGTACCGTAAGGGCTTAAATCCCCGAACCGTTGTCCATGGTCAGCAGGGCGGCCTCGTGCGCCTCGGCCTCGCTGCGCAGCCAGGTCACGAAGGCCTTCACCTGCGGCAGGCGGCCCTTGGCCTTGGGGTGGACGACGTAATAGGCGAAGTCGACCGCCGTGGAGGCCTCGAACGGGATCACCAGGCGGCCGGAATCAAGGTCGGCCTGGGCCAGGGTGCGCTTGGCCAGGGCGATGCCGCGGCCGTTGGCGGCGGCTTCGATGACCAGGCTGGACTGGTTGAAGCGCGGACCGCGCGCGCCGTCGACGCCCTTGATGCCGCGCGCCGCCAGCCACATCGCCCAGTCGGGGCAGCTGTCGTCGGCGTCGGGCGAGCCGTCGTGCAGCAGGATGTGATGGGCCAGGTCCTCGGGACGTTCCAGGGCGTTGGCTTCCAGCAGCTCGGGGCTGGCGACCGGCACGACGGTCTCGTGCATCAGTCGGATGACTTCCAGGCCGGGATAACGACCCGAGCCGTAGCGGATGGCCATGTCGACCTCGCCGGTGGCGAAGTCCACGACCTCCATGCCGGCTGACAGCCAGACGTCGACCTGCGGGTGGGCCTGCTCGAACTTGCCCAGGCGCGGCACCAGCCACTTGGCGGCGAACGAGGGGGCGGCGGTCAGGGTCAGGCGACGGCCGTCGACGGCGGCGGTCAGCAGGCTGGCGGCCTCGGCCAGGCGGTCGAAGGCCTCGCGCAGGGCGGGCAGGGCGGTCTGGGCGGCGTCGGTCAGCAACAGGCCCTTGGGCGTGCGCTTGAACAGCGCTGCGCCGACATAGTCCTCCAGATTCTGGATCTGCTGGCTGACGGCGCCGGGCGTCACCGACAGCTCGTCGGCGGCGCGGCTGAAGTTCAGATGGCGAGCGGCGGCCTCGAAGGCGCGCAGCGCGTTCAGCGGCGGCAGGCGACGGCGCTCGTTGGGTCTTTCCATGAGTTTTACTGAACGCCCCGGCAGAAGTCCTTGTTTGCGAATTGAGCCCTTCGCGACGACTTTGCAAGCGTTCGCTGACGGATTGGCCCTTTTCGTCAGTGGGCGCTTGCGGGGTCGTCTGTTAAGGGCGACCCCGCGTTGCGTTCTACCGTTTTATTCCAAGCGCCTTGATAGAGGTTCTTAAAGCCCATGGCCCGCCAGCCGGCCCGTCGCAGCAAGCCCGGTCTCGTCGTCGTTGGCGGGACGCGGGCCAATCGTGCGCTCGGCGCGGTGTGGCTCGTGGGCGCTGGTCCCGGCGATCCGGACCTCCTGACCTTCCGCGCCTTCAACGCCCTGCGCGCCGCCGATGTGGTGGTGCATGACGGTCTGGTCTCCGACGAGATTCTGGACCTGGCGCCCAGCCGCGCGCGCCGCATCAACGTGGCCAAGCGCAAGTCGCGCCACACCCTGCCGCAGGACGACATCAACCAGCTGATCGTGGCCCTGGCCCTGGACGGCTTGAACGTGGTGCGCCTGAAGGGCGGCGACCCGTTCCTGTTCGGCCGTGGCGGCGAGGAGCTGCTGGCCTGCCGCGAAGCCGGCGTCGAGTGCCACGTGGTGCCCGGCGTCACCGCCGCCCTGGCCGCCAGCGCCGGCGCCGGCGCGCCCCTGACCCATCGCGGTGCGGCCCAGGCCGTGACCTTCGTCACTGGCCACGCCGCGCATGGCGAGCCGGACCTGGACTGGGCCTCGCTGGCCCGTCCGAACCAGACCGTCGTCGTCTATATGGGCGTCTCGACCGCCGGCCTGATCGCCGAGCGCCTGACATCCGCCGGGCGCGCGGGTTCGACCCCGGCCCTGATCGTCGAGAACGCCAGCCGCGCCGACGAGCGCCGCATCCTCACCACCCTGTCGGGCTTGGCCGAAGCGGCGCAGGGCGTTAAGGGCCCGGCGCTGTTGATGGTCGGCGAGTCGATGGCCATGGCCGACACCGTGTCGGTGATCGATCCGATTTCCCAAACCGCCCTGTTCGAGCGGAGCTCGCGTTCATGAAAGCTATCACCGCCAACCGCCTGCTCGACGGTGACGTCGTGTTCTGGAAGGCCGGCCAGTGGGTCGAGCGCTTCGGAGACGCGCAGCTGTTCGACGAGGCCGGCGAAGCCGAACTCGAAGCTGCAGTCGCCACGGGCAAGAGCCAGCCGACCGTGGTCGTCGACGTCTATCCGATCGACCTGACCCCGTCGGAAGGTCATTGGGCGCCGGTCAGCTACCGCGAACGTATCCGCGCGCTGGGCCCCACCAACGAACTCAAGCATGGCAAGCAGGCTGAAGGCGGCGACGTCGTCGAAGCCCTGCGTCACGCCTCGGGCGCGGCGCGCTCGACCGGCCGTGTCGACCTGATCCGCAGGAAGTAGAGCGATGTACCAGTACGACATCATCGACAAAGAGTTCCTGCAGGACCGCTCGAACGAGTTCCGCGGCCAGGTCGCCCGCCGTCTGGCCGGCGAGCTGACCGAGGACCAGTTCAAGCCGCTGCGTCTGATGAACGGCCTTTATCTGCAGTTGCACGCCTACATGCTGCGGGTCGCGGTGCCGTACGGCTCGCTGAACCCGGCCCAGGTGCGCCGCCTGGCCGAGATCGCCCGCGACTACGACAAGGGCTATGGCCACTTCACCACGCGCCAGAACATCCAGTTCAACTGGATCAAGCTGAAGGATGCGCCCGACATCCTGGACAAGCTGGCCGAGGTGGACCTGCACGCCATCCAGACCAGCGGCAACTGCATCCGCAACACCACCTCGGACCCCTATGCCGGCGCGACGTCGGAAGAGGTCGATGATCCGCGCGTCTGGTCGGAGGTGATCCGCCAGTGGTCGACGCTGCACCCGGAATTCTCGTTCCTGCCGCGCAAGTTCAAGATCGCCATCACCGCCTCGGCCAAGGACCGCACGGCGGCCAAGGTGCACGACATCGGCCTCTTGATGCGCCAGGGCCGCGACGGCGCGCTGGGCTTCGAGGTGATCGTCGGCGGCGGGCAGGGGCGCACGCCCTATGTCGGCCCGACCATCAAGGAGTTCCTGCCGACCGACCGGCTGCTGAGCTACCTGGAAGCGATCCTGCGCGTCTACAACCGCCACGGCCGCCGCGACAATATCTACAAGGCCCGCATCAAGATCCTGGTCGCCGCCCTGGGCGCCGAGGAGTTCGCCCGCCAGGTCCAGGAAGAGTGGGAGAAGATCGACGCCGACCGCGCCGACCTGCCCGCCGCCGAGCTGGATCGCATCCGCGCCTCGTTCGCCCAGACCCCGTTCGAAACCCTGCCGGCCACGTCGGAAGCTTTCGAATTGGCCAAGGCCAAGGACAGCGCCTTCGCTCGCTTCGTCCGCAACAACGTCCGCGCCCACAAGCAGCCGGGCTATGCGATCGTCGAGATCTCGCTGAAGGCCCAGGAGCAGACGCCGGGCGACGCCACGACCGAGCAGCTGAACGTCGTCGCGGACCTCGCCGAGCGTTACGGCTTCAACGACGTGCGGGTGACCCACGCCCAGAACCTCGTCCTGCCGCACATCAAGCTGGACGACCTGCCGACCGTGTTCGCGGCCTTGCAGGCCAAGGGCCTGGCGACGGCGAACATCGACCTGATCAGCGACATCATCGCCTGCCCGGGCCTGGACTACTGCGCTCTTGCGAATGCGCGCGCCATCCCGATCGCCCAGGACATCGCCCGCCAGTTCGCCGATCCCGATCGCGCGGAGAACGTGGGCGAGCTGAAGATCAAGATCAGCGGCTGCATCAACGCTTGCGGCCACCACCACGTGGCCCATATCGGCGTGCTGGGCGTCGATAAGAAGGGCGAGGAATTCTACCAGCTGTCGCTGGGCGGTTCGGGCGCGGAAGACGCCTCGATCGGCAAGATCCTGGGCCCGGCTCTCCCTGCGGACAAAGTAGCGACGGCCGTCGACCAGCTGGTCGGCGCCTATCTCACCGTCCGCACCGACGGCGAGCGCTTCCTCGACACCTATCGCCGCGTCGGCCTCGAGCCCTTCAAGGAGGCTGTCTATGCCCAAGCTGATTGAGCTGGCTAACGGTCAGGCCCAATGGGCCGAGAACGCCTTCGTCAACGTCACCGACGAGGACGTCATCCCGGAAACGGGCGACGTGATCCTATCCTTGGCCCGCTTCGAGGCCGAGGGCGACGCCCTGTTGTCGTCCAACAGCCGCCGCGTTGGCGTGCGCGTCGAGTCCGACCAGGAGGTCGAGGTGCTGGCCTATGACCTGCCGCGCATCGCGGTGGTGGCCCTGGCCTTCCCGAAGTACCGCGACGGCCGCGCCTACACCTCGGCCCGCCTGCTGCGCGAGCGCTTCAAGTACGAGGGCCAGATCCGCGCCGTTGGCGACGTGCTGCAGGAGCAGGCCGGCTTCATGGTCCGCTGTGGCTTCGACGCCTTCGAACCGAACGACGGGGCCACGCCCGAGGCCTGGACCAAGGCCGCCAGCCGCTTCCGCCACGTCTATCAACGCGCCGCCGATGATCGACAGGTGGCCTTCGAGGAGAGGGCGGGCTGATGGCGTACGACCAGATCGGCGGGACCGCGGCAGGCCTCGCGGCCCGGCTGGGCGCCGAGCTGCGCGACGCCCATCCGCTGACCGTCCTGCGGGCGGCCTATGACCACTTCGGCGACCGCCTGACCCTGGTCTCGTCCTTCGGGGCGGAGTCGGCCGTGCTGCTGCACCTGGTCTCGCAAGTGTCGCCGGCCATTCCGGTGCTGTTCCTCGACACCGGCATGCTGTTTGGCCAGACGCTGGACTACCGCAAGAACCTGGCTACGCGCTTTGGCCTGACCGACGTGCGCGACCTGCGTCCGGCCTTTACGGACCTGGCGACCCAGGACCCGAATTCGGACCTGTGGCGCACCAGCGTCGACGGCTGCTGCCACATTCGCAAGGTGTTGCCGCTGGACCGCGCGCTGGGCGGCTTCGACGCCTGGATCACCGGCCGCAAGCGCTTTCACGGCGGCGACCGCCTGAGCCTGCCCGTGGTCGAGGAGGCCGAGGGCAAGCTGAAGTTCAACCCGCTGGCCAACTGGTCGAAGGCCGAGCTGGACGCCTATGTCGCCGAGCACAACCTGCCGTCCCACCCGCTGGTGGAGCAGGGCTATGCCTCGATCGGCTGCTGGCCCTGCACCAAGCCGTCGGAAGACGGTCGCTCGGGTCGCTGGCAGGGCCAGGAAAAGACCGAGTGCGGCATCCACGTCGCCCGCGCCCCCGGCGTGGTCTCGAACGTGGGCGGCGATATCTAGGCTGTCGCCAGGCGCGGCAACGCCAGCCGCACGGCCTCTTCGCGCGCCAGGAACCGCAATTCGACCCGTGCTCCGCCATTGCGGCGATTGGTGATCGTCACCTCGCCGCCGTGCGCGTCGGCCAGCGCCTTGACTACGGACAGCCCCAGGCCCGAGCCGCCGGTGGCCCGCGTGCGCGACAGGTCCGCGCGCCAGAAGCCCTCGAACGCGCGATGGTCCGCCGGGAAGCCGGGACCACGATCGTCGATCCGCAGCACGCACTCGGCGTCTTGGACGAAGGTGCTGACGCTCAGGCAGCCGCCCTCGGCGGCGTAGCGGCGGGCGTTCTCCAGCACCGCGCGCAGCATCTGGCGGATACGGGCGGGATCAGCCCGGACCAGGGCAGGGGCTAGCGCCGTATCCACCGCCATTTCCGCCGCCACGAACTGCGGAGCCAGGGCGTGCAGCACCGACCGCGTCTCCTCGGCCAGGTCGCAGTCGGCGACCTCCAGGCCCAGGGCGCCGGTCGAGGCCAGGCTGACGGTGCGCAGGTCGTCGATGATCCGCGACAGGTCGCTGACCTGGGTCAGCAGGATCCGCATGTGGGCGTCGTCGCGCGGGAAGACGCCGTCCAGCGCGCCCTGGATGTAGCCGTTCAGCACGGTCAGCGGCGTGCGCAGCTCGTGGGCGACGGCGGCGGTCTGGAAGCGCATGCGCCGCTCCGAACCCTCCAGCGCCTCGGCCTGGGCGTTGAAGCCGTCGACCAGGCCTTGCAGCTCGCGGGTCAGCTTGGGCGGCGGCGCGATGCGGTGACTGAAGTCGCCGGCGCCGATCTTCTTGGCCCCCTCGGCCACCGCCAGAACCGGCGCGGCGAAGCGGTTGGCGATGCGTCGG
The DNA here is from genome assembly GCF_059415805.1 of Caulobacter sp. GW821-FHT10A06. NCBI lineage: Bacteria > Pseudomonadati > Pseudomonadota > Alphaproteobacteria > Caulobacterales > Caulobacteraceae > Caulobacter > Caulobacter sp. GW821-FHT10A06. The sequence continues at coordinate 232,039 of NZ_JBWKNY010000006.1, forward strand.
GCGATCCAGACATAGACGGCGATGACCGCCAACGAGAGCAGGGCGACGCCAGCATAGCTGAGGATCATGGCGCGCGGCTGCTCGACCGCCATGGTCTGGATCAGCAGTAGCATGTCCGCGTTCGACGGGACCTGGTTCTTGTCGAGCACCTCGATGGCGTGCAGCAGGCGCGGCGTCTGGCGGCTCTTGATCTCCAGCTCGATCAACTTGTCGAGGCCGGCCGAGGCGGTGGCGATGAACACGACCGCGCAGGCCAGCATCCAGGCGATGGCCGTGCCCAGGCGGCCGGCCAGGGTCGGGGCGGCCTTCACGCGCCGGCCGCCAAGCGGTAGCCGACACCCCGCACGACGGCGACAAAACCGACCGCGCCGGCCGCCTCCAGCTTGCGGCGCAGGTTGCTGACGTGGCTGTCGACCGTGCGCTCCAGGGCGTCGCTGTCGGGCAGGCAGGCGTCGAGGATCTCGCTGCGGGTCAGCACGCGCATCGGGGCGTTCAGGAACTGCACCAGGATGCGGAATTCGCTGAGCGTCAGGTTCAGCGCCGTCGCGCCGGCGCCGGGATCGACCACGCGGGCGAGGTGAGCCGACAGATCCGCCTCGATCGGGCCGTGGCGCAGCAGCTCGGCCCGGCCGCCGCCGGCGGTTCGGCGCAGCACCGCTTTCACACGGGCCACCACCTCGGCGGGGTTGAACGGCTTGACCACATAGTCGTCGGCGCCCATCCGCAGGCCGGTCAGGCGGTCGATGTCCTCGGCCATGGCGGTGGCGAAGATCACCGGCGTGTCGCCCCGCCGCCGCACCTCGGCCAGCACGGCATAGCCGTCCTTCTTGGGCACGTTGACGTCCAGCAGCAGCAGGTCCGGGTTCAGGCTGCGATGCTGTTGCAAGGCGGTCTCGCCGTCGGCGGCGCAGATCACCCGCAGGCGTTCGCGCTCCAGATAGGTCTGCAGGATGCGAGCGATGTCGGGGTCGTCCTCGACCACGCAGATCAGCGCGTTTTCCATTCTTCCGTCCTGCAGCGTGAGCGGGCGATCCTGGCGCGCGACTGTCGAGGTTCCGTGGAGGCCTCGCGAACATCCGGCCAGCCTAGCCAAGGCCCGCGGACCGCCGTTCTGGCAAATGAATTACTCTTAAGGTCGCGCCCACACGGTCTCCACACTTCGCGCGCGGACCCTCCATGGCCCGCCGCCACCAAGGCTCCACCTCAAGCCGGCCTCCCGACCGGCGACATCAACGAAGGTGGAGTCTCTCCCATGCTGAAAACCACGATCATCGCCGCGGCCCTGCTGGGCGTCGCCGCACCGGCCCTGGCCCAGGAGCAGCCCGTGAACACCCTGACCGGCTTCTACGGCGGCGCCGAGGTCGGCTACGGCAAGCCCAAGACCCGACTGGACTTCACGCCCAAGACCGGGACGCCCGCCTCGGGCAAGGCCAACAAGACCGGCTTCGAATATGGCGGCTTCCTGGGCTACGGCGCCGTGGTCGGCGAGGGCCTCTATCTGGGCGGCGAGGCCAGCCTGGGCGCGGGCGGCGGCAAGGCTTCGCGCAGCCTGGCGGGTAACAAGGTCACCATCGATCCGGGTCTGCGCTACGGCGTGGCCGCTCGCGCCGGCTTCGTCGTGGCCGATGACGCCCTGCTGTACGCCAAGGTCGGGCTGGAGCGCCGCAAGGTCGAGGCCTCGATCCTGGGGGCCAAGAAGAAGCTCACCGAGAAGGGCCTGGTCTACGGCATCGGCTACGAGCAGCAGCTGACCGCCAACCTGGCCATGCGCGGCGAGCTTCTGCGGGTGAAGTACGACGACAAGACCGCCAACTTTTCGACCGGCGACAAGGTCAAGCTGGACGGCAGCGAGACGCGCCTGAGCCTCGGGGCCGTGATCCGGTTCTAGAGGGCGCGTGGCGTCATCCCGCCCTTCAGCCCCCTCGCGGGATGACGCCTCTTCTAGCTGACCTGAACCAGATGGCGCAGGCCTTGCTCCATCTCGTCGATCACGCGTCCGACGGACGGATCTTCGGACGAAAGCCGGGCATAGGTATCGATGATCGAACCCGGCGCGATCAGATCCATCTCGAGGCGCTCGGCCGTCACGCGGGCGGCGAAGAGGGCGGGGGCCAGGGCGCAGTCGGCGATCGTGAGCCGGTCGCCCAGGGCGTATCGCGGTCCCTTCACCAGGTCGTCCAGCATCGTGACGCCGTTGAGCAGCTCCTCGACCGCGCGACGGGCGCTGGCCGCGTCAGTGCGCGGCTGGGCCAGGAGAACCATCGGCGGCATCAGGTAGAGATCGACGTGGCGCACGATCAGTCGGGCCATCGCCCGATCGAAGGCGTCGACGGGCATCAGGGACGGCGCGTCCGGAAACCGCTCCTCCAGATATTCCAGCAGGACCGCCGACTCCCAGATGGGGCCGCGTTCGTCCAGCAGCACCGGGATGCGACCGGTCGGGCTCAGATCACGAAAGTGAGGGCTGTCGCGCCAGTTCGCGGGGGGCGGGATCAGGTCGATCGGCAATCCCTTGGCATAGATCGCGATGCGGACCCGCGCCGCGAAGGGCGATACGGGAAGGCTGATCAGGTCCATGCCTATTGCCCGGGACGATACGTCTTCACGGCGTGCGGCTTCAGGTCTTCGCGATAGAAGTACACGTCGCGCAGATTGCCCAGGCTGTAGCGCAGGGCCTGGTCGTTGAAGTGCGGGGAGGCGGGATCGCCGCTTTCGCCGCCGGCCGAGACGGCGCGGGCCCGGACCTTGTCGCCGAACTGCACGACCGCCACGAAGCTGTTGCCCAGCGTGCCGTAGTACTTCTTGGTCCCCGGCCAGCGCTTGGCCCCGAACGAGGCCAGTGAGCCCCACTGGGCCGAGGTGAAGGCCACGGGGATGCTGGGCTTGGCGTCATCGAACGTCTGGACGATGGCGGCGTCGTTGCGCTGGAAGCGGTTGATGTCGCCCCACGGCGTCTTCCACGACCCGAAGTCGGCGGTCAGGCGGTCCGAGGCCTCCGCCAGGGCCGCCAGTTTCTCGGCCGGCGTCAGCTTGTCGGCCATGTAGTCGTAGGTGTTGAGCCCTTGAGCCTTGGCGGCTGGCGCGGCCTTGGCCCACATGGCTTCCCCCCAGAACACGGCCAGCGAGGTTTCGGTCGAGCGGGCCGACCACCTCTTGTCCCAGGCGCTGAGCGCCGCGACCTGCTCGGCAAGCTTGGGATCGGGGGCGGCGTCATAGGCCGCGACCAGCGTCGGGATCAGGCGGGCGAAGGCGGTCAGGTACGGGTCGTAGGCCTTGTCGATCAGGCCGCCCAGGGTCAGGTTCTTGGCGTCCTTCAGCACCAGCTCGGCATGGAGGCCGCGCGGGTTCTCGCCGAAGGTGTCCATGTACTTCGGGTAGTCGGCCTTCTTCGGGCTGTAGGGACCAGCGGCCGTGTAGGGCCAGTTGTTGGTGTTGAAGGTCCAGCCGTTGGGCGGGTTCACCACGTGCGGCGCATCCTTCAGGGCGTGCAGGCCCTTCCAGTCGGTGGCCGGGTCCGAGCCATCGACCGGCTTGGTGTAGTCGAAGCGGTCGTCGCGCACCGGAATGAACTGCGGGTGCAGATAGGCGATCTCGCCCTTGCTATCGGCGAACAGGGTGTTGTTCGACGAGTTGGCCTTGAGCTCGGCCACCTTCATGAAGCTGGCGAGGTCCGTGGCCTTGGTGCGCAGGAACGACTGCTCCAGCGCCGCGACCGGCTTGTTCATCAGGGCGATGCTGATCCACTTGCCATCGGCCTCGCGCACGATCGGGCCGTGGTGGGTTTTGAAGACGGTGAAGCGCCTCGTGGCCATCGATCCGTCGGCGGCGCGGTAGGGGACGGCGATCACCTCGCTCTTCAGCGGACGCAGGTCCTTGCCGTACTTGTAGAACCGCTGGCCGTCCTTTTCGACGATCGTCTCGGCGAACTCGTCGACCACGTCGACGCCGCTGGAGGTATGCATCCATCCCGCGTGAGCGTTGAAGCCCTGGTAGATGAAGAACTGGCCCCAGGTCGTGGCGCCATAGGCGTTCAGGCCCTGGTCGCTGCTGACCTGCATCTCGGACCGGAAGAAGAAGCTGGTGTGCGGGTTGATCAGCAAGAGGGCGTGGCCCTCCAGCGTCAGCTTGGGCGCGATGGCCATGCCGTTCGAGCCCTTGGGCTCCTTGAACAGCAGGCCCCGTTCGTCGGCGGTCATGGCCAGCTGGCGTTGGCCGTAGAAGGCCTCCAGCTGGGTCAGGGCGACGCGCTCGATGTCGCCGCCGATGCTGCCTTCCGAGAAGCTGAGCGCCATCCAGGGCTCGAACTTGCTGATGACGCGCGGCTTCACGTCCGGATGCGTGGCCAGGTAGAAGTTCAGCCCGTCCGCCCAGCCGTTCATCAGCGCCTTCAGCCAGGCCGGGCTCTTGGCGTAGTCGGCCTTCAGCACGGCCGGATCGATGAACAGCTTCTGGCGCAGGTCGGCCCAAATCGCCTTCTCGCCCTCCGCCTCGGCCGTGCGGCCTAGCGAGGTCATGAAGTTGGTCTCGACCCGGTTGAAGTCGTCTTCGGCCTGGGCGTAAGCCATGCCGAACACCGCGTCGGCGTCGGTCTTGCCGTGGATGTGAGCGATGCCCCAGTCGTCGCGGGTGATCGAGACGACGGCCGCGCGGGCCTTCAGGCGGGGGAGGTCGTCGGCATGGGCGGGCGCCGTGCACAGGACGGCGGCCAAAGCCAGAATGCTGACCGAAAGACGACGCATACGAACCCCCAACCTCACGAAGGAGGGGATCCAAGCCGAGTTTGGAGATCAATGCCAGTCCGCGCGTATTCGGCGGACGCAACTGCTACTGCGGCGGGCAGCCCTTGAACTGGCCGACCGTGCTGACCGACAGGCTGGACAGGTCCAGGCCGCCCAGCGCCTTCATCGAGGCGGCGCCGACGCCGCTGAAGAGGTCCAGCTTCAGCCCCTTGATCGCGCCGCCGATGTCGGAGGCGTACCAGTAGCCGTCGTGCGTGCCGCCGTCGGGCATCGGCAGGCCGACGGTTTCCTTGATGAAGATCACGGTGCGGCGCGGGATCACCTTGGGATCGACCGCGACGGTGCGCATGGCCGCGACCTTGCAGCCCAGCGAGTCGAGCGCGCGGATGCCCTTGGCGCCCGCGTGATACATCGTCGCCCGCATCTTGAACTCGACCGAGCCCGGCAGGCCGCCGCCCAGGGCGGTGCTGATCAGGTCGCCCAGCGGGTCCGGACGCGCAGTGGCGGCGGGCGCTTCATCGGCGGCATGAGCGAGAGCGGGAATGGCGAGTGCGGAGATGACCGCGGTGGCCAAAATTCCGGCGAGCTTGCGTCGCATCGAGGGGGTCCTCTTATCGGCGTGTCTGTCGGGCGGCGTCTGGGTAGCCCGATCACGGAGGCGTGACAACCCCGGCAGGCGTCGCACCGGCGGCCAAGCTCGCTCAGTGCGCGAAAAAGCGGCAAGGATTCAGAGGCTTGAAACTGCGCTGTAAAGACTCACTTTTTTCGGTTTGAAGAGCTTCACAGGAGGAACCCGCATGACTCTGCGCATCTACGGCGACTCGATTTCCGGCAATTGCCTGAAGGTGAAGTGGACGGCCGAACGGCTGCATCTGCCGTTCGACTGGATCGAGACCGACATCCTGAAGGCCCAGAGCCGCACGCCGGAGTTCCTGGCCCTGAACCCCGCCGGCCAGGTCCCGATGGTGATCCTGGAGGACGGCCGGCCGCTGTCGCAGTCGAACGCCATCATGCTGCACCTGGCCGAGGGCTCGGTGCTGATCCCGGCCGACGCCTATGACCGCGCCAAGATGTTCGAGTGGCTGTTCTGGGAGCAGTACAGCCACGAGCCCTATGTGGCGGTGGCCCGCTTCCAGATGGCCTATCTGGGCAAGAGCCGCGACAGCCTGGAACCCCGGCTGATCGAGCGCGGCGACGCGGCCCTGGCGCGACTGGAAACACAGCTGAAACAAACGCCCTTTCTGGTCGGCGAGCGTCTCACCCTGGCGGACATCGCCCTGGTGGCTTACACCCGCGTGGCGCACGAGGGCGGGTTCGACCTTTCGCAGTATCCGGCCGTGAAGGCCTGGGTGGGGCGGATGGAGACCGCGCTCGGCATTATCTGATCTCTGGGAGCCTCCCCCTTGCGTCTGTCGACCAGCCTGAAAGTCCTCGTCCTTGCCGCCGCCCTGTCGGCGCCGGCCGCTTCGGCCTTCGCCTGGGGCGCCTCGGGCCACCGCGTGGTGGGCGTCGTCGGCGCCAAGAGCCTGCCGGCGGACGTGCCGGCCTTCCTGCGCACGCCGGAAGGCATTGCCGCGATCGGCGAATACGCCCGCGAGCCGGACCGCTGGAAGGGCTCGGGCAAGATCCACGACACCGACCGCGACAGCGCCCACTTCCTGGACCTCGACGATCAGGGCCGGATGTACGGCGGGCCGATGTTCACGGTGGCGACCCTGCCGCCCACGCGCGCCGACTATGAGACCGCGCTGCGGGCCGCCGGACAGGATAGCTGGAAGGCCGGCTACCTGCCGTACTCGATCATCGACGGCTACCAACAGCTGGTGAAGGACTTCACCTACTGGCGCATCCTGACGGCCGCCGTGAAGATCGAGAAGAACAAGACCCGGCTGCTCTATTACAAGGCCGACCTGAAGCGTCGCGAGCAACTGCTGCTGCGCGACCTGGGCGTCTGGGCCCACTATGTCGGCGACGCCAGCCAGCCGCTGCACCTGTCGGTGCACTACAACGGCTGGGGCGATTATCCGAACCCGAACGGCTACACCAACTCGCGCCAGACGCACGGTTCGTTCGAAGGCCCGCTGGCCGCGGCCGTGGGTGACGAAGCGTCGGTCAAGGCGCTGGTGCCGGCCTACAAGGCCTGCGACTGCTCGATCGAGACCCGCGTCGTCGGCTATCTGACCGACACCTGGAAGCAGACCGAGCCGCTGTACCAGCTGGAAAAGGCCGGCGGCATGGTCGCCACCGACGACCGCGCCAAGAGCTTTGTCCGCACCCGCATCGCGGCCGGCGCCACGGCCCTGCGCGACCTGGTGACCGACGCCTGGCGTGAAAGCGCCAACGGCAAGATCGGCTACCGCCCCGAGATCAGCGTCGCCGACGTCGCGGCCGGCAAGGCCGATCCGTGGTTCGACCTCTACGGCAAGGACTGAGGCGGGAATGCTGGCTTTCGGGACGCCCGGAGAAGGGCTGACCTATCGCGATCGCCGCGCCGCCTTCGGGGTGGCCGAGAACGGGCAGGGCAAGATCGCCCTGGCCCAGGTCACCAAGCCCGGCAAGGCGCCGTACTTCGACCTGCCCGGCGGGGCGGTGGATGGCGATGAGACCGAAGCGGAAGCTGTCGCCCGTGAGTTCGGCGAGGAGACCGGCCTGGTGGTCCAGGCCGGGTCCCTGATCGAGACGGTGTCGCAGCATTTCCTGAAGTCCGACGGTGAGCCTGTCCGGAACTTCGGCGGTATCTATGTCGTGAAGGTCACCGGCGAGAAGCCGGGCCTGAAGATCGAGGACGACCACCAGCTGGTGTGGCTGGACCCGCGTGACGCGGTGGTGGCCCTCCGCCACGACGCCCATGCCTGGGCGGTCGCGGCATGGATGCGTCGGGGCTAGCTTAGTTCAAGGCGAAGGCGGTGTGGGCGCCGGCGCGCTGGGCGACCTTCAGGTCTGCGATCTGCTGCTCGGTCATCGCGTCCTTCACGTCGATGGCGAAGTCCATGCGGCAGCCCCGAGCCGTCAGACCACGCAGGCCCTTGCCGGCGCAGACGCGGGCCCCAGCCAGGGTGGCGCGGCGCTCGAACTCGCGGGCGTCGGCCGGGCTCGACAGGGTCAGGTCGCCGACCAGGATGCGCGCGACCGGCTGGGCCGGCTCCGCGGCGTGAGCGGCGGTCAGGCCGATGATCGGAGTGGCGGCCAGGGCCAGGGCGGCGACGGCGGCGATGCGGCTGACGATCTTGTTCATGACTAATGTCCCTCTAGTCTTTGTTGTGGTCGCCTGCGGCGGCGATCCGTTGAATGAGGGTGTAGTCTCAGGCAGCGCCGAATACCCGTTACGAGTGCTTCATGACTTCGAATTAAGTCTATGAAACGCAAGTAATATTTCAGAAAATTTAGAATTGGTGGGGCGACGTTATCGCTCAGGTCAGGCCCTGTAGAGATCCGCGTCCGGATCGCGTTCGCCCCGCACCTCGGCCGCGACGATCTGGGACGCGATGACCGAATAGGTGATGCCGTTGCCGCCGAAGCCCATGACCGCCCAGGTGTGGTCCATGCTCTCCACCGGGCCGATATTGGGCAGGCCCGTCGTGCTTTCGCCAAAGGCGCCCGCCCAGCCGTAGTCGGGCTCGAACGCTGCGTAGGGCAGCAGTCTCTGCAGCTTGGCGGCGATGACCTGGCCCTTGCGCTTCAGCTTCGCCTTGTCCTGATGCGCTGTCATCGAGGCTTCGTCCTCGCCGCCGACGATCAGCCGGCCGTCGCCGCCCATGCGCAGATAGAGGTAGGGATCGGACGCCTCCCAGACCAGCATGTCCCTCAGCCAGGCGGGGCAGCGCTGACGCGGCTTGGAGGCGATCGCCCAGGTCGAGATGATCTCGGCCCCTGGCGTTGGAACACCCTTGGGGAATTCGTATCCGCAGCAGAACACCACCGACTTCGCCCGGACCGCGTGACCGGTATCGGTCAACAGGGTCACGCCATCGGGATCGCTGACCGCCTGCAGCACCTCGACCGGCGACCAGGTGCGGGCGCCGCGCGTGTGGGCCCGCCTCAGCAGCGCGGCCGCCAGCCGGGCCGGGTCGCCGCTGGCCGAACCGCTTGAGAGGATGGCCCCGGTTCGCTCCACGCCGAACCGCTCGCGCAACGTGGCGGCGCTGAGATACTGGCTGTCGAGGCCGATCTCGGCCCGGGCCAGCGCCTCGGCCTCCAGCGCGCGATGGCCGTAGGCGTCGCCGGCCAGGTAGAGCGACGACTTGCCCTTCAGGCCGCAGACAATGCGCTCTTCGGCCACGATCTGTTTGAGGGCGTCCACCGCCTGACGGGACCTGAGATAGGCCCGCCTGGCCTTGGCCGCGCCGATCTTCTTGGCGAGCGCGGTGAGGGGAAGGTCGATCTCCCACTGCAGCAGGGCGGTCGACGCAACGGTCGATCCCATCAGGGGCGGGCGGCGGTCCAGCACCGCGACCGAGTGGTCCTTCGACAGCTCATGGGCCATGAAGGCGCCGCTGATCCCCGCGCCGACAATGGCGACGTCGACGCTGATCGCGCTGGTGAGCGGACGCACCGGCACGCCCAGTCCAGGGCTGTCGGCCCAAAGCGACCGACCGGTCCGCAGGTCGCGTTTGATCGTGGCGCCGGTCATCAAGACTTCCCTCAAAGCGGAGGCTTAGCTCCTGAGGGCGTTGGCAGTTCCCCTTAGGCCGCCACGAAGTCCCGCGTCGCCTTGTGGTCGCTCTGGCGCACCGGCAGCGTGAAGCTGACCGTGGTGCCTTCGCCAGGCTGGCTGTGCATCTCCAGCGCGCCGTCGTGCATGGTGATCAGCGACTTGGTCAGGGCCAGGCCCAGGCCCGTGCCTTGCGTGGTCTTGGAGAACTGGCTCTCGACCTGCTCGAAGGGCTTGGCCAGGCGCGCCAGGTCTTCCTTGGCGATGCCGATGCCGGTGTCGGTGACCGACACCTTGACCATGTCGCCGAACGGGTCGCGGCGGACCTCGGCGCGGACGGTGACGCTGCCGGCGCGCGGCGTGAACTTGATGGCGTTCGACAGAAGGTTCAGCAGCACTTGCTTGACCGCGCGGTAGTCGGCCTCGATCTCGGGCAGGTGCGGGAACTCGATGTTGAGTTTCAGGCCGGCGGCCTCGGCGCGGTTGCGGATCAGGCGGACGGCGTCCTCGGCCACGTCCTCCAGGTGCATCGGCTCGAACTTGAGGTTCATCTTGCCGGCCTCGATCTTCGACATGTCGAGGATGTCGTTGATCAGCGCCAAGAGGTGCTGGCCCGACGAGTGGATGTCCTGGCTGTAGCCCTTGTAGCGCTTGTCGCCGAGCTCGCCGAACATCTCGTTCATCATGATCTCGGAGAAGCCGTTGATGGCGTTCAGCGGCGTGCGCAGCTCGTGGGACATGTTGGCCAGGAACTCGCTCTTGGCCTTGTTGGCGCTCTCGGCCTTGACCTTTTCGGTCTCGTACTTGCGGGCCAGCTCGGCCAGCTGCTCCTGGCTGCGCTCCAGGCCGTTGATGGCGCCCTGCAGCTGTTCCTCGTTGAGGCGGCGGGCTTCTTCCTGGGTCTTGATGGCCGTGATGTCGGCGGCGGTCATGACCAGGCCGCCTTCGGCCGTGCGGCGCTCGCTGATCTGGATCCAGCGGCCGTCCATCAGCTCGGCCTCGCGCACGCCCTTGGCGCCGTCGGGCGCAGGGTGGTCCTGCTTGATGGCCAGGGCGGCGAAGCGGTTGACCTCGGCGCGGGCGGCGCCGGGCTTGAGCAGCTTGGGCTCCAGCGAGAAGACGCTGCGGTAGTTGCGGTTGCACATCAGCAGCCGGCCCTGGCGGTCCCACAGGACGAAGGCTTCCGACACGCTTTCGATGGCGTCGCGCAGGCGGTTCTCGGCGGCCTGGGCGCGGGCCTGGGCGATGCGCTCCTCGGTGACGTCCAGGGCCACGCCGATGATGCGCACATAGCCGTCGGCGCCGGGCTTGCCGAAGCCCTGGCCACGGGCGTCGATCCACAACGAGCGGCCGCCCTGTTCGGCGGCTGGAACGCGGAACGAGACGTCGAAGGCGCCGTACATGGCGGCATTGGCCAGCGCCTGGCGTACGCGCTCGCGATGGTCGATCGAGATGCGCTCCAGGAGGTCCTGGCCCGAGACGACGCCGCCGCCGCCCCAGCCGAACATCGCGCCGGTGACATCGGACAGGAACACCTGGTCGGCGTTCAGGTCCCATTCCCAGATGCCGCAGCGGGCGGCTTCGACGGCCAGGCGGAAGCGCTGCTCGCTGTCGATGAATTCGCGGTGGGCGCGCTCGGCCTTGCGGCTCTGGACCATCAGCAGCAGCGCCAGGGCGATGCCGACGGCCAGCGGGGCCAGCAGGGTGAAGGCGCCTTCCATCACCTGGCGGTCCAGGTTGGCGACCGAGCGGGTGGGCGAGGCGGCCAGGACCAGCAGGGCGCCTTCGGCCACGGGGCGGACGGCCAGATCCAGGGCGGCGCCGTCGACGGCTTGGCCGCGCACGGCGACGGGGCCGTCGCCCAGGTCCTCGACCGCCAGGGCGAAGGCCTCGCGCAGGGTCGTAGCGCCCTGGGCGCCACGGCCGCGGGCGGCGATCAGCTTGCCGCCGGGCAGGGCCAGGGCGCCGCTGTCGCCCTTTTCCGGATCCTCGATCAGGCGCGCAGCGTCGCCGCTGGCGATCACGAAGGCGCGGGTCTTGTCCAAGGTGGCGGCGGTGGCGACGTAGAGCCGACCGCTGTCGCCGACCGAGCCGGTCCAGGTGGTGCGACCCGAGGCGGCGGCGGCCTGGGCGGCGGATTTCCAGTCGGCGCCGTCGTCGCGGCCCGAGACGGCGACCACGCCGCTGGGGCTGACCACGGCGACGGCCGCGGCCTCGCCGCCGGCGGCGCGCAGGGCGGTCTCGGCGGCGTCCATGGTCGCGCCGGGATCACGCTTGAGCAGGTCGGCGGCGGCCGAGAGGCCGGCGCGCTGGGCGGCCAGGCCGGTCTCGACGCGCCCGGCGATCAGGCCCGCTTTCGCTGACAGTGGCGCGCCGCCTGGCTGGGCCGTAGCCTCGTCCTGCAGGCGCTTGACGCCGAAGGCGGTGTAGACGGCCAGCAGCAGCAGGGCCGCCAGGATGGCGATACGAACGAAGGCCTGTGACGGCGCCTGGACGGACTTGGCGCGCACGGCAACGGGCGCGGCCGGTCCGGCAGCCGCCGGCCCCCCGTGTCTCGCCATGCCCCTGTCCAAAACGCCCGGCTCCCGGATTCACGCGGCGAGTCACTTCGCCAAGATGGTGAATCTACCGTACGCGCTGCGACCGCGTCACCGCCGGAAAGGCGGATTCCGTGCTTGTGAGCCCATTGGTCGCAACCCCAAGGGGCGGCGACTCATGAAATCCTCTTTCAGGCCAAGGCCTTGGTCGCCAGCTCCAAAACGTTCTTGGACAGGTCCGGATGGGCCGCGACGCGCTCCAGCTGCTCGCGCATCAGCTGACCCAGCTCTGGACGGTAGCGCCGCCAGCTGCCCAGGGGCTCGATCAGGCGCGCGGCGGTCATCGGGTTGAAGCTGTCCACCGCCAGGATCTGGTCGGCCAGGAAGCGGTAACCCGCGCCGCTGGGATCATGGAATCGCGCCGGGTTGAAGTTGGCGAAGGTCGAGACCAGGGCCCGCAGGCGGTTGGGATTGGTGGGCTCGAAATCGGGATGCTTGGTCAGGGCGATCACCCGGTCCAGAGCCGCCTCGGATGGATCGTAGGCCTGCACCGAGAACCACTTGTCCAGGACCAGCGGCTCCTTGCGCCACGCGCCATGGAAGTTGGCCAGGGCGATGTCGCGCTGCGGGTCGCCGCTGAGCATCAGGGCGTACAGGCTGCCGACGTTGTCGGTCATGTTGCCCGACGAGATGTAGTGGCCCACCAGCCGCTCGAGATTCTCGGCATGCGGGTCGGCGGACAGCATCTCGGCGCAGGCGTTGCGCAAGGCGCGGCGACCGGCGGCCTCGGCGCTTTCCGAGAACTCCCCGGCGCTCTGCATCTGGCCATGCAGGCCCCGCAGCAGATCGCCCAGATGCACGGCGATGCGGGCCCGCAGTTGGCCGCGCGCCTCGTGGATGGCGGCGGGATCGGCCGCGTCCAGCGCCAGGGCCAGGCCCGGTTCCGACGGCAGGGCCAGCAGCAGGGCCTTGAAGGTCGGCTCGGCCGCGTCGTCGACCAGGGCCTTGCCCAGGGCTTCGGCGTAGCGCTCTTCGCCGACCTCGTCAGGCTGGCCGGCCGCGCGCGCCAGGATCAGGTCCAGGGCCAGGGTCTGGCCGGCTTCCCAGCGGTTGAAAAGATCCGGATCCGAGCCGAACAGCACATAGCGATCCGACGGGCGGGCGTTGGTGGTCAGCTTCACCGGGGCCGAGAAGCCGCGCAGGGCCGACAACACCGGCGTGCTTTCCACGCCGTCCCAGCGGACCGTCAGGGTGTTCTTGTCCAGCAGCACCACCTCGGTGTCGCGCAGCACCGCGCCGTCGGCGGACAGCAGGCCGATGGCGACCGGGATCGGCAGCGCCTTCTTGGTCGGCTGGCCCGGGGTGGGGGCGGTGGACTGGGTCAAGGTCAGGGTGACGGCCCGGGCGGCCTCGTCATAGACGGTGTCGACCGTGACCGACGGGGTGCCGGCCTGTTCGTACCAGGCGAAGAAATTGGTGAGGTCGCGGCCCGAGGCCTCGGCGAAACAGGCGATAAAGGCCTCGACCGTGGTCGCCTGGCCGTCGTGACGCTGGAAATAGAGATCGCTGCCGGCCCGGAACGCCGCCGCGCCGACGATCGTCTTGAGCATGCGGATGATCTCCGAGCCCTTCTCGTAGATCGTCGCGGTGTAGAAGTTGTCGATCTTCAGATAGCTGGAGGGACGCACCGGGTGGGCCAGGGGGCCGGCGTCCTCGGCGAACTGGCGCGCGCGCAGGGCCCGCACTTCCTTGATCCGCTGGACCGCTTCGCCGCGCATGTCGGCGCTGAAGGTCTGGTCGCGGAAGACCGTGAAACCTTCCTTCAGGCACAGCTGGAACCAGTCGCGGCAGGTGATGCGGTTGCCGGTCCAGTTGTGGAAGTACTCGTGGGCCACGACCGCCTCGATGCGCTCATAGTCCAGGTCGGTGGCGGTCTGCGGGTCGGCCAGCAGCAGGGAGCTGTTGAAGATGTTCAGCCCCTTGTTCTCCATGGCCCCGAAATTGAAGTCGCGCACCGCCACGATCATGAACAGGTCGAGGTCGTATTCGCGGCCGAACACCTCCTCGTCCCACTTCATGGCCCGCTTCAGGCTGTCCAGGGCGTAGGCCGCGCGCGAGGCCTGGCCGGGGTCGACGAAGATCCGCAGGGACACTTCGCGGCCGCTCATGGTGATGAACTTGTCGGGCAGCACGTCCAGGTCGCCGGCCACCAGGGCGAACAGGTAGCAGGGCTTGGGGAAGGGGTCCTCCCACTCGGCGAAGAAGCGGTTGCCGCTTACGACGCCGTTGCCGACCAGGTTGCCGTTGCTCAGCAGGTGCGTGAACCGGCGGTCGGCCTCGATGCGCACGCTGTAGCGGCTCAGCACGTCCGGCCGGTCGGGGAAGAAGGTGATGGTGCGGAAGCCCTCGGCCTCGCACTGGGTGCAGAAGCGGCCGCCCGACATGTAGAGGCCCATCAGGGCCTTGTTGGCCGACGGATCGATCTCGACCTCGGTGGTCAGGACGAACTGGTCGGGGACCTCCGGCAGAGTCAGGCGCTCGGGATCGATCGTGTACTGGTTGGCGCTGAGAGCCTGGCCGTCAATGGCGATCGACAGCAGCTTCAGCCGCTCGCCGTCCAGCACCAGGGGCTCGTGCTTGTCGCCAGTGCGGCGCACCGCCAGTTCGGCCTTCACGCGCGTCTGCGACGGGTGCAGGTCGAAGATCAGGCGGGTGGTCTCGATGGCGAACGGGAACGGACGATAGTCGGCCAGGCGGATCGGCTGGGGCGTGTCTGTGCGCATCCATCCTACTTAATCCCCCGAGCGGGCCACCGCGAGAGGACCTTGCAGCCAAGGTCGAATTATTGGCTGGTTGCGGCTCGGATCGGCCGGGGGAGCAGCGATATGGCGAAGAGCGGACTGGAAGTCGGGCGCAGGCGGTTCCTGCATCCCGGGCCGCTACGCTGGCTCCGGGCGACCGGCTGGATGGTGCTGCTCTTCATCGTCTTCAGCCTCGTCTATGCGGGCGCGCAGGCTGTCGGCAATCCACTGTTCACGAACGGTGGCCACCTCTTGGAAGTGCTGGAAGTCACGGCGATCTGCTTGGCGGGCCTGGGTCTCTACGGCGTCATCGTCTGGCTGGCCGAGGGGCGCTGGCCGCAGGAGCTGAACCTGCGCGAGGCGCCGGCCGAGCTGGCCATCGGCCTCGCGGTCGGCGCGGCCATGCTGAGCGCGGCGGTGGCGGGGCTCTACGCCCTGGGCGTCTACGAGATCAGCGGTCCGCGCCCGGCCTCGGCCTGGGGCACGATCGCCATGGCCGTCGAGTCCGGGGTGATGGAGGAGCTGATGATGCGGGCCATCGTCCTGCGCCTGCTGATGCGCGCCTTCGGGATCTGGCCGGCCCTGGTGTTGCAGGCGGCGCTGTTTGGGGCGCTGCACCTGGCCAATCCCAATGCCAGCCCTGTCGCCGCCGCGGCCATCGCCATCGAGGCGGGCCTGATGTTGGCCGGCTTCTACCTGCTGACCGGGCGCCTGTGGATGTCGATCGGCGTCCACGCGGCCTGGAACTTCACCCAAGGCTGGGTCTGGGGCGCCTCGGTGTCGGGCATCCCGGTGGTCGAGAGCTGGCTGGTCAGCAAACCCAAGCCCGGCGCGCCCGAGTTCCTGAGCGGCGGCGCCTTTGGTCCCGAGGCCTCGCTGCCGGCCATGGTAGTGGGGACCCTGACGGCGGCGGTGGTGCTGTGGTGGGCCTGGAAGAAGGGAAACTTCAAGGCCAAGCCGGACGTGGCGGCGCAATAGTCACAAAATTATTGTGGTCTTTTGAGGCGGGTCAACGAGCCTGCCTGACCGCGGGCGCAAACCCCTTTCGACAGCAAAGGTCGAAAGGGGATACCGATGACCACCAAGCTTTTCCTGGCCCTGACGGTGGCGGCCGGCCTGGGCGCGACGCCCGTCCTGGCGCAACAGATCTCGCCCAAAGCCAAGGGCGACATCGTCCTGAACGTCCGCCTCACCGACGTCGCGCCGAAGGCCGGCGATCCGATCGTCACCGCCGCCGGCGCGGCCACCGGCCTGAAGGCCGACGTCAAGGACGACATCAAGCCGACCATCGGCCTCAGCTATTTCCTCACCGACAAGCTGGCCGTCGAGGTGATCGCCGGCACGACCCGGCATACGGTGAAGGCCGTGGGGGCGGGGACGGACGTGGCGGCGCACAAGACCTGGGTCCTGCCGCCGGTCGTCTCGCTGCAATACCACCCGCTGCCGGGCGCGCGCTTCAGCCCCTATGTCGGGGCCGGGCTGAACTACATGCTGTTCTACGGCGGCAAGGACAAGAACGGCTTCACCGTCGATCTGGGCAACGGCTTCGGCTACGCCCTGCAGGCCGGCGCCGACATCCCGATCAACGCCGCCTACAGCCTCAACATCGACGTCAAGAAGGTGTGGTTCGACACCGACGCCAGCATCAACGGCGGCGCGCTGAAGTCCAAGGTCAAGCTGGACCCGCTGGTGGCGTCGGTGGGCTTTGGGCGACGGTTCTAGGTCTACCCCGGCATCGCCTCGAACTGGGGAAGGTCCAGCGCCTTCACCCAGGGAAGGCGGCGCTTGGTGAACATCTCCAGCTTGGGCCCGAAGCCCGTCGGGTCGTCCAGCGCGCCCAACTGGACGAACACCGCGCCGGGGAAGGTGTCGAGATTGCTGGTGAACAGCCGCGCGCCGCAGGCCTTGCAGACATTGCGGTCCAGGTGGCCGCCGGAGTCGGCGATGTAGTGGAAGGCCCGGACCTCGCCGCGGGTCACGGTGAAGTCGTCGGCGGGCACGCCGAAGAACACGGCCGCCTCGCCGCCCGACGCCTTCTTGCAATCCAGGCAGTGGCACATGGCGATGAAGTCGGGGTCGGCGTCGAACTCGAACTGGACGGCGTCGCAAGCGCAACGCGCCGTATGCTTTTTCACCATCGTGATCGTCCCTTTGCTCGTCCGGCGGGACCGCCGGGCGCGAGCAGAGTAACGAACTTCTCGGCCTACTCCGAGACCGGTCCCGCCGCCGGCGCTTCCTGTAGGTAACGCTCGATCGCCGCGATCTTCTGGGCCAGCTCGGCCAGGGCCGGCGGGGCGTCCTCGGGATTGTCGGCGACCAGGGTGAAGAGCTCGCGAGCGATGGCGTGCAGGCGCGGGGCGCTGGCGATCAGGCGGGCCTGATACTCCATCTTGTGCGGGTCGCGGTCGTACTCGGCCCCCGGCGTGCGCCAGCCGCCCCAGTCCTGGGCGTCGGTGACCACCACCGGATAGGTTCCGGGGTAGGGGTGATGGGCGCAGTCGCCCTCCTGCTGCCACTTGTTGCGGGCCCGCAGCACGCGCCAGTTGGAGGTCAGGCCGCCTTCCTGCGGATCGACCTTGTCCTCGGCCTTCAGCTCGTGGGCCAGGAACTCGCGGTTCAGACCGACGTCGTAGGTGACGCGCACGGGCTCGTCGAAGCCCTTGGCCCAGATGGGCACGATCTTGTCGACCGTCGCCCAGCAGCCGACGCTCTCGACCCACACCCTCTGGTTCTTCTGGAAGACGGTCTTGGCCATGCCGTGAGGTAACGTCCGAACGCATATGAAAGGCGGCCATAAGAACCTGAAATTCTTGACGCCGGGTCAATCTTTCCCTTCGCGTGAACGTCGTTCAGTGTGCGTCTCGAGACCCGCCGCAGAGTGTGGTCCAGGGAGAACGCCCGTGGATTTCGACTATTCCGACGACCAGAAGTTCCTGAAGGACGAGGCGCGCAAGTTCCTCGCCGCCCATTGCGACGTCGCCGTCGTGCGGGGTGTCTTGGACAATGCCGACCGCTCGTTCGACCATAAGCTCTGGAAGGGCGTGGCCGAGCAGGGCTGGCTGGGCGCGTCGATCCCCGAGGAACACGGCGGCCTCGGCCTGGGCCGCGTCGAGCTGTGCGCCATCGCCGAGGAGCTGGGCCGCGTCGTCGCGCCGATCCCGTTCGCCTCCACCGTCTATTGTCTGGCCGAAGGGATCATGGCCTTCGGGACCGATGGTCAAAAGGCCGCGATCCTGCCACGCATCGCCGCCGGCGAGCTGATCGGCGCCCTGGCGACCTCGGAAGGTCCTGGTGTCGTTGGCCCCAATACGCTGCAAAGCCGGGTCGAGGGCGGCAAGCTCACCGGAACCAAGATCCCCGTGACCGACGGCGACGTCGCCGATGTCGCCTTGGTGCTGGCCAGCGAAGGCGGCCGTCCGGGCCTGTTCCTGGTCGACCTGAAGCAGGCCGGCGTGAAGCGTGAGACGCTGAAGAGCCTGGATCCCACGCGCGGCGTGGCCAAGCTCACCTTCGACGGCGCGGTCGCCGAGCGGGTGGGGGAGGCCGGCGCCGGCTTCGACATCGTCCAGGCCATTCTGGACCGCGCCGCCGTGCTGCTGGCCTTCGAACAGCTGGGCGGCGCCGACCGCTGCCTGGAGATGGCCAAGGACTACGCCCTGGGCCGCTACGCCTTCGGCCGCGTCATCGCCGGCTATCAGGCGATCAAGCACAAGCTGGCCGACATGTACGTCAAGAACGAGGTCGCCCGCTCCAACGCCTACTACGGGGCCTGGGCCTTGAACGACGACGCGCCGGAGCTGCCGATCGCGGCCTCGGCGGCGCGGATCGCGGCGTCGGAAGCCTTCTGGTTCGCCAGCAAGGAAAGCATCCAGGTGCACGGCGGCATGGGCTTCACCTGGGACGTCGACTGCCACCTCTACTACCGCCGTTCGCGGCAGCTCAGCCTGGTCGCCGGCGCGCCCAAGGTCTGGAAAGAGCGGCTGGTCAGCCAGCTCGAACAGAAGAACGCGGCTTAAGGGAGCGCGAGGACCATGGATTTCAACGACTCCCCCGAAGAAGCCGCCTACCGCGAAAAGGCTCGCGCCTGGCTTTCCGAGAACGCCGCCGCGCACCGCGCCAAGTTTGGCGAGCTGAAGCCGAACACCCCCGAGCACATGGCCGCCGCCAAGGACTGGCAGGCGACCAAGGCTGGGGCCGGCTATGCCTGCATTACCTGGCCCGCGGCCATCGGCGGGGGCGGCGGCACGCCGATCCAGTCGGTGATCTTCGGCCAGGAAGAGGGCAAGGCCGGCCTGGGCTACGGCTACTTCACGATCGGCCTGGGCATGTGCGTGCCGACGGTCATGGCCTTCGCCGACGGCGACACCAAGAAGCGCTTCGTCTCGCCCGCCGTGAAGGGCGAGGAGATCTGGTGCCAGCTGTTCTCCGAACCGGCCGGCGGCTCTGACGTCGCCGCCCTGCGGACGCGCGCCGTGAAGGACGGCGACGAGTGGGTGATCAACGGCCAGAAGGTCTGGACCACCGGCGCCCACTATTGCGACTACGGCATCCTGTTGACGCGGACCGATCCCGATGTGCCCAAGCACAAGGGCCTGACCATGTTCTGGATCGACATGCGCGACGCCGCCGTCGAGTGCCGGCCGATCCACCAGATGTCGGGCGGCCGCGAGTTCAACGAGGTCTATTTCACCGACCTGCGGGTCAAGGACAGCCAGCGCCTGGGCGAGGTCGGCGAGGGCTGGAAGGTGGCCCTGGTCACCCTGATGAACGAGCGCCTGGCCGTGGGCGGCTCGGCCGGCCCGAACTACCGCGAGATCATGAAGCTGGCCCGCGACCTGGCTGGCGCTGCCGGCCCGGCGCTGAAGGACCAGGCGTTCCGCGAGAAGCTGGCCGACTGGTACGTCCAGTCCGAGGGGCTGAAGTTCACCCGCTTCCGCACCATGACCGCCCTGTCGCGCGGCCAGACGCCGGGGCCGGAAAGCTCGATCGGCAAGATCATCTCGGCCAACCAGCTGCAGGAACTGGCCAACACCGCCGTCGAGATGGAGGACCAGTACGGCATCCTCTCCGATCCCGACCAGGCCCCGGCCGAGGCGGCGTTCCAGCAGAGCCTGATGTGGGCGCCGGGCCTGCGCATCGCCGGCGGCACGGACGAAATCCTCAAGAACATCATCGCCGAACGGGTCCTCGGACTGCCCGGCGATGTGCGCGTCGACAAGGACGTGCCGTTCAAGGACATGCCGACCGGTCGCTGATTTCGTCGAATCTTCGTCTAGCTCCGCTATGAGAGAGTCGGCGGCGGTTTAAGACTGCCGTCGGCTTCTCGACGCTTCTCCCAGATGTTCCGACGTCTGCGAAATGCCGGGAAATCCCGGAAATTCGCCTCACGAGCGAACCTCGACTGTGGTGACAAAGACTTCATCCCCGGTTGGGTTGAGCTGACCTTGACAGTGCTCGCTGCCGGGCACATGAGAGATCGTTGTTTTATGGTTAACGGGCTGGGCTGAAGGGGGATTCATGCGGCAGGCCGGCGACGCTTTTGCGCGCCTTGCGATGCTCCGCGAAGCGGCCGGGCGTGCTTTCGCCGGTCGTTCCGTCTGGCTGCGTCGCGCCCCGGTGGGCGCGATCGTGGCGGCGGTGGTGATTCCCCTCGTTGGTTGCGACACAGGCCCAAGCTTCTGGTTCCACAAGCGCGCCAGCGCTTGCCCGCGCCCCCAGGCGGCGCAGGGCGTTTCGGGCCAGTTCAATCAGCAGCAGCAAGAAATTCGCGCCCTGCGCCAGGGCGGCTTCCGCGGCGATTTCTTCGCCCAGCTGGAGCTGGCGCGCCGGTATGAAGGCCAGCGCGCGGTCGACAAGAACCTGGAAGACCCGGTCGAGGCGGCCGTCTGGTACGCCATGGCCCTGTCCAACTCCGGCGGCTACGCGCCGATCGCGGCCTATGAGCGTCGCGGCAAGGAATCACGCGCCGTCTCGCGCTTCGACGACTGCCGCGCCTTCGAACGCCGCAGCGCCTATGGAGCCCTCGACCGCCTGCTGTCGCGCATGTCGACTGAAGAGCGCGAGAAGGTCCGCAACCGCGTGATCTACGTGCTGTCGGCGCAGGGCGCGGACGGCTTCCGCACCCTGGCGCGCATCCACGACGGCTATTTCGGCCCGTACGGCGAGCCTTCGGACAACCTCCAGGCCATCGAGGCCTACGGCAAGCCCAGCACGCCCGGCGCGCCGGCCGCCCTGGACCTGTTCCGCCGCAACGACGTCGACGCCTATCTGTACAACTACCTGGCGGTGCAGACCGGCGACGTGTCGGCCTATGTGATGCTGAAGGACTTCGAGCGGTCCTCGCCGCAGCGCGCGTCGTACGGCTCGTTCGTCGAGACCAAGGCCAAGCGCTGGATCCCGACCTACGAGTTCTATCCGCCGGAATCGCCCGACTCGGGCGTGCCGCATTCGGACGAGTCGGACCTGTCGGGCGAGGCCCGCGAGGCCGCGCTCAGCCGGATCAACGAGCTGCCCTTCGTCCACGTGGCCGAGGCCCTGACCTATCTGCGGGTCATCCCGGCGCCGATGCTCGACGAGAAGCTGCTGACCGTGAACGACGCCCAGACGCTGCAGAGCATGCTGGGCCGTCCCGCCACCGGTCGCCTGGCGGCGATCGAGAAGGTGCGGGCCATCCAGTACGCGGCGGTCAACGGCTCGTCCAAGGCCCAGCTGGTGCTGGCGGTGATGTACTCCGAAGGCGTGGGCGTGCCGCGCGACTACGCCCGCGCCTATCACTGGTACTCGGAAGCCGAGCGCCAGGGTTCGGCCGAGGCCAAGTACGCCATGTCGACCTTCTTCTCCCTGGGCCTGCAGGGCGTGGCCGACCAGGACCGCGCCAAGGCGGTGGTCTACCAGCTGGACGGGGCTCTCTCGGGCTTCAAGCCGTCGGCCTATCGCCTGCAACAGCTGCTGGCCCAGGTTTCGCGTCCGCCCCGGCCCGCGGCCGATCGCGGTCGTCCGTATAGCGAAAGGGACTACTGATGCTGCGCCTCAGCCGCCTGATGGCGCTTTGGGCCGCCCTGATCCTGGGCGTGGCGGCCGCCGCCCCCGAGGTCGCCTTCGCCTCGCCCGACGCCAAGATCGACCAGCAGATCCGCCCGTGTTTCGGCCTGCTGATCCAGCCCAACCTCTCGCACGGCTGCAAGGTCCGCTACGCCAAGCCCAGGCCTTGCCCGCGCGGCTACTACCGCACGCGCAGCGGCCGGTGCGCGATCAGCAACGGTGGCGGCTATGGTCCTGGCGGCGGCGGGTACGTCTCGCGCGAGATCAATTGCGACTACGCCTATCCGGGCCAGGTGTCCGACACCCTGGCGCGCCTCTATGACGGCGACACCATCACCCTGACCTCCAGCGAGGGCGGGGCCTGCGTCGAGTCGCTGAACATCACCCAGTCGGTGACGATCGTGGTCCGCAACTACACGCCGGGTCCGGGCCGTCCGATCCTGGTGGCCCCGGCCGACCAGCCCTGCATCAAGATCGCGCCGGGCGTGCAGTTCGTCGTGCTCGAGGGCCTGGGCATCGAGTCGCGTCGCGGCGGTTCGGCCTCGTGTATCGTCGGCCGCGCCACCGAGATCGCCCTGAAGGACGTCACCGTCCGCTACGACGGCGACGCCTCGGCCTTCGACATCGGCGACAGCCGCATCGAGCTGTCCAACGCCGTCTTCATCGGCCGCACCCGCTCGGCCGTGGTCAAGGCCACCGGCACGATCATGGCCTCGAACGTCGAGATCGCCGCCACCGCCATCGGCGGCGCTTTCGAGACGGCGGGCGACAGCCGCCTGCGTGACATCCGCATCGTCCGCCTGGGCGACTGGACCGGCTCGTCGCGCACCCGCAACTCGGCCGGCTTCGTGATCAGCGGCATGAACCGCCAACAGCTGGTGACCATCGACGGCCTGTACGTCGATGGCTTCTCGCGCGGCGTCTATATCGGCGGCGGCGATGAGACGACCCTGCTGCGCCCCGTGGTCCGCGACAGCGACTGGGCCGTGACGGTCGAGAACGCCAACCTGCGCCTCAATGACGGCGAGCTGGAGGCAGTCGATGTCGGCCTCTACGTCGCCTCGGGCATCGCCTATGCCAGCCACAACAAGATCGTCGGCGTCATGCGCTCGGGCATCTATGCCGACGCCGGCGGCCAGATCCGCGCCGTGGACAACCGCATCTATGCCCGTCCCGAAGGCTGCAAGGCCCTGGTCAGCGGCTTCTTCGACGGTGAACTGACCTGCCGTCCGTGGTTCGAGGCGCCGGAGCTCTATCGCACCCAGCGTGATCGCGCTCGCCTGGACTACGACACCTATTGGCCGGCGGACTCGATCGCCGCCGCGCCGCCGATGGCCGCGTCCAACCCGCCGCCGGAACTGGCTGACGACGCCGCTGCGTCGGGCCTGGCCGGCGGCCCGCGCCCATACCGGACGCTTCAGCAAGGGGGAGCCCCCAAATGAGCAAGCTGGTTCGCGGCCTGACCGCCGCCGTCATCCTCGCCTCGACCCTGGTCGCGGCCCAGGCCTCGGCCCAGCCGGGGCAGGGCGGTCCCAAGCGTCGCGACATCTGCGGCGCGCCGATCGTGGGCCAGGCGCCCGACATCATGACCTATGACAGCACCACGGGCACCCAGGTGTTCGTCGGCGGCGGGCGTGGCGGCGGCACCGATGTGGCCGCCTACAACGCCCAGACCGGTTCGGCCGCGGGCCTGACCGGCGATCTGAGCCGTCCGGGCCTGGTGTCGTCCTGCGCGGTCGATGGCGTCACCCGCGAGTCGTACGGCGTGACCTCGGACCGTCCAGGCCAGGTCAGCATCTCGGGCCGCGATGATCGCGGCGAGCGCTGGCAGTTCACCCGCAGCGACGGCCGCACCGAGGTGTGGGATCCGCGCTACGAGAACCGCT
Source organism: Caulobacter sp. GW821-FHT10A06 (assembly GCF_059415805.1). Classification (NCBI taxonomy): domain Bacteria; kingdom Pseudomonadati; phylum Pseudomonadota; class Alphaproteobacteria; order Caulobacterales; family Caulobacteraceae; genus Caulobacter; species Caulobacter sp. GW821-FHT10A06. Next base: position 255,694 of record NZ_JBWKNY010000006.1, read on the forward strand.
GCTTCCGTTCGGGCCTGGGCCTGGGCGGCCCGTCGGGTCGCGATCCGCGATGCTGAGGCCGCTGCTGGTCCTGAGCCTGGCCGCCGTCGCCCTGGCGGCCTGCGCCCAGCCCTATCCGCCGTATCCCGGCCCGATCGGCCCGCCGCCGCCCTCGGCCCCGAACCCCCACAAGGTGACGCCGCCCCCGCCGCCGATCGACACGATCCGGCCGCGGATTCCGTAGGCTCAATCACCGTGCATCCCCGCGAAAGCGGGGACCCAAGCGGCCTGTCCACCCCATCCTGCTTTCCTAGGCCTTGTGCCTAGGACCCATCGCTCCGTGACCGCTGAGCCGATCAGGTGATCGCCCGCGCTGGCGGAGTTCACACGGAACGCCCAAACCAAGCCGACCCATGGGTCCTAGGCACAAGGCCTAGGAAGGCGAAATAGGTTGGCTCGACTTGGGTCCCCGCTTTCGCGGGGATGAGCGGATGAGGGGCTACCGCGCCTTCACGTCCCGCGCGGCCTTGGTCAGCTGCACGAACTCCGCGCGCAGGCCGTCGGGGTCTTCGCCGCGCGCGCTTTGCGCCAGGGCAGTGACGGCCGGCCAGTCGAAGCCCTCGTCCACCCACGGGTCGCCGCGCAGCTTCTGGCCGTAGGCAGCGACCGCCAACGCGAACCGTGTGGACTCCGGCGCCGCCGACAGGCTGGCGTAGCTGTCCGCCTTGCCGATCGGGCGTTCGATCAGCTTCGAAACGGTCCCGCCCGGCGGCTTGTAGCGCACCTTGAGGAAGGCCAGCTCGCCGCTGGCGACCGGCGCGGGCTTCTGCTCGCCATACCGCAACGGATCCGACGAGGGCCGCGCGCCGACCGGAGTGATCTCGTACAGCGCCGTCACCGACGCGCCCGAGCCGACCTCGCCGGCGTCGACCTGGTCGTTGTTGAAGTCCTCGCGGTTCAGCAGGCGCGTCTCGTAGCCGATCAGGCGATACTCAGCGACCCGCGCGGGATTGAACTCGACCTGGATCTTCACGTCGTCGGCGATCGGGAACAGGCTGGCCTGGAAGTCGTCGCGCAGCAGCTTGCGGGCCTCGTTCAGGGTGTCGACATAGGCGGCCACGCCGTTGCCGTTCTGGGCCAGGGCCTGCATCATCGTGTCGTTGTAGTTGCCGCGCCCGAAGCCGTAGACCGACAGATAGACGCCGCTCTTGCGTTGGTCGGCGACGAAGTCCTTCAGCCGGGTCGGGTCCGAGATGCCGACATTGAAGTCGCCGTCGGTGACCAGGATCACCCGATTGACCGACCCCTTGGTGAAGTTCTGCTTGGCGAGGGCATAGGCCAGTTCCAGCCCCTGGCCGCCGGCCGTGGAGCCGCCTGCCTGTAGTGCTCCCAGAGCGCAGCGCATCTTCAGCTTCGAGCGGCCATCGGTGGGCGACAGCACCGCGCCGGCCGAGCCGGCATAGGCGACCATCGAGACCCGATCCTGCGGCCGCAGCTGGTCGATCAGCACGTTCAGCGCCTTCTGGGCCAGCGGCAGGCGGTCGGCCCCCATCATCGAGCCCGAGGTGTCGACCAGGAAGACCAGGTTCAGCGGCGGCGCGTCGGTGCGCGGCGTCGCATAGCCCTGCAGGCCGATGTGCAGGATCTGGCGCTCCTTCGACCACGGCGAGGGGGCGACCGCCACCGTGGCGCGGAACGGAGTCTCGGTGCTGGCCGGGCGGGCGTAGCCGTAGTCGAAATAGTTCACCAGCTCCTCGACCCGGATGGCGTCGCGGGGCGGGGCGCTGCCGTCGTTGAGGAAGCGGCGGGTATTGGCGTAGGCGGCCGTGTCGACGTCGATCGAGAAGGTCGAGACCGGCTCCTCGGCCACGCGCTTGACCGGATTGGCGGCCGCGCCGGGATATCGCTCGGTGTCCATCGCCGTGGGCACGTGCGGCGATCCGCTGATGATCGCCGGCGCCGTGAAGCGCGACTGGACCGGCGGGAGCGGCAGCGGCGGCGGAGGCGTCATGTTCGCCGCTGACGGCGGCGGGGGAGGTGGCGGTGGCGGTGGCGGAGGGGGCGGCGGCGCGCCGACCCGGGCCGAATACTCCGCCACGGGAGCTCGGCCGGTGACGCCGGACACGCGCTTGCGGACTCCCGACACGACGACATCGTCACGGCTCGAGGGCGCCGCGAAGCCCAGGGCCGCGCAGGCCTCGGGCGTCACCGCGCCATCGCCGGGAGCAGGAAGGGCCGAGGCCGGCGACGCGCCGACCACGGCCAGGGACAGGATACTGACGCCCGCGAAACGAAGACTGCGACGAACCATGGCCGATCTCCCTGACCTGTTATGCCTTGTCATTTACAATCGTAATATGACAAAAGCTGGGCGTTAGGAAGATCAACCTAGGGGTGATGGCCCCGCCGGTCTACGGGGCGATCGTCTTCAAGAACTGCGGCGGCTTCCTGTGCTGCGTCGCCTGCTCATAGGCGTAGCCCAGGTTCAGCAGCAGCTTCTCGCTCCAGGCCGGACCGATGAAGGACAAGCCCACCGGCAGGCCGGTGACGGCGCCCATCGGCACGGTCAGGTGCGGATAGCCGGCCACGGCGGGCAGGGTGGTCGACGAGCCGCCATAGTTGTCGCCGTTCAGCGGATCGATGGTCCAGGCCGGGCCGGTGGTCGGGGCGATGATGGCCACCGCGCCGGTGTCCTTGAGGATCTTGTCGATGCCTTCCGGACCGGCCAGCCGCTTGGAGTCGGCCAGGGCCTTCAGATAGTCGGGATCGGTCAGGCCCTTGGTCTTCTCGGCCCGCTCAAAGCTCTCCTGGCCGAACCACTCAAACTCCTTGGGCGTGGCCTTGTTGAAGGCGATCAGGTCGGCCAGCGTGCGGCTGGGCACCTTCTTCGGGTCGGTCGAGGCCAGGTAGGCGGCCATGTCGGCCTTCAGCTCGGTGTAGAGCACCGTCCCCTCGGCCTTGCCGATCGGGCCTTCGTCGAACTCCTTGACGTCGACCAGGATCGCGCCCTGGGCCTGCAGCTCCTTCAGGGCGTTCTCGAACACCAGATCCAGCTTGGGCGAGTAGCCGGTGTAGAACCGGGCGACCGCCAGCTTGACGCCCTTCAGCGCGTCCTTCGACAGGCCGGCAGCGTAGTCGGTCTTGCGGGCGTCGGCGTCCTTGGTGGCCGGGTCGGCCGGGTCGCTGCCGGCGATGACGGTCAGCACCTTGGCGGCGTCCTCGACCGTGGTGGTCATCGGGCCGGCGGTGTCCTGGCTGTGGCTGATCGGCACGATGTGGGTGCGCGAGACCAGGCCCAGGGTCGGCTTCAGGCCCACCAGGCCGTTGATCGCGGCGGGGCAGGTGATCGAGCCGTCGGTCTCGGTGCCGATGGCCAGGGGCGCCAGGCCCGCCGCCACCGCCGCGCCCGAGCCGCTGGACGAGCCGCAGGCGCTGCGGTCCAGGACATAGGGGTTGCGCACCGTGCCGCCCACCGCGCTCCAGCCACTGATCGACTTGGACGAGCGGATATTGGCCCATTCCGACAGGTTGGCCTTGCCCAGCATGACCAGGCCCGCGTCGCGCAGGCGCTTGGCGATGGGCGCGTCGCGGCCGGTGACATTGTCCTTCAGCGCCAGCGAGCCGGCGGTGGTGGCCAGGGGATCGGCGCTCTCGACATTGTCTTTCAACAGGATCGGAACGCCGTGCAGGGGCGAGCGGACCTTGCCAGCCTTGCGCTCGGCGTCCAGCGCCTTGGCGTCGGCCAAGGCGCTGGGGTTGGTGGCGATGACGGCGTTCAGGACGGGGTTCTTGTCCTTGATGACCGCCAGATAGCCCTTGGTGGCGTCTTCCGAAGACTGGGCGTGAGCGGCTCCCGCGAGCAGCGCGAGTGCGGCCGCGCCAGCCAGGCAGGCGATCTTGGTCATGAGCGTTTCCCCGAACGCGGCCGCGACTCTGGGGGCGACCGAACGGGGGCGAGCATGAGGTCAAAAGTTTCGAGGCGACAAGCACCGAGGGGCCGTCCTCGCCCTTCGACAGGCTCAGGGTGAGGACTATTTTGGCGCCGAGTGCAGTAGAAACCTCATCCTGAGCCTGTCGAAGGACGAGGTTTCGGCCCCACCGTCGCTAGACGAAGATCGCCACGTTCTGCCGCGCCAGGATCAGCGGGCGGCCACGGCTGTCCCACAGATGCATCTCTTGCGTCGAGTAACCCTCAGCGATGGTCTCGGACTTGCTGCGCAGCAGGCGCCAGCCGTCGTCGTCCTCACCAGGCAGGCCCACGACATCCAGCGCCCAGGTCATGGTCGAGATCGGGCCGAACTTCTGGAACAGCGTCATGGCCGGCGGCGGCGGGGCGTCGCCCAGGGCGATCAGGGCCGAGAGCGAGGTGGCGGCCGCATCGCGGTGACGGATCCACAGCAGATATTCCGGCGGCTCGCCCGTGCCCGGCCGTCCGCCGCCGGCGACGCGGAAGTCGAACTGGCGGATGAAGCTGGGGGCCTGGCTGGTGTCGCCCTTGTGGAACGGCTCGCACTGGTCGGGCGGTGCGACGGCGGGACAGGCGACATCGGCATAGGCGGGAATGTGCGACTCGCGGCCCGCGCCGAAGGTCAGGGTTCCGTGGGTGGCCACGCCCTGCTCGCCGATTAGGTCGACGCTGGCGAACAAGGTCGACTTGCCCTGACGCAGCGTCCTGACCTGCATCGACAGCTCACCGGCCGCCGGACCGACGAAGGCGAACTGGGCCGAGCGCAGGGGCGGGGCGTCCGGAAACGCCCGCTGGGCCGCCTCAACGCACAGGGCGGCGGACAGGCCGCCATAGGTGGTGCGGCCCTGCTTCCAGTCGTCGGAGACATGGGCCGAGAAGCCGCTGTCGGTGGCGGTGATGGCGGCGACGAGATCGGTGTAGCTGGTCATGTCGCGAAGGTTCGTTTTCTTTCGCTACGGAAGTCAAGCGGCTGTCGTGCTAGCTCGAGTTCATGACCACGCTCCGCACCGAACGGCTGTTGCTGCGCAAGGCTCGGGAGGATGACCTCCTGGCGATCCACGCGATCCTGAGCGATCCGCGCGCGACGCGGTTCTGGTCGACGCCGCCGCATGCCACGCTGGAACGCTCGCTCAGCTGGCTGCGCGGCATGATCGCGATCGATCCCGCCGACGGCGAGGATTTTGTCGTCGAGCTGAACGGCGCCGTGATCGGCAAGGCCGGTTTCTACGAGTATCCGGAGATCGGCTTCATCTTCCACCCCGACTACTGGGGCAGAGGCTTCGCCCATGAAGCTCTAAGCGCGGTGCTGGACCGAGGCTTCGAGTTCGTGTCGGCGGCGGTCGCGGACGTCGACCCGCGCAATGCGGCCAGCCTCAAGCTGCTGACGCGCCTGGGTTTTGTCGAGACGGGACGGAAGGAAAAGACCTGGCTGGTCGGGGAAGAATGGTGCGACAGCGTCTATCTGAGCCTGGACGCCGAGACGTGGAAGGCTAGTGAACCGTCCCGCTAGCCTGGGCGAACCAGGCGCCGAACGTGCGGGCTTCCTGGTCGTCCTGCTGTTCTTCGATGGCCATTTCTTCCAACAGGATGGCGGCCAGCAGCCACTCCTCGAGCTCGGTCTCGGTGGCGCGCCCTTCCTCGAGCGCGACCTTGACGGTCTCGATCAGCCATTCGACGGCGGCTTCGGTGGTCTTGGTCATTGGCGCGTTTTTCCTGAACCAGCGCCGATAACCATAAGCTGTACCCAGCCCGAGCACCCTGCGACATAAGGTCAATGGGGGCGGGCAGGGTGTCGCAGGCCGTCCGCGCCCGGAAGGACGCGGACGGCGCGCGCGGCCTATTGGCCCTTGAGCTTGCGGTCGAAGAACTCCAGGTGCTTCGTCAGCACACTGAGGCCCTTGGTCTTGCTGCGCGGCGCGCTGTGACGCTCGCCGGGGTAGAGCGCCATCTCGAACGGGATGGCCTTGGCCTGCAGGGCCGACATCAGCCGGGTGCTGTTCTCGAAGATGACGTTGTCGTCGGCCATGCCGTGCAGCAGCAGCAGGCTGCCGGGCGCCAGCTTGCCGATCCGGGTGTTGAGATCCGAATAGGCGTAGCCGGCCTTGTTCTCGTCCGGCTTGCCCATGTAGCGCTCGGTATAGGCCGTGTCGTACAGGCCCCACTCGGTCGGCGGGGCGCCGGCCGCGCCAGCCTTGAACGGGGTGTTGTCGGCGGTCAGCAGCATCAGGGTCATGAAGCCGCCGTACGACCAGCCCATCACGCCCAGCTTGTCCGGGTCGACGTAAGGAAGACCGGCCAGGAACTTGGCCCCCAGCAGCTGATCCTCGACCTCGACCGTGCCCAGGTTGCGATCCAAAGCGCGCATGAACTTGGCCGAGCGGCTGCCGCTGCCGCGGTTGTCGATCCGGAAGACGACGTAGCCGGCTTCCAGATAGGTGCGCTCGGACACGCTCTGCCAGGTGCGCTTGACCTGCTGGGCGTGCGGGCCGCCATAGACCGCCAGCAGGGCCGGGTACTTCTTGCTGGCGTCGAAGTTCTGCGGCTTGAGGATCTCGTAATAGAGGGTCTCGCCGTCGGCGGCCTTCAGCGAGCCGTACTCCGGAACCGGCAGGGTCGAGGCATAGGGCCAGTAGGGGTGACCCTCGGCCAGCTTGTTTTCCTCGATCCAGCGCACGCGCTTGCCGGTGTTGTCGTACAGCGCGGTCTGCGGAGGGGTCTTGGGATCTTCGTAGGTGCCGGCGAAGGCGCCGCCGCTGGCGGCCACCTTGGCCGACCACCAGCCGCCGGCCGAGGTCAGGGCCTTGGGCTTGCCGGGCTTAGCGTAGGACACCTCGTACAGGCGGCGCTCGATCGGCGTGTCGATCGAGGCGATGAAGATCGCCACCTTGCGGTCCTCGTCGACGCCCTCCAGCCCGGCCATCGGCCAGTCGCCCTTGGTGATCTGGGCGATCTGCTTGCCGTCGGCGGCGTAGCGATAGAGGTGGGTATTGCCGTCCTTCTCCGACGACCACAGGAAGGTGCCGTCCTTCAGCGGGTAGAAGTCGTCGCGCGCCTCGACCCAGTGGGCGTCGGTGTCGGTGACGAGCGTCTTGGCCGCGCCGGTGGCGGCGTCGAAGGCGATCAGGTCGATGGTCTTCTGGTCGCGCGACAGGCGCTGGGCGTAGACGGTCTTGCCGTCGGCCGACCAGTCGACGCGGGCCAGGTAGATGTCCTTGTTGGCGCCCAGGTCCAGCTTGCGCACCTGGCCCGAGGCCAGGTCGCGAACGAACAGCTCGACCACGGCGTTGGGGCGGCCGGCGCGCGGATAGCGCTGGTTGACCACGGTAGCGCCGCCCGGACCGATGTCGGCGCGCGGCACGACGTCGACGGTGCTCTCGTCGACGCGGGTGTAGACGATGCGGCTCTCGTCCGGGCTCCACCAGTAGCCGGTGAAGCGGTCCAGCTCCTCCTGCACCACGAACTCTGCGACGCCGAACGACAGGGTGTCCTTGCCCTCGGTGGTCAGGGCCGTTTCGGCCCCGCCTGCCAGCGGCTTGATGTAGAGGTTCTGGTCGCGGACGTAGCTGACGAAGCCGCCCTTGGGCGAGACCTTGGCGTCGACCTCATCGCCCGGCGTTTCGGTCAGGCGGGTGACCTTGCCGTCGGCGACGCTGTCCAGATAGAGGTCGCCGTCCAGCGGCACCAGGATGAAGCGGCCCTGCTTGTCCCAGCTGTATTCGACGATGCCGCGGGCCGAGACGCGGGCGCGTTCGCGGCGGGCCTTCTCGGCTTCCGACAGCTCCTTGGCGCCCGACGACAGCGCGGCGCTGTCGATCAGGCGATAGGGCTCGCCGCCCTTGACGTCTGCGGCCCACAGGTCCTGGACGTTGGCCGCTTCCGGCTTGCCCTTCAGATAGGTGACGCGTTTGCCGTCCGGCGACAGGGCCACGCCCTTGGCGGTGGGACCCGACAGGCTGGGATCGGCGAAAACCCGTTCCGGGGTGAGTTTTTCCGCCAAAGCCGGCGTGGACAGGGCGAGGACGGCCGCGAGCGCCGTGAGCGAGGGCTTGATCATGGCGCGGGACGCTATGCGCGAGCGTCGCCGTTGTCAGCAGGGAAGTTGTTGCGGGATTGAAACGCGGAAAGCGCCCCCTCCGTCTCGCTGCGTATCCGCAGCGATCCACCTCCCCCGCAAGCGGGGCAGGAGGAAGCTGCTCTTTCCTGCCCCGTGAAACGGGGGAGGTGGCGCGGCGCCGATAGGCGACGTGACGGAGGGGGCGCTTAGCGACACATGCCCTGAACCGCCGCTAGGTCGATCGGCTGGGCCGGGACCGGCAGGCCTTTGGCCTTCAGCGCGTCCTCCAGCGTGGTGGGTTCCGGCGGCAGGCTGGGGTCCACGTCGGTCTTGTAGAACGGGTGGCTCTCGGCCTTTTCCAGCGTGGTGAAGCCGTAGCCCTTGTCCTGGTAGAGCTTGAACAGGCGCGTGGCCATGCGGGCCTCGAAGGCGCCGCCGTGCATCAGCAGGACGTAGGGGATGTCCTTGCCGTACAGGGTCTTGGCCATGGCCCGCGAGCGATCGGCGACGGCGGCCGCGCCGTCCAGATAGATCTTTTCCAGCTGGGCGATCGAGGCCTGATCGTTCTTGGCCACGCAGCGGGCGTACGGGTCGCTGAAGGCCCAGTCGCCGAAGCTCATCGTCACGCTGGCGATCTTGTAGTGGTTGGTCGCCAGCCAGACGCGGACCGCCAGGCGCTTCTCCGGCGTGTCGCCTTCCGACAGGAACGGGAAGCGCAGCCAGCGCCAGTCCTGGCCGGCCATCAACTCTTTGAGCATCGGCTCGTTCTTGGCGGCCTCGTCCGCGAATTGCTCGGGCGTCAGGCTGGCCAGGTTCTGGTGCGACCAGCCGTGGTTGCCCAGCGGCTGGCCAGCTTCGCGCCACAGCTTCAGGGCCGCGTCGGAGCCGGGTTCGCGCTCGGTCTGGACGCCGTTGATGAAGCCGAACGCCGGGGCCTTAGCCTCGGCCGAAGCCTTCAGCAGGTCGGTCGCGATCTGGGTGCGGGTCGCGCCCGGCGGCAGGGCCGCGTGGGCGGGCAGGTCATCCCAGGTGAAGGCGATGACGGGTTTGTCGGCGGCCCAAGTTTGCGAGAGGGGGGCCGTCGTGGCGACCAGGGCGAGGGCGGCGGCGAGGACGATGCGCATGGCTTATTTGCTCTCGAACAGGCTCAACGGAATAGCATCCGCCATGGCTTTGTAGCCGGCCAGATTGGGGTGAAGGCCGTCATTGTCATAGGCCTTCAGCAGGTAGGTCGGGCGGGCCGGGTCGCGCAGGGCCTTGTCCCAGTCGATGACGCCGTCGAAGTTGCCGGGCGCGCGGATGAAGGCGTTGATCGCCTGGCGGTCGGCCTCGTTCTCCGGACCGGGGTGGTAATAGGCCGAGCCGGAGTAGGGCAGTATGGTCGCGCCGATGACCTTGATGCCGCGAGCGTGGGCGCGGTCGATCATCTGGCGGTAGGCGGCGGTGACTTGCTCCACGAGGGCCTTGTGCGCCTCGGGCGTGGCGGGCGCGTCGCGGGTCAGGACGCCCAGGTCGTTGACGCCTTCCAGCAGGATCACGTGGGTGACGCCGGCCTGGCTGAGGACGTCACGCTCGAACCGCGCCAGGGCGTTGGGACCCAGGCCGTCCAGCAGCACGCGGTTGCCGCCGATGCCCAGGTTCAGGATCCCCAGGTTCTTGCCCTTGAGGCGCTCCAGCAGGCCGTCGGTCCAGCGCAGGTTGGTGTTGGGCTGCACGCCGTAACCGTCGGTGATGCTGTCGCCGAACGCGACGATCGCGCCGGCTTTCGGCGAGACCACGTCGACGCTGGAGATCTGGAACCAGCGGTCGGCGGTCTTGGCCCCCGGCAGATCGGCGTCGGCGGTGTGGTCGCCGGCCAGGACGTAGGAGGTCGCCCGCGAGCCGGGGTGGCCGGTCTGGACGCTGGGCGCGGCGGGATAGTGCAGGCTGATGGCCAGGCTGGTCAGCGGCGTGACTTTCAAGCTGACCGGATCGGACCAGTAGTCGGCGCCGGCGGGAATGGTCACCTCGCTCCGGCCCGAGAAGGTGAGGGCGCGGTCGGTGGCGGGATCGATGCGGGCGCTGTTCAGGGCCGCCGAGACCGCCACGCGGGCGGCCTTGATGGTCAGGGGCTGGGTCCCGAAGGCGTTCGACAGCCGCACGCGGATCTTGTCGCCGCCGATCGACAGCCGCACGACCTGGCGCAGGGTGGCGTCGGGATAGTCTTCGGGAGCGAGGCTGTTCTTGGCGTCCGGCGCCATCTGGGCGCTGGCCCAGCTGCCGACCCACTTAAGGCTCTTGGGGGTCTCGGCATAGGCGGGCAGGGCGAGGGCAAATGCCAGACCAGCGGCGATCAACGCAGGCCGCGCGAACATCTTCATCAGCGTTTTCTCCCGCCCCGACTTGCTGTCGGTAGCGGTAACATTGGTATGACCTCCAGGCCGCGCCGTAAAGCGTCGCGAGCGATCAAAGTGCGGCAGGTCGCCGCGCCGGCCAGGAATCGCTTGCATCTACACCGATGGTAGCGCTATCAGGATCCCGTGAGGCGCCGAGCGCCTCTGCCCTTCCTGGGCGTTTCCTCCCTATAAACTTTCAGCCCGGTCGTTTTGGCCGGGCTTTTCTTTTGCGTGTCACCGCTGGCACGGGGTGAAATCAGGCGGCCGGTAGTTTGTAGAACTTGGCCGCGTTGTTGAAGAAGATGTCCTGCTTCTGGTCCTCGGTGAGGAAGGTCGCGGCCTCGACCGCGTCGATCGACAGGCCGATGGCGTCGGGCCAGAACATGTTGTCCGAGCCGAACATGATCCGCTTGCTGTGACCCGCCTCGACCAGCTGGCGCAGGATGCCGTGGAAGGCCGGACGCGGCAGCAGCCAGGCCAGCGCGCCGGTGTCCAGATTGACGTTCGGATACAGCATCAGGATGGCGATGGTTTCTCCCAGATAGGGCCAGCCGCCGTGCATCAGGTTCAGGCGCAGCTTGGGATGCCGGTTCAGCGCCTCCTCGACATATTCCGGATTGCCCAGTCGGGCCCGCGCCGTGCGGCAGCAGGCGTCGAAGGTCGTGCCGCCCGGCATCGAGCCGGTGTGCAGGGCCACCGGGATGTCGAACTCCTCGGCCAGCGCCAGGTAAGGCTCGTACTTGGGATCGCCCAACGGCAGGCCGGCATATTGCGCGGTGACCTCGCCCAGCACCTTGATGCTGCCGTCGGCGAAGGCCTTGCGCAGCACGTCCAGGGGCGGCAGCGGCGTGTCGTCTGAACCCCGGACACCCGCGCCGGCGATGAAGCGGGCCGGGTCGCGGTCGTGCCAGTCGGTGGCCGCCTTAAGCCGGTCGCCATCGCCGCCGCTGACCACGCCCATGACCACGTTGCGGCGCTTCATCTCGGCGATGCAGGCCTCCATGTGGTCGGCGCCGGTGCGGATCGGGCTTTTCTTGCCGGTGATCGGATTGACGATCGGGTCGTCAAAGACCGTCGTCGCCGGATAGGCGTGCATGTGCACATCGATGATCCGGCGCGGCTTGGCCGGGGCGGCGAGGGCTGTTGAAGCGACCAGGGCGCCCGCGCCGGCCAGGAAGGTTCTGCGTCCGAAGGTCATCCGTCTCTCCCCGAGTTACATCTGTGAACTGGGGTAGCGCGGGCCGCGCGAACGCGAAATGACCCCGGAGGTCATGACGCCGAAGCGTCGCTGTTTCGACGTCCGATATTGCAAATCAATCGCAAAAGTTATACCCGCCGCCGGACCTTCGTTGTCCGGATCCGCCCATGTCGTCTCAAGCCGCCCGTCTCGCCACCGCCTCTCTGCTGGCCTTGGCCTGCGCCACCGCCGCCCATGCCCAGTCCGGCGCGAGCACGACCGATGTCGACCAGGTGGTGATCACCGCCGCGCGCACCAGCCTGCCGGCCAGCGCCCTGCCGCTGACGGTGGACGTGATCAACAACGAGACCCTGGGCCAGCAGGTCGCCATCGGCGGCTCGATCGTCGACGCCATCTCGACCCTGTCGCCGTCGTTCTCGCCCACGCGCCAGAAGCTGTCGGGCTCGGGCGAGAGCCTGCGCGGCCGCTCGCCGCTGTACGCCATCAACGGCATCCCGCAGTCGACCCCGATCCGCGACGGCTCGCGTGACGGCTACACCATCGACCCGTTCTTCATCGACCGCGTCGAGCTGATCTACGGCTCCAACGCCCTGCAAGGCATCGGCGCGACCGGCGGCGTCGTGAACCAGGTGACGGTCGGCCCGCCGCTGCGCGACGGCGTCTCGGGTAAGGTCTTGGCCCAGACCACCCTGGCTCACAAGCTGGGCGACGCGATGGGCGGCAAGCTGGCCGGCCTGGTCGGCTGGCGGGAGGGGGATTTCGACGCCACGGTCGGCGTCGCCTATGACGCGCGCGGCGCCTTCTACGACGCTAACGGCCGCCGCATCGGCATGGACAACACCCAGGGCGACGTCCAGGACTCCAAGACCCTGTCGGTGTTCGGCCGCTTCGGCTGGCAGATCGCCGAGAACACCCGCCTGGACCTGGTCGCCAACCGTTTCGAGCTGAAGGGCGACGGCGACTATGTGACCGTCACCGGCACGGCCGCAGCTCTTACCGACGGCAATCGCGCCACGCGCCTGCCCAGCACTGCCTATCGCGGCGTGGTGCCCGGCATCCCGGCCGCCAACCGCGTCGAGACCGTCTCGGCCCAGCTGACCAGCGACCTCTATGGCGGCAACTTCACCGCCCAGCTGTTCTTCAACCGCTCGCGCGACACCTTCGGCGGCGACAAGAACGCCACCTTCCAGGACGTCAGCATCGCCCCGAACGGCACGCTGTTCGACCAGTCCTCGAACCGCTCGCGCAAGCTGGGCGCGCGCGTGAACTACGAGCGCACCGTGCCGGGCATCAAGGACCTGACGGCCACCGTCGGCGTCGACGCCCTGACCGACACCACCGCCCAGCTGCTGGTCGCCACCGGCCGCGCCTGGGTGCCGCCGACCAAGTTCGAGAGCGTCGCCCCGTTCGTACAAGGCAACTACGCCCTGTTCGACGGCAAGCTGCGCCTGGCCGGCGGCCTGCGCTTCGAGAACGTCCAGCTGAAGGTCGACGACTTCACGACCCTAGCCTTCTACGGCGCTCGCAAGGTCGGCGGCGGCAATCCCGACTTCAAGGCGACCCTGGCCAATGGCGGCGTGGTGTTCGAGCCGGCCCAGGGCATCCGCTTCTACGGCAGCTATGCCGAGGGCTACACCGTGCCGGACGTCGGCCGCATCCTGCGCGCCATCAATGTCGCCAATGTCGATGTCGACACCTACCTGGCCGTCGAGCCGATCGTGTCGAACAACCGCGAACTGGGCGCCGAGTACAAGCGCGGCCCGTTCGACGCCAGCGTCGCCTATTTCTGGTCCTCGTCGGACCTGGGCCAGCTGCTGGTCAAGAACGCCGGCGGCATCTTCGACGTCCAGCGCCAGAAGGTCGCCATCGAGGGCCTGGAAGTGAACGTCAAGGCCAAGACCCCGGTCCCGGGCCTGGAGGTCTCGACCGGCTATGCCCGCCTGCGCGGCAAGACCGACACCAACGCGGATGGGACGCTGGACACCTATCTGGACGGCGCGAACATCTCGCCCGACCGCCTGAACCTGGCCGCAGACTACCGCACCGGCAAGTGGGCCGTGCGCGCCCAGGTGCAGAAGTACATCTCGCGCAACATGCAGACCGCGCTCGTGAAGGACGACTTCGAGGGCTACACGGTCGCCGACGCCTTCGTGCGTTACGAGCTGCCGGTCGGGGCGGTGTCGCTGGGCGTGCAGAACCTCTTCGACAAGCAGTACCTGACCTACTATTCGGACACGAGCCTGCCGACCAAGGACAAGATCTACGCCGGTCGCGGCCGCACCGTGACCCTCGGCTGGGAAGCCCGTTTCTGATGAAGACTCTGCGCCTTCTGCACCGCTGGACCGGCGGTCTGATCGGATTGCTGCTGGCGCTTTTGGGCTTCACCGGCGCGTTGCTGGTGCACGAGGACGCCTTCCTGCGCGCCACCGTGCCCCACGCCGCCGACGCGCAGCGGCAGGACGCGACGACCCTGGGCGCGATGGCGACCAGGGTCTTCGCCGCCAAGGACCGCCCGCGCTCGATCGTGCTGGCGACCGAGCGGATGGGCCTGCACAAGCTGTCCTACAAGAAGGAACAGCAGGCGGCCTTCGCCGACCAGGACGGGAACATCGTCCAGGCCTGGACCTCCAACTGGGCCCGGCCCGAGGTCTGGATCTTCGACTTTCACCACCACCTCTTCAACGGCGATGCGGGCGAGATCGTCGGCGGGATCGCCGGCCTGGCGGGTCTGGGTTTCGTGATCACCGGTCTGATCCTGTGGTGGCCGACGCGGCGGATGTTCCACATCCGTCTGTGGCCCCGGATGATGAAGCGGGCGGCGATCGTGCATCATCACCGCGACCTGGGCGTGCTGATCGCGCCGCTGCTGATCCTGTCGCTGACCACTGGCGCGGCGATGAATCTGAAGTGGTTCTCGCAAGCCCTGCGCGCGCCGTTCTCGTCGGCGGCGGTGATGGAGAAGGCCTCGGCCGCGCCGAAGATCAAGGGCGGCAAGCTGGCCAAGGACCTGGACTGGACCCAGGTCATCGGCCAGGCCCAGGCGCGCTTCCCCGGCGCCGAGGTGCGGACCATCGGTCTGCCGGCCAAGGCGGGTGGGCTGATCGGCATCCGCCTGCGCCAGCAGGCCGAGTGGCTCCCCAACGGCCGCAGCATGGCCTGGTTCGATCCGGCCACCGGCAAGATGGTCGCCAGCCGTGACGCGCAAGCGATGCCGCTGGGCTCGCGCATCGCCAATCTCGACTTCCCGCTGCACGCGGCCAAGGTCGGCGGTCTGCCTTATCGCCTGGTGATGACGGTCTCGGGCCTGACGCTGACCTTGCTGGGCACGCTGGCGGTGGTGACCTTCTGGGGCAATCCGACGGGCGTGCCCAAGCGCAAGAGGCCGAAGGTCAAGGCCAAGCCGGCTGTCGCCCAGGCGGCCTAGCCGTTTCAACGCCCCCTCCGTCACGTCGCCTATCGGCGCCGCGCCACCTCCCCCGCAAGCGGGGCAGGAGGATGCAGCTTCCTCCTCACCCGTGAAACGGGGGAGGTGGCGCGATGCGGATACGCATCGTGACGGAGGGGGCGCTAAGACTCCCAGCAACGAAAAAGGCCGGGAAGTCACCCTCCCGGCCTTCGTCGTTTCGATCTCAGTCGATCTTAGAACGTCTTCTTGATCGACACGTAGAACTGACGCGGCGCGGCCGGCAGGACCGTCATGGCTTCACCCTTGGTGTCGCTGTTGACGAAACCGCCCGAACCGATCGTCGAGATGTAGTCCTTGTCGGTCAGGTTGGTGACATTGGCCTCGACCTCGAAGCCCTTGCCCCAGCTGTCCTCGGCGAAGCGATAGCCCACCGTCAGGTCGGCGACCGTGGTCGAGGGGACTTCACCGCCGATGTTCTCGTAGGTGTAGTAGCGCTTGTCGGTATAGGCCACGCCCAGCTTGCCGAAGAAGCCGGCCTGGTCGAATGCGATCTCGCCCTTGAAGATGTTCTTGGGCGTGTTGACCACGGTCTTGCCCTTGGTGCGGGCTTGCAGCTTGCCGTCCAGCGAGACGACGTCGTTGTCGTACTTGGAGTCGTTGTAGGTGTAGGCGCCGTACAGGCTCCAGGCGTCGGTGAGGCGATAGGTGCCGGCCAGTTCGACGCCCTTGGTCTCGACCGAGCCGACGTTCGACAGCACCGGGGCGTTGCCCTGGATCGACGAACCCTGCTGCACCGCCAGGATGCGGTTGTCGAAGGCCACGTGATAGACGGCGGCCACGCCCTGGAAGCGGTCGGTGCGATAGCGCGCGCCGGCTTCGAAGGTCTTGGAGCTTTCCGGCTTCAGCTTGGTGGCGACGTAGTTGACGTTGTCCTGGTTCAGCGAGCTGAACGGACCCGAGGTGGCCGCCGAGACGTAGGCGCCCATGTTCTCGGTGTAGCCGCCGAAGATTTCGAAGTCAGGCGTGGCCTTCCAGACGAAGCCGGCCTGCGGCAGGAAGTTGTCCTTGCTCTGGATCTCGCCCGACAGCGGGTTGCCGACGACGGTGGTCACCGCGTTGGTCACCTTGATCGACTTGAAGCCGAAATTGATCTTGAAGGCGTCGCTGATGGTCCACTCGTCTTCCAGGTGGGCGACGGTGGTCTTGGTCTCGAAGCGGTACTGCCACTGGGTGAAGAACGGGTTCTCCTGGAAGTCCAGCGCGTCGCGCGAGGGCTTGGAGATCGTCTCGCCGTAGAAGCGGCGGGCCTGGTTGAAGTGGTTGATCTCGTGCCAGCCGCCGACGCCGATGCGGTGGGCGCCGATGTCGATCGTCAGGCCGCCGGTGATGCCGCCGCGGCTGATGTCGTACTCGGTGGTGCGGATCGACAGCGGGGCGGCGTCAGAGCCGGCCGTGCCGAAGCCCGGCGTGGCCGTGTAGGGCGTGTACCACAGGCCCTGGCCCTCGTTCTTGTGCTCGTAGGCGGTGACGTCCAGCTTGACGTGGTCGGTGATGTCCAGGTTCAGCTTGGCGCCGAACAGATCGTCGTCACGGATGCCGGCGCCGGCGTAGTAGGCGTCGTCCACGGTGGCGAACGGCGCGGGCAGGGCGGTGTTGGTCTGGTAGGCGCGGGCGGCGGCGATGGCCAGGGCCCAGTTCGGCTGGGTGTTGTCCCAGTTGCGGCCCAGGCGGCGGATCATGTCGAACGACAGGTCCTGGTAGTCCTGCTCACGACGTTCCGAGCGGTGGTAGAAGCCGGTCAGGTCGCCGCGCTCGCCCAGCGGCATCACGACCTTCAGGTCGTACTGGCGCTGCTTCTGCTCGCCGCCGCCCTTCCACTTGTCGGCCCCCTGGTCGGCGATCGACAGGTAGCCGCGCAGGCCGCCCAGCTGCTCGATGGCGCCGGTTTCGAAACGGCCGAACACGCGGTGCATGCTGTCCGAGCCGCCGGTCAGGTCGATCTCGCCGCCCATCTTTTCCGACGGATCGCGCGAGAAGAACTGCAGCGTGCCGCCCAGGTTCGAGGTCGAGGCGGTGCCGAGGGCGCCCGCGCCCTGGGCCAGCTCGACGCGGCCGATGTTCTCGGTGGCGGTGGCGCGGCTGATGTGCAGGCCGTTGTGGTTGCCGTAGGTCATGTCGCCCAGCGGCACGCCGTCCAGGGTGAAGCCCAGCTGGTTCTGGTTGAAGCCACGGATCGAGATGCGGGTCGACCACTCGTAAGCCCCGAAGGCGTCGGCCGACTGGAAGGTGACGCCCGGCAGCTTGTCGACGGCCTTCAGCGCGCTGGTGCCGGCGGCTTCCAGGCCGATGGCGTCGTCCTTCAGCGTCTGGACCTGGCGGCTCTGGCCCTGGCCGATGACGATGACGGCGTCGACTTCGGAAGCCTCGGCGGGCGCGGCGGCCGGGGCGGCGTCGGCGGCGGTTTCGGCGGCGAAGGCGTGGCCGGCGAACAAGAGGGCGCTGATGGCGGCGCCCAGCATCAGGTGGTTTTTCATAAGCTTCTTTTCCCCTTGCCGACGCGGAGAGACGTCGACCTGGGAAGCTCGGCTAACAGCGGTCCACGACGGCGCGGCGACGGGAGCGTGTCGGCTGTCCGACAGTCACGCGACTAAACCATGACGGTAGCGCTATCGCGGATAGGACGATCCGACCCCGCCACGATTGCGCGAAGCGGCCTGGACCGCTATTTCAGCGCCCAATCCCCGAAACTCCGTTCCAGCGAGCACGCGCGCCCTATGGCTCAGCAATACATTTTCCAGATGCAGGGCCTGACCAAGGCCTATCCCGGCGGCAAGAAGGTCTTCGAGAACATCTGGCTGTCCTTCTATTCCGACGCCAAGATCGGCGTGGTCGGCGTCAACGGCTCGGGTAAGTCGACCCTGCTGAAGGTCATGGCCGGCCTGGACAAGGAATTCTCGGGCGAGGCCAAGGCCGCCGACGGCATCAAGCGCGGCTACCTCCCGCAGGAGCCGGTGCTGGATCCGACCCTGGACGTCTGGGGCAACGTCATCGCCGACTGCGAAGAGAAGCAGATCTTCGACCGCTACAACGCGCTCGCGGCTCAGCTGGGTGAGGAATACACCGACGAGCTGATGGAGGAGATGACCAAGCTTCAGGAGGTCATCGACGCCAAGGACCTGTGGGACATCGATTCCAAGGTCGAGATGGCCATCAACGCCCTGCGTTGCCCGCCCAACGACGCCAGCATCGCCGACCTGTCGGGCGGTGAGAAGCGCCGCATCGCCCTGGCCCGCCTGCTGCTCAGCAAGCCGGACATGCTGCTGCTCGACGAACCGACCAACCACCTGGACGCCGAGTCGGTGGCCTGGCTGCAGCATCACCTGGAAGAGTTCCCGGGCTGCGTCATCCTGGTGACCCACGATCGTTACTTCCTGGATCAGGTCACCAAGTGGACCCTGGAACTCGACCGCGGCAAGGGCGTGCCCTACGAGGGCAACTACTCGGGCTGGCTGGAGCAGAAGCAGAAGCGCGTCGTCCAGGAGCAGTCGGAATCGGAAGCCCGCCAGCGCGCGCTCACCCGCGAACTGGAATGGGTCCGCAGCTCGCCCAAGGCCCGTCAGTCCAAGTCGAAGGCCCGTCTGGCGTCGTACGACGAAATGGTCGCCGCGCAGGAAAACGCCCGCGCCGCCCAGACCCAGGCCCACATCCAGATCCCGCCCGGCCCGCGCCTGGGCAGCCTGGTGCTCGAGGTCAACGGTCTCGAGAAGGAGTACGGCGACAAGGTGCTGTTCAAGGACCTGTCGTTCCGCCTGCCGCCGAACGGCATCGTCGGCGTCATCGGCCCGAACGGCGCCGGCAAGTCGACCCTGTTCAAGCTGATCACCGGCCGCGAGCAGCCCGACCAGGGCACGGTCAAGGTCGGCGAGACCGTCAAGCTCTCGTATGTCGACCAGTCGCGTGACGCCCTGGATCCGAACAAGACCATCTGGGAAGAGATCAGCGGCGGCACCGACGTGATGATCGTCGGCAAGCGCGAGATCAACAGCCGCGCTTACGTGGGCTCGTTCAACTTCAAGGGCGGCGACCAGCAGAAGAAGGTCGGCCTGCTGTCGGGCGGTGAGCGCAACCGCGTCCACCTGGCCAAGACCCTGGCCACCGGCGGCAACCTGCTGCTGCTCGACGAACCGACCAACGACCTGGACATCGAAACCCTGCAGGCCCTGGAAGAGGCGCTGGAAGAGTTCGCCGGCTGCGCCGTGGTCATCAGCCACGATCGCTGGTTCCTGGACCGCCTGGCGACCCACATCCTGGCCTTCGAAGGCGACAGCCACGTCGAATGGTTCGAGGGCAATTTCGAAATGTACGAAGAGGACAAGAAGCGCCGCCTGGGCGCCGACAGCCTCATCCCCAAGCGCATCAAGTTCCAGAAGTTCGCGCGCTAAGGCGCCGAACTTTCGAGCTTCGAATGAAGGGCGACGGCGCAGGCCGTCGCCCTTTTGCGTTCCGGCGTCAGTATGATTGACGAAACCTCGAATTTTAGGGCACAGCTGGGCTCAATTTTAGGTGGCGTTAGTGACTTTTGAGCCTGCGCCGCGATCCAAGCTCGGGGTCACACATGGCGAATCTGACGGGTACGGCGTTCAACGACACCCTGGTCAGCACCGCGGGTGATGATGTCCTGGACGGCGCCGGGGGCGTCGACACCGCCTACTACGGCAACGCGACGGCCGGCGTGACCGTGGACCTGACGATCTCAGGCCCTCAGGCCACGGGCGGGGCCGGTTCGGACACGCTGCTCAATATCGAGAACCTCACCGGCTCGGCCTTCAACGACAAGCTGACAGGCGACGGCGGCGCCAATCTGCTGAGCGGCGGCGGCGGCAACGACACGCTGCTGGGCGGCGGTGGTGACGACACCCTGCGCGGCGGCGCGGGGGATGACGTGCTCGATGGCGGCGCGGGCTATGACTATGCCGACTATAACGACGCCACGTCGGCGGTGACGGTCAGCCTGGCCGTGACGGGCCCCCAGAGCACCGGCGGGTCGGGGCAGGACACTCTCAGCGGTATCGAAGGCCTGCTGGGCTCCGGCTTCGCCGACGTCCTGACCGGCGATGACGGCGCCAACAAGCTGTTCGGCGGCAATGGCAATGACACGCTGCGAGGCGGCGCGGGGGACGACACCCTGGACGGCGGCAATGGCGACAACATCCTCGACGGCGGGGATGGCTTCGACACCGCCGACTACAGCCAAATCTACTACAATCTGAGCGTCGACCTATCGCAAAGCACGGTCTTCATCATCTCGTCGGGGCGCGACACCCTGAGCGGCATCGAACGGATCGTCGGCGGCCTGGGATCCGACACGATGAAGGCGGGCGCCACGGGCGTAACGCTGGTCGGCGGCATGGGCCACGACAGCCTCTATAGCGGGGCTGGCGACGATACGCTGGATGGCGGCGACGGCGACGACCAGTTCTATCTGGGCGCCGGGGCCGACAAGGTCATCGGCGGCGCGGGCCGTGACACGATCAACTTCGTGGCGGACGCCACGGCTCTGAACATCGACCTGACCACGCTCTGGACGACTGGCCAGTATGCTTCAGCCGGGCTCAGCATCACCGAGGTCGAAGTGCTGGGCCTGGTCACCGGCGGCGCGATGAATGACACGGTCGTCGTCGGTGAAGCCTACATCAACGCGACGACGCTGAACGGCGGCGGCGGCGCTGATCGTCTTACGGGCGGAGGCGGCAGCGACACCATCAATGGCGGCGATGGCGACGACGTCCTGACCGGGGGCGGCGGACGCGACTACATTACGGGCGGGGCCGGCGCCGACACGCTGAACGGCGGCGCGGGCGACGACGTCCTGATCATCGACGCCAGCGATCGCGCGATCGACGGCGGCGCGGGCGTGGACAGCCTGTCGTTCGAATGGGGAACGAACAACTACGGCGCGCAGGCCCTGAACATCGACCTGACCAACCTGTGGACGGGCGGCGCCGGCCTGATCAACGGCGCCGAGATCCGGGGCGTCGAGAAGATCGAGGCGTTCAACGGCAGCCAGATGGCCGATCGGGTGATCTGGGGGGCAGGGGCCGCCGACGCCTCGAACTGGCTCAGCGTGAGCCTGGGCGCCGGAGACGACTACGCCGTCGGCGGCGTGCTCGGCGACAACCTGAATGGCGACGCCGGTAACGACACGCTCTATGGCGGCGATGGCGGCGACTTCCTTTCGGGCGGCGAGGGCCTTGACTGGCTGTACGGCGGCAACGGCGACGACACCTTCTATGTCAGTTACAACGACACCATCGACGGCGGCGCGGGGCGCGACGTCCTGCGGGGCTTCAGCGGCGCGTCGGCCTGGAATATCGATCTGCGAGGCCTGTGGAGCGGCGGGGTCGGCACGGTCAATGGCGGCACGATCGCCAATGTCGAGGATACCTACGACATCTCCGGCTCCAACGACGCCGACACGATCATCGTCGGCGATGGGCTGGTCACCCAGATCACCTACTACTACGGCGAGATCATGGGCCGCGAGGCCTATAACGGCCTGATCCTGCGGGGCTACGCCGGCGACGACACGATCGTCGGCTCGGGCGGCGCCGACAAGATCTACGGCGGCCTGGGCGCGGACAAGATCAGCGGCGGCGCGGGCGACGACACCATCGTCTTCGACGGCAAGGACACCGTCGACGGCGGGGCGGGGATCGACACCCTCGTGATCGGCGATTGGTACTCCCGATCCGGCGAAGCGCTGGACCTGGACATGACCGGCAATTGGGAGGGAACCGCCGGATCCAAGATCACCAATATCGAGCGGTTCTACGGCGGCTACGGCAGCGACTACAGCGACCGTATCGTCATCGGCGACAAGTACACGCTCAATGGGATCGAGATCTATGCCGGCTCCGGCGACGACGTCGTGGTGGGCACCGGGGTCGCCGATACGATCAACGGCGCCGACGGCGCGGACCAGCTGTCGGGCGGCGCGGGCGATGACGTCCTGAGCGGTTCCATCGGCAATGACTTCCTGGATGGCGGCGCCGGCAACGACACCGCCGTCTTCGACGGCAACGCCTCGGACTACAGCTGGACCCTCAATAGCGACGGGTCGCTGACCGTGCGGGACCTGCGCGATCCCGCCACCTACGCCTATGCCTATAGCGGCGTCGATACGCTGCGCGGCATCGAGGTGCTGCGCTTCTCGGACAAGTCGATCACCCTGGCCTCCCAGGCCGGCGTGACCCTGACCGGCACGGCGGGCGCGGACCAACTGACGGGTGGCGCCTATGACGACGTGCTGAATGGCCTTGGCGGCGATGATGTCCTGACTGGCGGCCTCGGCGACGACGTCCTGGACGGCGGCGATGGCACGGACATCGTCAGCTATGCCGGCGCGCTGGGGCCGGTGTTCATCCAGCTCCTCTTGTCGGGCCAGCAGAATACCGGCGCGGGCCTGGACAAGCTGATCTCCATCGAAGGGGTCATCGGCAGCGCCTATGCCGACAAGCTGTACGGTTCTCGCGGCGCCGACATCCTCAAGGGCGGCGCCGGCGACGACGTGATCTACGCCGACAACGGCGACGATACGGTCGATGGCGGCGACGGCTACGACACCGTCGAATTTAGCGGGGCCTCGACCAACTATTCCATGACCCAGTCGGCGGATGGCTCGTGGGTTGTCACCGACCAGAGCGGCCTGTTCCAATCGGGCCGCGACACGCTTTTCAATGTCGAAGCGCTGAAGTTCCAGGACCGGACGATCAACCTCAAGGACCCGGCGGGCGTCATCTCGGGCAGCGCGGGTGACGATGCGCTGCTGGGAACGCCGGGGAACGACATCTTCAAGGCCGGCGCCGGCAACGACTCCATCGCCAGCAGCGCGGGCGACGACACCTATGATGGCGGCGAGGGCAACGACCTCCTGGGCTTCAACAACGCCTCGCGCGGGATCACCGTCGATCTGGCCGTCTCGACGCCCCAGGAGACAGGCGAAGGTCGCGACACCTTCATCAGTATCGAGAGCATCATCGGCAGCCGGTTCAACGACGTTTTCCGCGGCACGGACGGCTACAACCAGCTCAACGGCGAGAACGGCGACGACCTGATCGAAGGTCGCGGGGGCGACGACAACCTCAGCGGCGGCGCCGGCAACGATGTGCTGCGCGGCGGGGCCGGCAACGACATCGTGTCTGGCGGATCCGGGGACGATCAGCTCTTCGGCGACGATGGCGACGACGCCATTGTTCTGTCGCCCGAGACGACGGGTGTCGGCGCGGGAAGCGACACCGTCGATGGCGGCGCCGGCTTCGACACCGTCATGGCCCCGTTCTTCGACGGTGGCGTCGTCATCGACCTGGGCCGGACCGATCGGCAAATGATCGCCGAGGGCGCCTGGGTAACGCTCAAGAACGTCGAGAACCTGACCGGTTCGACAGCCTCGGACCGCCTGACCGGCGATGCTGGCAACAATGTCATCACCGGCTGGGAAGGCGACGACGTCATCGACGGCGGCAAGGGCGTCGATACGGTGGTGATGCGCGGGGCGAGCACCGACTTTACGGTCACCTGGACGGGCGACGGCTGGAAGATCGCCGATCGTCGCCCTTACGCGCCGCCGTCGTCACCTCAAAACTACGAGGGCGTCGATACGGTGCGGAACGTCGAATACATCAGCTACAGCGACAAGACCGTCGCGCTCGGCGATGGCATGATGTTCTTCGTCGGCAATATCCTGCGCAACACCGGAGGCGCGAGCGGCGTGCTGGCGAGCGACCTGTCGGCGCGGCTCGACAGCGGCGCCCTGACCCAGGCCGCCGCCGTGACCGAGATCATCAAGGCGGCCGGCGCCACGACCTCGGTGGCGACTCTGGCCTACGAGTTCTTCACCGGGAAGATCCCGGGCAGCGCCGGGATCGACTACCTGGTCTCGCCCACCGGTCCGAACGCCAACAATCTCAACAGCGCCTACTACCAGAGCTTCAATCTGGAGAACCGCTACATCAACTTCGCGGTGAACCTGGGCAAGAACGGCGAGGGCAAGGACGCCTTCCTGGCCAAGTACGGATCGCTGAGCTTCGTCGACGCCACGCGCGAGGCCTACAAGACCATCTTCGGCGCCGCGCCTTCGGACACCCAGATCCATGCGATGATCGACACGCGCGTCGACTACTTCGCGACCTATGGCGGCGACGGGCGCGAGGGCATCGGGACCAAGGCGGCGATGGTCGGCTGGCTGCTGGCCGAGGCGCAGAAGGCCGACCTGGGCGTCATGGTGCGCTCCAACGACGCCTGGCTGGCGGACTTGGCCGACGGCTCGGCCCCGTTCACGATCGACATCCTCGATCCCGCCAAGGGCTACTACAAGGCCGACTTCATCTTCGGCGGCGGGTGACCGCCGGGACGGCCAGGCCGTCCCGGGTCATCAAGGCTACTTCGGTTCGGTCGGCGGCACGCCGGGCGCGCCCGGAACCGGCTGGTTCGGCAGGGTCGGATCGCCCGTCTGCGGCGTGGCGTTGATCGGCGGGGTCACCGGCAGGCTGGGCGGCGCGGCGCTGGGCGTCGGGTTCACGGCGGTGTCGGGCATCGGCGTCGTCGCCGGATCGCTGGCCGTGGCCGGAGCGGTCGCGGACGTATCCGCCGACATGCCGGTCGAGGCCTGGCCCGCCCACCAGTCCTTGCTGGCGCGTGTCTTGGCGGAGGCCTTGGTATAGGCGCTCAGTTGGTCATAGGGGATCGGCTGCTTGGGGCCGGCCATGGTGGTCGAGGCCTTCTGGGCGGCGAGGGCCTCGCCGCCGGCGACCAGCAGCGAAAGCGCCGCGGCCGCGGCGAGCGTCTTGGTCAACATCGGGGTTTCTCCAGACCTGGAAGCGCCGTTGTGGCGCCGCTAGCAAAACCCGCTGGAACGCCGGTTGTTCACAGCTCTGCCGTGGCCAGGGGGAACCGCCACGCTTTGGCCGGGTTCTTGGCGGGATGTTTCACATCGTCGGGAGGGGGCTGGCGATCCGCCCATGCCCTGCTTAGCTCTGGATAAGCGCTCCCAGAAGAGTAGCCTCAAGTCCGCAAGACGACTGTCCCGCCAAGGAGACATGCATGCCGCAAACGGCCCCTAGTAAGACCATTGGCGACAAGCCCCACATCCTGCTCTCGCACGAGATGCTGCTGCCCCTGCAGCCGCTGCTGGAGGGCGCCTACACGGTGCATCGGCTGTGGGACTATCCCGACAGGATGGCCTTCCTGGACGGTCCGGGGCGACGGGTGCGGGCCATTGTCCACGCCGGCGAGTTCGCGCTGAGCCGCGACATGCTCTCGGAGATGTCGCAGCTGGGCCTGATCGCCTGCGTCAGCGTCGGTTATGACGGCGTCGACGTGCCGTGGTGCAAGGCGCACGGCATCGCCGTGACCCACTCGACGGGCCTCAACGCCGCCGACGTCGCCGATCACGCGGTGGGCCTGGTCCTGGCCGCCTGGCGCGGCATCGTCGAGGGCGACCATCGCCTGCGCTCGGGCCACTGGACCCAGGCCGAGCGCATGGCGCCGCGCCACGGCCTGCGTGGCCGCAAGGTCGGCATCGTCGGCCTGGGCTATATCGGCGAGGCGGTGGCGACGCGCCTGCGGGCCTTCGAGATGAAGATCGCCTGGTGGGGGCCACGCCCCAAGGACACCGACTATCCCCGCGCCGACAGCCTGCTGGCCCTGGCCCGCGACAACGACGTGCTGGTGGTCTGCTCGCGCTCGGACGCCTCGAACCATCACCTGATCAACAAGGCCGTCATCGAGGCGGTCGGACCGCAGGGCCTGATCGTCAATGTCGCGCGCGGCGCGCTGATCGACGAGGACGCCCTGATCGAGGCCCTGAAGGCCGGTACGCTGGGCATGGCGGCGCTGGACGTCTACGCGGAGGAGCCGACCCCGGCCGCGCGCTGGGTGGGCGTGCCCCACACCGTGCTGACCCCGCACACGGCCGGCGCGACGCTGGACAGCATCCCGGCGATGGTCAGCCTGACCCTGGAGAACCTGCGTCGTTACTTCCACGGCGAACCTCTGGCCACGCCGGTTGCGGCCTGAGGTTATGAGGGCTCTAGTTCTCGGCGGCGTGGTCGCCTTCGTGTCGGTCGCGGCTGTGCTGGCGGCCGGCCAGGTTGCGCCGCCGCCGGGCGACTATCGCATCGACTCTGAGACGACCACGACCGTGCGGTCGGGACCGATGGTCATGAAGACCGTCCAGCGCCTGGACGGCGCGACCGGCGCGGCGACCTTGGAGCAGACCGGTCCCGACGGGGTGGTGACGACCCAGTCCTATCCGGGGCAGGGCCGCCACCACTGGTGCGTGAAGGGACCCGGCGCGCCGCCCGCACCGTCGAACTGCACGACCCAGGCCTTCAACGCCTTACCCGGCGGCGGCTCGACCTACCAGACGGCCTGTTCGGGCGGGCAGCTGATCTCGGACAACTTCCGCAAGCTGGCGGACGGGCGCTGGGAGCGGACGTTCCAGACCCGCCAGGCGCCAACAGGCGGCGCGCCGGTTCCCGCCCAGACGAGCGCAGCCATGGCCCCGGTCATCGCCCAGATCGAAGAAGCCATCCGCTCCGGTCCGCCGGAAGAACGCGAGGCCGCCAAGCAGCAGTTGGCCGCCCTGAAGGCCAGCCTGGGCGGCGGCGCGGTTCCCGGCAACGAGACGGTGATCGAGAGTCGCGAGATCTGGACCAAGGTCTCGGAGACCTGCGGCTAGGCCGGAAACGGCGTCGCGAACCCTTCCGGCGCCAGCCGCAGCCCGTTCGCCAGCAGGCTGACGGTCCGATAGAAGCCGGCCAGCATCATCAGCTCGATCCGGGCCTCCTCGCTGAAGGCTTCGGCCAGGCGCGCCCAGAGCGCGTCGTCGATGTCGGCGCGAGTGTGGACGGCGTCGCAGAAGCTGATCAGCAGCGCCTCATGCGGTCCCCAACAGGCCGCGATCCCTGGCGCGACGGTGGCCGCCAGCTGCTCGGCGTCAAGGCCGGCGGCGCCCGCGAAGATCGTCGCGTGCACGCCCCACTCGTAGCCGCAACCGTTGAGGGCGCAGGTGCGGTGGATGACGATCTCGCGCTCGCGCAGGGTCAGATGGCCGGGGTCCAGCAGGCCGCCGCCGGTGAAGCGGGCGAACAGGCGCTCGTCGCGGGCCAGGGTGCGGAACAGCGACAGCGGCTGGTCGCCGGGCGTCTTCAACTGTTCCAGCGTACGGGCGACGCTGGGCGGGTAGGGGGCCTTAGCGGGTTCGATCCTCGACGACATCAGCGATCCTCCGTGCTACAAAATTTGTAACATGGAAAATTCCGACGACGCTACAAAAAATGAAGCGCCTCTACCCGGGCGCGCCGTTCGGGGCTCGGACACCGGCAAGCCGATCATGGCGGCGCTGGATCTGCTGGGTCGGCGCGGGGCGCTGCGTATCGTCTGGGAGCTGCGCGAGGGGCGGGTGCTGACCTTCCGCGCCCTGCAGGCGGCGGCCGAACTGCCGCCCGGTACGCTGAATACGCGCCTGTCGGAACTGCGCGCCGCCGACATCGTCGCGGCCGAGGGCGGTTATCGCCTGAGCCCGCGTGGAACCGAGCTGATCGCCGCCCTCTGGCCGCTGATGGCCTGGTCCGAGGTTTGGGCCAGCGACCTAGGCGAAGGCGTCGGCTAGCTCCGACGAGGGCTTCAGCACATTGCCCGGCGAGGCGAACAGGTTGGTGGCGAAGGCGATCGACAGGCCCAGCTCCGGATAGATCACCAGGCTGGCGCGAGAGCCTTCGTCGGAGCCGGCGTGGTGCCAGCGCGGACGGCCTTTCTCGTCTGCGTCGATCCGCCAGCCCAGGCCCAGCGGCGGCATGGCGCCGGTCTTCTCGGTCATCGGGGTGAACAGCAGGGCGCGCTCGGCCTTGGTGATCTTGCTGTCCAGGTGCGCCGCGCCGAAGCGGGCGATGTCCGAGGGCGTCATGATCAGCCCGCCGGCCGCCCACTTGTAGGCCGGATTGTCGCGCCGCGAATTGGCCAGGCCCTCCTGGGCGAGCGGATAACCCAAGCTCTTGTAGAGCTTGGCGTCGGTATAGCCGCTGACCCGGCCGGGCTTGATGGCGAAGCTGTCGTCGCCGTCCAGGCTGGCGAGGCCGAAGGGCGCGCCGACCTCGGCCTTCAGCAGCGTGACGAAGGGCTGCTTGGCGGCGGTCTCCATGACGATCGAGGCCAGGGTGTAGCCGTACGAGGAATAAGCGACCTTGGTCCCGACCGGCGCGATCAGCGGGTCGTTGATGAAGATGTCCAGAATCTCGCGATTGGACGGATAGGCGCGCTGGCCGATCGGACCGCCGGGCGCCTTGGCGCCCAGGTCGCGCTGGAGGTCGTAGTGGCGGATGCCGGCGCGGTGGGTGAACAGCTGGCGCAGCGTGGTCTGGCGGTGCTGGGCGGGCAGGTCGGGCAGCCAGCGCGTGATCGGCGCGTCCAGGTCGAGGACGCCGCGCGAGACCAGGCGAGCGGCGGCTGTGGCGGTGACGACCTTGCTGACCGAGCCCAGGCCGAAGCGATGGGCGGGGGTGGTGGCGACATCCAGTTGCAGGTCGGCCTTGCCGTAGGCCTTGGCCCAGACCACGCCGCCGGGGCGAGCGACCGCCAAGGACAGGGCCGGGGCCGAATTGGCCGCCAGCAGCTGCTGGGCGATGGCGTCGGCGGTCTTGTTCTCAGCGGCGAGGGCTGGCGTGGCGGCCAAGGCCGCGCCGCCCAGCATCAGTTGGCGACGGTCGAAGGACATGGGTGATCTCCGAAGCATGGGCGCGCGTCATCGGCGGGAGACGAAGGGTCTCCCGGCTGGATGAGCGAGGTTGGTGAGTGTGGTTAGGTCAGGCGCAGGTCAGGCGCGCGGCGACTGAGCCACCAGACCGGCGCGAGGCAGACCAGGGGAACCAGCCAGCCGCTAGACCAGGCCAGCGGCCAGTCCCTGCCGAGGTCGGCGAGGGCGACGATCAGGCCGCCGGTGAGGGCCATCGCCAGCAGCGGCAGGGCGTCCGGCCTGCGTCGGACCAGCAGCACCGCGCCGGCCGTCAACAGCAGGGCGACCACGGGCAGTACGGCCAGCTGCGTCGTCGGATAGGTCTGGAAGAACCGCAGGTTCGCGGCCGTGCCAGGTCCGGAGCCCAGGTCCTGCGGGGTGATCCCCGGCGTGGCCTTGACCGCGACCATCAGCGCCGTGGCGACCCCATAACTGCCGGCCCAGATCAGGGCGGCGGCGGCCAGGGTCCAGCGGGTGAGGCGGGCCAGGGTCAGGGTCTCGAGCGCCCGCTGGCCGTAGCTGGCCCAGACGCCGCCCAGGGCGAACAGGATGGCGACCGGCGGATCAGGGATATAGGCCAGCTCGGCCTGCATGGCGCGGATCCAGTCGCGCCGCGCCGGCGGCATGACCTTCAGGGCGTGGTCGAGCAGGCGGGTGGCGAGCGGGCTCATGCGGGCTGGACCTCCAGGCCGGACGGATCGGGGCGGGGCAGGGCGCTGGCGGCGGCCAGGCCCTGGGCGGTCAGGCGATAAGCGTGGCGCGGCGGGCGGCCGGGCTGCTGCGGCTCGCGCCACTCGGCCTCCAGCAGGCCCTGGTCGGACAGGCGCATCAGCAGCGGATAGAGCGTGCCGGACTTCAGGCCTGTCTCCTTGGACAGGTCGTAGCCATAACGCCAGGTCTGCGGCTGGGCCATCAAGGCTTCCAGCACGGCGCGGGTCTGCGGGGAGGCGGCTCGGGTCCGGGTCATGTGCTTACCCTATATATGTAGAGTTACGAGTCAATCGACATATGTAGACTTATTGTCGAGGGGCGGGCTTCGCGCCGCGACGGCCTCTGCTAAGGTGCTCCGGAGACATGCGGGAGCAGGCGATGGCCAAGGTGCTGGGTTTGGGCGGGGTTTTCTTCAAGGCCGAGGATCCGGCCGCGTTACGCGACTGGTACGCCCGCGTGCTGGGCTTCGACATCCATTCGTGGGGCGGGGCGATCTTCAAGCAGCCCAAGACCACCACCAACTGGTCGCCCTTCGCCGCCGACACCCAATATTTCGCGCCATCGGCCGCGCCGTTCATGATCAATTTCATAGTCAATGATATCGACGGCGTGCTGGCCAAGGCCGCCGCCGAGGGCGTCGAGTCGCTGGGTCAGCAGGACGAGGGCGGCATGGGCCGTTTCGCCTGGCTTCTGGATCCCGCAGGGGTCAAGATTGAGCTCTGGGAGCCCGCGAAGGCTTCACCTGAGGCATAATCTTTCGCGCACCTCGTCGCGAAACCGCTCACACTTTCGCGGGTGCGCTAGGATATCCTCTTGCCAAATCGGACATAAAGATATCTTTATGTCCCCATGAAGCTAACCGCCGAACAGGTCGTCGAGGTGCTGCGCGCCGCCGGCGAGTCCACGCGACTGCGGCTCCTGGCCCTGCTGGCGGCCGAGGAGCTGTCGGTGCTGGAGCTGTGCCGCATCCTCGACCAGAGCCAGCCGCGCGTGTCGCGACACCTGAAGCTGCTGGCCGAGGCGGGCCTAGTCGAACGCTTCCCCGACGGGGCCTGGGTGTTCTACCGCCTGGCCGCCAAGTCGGCCGGCCGCTTCCTGGTCGAGCAGGCCCTGGACCTGATCGACGACACCGATCCCGTCGTGCGCCTGGATGCCGACAAGCTGGCCGCCGTCCGCGCCGAGCGCTCGACCGACGCCCAGGCCTATTTCGCCCGCAACGCCGCGCGCTGGAACGAGATCCGCTCGCTCTACGTCGACGAGGCCGAGGTCGAGGCCGCCATCCTGCGCGCGACCGGTGAAGGTCCGTTCGACGAGCTGGTCGACCTGGGCGCCGGCGCGGGCCGCATGCTGACCCTGCTGGGCAAGCGCGCCGCCAACGCCCTGGGCCTGGATCTGTCGCAGCAGATGCTGAACATCGCCCGCGACGAGGTCACCAAGGCGGGCCTGGTCAGCTGCGAGCTGCGTCACGGCGACATTTTCCGCACCGGCCTGCCCGGCGGCTGCGCCGACCTGGTGACCGTGCACCAGGTGCTGCACTACCTGTCGGATCCCGCCAACGCCGTGACCGAGGCCGCGCGACTGGTGACACCCGGCGGCCTGCTGCTGATCGCCGACTTCGCCCCGCACGACCACGAGTTCCTGCGCGAGGTGCACCAGCACCGCCGCCTGGGCTTCGACGACGTCGAGATCGTCACCTGGCTGCAGGCCGCCGGTCTGCAGCTGGAAAGCAATATCGCCCTGCCGCCGGCTACGGACGAGGGCCTGACCGTGAAGATCTGGACGGCGCGCCGTCCCGGTCTGGCCGCCGCTTCGAGGAACGCCGCATGACCCTTCCGCCCACCCGCCGCGTGATCGGTCCCGTCGCTCGCGCCGGTGAACGCACCGGCCGTCCGCGCGTGTCGTTCGAGTTCTTCCCGCCCAAGACGCCGCAGATGGAAGAGAACCTGTGGCAGGCGATCACCCGCCTGGCGCCGCTGGATCCGGCCTTCGTCTCGGTGACCTACGGCGCTGGCGGCTCGACCCGCGAGCGCACCCACCGCACGGTCAAGCGCATCCTGGATGAAACGAGCCTTAAGCCCGCCGCCCACCTGACCTGCGTCGGCGCCAGCCGCGAGGAAGTGGACGAGGTCATCCGCGAATACTGGGAAACCGGTGTCCGCCACATCGTCTCGCTGCGCGGCGATCCGCCGCCGACCGAGGGCGGCATCGGCGGGGTCTATGTGCCGCGCGCCGACGGCTACGCCAACGCCACCGAGCTGACCAAGGCCATCCGCGGTATCTCGCCGTTTGAGGTGCTGGTCGGGGTCTATCCGGAAAAGCATCCGGAAAGCCCGTCGCTGGAGCACGACATCGACGTGCTGAAGCAGAAGGTCGACGCCGGCGCGACGCTGGGCATCAGCCAGTTCTTCTTCGATCTGGACGCCTTCCTGCGTTACGTCGACAAGGTCCGCGCCGCCGGGATCACCATCCCGATCCTGCCGGGCATCATGCCGGTGACCAATTTCAACGGCCTGAAGAAGATGTCGGCCGCCTGCGGCACGGCGATCCCGGGCTGGCTGGCCAACCTGTTCGAAGGCCTGGACGACGACGCCGAGACCCGCCGCCTGATCGCCTGCTCGGTCGCCGCCGAGATGTGCGCCAAGCTGCAGGAGCAGGGCTTCGAGGACTTCCACTTCTACACCCTGAACCGGGCCGATCTGGTCTACGCCATCTGCCGTGTGCTGGGCGTGCGCGAGACCGCTCCGGCTCCCGCGGAGGCTGCGGCATGAAGCGCGTCCTGATCTCCCTGGCCTTCGCCCTGGCGGCGATGGCTCCTGCGGCTCACGCTGACGACAACAGCAACTGGGTCAAGCCGATCAAGCCGTACCGCGTGGTCGGCAACATCTACTATGTCGGCTCTGAAGGCCTGTCGGCCTGGCTGATCACCTCGTCGGAAGGCCACATCCTGCTGGACGGCGGCCTCTCGGCCGAGGGCGGCAAGCTGATCGAGCGCAGCATCCAGCAGCTGGGCTTCCAGCTGGCCGACGTGAAGGTGCTGATCAACAGCCATGCCCACTTCGACCACGCCGGCGGCATCGCCCAGCTGAAGGCCGACATCCCGACGGCCAAGGTCTGGGCCTCGCGCCTGGACGAGCCGGCCCTGGAGAAGGGCCAGCACTTCGGCGACAACGACAACGGCCTGACGCCTTTCCCGGCGGTCAAGGTCGACAAGGGTTTCGGCGATGGCCAGAAGCTGAAGGTCGGCGAGACCACCTTGGTCGCCCACCTGACGCCCGGCCACACGATCGGCTGCACCACCTGGACCATGGCGGTGACCGAGAAGGGCCGGCCGCTGAACGTGACCTTCCCATGCTCGCTGTCGGTGGCCGGCAATCACCTGGTCGGCAACAAGACCCACCGCAACATCGTCGCCGACTACCGGGCGAGCTTCGCGGCCATGCGCGCTATCCCGACCGACGTCGTGCTGCCCAGCCACGAGGAGCAGGGCGAGCTGCTGGCCAAGCGCCAGAAGCTGCTGCGCGGTGACCCGAACGCCTTTATCGACCCCACCGAACTCTCCCGTTTCGTCGACGGCTACGAGACCCGGTTCAACCAGGAACTGGCGCGCCAGCAGGCCGCCAATCCGGGAGCCAAGCGATGACCGACCTCACCATTCGTGCGAACCGCGTCGCCGCCCTCAAGGCCGCCGCCAAGCAGAAAATCCTGATCCTGGACGGCTCCTGGGGCGTGATGTTCCAGAAGAAGGGCCTGTCGGAGGTCGACTACCGGGCCGATCGTTTCGCCGACTACAACGGCCAGATGAAGGGCAACAAC
The DNA here is from genome assembly GCF_059415805.1 of Caulobacter sp. GW821-FHT10A06. NCBI lineage: Bacteria > Pseudomonadati > Pseudomonadota > Alphaproteobacteria > Caulobacterales > Caulobacteraceae > Caulobacter > Caulobacter sp. GW821-FHT10A06. Next base: position 288,986 of record NZ_JBWKNY010000006.1, read on the forward strand.
GACATCCTGTGCCTGACGCGGCCGGATCTCGTGGCCGAGCTTCATGATGCGTATTTCGCCGCCGGCGCCGACATCTCCGAGACCAACACCTTCTCGGGCACCACCATCGCCCAGGCCGACTATCACCTGGCCGAGCAGGACGTCTGGGACATCAATTTCGAAGGCGCGAAGATCGGCCGCTCGGTCGCCGACCGCTGGAACGCCGAGAACCCCGCGTCGCCCAAGTTCATCGCCGGCTCGATCGGGCCGCTGAACGTCATGCTGTCGATGTCGTCGGACGTGAACGATCCGGGCGCGCGCAAGGTGACCTTCGACCAGGTGTACGAAGCGTACCGCCAGCAGGTGGACGCGCTGTACAAGGGCGGCGTCGACCTCTTCCTGATCGAGACCATCACCGACACCCTGAACTGCAAGGCCGCCATCAAGGCCATCCTCGACCTGCGCGACGAGGGCCATGAAGAACTGCCGATCTGGATCAGCGGCACCATCACCGACCGCTCGGGCCGCACCCTGTCGGGCCAGACGGCCGAGGCGTTCTGGAACAGCGTCAAGCACTGCAAGCCGTTCGCGGTGGGCTTCAACTGCGCCCTGGGCGCTGACCTGATGCGCCCGCACATCGCCGAGATGGCCCGCATCGCCGACACCCTGGTCGCGGCCTATCCCAATGCCGGCCTGCCCAACGCCATGGGCCAGTACGACGAGGAGCCGCACGAGACCGGCCACGCCCTGCACGAATGGGCCAAGGACGGCCTCGTCAACATCCTGGGCGGCTGCTGCGGCACCACGCCCGACCACATCCGTCACGTCGCGGACGAGGTTCGGGGTGTTCAGCCGCGCGTGATCCCTGAGCGTCCGAAGGCCATGCGCCTGGCGGGGCTCGAGCCGTTCGAGTTGGCGTAAGTCATCGGCGCTTCCGCCATCTCCCTTCCCCTTTGATGGGGAAGGGGTAGGGGATGGGGTGACAGCGCTTCAGAATAGAACGCCGTGGTTGGACTGACCGCCGCGTCACCCCACCCCAACCCCTCCCCATCGAGGGGAGGGGCGAATTGTTTGGACCGACCATGAGACCCGTCTTCGTCAACATCGGTGAGCGCACCAACGTCACCGGCTCGGCCAAGTTCAAGAAGCTGATCGTCGAGGGGAACTATCCCGAGGCGCTGTCGGTCGCGCGCCAGCAGGTCGAGGCCGGCGCCCAGGTCATCGACGTCAACATGGACGAGGGCCTGCTCGACTCCAAGCAGGCGATGATCACCTACCTGAACCTGATGGCCGCCGAGCCGGACATCGCCCGCGTGCCGGTGATGATCGACAGCTCCAAATGGGAGGTGATCGAGGCGGGCCTGAAGTGCGTCCAGGGCAAGGCGATCGTCAATTCGATCTCGATGAAGGAAGGCGAGGACAAGTTCATCGAGCAGGCCAAGCTGTGCCTGCGCTACGGCGCGGCCGTGGTGGTGATGGCCTTCGACGAGGTCGGCCAGGCCGACACCGCCGCCCGCAAGATCGAGATTTGCGAGAAGGCCTACAACATCCTGGTCGACAAGGTGGGCTTCCCGCCGGAAGACATCATCTTCGACCCCAACATCTTCGCCGTGGCGACGGGGATCGAGGAGCACGACAACTACGCCGTCGACTTCATCGAGGGCACGCGCGAGATCAAGAAGCGCTGCCCCTACGCCCGCATCTCGGGCGGGGTGTCGAACGTGTCGTTCAGCTTCCGCGGCAACGAGCCGGTGCGCCGGGCGATCCACTCGGTGTTCCTGTACCACGCCATCGAGGCGGGCATGGACATGGGCATCGTCAACGCCGGCGACCTGCCGGTCTATGACGCCCTGGACGCCGAGCTGCGCGAGGCCGTCGAGGACGTGATCCTCAACCGCCCGCAGCGGACCAACGTCTCCAACACCGAGCGCCTGGTCGACATGGCCCCGCGCTACAAGGGCGAGAAGGGCCAGGTCCAGACCGCCAACCTGGCCTGGCGCGAAGGCACGGTGAACGAGCGCATCACCCACGCCCTGGTCCACGGCATCACCGAGTTCATCAACGAGGACACCGAAGAGGCGCGCCTGTCGGTCGAGCGGCCGCTGCACGTCATCGAAGGCCACCTGATGGATGGCATGAACGTGGTCGGCGACCTGTTCGGCTCGGGCAAGATGTTCCTGCCGCAGGTCGTCAAGTCGGCCCGCGTCATGAAGCAGGCCGTGGCCTGGCTGGAGCCGTTCATGGAGGCTGAGAAGGCCGGCAAGCCGCGCGAGCAGGCCGGCCGCATCCTGATGGCCACGGTGAAGGGCGACGTCCACGACATCGGCAAGAACATCGTCGGCGTCGTGCTGCAGTGTAACAACTACGAGGTCATCGACCTGGGCGTCATGGTCCCGGCCGACCGCATCCTCGACGAGGCCAAGAAGCACAACGTCGACATGATCGGCCTGTCGGGCCTGATCACGCCGTCGCTGGACGAGATGGTGTTCGTGGCCGCCGAGATGGAGCGCCAGGGCTTCACCATCCCGCTGCTGATCGGCGGCGCCACCACCAGCCGCACCCACACGGCGGTCAAGATCGAGCCGGCCTATCACAAGGGCTCGACCACCTATGTGCTGGACGCCAGCCGGGCGGTGGGCGTGGTCTCGGGTCTCTTGTCGCCGACCGAGCGTGACCGCCTGCAGGCCGAGACGCGCACCGAATATGTCCGCATCCGCGAGCAGTACGCCCGCGGCCAGACGGCCAAGGCGCGCACCAGCATCGTCGACGCGCGCAAAAAGAAGTTCGCCATCGACTGGGATGGCTATGTCCCGCCCAAGCCCGCCTTCATCGGCGCGCGCACCTTCGAGCCCAGCCTGGACGAACTGGTGCCGTTCATCGACTGGTCGCCGTTCTTCGCCAGCTGGGAGCTGATCGGCCGCTTCCCGCAGATCCTGGAGGACGACGTGGTCGGCCAGGCCGCCACCGACCTTTATCGCGAAGCCCGCGAGATGCTGGACAAGGTGCTGGCCGAGAAGTGGTTCGGGGCCAAGGGCGTGATCGGCTTCTGGCCGGCCCAGGCCGACGGCGACGACATCGTACTCTACACCGACGAAACCCGCACGACCGAGCTGTCGCGCCTGTTCACCCTGCGCCAGCAGATGGACAAGGGCGCCGGCAAGCAGAACGTCGCGCTGTCGGACTTCGTCGCGCCGATCGGTCAGGGCGGCGACTATGTCGGCGGCTTCGCCGTCACCGCCGGCCATGGCGAGGACGAGATCGTCAAGAAGTTCAAGGACGCCGGCGACGACTACAGCGCCATCATGGCCTCGGCCCTGGCCGACCGCCTGGCCGAAGCCTTCGCCGAGTGGCTGCACTACAAGGCCCGTGTCGAGCTGTGGGGCTATGCCCCCGAAGAGGCGGCCGACACCGACGTGATGATCGCTGAGAAGTACCAGGGCATCCGCCCCGCGCCCGGCTATCCCGCCCAGCCCGACCACACCGAGAAGGGCACGCTGTTCCAGCTGTTGGACGCCGAGGCCGCTACGGGCCTGAAGTTGACCGAGAGCTACGCCATGACCCCCGGCGCGGCGGTCTCGGGCCTCTATTTCAGCCATCCGCAGTCGCACTATTTCGGGGTCGGCAAGGTCGACGCCGACCAGGTCGAGGACTATGCCCGCCGCAAGGGCTGGGACATGGCCTATGCCGAGAAGTGGCTGTCGCCGATCCTCAACTACGACCCGGCGGCGAGGGCGCGCGACGCGGCGGCTTAACCACGCTCGCCATCTAAGGTTGACCCTGTCGTAAAATCCCACGAGGCTCGCCCCGTTCGCATCCTGCGCGGACGGGGCGCTCTTCGAGGAGTTTCATGGACGGGACCGCTACGCCCGTGTCGACGCCGGCTGCCGGCGAGACGCTGACCTTCGGCCAGACGATCGAGCCCAAGGCCTTCATCGGTCTTTCGCTGAAGAACGGCCTGCTCAACATCGTCACGCTGACGCTGTACCGCTTCTGGGGCAAGACCGAGGTGCGCCGCCGGGTGTGGTCGCACGTCAGCCTGAACGGCGAGCCCTTCGAATATACCGGCAAGGGCAAGGAGCTGTTCTTTGGCTTCCTGCTGGCCACGCTGTTCATCGGCGTGCCGTACCTGGCGCTGGTGCTGGCGATCCAGTTCGTCAGCCCGCTGTTCACCCTGCTGCTGATCCCGGTCTACATCGCCGCCTTCGTGCTGATCGGCATGGCGATCTTCATGACCTATCGCTACATGGCCAGCCGCACGACCTGGCGCGGCGTGCGCTTCCACCTGAGGGGCAAGGCCGGCAGCTACGGCTGGACCTATCTGGGTTATGCGCTGCTCACCGGCGTCACGTTCGGGTGGTTCGCCCCGGCCATGACCATGCGACTGTCCGAGCGCATCTGGGGCGGCATGAGCTACGGCGACCAGCCGATCACCTGGAAGCGCGCCAACAGCCAGAACCTGTACGGCCCGTTCGCCATCGCCTGGGTCGTCGGCATGATCGGCTATTTCGCCATGATCGGCGTGATCATCGCGATGGTCTCGACGCGCATGCAGACGCCCGGAGGGCCGTCCAGCATCACCTTTATCCTGCAGATCTACGCCATGGCCTTCGTCTACGCGCTGGCCGTGGTGATCGCCTCGGCCGCCTATCACGCCGCCGTGCTGCGCGAGATCGCGGACTCGATCCGTATCGGTGACGCGCGACTGGCCCTGGACGTGAAGGCCGGCGCGCTGCTGGGTCTGACCCTGACCAACCTGCTGATCCTGGTGTTCACCCTGGGCTTCCTGCAGCCCGTGGCCATGGCGCGCTCGGCCAAGTTCCTGATCCAGCGTCTGACCAGCGCGGGCCTGGCCCCGCTGGCGGACGCCCGCCAGGCGCCGCGCGGACCCAAGACCGGCGAGGGCCTGGCCGACGCCTTCGACGTCTCGCCCTTCTGAGGCGGGACGTGGAGGGGCAGCTCTTCGACGGCCGCACGGCGCGACCCTGGTCGGTCACGATCGGGGTCGAGAATGGCCGCGTCGTCGCGCGAGCGGTCGAGGACCCGTCCGTAGGCCTCGACTGGCCGTTGGCGCAGGTGCGCGAGACCCTGCGTTCCGACGGCCGCTACAGCCTGTCGCGCGGCGACGAGGACGCCCGGCTGATCGTCGAGGCGGAAGGCTGGCGCGCCCTGGCCGGTCGCTCGCACGGCGAGATCAAGCGGCGCGGGCGAGGCCGGGAATGGGCCCTGGTCGGCGGCCTGGTGGGCGCCGGCCTGGCCGTGGCGGCGGTGGTCTTCATCGGCGTGCCGATGGCGGCCGGACCCCTGGCTCGGCACACCCCGCCCGAGCTGGAAGCCCGCTTCGGCGTCAGCATGGAAAAGCAGCTGACCGTGCCGTTCCGGCCCTGCAAGACCGACACGGAAGCCGCGGCGCTGCTCGACGATCTGGGCCTGCGCCTGGGCAAGGCGGCCGACGCGCCGTTCCCGATCCGCGTGCGGGCCATCCGCGCGCCGTTCGTCAACGCCTTCGCCCTGCCGGGCGGTACGATCCTGGTCACCGGCCGGCTGATCGAGGAGGCGAGGGGCCCCGACGAGCTGGCCGCCGTGCTGGCCCACGAGATCGCCCATGTCGAGCGCCGCCACGTCATGCAGGCCGCCTGGCGCTCGATGGGCGCGGGCCTGTTGCTGGACGCCGTGGTCGGCGGCGGCAGCGGAGCAGGGCAGCAACTGGTCGTCCTGGCCGGCGGTTTCGCCGATCACCGCTTCAGCCGCACGCTGGAGGCCGAGGCCGACGATCGGGCCATCCAGATCCTGCACGCCGAGCACATCTCGACCCGAGGCATGGCCGATTTCTTCGATCGCCTGGCCAATCGCGGCGACGATCCGCGCCTGCGCCAGGCCGCCGAGTGGTTCCAGACCCACCCCGACACGGCCGGTCGCGCCGACAAGGCCAAGCGGGCGATCCGGCCCGGCCAACCGTCCATGTCCGACCGCGATTGGGCCGTTCTGGACCGGGTGTGTCGAGCAGCCGACGCGCCAAAACCCAAATCGCGTAACGCCGTGCGATAATTTGTCCACAGGCCCGTCCGGGTAAGGACTTCCGCAACCGTTCGAAGGGACGATGCCGCTTCCTCCAGGGGAGTGGGATGGACCGCAGGAACATCGAGCTGAAGATCTTTGGCCTGATCGCCGGCATGGCGGCGGGCATGATCCTGCTTGCCGGTGTCGCCCTGACCGTCGCCACCCGCCACGCCGACGTCCGCGAGCGCCAGTACGAGCAGACCCTGGTCGGCAATGGCCTGCGCCAGCGCGGCAAGGAGATCCAGACCGCCCTCAATCCCTACGTCATCTGGGACGAGGCGATCATCAAGCTGGACAACCAGTTCGACCAGGCCTGGGCCAGCCAGAACATCGGCGCCTCGCTGGGCGGGGCGCTGGGCTACAAGGTCGTCTACGTGCTCGACGCCGACGGGCGGCCGCTGTACGGCCACGTCAACGGCAAGGACGTCGCGCCCGACACCTACGCCCGCTATGCGGCGCCGACCGCACCGCTGGTCGCCGCCATCCGCAAGATCGAGACCGATCCCAAGAAGGTCGCGCAGCTGCGCGCCGTGCACAAAAGCCGCGTGGAGCTGATCGGCAACGAGCCGGTGCTGATCACCGTCTCGCTGGTCCGTCCCGACCTGAAGGCCAAGACCCGCGGCGCCCGGGCGCCGCTGCTGGTGACCGGCATCCCGGTGGCCAACAGCGTGATCAAGACCTTCTCGGATCGCTTCCTGCTGCACGACGCCCATATCGAGGTAGTCGCGGCCGACAAGGTCCATACCAGCGCCGCCCAGGCCATCCTGGGCAAGTCCGCCGACGGTCGCCGCATCACCCTGCGCTGGACACCGCGCCAGCCGGGCGAGGAGCTGTTGAAGTCGGCCACGCCGATGCTGGTCACCGCCATCCTGGCCGCCGTGATCGGCTCGCTGCTGCTGTTCCGCATCACCCGCCGCGCCGCCAAGAAACTGCTGCTCAGCGAGGCCGAGGCCAAGCACCTGTCGCTGCACGATCCGCTGACGGGCCTGGCCAACCGCACCCTGTTCACCGACCGCCTGGTCCACGCCCACGCCCTGCTGCGCCGCAAGCCCGGCCACCTGGCCGTGCTGTGCATCGACCTCGATCGGTTCAAGGAGGTCAACGACAACTACGGTCACGACGCCGGCGACCAGCTGATCCGCGAGGTCGCTCGTCGCCTGAAGCAGATCTGCCGCGAGACCGACACCATCTGCCGCCTGGGCGGCGACGAGTTCGCCATCATCCAGCCCGACACCAATCCGGCCGGTGTGGCCACCCTGGCCCAGCGCGTGGTCGAGGGCCTGTCGGGCGAGGTCGACCTGACCATCGGCCGCGCCGAGCTGTCGTGCTCGGTGGGCGTGGCGGTCGTCTCCGACGGCGACCAGGGCCAGGCCGAACTGCTGCGCCAGGCCGACGTGGCCCTCTATCGCGCCAAGGAAGGCGGCCGTGGCCGCTTCTGCTTCTTCGAGCCCGAGATGGACTCGGCCCTGCGGCTGCGAAAGGGCCTGGAGCGCGACCTGCGCACGGCCATCGAAAGCGAGGCCCTGACCGTGGCCTACCAGCCCCTGACCGACGCGCGCGGCGGCATGGTCGGGGTCGAGGCCCTGGCCCGCTGGCACCATCCCGAGCGCGGCGACATCTCGCCCGCCATCTTCATCCCCCTGGCCGAGGCCTGCGGCCTGATCGGCCAGATCGGCGCGGCCGTGTTCCGCCGCGCCTGCTACGACAGCCTGCGCTGGTCGGGCCTGGAGGTGTCGGTCAACGTCTCGGCCCTGCAGCTGTCCAGCCCCGGCTTCGTCGACGAGATGGTCGCCACCCTGGCCGAGACCGGCGCTCGCGCCGACGTCTTCATGCTGGAAATCACCGAGACGGCCCTGCTCAAGGACAGCGACGGCGTCCACGAGGCCCTGCGCCGCCTCAAGCGCCTGGGCTTCCGCCTGGCCCTGGACGATTTCGGCACCGGCTATGCCTCGCTGGCCTATCTGCGCCGCCATCCGATCGACAAGCTGAAGATCGACCGCTCGTTCGTCTCCAGCCTACCGGGCAACAGCGAGAGCATGGCTGTCGCCAGCGCAATCGTCAGCCTGGCCAAGTCGCTGGGCCTGAAGACCACCGCCGAGGGCGTCGAGACCGAGGGCCAGTTCGAGGCCCTGATCAAGCTCGGCGTCACCGAGTTCCAGGGCTTCCTGCTGGGCCGCCCGATGCCGGCCGACGCGATCGCCGGCGTGCGCGAGACGGTGCGCTAACTTCCGCAACGTGAACTAGCCAAGGCTGCAACCCGGACGCATCCTCCCTCCCAACGACATAAGGGAGGGGACGATGGAACGGTCGTGCGTCAGCCGACGGGCTCTGGGTGCGCTTGCACTTGGTGGCGCCGCCATGGGGCTTTCGGGGTGTGAGGGCGCTCACGAGACCGACCTGAAACCCAAGAGCCGACAGTTCCCCAAGGACTTCGTCTGGGGCGTGGCCACCGCGGCCTTCCAGACCGAAGGCGCGCAGGCCGTCGACGGGCGCGGACCCAGCGTCTGGGACGTGTTCGAGAAGATCCCCGGTCATGTGAAGGACGGCTCGGACGCCACGGTCGCCACCGACAGCTATCGCCGCTTCCAGGAGGACGTCGACACGATGGCCTCGATGTCGCTCAACGCGTCACGGTTCTCGATCAGCTGGTCGCGGATCCTGCCCAGCGGGGAGGGGGCGGTGAACCCGGCCGGCCTCGACCACTATTCGAAGCTGGTCGACGCCCTGCTGGAGAAGGGTGTCGCGCCCTATGCGACGCTGTTCCACTGGGACTTGCCGCAAGGGCTGCAGGCCAAGGGCGGTTGGGCCAATCGTGACACCGCCCTGCGCTTCGCCGACTACGCCCACGCCCTGGTGGAGAAGCTGGGCGATCGGCTGAAGAACTACATCATCCTCAACGAGGCCGCCGTGCACGCCGTCTTCGGCCATGTGCTGGGCGAGCACGCGCCGGGGCTCAAGGACATCAACCTGCTGGGCAAGGTGGTTCACCACATGAACCTGGGGCAGGGCCTGGCGATGCAGGCCCTGAGGGCCGGGGCGAGCGGGCTGAACGTCGGCACGACCATGGCGCTGCAACCCTGCCGGCCGGCGGGCGGACCGCTGGCGGTGTGGAACCGCCTGGCCTCGGATGGCCTGGACGCCCTGTGGAACAAGGCCTGGTTGGATCCGCTGTTTCGCGGGACCTACCCCAAGGAGATGGACGACTTCCTGAAGGGCGTCGTGCGGGACGGCGACCTGAAGACGGTCCGGCAGCCGATCGACTTCCTGGGCGTGAACTACTACGCGCCGGCCTATGTGCGGCTGGACCTCAATTCGCCCAGCAAGATCGCGCCGGCCAACCCGCCCAAGGGCGCGGAGCTGGATGCCTTCGGCCGCCATATCGACCCGTCGGGCCTGTTCGAGGTGCTGGACCGCGTGCGCCGCGAGTATGGCGCGCCCAAGATGCTGGTGACCGAGAACGGCTGCTCGGACCCGTTCGGGAGCGGGCCGGCGATCCTGAAGGACGACTTCCGCATCGCCTATCTGCGCCGCCACCTGGAAGCGGTGCTGGCCGCCCGCGAGGCTGGCTGCGACGTGCGCGGCTATTTCGAATGGACCCTGATCGACAACTTCGAGTGGGACCTGGGCTACACCTCGAAGTTCGGCCTGGTGGCGATGGACCGCAAGACCGGGGTCAGGACGCCCAAGGCGTCCTGCCAATGGTATTCGAAGCTGGCCGCCAGCGGATTGCTGCCGGCCAGCTGAGCCTTAGTCCTTCTTGCAGATCAGCACGTCGCGACCGCCGCGTTTGGCGGGGAGCAGGCTGCCGGCGCAAGGGACGGGATTGACCGGGTCGACGATGATCTCGTTGCCGCCGATCGGGGCCAGCTTCTTGGCGGCCGGCGCGGGGGCGGGCTTGGTCTCGGCCTTCACGGTCTTGGCCGGAGCGGGCTTCGCCGCCGCCGGCTTGGCGGGCGCGACGGCCTTGGCGGGTTCCGGCTTGGGCGGCGCGACGGGCGCAGGCGCGGGCGCGGGCGGAGCCGCTTCGGCGACCGGCGCAGGGGCTTCCGGCGCGGGCTGCGGCGCCTGGGGCGCAGCCGAGCCGGCGTTGTAGTTCAGGGCCTTGCCCAGGATGCTGGACTTCATCTCCAGGGTCTTGGCGCGCTTTTCGCAGTCGCCGGGCGGGCTCCAGCTCATCCACATCTGGGCCAGGCGGGCCTTGTCGACAGTGTCGGAGCCCTGCCAGATCGCCGCGCCGCGCTTCACCTGCGCGCCGCCATATTCCGAGATCGGGCGCGGGCTGGCCTTCTCGGCCGCCGTGATCGCCGACGAGAAGGTCTTGAGGTCCTTCTGCGCCTGGGTGCGCATCTCCGGATAGGTCTTCAGCGAGGCGGCCACGCCGTCGGGACCCGGGAACGCCTTCTCGATGCGCGTCACCTCCGGCATCACGCGGTCGTAGAGATTGGCGTAGCCGCCCAGGGCGCCGTAGCACCAGGCCACATAGCCATATTCGTCGGTCGGCGGAGCATTGGGGCCCTGGGCCGTTTGGCCGTCCTGGGCCAGGAGCGCGAGAGCAAGAAAGAGGGCGTTCGCCATGCGGGCGGAGGTCCTTTTTGAAATACGAAGCGTAGTGACTAGAGCATTTCGGACCCGAATGGGACCGTAGCGTGGCCGTTTCCCGCCAAGCGGAGCCATAACGAGCGAGTCCGCCAATGGCTCCGCCTTCAGGGTCACCTTAAGGGCTCAGACGTTTCGCCGCATTGCGGGAAAGTCATGTGAACGATCATTCTCATTGTGCTAGAAGCATCGTGACGAGGTGATCCGGTTCGCCCTTTCACGCGTATTTCTTCCATCCGCCGCTGGATTCGAGGCGCTTCATGAGCTTCTGGCGCAATATCGCGAGCATCGCCGCCCGTCGCCTGGACCTGGCCGACTGCACCGAATGTCCGGGCGGTCTGCCGGGCGAGGACCCGGCGTTCTCGACCGCGGTCACCGCGCTGGGGGCCAAGCTGGCCAAGGTCGACGGCCGCGCCGACGGCAGCGAGTTCCAGGCCTTCACCGAGGTGTTCCAGCCCGACCCGGCGTCGGAGCCCAACATCCACCGGCTGTATGACCTGGCCCGCCAGACCACCCACGGCTTCGAGAGCTACGCCAAGCGCCTGGCCAAGCGCTATTCCAGCTGCCCGCAGCTGCTGGAAGACGTGGTCGACGGCCTGTTCCACATCGCCAAGTCGGACGGCGTGGTGACCCAGGACGAGCTGGACTATCTGGAGCGGGTCTCGGACCTGTTCGGCATGTCGCCGCTGTCGTTCCGCCGCCTGCGCGCCACCCACCTGGGCGTCGGCAAGGACGATCCCTACGCCATCCTGGAAGTGCCGGCCGACGCCGACGACGCCACGGTGCGCAAGGCCTGGAAGATCGCCCTCTCGAACGCCCACCCCGATCGCGCCCGCGCCCGGGGCCTGCCGGCCGACTTCATCGCGCTGGCCGAGAGCAAGGCCGCCGCCATCAACGCCGCCTTCACGACCGTGATGCGCGAGCGCCGGGAACTGGGGCTGGCCGCGGCGGGTTGACGAGACAATCTGTCTCGCCGGACCGTCACCCTAAGGACGGGAAAAGGCTTTTCATCCGAGCCCGGCGGGTGTTCAGTTGCTATTCAGCGCTTGTGAACCAACTTCGTTGACCATGAGCGTGCGTACGAAAGGATCCCGATGAGCACCGTCGATGCTTCGCCCCTGCGGAACCTGGCCTGGATCGCCGGCGCCCTGGCGACGTCGGTCGCGGTGGTGGTCGGAGCGGTCCTGGCGGTGGTCTTCGCGGCGACCGTGGTGGTCGTGGGTTTCATCGGCAGCGCGCTGTTCGGCATCGCCGCCTTCGCCCTGCGCGGCCGCAAGGCCAAGCCCAAGGCCGAGGACGGCCTGATCGAAGCCCGCAATGTCGGCGGCCACTCGTGGGTGGCGTACGGCTGGAACGAGCGGCCGTAATCTGCGCCTGCATGGCGTATGCGCCATAGGCCGGATCGGCCGATCACTTTGCAAAGAAACCGCACCGTACGCGGACTAGCCTAGTCCTCCAGATTGCTGGGGGAGGCGCGGCCTATGCGGGCGAGAGGTTCCATCATCATCGGGGCGGCGCTGGCCTTCGTGCTTTGCGGCGACGCCATCGGTCAGACCGCCAAGCCTGAATTTCTCGTCCAGCTGAAGCCCGTGCGTGACGGAGGTCCGCTGGTGACGGCCATCGAGGTCAAGTCCGAGGTCCGTGGCGTCGCGAACGCCGATGCGTTCAGCCTGACCGCGCCGGTGAACTACGCCGGCAATCCCGGCATCGCCGATCGGGTCGAGGGCCTGGTGCTGCGCGACCGCGAGGGCGTAGTGCCGCTGACGGTGCAGGACGACCCGGCCAATCCCGGCGGCTTTCCGTACTTCCGCCACTGGCGCGCCCAGCGAGCGGTGAGCTTCCCCGCCACGATCAGTTATCGCGCCAAGGTCACGCCCGACGGCGGCCCGCCCGGACCGCCGTTCAGCATCCGCCAGAGCGCCGGCGGCGTCAGCGGCAGCGGCGCGGGTTTCCTGGTCCTGCCCGAGGGCGTGAGGACCACCGTCAGCAAGGTGACGTGGGACCTCGGTGACCTGCCGGTCACCTCGATCGCCAGCGCCACCTTCGGCGACGGCAAGGCTTTCGAACTGAAAGGGCCGCCGCAAGCGCTGATGCAGGGCTGGTACCTGGCCGGCCCGGCCGGGCGCTATCCTGCCGCCGGCGGCGACGACCACGGCTTTAGCGCGACCTGGCTGGGAAAGCCGCCCTATGACGCGGCCGCCGAGATGGCGTGGGCGGGCAAGGCCTATACGTGGCTGGGCAAGTTCTTCGGCTATCTGAATCCGCCGCCGCGCTATCGGGTCTTCATCCGGGCCGTACCGCCGCCGAATGCGGGCGGCACCGCGCTGGGCGCCTCGTTCATGACCTCGCCCCGGCCCAGCGCCAAGACGACCTCCTCGCGCAGCACCTTCATGCACGAGATGATCCACATGTGGGTCGGCGGCATCGATGCGCCGCAGGGCGTCTCCAGCTGGTTCAGCGAGGGCCTGACCAGCTACTACACGCGCCTGCTGTCGCTGCGGGCCGGCTACATCACCGCCGACGAGTACGCCCGCGACGTCAACGCGGTGATGAAGGCCTACTACGCCAGCCCGGCCCTCAACATGAGCGCCGAGGCGATCACCAAGATCGGCTTCACCGACAACCGGGCGCGCGAGATGCCTTATGCGCGCGGGGCCTACTATTTCGCCGACCTGGACGCCCGCATCCGCGCCAAGTCGGGCGGCCAGCGCAAGCTGGATGACGTGCTGCTGCCGCTGTTCGCCCGCCGTCAGAAGGGCGAGCGCTTTGACCACGACGCCTGGATCGCGCTGGTGACCAAGGAGCTCGGCCCCGAGGCCGAGCAGGAATTCAAGGCCGTGATCCTGGGCGGTGAGACCTTGCAGGCCAGCGACAACGCCTTCGGTCCATGCCTGAAGCGAGGGGCCCGCACCTATGACGCGCCGGGCGGCAAGACCGTGCAGGGCTACGCCTGGGTGCGCGATCCGTCGGTGTCGGAGGCGGCCTGCCAGGCCTGGTGATCCGGCCTTCCCGAACGTCGCGCTTGCCCCGCGCCGCCAACCGTCCCATGCTCGCTTTCAAACAAACGTTGGGAGGTTAGCATGATCGGTGTCGTTGCGGTTCTGAAGGTCCAGCCGGACAAGTCGGCGGACTTCGAGGCGGTGTTCCTGGACCTGCAGAACAAGGTGAAGGCCAACGAGCCGGGCTGCTTGGTCTACCAGCTGACCAAGTCCAAGACCGAGGCGGGCATCTACAAGGTGCTGGAGCTCTACGCCTCCGAGGACGCGTTGAAGCACCACGGCGGCACCGACTATTTCAAGGCCGCCGGCGCGGCGATGGGCCCGTTCATGGCCGGTCGTCCCGAGATCGAATATCTGGACGCCGTGGAGTAGGCGGCGATGGACCTGGCCTTCTCGCCCGAGGACCTGGCGTTCCAGCAGGAGGTCCGCGACTGGATCGCGACCGCCTATGACGACGGCCTGAAAAAGCAGCTCAGCCAGTCCAAGAACGGCTATCTGGACAAGGCCGGCCAGGTGGCCTGGCAGAAGAAGCTGGCCGACCACGGCTGGGCCGCGCCCGACTGGCCGGTCGAGCTGGGCGGGGCGGGGTTCAGCCCCTCGCAGCGCTACATCTTCAACATGGAGATGAGCCTGGCCGGGGTGCCGACGTCTTCGCCGATGGGGCTGAAGATGGTCGCGCCGGTGATCATGGCGTTCGGCTCGGACGCCCAGAAAGCCCAGCACCTGCCGCCGATCCTGAAGTCCGACATCTGGTGGTGCCAGGGTTATTCGGAGCCGGGCTCCGGGTCCGATCTCGCTTCGTTGCAGATGAAGGCCGAGCGGGACGGGGACGACTACGTCCTGAACGGCTCGAAGATCTGGACCACCCACGCCCAGTGGGCCGACTGGATGTTCTGCCTGGTGCGCACCTCGTCCGAGGGCAAGCCGCAGGAGGGGATCTCGTTCCTCCTCCTTCGAATGGATACGCCTGGCATCCAGATCAAGCCGCTGGTCACCCTGGACGGTCCGCCCGACGGCGAGCAGGAGATCAACCAGGTCTTCTTCGACAATGTCCGGGTGCCGGTCGCCAATCGCATCGGCGAGGAGAACAAGGGCTGGACCTACGCCAAGTACCTGCTCGAGTTCGAACGCGGCAACGCCTATGCGCCGGGCCTGATGAACGCGCTGAAGAAGGTCAAGCGCATCGCCGCGCTGGAGTTGGCCGATGACGGCGGGCGGCTGATCGACGACCGGGACTTCCGCGAGAAGATCGCCAATCTTGAGATCCAGGTCGCGGCCCTGAACGCCACCGAGCTGCGGATCTTCTCGTCCCGCACCGCCGGCAAGGCGATCGGCCCGGCGTCGTCGATGCTGAAATGCGTGGGGTCCGAGCACCAGCAGGCGATCACCGAACTGACGCTTGAGGCGGTCGGGACCTATGCCGCGCCGTTCGTCGAGGATCCCTGGTCCAAGAGCAACGAACTGCGGGCGGGACCGGACTACGCGGCCCCGGCGGCGCCGGCCTATTTCAACTATCGCAAGGCGTCGATCTACGCGGGGTCGAACGAGATCCAGCGGAACATCATGGCGAAGATGGTGCTGGGGCTTTGAGGCCCTAACGCCCCCTTCGTCTCGTCGCGTATCCGCGCCGATCCACCTCCCCCGCAAGCGGGGCAGGAAGGTTCAGCTTCCTCCTCCCTCGTGAAACGGGGGAGGTGGCGCGCTGCGGATACGCAGCGTGACGGAGGGGGCGCTCAGCCGCCCCAGTATTTCTAACTAGCCACACCCCCGAACAAGTGTTTGGATCGCGCGCAACACATCCTGTTTCGGAAATTCCCCATGTCGCTCGACGCCCTGTTCAAGCCGTTCGAATTCAAGTCGCTGAAGCTGCCCAACCGGACGGTGATGGCGCCGATGACGCGGTCGTTCTCGCCGGGCGGCGTGGCCACCGACGACGTCGCCGCCTACTACCGCCGTCGGGCCGAAGGGCAGGTGGGCCTGATCGTCACCGAGGGCACGGGCGTGGCTCGTCCCGCCTCGCTGAACGACGCCAACGTGCCGCGCTTCCACGGTGACGCCGAGCTGGCCGCCTGGAAGAAGGTGGTCGAGGAAGTCCACGCCGCCGGCGGTCTGATCGCGCCGCAGCTGTGGCATGTGGGTTCGGCCAAGGGCACGGCGAACCTGGGCAAGGTCGACAGCCCGTCGGGCATCTCCAAGGCCGGCGGTGGCCAGTTCACCGAGCCGATGACCGATGAGGACGTCGCCGACACGATTGCCGCCTTCGCCACGGCCGCCGCCGACGCCAAGCGCCTGGGCTTCGACGCGATCGAGCTGCACGGCGCCCACGGCTACCTGATCGACCAGTTCTTCTGGAACGGCACCAATGTGCGCGACGACCACTTCGGCGGCCCGTCGATCGCCGAGCGCAGCAAGTTCGCCGCCGAGATCCTCAAGGCCGTCCGCGCCGCCGTGGGTCCCGACTATCCGGTGATCATCCGCCTGTCGCAGTGGAAGCAGCAGGACTATGCGGTCAAGAACGCTGAAACGCCGCAACTGCTGGAAGCCTGGCTGCAGCCGCTGGCCGATGCCGGGGCCGACATCTTCCACTGCTCGCAGCGCCGGTTCTGGGAGCCGGAGTTCGAGGGCAGCGACCTGAACTTCGCCGGCTGGGCCAAGAAGCTGACCGGCGCCCCGACCATCACGGTGGGCTCGGTGGGCCTGTCGGGCGAGTTCATCGCCGCGTTCGGCGGGGAGGGCAGCCAGCCCGCCTCGATCGACGGCCTGCTGGAGCGCCTGGAGCGCGGCGAGTTCGACCTCGTCGGCGTGGGTCGTGCGCTGCTGCAGGATCCGGAGTGGGTCGTGAAGATCCGCGACGGTCGCCAGGACGAGCTACAGAACTTCGAACGCGCGGCGCTCGGCACGCTGTACTAGACACCCCCGGTTCTGGGGCTGTCGGAAACGACGGCCCCGGACCATCGTCGCCCCGAACTTCAGAGGGAGGCGACGATGACCTGGATGCCGTACGTGGCGGGCCTGCTGGCGCTTCTGGCCATGGCCCTGCTGATCGCCGGGACGTTCCTGCGGGAAGACGGTTAGGCGATGGTGGTGACCAGGCCGCCTTCGACCTTCAGCGACGCGCCGTTGGTGGCCGACGACAGCGGGCTGGCGACATAGGCCACCAGGCTGCCGATCTCTTCCGGCTCGATCATCCGCTGCAGCAGCGACGCCGAGCGGTGCTTCTCGAAGAATTCGGCTTCATGCTCGGCGGTGGTGCCGTCCGGATTGGTCGAGACGCTCTTGAGGAAGTCGGCGATGGCTTCGGCGCGGGTCGGGCCGGGCAGGACGGAATTGACCGTGACGCCGGTGCCCTTGGTGGCCTGGGCCATGCCGCGGGCGACGGCCAGTTGGGCGCTCTTGGTCATGCCGTAGTGGACCATCTCGCCAGGCGTCGCGAGACCCGACTCCGACGAGATGAAGATCACCCGGCCCCAGTTGCGCTCGATCATGCCGGGGAAGTAGCCGCGCGACAGGCGCACGCCGCTCATGACGTTGACGTCGAACAGCTTCAGCCAGTCCTCGTCGGGGATGTCGGCGAAGGCCTTCATCTCGTAGATGCCGATGTTGTTGACCAGGATGTCGACGGCCGGGACCGCCTTCAGGATCGCGGCGGCGCCGTCGGCCGTGGCCGCGTCGGCCAGCACGCCCTTAGCCTTGCCGCCGATGGCCTTCACGGCCTGGTCGAGCTTTTCTTGCGTGCGGCCGGTGACGAACACCGTGGCGCCTTCATTGGCCAGGGCCGTGGCGATCGCCAGGCCGATGCCGCCGGTCGCGCCGGTCACCAGCGCGGTCTTGTCGTTCAGTTTCAGGTCCATCGCTGGGCTCCGTTGTTTGACGCAGCCACAGATGGGCCCGCCGCGGCGGCAGACTATGCCGTGGCGGGGACCAGGACTTGTGAATTCAGGTCATCATTTCAGGCGTTGAAGTTCAGCTTCAAGCCCGGACGCGGCCAGCGGGCCTTGTAGAGCTTGCCGGTGCCCGAGGCCGTGATCCAGGCGTCGCGCATGTCGTCGCCGCCAAAGCAGATGTTGGTGACGATCACGTCCGGGAAGGCGTAGTGCTCGGTCGTGCCGTCCGGGTCGAAAGCGGTGATGCCGCCATTGATGATGGTCGCCACGCAGACCTTGCCGCCGGCCTCGACCGCCAGGCTGTCCAGGAGCTGGTAGCCCGGCAGGTTGCAGACCACATTGCCCGGCATGAGCGGATGCGGATCGGCCAGCACGCCCGGCGCCGTGACCTCGAACGACCACAGCCGTCCCAGCACGGTGTCGGCCATGTAGACGGTCTTTTCGTCGGGCGAGAGGCCCACGCCGTTGGGCGAGACGAAGTGGTCGCGCCAGCGGACGATCTTCGAGCCATCGGGCAGGGCGTAGTACAGCGCGCCGTACTTCTTGCCGTCCGGCGTCGAGCAGCCGTGGTCGGTGAACCAGAACCCGCCCTGCTTGTCGAAGACGAGATCGTTGGGGCCGACGAGCTTCTTGCCGTCGCACTCGGTGTAGAGGGTCGTGATCGCGCCGGACTTGAGGTCCACCCGCTGGATGTAGCCGCCCTCATGGCTCGGCGGAGTCGGGCCGGGGATGTTCAGGCCATTGGCCTCGAAGAAGGCGAAGCTGCCGCCGTTGTTGGTGACATAGATCGCGCCGTCCGGGCCGATCGCCGCGCCGTTGGGGCCGCCGCCGGTGTCGGCGACCGTCTCCTTGCGGCCGTCGGACCAGACCCGCGTCAGGCGCTGGCCCTGGATCTCGGTGAGGATCACCGAGCCGTCGGCCATGGCCACGGGGCCTTCGGGGAATTGCAGGCCGTCGGCGACCAGCTGGATGTCCATCGCGTCTCTCCCTGGCGCCTCTGCTGGGCGCTGGAGACGACTATAAACGCCTGTTTGAACCTGGCGAGGGTTCCGTTCGGCCAACCGTGTCGCGCGGGCCACAGCCGCGCCGCGTGTGCGAGAACGGTGTTCGCGGGACTTGCCCCGAGTCGGCGATCGTGGGATCAGCACGCCCTCATCACAGCTCCAGGGAGCCGATCCGCCGCATGAAACTCGCCGCCGCACAGACCAACGCACCGCCGAAGGCGGGTTGGCGCGCGCCGTCGAATTCGCGCCGCCGCCGATCCGCTTCCCGCCCCCTGCGCACCTACCGCTAGCCGCGGCCGCTCCGGCCGCCGCCGGAGCTCTTAGATGACCGTCCAGTCTCTCGCGAGTTCGACCCTGGTCGCCTCGCCCCTGCTGCGCCTGATCGCGCCGCCCTATGCCGAGGTGTTGGCCGCCCTGTGGCCTGCGCCCCACGCGCCGTTCGTCACCGCGACGGCGGCGCGACGACACCTGATCTGCCTGATGCTGGCCGCCGAACCCCTCGGTGGCCCTCCGATCGACGTCACCCGCCTGATGGACCTGCCGATGCGCAAGGCCATCCGCCTGGCGCTGGAGGACGTCGCCCCCGAGGGCCTGCGCCGGGCCCTGGAGCACCTGGGCGAGATCGCCTGGGCGCCCGAGGACTATCGCGCGCTGGTCCATCTGCTGGTCGACCCCGCGCCGGCCAAGACCCTGCGCCACGCGGAAGCCATCACGCCGGACCTGGTCCGCGCGCTGACGGCCTTGCCCAAGGACCTGCGTGAGATTGGTGGCGTCGCCCTGCGCGTCACCCCGGCTCAGGCCGCGCTGTTGGCCGAAGCCCACGCGGTGCTGACCAAGCGCCTGACGCCGGACCTGCTGGCTCAGCGGATCGCGGCCTGGGGCCACGTGCCCACGCCCAAGGCGCTGTTTGCCCTGGTCGCCGAGGACTTCCGCCGCGAACTGCCGCCGCCGCCCCATCCGGGCACGGAGAAGCTGCGGCCGCTGGAGACGGTGGCCGCGATCCGTGACGCCGCCCGTCGGTACCGCAACTGCCTGGCCAACTATGTCGACCACGCCGTCGACCAGCAGAGCGCGATCTATGAGTGGCTGCCCGCGCCGGGGGCGGTGGTCGAGCTGACGCCCGACGCCTTCTTCGGCTGGCGGCTGGACCAGGCGCGGCTGGAGAACAACAAGTCGGTCGACGAGGCTACCCGCGAAGCCATCGTCGCCGAGCTGCGCGGCATGGGCGTGCATGTGGGCCGCAGCGCCTGGCAGATCCGCCGGGCCCTGGAGCGCGCCGCCTCGCCGAAGTTCGAGCTAGAAACCGTCGACGCGGCGATCGCCGACTACTTCACCGACGGCTGAGCCGCCCGGACGGTTTCGACCGGCTGGGCGGTGAAGCGAGCCACCGCCGCCAGCAGGGCGTCCCGGACGATCGGCTTGGCCACGTGGCCGTCCATGCCGGCCGCCAGGCAGCGGGCGACTTGCTCGGGCATGGCGTCGGCGCTGAGCGCCAGGATCGACGTCTCGCTGGCGGGACCGCCCATGGCGCGGATGGCGCGGGTGGCGGCCAGGCCGTCCATGTCGGGCATGTGGACGTCCATCAGGATCAGGTCGAAGGCCTCGTCGCGCGCCAGGGCGACGGCCTCGGCCCCGCCCTCGGCGGTGACCACCTCGTGGCCGCCCAGGACCAGCAGGGCATGGCCCAGCTCACGATTGACCGGATGGTCGTCGACCAGCAGCACCCGCGCGCCGCGTGCGTTGCTGGCCTCGGGCAGGGGGATATCGGCGACGGGCGCGGCTTGCGCGGTTTCGACGGGCAGGTCGACCCAGAAGCATGAGCCGCGGCCCGGCGCGCTCTCGACGCCGATCTCGCCGCCCATGCGGGTGACCAGCGCCTTGCTGATGGCCAGGCCCAGGCCCGTGCCGCCAAAGCCCCGGCTGATCGAGCTGTCGGCCTGGGTGAAGCGCTGGAACAGGCGCGCCTGCACCTCGGGCGCGATGCCGATGCCGGTGTCGGTGACCTCGAACCGCGCGCGGCCCGGCGTGGCGGCCAGGTCCAGGCGAGCGGTGACCGCGCCGTCGCGGGTGAACTTGATGGCGTTGGAAACCAGGTTCAGCAGCACCTGGCGCAGGCGGGTCTCGTCCAGGCTGAAGAGGGCGCTTTCGTCGCCCACCACCTCGACCCGCAGGTCCAGACTCTTGGCCTCGGCCGCCGGGGCGGCGATGGCCATGGCGTCGCGCAGCACCAGGGCCGGCGACAACGGCTCGGGGGACAGCTCCATCCGGCCGGCTTCCAGCTTCGAGAAGTCCAGCAGGTCGTTGATGATCTCGACCAGCGAGCGGCCCGAGCGGCCGATCAGGTCGACGCGGCGACGGCTGTCGGGCGACAGGCCCGGATCGTCGGCGACCAGGTCGGCGAAGCCCAGGATGCTGTTCAGCGGGGTGCGGATCTCGTGGCTGATGGTGGCCAGGAACTCGGACTTGGCCTTGTTGGCGGCCTGGGCGCTGGCCTGGGCGGCGCGGGCGATGTCGCGGCCGCGGGCCATCAGGGCCTGCAGGCGCTTCTGCCGTTCCAGGATCATCGCGGCCATCAGGCAGACGGCGAACAGCATGGCGTGGAAGATCAGCACGTGGCGCAGCGGCGACAGCGCCACGGCGGGGTCCACGCCCGTCCGGTGCAGCACGGCCGGGATCGAGGCGGCCAGCGAGGCGATGACGACGATGGCCGCCGCGCGCGGTCCGCCCCGGAACACGGCCAGCATGGCGGGGGCGAACAGCAAGGCCTGCAGCGCCGGCTCCCAGGTGAAGATCGCCACGGCGGTCAGGGCCACCAGCAGGGTCAGCACCGTCAGTTGCCAGGCCGAGGCCGCGAACAGCGGCTTGTGGCGGCGGTCCATCAGGATGATCGTGGTCGGCATGGCCAGGATCAGGCCCAGCACGTTGGGCATGATCCAGTCGGCCCAGCCGTCCAGGGCCGGGCGGCCTTGCGAGACGGCCAGGGTCGCGGTGGTGATCATCGACAGGGCGACGATGAACACCGTGGCCACGCCGGTGATCCGCGCCAGGCCCCATGGGCTGCGCATGTGGTTGGTCAGCCGCAGGCGGTGCAGGCCCCAGGCCGTGATCGCCACCTGCAGGATATCCTGCGGCGCGACGACCAGGATGAACGATACGTCGACTCCGGCGACCAGCTCGACGGCGACGTCGGCCAAGGCGGCCAGGATCAGCAGGATCCAGCGCGCCCGGCCCGTCAGGGTCAGCAGGCCGGCGATCAGCACGGCGTTGGCGGTCCAGATCGACGGCAGGTTCTTGGTCGCGCCGGCCAGGAACAGGCTGTAGGCCATCGACCCCACGAAGGCCGCGAGCAGGCCCGCGATCCTCAGGGTCTGGCCGTCCTGTAGAAGAGGCTCGGTGCTACGCTTCACGTCTGTTCACCCGTATTGGGCCACCCACACTGGGAAGGCCAGAATGCGCGCGCAGGCGACTGCCGTCGGTTAATCGCGGCAGCGTCAAATTGGCGCGGGTCAGCGCGCGTCAGGCCTTGCGCCCGCCACGATTTCGCGGTGAGCGTGGGGCGAAATACGGACAAGGGATTCTTGAGTATGCGGGTATCTGTGATGGCGGTCGCGGCGGCGGGTTTGATGCTGACGGGCTGCGCGGCCGTGCCCGCCATGCCGTGGTCCAAGACCGCGGCGATGCCGACGCGTCCCAGCTGCCCGGCGATGAAGACCGAGCAGTGGCAGCCGGTCGTCGACGCGGCGGTCCACAAGACCTTCGACCGTGACCTTCAGAAGCGCTTTGGCGACACCGCCAGCCATGTGCGGATCGCCTGGGGCAAGACCGATAAGGGCGACACCACGGTCACCGCCCAGCGGATCGGCCCGGCCAAATACGCCATGCCGCAGGTCGGCAAGGGTGGTGAGGTCGAGGTCGTCTTCCAGGCCTGCACGGGCAAGCCCCTGAAGACCCGCAAGCTGGCCAATCTGGAGAAGAATCCTCAGGTCTCGGCGCCCGAAGCCGCTCCGGCGCCTCAGGAGCGCCCGGCCCCACGCAAGCGTGGGATCAAGTGGCCCTGGAAGTCGTAACCAGGCAGAGCTGACGCCTCAGCGTCGCTCCAGAACCCGGAAGGTGAAGGCGTGGTCGTCGCCTTCGCCGGCCGGGTGTTCCTCGCGCCGGACCTCGGTCCAGGCGCTCTCGTCGAAGTCGGGGAAGTGGACGTCGCCGTCGACCTGCGCGGCGACCTCGGTCAGGTACAGCCGCTTGGCCTTGGGCAGGGCCAGCTCGAACAGCGCCCGGCCGCCGATCACGCAGACCTCGTCGGCCCCGTCGTCGGAGGCCTGCTCCTTGGCGATCTCGACGGCTTCCATCCAGGTCTCGCAGGCCACCGCGTTCTGGGGCTCGAAGCTCTGGTCGCGCGACAGCACGATATTGGTCCGGCCGGGCAGGGGCTTGCGGGGCAGGCTGTCCCAGGTCTTGCGGCCCATGATGATGGGCTTGCCCAGGGTGTTGGCCTTGAACAGCGCCAGGTCCGACTTCAGCCGCCACGGCAGGTCGCCGTCACGACCGATCACGCCGTTGGCCGCGCGGGCGACGACGATCGAGAGACCGATCAAACCGAGACCTCGGCCTTGATGTGCGGGTGGGCCTGGTAGCCTTCCAGCGTGAAGTCCTCGTAGTCGAAGGCGAACAGGTCGCGCTTGTCAGCGATCTTCAGCGTCGGGAAGTCGAAGGGCTCGCGGGTCAGCTGCTCGCGGGCCTGGTCCAGGTGGTTCAGATAGAGGTGCGCGTCGCCGAAGGTGTGGACGAACTCGCCCGGCTCCAGGCCCACGACCTTGGCGACCATCAGGGTCAGCAGGGCGTAGGACGCGATGTTGAACGGCACGCCCAGGAAGACGTCGGCGCTGCGCTGGTAGAGCTGGCAGGACAGTTTCCCGTCGGCCACGAAGAACTGGAACAGGCAGTGGCAGGGCGGCAGGGCCATGTCGTCGACATCGGCCGGGTTCCAGGCCGTGACGATGTGGCGGCGGCTGTTGGGATTGGTCTTCAGGTTCTCGACGAGATTGCTGATCTGGTCGATCACGCGGCCGTCGGGCGTGGCCCACGAGCGCCATTGCTTGCCGTAGACGGGACCCAGGTCGCCGTTCTCGTCGGCCCACTCGTCCCAGATGCGCACGCCGTTGTCCTTGAGATAGGCGATGTTGGTGTCGCCCTTCAGGAACCACAGCAGCTCGATGAAGATCGAGCGCAGGTGCAGCTTCTTGGTCGTCAGGACCGGGAAACCCTTGGCCAGATCAAAGCGGATCTGCCGGCCGAATACGCCGAGGGTGCCTGTGCCCGTGCGGTCGCCACGCTGCACGCCGTTCTCGAGGATGTCGGCGAGCAGGGCCAGGTACTGCCGCTCGGGATGATCGGCGGCGGCTTTGGCGGGGGCGAGGACGGCGGTGGTCATGGTGGGCAGTTTGGGCGCGAATCGCGGCGTTGAACACTGCGGCGCGGGGAAGCGTCCACAGGCGGGCGCTCACTTATCCTCCCCCTAGCGGGGGAGGCGGCCCGAAGGGCCGGAGGGGGAAGTGCTTGACGCCTTGCCTCTTCCCCCTCCGTCGTCGCTACGCGCCGACACCTCCCCCGCTAGGGGGAGGGTCTGGGCATTTCACTTGCTCGGCGCCAGCGCCGTGTTCAGCACCCAGCCGACATTGTCGTTCTCGTCGGCCACTTCCCACCAGGCGTCCTGCTTGTTCCCGGTCGGATAGACGTTCATGCCCGGATCCAGCGTGCGGACCAGCTTGCCGTTGGCGGCGGGGGCGGCGCGCAGGTTGGTTTCGCGCAGGGTCGTGAAGGTCTTCTGCGGCGCAGCGGCGGCCGCCGGCGCGTCGCCCAGGACGCCCAGGTCCGTGACCATCTTCGAATAGGCGTTGATGAAGGCCAGGGTGACGATGCGGCCGATGTCGGTGTCCTCGTAGCCGCCGCCCACGACGCCGCCCCAGCCCAGGCTTCCGCCGCCCGCGCCCCAGCTGACGTCGTTCTTCACGGCGTAGCCTTCCTGCACCGACATGGTCTCGGTGGTGCGGACATTGGTCAGCGACAGCTGGGTGTTGGCCTCGACCTTCTTGGTCTTGATGCCGCCGATCAGCGCGCCGGCCCGGCCGCCGATCAGAGCCCCGGCGATGCCGGCCGCCGCGCCGCTGCTGTTGGAGTCGCCGCCCTGGACCTCGGCCACCAGCACGTAGTCGGCGGCCTTGACCTGGCCCTGGCCGACATTGGAGCCGCGTTGCAGGCCAAGGTTGCCGCCGATCGCGCGCTCCTTCTCGGCCGCGCCGAGCCCCGCGCCCCGGTCGACCAGGTTGAAGCAGCCCGAGCGCTGGACGATGGCCCGCAGCACCTTCTGCGGCGAGGCCAGGCTGTACTGGGTCCAGCCGCGCGGATCATCGCCGTCGACGATCGACAGCGTGCCCATCTTGCGCGTGCAATGCGGCACTTCCGACGAGGCCTGGACCTGCATCTTCTGCGCCTTGCTGGGCTTGGCCTGGGCGAAGGCGGCGTGGGGCGTCAGGACGACGAGCGCGATGCTGGTCGCCAGCACCCGGTTGAGCGTTTTCATGGATCTTTTCCCTGCGAATTTTGCAGGGAGGGCGGCTATCCAGCGAAGCCGCCTTCGTCGAGGAATTCGCGCTCGGCGTCGGTGGTTATGCGACCAAGACCCGGATTCCGATGGGGGAAGCGACCAAACCGGGCGATGATGTCGCGGTGGATGATGGCGTACTTCATCGACTCCTCGTCGCCGGTGTCGGCCTGGAGGGCGGCGAACAGCTCGACACTGAACTCCTGATCGATCAGCGACTCCGAGTGCTCGAACGGCAGGTAGAAGAACGGCCGCAGGTCCGCCTCGATGGCCGGGTCGGTGTCGTGGCCGGCGGCGATGGCCTCGCGGGCGAACATCCGCGCCAGCGGGTCGCTGGCGAAGGCGTGCGGGGTGTTGCGGAACATGTTGCGCGGGAACTGGTCCAGCAGGATCAGCAAGGCCAGCGAGCCCAGCGCCGTCTGCGCCCAGCTGTCGTAGCGGCGCATGGTGGCGCGGTAGTGGGTCTGTTCGAACTTCAGGATGATGGCCTGGTCGAAGGCGGAGTCCTTGGCGAACCACTTCTTGGGCCCCGCTCCACGCCAGAAAGCGACGACATCGTTGTAGTGCGCGCTCATCGAAGGCCCTCACGCGTTCTGTCTGTTCAAGCCCGGTTCATCGGGCGAGTCCGAGAGTGCTATCAAGGGACAAGCCCGGGCTTTGCTTCAAGGCCCTTCGGAGCACGAAATGAAACGTCTGATCACGACCGCCATGCTGCTTTCCTTGCTGGGCGGTGCGGCGGCGGAGGCCGGCGCCGCCGGGGCGGTGGTCGCTCAACAACAGCTGGCGCAGCGCGAACAGCGCGACGGCGGCCCGCGCGGCGATCGCGGGGACGGCGGCGGCCGGGTTGAACGCGGTGATCGCGGCGGTGGCGACCGTGGCGGTGATCGCGGCGGCGGCGGTTGGAACCGGGGCGGCGGCGAACGTCCGCAGGTCCAGGCCCAGCCTCAGCCTCAACAGCAGCAGAACAACGGCGGCGGCTGGAACCGCGGCGAGAACCGAGGTGATCGGGGCGACAACCGCGGCGATCGCGGCGGCCGTCCGGACTGGAACCGCGGCGAGCGTCCGCAGCAACAGCCGCAACCGCAGCAGCCCCAGACTCAGCCGACCCAGCCGCAGAACAACGGCGGCAGCGGCTGGAATCGCAACGACAACCGCCCGGGCGGCTGGAACCGTGGCGACGATCGTGGTCCCGGTCGCGGCAACGACAACCGTCCGGATCGCGGCAACGACAACCGTCCCGGCGGCTGGGACCGCAACGACCGGAACGACAACCGTCCCGGTGGCTGGGATCGCAACGACCGCAACGACAATCGCGGCGGTTGGGACCGGAACGACCGTCGTCCGGGCCAAGGCCAGTACCGCGATCGCGACCGGGGTCGTCCGCAGTACGACCGCAACCACTACCGCCCGAGCTTCCGCTCGAGCCAACGCTACCGCGCTCCGGCCTATCGTTATCCGCGCGGCTGGTACGTGCGCAGCTGGTCGTTCGGCGACTATCTGCCGGGCGGCTGGTACGGCAGCTCGTACTATCTGAACTGGGGCGCGTACGGCCTGCCGCTGCCGCCGATCGGCTGCGAGTGGGTGCGGGTCGGCGACGACGCCATCCTGGTCGACGTCTGGAGCGGCCAGGTCCTGAGCGTCTACTACGACCTCTTCTGGTAAGCGCGGCGGGCGGGTCTCTTTCGAGGCCCGCCCGTTTTTCTTTCATCGCGATGTCGGCTCCGGCGCAGCTGCGCCGTCCTCGGTCCAAAGGCGGATGTGCCGCCGGATGGAGAGAGATCCGATGAAAGCTTCCCCCATGGTGTGGACCGGCCGCGTGCTGACCGGCCTTTTCGCCCTCTTCATGCTGGGCGCGTCGATCGCGCCCAAGCTGCTGGGCATGCCCGTGGCGGCGCAGACCATGGTCGCCCTGGGCTGGAAGGCCGACTACGTCCTGATGATCGGCCTGATGGAGCTGGCCTTCCTGGCGCTCTATCTCTTCCCGCGCACGTCACTGCTGGGCGCGGTGCTCATGACGGGCCTGCTGGGCGGGGCCATGGCCACCCAGGTGCGGGTCGAAAACCCGCTGTTCAGCCACGAGCTGTTCTCGCTCTATCTGGGCCTGTTCATGTGGGGCGGCCTGTGGCTGCGCGACCCGGCCCTGCGGGCTCAGTTTCCCTTCCGCCGCGCCTGACCGCGCCTATATCGACGCGAACGAGGGAGCAACGCATGAAGCCGGCCGGGATCGACCACGTGGTGCTGAGAGTGCGCGACCGCGCCGTCGCCGAGACGTTCTATATGGACGTCATCGGCTGCGCGCTGGAGCGTCGGCAGGACAGGATCGGCATGACGCAGCTGCGGGCCGGGTCGTCGCTGATCGACCTGGTCGAGATCGACGGCGTCCTGGGCCAGCAAGGCGGGGCCGCGCCGGGCGTGGAAGGCCGCAACCTGGACCACTTCTGCATCGCCATCGAAGGCTTCGACCTGGAGACGGTCAAGGCCGAGCTGGTCGCCAAGGGCGTCGAACTGGGCGACGAGGGTG
The DNA here is from genome assembly GCF_059415805.1 of Caulobacter sp. GW821-FHT10A06. Lineage (NCBI taxonomy): Bacteria > Pseudomonadati > Pseudomonadota > Alphaproteobacteria > Caulobacterales > Caulobacteraceae > Caulobacter > Caulobacter sp. GW821-FHT10A06. The sequence goes on from NZ_JBWKNY010000006.1 coordinate 316,627, forward strand.
AACGCCACGGCGCCTCGGGCCTGTCGGTGTCGATCTATCTGAAGGACCCCGACGGCAACGGGTTGGAGCTGCGCGGTTAGACGTTCGTCGTCGACAGCGCCGCCCGCTCGTCGTCCTTGGTCGCCACCACGCCCTTCTTCTCGACATGCCGGATGAAGGCGCTGGCCCAGGCGTCGAAGGGTTTCAGCGCCTTGGCGTCGGCCATGGCGTCCTCGATCTGGTCGTCGGCATAGGGCACGCCCTCGCCGAAGACGCCCGCCACCCACAGCTCGTCGGGGACCTCGATCCCGCTGTAGCGGCACTGCCAGACCAGGCCCTGATAGGCCAGGCGCTCGTCCGCATAGGGCTCCTCGGCCGGATCGAACCACTCCTTGTCCCGCACCAGGGTGGGCCGGCCGTCCTTGCCCAGTTCGTTGGCCCCGCCGTCGCAATAGGTGAAGAAGCCGGCCGAGCGGCCCTCCAGGTGGTTCCTGGTCAGCTGCTGCCACTCGGGCGAGCGCTCAAGCGCCTGGGCCTTCAGGGTGTCCTTCTTGTCGATCAGGTCGGGGCGGGGATTGCCGCCGGCCGCGCAGACCAGGCGGTCGAACATCAGCTTGAAGTTGGTCGTCGGCCCGTACCAGTTGGTGGGCCCGATCAGCGCCCAGGCGTCGGCGCGGGCCAGGCGTCCATAGAGGTCCAGGTCCCACATCAGGTCCGGCTGGTTGGTCGAGCGCGGGCCGTAGCAGTTGCAGGGATAGACACACAGCGCCATCGACGAGCTGACGCAGGCGTTGCAGGCCTGGATCTTGGGCTTGCCGTGCTGGTTGCCCAGGTCCTCGGTGTCGACCTGCCAGCCCGGCGGCATGCGCGCGGCCATGCGCAGCATCAGGGCGCGGGCCTTGGAATCCAGGCCCGGGCAGCTGTTGTGGCGGCGCTGCGAACCGGCGATCAACAGCACCCTCAGCGGGCGGTGTTCGGTCGGGCGAATGGCGGCTTTGGGCGGCTCGTGGCCGTCCTTTTCGGGTGTCGGCATGGCGTACGAACGCACGAGCGCCTAAAACGTGGCCGGAAGGCTCCTGGCATTTCGACGTTCTTTCGGCTTCGCCTTGACGAAACGGCAAAAAAACGCTCAAACGCCCGGCCTTTGTCGCTCTACCGTTGCGTCGAGCGGCCCTGATTGACCAGTCCTGGAGAAAAAACATGCGCGTCTACTACGACCGCGACGCCGACATCGCCCGCATCTTGGACAAGAAGATCGCGATCGTAGGCTATGGTTCGCAAGGTCATGCGCACGCTCTCAACCTTCGGGACTCGGGCATCAAGAACGTAGCCGTGGCGCTGCGCGCCGGTTCGCCGACCGCCAAGAAGGCGCAAGGCGAAGGCCTGCAGGTCATGACGGTGGCCGAAGCCGCCGCCTGGGCCGACCTGATCATGATCCTGGCGCCGGACGAGCATCAGGCCGCGATCTACAAGAACGACATCGCCCCCAACATCCGTGACGGCGCGGCCCTGCTGTTCGCCCACGGCCTGAACGTCCACTTCGGCCTGATCGAGCCGAAGGACACCATCGACGTCCTGATGGTCGCGCCGAAGGGCCCGGGTCACACCGTGCGCGGCGAGTACCAGAAGGGCGGCGGCGTGCCCTGCCTGATCGCGGTGCACCACAACGCCACCGGCAACGCCCTCGACCTCGGCCTGGCCTACGCCAGCGCCATCGGCGGCGGTCGCTCGGGCATCATCGAGACCAACTTCCGCGAAGAGTGCGAGACCGACCTGTTCGGCGAACAGGCCGTCCTGTGCGGCGGCACCGTCGAGCTGGTCCGCGCCGGCTTCGAAGTGCTGGTGGAAGCCGGCTACGCGCCGGAAATGGCTTACTTTGAGTGCCTGCACGAGCTGAAGCTGATCGTCGACCTCATGTACGAAGGCGGCATCGCCAACATGAACTACTCGATCAGCAACACGGCCGAGTACGGCGAGTACGTCACCGGTCCGCGCATCATCACGCCGGAAACCAAGGCCGAGATGAAGCGCGTTCTGGAAGACATCCAGTCGGGCAAGTTCGTCCGTGACTTCATGCTGGAAAACCAAGTGGGCCAGCCCTCGTTCAAGGCCACGCGTCGCCGCGCGGCCGAGCACCAGATCGAGGAAGTCGGCGGTCGCCTGCGCGACATGATGCCCTGGATCGCCAAGAACAAGCTGGTCGACCAAGCCAAGAACTAAGCTTCAGTACCAGAGTAATCCCGCTGAGCCCCCGGCCCCCAAAGGCCGGGGGCTTTTCGTTTTGGGCCTTGCGCGGCCTCGGTACGAATGCATACTGAACCACATGGTTCAGCAATCGGCCGCCCGCCTCGACGCCTCCTTCGCCGCCCTGTCGGACGCCACCCGTCGTGGCGTCCTGGAGCAGCTGGGACGTCGCGAGGCCTCGATCACCGACCTGGCCGAGCGGTTCCAGATGACCCTCACGGGCATGAAGAAGCACGTCAGCGTGCTGGAACAGGCCGGCCTGGTGGTGACCGAAAAGGTCGGGCGCGTGCGCACCTGCCGGCTCGGCATGGGCGGCCTGGAGGACGAGGCGGCGTGGATCGAACGCTACCGCCGCCGCTGGGACCTGCGTTTCGACGCGCTGGACGAGATCGTCGAGGAATTGAAACAGAGGGAAGCTCAGAATGTCGGCAAAGAATAAGACGGTGGTCGAGCGCAAGTCCGACCTGGAGCTGGTCGTGACCCGCGTCTTCGACGGCCCGGCGCGCATCGTGTTCGAGGCCTGGAGCCAGCCGGAGCTGTTCCAGCGCTGGTGGGTGCCGAAATCGATCGGCGTGCCGCTGCGGGCCTGCGAGATGGATGTCCGCACCGGCGGCGGCTATCGCCTGGAGTTCGGCCACGACGCGGCCAATTCCATGGCCTTCTTCGGCAAATATATCGAGGTGACGCCGCCCTCGAAGATCGTCTGGACCAACGAAGAGGCCGGCGAGATCACCGTGACCACGGTCACCTTCGCCGACCAGGGCGGCCAGACCCTGCTGACCTTCAGCGAGCTCTATCCCACCCGGGAAGCCTGCGACGAGGCCATCACCGGCTCGGCCGCCGGCCTGCCCGAACAGTTCGAGCAGCTGGACGCGCTGCTGCCTGAACTGGCCGCCTAAGGGACGCGAAGCCCTCGGTCGCTGCCGAGGGCTTCGTTTCCGGCTTGCGCGGACTGGCCGCTCGCGGAAAGGTTCGCGCCGGTCCCGCTTGGGGACAGGGGAGACCTCCATGAAACGCCTGCTCGCCGCCCTGATCGCCACCGCCGCCGTCTCGACCGCCGCCGCGCCAGCCTTCGCCGCCGAGGTCGCCTACGGCCTGGACCCGGCCCACACCGAGACCACCTTCACGATCGACCGCTTCGGCTTCACCTCGATCATCGGCATCTTCGCCAAGTCGGAAGGCACGATCTGGCTGGACGAGGCCGCGCCCGAGAAGTCGCGCGTCGAGGCCACGGTGACCGTCGACAGCCTGCTGACCGCCAACCCGACCCGCGACGAGCACATCAAGGGCGAGCGCTGGCTGAACGCCGCCAAAAGCCCGACCATGACCTTCAAGTCGACCAAGGTCGAAAAGACCGGCGACACGACCGCCAAGGTCACCGGCGACCTGACCATCATGGGCGTGACCCAGCCGGCCGTGCTGGACGTCAAGCTGAACAAGATCGGCACGGCGCCCAACAACCAGAAGAAACAGGCCGGCTTCACCATCACTGGCCAGATCAGCCGCAAGGCCTTCGGCAGCGCCGGCGCGGCCGGGGTGATCGGCGACGCGGTCAACATCCGCATCGAGACCCTGGCGGTCGCACAATAAAAACTGTCATCCCGGCCAAGCGCGAAGCGCGCCGAGCCGGGACCGCCGGAAGCTCTGAGTTTGCTGCGGTCCCGGGTCTTCGCTGCGCTACGCCCGGGATGACAGCTTTGGATCACCCCAACACAAACACCGGCCCCCAGGCCACCTGGTAGCGGTGCTCCCCTGACGACAGGTGCGGGCGCAGCTGCCAGGCGCCGGGCGGCAGCACGCTGGGCGGGCGGCCTTCGACATAGGTCGTGGTCAGCACCTCGCCGCCGGGCTCGGAGACCGAGAACTGGCGGATGGTCGGAGCGGCGTTGGTCAGGGCGCGGGCGATCTCGTCGGCGGATCGGATGCGCAGCGGGGCGGGGCCGGGCAGGCGGGCGGCGACCTCGGCATAGGCCCCGACGGCGATGACGCGCGGCCCCTGGCGCAGCACGCCGTAGCCGACATGGGTGAAGCCCGGCTGCAGCAGGTTGGCGCGGTGGCCGGGGCTGGTGCGCCACTGGTTCATGATCTGGTCGGGCCGCACCGCGCCGGCGGCGTTGAGGCGCATGGCGATGTTTTCGCCCGGCGCGCCGACCAGGTCGCGGGCCAGCAGGCCGACGCGGCCGGCGGCGGAATAGCCCTCTCGCGTGACGTGGTCGAAGACGCCGGTGACGGCCATGTCGGCGGCATGGGCGCGGGCGGCGCGGGTCAGGCCGGCGTCGAAGGCCAGCGGGGCGGGGCCTTCGCGGCGGCGAAACAGGTTGTTGAGGTCCAGCAGGGTCTCTTCGAAGTCGGGATCGAAGTCGCCGCTGGGCGGATCGTCCAGCAGGCCGCGCAGACGGCGCTCATAGGCCATCCAGGGCTGCGGCGGGGCGGCCAGAACCGGCGTCGCGGCGAGGAAAAGGCCACCAGCCCAGAAAGTTCTTCGCGCGATAGGCCTCATTCGCTCTCCGACAAGTCATTGACAGTCGCCGTCAGGAACCAGACCTAAGACGCATGCGCCCTGTCCGTTCCCTATGGCTGGCCGGCCCCGAGGTCTGGCTCCCCGATTCCGAAGCCCAGGCGGCGCGTCAGCGGGCCCTGTGCCTGGACGCCGGCCTCGAGCCCCTGATCCAGACTCGCATGGCGCCGGGCGAGGGCAGCGACGAGCTGGAAGCCCGGCAGTTCTACGCCGGCCGCATGGCGCAATTGCGCCAGGCCGACGCGGCGGTGATCAATCTGACGCCCTTCCGCGGCCCCAGCGCCGACACCGGCGCGGTGTTCGAGGCCGGGGTGCTGGCCGGGCTGGGCAAGCCGACCTTCGCCTATGTGAACATCACCAGCGAGCTGCAGGTCGAGTACGTGGCCCGCGTCGACGCCATCCTGGGCGCGACCCTGGACGAGAACCACATCTGGCGCGACGGCGACGGCTGCGTGATCGAGGACTACGGCCTGCCCGAGACGGTCATGCTGTGGGGCGAGGCCCGGCGGCTGTTCGTGATCGTCACCGAGGACCCGCTGCGGGATTTGACCGGGCTGGAGCTGTGTTTGCAGGCCCTGGCGCTGTACGCGGAGTAGGGTTTTCCCTCTCCCCTTGCGGGAGAGGGTGGCCGCCGAAGGCGGTCGGGTGAGGGGTTGCGTCCGCTATCCGGACAGGCCTTTCAACCCCTCATCCGTCGGCTTCGCCGACACCTTCTCCCGCAAGGGGAGAAGGGGGATACGACGTGCTCTATCCTCGGCGTTCGTAAGATTGAAGACAGCAAAATCAATCGCTTGTCGATTTTACGCGCCCCTGAATGATCCGCGTTCAGCCCCGCCCCATACTCTTCCTCACCCGATAGCGCGGAAGGGACGTCCGGCCGGCGATCGTGACGGCTGTCGGGTGTGGTCGAGCGGGTAGCGCTTGCCGGTCTTCTTTCGGGAAGGCGTCTTCGCGGCGGATCCAGCGGCAGGCTCCCTGAAACATCGGGACGAAGCCCTGGCGGCGAAGGCTTGGCGAACGCAACAGGCAGGGGCTGAAATCGCCTTTGCATTCCGGAGGGGAGCCAATCCCTCCGCCCGTCGGGGGCCTCTCGTGGGAGCGGGTTAAAACCCCGCGCCTCGCGGGCTCACCGGATAACGGCTGCGCGGAGCGTACGGCCCTCGCCGAAACGGTACTTACAAACTCACACTCCGGGCGACGCCCGGCGCTCCGCAGTCCCTTTCACACCTTCAGCGGCCACGCCGCATGAAGCAGCGCCCACATGTCCGGCGTGCATTACCAGTCCAGCGCCGCTTCCCCGCGCAGAATCGCTTCGGCCTCCGCCGAGTGCTTGCCGCCCTCGCGATCGTGCAGGACCAGCGGCGGCAGCAGGACGAGCGGCGCCTTGCCGGTCTTGATGGCCCGCACAATCACCCGCTTGGCCGGGGCGTCGGCGAATGGCGCCACGGGGCGGATGCGGAACGAGCCGGCCTTGGGCCCCAGGGCGTCGAGGATGTCGGCCAGTCGGTCGGCGCGGTGGATGATGGTGATCGTCCCGCCCTCGCGCACGGCCTTCAGGCAGAAGCCGGTCCAGGCGGCCAGGCCCCCGTCGGCCATCCAGGCGCCGCTCTTGGCCGGGGTGGGCGCGCGCAGGGCCTGTGGATCGTCGAAGAACGGAGGATTGCTCATTACCGCGTCGAACACTGGTAGGCCCAAAGCCCGGAAACCGGCCTCGATATCGCCCTCCACGATGGCGACTCGGTCCTGGAGCCCGTTCAGCGTGGCGTTCTCGGCGGCCAGGCTCGCGGCAACGGAATCACGCTCCACGCCCTGGAAGATCGCCCCCGGCCGGCGAGTCGCGGCGGCTAGCAGGGCGCCGCCGACGCCGCAGCCGGCCTCGATCACACGCTGGCCGGGCAGGGCGTCGCAGGCCGCCGCCAGCAGGGCCGCGTCCATGCCGGCCCGGTAGCCGTCCAGCCTCTGGCGCAGCCGTACACGACCTCCCAGAACCCGATCCTCGGTAACGCCCGTATCGTCCAATGCTTTCTAGGCCTTGTGCTCGCCTTGACCGTGACCTATCCCGCCACCATTGTCCCTCGCAATGGTTCGTGGGGGGCCGGCCGAAGGAGAAGAAGGTTTTGGACGCAGCGACAGCGACCCTCCCCCGGAAGTCGGGCTCGGTGGATCGTCTCGTGCGCCTCGCCGAGGCCGACATGAAGGGCGTCAACGCCCTGATCACCGACCGCATGCAAAGCGACGTGCCGATCATCCCGGCCCTGGCCGAGCACCTGATCGCCGCCGGCGGCAAGCGCCTGCGTCCGCTGCTGACCGTGGCCGCCGCCCGCCTGGCCGGTTCCGACAACGACCACTGCCTGAAGCTGGCCTCGGCGGTCGAGTTCATCCACACCGCCACCCTGCTGCATGACGACGTGGTCGACGGCAGCCAGCTGCGCCGCGGCAAGGTCGCCGCGCACCTGATCTGGGGCGCCGCGCAAAGCGTGCTCGTGGGCGACTTCCTGTTCGCCCGCGCCTTCGAGCTGATGGTCGAGACCAACTCGATGAAGGCGCTGGAGATCCTGGCCCGCGCCAGCCGCGTCATCGCCGAGGGCGAGGTGCTGCAGCTGATGCGCAGCCACGACCTGAACCTGTCGCAGGCCGTCTATCTGGAGATCATCCAGGCCAAGACCGCCGAGCTGTTCGCCGCGGCCTCGGAGGCCGGCGCGGTCTCGGCCGGCGTCGACGCCGACAAGACCGAAGCGCTCAAGGCCTATGGCCTGAACCTGGGCCTGGCCTTCCAGCTGGTCGACGACGCCCTGGACTATGGCGGCACGACCGAGGCCCTGGGCAAGAACGCCGGCGACGACTTCCGCGAAGGCAAGGCCACCTTGCCGCTGCTGCTGGCCATCGCCCGTTCGGGTCCGCGCGAAGCCGAGTTCTGGGAGCGCGCGATCGGTCGCCGCGAACAGACCGAGGCCGACTTCCGCCGGGCCCGCGAGCTGATCGTCGGCTCGGGCGCCCTGGACGCCACGCTCGATCTGGCCGCCGACTATGCCGACAAGGCCAAGACGGCGCTGAGCATCTTCCCGGCGGGCGACTGGCGCGAGGCGCTGGAAGACCTGGCCGACTTCGCCGTCAGCCGCAGGGCCTAGATGTTCAAGCGGAAGTCTTCTCCCAAGGGGCTTCCCCCCGTCGCGCCGGGCGAGCGCCTGCCGCGGCTGCAGACGATCATCGCCACCTCGCCGGAGAACCCCGGCGGCGACCCCAATATCCGCCCGCATGAAGCCGGTGAGGCCGCCGGCAAGGTGATCGGCGGCGGCGTGGGCGTCCTGGTCGGCGGGCTGCTGGTCATCCTCATGCTGGGACCGATCCTGTGGGCGCCCTTGTGGGCCGGCCTGCGGGCCGCGCGCTTCGTGCCCGGACCCTGGTGGACCTGGCTGGTCGGTTTCGCCGCGACGGGCGCGGCGGCCTTCGTCCAGACCGTGCTGCTGGTCCAGCGCAGCCCGATCCTGCGGTATCCCGTGGTGGCCCTGTTCGCCCTGATCTGGGTCGGCGGCCTGTGGCTGGAATTCACCTCGCCGCGCCACGACTGGATCACCACGGCGCCGGCCCTGCACATGCCGGGACCCTGGTCCTGGACCCTGATCGGCGTGGGCACGGTGATCTATGCCGGCATCTATCTCCTGGCCCTGGCGCCGATCGGCAAGAGCCGCTGGGCCAAGCGGTGGCAGCTGATCAAGTAGATCGGTGAATTCGACGTAACGTCCTTCACAGAAGGGGAGGGCGGGGCCACGTCTAGGGCCTGATACTCTTGGGGCTTGGGAACATATGATCCGCTTTATCCTGAACGTTCTGTGGTTCATCTGCGGCGGCCTGCCTCTGGCCATCGGCTGGTTCATCGCGGGCCTGCTGCTGGCGATCACCGTCGTCGGCCTGCCCTATACGGGCGCGGCCTGGCGCATCGCCGGCTTCGCGCTCTGGCCGTTCGGCAAGGAGATCGTCCGCCGCGAGACCGGCCTGGCCTCGGGCCCGCTGGGCGCGGTGCTGAACGTGATCTGGTTCATCCTGGCCGGCTGGTGGCTGGCCCTTGGCCACCTGATCGTCGCCGTCGGTGAAGCCATCAGCATCATCGGCATCCCGTTCGCGATCAAGGACCTGCAACTCGCCCAGATCGCCCTGGCCCCGATCGGCCGGGATGTGCGCCGGGTCGACTAGGTCGCTCTTCGCGATAAAGGCCAGTCGATCACCCCCGCTGCCCACAGCGGCGCCCAGATGAACAGCGGCTGCAGGAGCAGCAGACGTGGGCCGTGGTACCACCACGAACTGGGCAGCGGCGGCACGGCGACGCCGCTGAAGGCATGCCAGATGTTCGCGGGCCAGACACAGACGGCGTAGAGCGCCAGCATGATCCCGGCCAGCCGACGGGTTTGTGGGATCAGCAATCCGATCGCGCCGGCGATCTCGCAGAGCCCGGTGAAGATCACCACCTCGCGCGGGAACGGCACGCCCGGCGGCATGATCGCCAGGAAGCCGTGCGGCGCCGCCACGTGCACCACGCCAAACGGCGCGTAAATCGCGGCAAGCAGCAAACGGGCGAGACTACGAGGGTTCGGCATCGCCGGAGCCAACGTTCCGGCGCATCACATGGGTCCACGGACCGCTGGTATCCGCCACGAACCCCTGCGCCTCCCAGAACGGCCCGGCGGCCTCTGAGGCCTGCGCGTTGACCGTCAGCAGGCCCACGCTGTCGAAGCCCTCGTGGATCAGGGCGGAGGCCAGCGCAGTGGCGACGCCTCGGCGGCGCATGGCGTGGCGGATGTAGAAGCGGCGCAGGCGGCGCGCGGGCTCGGACGCGGCGGGTTCAGCGCTCATAGCGCCGACTCCCGCCAACTCTCCGACCAGGAACGCGGCGAGGATCGCCTCGCCCTCGCCCTGGAAGCGTGCGCCCTTCGCCCAGCCCTCGGCGAGCAAAGCCATGTTGCGCACGCCTTCGCCGGAGGCCTCGGCGACCAGGTCGTCGAAGCCGTCCGGCAGTTCGTCGAACAGACGAACCAGTTGGAGCATCAGCCCGGCGAGACCATCTTTTCCGGGCGGACGTACTGGTCGAACTCTTCGTTGGTCAGATAGCCGCCGCCGACGGTTTCCTCGCGCAGCGTGGTGCCGTTCTTGTGGGCCGTCTTGGCGATCTTGGCGCAGATGTCGTAGCCCAGGCGGCCGTTCAGCGCGGTGACCAGCATCAGGCTGTTCTCGACGCCCTTACGGATGTTGTCGATGCGCGGCTCGATGCCGACCACGCAGTTGTCGGTGAAGCTGATCGCCGCATCGGCCAGCAGGCGGACCGACTGCAGGAAGTTATAGGCCATCACCGGGTTGAAGACGTTCAGCTCGAAGTGGCCTTGCGACCCGGCGAAGGTCAGGGCGGCGTGGTTGCCGAACACCTGGACGCAGACCTGGGTCAGGGCCTCGCACTGGGTCGGGTTGACCTTGCCCGGCATGATCGACGAGCCCGGCTCGTTCTCCGGCAGGGCCAGTTCGCCCAGGCCGGCGCGCGGGCCCGAGCCCAGGAAGCGGATGTCGTTGGCGATCTTGAACAAGGACGCGGCGACCGTGTTGATGGCGCCGTGCGAGAACACCATGGCGTCGTGGGCGGCCAGGGCCTCGAACTTGTTCGGAGCCGTGGTGAACTCCAGGCCGGTGATCGCGGCGATGGCCTCGGCCACGCCTTCGGCGAAGCCGATCGGGGCGTTCAGGCCGGTGCCGACGGCGGTGCCGCCCTGGGCCAGCTGCATCAGCTTGGGCAGGGTGCTCTCGATGCGCTCGATGCCGTTGGCCACTTGCTGGGTGTAGCCGCCGAACTCTTGGCCCAGGGTCAGGGGCGTGGCGTCCTGGGTGTGCGTGCGGCCGATCTTGATGATGTCGGCCCAGGCCGCCGTCTTGGCTTCCAGGGCGGCGTGCAGGTGCTTCAGGGCCGGTAGCAGGTCGTGGACGATCTGTTCCGCGCAAGCCACGTGCATGGCCGTCGGATAGGTGTCGTTCGACGACTGGGACATGTTGACGTGGTCGTTCGGGTGGACGGGCTTCTTGGTGCCCATCTCGCCGCCCAGGATCTCGATCGCGCGGTTCGAGATCACCTCGTTGGCGTTCATGTTCGACTGGGTGCCCGAACCGGTCTGCCAGACCACCAGCGGGAAGTGCTCATTCAGCTTGCCGTCGATGACTTCATTGGCGGCCTGGACGATGGCGTCCTTCAGGCCCGCGTCCAGCTTGCCCAGCTTGAAGTTGGTCTCGGCGGCGGCGCGTTTGACGATGCCCAGGGCGCGGACGACCGGCAGGGGCTGCTTCTCCCAGCCGATCTTGAAGTTGCCCAGGCTGCGTTGGGCTTGCGCGCCCCAGTAGCGGTCGGCGGCGACTTCGATGGGGCCGAAGGTATCGGTCTCGGTACGCGTGGCGGTCATGCGGCGGTCTCCGGAAAAACGGTCGAGCGCGGTCTAGACCTTGGGGGCGCGAAGGGCAATGTTCGCAAGCGCGAAGACGCTCAGGAGACGCCCCATGATCGTGACGACAACCAACGACCTGACCGGCTATCGCATCGTCCAGCACCTGGGGATGGTGCGCGGCGTCACGGTCCGCTCGCGCAGCGTGATCGGCAATATCGGCGGCGCGGTGCAGTCGATCTTCGGCGGCAACATCACGATCTACACCAAGCTGGCCGAGACGGCCCGGCAGGAGGCCTATGACCTCTTGGTGCAGCACGCCCAGGAGGTCGGCGCCAACGCCATCCTGGCCATGCGCTACGACGCCAACGAGATCATGGAGGGCATCACCGAGGTGCTGGCCTATGGGACCGCCGTACGGGTCGAGGCGGAGTAGGTGGCGGCGTTCGTCGCGCTGCCGCGCTCGATCAACACCGGCAAGCGCAAGGTGCTGAAAGAGGACCTGCTGGGCATCGCCGAAGATCTGCGTTTCAAGACCGCCAAGACCTATCTGGCCAGCGGCAACCTGCTGCTGTGGGGCGACCACAAGGGCGGCGAGGCGCTGGAGGCGCAGCTCGAGGACGCGCTCGAAAAGCGCATGGGCCTGCGCACCGACTTCATGGTCCGTTCGCCAGCGGACCTGCGGCGGATCGTCGACGGCAATCCGTTCAAGGCTGAAGCGCAGGACCATCCCAGCCACGTGATCGTCAACTTCCTGAAGGCCCCGCTGCCGGACGGCGACGAAGAGATCCTGCGGGCGGCCAACACCGGGCCGGAGCGCTTCGTGGTCGCGGAGCGCGAGCTCTATCTGGATTTCCCGATCAGCATGGCCGACTCGCTGTTGGATCGAGACTGGAAGAAGACCGAGCGCAATCCGGTCGGCACCACGCGCAACTGGAACACCGTGCTGAAGCTTGCCGAGATGCTGGAAGCCTGAGGACCCTCGGGGGAGGAACGATGTCGAACACTAAGTCCACGGGCGGCCAGCGCATCGTGTCGCTGGATCTGCTGCGCGGCCTGGCCGTCGCCGGCATGATCCTGGTCGACAGCCCCGGCTCGTGGTCCAAGGTCTATCCGCCACTGGAGCACGCCGCCTGGCACGGCTTTACGGCCGCGGACCTGGTGTTCCCGACCTTCCTGTTCTGCGCCGGCATGGCGGTGGGGCTGATGGTCCCGCGCATGACGGTCGAGGACCGCGCCGGTTCGGCCTTCTGGCTGAAGGTCGCCAAGCGGACCGGGCTGCTGATCCTGCTGGGCCTGGTGATCAACCTGCTGGGCGGCCATTTCGACCTGCCGAACCTGCGCCTGCCGGGCATCCTGCAACGGATCGGTGTCTGCTACGCGCTGGGCACCGCGATTTGCGTGCTGGCGGCTAGGCGCGGGGAGGGCGGCAAGTTGGTCTTCAACATGGCCGCCACGTTTGGCGCGGCCGTGGTCCTGCTGGCGATCTACTGGCTGCTGGTGGCGTTTGTGCCGGTTCCTGGCTTCGGCGCCGGACACCTGGATTCCTACAAGTCTCTGCCGGCCTTCCTGGATCGGGTCGTGTTCACGATCCCGCACCTGTGGCGGGGCGCGACGACTGAGGGGCTGGGCGTCACCTATGACCCCGAAGGCCTGCTCTCGACCCTGCCGGCTGTCGTCAACGTGCTGATGGGCGCTGTGGCGGCGCGGGTGATGATGCGCGGCTTGGCGCAGGGCCAGCGCGGCCTCATGCCGGTGCTGATCCTGGGCGTCGCTCTGGTCGTCATCGGCCTGGCGCTGAACCCCGTCATGCCGATCAACAAGAAGATCTGGACGCCCAGCTTCGCGATCTTCACCAGCGGCCTCTCAACCGTGATCCTGGCCGGCTTCGAGATGGTGGCGCGGTCGCGGAGCCGCCTGGGCTTCGACTACGTGCTGAAGGTGCTGGGCGGGAACGCGATCCTGGCCTTCATCCTGTGCCAGCTGCTGGGTATCTTCAGCGACCTGAAGATCGTGCCAGGGGCCAACCCCTCGCCGCAGGGCTTCGGCAACGCCCTGGCCCTGAGCGTGCTGCCCGACCCTTATCAGGCTTCCCTTGCCTGCGCGGTTCTGGTTCTTGCCTTCATCACCGCGATCCTGATCCCCCTGCACAAGCGCGGGATCCACCTGAGGCTCTGATTTGCTCGAAGACGACTGGACCCATCACGGCAAGGTCCGCGCCCGCGAGGCCGGGGGCGAGCTGACCATCGTGGTCGACGGCCTGACCACCCAGGGCAAGTACTACAAGCCGCTGATCTACGAGTTCTTCCGCAAATCCTGGCGCGGCTCGCGCCCGGCCTGGGGCGAGTTCAGCGTCGAGATCGGCATGGAATATGTCGGCGAGCCGCCGTGGATGGACCTGGACAACCTGGCCAAGGCCCTGCTGGACGCCATCAAGGGCTATGCCTTCCACGACGACGCCCAGGTCGCCCGGCTGCTGGTCGAGCGACGGCCGGGCGAGCGCGAGCGGATCGTCATCCAGGTGCGGAAGCTGACCTCAAACCTTATGCGGCGCACGCTCGAAGAGTGAGGCGGCGACGGCCACGTAGGTCACCGCCAGGAACGCGCCGTAGCGGCCGATGCTGGCTGGATCGCTGGTGGGCATGATCTCGGCGTAGCGCGCGATCAGCAGCGCGCCGGCGACCAGGCCGGGCGTCGAGAACAACAGCATCGGGAACAACCGGCGGCGGCGCGGCGTGTGCGTCAGCCGCGCCACCGCCTGGAAGGCGAACGTGACCGTTGCAGCGGCCGCGAACGCGTTGAGTGCGTAAAACCAGAAGGCGCTCTCCAGGAGGCCCCCTCCGAAAGCGGCGTAAAACAGGGTGGCCGCCGACCAGGCCGCCAGTCCCGTTCCCCCAAACGCCAAACCGTCCAGTTTTGACACGTCGCGTCTCCCTCGCTCGTCTCCCAGAACAGAGTTCTGCAAGGCGGGCGCCGCGAACGGAGCCTAGCGATGGATCGTGACGGGACGCGTCTCTTAGCGGCCCCAGGGCACCAGATAGCCCCAGGCGCCCAGCAGCACGCCCAGCAGCACGAACAGCAGGGCGGTGAAGGTGAAGGCCACCTTGCGGCCGCTGCTCCAGCTGTCGACGCGACGGCCGCCGCGCCAGACCATTGGCAGGACGCCCAGGGTCAGCAGGCTGAGCACCGAGGCCACCAGGGCGCAGGCCGAGCCGCTGAGCAGCCAGCCCGAGGGCCAGCCGAAGAAGACATTGGTCTGGTCGGCGGCCTTGACCGAGAACACGCCCATGCAGCCGGCCGAGATCAGCCACAGCACCGCCTGCATGGTCTGCATCTGGCTGGCGCGCGCCTGGACCGGGGTCTGGCGAGCCTCGCGGCGGTTGCGGAACGTCACGCCCAGGATTGTTGCGATAGAGGCGAAGCCGGCGATCACAGCGGTCCAGCCCAGCAGGCCGGCCGAGCGAAAGAAGCCGACCCGCTCATAGGTCGACCAGCCGCGGGCGGCGTAGAAGCGCGAGGGACGGTCGCCATTGGCGTCGAACACCAGGGTCAGGGCGCTGTCGACGGCCTTGAACACGCCGGGCTTGTCGGTGCCGTTGAACAGGGTGCTGACGCCGCCGTCGGTGATGGCCAGGCGGCCTTCGGGCGTGGCGCGGACACTGGCGCGGCCGACGATACGGTTGGTGAAGCCCTCCAGCCCGCCATAGGCGCGGCGGGTGGTCAGATAGTCACCCTCATAGGCGCGGGCCTGGTCGTAGCTGATGGCGCTGTCCGCCGGCACGGCCGGGGCAGGAGCGTAGAAGTGCTCGATGATCGTCGAGGGCAGGCTGGCGGGCAGGTTCACGCCGCTGTCGGTGTTGACCGAGACGAAGATGCCCAGGCCCAGGTCGGGCACGATCACCAGGTTCGAGTGGAAATACAGCGTCGCGCCAGCGTGGCCGTAGCCGCGACGATTGCCTGGCAGAGCCATGTCCTGGAAGCCGGCGTTCCAGCCGGCTGCTTCCGGGGCGGGGCGGTACATCGGCGTGCGGAAGGCCAGGGCGGTCTTGGGCGAGAACACGGTCTTGCCGTCGATCGTCCCGCCGTTCAGCAGCAGGGTCATGTAGCGCGCCATATCGCCAGCCGTGCTGGACGCCGAGGCGGCCGGGGCGACCTGGCCCATGAACTCGCGCGGCTGGGTCTTCCAGCCCATCTGGGTCCACGAGAAGCCGTCCGACAGCTCGGCCGCCAGGGCCTCGTTCATCGGGGCGGGCAGGCGGTCGTTCCACGGGCGGGCCTCGCGGAAGGTCGTGTGGCTCATGCCGGCCGGCAGGATGATCTCTTCACTGACCAACTGCTCGAAGGGCTTGCCCGTCACATTGACCAGGGCGGCGCCGGCCAGGGCCGCGCCATAGTTGGAATAGCTGGGCAGCAGGCCGGGCTCGCGCACCCGGTTCGGGCGCTCCTGACGCAGATAGTCGTTCAGCGGGCGCACGCGGTTGGGGTCACGCTCGAACAGCTGGCCCAGCGAGCGGTCCTCGAAGCCCGCCGTGTGGGTCATCAGGTCCTTCAGGCGCACGGGCGTCTTCTTGCCCTGGTCCTTCACCTGCAGCGGTTGGGGCAGGTAGACATTGACCGGGCCGTCCAGGCGCATGCGGCCGGCCTCGATCTCGTTCATCAGGGCGATCCAGGTGAACGTCTTCGAGATCGAGGCGACGCGGAACAGGGTCTTGTCCGGATCGACCGGGCGGCGCTGGCCGAGGTTGGCGAAGCCGTAGCCCTTCTTCAGCACCACCTGGCCGTTCTGGACCACCGAGATGGTCGCGCCAGCGATGTGGTCGCGACTCATGGCGCGACGGACGACGCCGTCGACGAAGGCTTCCAACTCGGGGCCGGGCAGAGGGGCGTGAGCGGTCTGGACCGGCGGCGGGACGGCGGCCGGCGTAGCCGCCGGCGCTGCCGGAGCAGCGGCGGGACGCGCGGCGGTGACAGCAGCGGCGGTGGCAGCCGCGGCCGCCACGGGACGCGGGCGCACGCGGCGCGGACGCAGGCTGTTATAGGGGCGCGGCGCAGCATTCAGGACGGGTTCGGACGGCGCGGCAGGCGGCGGCGAAGCGTCCTGCGCCAGCGCCTCCGATCCGGACAAGGACCAAAGGGCAATGAAGGCCGCCGAAAAGGCGGCCGCGAGCGAAACGCGCGACGTCAACGATGTCCCCTAGGTCGAAGCAGAAACTTCCAAGACTTGGTGTAACGCGCTGATCGCTGGGGTCAAACCCGATCACCGGTCACGGTGTCTTCGATTTGCTTCGGTTGAAGGCGTAGAGCGGCAGCATCGGGCGCAGGGCGGGACCGATCCACATCTGAGGCTCGGAGGCGGGCTCGGCCCCGGTCTCCTTCTCGCGGCGGGCGACGCAGGCCTGCACGCCCGCGCCCAGGGCCGCGAAGTCGCGGGCGCCGGGGGCGCTGGCGAGGAAGCAGTCGTCGAAATACGGGTACTTGTCGTCCTCGCCGCAGCCGAACGAGGCCCGGTCGGGGCGGGCGGCGGTCAGGATCAGCCGATCGCCCTTCTGCAGCGGCGGGATGAACACGCCCGAAAAACAGGCGGAGATCACCACCACGCTGGGGCGTCCGGGGCAGGCGTCGTCCAGCATGGCCGCCAGCAGATGCGGGCGCAGCATCTGCTCGCCCAGAATCACGCCCTCGGGACTGCCGTGCGTGCTGATGTAGAACAGGCACCCGGCCTTGGCGGTCTCGGCCTTGAACCGCAGGGCGTCGTAGATCGTCCGCGCGTCCGACTTGCCCGGCGAGTCGGTGGGGTAACGTTGTGGGCGTACCGAGAACTGCTGGACGGCGTCCTTCTCGAAACCCAGCTCGACCAGCGCCTTGGAGACATCGCGGCGGGCGTTGTCGAACGCCTCGGTCGGGCCGCCGGAATGGGCGTGGAAATCGCCGGCCACCACCACGGCCGTCCAGTTCGAGAACGGGCCGGCGGCGCGGGCGGGCTGCATCGGCGCGAAGAGCAAAGCCAGAAGTCCGATGACCGCCGCCGCTCTCCGCATGAGCCCGCCCCCTTACTTCTTCTTGAAGTTGGCGAAGGGCGTCGGGATCGCCGTGCCGGTCGACTTGGCCAACAGCCGGCCTTCGCCGTCGTAGAGCTCGCCCTCCATGAAGCAGACCGTACGGCCCCACTTCACCACCCGGCCGACGCCGCGCAGGGCGCCGGGCATGGCCGGGCGCAGGAAGCTGGTCTTCATCTCGAGCGTGGGCACAACGTGGGTCATGCCCGAGGTGATCATGCCAGCGACAGACATGCACTCGTCCAGCATGGCGCAGACGAAACCGCCCTGGATCTGCCCCATCGGGTTGCACAGAAGCTCGGCGCGCGCCGTGAAACCGACCTCGACCTCACGATCGGCCTGGCGCACGGCCAGCAGTTCGAAGCCCAGGGTCTGGGATCCGGTCGGCTGGCTCTTGGATGCGCGGAAGCGCGCGAGGATCGCCTCGTCCGTCAGGGTCTGCGGAGCGTCCGAGGCGACATCGCTCATGGCTTACGGGCGCTCACTTCTTCCGGAACTGGTCCAGGGAGACGATCTTGGGGCCCTCTTCGCCGGTCGGGACGGGCGCTTCGGCCTCGGGTTCCGGCTCGGGCTCGTCCTCAATGACGTCGGGGGCGGTGAACTGCAGGGCGAACTGCACCGACGGGTCATAGAAGCGCGTCAGGGCCGCATAAGGCACCGACAGGCGCTTGGGCTGGCCGCCGAACTTCAGCGTGACCGAGAAGAAGGTCTCGCCCGGCGCCAGGTCCCAATATTGGTGCTGCAGGACGATGGTCATCTCGTCCGGGTACTTGCCCAGCAGGTCCTGAGGACCCGAGACGCCGGCCGCCTTGGTCTTGAAGGTGATGTACAGGTGGTGCGGCTCGGGCAGGCCACCGGGCGCGGCGGCCTTCTTCAGGGCCGCCTTGACCACGCCGCGCAGGGCGTCCTGGGCCATGGCCTCGTACTGCATGAGGTCTTCGGGCGGTTCGGTCTGGGACATGCGCTGGGTGGGTACTTCGAACTGGAAACGAGATTCCGAACGTAACCTGTCAGCGGCCTCGCGCAAAGCGGGTGGCTATCGATTCCGGCGGAGCGCAATCGATGTCATTCACAGCGATGTGAGGAAAGTGGAGGGATTCTGTTGGCAGGCTCCCGCATCCCCTCTTGAAGAAAGAGGAGGGAGCCTCGGCAATGCAGTGAAGTGGAGGGATTCTGTTGGCAGGCTCCCTCCGGGCCCCGCCTAGGGATCTGAACCCCTAGGACTTAAGAGGCGAATTCACCTGCACCGCATTACGCGGCGACGGCGAACTCTTCAGCGAAGTTATCGTTCGCATTTAGAAAAATGACCCGGAACGGTGGATCAAGCCGAGAGAAAGCATACACCTTTACACGTCTGTCGATGCTGATCGGCCCCATGCAGTCCCATGATAACTTGGGAGAGATTGGTGGAGCCGCCGGGAATCGCACCCGGGTCCAGTCCGCTTATTACGTGCGCGTTTATCCCCATAGTCCGACCGAGGTCGGACAGTTCCAATATAGGGGGTTCGTCCCCCCAAGGGAAGGGCGCGGCCTAAGCTGTCCCCAGGCTTAGGCGGCCATCCACCAGCGTGCCGCTGATGACGGCGCCGCGATCCTCGAACAGTTTCAAGGTCTCGCCGACCAGGACATAGACCCCGGTGAAGACGTCGGCGAAGTCGTCGCGGGTCTCGATGAAGCGGCCGTCGGCGCGCAGCTCCAGCGAGATGTGGCCGTCGGGCGAGGTCCAGACGCCGGCGACCGGGATGTGGGGAACGATGGCGGACATCATTGTCATGGGGCGATCCTCCAGGCGGTGGCGGCAGGGGCGGGCGTAGCAGTGGGGAGCGCGGCGGTGGCGGCCGTCAGCGCTGCCGTCCCGCCCAGTAGGGCGGCGACGAACCAGCGCGGAGCCGTCACGCCGCGTCGGGGCGTGTAGCGTCTCATCGCAGAGCTCTGATTTTGGGGTTGGCCGCATCGGGAAGCGGAACGAGGCCACTATGGGGCGCCGGGTCGTCCAGCCGGTAGATCGATGCTCCGGCATGATTGCACATTTCTCCGGAAGCGAACGGCGTCGCGTGACGGAGGATCGTGCAAGGCGTACAAATAGCCTCGTTCCAACAAGAGAAAAGCCATGAGCACGCGCGAGGCGCTGGCCGCCCTGATTGAACGATTCGCGCCGGAAGAAGGCCCGGTCGAAACCTGCTGCCCCAGGGTCAACCTGTACCGGCTGCACGCGCCCAGCGAGCCGTCGCACGCCCTGCATGACCCGTCCTTCTGCGTGCTGGCCCAGGGCCGCAAGCAGGTGTTGGTCGGCGATGTCGCCCACGAATATGACGAGCGGAACTTCTTCCTGTCGTCGATCGACGTACCGGTGACCGGCCGGGTGATCGAGGCCTCGCCAGAGCAGCCCTATCTCAGCTTCCGCATCGTGCTGGACGCCAACCTGATCAGCGAGATGATCATGGAGGCGGGCCTGGCCGCACGGCTGGACGCCGCCGCGCCGCTGGTCGGCGGCATGTCGGCGGGGGCGATGACGCCGCAGCTGTTCGACGCCGTCTGCCGGATGGTGCGCCTGCTGGACACGCCCGACGACGTGGCGATCATGGCCCCGCTGATCGAGCGCGAGATCCTCTATCGCCTGCTGACCGGCCCGCAGGGCCCGCGCCTGGCCCAGATCGCCCGCCGCGACGGCCGCCTGCGTCAGGTCAATCGCGCCATCGGCTGGATCAAGCGCAACTTCGACCAGCCGTTCAGCATCGACGCCGTGGCCGACGAGGCCCGGATGAGCGCCTCGGCCCTGCACCAGCACTTCAAGGCGGTGACCTCGCTGTCGCCGCTGCAGTATCAGAAGCAGATCCGCCTGCAGGAGGCGCGGCGGCTGATCCTGATCCAGCGCCTGGATGCGGCCACCGCCGGCCATACGGTTGGCTATGACAGTCCCTCGCAGTTCAGCCGCGAATACGCCCGGCTGTTCGGCGCGCCGCCGTTGCGAGACGTGGCGCGCCTGCGTGAACAGCCCGAGCAGATGGCCGGGGCCTGAGGCCTAGGGCAGATCCGCCCAGGGCATGTTGAGCTTCTTATTGTATTGGCCCCACACGCCGATCGTCCTGGCCTTGGTGTCGACGTCGATCTTGTAGACGTAGCGATCGCCGGAAAGGATGGTGCTCTTCAGAACATGGGCTTTCCCGTCATAGGTGACGACGCCATAGGCGTTGCGGTTGTCCAGGAAGCTGAACACCCAAGTCTGGTAGCCGTGATAGTTGATGACCGGGCAGGTCGTGCTGTCGGGACCGCCAGCGCTTTTGGTGCAAGTGACCTTCATGCCTTCCGGCGGCTTTGGCGCGAAGTGGACCGGCACGCTTTCGATCCACGGCTGCGGCGTTTCCGGCAGGTCGGACCAGGCGATGTCGATCCGCCTGTCGTATTGGCCCCATACGCCGACCGTCTTGGCGTTGCGATCGACTTCCATCTTGTAGACGTAGCGGTCACCGTTGCGCGTGACGTTCTTCACCACCTTGCCGGAAGCGTCATAGGTGACGAAGCCATAGGCCTCGCGGTTGTCCAGGAAGCTGAAGGCCCATGTGGTGAAGCCTTCGTACTTGATCACCGGACAG
This sequence comes from Caulobacter sp. GW821-FHT10A06, assembly GCF_059415805.1. Classification (NCBI taxonomy): domain Bacteria; kingdom Pseudomonadati; phylum Pseudomonadota; class Alphaproteobacteria; order Caulobacterales; family Caulobacteraceae; genus Caulobacter; species Caulobacter sp. GW821-FHT10A06. Next base: position 337,427 of record NZ_JBWKNY010000006.1, read on the forward strand.
GTCGTGGTTTCGGGGCCGCCGCCCCTTCCGCAAGTGACCTTCAGACCCTCCGGCACGGCCGGCGGCTTATTGGCCGGCACGAGGGCGATTTGTGGTGTCGCCTGGGCCAGGGCGGCCGTGGTCGCTCCGAGGGCGGCGATCAAGGCGATCGTGAACACGTAAGCGGTGCGAGTTGTCATGGCGTCCCTCCCAGGATCGTTGTGGGGAGAAGCGATAACAGAGTTATCGAAATAAAGCTGTGAGTTGTGTCACATCGCTATTCTAGCGATGGCTGTTCCGCTTCCGTGTCCGGCGCGATCGGCACGGCGGGCGGCTGCGCACGGTTCGACTCCCCGGCCTTGAGCACGCCGCCGCCTGCGATCAGGTCGTCATAGGCCCGCTGCTGCCGTGAGAAGTCCGCGCCTCGGGGCAGCACGGCGTCGAAGCGCGGGTCGCGGCCTGCGGCGGCGCCCAGGGCGGCGGACAGGATCGCGGCGATCGAGCCGACCTCGGCATCGTCGCAGGCGCGGCGCAGGTGGCGAGCCTGGCCGGGGACCAGCAGGGTGACGTCCCACGAGACGCCGTCGACGCACAGGGCCGACACCGCCCCGCCGCCATAGTCGACGATGACCGAGCGTGGCTGGCCCCAGGCCGGGTTGGCGGGCAGAGCCTTCAGCGGCGCGATCTGGGGTTCGGCGAGCTCGGCGTTGACGTCGACGCGGCGGCCGATCTCGGGCGTGCAGCAGCCCAGGCCCGCGCGGGCCTGGACGAAGGCGCGGCCGTCGCGGCGCAGGGTGACGCGGACCACGGCCTGGCGCACGCCGCGCGCGGGTCGGGCCCAGACCTCCAGGATCAGCTCGCCGCGCTTGAGCACCTGGCTCTGCAACGGTGGCAGGCCCCACAGGCGGTAGAGCAGGGGCTCGACGCCGTTGTCGATGGGAATGGGACGCTCGTCACGGCCGAGGCGGCGGTTGTAGAGCGGCTCGAGTTCTGACGGCGGGCGCGGGACCTCCGGCGACCACCAGGTCGCCGGGTCAGGGAAGGGCGCGGGCGGCGGCGGGGCCTGCTGGACGGTGGCGAGGGCCAGCCCCGCGATCAGTCCTGCCAAGCCGCTCATCGCCTACATCCCTTCGACGCCCCGCTCGATGGAAAGGACGCCCGTGCGGGAAAGTTCCACCAAGCCCAGCGGGCGCATCAGGTCCAGGAACTTGTCGATCTTGGACGGCGCGCCCGAGATCTCGAACACGAAGCTTTCCAGCGTGGTGTCGACCGGCTTGGCGCGGAAGATCTCGGCGATGCGCAGGGCTTCGACGCGGTCCGGGCCCGAGCCGCGCACCTTGACCAGGGCCAGCTCGCGCTCGACGCCGTTGGGATCGCGGGTCACGTCGTGCACGCGGCGGACGTTGACCACCTTGTTCAGCTGGGCCTCGATCTGCTCCAGCACCTGGCGTGTGCCGCGGGTCACCACAGTGATGCGGCTGGTGTGGGCCTTGCGATCGGTCTCGGCGACCGTGAGGCTCTCGATATTGTAGCCCCGCGCGGCGAACAGGCCGACGACGCGGTGCAGGACGCCGGGCTCGTTATCGACGAGCAGCGCGAAGGTGGCGGTCTGCTCGACCTGGCCCGTGGGGCTAAGGTCGTAGGCCGAGGCGGGAGCGGGTTGGACGTTGGCGGTCATGGATCGCTTCTATGCCAAAGGAACGGGGAAGGGCGAGGGGGCTTAGACCAACCCAGCCCCATCCTCGCCGATCACGTTCCCGATGTCCTCGACCTCGCCCATGATCATCTCGTTGTGGGCCTTGCCCGAGGGGATCATCGGCAGGCAGTTCTCGTGCTTCTCGACGCGGCAGTCGAAGATCACCGGCTTGTCGCTGTTGATCATCTCCAGGATCTTGGCGTCCAGCTCGGCCGGGTCCGAGCAGCGGATGCCGTGGGCGCCATAGGCCTCGGCCAGCTTCACGAAGTCGGGCAGGCTATCCGAATACGAGTGGCTGTAGCGCTCGCCGTGCAGCAGCTGCTGCCACTGGCGGACCATGCCCATCCATTCGTTGTTCAGGATGAAGATCTTGACCGGCAGGTCGAACTGGATCGCGGTCGACAGCTCCTGGATGCACATCTGGATCGAGGCTTCGCCGGCGATGTCGACGACCAGCGAACCAGGATGGGCCAGCTGCACGCCCAGGGCGGCGGGCAGGCCGTAGCCCATGGTGCCCAGGCCGCCCGAGGTCATCCAGCGGTTCGGCTCCTCGAAGCGGAAGAACTGCGCGGCCCACATCTGGTGCTGGCCGACTTCCGTCGTGATGTAGACGTCCTTGTCCTTGGTCAGCTCGTACAAGCGCTCGATGGCGTACTGCGGCTTGATGACCGTCTCGGAGCGCCGGTAGTTCAGGCACTGGCGGGCGCGCCACTGGTCGATCTGGGCCCACCAGTCGGTCAGGGCGGCCTTGTTGGGCTGGTGGCCGCCGGCCTTCCAGGCGGCGATCAAGTCCTCAAGGACCGAGCCGGCGTCGCCGACGATCGGCAGGTCGACGCGGACGTTCTTGTTGATCGACGAGGCGTCGATATCGATGTGGATCTTCTTGCTGCCCGGCGAGAAGGCGTCCAGGCGGCCGGTGACGCGGTCGTCGAAGCGGGCCCCGACGCAGATCATCACGTCGCAGTCGTGCATGGCGTTGTTGGCTTCGAATGTGCCGTGCATGCCCAGCATGCCCAGCCACGCCGGATCGGCGGCCGGGAAGGCGCCCAGGCCCATCAGGGTCGAGGTCACCGGCGCGCCGGTCAGGGCCTGGAACTCGCGCAGCGCTTCACTGGCCTTGGGACCCGCGTTGATGACGCCGCCGCCGGTGTAGAAGATCGGGCGGCGGGCGCCGGCGATCAGCTTGGCCGCGTCGGCGATGCGGTTGGCGTCGCCCTTGGTTTTCGGCGCATAGGCGTGGGTCGAGGCGACCTCGGTGGGGCCGTAATATTCGCCCTTGGCGAACTGGACGTCCTTGGGGATGTCGATCAGCACCGGGCCAGGACGGCCGGTGGTGGCGATCTTGAAGGCCTCGTGGATGATCTGCGGCAGGTCGCGGACGTCTTTGACCAGGTAGTTGTGCTTGGTGCACGAGCGGGTCATGCCGACGGTGTCGGCTTCCTGGAAGGCGTCGGTGCCGATCAGGTGCGTGGGGACCTGGCCGGTGATGACGACCATCGGGATCGAGTCCATCAGGGCGTCCATGATGCCGGTGATGGCGTTGGTCGCGCCGGGACCCGAGGTGACCAGCACGACACCCGGCTTGCCCGAGCTGCGAGCGTAGCCTTCGGCGGCATGGGTCGCGCCCTGCTCGTGGCGAACCAGGATGTGCTGCAGGCGCGGCTCGTGGAACAGCGCGTCATAGATCGGCAGGACCGCGCCGCCCGGATAGCCGAACAGCACCTCGACCCCTTGGTCCACGAGGCCGCGAACCACGATCTCGGCGCCGGTCATGGCGCGATCGGCGGTGTCGGCGGGAGCCTTGCTCTCGATGGTCTGGTGGGCGGTCATGGGAGGGGTCCGGTGAGGGAGGGGGCGGAAAGCTGGACTGGTGGTAGGCGGAAAAGAAAAAAGGTCCCGAAGGACCTTTGCGCGCGCGACCGAGCTACGACGTGACTTCTAGGTCACCCCGCGAACGGCCGCTCCATAAGTACGATCATGGTTTTGCGCACGAGTCTTGCTCCAAAGCTACGAAAGGGGTCATGACATGCGCCAGTCGGAGCGTCAAGGCGCGGTTTGCCGCAAGGATGTGCCTTTCCCGGGCGGTGGGTCTTACCGAAACTTCACGTGACAGGGGCAGGTTTTCCCCGCCACGGTCGCGCTCCTGAAATCGAGGAGCGTTTGAGTGTTCGGACGGCGTGAATTCTTGGCCGGAGCGGCTGCTCTGGGTCTGGTCGAAAACGCATCGGCGACGGTGCTGTCAGGGGGCGCGGCGGACAAGGCGGTCGACGCTTTCCTCCGTATCCAGCCGTTCCAGGGCGTGGTGCTGATCGGCAAGGCCGGCAAGCCGATCTACTCGCGGACCATCGGGTTCGCCGACATTGAGGCCAAGAAGCCCGCCACACTGGGCACGCCCTATGCGATCGCCTCGATCTCCAAATGGCTGACCTCGACGGCGCTGCTGAAGCTGGTCGAGGCGGGGAAGCTGGATCTGGACGCGCCGATCTCGACCTATTTGCCCGACTACCGCGCCGACACGGGCGCCAAGGTCAAGGTGCGCCACCTGCTGACCAACATCAGCGGCATCCCGAACGGCTTTGCGACCTGGACCAAGGCCAACCCCGATCCGGACCTGTTCAAGAAGAGCTTCACGACCGGGGAGGCCGTGAAGCTGTGGTGCTCGGGCGATCTGGCGTTCGAGCCGGGAACGAAGTTCGACTACGTCCTGACCAACTGGGTGATCATCACCGCGATCGTCGAGGCGGTGACCGGCAAGGCCTATGCGCAGGCGATGGCCGAGCTGCTGACCGGGCCGTTGGGCCTGACCCACACCGCGCCGGTCGATCCGGCGGACGTCGCCATCTCGTACCGGACGCTGGAGCCGCTGGTCCGCCAGGCCAATGACCGCTTCCCGTTCTTCGCGGCCAGCGGCGGTTATGTCAGCACGGCGGGCGACCTGCTGAAGGCTGCTCACGCGGTCTTCGACGGCCCGTTCCTGTCGCCGACCAGCAAGAAGGCGCTGTTGAGCGTGGGCTGGCCCGATCAGGACTACGCCCTGGGCGGTCGGGTGAAGAGCCTGTTCGCCGACGGCTTCCCGCGCGTCTTCGCCTGGGAGACCGGACGGACGGCCGGCTACCGCTCGGTGCTGGCCCATCGCTTCGACGACCAGACCACCGTCGTGCTGCTGAACAATACCAGCATCACCCAGAAGGCGATGGACGAGTTCGCCTACAGCCTGTTCGCCGTGGCCTAAGCCTCCAGCGTCTCTTTCTCGAGGGTTTGGGCCAGCTGCTCCAGCGCGAAAGCGGCGAAGGCCTGCATGTTGGCGGGGCGGTGGTCACTGCCGGTTTCGAGAGTCGCGCTGACCGAGACCTCCTCTCCGACCACGGCCGAGCAGCAATGGCCGGGCGCGTCGCCATAGCGGTTGCCGTCGGGGCCGGCCGCGCCGGTCTCCGACAGGGCCCAGTTGGCCTTCAGGTTCTTGCGGGCCACGCGGGCCAGCATGACGGCATAGGGCTCGCTGGCCGAGCGCAGGCCATCCATCGCCTTCTGCGGGATGTCCATCAGGGTCAGGCGGGCCCGCGCCGTATAGACGACCGCCCCGCCGACATAGAACTTCGACGCGCCCGGCACGGCCAGCAGCGCCGCCGATATCAGGCCGCCGGCCGAGGACTCGGCGATGGCGACGGTCTCGCCGCGAGCGATCAGGGCGGCGGCGACGCGTTCGGCGAGGGCGTTGAGGTCGGACATCGGGCTTCCTTGGTGTTGACCCCTCCATAGGCGCAAGTCGCGGGTCTGCAAACAGCGGCTATCGCCAAGATTGAGCGGGCGTGCTCATCATGGCCAAGCTCAACCTTGGAGACCTTCGTGCTGCTGCAAGACGTTCCGCCGCCACCGGCCGCGACCGCCCCCGCCGCGCCCCTGCCGCCGCAGCTGCAACGGCTGGCCCCGGTGGCGCAGAAGGCCAAGCCCCTGACCCTGGCCAAGGGCGGCCGGATCGAGAACGTGGTGGTGCGCTACCAGATCTTCCTGCGCACCATCGCCAAGCCGGGCGCGATTCCGGCGACTCCGGAGGGCGTGACCGTGTCGGCCATCCCGTGCGCCTGGGTCATCGAGTCTTACCTGCAGCGCGATCTCTGCTTCTATTCGATCTCGGGCTTCCTCGGCTGCGAGGAGGGCGCGACCAAGCCGCTGCAGGCGATCGAGAACGGCCAGACCGATCTGCCGACCGGCACGGCCTGCGAGGTCTTCGCCAAGCCGGTGACGGCGGCCGAGGATCGGGTGATCGCGACCCTGGACCGGATCAAGGACCAGATGTTCGACGAGGACTATCAGCTGGCCATCAAGCCGCGCCTTACCCGCACCGGCGTGACGATCACGGAACGCTGACCTTCTCCCAGTCCGGCGTCTGGTTGCGGAACCAGGTCAGCTGGCGCTTGGCGTAGCGGCGGGTTTCCTGCCGCGCGGCGTCCAGGGCCTGATCCAAGGTGGTCTCGCCGCGCAGGTGGGCGGCGAACTCGCGATAGCCGACGGCCTTGAGGGCGGGCAGGGAAGGGTCCAGGCCGCGCGCTTCCATGGCCCGCACCTCGTCCAGGGCGCCTTGCTCGACCATGATCGACAGCCGCGCGTCGCAGCGGGCGTAGAGGTCGGCGCGCGGCGGATCCAGCACCACGCCCTTCCAGGCGCCCGGCGCGATGGCCGGCTTGGTGTCGGTCTGCCACGACGTCAGCGACTTGCCGGTGGCGATGGCCACGGCGTGGGCGCGGACCAGGCGCTGGCGGTCGCCCACCTCGATGCGGGCCTCGGCCTCGGGGTCGAGGGGTTTCAGGATATCGCGGAATTCTTCCTCGCCTCGGGCGGCGTAGAGCAGGCCAGAGATCTCGCGCTGGGTCTCGGGCACCGGCGGCACATCGGCCAGGCCATGGGTCAGGGCGCGAAAATAGAGGCCGGTGCCGCCGACGATGATGACCGGGTTGCCGCGCGACTCGATCTCGGCCAGCGCCTTGATGGCCGCTTCCTGCCAACGACCGACCGACCAGCCGACGGCGGCGTCGACCACTTCGAACAGGTGATGCGGGGCGCGGGCGGTCTCTTCCGACGAGGGGCCAGCGGTCAGCACACGCAGGCCGGCATAGATCTGCATCGAGTCGGCATTGACGATCTCGCCGCCGATCCGCTGCGCCAAATCCAGCGCATAGGCCGACTTGCCGCTTGCGGTCGGCCCCGCGATCAGCCAGATGCGGGGCGCGATGTCCGAACTCAACACCATTCCGACCGTCCTCACCATCGTTGGGGCGAACCCCGACGCATACGCACAAGCCGTGTCGCGCGTCGAAGCCAGGCTGTCCAGCCGTCGTGAAGCGTTGGGGCCATTGGCCGCCGACTTCTTCATCGAGGGCGGCGACCTGGAGACGCTGAAGTCTGAGCTGGCGGACCTGCCGGTCGACTTCGCGATCCAACCTGTCGAAAACCGCAAGAAGCGCCTGCTGATCGCCGACATGGACTCGACGATCATCAACGTCGAGTGCCTGGACGAGCTGGCCGACTTCGCCGGGGTGAAAGAGCAGGTCTCCGAGATCACCGAGCGCGCCATGCGCGGCGAGCTGGCCTTCGAAGGCGCCCTGCGCGAGCGGGTCGGCATGCTGAAGGGCCTGGGCGTCGAGGCGCTGCAGAGCTGCTACGACCAGCGCGTTCGGCTGAACCCGGGCGCCGAGACCCTGGTCCGCACGATGGCCCAGCACGGCGCGCGCTGCGCCCTGGTCTCGGGCGGTTTCACCTTCTTCACCAGCCGGGTGGCGCAGGCGGCGGGGTTCCACCTGAACCGCGCCAACACGCTGATCGAACTGGACGGCGCCCTGACCGGCCAGGTCGGCGATCCGATCCTGGGCAAGGAAGCCAAGCTGGCGGCCCTCAACGAAGAGACGGCGGACCTGGGCGTGACCCCGGCCGACGCCCTGGCCGTGGGCGACGGCGCCAACGACCTGGCGATGATCGAGGCCGCCGGCCTGGGCGTCGCCTACCGCGCCAAGCCGATCGTGGCCGCCCAGGCGGATGCGAAAGTCGACCACACCGACCTGACCACGCTGCTCTACTTCCAGGGCTACAAGACCGAGGACTTCCACCAGTGAGCTTTCCCCGCCGGGTAGACGCCGTCGTGTTCGACATGGACGGCCTGCTGCTGGACACCGAGATCGTCTACCGCGCCGCCATGATCGAGGCGGGCCAGGTGTTCGGGGTTCAATTCACCGGCGAGACCTACGCCTCGATGGTGGGCAAGACGACGCCCGAATGTGGGGTCATGCTGCGCGAGCTGTACGGCGAGGAATTCCCGGTCCAGGCCTATTTCGAGCGGGTCTGGGCCGATGTCGAGGACCTGCTGGAGGCCGAGACCAAGCTGAAGGCCGGGGTCATCGAGATCCTGGACTATCTGGACGACCTGGGCATTCCGCGCGGCATCGCCACCTCGAACGGCATGGTCGCGGTCGAGAAGTATCTGGGGCGCTTCGACCTGCTGAGCCGCTTCAACGCGGTGGTCGCCCACCAGGACGTGACCAAGCACAAGCCCAACCCGGATCCCTATCTGCTGGCCGCCGAGCGCCTGGGCGTCGACCCGGCCCACTGCCTGGCGCTGGAAGACAGCCACCCCGGCGTCCGCGCCGCCCACGCGGCCGGCATGATGACGGTGATGGTCCCCGACATCCTCGATCCCAACGAGGAGATGCACGACAAGTGCGTCCACATCGCCGACAGCCTGCACCACGTGCTGGATCTGCTGAAGGCGCCGGTCTAGGCTCCTCCACGAGTTGAGCGGCTCGCCGAAATGGCGAGCCTGCGATGGAGGATGGCGTGCGCTTCAGGGTCCTGGTTCTCGCGCTGGCTCTGGTCCCCGCGTCCGCGCTGGCCCAGAAACCGGATCTGTCGCGCGGCGCTTTCGAGCAAGGTCACGCGAAGGCGGAGTCCTGGCATCTGCAACGCCTGGGGGCTTCGGGGCTGCAGCCTCTCAAGCGGGCGCTGCTGGCGGGCGGTGAGCGACGCCAGATCGCCTACGAAAACGCCTACGGATTTGTCGGCCCGGTCGGAATGGAATTCATGCGCCTGGCTGACGGGCGTGTGGAGATGACCGTCGCCGTGAAAGGCGCGGTGGTCGCGACGGGCCAGCTTCCGAGCACCGCGTGGAGCGACCTCATGGCCCAGGAGCAAGCGGCCGAGGACGCGTTTCCCAAGTACGAGACCTGGGTCGCGGACATGAAGCAATACGCCAAGGCGCCGCCGGCTCCGCCGCCCATCTGCCACGGCGGCGGCATGGTCGTCGGGACGTTCGACGCCAAGGGTTCCCACTATGCGCTTGCCGGCTGCGGCAGTCCGGAACTGCCTTGGCGCTATGCGACCACCTATGCGCGCATCGCGCTGTCAGTCCGGCCGCAGTGCTCGTCCGGCGGCTCCGACATCTTCTTCGATGTGGAAAGGTGCTACGCGCCGCCCAAGCCGAACTAGGCCCGACGCTTCTCGCTGTCCGAGATTTCGGCCGGCAGCTCGATCGACCACTCGCCCAGGAAGTCGACCAGCTTGTCCAGGCCCATCGGCTTGGCGATGTGGTAGCCCTGGGCCAGGTCGCAGCCCATCAGTTGCAGGACGGCCAGGCCTTCGCGGGTCTCGACGCCCTCGGCGGTGACCTTCATGCCCAGGCTGTGGGCCAGGTCGACCGTGGACTTGACCAGCAGGGCGTCCTTGCCGCCGGCCTCCAGGGTCATGACGAAGGCCTTGTCGATCTTCAGCTCGTCGGCGCGGATCTGCTTCAGATAGGCCAGGGACGATAGGCCAGAGCCATAGTCGTCGATCGACACCGGGATGCCGGCCTCGGCCAGGCGGTCCAGAACCGACAGGGCGACATCGGGATTGCCGATCACGGCCGTCTCGGTGATCTCGAAGCACAGGCGGGCGCCCGAGGCGGCGACCTGGGCGATGGCGTGCTCGGCGAAGGCGTGGTCGTCGATCAGGCGGCCTGAGACGTTGACCGACATCAGCACGTCGTGGCCGGCGCTGCGCAGGCGGGCCTGGTCCTCGATGGCCTGGCCCAGGACATAGTCGGTCAGGGCGCGGATATGGCCGGTCTCCTCGGCCATGCCGACGAACAGGTCGGGGCGGATGAAGCCGCGGGTCGGGTGGTTCCAGCGGGCCAGGGCCTCGACGCCGGTGATCCGGCCGTTGCGCAGGTCCAGCTTGGGCTGGTGGTTCAGATAGAGCTCGCCCTTGCGGACGGCTTCCAGCATCTCGCTCATCAAGGAGAGGTTCGCGGCCGGGTCGCCATAGGCGACGGGGTCGAACACCATCAGCTTCTTGTGGGCGGCGCGGGCCTGGTCCAGGGCGATCAGGGCGCGTTCGATCAGGCGGCCGGCGTCCGCGCCATCGGCCTGCGTGGCGGCGAGGCCGTGGGTGATGTGGACGTCGACCGGTTCCCCGCCGATCAGGATCGGAGCCTCCAGGCCGGCCAGCAGGCCGTCCGCGCGGCTCAGCACGTTATCCAGGTCCTTGGTGGCCGAGACGGTGCAGAGGATCGAGGTCGTCAGGCGGCCGACCATCACGCCAGGAACGGTCTCGGTGACGCGGCGGCCCAGCTTGGCGACCAGCTTGGTGGCCAGCTCGTAACCGATGGCGGCGCGCACCTGCGGGAAGCGGTCGAAACCGATGGCGCTGATCACCACCTGCTCGCCGGGCTCGAGGTCGGCCAGGCGCATCTGGATGGCGCGCTCCAGGGCGCGGCGGTTGGGCAGGCCGGTCTCGCCGTCGTGCAGCGCCTGGCGGATCATCTCCGCTTCGCGCTCGCGGATCTCGGAGGCCATCTGGTTGAAGCTTTGAGCCAGGCGGCCGATTTCGTCCTGGGTGGTGACCTCGACGCTGACGTCCTGGCCGTCGCGCAGGCGGCTGGCGGCGACGTCCAAGGCGGTGATGGGCTTGGCCAGGCCCCGCGACAGCGCCCAGCTGGCGGCGGCGACCAGGGCCGCGCCGATCAGGCCGACGGCGAGCACCGCGGCCATCAGCGGCTGGTAGGGCGCCATGGCCTGGGCGACGGGATAACGCAGCACGAGGGCCGCGCCGGAGGTCTTGTCCAGGGTGCGGATCGGCTTGACCAGCACCAGGCTGTCGGCGCCGCCGCGCAGCAGGGCCGGGGCGCGCAGCTTGTCATGCATGGCCTTGGCCACGAAGGCGGCCAGCGGCTTGTTGGCGGGGCCGGTGTCGGCCGAGACCCACTGGTCGCCGCGCTGGTCGAAGACTTGGGCGTCCAGGCCGATGGCCGACAGCGTCTCCAGGGCCTGCATCTCGGGCTCGTCCAGCTTGGCGGCGAAGACGATCCAGCCGGTCAGGGTCGGCGACAGGATGGGGGCCGAAATCAGCTGGTAGGGCTTGCCGTCGATGGCGAAGACGCCTTGCGCGCCGTCCTCGGCGTCCAGGGCGCTCCATAGCTTCTCGATGTTCAGGCGGGCCGGATCGACGCCGACCACCTCGCCGTCGACGCCGACGGTGAAGGCCAGGTCCAGGCCCAGGCGCTGGCGCAGGTTGGCGACGGCCGACTCCACGGTCGGACGGTCATGGGTGGCGACGGCGGCGCGGAAGCCGAAGTCGCGCGACAAGAGTTCGGCGCCGTCGTGCAGGCGCTGGGTGCGCAGGGCCCAGATGCGGTCGAACACCGTGCCCGACGCGGCCATCTCTTCGCGCACCGCCCGCTGGGCGTTCTTGGCGATCGCCACATAGACCGTCACGGCCACCAGGCTAAGCGCCAGGGCGAACAGCCCGGCGTAGAGGACGGTGAGCTTGGTCTGTAGGCGCTTGAACATTGGCGGTTCAGCGCCCCGCCGGTGCGCGCAGCTCGACCGAGACCTGCTCGCGGGCCGCGCCGGTGCCGACGCTGGCGGTCGAGAGGGTCTTTTCGTTCTTCATGGCCCGCATGTACGGGTGCCAGACGCTGGCCTTGATGGCGCCGGCCGGGACGTCCTGGATCGTCACCACGCCGTTGGCGTCGGTCTTGCCGGCGTACTGGGTGTCGACCACGCGGATGAAGCCGACCATCTGGTCGTGGATGTTGCAGCCGATGGCGGCGACGCCGACCGTGCTCATCTTGGCGGTGCGGTTCTCTTCGTGGCCGTACAGCTTGATCTCGAACTTGTTGCCCGCCGAGAACGAGTAGACGTGGTGGCGGACCTTATCGAGGTTGGGGAACGCCACGTCCGCGCCGACCGGGACCACCAGCATGAACGGCGTGAACTGGATGTTCTGCTGCGCCACGCGGTAGGGCCAGGGGAACTTGATCGGACCCTTGGTCGGCTGGCCGTTCGGATAGACCATGACCACGGCGTCGGGCACGGGCTTGCCGTCGACGCCGCGCACCGTGACGGTGAAATCACCCGCCATGGCTGGCGCCGCCCAAAGCATGGCCATCAGAAGTAGAGCGAGACGTTTCATGGCGCCTTTTCTAGCTGTGGCGGGGTGAAATGCGCGTTAACGGGTGCGACACGGGGTGCGACACTGTTTCGGGTATCCGGCATTTACTTGGAAACCCTCTGTAAAAGCTTCGCGGTCACGGTCCCGCTCGTCGGCGCTCGAGTGGGGCTTGTCGCCGGCTCTCTTTAGGAGGGGGCTATGAAGCGACTTTCGAGCGCGGCGATCGCCGCGACCCTGTTGGCCGTATGCGCATCGGGCGCACAGGCCGGCGAGATCGAGACCGGCGGCAAGCTGTTGCTGACCCACGGTGTCAGCACCGTCGAGGGCAGCGCGGGCGGGGGTCTTTCGACCTGGGCCGTGATCGCCGGCGGCGAGACCGATCACGGCGTCGGCGGCGAGGTCCACGGGACCTATGTCGACGTCAAGGACTACAGCCTGCGCACCTACGGCGCCGCCGTCGGCTGGCATGACCGCGTCGAGCTGTCGGCCGCCCGCCAGGAGTTCGACACCGGCGCGACGGGCGCGAAGCTCGGCCTGGGCAAGGGTTTCACCTTCAAGCAGACGGTGCTGGGCGCCAAGGTCCGGGTGCTGGGCGACGCCGTCTACACTCAAGACACCTGGATTCCGCAGGTCAGCGTCGGGGCGCAGTACAAGGACAATAGCCAGGACGCCATCGTCCGCGCCGTCGGCGCCAAGAAGGACAGCGGCGTCGACTTCTACGTCGCGGCGACCAAGCTCTTGCTGAACCAGTCGCTGGTGCTGAACGGCACGGTGCGCCTGACCAAGGCCAACCAGTCGGGCCTGCTGGGCTTCGGCGGCGACAAGGGCGACAGCTACAAGCCGCAGTTCGAGGGCTCGGCCGGCTATCTGCTCAGCAAGCGCCTGGTGGTGGGGGCCGAGTACCGCACCAAGCCCAGCAACCTGGGCTTCGCCAAGGAAGACGACTGGAAGGACCTGTTCGTCGCCTATGCCGTGAACAAGCATCTGTCGGTGACCGGGGCCTATGTGGACCTGGGCGACATCGCCACCTTCAAGAACCAGCGCGGGTTCTACCTGTCGCTGCAAGCCAGCTTCTAAGAGGACCGCGCCGATGAAAAAGATCTTCGTGCTCGCCACCGTCGCGGCCCTGACCCTTTCCGGCTCGGCCTTCGCCCAGGACGCCACGCCGCCCGGCGAGAAGCCGGTCGACGCCTACAAGCAGTCGAACGCCAATGCCGGCGCGACGCCGATGACCGACGCCAAGGTGTTCGAGGCCTTCCACGGCAAGGACGGCATCGACCGCATCGTCGAGACCCTGGTCGAGCGCAACTTCGCCGATCCCCGGATCAAGGACTTCTTCGCCGCCGCCGACAAGGTGCGCCTGAAGCGGACCCTGAAGGAGCAGTTCTGCTACATCCTGGGCGGTGGCTGCGACTACACCGGCCGCGACATGAAGGACTCGCACAAGGACCAGGGCACGACCAATCGCGACATGAACGCCCTGATCGAGAACCTGCAGTTCGCGATGGACAAGGAAGGCGTGCCGTTCGGCGCCCAGAACAAGCTGCTGGCCAAGCTGGCCCCGCAGCAGAAGGACATCGTCGAGCGCTAAGAGCGCGTAGGCGAAAGTGCGAAGCGGTTTCGCCGCTCGACGTGCTCGTAATCGCTAAGGCGCTTGAAATGACTGGCGGTCACGCGGATATGAGGCCCTCCTGACTGGAGGCCTTCCCGTGACCGCAACCCTCGATGACGCCCGCGTGGCGCTGGACCGTATCGTCGACCCGGCGAGCGGGCAGGGGCTGGTCGCCGCCGGCCTGGTGCAGGGCCTTGTCGTCCGCAACGGCCGCGCCGGCTTCATGCTGGAAGTCCCGGCCAGCCAAGCCGCGTCCTACGCCCCGATCCGCGACGCCGCCGAGAAGGCTCTGGCCGCTCTGCCCGGCGTCGAGCAGGCCCAGGTCGTGCTGACCGCCCAGGCCGCCGAGGGCGCGACCCGGGTGCGCAAGGGCGCCAAGGTCACCGAGGACCCGCAGGCCCGCGTCGTCCCGCCGCCTGAAGCCGAAAAGCCCGCACACGTCCGCCACGTCATCGCCGTGGCCTCGGGCAAGGGCGGGGTGGGCAAGTCCACCGTCTCGACCAATCTGGCTGTCGCCTTCGCCAAGATGGGCCTGCGGGTGGGCCTGCTGGACGCCGACATCTACGGCCCCTCGGCGCCCAAGATGATGGGCGTCGACGGCGATCCGCTGTTCGAGAATGACAAGCTGCAGCCGCTGGAAGCCCATGGCGTCAAGCTGATGTCGATCGGCTTCATCGTCGACGAGGGCAAGGCGATGATCTGGCGCGGGCCGATGGCCTCGTCGGCCGTGCGCCAGATGATCCACGACGTGGCCTGGGGCTCGGAGGCCGCGCCGCTGGACGTGCTGGTCGTCGACCTGCCGCCCGGCACCGGCGACGTCCAGCTGACCCTGGTGCAGAAGCTGCGCATCGATGGCGTCGTGCTGGTGACCACGCCCCAGGAGATCGCCCTGATCGACGCCCGTCGCGCCGCGGCGATGTTCGAGAAGACCGCCACCCCGATCCTGGGCCTGGTCGAGAATATGGCCTTCTTCGCCGATCCCTCGACCGGCGCCCCGATCCCGATCTTCGGCGAAGGCGGCGGCGTGGCCGAGGCAGAGCGCCTGAAGACCCCGCTGCTGGGCCGCGTGCCGATCGAGATCGCCGTCCGCGTCGGCGGCGACCAAGGCGTGCCGGCGGTGATCTCCGAGCCCAAGGGCCAGGCGGCGGAAGTGTTCGTCGCGGCGGCCCAGACGCTCTGGAAGTCGGTCATCCACTAAGCAAAAAGCCCGCCCGGATCGCTCCGGGCGGGCTTCTCGTTTCAGTCTTGCGTCAGCCTTAGAAGCTGAAGCGCGAGCCCAGCGACATCACGACGGCCGAGCCCGTCACGTCGCCGCGCAGGCGGACGGTCGAGCTGGTCGCCGTCAGGTCGTCGCGGGTGATCTTGGTGTCGTCGAAGCTGATGTAGCTGATGGCAGCGTCCAGCTTGATGTTGTCGGTCGCGGCCCAGGTGGCGCCGGCGGCGTACATCATGCGGTCGCCGTCCGGCACGCGAGCGGTGCGGCCGACGTCCGGCGTCGGGGTCGGGTCGAACTGGACGCCGGCCCGCAGGGTCAGGCGCGGCGAGGCCTGGTAGTCGACGCCGGCGGCGTAGGTGGTCACGTCCTTGTAGTTCTGGACGTTGGTCGTCGCCGAGCCCGGGAAGCTGACGCGGATAGCGTCGAACTCGCCCCAGCCCACGCGGCTGACCGACGCGTTCAGGGTCCACTGGTCGTTCACGGCCCAGCGGGCGCCCAGGTTGGCGATCCAGGGCAGGGTGATCTTGGCCTGGCCATCGACGGTGAAGTTGTTGGCGGCCGGGATCGGGGCCAGCAGGCCGGCGACCTTCACGGTGCCGTCCAGCTTCTGGTCGATCTTGGAGCGATAGCTGGCGCCGATCGTGAACGCCGACGACGGGTGGATCTGCGCGCCGACCGTGTAGCCATAGGCCCAGCCGTCGCCCTTCAGCGACTGCGAACCGTCGGGCTGCAGCGGCGAGATGTTGGGCAGGGCGTTGGTCAGCTCGGCGTCGGCGTAGAGCGCGGTGACGCCCACGCCCAGGTCGATCAGGTCGTTGACCTTGTAGGCCACGACGCCGTCGACATTGATCGTGCGCAGATGCGACTTCAGCGCATCGTAGCGGGTCCAGCTGTCGGCGTTGTACTCGGTGGTGAAGTTGTACGGCGCGGCGATGTTGACGCCCAGCGACAGCTTGTCGTTGATCTTGAAGGCGACGCCGCCGTTCGGCACGACGCCGTCATTGATCGGGTCGTAGGCGATGCCCGCGCCGCCGATCGGGGTGGTCACGCCGGCCGGCGGCACCGGGCGGGTGATCGTCGAGCCGTTGTTGGTGACCTTCGAATTCACCTGGATCATGTTCAGGCCGAAGACGGCTTCGCTCTTTTCGATGCCGGCGATCGCGGCGGGGTTCCACCACAGGCTGCCGACGCCCTTGTCGGCGACTTCGCCCGAATAGGCGCGACCGGTGCCGCGCACCGACTGTTCCTGCAGGTAGAAGGCCGAAGCGGAGGCCTGGGTAGCGGCGGCGAGCGCCAGCAGAGCGACGCCGGCGGCGAGGCTGTTACGCGAGAGAGACATTTTACAGCGACCTTCTTGGGGAGGAAGAGGCCCGCCGAACGTCAGGTGACGCTCGAGGAGCGCCGCCTTTAACGTACTCATTCAAATAGCGTTGCTATAAATTGTCCTGAACAGCAATTTTGTCGGTTTTGTTAAAGAAGCGGGGCCGCAAAGGCCCCGCATCAATCGTTGTTCTGTCAAAATGGGCCGAATTCTGGCGCTTTACCTAAGGTTAGCCGCCAGCCATCTTGCGGAAGAACTTCTGGCCCTGCTCGCCGCCGTTGAAGTAGGCCTTCTGACCGTCCTCGGCGGTGATCTTGTCCCAGCTGTCGCGGACTTCCTCGGCCGACAGGCCGCCTTCGCCCAGATAGACGCCCTCGGTCTCGAAGATGCGCGACAGGGCGAAGGCGCCCGCGCCGGCGGTCAGGATCGCGCCGGTCGGGGCCTCTTCCGAAGCCAGGTAGACGACGCCCGGCGTGACATATTCCGGAGCCAGCTTGGCCAGCACTTCCGGCGGCATCAGGCCTTCGGTCATGCGGGTGGCGGCGACCGGGCTGATGGCGTTGATCTTCACGTCGTTCTTGGCGCCCTCGAGCTTGAGGGTGTTCATCAGGCCCAGCACCGCCATCTTGGCCGCGCCGTAGTTGCTCTGGCCGAAGTTGCCGTACATGCCCGACGACGAGGTCGTGACGACGATGCGGCCGTAGTTCTGGGCCTTCATGATGTCCCAGACCGCCTTGATCGGCTTGAAGGTGCCGAACACGTGCACCTGCATGACCAGCTCGAAGTCGGCCAGCTCCATCTTGGTCAGGGTCTTGTCGCGCAGGATGCCGGCATTGGCGATCAGGATGTCGATGCGACCCCACTTCTCCATGGTCGTCTTGACCATGTCCGCGACGCCGGCGTCATCCGTCACCGAAGCGCCGTGGGCGATGGCTTCACCGCCGAAGGCCTCGATCTCGGCCACGACCTTCTGGGCCGCTTCGGACGAGCCGCCCGAGCCGTCGACGCTGCCGCCCAGGTCGTTGACCACGACCTTGGCGCCGCGCCGCGCCAGCTCCAGGGCATGCTGCCGGCCCAGACCGCCACCGGCCCCCGTCACGATCGCCACCTTGCCGTCGAAGCGGATGTCCGTCATGCCCGTCGTCTCCTCAAACGCGTGTTTGGTTTGCGCCGTTTGTGCGGCGCGGGAGAGGGGAGGTCAAGGGGAGCTCCGCACGCACGGTTCTTCGCCTTCACGCGGCTCGGCCGCTGAAGCGAGGGAAGGGAAGCGGAGCGCCCGGGCGACGCCCGGAGGTTGGAGAGTGATTACCGTTTCGACGAAGCCAGAGCGCTCCGCGCAGCCGTTATCCGGTGAGCCCTCGACGCGCGGGGTCTTAACCCGCTTCCGAAAGAGGCCCCCGACGGGCGGGCCGAGGCGACGAACCCCGGTCCCGGAATACACGGGCGATTTCAGCCCACGCCTGCTGCGTCCGCCAAGCCGTCGCCGCCAGGGCTTCGTCCCGATGTTTCAGGGAACCTGCGCCTGGATCCGCCGCGAAGGCGAGCCTCCGAAGAGGCCCGGCGAGCGCTTCCCGCTCGACCACCCCTGACAGCCGTCACGATCGCCGGCCGGACGTCCCTTCCAAGCCGTCAGGTGGGGTTAGTATGGGGCGGTGGGGAAGGCGGGGGATTGGGCAGGGTGTAAAATCGACAAGTGTTTGATTCCGCTGCATTCGATTTCACGAACGCCGAGCGTACAGCACCCTAAATCCCCTCTCTCTTAGAGAGAGGGAGGGGCCCGCCGCGCAGCGGTGGGAGGGTGAGTGGTTTCACCGACTGCCGGGAAATCCCGATTCCTTCGGTTGAGACCGCTCGAGGCCTGTGGCCACCCTTCGGCCATGGACAAGACCGCTTACGCCCGTCGTTTGCGCCAGGACCAGACTCTGGCGGAGAAGGCCCTCTGGAAGCTCGTCCGCAACCGCCGCCTCGGCGGCTTCAAGTTCATGCGGCAGATCGCGATCGACCGCTATTTCGCGGACTTCGTCTGTGAGGCCGGCAAGCTGATCGTGGAGTTGGACGGCGCGGCTCATGAGGGGCGCGAGGACTATGATGAGGATCGCACCGAAACGCTTGAGCGGTTCGGATATGTCGTTCTGAGGTTCCGCAACGAGCGGGTGATGACCGACCCCGGCGGGGTATCCGACGATATCCTGGCCGCGCTCCGATCGGCGAGGCCGTAACCACTCACCCTCCCACCGCCTTCGGCGGCGGGCCCCTCCCTCTCTCTAAGAGAGAGGGTATCCAAGATTAGCGGTATCAAACCTATGCTTTTCAATGATGTTCATGACCGCACCCTCGAAAGTTGGGTGACTTGGGGAGAGCATTTTCTTTGGCAGGAGAACGTCGAAGAGGCCCTGTGGAGTTTTCAGCAGGCGCTAGCACTTGCAAGGCGCTTGCTAAAGGCTGACCCGAACAACTTCCTTCGCGTCCGAGACGTAGCTGAGTGCTGGGATAGAGTCGCCTTTGCCCATCAGGCTTTGGGTGAGCCCGAACTAGCTTTAGAAGCTTACGCAGAGGCATTTGCTCGGCGTTTGCGCCTCTCAAAGATCGAAGAACGATACGGACAGATCGCGCGGGAAATGGCGCTCGGACTACTGAGGCTCGCGGGACTTTTTGCCTTAGAGGACGATACTGTATCCGCCCTGAAGATAAGCGAACACAGCATTTCGATCCTTCGAATGCGTGACTGGCTGAAGTTGGACGATGAGCAACGTATGGGGGATTTGGTCAGGGCCTTGCACGTTGCCGCCAAGGTGCGAGCACAGGCAGGTCTGTTCTTGTGGGCCCAGACGTATCGCCTCGAGGCTAGCTCCATCGAGGCTCGAATTAGATCGAGTGGGCGTCTACTCAAGTAAAGACGCCGCGCAGGTGTCCGCGCGGCGTCCAGTTGAGGTTTGGCGTAGATCGAACCCTACGCCTTCTTCTTCGTCATCCCGCCAGCCACCGGCTGCGCCGGCTTATCCCGCTTCACCCCCGCCTTCTGCCCAGGCTTCATGAACTTCACCAGCACCCGCTGACCCACCAGCAGCGGCGCGCCGTCGGCGCTGACCACCACCTCGACGACGCGTTCGTCGCTGCGTTGGCTGGGGTCGTCGGAGGCCAGCTTGCGGGCGCCGAAGACGGCGGCGCGGCGCAGGACCTTGCCGGTGTAGGTCTGGTCGGGATTGCCTTCCGGCTGGATCTCGACCTCCTGGCCGATCTTCACGTTGGGGATGTCGGCCTCGACGATCTCGGCGCGGGCGATGCGCTGGGTGTTGGGCTCGAGGTCGAACATGGCCGTGACGTTCAGGGTCGAGGCGCCGGCGCCCGGATTGGCCTGGCGGCGGGCGATGCGGCCGTCGGCCGGGGCGCGGATGATCGTCAGTTCTTGGTTGTACTGGGCCTGGGCGACCTGGGCCGAGGCGACGCCGATGGCGGCCTGCTGGGCGCCGATATTGGCCTGGGCCGAGGCGATCTGGTCGCGGGCCGCGTCCAGGCGCTGGCCGGCGACGAAGTTCGAGGCCGACAGGTTCTGCAGGCGGTTATACTCGCGCTGGGCCGTGCGCAGCTGCACCTGGAACAGCGTCAGCTGGGCGCGGGCCGAGGCCAGGGCGGCGGCGGCGGTCTGCGAGGCCAGGCGGACGTCGTCGTCCTCCTGCTTGGCCAGCGGCTGGCCCATCTTCACGATGTCGCCTTCCTGGACATAGACCTCGCGGACGATGCCCTGGCGGCGCGCGGCCACCTGGATCACGCCGCCTTCGACGTCGGCCTTGCCCTGGGCGATGGCGGCGTAGGGGGAGGGCTCCTCCTGGGCGGCGGCGGCTTCGAGCTTCTTCTTTTTCTCGGCCGCCTGGCCCTTCATGTAGAAGAAGCCGCCGCCGAGCACGAGCGCCACGACGAGGACGATGTAGAAGGCGGGACGGCGCAGGAACGCGGGCATGGTCTTACTTCCCCCGGGAAATCAGTGGCTGAGCGGCGCGGGATTGGCGTCGGGCGTGCGGCGCACGTCGTCCAGGATCCGGCCGTCTTCGATGTGGATGACGCGGTCGGCATAGGCCTCGAGCCGCGGGTCGTGGGTCACGCAGATCACCGCCGCGCCCCGGATGGAGGCGGCCTCGCGCAGGAGGCGGATGACGATCTGGCCGTTCTCGCCGTCCAAGGCCGAGGTCGGCTCGTCGGCGAACAGCAGGTTGGGGTTCTTGGCGAGCGCCCGGGCGATGGCGACGCGCTGCTTCTCGCCGCCCGACAGTTCCGACGGGCGCTGGTTGACGCGGTTCCCCAGGCCCACCGACTCCAGCGCGGCCTGGGCGCGGCGCGCGGCCTCGCCCTTGCCGACGCCCTGGTACTTCAGCGCGGTCATCACCTGCTGCTTGGCCGACAGGGCCGGGAACAGGTTGAAGCCCTGGAAGATGAAGCCGCAGTGGTCGAGGCGGAACTTGTCGATCTTGCCGCGCGACAGCGACCACAGGTCGTCGGCCTCCAGCGCCGCCACGTGGCCCTCGTCGGGCTTGAGCAGGCCGGACAGGGCGGCGACCAGGGTCGACTTGCCCGAGCCGGAGGGGCCCATGACCATGGTCACGTCGCCGTGCTTGGCGTCGAAGTCCACGCCCTTGAGCACCTCGATGAAGGTGCGGCCGGTCTTGAACCGCTTGACGATGCCCTTGGCCTCGAGGGCGGTCTCGCCGCGCTTGTGGGCGTTGTTGGTCCCGCTCATCGCAGAAGATCCGCAGGTTGGCTGTTCTTGAGGATGCCCAGCGACAGGAAGCCCGACACCATGGCGATGATCACCAGGAAGACGGCGACGATGATGATCAGGGTCGGCGGGAAGTACATCGGCACGCCGCCGGCCACCGCGATCAGCGACACCAGCCAGGTCAGCAGGCCCGCGGCGAACACGCCGACGATCCCGACCCAGAAGCTCAGCTCCATGACGATGTTGCGCAGGTCGCCCATCGACACGCCCAGGGCGCGCAAGCTAGCGAACTCCTTGATGTTGGCCATGATCGCGCCGCGCAGGGTCTGCCAGGTGATGATCACGCCGATCAGCAGGCCCAGGAAGGCCGAGAAGCCCAGGATGATGCCGATGATCTGGTCGTCCAGCATGGCCCCGGAATTGGCGTCGGCCAGCTCTTGGCGGGTCCAGGCGCGGAACTTGCCGTCGGCCTTCTTGTTCAGCTGGGCCACGACGATCTCGGCGCGCGAGGGATCCTGGATCTCGACCATCAGCGGGCCGACGCGCTGGCCGGTGTCGGCCTCGCCCAGCATGCGCAGGGTGTCGCGCGACATGACCAGGGTGGGCTGGATGATGTTGGGATAGCCCTTGGTGACGACGGCGACATAGACGGTCTTGCCGTTGTACAGGGCCTTGTCGCCCTTCTTGACGCCCAGGCGTTTCAGCGCCGTCTCGTCGACCGCGATGGCGTAGGGGCGGCGCAGGGCCTCGATCATCGACTGGGTGTAGTCGGTGGGCACGGTCACGTAGCCCGGAATGGCGTCGATCACCGTGACGTTGACGAACTCGCTCTTGCGGGCCGAGCCGCCGGGTTTGCCCCCACCACCTTGGCCCTTGCCGGCGCGTTTGGCGCGGGCTTCTTCCTTGGCCTGCTCCTCAGGGGAGAGGATGTTCTGGAAGCGGCCGCCCGAGCCGTCCAGCGGGGCCACCTGGGTGACCTCGGGATGGCTGTAGACCAGCGGGATCATGCGGCGGGGCAGGCCCGAGGGGCCGCCGAACAGGGCCTTGGCGCCGGGGCCCAGCACCATGATGTCGGCGCGGGCGCGGTCGATCTGTGCGGTAAAGCCCTTGCCGATGCCGACGAAGATGCCGACCTGGGCCAAGATGAGCAGGCCCGAAAAGGCCAGGGCGACGACGGCCGCCATGTAACGTCGCCACTCGTAGAGAAGAGTGGCCAAGGCCAACGACATTCCGACTCTTGCTCCCCCAAACCGTTGGTTGCAGCAATGACCGTCGATCGCTGACCGGCCAAGTTAAATCGGGGTAAGGCGCATTTCCGGTGTGAAATATTCGCGCAGCGAGCGGAACGGGCTGGCTGGGCGCCGTCGTCGGGGCTAACGACATCTCCAGTGCAGAAAAACGATGCGCCCCTCACCGTCCTGGCTTTTGGCCTTCGCGCGGCTTCCGGCCTGGCGCTGGCGTTCGCCGCGACGGCGTCGGCGCGGGCCGACGAAGGCATGTGGACCTTCGACAAGATCCCGGTCGAGCGCATCAAGACCGCCACGGGCGTGACCCTGGACCAGAGCTGGCTGGACGCCGCCCAGGCCTCGGCGGTGCGGCTGACCAACGGCTGCTCGGCGGGCCTAGTCAGCGGCCAGGGGCTGGCGATCACCAACAGCCACTGCGTCGCCGACTGCGCCCAAGTGCTGTCTTCCAGCGAGGGCGAGGACTACGCCAAGGACGGTTTCCTGACCGATGGCCGCGACGAGGAGCGCAAGTGCGCCGGCGTCCAGGCCGAGGTGCTGCTGACCATCCTCGACGTCACCGACCAGGTGCGGGCCGCCGTGGCCGGCAAGACCGGCCGCGACTTCGTGCGGACCCGCGAGGCGACGATGGCGGTGGCCGAGCTGGCCGCCTGCGGCATGGACCAGACCCTGCGCTGCCAGGCGATCGGCTTCTTCCGGGGCGGGCAGTACAAGGTCTACAAGTACCGCCGCTACAACGACGTGCGGCTGGTCTTCGCGCCCGAGATCGCCGCGTCGGCGTTCGGCGGCGATCCCGACAATTTCAACTTCCCGCGCTATGCGTTCGATGTCGCCTTCGTGCGGCTCTATGTCGACGGCAAGCCGGCCGCGACGCGGGACCACCTGACTTGGCGTGATGCGCCGCCGGTCGAGGGCGAGCCGACCTTCGTCGTCGGCAATCCGGGCTCGACCGAGCGACAGCTGACCGTGGCCCAGCTGGAGACCCAGCGCGATCTCGTCCTGCCGCTCACCCAGCTGCAGCGGGCCGAGGTGCGCGGGCGGCTGATCCAGTTCGGCCGGCAGGGGACCGACGAGGCCCGTATCGTCAGCCAGGCCCTGGCCTGGGTGCAGAACAGCTACAAGCTGGGCGTGGGCAAGCAATTGGCGTTGAACGACAAGGCCTTCATGGACGCCAAGCGCACCGACGAGGACTCCGTGCGCGCCAAGGTCGCCGCCGATCCCGCGCTGGCGGCCGAGACCGGCGCGGCCTGGGACGAGATCGCGCGGGCCCAGGACGCCGCCGCCGAGCTGTTCGTGCCCTGGCGGATGCTGGAGTACAACGCCGGCGTCGGTTCGGAACTGTACTATTACGCCCGCCTCCTGGTGCGCGGGGCCCTGGAGCGCGAGAAGCCCGACGCCGAGCGCTTGCCCGAATATGTCGACGCGCGCCTGGCCCTGATCGAGCGCAAGCTGGCCGACGCGCCGATGGGCGATCCGGCGCTGGAGCGGATCTATCTGGAGCACTGGCTGCTCAAGACCCGCGAGGCCCTGGGCGTCGACTCCGCACAGGTGAAGGCGCTGCTGGGCCGCGAGAGCCCCGAGCAGATCGCCGAGGCCCTGGCCAAGACGGAGCTCTCCGACCCCGAGACGCGCATGACCCTCTGGAAGGGCGGCCTGGCGGCGGTGCAGGCTTCGGAAGACCCGCTGGTCCGCTTCATCCTGCGCACCGATCCGATCGCCCGCGAGGCTCGCGCGGCCTACGAGACCCGGGTCTCGGGACCGGTCGACATCGCCGCCGAGAAAGTCGCCAAGGCCCGCTTCGCCGTGCTGGGCGACAGCGTCTATCCGGATGCGACGTTCTCGCTGCGGCTGTCCTACGGCCATGTCGCCGGCTGGGAGGCGCGGGGCAGGGCGATCCCGGCCGCGACGACCTTCGCGGGCTTCTACGACCGGGTGACCGGCGCCGAGCCCTTCGCCGCCGCGCCGCGCTGGCTGGAGGCCAAGGACAGGCTGAAGCTGGACACCGTCTTCAATTTCACCAGCACCAACGACATCGTCGGCGGCAATTCCGGCTCGCCAGTGCTGGACGCCAAGGGGCGGCTGATCGGGGTGGCGTTCGACGGCAACCTGCCCTCGCTGGGCGGGGCCTACGGTTACGACGGGACCCGCAACCGGACCGTCTCGCTGTCGGGCCCGGCGATCCTCCAGGCGCTGGACAAGGTCTATGAGCGCGGCGATCTGGTCAGCGAACTGACGGGGCGCTGAAGGCGCTTCGTTTCACGTCCGCAACACGCGGCAAGCTGGAATACTTCTAGCTCCTCTTCGGGGGCGTCGGCCTTTCGACGCCTTCAACAAGGGAGAGCGAAATGAGCGTCACCAGCGCCACTTCCTCTACAAACTGGGCGCAGCTGCGCCAGCTTCAGCAGGCGGAGGCCTTCAAGACCGCCGACGCCGACGGCGATGGGCAGCTGTCGCAGGCCGAATTCCAGTCCATCGGGCAAAATGTGCAGGGCTCGGGCGGTGAGCACCGTGGCCCGCCGCCGATGCGCGGCGGCGGCGGACCGGGCGGACATTTCGGCGGCGATACCTTGTCGTCGCTGCTGTCGACCCAGTCGGTCGACGACGTCGCCAGCTCGGTGATGTCGGCCGGCGACGCCGACGGCGACGGCCTGCTGACCGCCAGCGAGATTTCCACCGCCCTGGCCGCCAACGCGCCTGACGAGGCGAAGGGGCAGGGGCTGGAGGACAAGATGGCCGCCGACATCGTCTCGGCCCTCGACAGCGACGGCGACGGCAGCCTGTCGACCGAGGAGATCTCGAGCGCGATCTCCAATGCGGCCGCCAATCAGTCGACCCAGGCCACGCGCGGTCCGCCGCCGGGCCCGCCGCCGAGTGGTGGGGCGGAGAGCGCGAGTGGTTCGTCGAGCGCCAGCGGCGTGTTCGAGAGCCTGGACACTAACGAGGACGGCATCGTCTCCGCCGAGGAGCTGGCCGCCGCCGGTAGCAGCGACAGCACGGATGCGACGAGCGCCGCTTCGGATCTGATCAAGGCCGCCGACCAGGATGGCGACGGCGCGCTGAGCGGGACAGAGTTCCAGGCCATGCTCGATCAGGGCAAGGAGACCGGTGCGGAGACGTCGCTGACCAGCCTGCTCTCGGGCTCCACGGCGGCGGCGGATCTGATGCAGAAGCTGCTGGCGCAACTGGATACGGCGCTGACATCTTCGTCCTCCAGCGTCAGCAGTGGGACGAGTGTCACGGCTTAGGCCTACCTAGCGTGTCATCCCGGCCGCAGCGCAGCGGAGAGCCGGGACCCAGGGGCGACCGCATTGCGCCGACCCCTGGGTCCCGGATCGCCCCTCCGGGGCGTCCGGGATGACAAGATAGGGTGGTAAGTGTCCTCTGACTTAGGCAGTCGACGCCTTCCTTAACTATTTCCTAAGCAAGGCGCTTGCGTGCGACCGCTGACTTGGTGTCATTCTTCGCCCTTGGCCGGCGTCGCGGGGGCGCGCGCCACTTTAGTAAGGTCTTCGTCTTGATGTTCCGTCCTGAGAACGTTCAGGCCCTGGCGGGTCTGGCGCTCACCCTGGGCCTCTGCTGGCTCGTTTCCGAGAATCGCAAGCGATTCCCGTGGGTTCTGGCGATCGCCGCCCTCGTCGTGCAAGTGCTGCTGGTGGTGGTGCTGTTCGGCCTGCCCCAGGCGCGCCAACTGCTGCAGGGGGTCAACGGCGCGGTCGAGGGCCTGGCCAGCTCGACTCAGGCCGGCACCGCCTTCGTGTTCGGCTTCCTGGCCGGCGGCGACCAGCCCTACACGATCAGCAACCCGAACGCGGGCTTCATCTTCGCCTTCCGCGTCATGCCGGTGATCCTGGTGGTCTGCGCCCTGTCGGCGCTGCTGTGGCACTGGAAGATCCTCAAGTGGGCCGCCCAGGGCTTCGGCTTCATCTTCCAGAAGACGCTGGGCCTGCGCGGCCCGCCGGCCCTGGCCACCGCCGCCACCATCTTCATGGGCCAGATCGAAGGCCCGATCTTCATCCGCGCCTATCTCGACAAGCTGAGCCGCTCGGAGCTGTTCATGCTGATCACGGTCGGCATGGCCTGCGTCTCGGGTTCGACCATGGTCGCCTATGCCACCATCCTGGCCGGCGTGCTGCCCAACGCCGCCGCCCACGTGCTGACCGCCTCGATCATCTCGGCCCCGGCCGGCGTGCTGCTGGCCCGGATCATCGTGCCGTCCGACCCGATGGAGAAGGGCGGCGACCTGGATCTGGCCGCCGAGGAC
Organism: Caulobacter sp. GW821-FHT10A06; assembly: GCF_059415805.1. Lineage (NCBI taxonomy): Bacteria > Pseudomonadati > Pseudomonadota > Alphaproteobacteria > Caulobacterales > Caulobacteraceae > Caulobacter > Caulobacter sp. GW821-FHT10A06. Next base: position 363,883 of record NZ_JBWKNY010000006.1, read on the forward strand.
AAGACCTATGGCAGCGCGATCGACGCCGTCATGAAGGGCACCACCGACGGCCTGCAGATCGCGCTGAACGTCGGCGCGACCCTGATCGTCTTCGTGGCCCTGGCCACCATGGTCGACAAGATCCTGGGCGCCATGCCGATGGTCGGCGGCCAGCCGCTGACCATCGCGCGCGGCCTGGGCGTGGTCTTCTCGCCCCTGGCCTGGTCGATGGGCGTGCCCTGGAAGGAAGCGGGCACCGCCGGCGGCCTGCTGGGTGTGAAGCTGATCCTCACCGAGTTCACCGCCTTCATCCAGCTGGCCAAGGTCGGCGGCGTGGCGCTGGACGAACGCACCCGCATGATCATGACCTACGCCCTGTGCGGCTTCGCCAACATCGGCTCGGTCGGCATGAACGTCGCCGGCTTCTCGGTCCTGGTCCCCCAGCGCCGCGCCGAGGTGCTGAGCCTGGTCTGGAAAGCCATGATGGCCGGCTTCCTGGCCACCTGCCTGACCGGCTCGCTGATCGGCCTGATGCCCCGCGGGCTGTTCGGGCTGTAATCAACTATTGGTTGCTTCACTCTCTCCCTTCCCCTTTGATGGGGAAGGGTTGGGGATGGGGTGACAGCGTGTCCGAAGAAACTCCAAGACCTCGGCACGCACCCGGCGCTGTCAAGCGCGCCCGCCGTCTCCGCAGCGAGATGACCCTCAGCGAAAAGGCCCTCTGGAAGGCCCTTCGCGCCCTGGACCTCCACATCCGCCGCCAGGCGCCGATCGGTCGCTACATCGCCGACTTCGTCCATCATGGCTCCCGCCTCGTGATCGAGGTCGATAGCGGTTGGCACGACCACCCCGAAGCTCAGTTGAGGGACGCCGAGCGAGACACCTGGCTCGCCGAGCAGGGCTACCGCGTCATGCGCATCCGCGACGGTGAGGCCGCGGGCAACCCGTACCTCGTGGCCGAGCGCGTCGCGGCGGCGATCCAGCAGTCACCCCCATCCCAACCCTTCCCCCATCAAGGGGGAAGGGCTTTTGTTCCGTGACGGAAAGCGCTCATCCTGCCGGCAATGGGAGGAAACCACATGAAACTCTATGACTGCCTCCGCGCGCCCAATCCCCGGCGCGTCCGCTGGTTCATGGCGGAGAAGGGGATCGATGACGTCGAGATCGTCACGCTGTCGATCATGGGCGGCGAGCACAAGTCGCCGGAGTACCGGGCCAAGGCCGGGCTGGCGCACATGCCGGCGCTGGAGCTGGACGACGGGACGGTGATCACCGAGTCGGTCGCCATCTGTCGCTATCTGGAAAGCGTCTATCCCGAGCCGAACCTGTTCGGGCGCGATCCCAAGGAGACGGCGATCATCGAGATGTGGTTGCGGCGCGCCGAGATGATGGTCGCCACGCCGATCATGCAGGGCGTGCGGCACAGCCATCCGGGCATGGCGGCACTGGAGCCGCAGATCCCCGAGGTGGCGGCCTATAATCTCGACGGCGCCAAGCGCAGCTTGAAGATGCTGGACCGCCGCCTGGCCGAGAGCGCCTTCATCGCCACCGATCGCGTGACCATCGCCGACGTGGTGGCCGTGGCCAGCATCGACTTCGGCCGCATGATCAAGTGGCGGCCGGATCCGGAGCTGGCTCACGTGAACCGCTGGTTCGACGCGATGTTGGCTAGGCCGGCGGCGAAGGCAGGGATGGCGGCTTAGTCAGCGGAGCCGTCCTCGCCCTTCGACAGGCTCAGGGTGAGGGCTACTTTTGACGCCGGTTCAGTAGAAAACCTCATCCTGAACTTGTCGAAGGACGAGGTTTTCGGTCCCTCAACGGCTGCGGATCTTCTTCACCACGCCCGAGAAGTTCAGCATCGGCCCTGTCCCGGTCGAGATCAGCCCGCGGATGAACAGCAGCGAACCGCCGGCCTTGATCACCTCGCCGGTCGAGGTGACGAGGTCGCCGGGCTTGGCGGGGCCGATGAACTCGCCGTTCAGGCTGACGGTCACGGCGCGGCTGTCGGCCAGGGCCTTCCAGCCGATAGCGAACAGCGAATAGTCGGCGAAGGTCATCATGCAGCCGCCGTGCATGAAGCCGCCGCCGTTCATGTGGTGGGCCTCGGCGCGGAAGGCGGCGGTGATGGCGCCGTCGTCCTCTTCCTTGAAGTAGAAGGGGCCTGCGCGGTCCTCGAATGGGTCCATGCCGGTCCAGGTGCGCCAGCCGGCCCATTCGCCGTCTTCCACCAGGCGCGGGCCGCTCCAGATGTCGTTGCCGCCGTCCATGGCTCCACCCCTCCGCTTGTTCTTATCGTTGTTCAGTTAGAAGGGCGTATGGCCGCGCGCAAGCGGTCGGTCTCGCCTCCGCTGACAATCCGTGGCAGGAGAGCGCCCATGACCTCCCCGATCCAAGACACGATCCTGTCCCTGCTGGCGCCTCTGGCCGAGGGCAAGTCGATCGACCCGATGAACGTCGCCAAGGCGGTCCAGCCCGAGCGCTGGCAGCAGATCCTGGGCCACGTGCGCACTAACGCCATCGAACTGGCCCGCGAGGGCAAGGTGGTGATCCTGCGCCACAACAAGCCGGTGAACCCCGAGAAATTCCGCGGCGTCTACCGCATCCGCACGCGCCTGGAAGGTGACCCGACCTCGTTCGAAGAGGCGCCGGAAGCCGACATCGACGGCGACGAAGACTAGTCACGCTTGGCATCGCGCGAAGGACGCCTAAATCCCCGCCGATGCCTCTCGACACGATCCTTTCCGACATCGCCGCCTGCCGGGCGTGCGCGCCGTACCTGCCGCACGTGCCCCGGCCGGTGACGCGGGTGCGCGAGGAGACGAGGATCCTGATCGCTGGCCAGGCGCCGGGGCGGCTGGTTCATGAGACCGGCCTGCCGTTCAACGATCCGTCCGGCAATCGCCTGCGCCAGTGGATGGGGATCGACCGCGAGACCTTCTACGGCCGGCCCGAGATCGGCGTGGCGGCCATGGCCTTCTGCTTTCCGGGCACGAACCCGAAGGGCGGCGACTATCCGCCGCCGCCGCGCTGTGCTGCGCTGTGGCGGCCGCAGCTGCTGGCGGAGCTTCCGAACGTCGAGCTGACCCTGCTGGTTGGCAGCTACGCCCAGGACTGGGCGCTGCCGGGGCGAACCAGCAAGACCATGACCGAGACCATCGCCCGCTGGCGTGAGTTTGGCCCGAACGTCCTGCCCATGCCGCATCCGTCGTGGCGCAACACCGGCTGGCTGAAGCGCAATCCGTGGTTCGAGGACGAGGTCGTGCCCTTCCTTCGCCAACGTGTCGCGGACATTCTCAGGCCATGAACCGCCGCGCCCTGATCCTGACCGCCTCGGCCGCCGTCCTTGCCGGCTGCGCGCCGCTCCGGCAGGGGCCCGAGCTGGCGGCCCTGGGCTTTCGCGGCCCCCGGATCACCGACGACGGTTTCATCAGCTTTGACGGGGCGACGCTCGGCCTGATGCGCAGGCTGCCCACGACGGAGCCTGATTGGGTGATCGTCGGCCTGCACGGCATGAACGACTATTCGAACGCCTATCACCTGGCGGCCGACTGGTGGGCGGGCAGGGGCATCGCGACCTACGCCCTGGACGTCCGGGGCTTTGGCCGCTCGCCCGAGCGCGGGGTCTGGGCGCCGGCCAACCTGGTGCTGGACGACGTCCGGGCGCTGATCACGGCCGTCCGCGAGCGCCACCCGAACGCCAAGGTCGCCCTGGCCGGGATCAGCATGGGCGGTGGTCTGGCCATCAGCGCCATGGCTTCGGACAACCCGCCGCCGGTCGACAAGCTGATGCTGTTCGCGCCGGCCGTCTGGGGCTGGTCGAACCAGCCTTTGCCCAACCGCCTCAGCCTGTGGCTCACCGCCCACGCCACGGGCAGCTGGGTGGTCAAGCCGCCGGACTGGCTGGTGAAGGACATCATGGCGTCCGACAATATCGACGAGCTGCGCCGCATGGGCCGCGATCCGCTGCTGATCTGGGGGGCGCGGTCCGACACCATCTACGGCCTGGTCGGGCTGATGGAGCGGGCATGGAAGTCGACGGATGACATCAAGGTCCCGACCGCCTGGTTCTACGGCGCCAACGACAAGGTCATCCCGCGCGAGCCGACGGTCGAGGCGGTGGGGCGGCTGAAGCCCGGCGCGAAGACGGCCTACTACGCCAAGGGCTACCACCTGCTGCTGGTCGACAAGCAGGCGGTCAATGTCTGGGGCGACGCCGAGGCTTTCCTGCGCGATGCGCCCGGACCCTGGCCGCCGTCGGGCGCGCCGCCCATTCCGTCCAGCGTCGCGGCCATGACAGCGTTGGACCCGCCGAAACCGAAGAAACACAAGTCGTCGCAGCGTCAGCGTTCGGGCTTGTGACGCGGAGCGAGGGGGCGTACACCGCCGCCACGTTCATTCTAGCTGACGCGAGACCGACGGCATGACCTTGTTCGATTCCCCCGATTTCGAGGGACACGAAGGCGTCCACGCTTTCTTCGATGAAAAAACTGGTCTGAAGTCGATTATCGCGATCCACTCGACCGCGCGCGGCCCGGCGGCCGGCGGTTGCCGCATGTGGGACTACTCCAGCAGCGACGCGGCCGTGACCGACGCCCTGCGCCTGTCGCGCGGCATGTCCTACAAGAACGCCATGGCCGAGCTCGACCTGGGCGGCGGCAAGGCCGTGATCATCGGCGACAGCCGCAGCCAGAAGACGCCGGAACTGTTCGAGGCCTTCGGCCGCGCCGTCGACAGCCTGGGCGGCCAGTACTGGACCGCCGAGGACGTCGGCGTCTCGCCGTCGGACCTGGAAAACACCCGCAAGACCACCCGCTTCGTCGCTGGCCTGGAAGGCCACGCGGCCGCCTCGGGCGATCCGTCGCCGGTGACCGCCGAGGGCGTGTTCCGCGGCGTGCGCCTGTGCGTCGAGCGCGCCCTGAAGCGCGACCTGAAGGGCGTGCATGTCGCCATCCAGGGCGTGGGCCATGTCGGCGCCTATCTGGCCGAGAAGCTGCACGCCGCCGGCGCGGTGCTGACCATCGCCGACGTGAACCAGCAGGCCCTGAACGAGGTCGCCGCCAAGACCGGCGCGACGATCGTCCCGGCCGACGCCATCTTCGACGTCGAGGCCGACGTTTTCGCCCCTTGCGCGCTCGGTGGCGCGATCTCGGCGACGACCCTGCCGCGCCTGAAGGTCAAGGTGATCGCCGGCGGCGCCAACAACCAGCTGGCCGACGCCATGATCGGCCAGACCGTGTTCGACCGCGGCATCCTCTACGCCCCCGACTACGTCATCAACGGCGGCGGCATCATCAACGTGGCGGCCGAGATCCGGGGCCTGGAAGCCGGCGCCGCGTTCGACGGTGAGTGGGTGGCCGGCAAGCTGGACCGCCTGGCCCAGACCCTGGCCGAGGTCATCGACCAGTCCATCAGCGAAAAGCGTCCGGCCAATCTGGTCGCCGACGAGATCGCCCGCGCCCGCATCGCCGCCGCGCGGGGCTAAACCACGACTTCAGGCGTTCTCCAGGGGCAAGTCCCCTGGAGGCGTCCATGTCGCATCTCGACGAACTGAAGGAACAGCTGGGCGAGGCGGTCGCCGCCCAGGACTTCGATACGGCCGTGCGGCTGCGGGCCGAGATCGACTCCATCCGCCATAGCGCCAAGATCCGGGGTATCGAGGACGCGCCTCAGGCCTCGTACTACCAGCGGCGGGAAGACGACGAGCTCAAGTCGTCCGGCCACTGATCGCCGATCCGGCGTCCTTGTCCAGCGCCAGATAGACCGGCAGGGCCAGCAAGGTCACCACGCCGATCGCCACGAACGGCATCGTGAACCGGTCCGGCGTCAGCGCGCCATCCGCGCCGCGCGCCCAGTGCAGCATCATGCCGCCGAAACTGACGCCCAGCGCCAGCCCGACCTGCTGGGAGACCGCCGCCAAGGTCGAGGCCGCCGCCGTCGAGGTTTCCGGCACGTCGGCATAGGCGATGGTGTTGGCGGCGATGAACTGGTTCGAGCGGCAGAACCCGCCCAGGGTCAGGGCGGCCATCATCAGCCACATGGGTGTCGTGGGGCCGAAGAAGCCGGGCGCGGCGGTGAACAGCGCCGTCAGGCTGACGAACACCATCAGCGAGGTGCGGAAGCCGAACCGCTTCAGGCCCGCCGCCGCGAACGGCCGGGCGACCAGCACGCCGACGCCGGTGGCCAAGGTGACGAAGCTGGCCTTCAGCGGGCTCCAGCCCAGCGCCACCTGCAGCAGCAGCGGCATCAGGAACGGGCTGGCGCCGATGCCTAAGCGAACCAGCGTCCCGCCCAGCAGGCTGGCGCGATAGGTGGGAAACCGCAGCAGGGTCAGGTCCAGGATCGGCCGCCCGGTGCGCTTGGCGACCCGCAGGTAGATGACGCCGCAGGCCAGGGACAGCGCCAGCAGGCCGCCTTGCGTCCAGGGCGAGAGCAGGTTGATCCCCGCCGTCTCGGCCACGACCACCAGGCCGCTGATCGCCAGGGCCGACAGGATGAAGCCGGGAGTGTCGAAGCGGCCCAGGTCCTTGCGCGGTTCACTCTTGGGCACGAAACGCATGACGGCGGTCATGCCCAGGATGCCGACGGGCAGGTTGATGTAGAAGATCCACGGCCAGTCGGCGACGCTGAGCACCAGCCCCGCGATCGGCGGGCCGATCAGCGGACCGATCAGGGCGGGCATGGTGAACCAGCCCATGGCGGTCAGCAGCTTGTCCTTGGGCGTGGCGCTGACCACGATCAGCCGCGCCACCGGCGTCATCATCGCCCCGCCGATCCCCTGGAGGATCCGCGAGGCGACCAGGACCTCCAGGCTGCGGGACAGGCCGCAAAGCGCCGAGCCCAGCAGGAAGACCACCATGGCGCTGAGGAATACCCGCCGCGCGCCGAACCGTTCGGCCGCCCAGCCGCTGGCCGGCGTGAACACCGCCAGGGCCAGGATGTAGGAGGTCAGGGCCAGCTTCAGGTGGATCGGGTCGACGGCGAAGGCCCGCGACAGCGTCGGCAGGGCGGTCGATAGCGCCGTGGAGTCGATGAACTCCATCAGCAACGCGCTGGCCACCGCGATCGAGATCAGGCGGGTGGCGAGCGGGGAGGGAGGCTGATCGGACACAGGGGGCGCTTTACGCCCATGGGGCGCGAGGGTCCAGACGCCCGGCGGTCACATCCTTTCAAGACCGAAACAGCGGAGCGCGGTGAAGGTCCGGTTCATGAACCGACGACAGCTTTTCCTCACCGCCGCCGCGCTTTCCTTGAGTGGTTTGGCGGCTGTTTCCGCTTCGCCTGCGCGCGCCGCCATCCGCACCCAGTGGACGGTCAGCCTGTCCGAAGGCTTCGACGCCCTGTGTTTCCTGGGGCCGCTGTCGGGCAAGGACTTCTACGCCCGCTACTACAAGGACGAGCTGGCCGACATCCTGCCGCGCATGCCCAAGCCCGCGATGGAGGCCATGGCCAGCCTGCAGGCCGAGGCCGACAAGGAAAGCCAGCTGCTGGGCCCGGGCCTCTGCACCCTGATGTCGGGCGCGTGGCTCGACACGCTGGACGCCGTGATCGCCGCCCTGGACGCGGCCGAGACCGCGATCCTGCCGTCCTACAAGGCCAGCGCCTATTGGGACCAGAAGGACTGGGATCAGTTCATCGCCCGCCGGCCGCGCATCCGGCTGGTGCTGGACGGCCTGCGCCAGGCGGGCTTCGTCGACCTGCGTCGCAAGGCGATGGGGCCGACCGCCGAGACCCGCCTGCCGGCCCTGCGCCAGAAGCTGGCCGGTTATGACGTGATCGCCGAGCAGGAACGCCTGCTGGGCCGGCCGCTGGACGCCTCGCTGGAGATCGTCCTGCTGTGGTTCAACAAGCCGCACGGCATCCGCGTGCAGGGCCAGCGCTTCATCACCGGCATCGTCTGGCCCGACGAGATCGTGCTGCGCAACGCCGCCCACGAGGTGCTGCACCCGCCGTTCCCGATGGACGGCCCCGCGGCCAAGGCCGCCCTGGCGGTGCTGGAGCAGGACGCCCTGCTGAAGAAGATCGTCGCCGAGCACGATCCTTCCTTCGGCTACAACAGCCTGGAGGGCCTGCTGAACGAGGACATGGTCGAGGCGCTGGAGCAGATCGTCAGCGAACGCCTTGGGTTCGCGGTCGAGCCGCACCTGCGCTGGGAGAAGGCCGATGACGGCATGCACGTGCTGGCGGCCGGGCTGTACGGCCTGCTGAAGGCTGACGGCTATGACCGGACGGGCGGCAATCTGGAGGCCTGGACGATCGCGGCGGCCAAGGGTGGGAAGCTCGCGCCGGCGAGTTTGCATGCCAAGGCGGCGGAGGTGTTGGGGCGGCCGGTGGACGTGTTGTGGCCGGTGAAGAAGGGCTGAGTATAAGCTTTCCCCCATCACCGATCATCCCCGCGAAAGCGGGGACCCAAGCTGGCTTTCAGGATGGGGTGAGGCCGAGCGATGATCCTCTGACTCGGCTTGGATCCCCGCTTTCGCGGGGAAAGTCGGGTTTGGGGAGGTAGGCCCTACTTCCCGCGCACCGAGACCGTCACCCCAACCACCGTATCCTTGTCGGAATAGTCGATGGAGTTCAGCTTCCGCCGCGTCGCCGTCAGCGACACCTGGCGATTGTCCTTGCGCCAGCCCAAGCCGATCTGGCGGCTGCCGAAGCGGGCGACCTTGTCTTCGCTGTAGCCGGCGTTGCGCCAGCCGCCGAGGGTGTCGCGGATCAGGTTCAGGCCATAGGCCTTGCCCGAGCTGGCGGCGAACAGCATCCAGCGGCCGCGCTTCAGATCATCGGCCGAGGCGCGGGTCCGGGACATGATGTTCGAGGCGGTCAGGGTGATGCGCTTCACCGCGCTGGACTGCATGCCTAGGGGCGTGAAGGGCAGGGGCTGGTCGTTGACCTCGACCTTCAGCACCTTGCCGTAGGGGCGGACCTCGTGGATGCGGGTCAGGGCCAGCACCGGCGCGCGGCGCGGGGCGGGCGCTTCAGCCAGGATGCGGGCGGCGGGACGGACCGGCTCGGCCTTGGCAGGGACGGGCTTGGGCGCGGTCTGCTCGGCCACGACGACCGGCGCGGGCGCGACCGGTGCGCCAGCCAAGGCGACTTCCGCAGGACCGCCGGCCAGGGCGACCGTAGCACCCGCCGGCGCGGCATAGGCCTCGACCGACGGGGCGCGCGAGCGCTCGCCGCCGTAGCGCGCCGTGGCGATCGGAGCGTCCGGATCGTCGATATAGGCAGGCGTATGCGCGGCCTCGGGGCCGCCGGCCAGGGTCAGGGTCTGGTTGAATTCTTCAGGGGCGCGAGTCGACAGCGCCGTCGCCGATCCAACGATCGCGACGCCGGCCGTCGTCAGCAGACATACGAGCGTGACGCGTCGCATGCTCGAGCAGCTCCCCATATCCCCTAACGTAAATTAACGTCCTGGGGCGCACATGTATAGACGGCTCGCCTGACAACCGAACCGCGAGTGACTGCAAGGGGTTACGCGTGCCGGACTAGTGGCCTGGCTTGGGCTCGAAGGTCCGTTTTTCCTTCAGCTTCACGCAGGCCTGATCCGGCTTCTGGCCGTGTTGAGGCTTGGGTTCGGCCTTGGGGAAGCAGACGTTCTGCATCGGGTCCTGATTTTGGAAGCCTCTGGTCATGGGCTTTTCCTCCCGTACGCCACTGAACTTATCACACCGCATGGTTGATTTCCTCGACCAACCGCACGTCCACGGAAACTTGAAGACGCGCCGCGCCGGGGTCGCCGATGATGGCGCCCGAGACGGGTAACGCTTGAGCCGGGGTTCGGGTGGCGGCGACGCGGATCAGGTCCGGCGATTCCGCCAGGCCGTTGGTCGGGTCGAACTCCAGCCAGCCCAGGTCCGGCAGGAACACCTCGCACCAGGCATGGGTCGCGCCCGCGCCGCGGATGCCGGTTCCGGGAGAATGGATGTAGCCGGTGGCGAATAGGGCCGCGTAACCCAGGCGGCGCAAGCCCTCGACCATCAGCCAGGCCAGGTCGCGGCAGGCGCCGCTGCGCTTCTGCAGGGTCTCGACCGGTGTCTGCACGCCTTCCTCGAGGCGGGTGCAGTAGCTGAACTGGCTATGGATCAACTCGTTGATGCGCAGCAGGAAGGCCAGGGCCGGCTCGTCTTTGTGGGTCGCCAGGCCGCGCAGCCAGCGCAGCAGCACCGCGTCGGGATCGTCGGTGACCGGCGCGATGAACGGCTCCAGCGTGGTGCGATCCTCGCGGGAATAGACGATGGGCATCAGGGTGTCGGGGTTCTCGACCCGCTGCGGGACCAGCGGCGCGGGATAGCGGTCGATGACCAGCTCGCTGGCCACCCGCATGGCGTCCGACTTGCCGGTCGGCTCGAAGATGCAGACGCAGTTGCCGTTGGCGTCGTAGCTCCAGCGCGTGGCGCCGGGCGGGTAGAGGCGCAAGCTGGCCTCGACGATGCGCAGGGCGTGACTGTCGCGCGGACGGATGAGCAGCCGCTGCGGTCCAAACCGCACCGGCCGTTCATAATAGTACCGGGTCTCGTGAAGGATCCGCAGCCGTCCCATGCCGGAGCGACAACGCGCCCGGCATGGTTGAGGTTCCTAGCCTTTGAAACCAGCCTCGGCGAAGGCCAGCATGCGCTCCAGCAGAGCCACGACGTCGGACTCGCTGGTCTGGCCTTCCGACAGCACGTTCAGGCGGTCGAACTCGGCGAAGCGGTTGTTGTGCAGCATGCCCAGGGTGAAGTGCAGCCGCCAGTAGACGTCTTCCGGCGACAGGTCGGGGCGGGCGCGCAGCAGGGCGTCGGAGAAGCGGCGCAGGTGCGAGACGTCGGTCTTCAGCACGGTGCGGATCTCGTCGGTGCCTTCGCTGCGGGCGCGGATCAGGAACTGCAGCGAGATACGGCGCTCATGGTCCGGGGCCAGCCAGCGCAGGGGCGGGGTCAGCAGGGCGGCCAGGATCTCGCGGACCGGCGGCGCGCCGGCGTTACGGTCGTTGGCCTCGTGCAGCATCTTGGCGCGCTCGCGGTTGAGCTCGGCCGTGCGGCGACGGAAGATCTCGAACAGCAACGCGTCCTTGGACCCGAAGTGGTAGTTCACCGAGGCCAGGTTCACGCCGGCGGCGGCGGTGATGTCGCGCACCGAGACGTTCTGGAAACCGTGCAGGGCGAACAGGCGCTCGGCGGCGACGAAGACCAGGTTCTTGGTGGCGGCTTCGGTTTCGGCGGCCTCGACCTCGGTTGAGGTGGCGGCGTCGGTGGTCGGACTCACTACATATTCCCCTTTACCCGTAGGGAAGTCTTACGGGCGTTCGAATTTGGCGCAAGCGTCAATAGAGCCTGCTGTAGCGCGTAACGGCGTTCACGTTTAGGCTTTTCCCGCTTAACGCGCGGAGTGCGACCAATGATCGGCATGCTGACGGCCTTTCTGCTGCTGGGCGGGCAGGCGGCGACGCCGGTTCAGGCTCAGGACGACCAGGCCAAGGTCGATTCCGTAACGATCACGGCCCAGGACCAGAAGACCAAGGCGGCGCCGCGATGGTCGGAACGCATCGAGGGGATCGGCTGGCCGTTCCTGGGCGTGGGCGAGGACAAGGGCATCATCACCTTCGCCAAGACCGGCAAGACGCCGGCGGGCCAGCCATGGCAGCGGGTCTGGGTGCGCCACGAGTTCCGCGCCCCGCAGAGCGAGGCGGGCCTGACCTTCCGCTCCGAACGCATGGCCCAGGACGTCGACTGCCAGGCGCGCAGCTTCCGCAGCCTGGCGGTCTATCGCTATCCCGAGAACAATCTGAAGGGCGCCGAGACGGCCTATGCCTTCGAAGACCGCGCCTGGACCAAGCCTGAGCCGGGCGCGTTCGACGAGAGCGTGGTCGACGCGGCCTGCATGCAGCCGCTGGCCGGCTAGCGGCGCTGGTGCTGCTGGACCTGCGGGTCGACCGCCAGATTCCACAGATAAACCTGCCGGGCCTTCGAGCCGGGCGACAGGCCCCTGAGTTCCTTGACCTGCTCCTTGGTCAGGCGGAAGCGGCGATAGCCGCGCTCGCCCAGGCACTTGGCCAGCGGTTCTCGAAGCTGGCTGGAGATCTGGCGGAAGGGGCGGCTCATGCGGCCGCTGCCCGGATCCGCCGCCTCGATCATCTGGCTGATGGAGATCGCGTCGGAGCCGGCGGGGGTCCCTGGCATGTTGTTCGGAAAGATCAGGTCAACCTCGGCATATTCGACCGGGGCCTCCTGGCCGACCTTGTAGGCGCACTCGACCGCGTCGGTGCGGTACTGCAGGTACGAGATCCCGGTCTTGCCCCAGCTCTCGTCGCCGCGTTGGCGCTGGGCGTGCGCGCTCGAAGCGGCTAACAGGCCGCAGGTCAGGGCAGTTAGGGCGAGATGTCGGCGCATGACTGGATCAACCTTCGGGTGATCCAGTGAGGCTTCAGACGGCCGGCTTCGTCAAGGGTGGCTTGGTTAGGGGCGCCAGGCGCTCGACCGGACGGCCCATGCGGCCACGCAGCAGCTGGCGCAGCAGCGGGCGGGCGACGGCGGTGCCCAGGATCAGCGGCGCCAGGACCAGGGCCAGCAGCTTGCGCTGCGGGCTGTCGGCGCGCTTGAGGAAGTAGCGCACCAGGCCCTTGCCCTTGTGCCACTCGACGACCAGCGGGTTTTCCTTGCTGGTCGAGCCGACGTGGATGATGCGGGCGTTGGGCTGGAACAAGACGCTGCCGCCCTGCTGGCGGGCGCGCCAGCACAGGTCGATGTCCTCGACGTGCAGGAAGAATCCTTCGTCGAAGCCGCGCAGGACGCGGAAGTCGGACGCCGACATATAGAAGCAGGCGCCCGAGATCGTAGGGGTGTCCACCGGGTGCGAAGGGGGGGCCTCGCTCTCCCGGTGGATCTCGAAGCGGCGCAGCGGGGGCAGGGTGGCGCTAAGCTTCGAGAGGGTAAGCAGGGTCGTGACCGGCGTGATTTCGCCGCGTCGCGCGCCCCGCTGTTCTGTGCCGTCGGTGTTGAAGACCCGGGCCCCGATCACGCAGGGCGAGGGGCGGTCGCGGGCGGCGTCCACGAGGGCCGCCACCGCGCCGGGGGTCAGGAACGCGTCCGGATTGAGGAAGACGAGCGCATCGCCCTTCGCCGCGGCCGCGCCCAGATTGGCGGCGCGCGCGAAGCCGATATTGCCCAGGCCCTGCAGCAGCTGCACGCGCGGTTCGCGGCGGGCCAGCTCGCGCAGCCACGCCGCGTCGGCCAGGGAGGAGCCGTTGTCGACGAGGATGAACTCCTCGACCAGCGGCTCGTCCAGGACGTGACGCACGCTCTCCATCAGGGCCGGACCGGTCATATAAACGACCATGATCAGCGACAGACGGGGCTGGACGCTGCTCAGGGCGGCGGCGCGGGAGTGGGCGGGGTCGATCGAGACAAACATGTGTTTGTTGCGCTCAAAATAGTTGCATAAAAACTGTATGTGCGGAATTCATGTTCCGCAAGGCCTCTCGATGAGGTCGCAACAGATTGTTGCGTTTTTACGCAATGTGTAACAACTAGGGGAGCGCCCGCAGTTGGGCGCGAAAGCGGCTTAGCGATGTCCAGAACGGCGATGAACCCCGCCAAGGCGGCGTTGACGAAGACCCTCCGACGTGAAGCGGGGCGGTGGCTTAAGGCCGCACGCGAGTCGGTAGGCTTGACTCAGGCCGAGTTGGCCGAGAAGACGGGCCTGCGTTATTATACCTTCGTGTCCCAGGTGGAGAACGGTCTGGGTCGCGTGCCGATCGAGGCCCAGGCCGTCTGGGCCGAGAGCCTGGGGCTTGAACCCGGTCAATTCGCCCGCACATTGCTGCGGTACTACGAACCTGAGCTGTATCGCCTGTTGTTCGACGGGACGGCCGAAGAGGCCGAGCCTGTCGCCGACAGAGCGGCGCAAGCCTGACGAGCCGCTTGATGGGTGAGATCCTAGCCTTCAGCCCCCGGCCTCCGGCCACCGACTGGTCCGCCAACGAGCGGGGCCTGCTGATGCTGCTCACCCAGCAGCTTGAGTCGACCTATGGCGACATCGACGTCGTGTTCGGTCAGACCGATTCCGGCGATCCCTGGTTCGTCGTCACCGACGCCAACCAGGATGTGCTGGTCCATATCGCCCGCATCGACGGCCAGTTCGTGGTCCACGACGCGGCGATCGACATGTTCCACCAGGTCGGCAGCCTGTGGGGCGCCCTGCGCCAGGTGCTGTCCTCGAACGTCGAGAGCCAGACTGGCGTCGTGGTCGCGTTCAATCCGGCCAGCCGCGAGGCTCAGTCCTTCCTGTCGCTGGTCATCGCCGTCGGCCTTTATCTGGAGCTGCGCGGCGTCGACCTGGGCGAGGCGGGCCGTCTGAACTTCGAGAACCTGCCGCGCATCGACGATCCCGCGATCGAGGGCGTGGCGTCCAAGCTGATCGCGGCGCTGAACCTCGAGGCCGACCGCGGGCATGCCCATACGCCGCCGCAGGCCGCTTCGGCCGACCAGGCCGCCGGCGCCGCGCCGGCGAAGGCCGTGACGGCGCAAGGCATTGCGATCGAGACCGCCGCCCAGGGCCACGACGGCCTGCCGCAGGTCGACGCCTCGCATCTGAACCACGCTTCGTCGTCGTCCACGTCCTCGGCGCCGCTCCCAGAGGCGGCGAGCGGCGAGCGTGAAGGTCTGTACGAGCTGTCGCTGCACAATGCCGACGTCCGTGAGCTGGCCTTCGCCGGCGCCAAGGCGGCCGTGGTTGGCACCAATGGCGACGACGTCCTGCACGGCACGGCCGAAGGCGAAGTGATCGCCGCCGGCGCGGGCAACGACTACATCGACGGCGGCGGCGCGGGCAAAGGCCAGATCGACCGCATCGACGGCGGCGCGGGCGACGACCGCATCGTCATGAATGCTCGTGTCGTGGCCTCGGGCAGCGCCGGCGCCGACACCTTCCTGGTCTCGGCCCAGCAACCGACCGACAAGACCGACGCCCTGCTGGGCGTCGTGCTGGACTACCAGGCCAGCAAGGGCGACCACCTGGCCGTGATGGGCAAGGGCGAGATGACCGTGGTCACCACGGCCGCCGTCAACGACGTGCTGGCCGTGCAGGGCGCGACCCTGAACGAGGCGGTCGCCGCCCAGGTGACCGACGTGACCCGGGCCGTGTCGGGCGTCCGCGTCGGCTTCGACCTGGACGGCGACGGGCGCGAGGACGTGTTCATCCTGCTGGGCGGCGCGACGACCGCCACCTTCAAGCTAGGCACGACGATCGCCAACGATCACTTCGACGACGCGAAGGTGGGCCTGGTCGGTCAGTCGACCACCAGCGACATCGCCGGCCATCCCAGCGACTCTTCGCCGACCCGCTAAAGGGGCAGGGGCTCTAGCCCCTGACCAGCTCCCGCATCGCCTTGTCCAGGCCTTCCAGGGTCAGCGGATACATGCGGTCCGACAGGATCTGCTTCATCACGCCGATCGACTGGGTGTAGTCCCAGTGCCGCTCGGGCGTCGGGTTCAGCCAGATGCAGCTCTGATAGATGTCGGTGACCCGCTGCATCCAGATCGCGCCGGGCTCCTCGTTCCAGTGCTCGACGCTGCCGCCCGGATAGGTGATCTCGTACGGGCTCATGGTCGCGTCGCCGACGAAGATGATCTTGTAGTCGGCCGGGAACTTGTGGAGCACGTCGAAGGTCGGGATCTTCTCGGTGTGGCGGCGCTTGTTGTCCTTCCAGACCGTCTCGTACAGGCAGTTGTGGAAGTAGTAGAATTCCAGGTTCTTGAACTCGGTCTTGGCGGCTGAAAACAGCTCCTCGCAGAGCTTGATGTGGCCGTCCATCGAGCCGCCGATGTCGAAGAAGATCAGCACCTTGATGGCGTTGCGACGCTCGGCGCGCATCTGGATGTCCAGATAGCCCTTCTCGGCCGTGCCCTTGATGGTGCCGTTCAGGTCCAGCTCGTCGGCGGCGCCGGTGCGGGCGAACTTGCGCAGACGGCGTAGGGCGACCTTGATGTTACGGGTGCCCAGCTCGACGCTGTCGTCGAGGTTCTTGTACTCGCGCTTGTCCCAGACCTTCACCGCGCGGCCGTGGCGGCTCTTGTCCTGGCCGATGCGCACGCCTTCGGGGTTGTAGCCGTTGTTGCCGAACGGGCTGGTGCCGCCCGAGCCGATCATCTTGTTGCCGCCCTCGTGGCGCTTGTTCTGCTCGCGCAGGCGCTCCTGCAGGGTTTCCATCAGCTTCTCGAAGCCGCCCAGGGCCTCGATCTGCGCCTTCTCCTCGTCGGTGAGGAATTTCTCGGTCAGGGCTTTGAGCCACTCTTCCGGGATGTCGGCGGCGAGGCCTTCGTTGACGGTTTCGAGCCCCTTGAAGACGTGGCCGAATACGCGGTCGAACTTGTCGAGGTTCTTCTCGTCCTTCACCAGGCTGGCGCGCGACAGGAAGTAGAAGTCCTCGATCCGGCGGTCGATGACGTCCTTGTCCAGGGCCTCCATGAGCAGGAGGTACTCGCGCAGGCTGACGGGAACCTTTGCCTGGCGGAGCTCGGAGAAGAAACGAAGGAACATCGGCGCGGCTTTCGAACGGATGTTCGGATTGTGGAGGTGATCGCGAGCCGGCGCAATCCAGATCCTCCCCCTAGCGGGGGAGGTGTCGGCGCAGCCGACGGAGGGGGAAGAGACCGGGCCAGGACAACTACCCCCTCCGGCGCTTCGCGCCACCTCCCCCGCTAGGGGGAGGATCAATCCCGCCGCAGAATGAACTCCAGGTCGTTCGTCTCACCAACCTTGAAGAAATACTCCCCGACCTTCTCGAACCCCATCCGCCCATACAGCTTCTGAGCCCCGAAGTTCTCCGACCACACCCCGATCCAGATCCGGCGCGGCCCCAGCCACTCCAGCGCGGTGTTCAGCAGCCGCGACCCGCGGCCGCCGCCCTGATGGCTCTTCAGCACATAGATCCGCTTCAGCTCGCCATCGCCCGGCGCGGCCTCGTCGTGCGGCAGGTCGCACGGCCCGGCCAGGGCGTAGCCGATGGCCTCGCCGTCCTCGTCTTCCAGCAGCCAGGTCGCCTTGTCGGGATGGGCCAGGTCGTTGCGGGTCCGCTCCAGCCCGTAGGCATAGGCCAGGAAGGTCTCCAGGTCCTCGGGCGGGTAGAGGTGGGCAAAGGTTTCCGTGAAGGTCCGCGCGCCCAGGCTGGACACGGTGTCGGCGTCTTCAACGGTGGCGCGGCGGAGAGTGTCGGTCATGGCGACTTGGTAGCCGCCATGACCGGACCTTTGCAACGCGCTCTAGAAGCCTTCCAGCGCGACCTTGCCGATGGTGCGGGCGCTCTCGACGATGCGGTGGGCCTCCAGGAGGTCGGCCGCGCGGATCTTGCCGACTACCTGGGTGAGCGTCGTGCGCAACACGCCCTGGTCGACCAGGTCCGCGACTTCGGTGAGCAGCCTGTGCTGCTCGATCATGTCCGGCGTGCCTTGCGGGCGGGCGAACATATATTCCCAGTGGATCGAGGCGGCTTTCAGCTGCAGCGGGCGGATGTTGAGGTCGCCGTCGGCCTCGATGACGCCGATCTTGCCCTGCAGGGCGATGGCTTCGACGACCTGCGGGAAGTGCTCGGCGCTGTGGGTCAGCACGGCGATATAGGCTGGGGCGTCCAGGCCCAGGCGCGCCAGTTCGTCGGCCAGCGGCTTGGTGTGGTCGAACACCTGATGCGCGCCCAGGCCCTCGACCCACTGGCGGGTCTCGTCACGCGAGGCGCTGGCCACGACGTTCAGCTTGGTCAGCTTGCGGGCCAGCTGGATCAGGGCCGAGCCGACGCCGCCGGCCCCGCCGATGATCACCAGGCTCTGGCCCTCGCCGCCGTCGCGGGCCACGCCCAGGCGGTCGAACAGCAGCTCCCAGGCGGTGATGAAGGTCAGCGGCATGGCGGCGGCCTGGGCGAAGTCCAGGGTCTTGGGCTTCTTGCCGACGATGCGCTCGTCGACCAGGTGCAGTTCGGCGTTCGAGCCCGGGCGGTGGATGGCGCCGGCGTAGAATACTTCGTCGCCCGGCGAGAACAGGGTGACGGCCTCGCCGACCGCCTCGACCACGCCGGCGGCGTCGTAGCCCAAGATGCGGACCTCGCCGTCGGCGGGCTGAGCGCGGCCGCGGACCTTGGTGTCGACAGGATTCACCGAGACGGCCTTCACCCGCACCAGGATGTCGTGGCCGGTCGCCACGGGATCGGGCGCTTCCAGGTCGAGCAGGGCGGTGGGATCGGTGGCGGGCTTGAGCTCGCGGAAGCCGACGATCTTCATGATGGTCTCCAGAAAGATGGGCGGTTTCGAACCGCTGCAGGGAGATCGCGCCACGATACGATCTTCGCAAGTACGGTCATTTTCTGTATGTAGTACCCGTTTGTATACTGTGAGGCGGCTATGGACGATCCCAAGGAGTGCGGCGTCGAGGCGGCGCTGGGCCTGATCGACGGCAAGTGGAAGGGCGTGATCCTGTTCCACCTGATGAGCGGCCGCATGCGCTTCAACGCCCTGGCGCGGAAGCTGGGCGCGGTGACCCAGCGCATGCTGACCAAGCAGCTGCGCGAGCTGGAGGCTGACGGCCTGATCATCCGCACCGTCTATGCCGAGGTGCCGCCGCGCGTGGAATATTCGCTGTCGACCAAGGGCAAGAGCCTGGAGCCGGTGATCTGCGCGCTGAAGGCCTGGGGCGACGCCAATGTGCTAGGCTTGGCGACCGAGCCCGAGCGAGAGGCCTGCTGACCGATGACCCTGGCGCTCTACACCCACCTCGACATGCTGGACCACCAGCCGGGCGACGGCCACGTGGAGAGCCCCCAGCGCCTGCGGGCGGTGATCGACGCCCTGAACGATGATCCGAATCTGGAGCTGGAGCCCCAGGACGCGCCGCTGGTCGATGTCGATGACCTGCTGCGGGTGCACCCCAAAGCCTTCGTCGAGGCCGTCTTCGCCGCCGCGCCCAGCAGCGGTCGCCGGGCGCTGGATCCCGACACGGTGATGTCCACCGGCAGCCTGCTGGCCGCGCGCCGGGCGGCTGGGGCCTGCGCGGCGGCGGTGCGGGCCGTGGCGACGGGCGAGACCGAGCGGGCGTTCTGCGCCGTGCGGCCGCCGGGGCACCATGCGGAGCCAGGCACGGCCATGGGCTTTTGCATGTTCTCCAACGTCGCCGTGGCGGCGCGCGCGGCCCAGGCGGCGGGGCTGAAGCGGGTGGCGATCGTCGATTTCGACGTCCACCACGGCAACGGCACGCAAGCGGTGTTCGAGAACGACCCGACCGTGTTCTTCGCCTCGATCCATCAGTCGCCGCTGTATCCCGGCACTGGCGATCCGTCGGAGCGGGGCGTGGGCAACATCGCCAACGCCATCGTCGCCCCGCATGCGCCGCGCGAGACCTGGCGGTCGCGATTCGAGGGGCTGATGGACAAGGTCGACGCCTTCGCGCCCGAGCTGGTCATCGTCTCGGCCGGCTTCGACGCCCACGTCCGCGACCCGCTGTCGGCCCAGAGCCTGGAGGAGGACGATTTTGCCTGGGCGACCCGGGCGATCGTCTCGGTGGCCAACGCCCGGGCCAAGGGGCGGGTTGTGTCCTCGCTCGAGGGCGGTTACGACCTCCAGGCGCTGGGGCGATCCGCCGCCGCGCATGTGCGCGCTCTTCAGGAGGGGTGAGAAGACGGACCGGCCTTCGCCGATCGACTTCTCTACAATATGGCCGACGTGACCACCGCCGACCAAGCGTCCCAACCCGTGAAGTCGGGGACCATCACCCTGGCCCGCCACGGCGAACCCGCCCTGTCGCGCAAGGTGAAGCTCAACGCGCCTGAATACGGCGACTGGTGGGCGCGTTACGAAGTGGGCGGCCTCAAAGAAGGCCAGACCCCGCCGGACCAGCTGATCCAGATCGCCCGCGACGCCGATGTGCTGATCGCCTCGACCCGCCGTCGCGCTATCGAGACGGCCCAGGCGGTGACGGGCGGCCGGGCCTTCGCTACCGACCCGACCTTCATCGAGGCCCCGCTGCCGCCGCCGCCTTGGCCCCTGTGGCTGAAGATGTCGCCCAAGCGCCTGGGGTTCTTCGCCCGCTTCTGGTGGTGGTTCTTCAACAACCACGGCGGCCAGGAGACCCGCGCCGAGGCCGAAGTCCGGGCCGGCAAGGCCGCCGACCTGCTGGTCGAGCTGTCGGATCAGGGCCAGGATGTTCTGGTCGTGGCCCACGGCTTCTTCAACTGGATGATCGCCGACGCGCTGAAGGCGCGGGGACTGGCGAAACTGGTGGATGAAGGTCACGCCTACTGGAGCATCAAGCGCTTCCGCCGCGCCTGATCTCAAAAGCCTCTTCCCTTAACCACGCCTTGGCTCTAGGCCGTTGCTCGCATCGGCCAGGGACACTAGGCTGACGCCTGTTCACCTGAGAGTTGAAATGACCGACGCCGTTAACGCCCCCGCAGACATCTCCGCCCTGAGCTTCGAGGAAGCCCTGGCGCAGCTGGAGCGGATCGTGGCCGAGCTGGAGTCGGGCCAGGCGCCGCTGGAGCGCTCGATCGACATCTACGAACGCGGCGCGGCCCTGAAGGCCCACTGCGAGAAGAAGCTGGAGGCCGCGCGCCTCAAGGTCGAGAAGATCGTCCTGGGTCAGGGCGGCGCCGTTTCGGCCGAAGCGGCTGAGTTCAACTGATGGCGGCCCCGCGTCCGGAAAACGATCTGGCCAGGCGGATCGTCCAGGCCGCTGACATCGTCACCGTGGCGCTGGACGAACTGCTGCCGCGCGCCGAAGGGCCTGAGACCCGCCTGACCGAGGCCATGCGCTACGCGGCGCTGGGGCCGGGCAAGCGCCTGCGCCCGTTCTTCGCGCTCGAGACTGGCAAGATGTTCGACCTGGCCGAGCGGCCGGTGCTGCGCGCGGCCTGCGCGCTGGAATGCATCCACGCCTACAGCCTGGTCCACGACGACCTGCCGGCCATGGATGACGACGACGTTCGCCGCGGCCGTCCGACCGTGCACAAGCAGTATGACGAGGCCACCGCCATCCTCGCGGGCGACGCCCTGCAGACGGCGGCCTTCGAGATCATGGCCCACCCCGACACCCACGACGACGGCCATGTCCGGTCGGAGCTGGTGCGCAAGCTGGCCATCGCCTCGGGCGCGCGCGGCATGGCCGGCGGCCAGATGATCGACATCCTGGGCGTTCGCGACGACCTGGGCGCGGTGGCGCGCATGCAGCGCCTGAAGACCGGCGCGCTGATCGCCTTCGCCTTCGAGATCCCGCTGATCATCGCCCGCGCCAAGGACGCCGAGCGCGCCGCCCTGATGGCCTTCGCTCAAGACCTGGGGCTGGCCTACCAGATCGTCGACGACATCCTGGACGCCGAGGGCGATCCCGAGACCATGGGCAAGGCCACTGGCGGCAAGGACGCCGCCATGGGCAAGGCCAACTACGTCACCCTGCTGGGGCTGGACGCGGCGAAAGAGCGCGTGGCGCTTCTGGCCGACCAGACCCGTTCCCATCTGGAAATCTTTGGCGACCGAGCCGAACATCTGCGCGAAAGCGTTGATTTCGTGCTGGACCGCCGCAACTGACCGCGCTTTTGTCAAACATGTCTTCCAAAACGCCTCTGCTCGACACCATCGCTTCGCCGGCCGATACGCGCGGGCTCTCCGTACCCGAGTTGAAACAGCTCGCGGCCGAGGTCCGGGCCGAGATGATCGACGCGGTGTCGGTGACGGGCGGGCACCTGGGCGCGGGCCTGGGCGTGGTCGAGATGACCGTGGCCCTGCATCACGTGTTCGAGACGCCCAAGGACATCGTCATCTGGGACGTCGGCCACCAGGCCTATCCGCACAAGATCCTCACCGGCCGCCGCGACCGCATCAAGACGCTGCGCCAGGGCGGTGGCCTGTCGGGCTTCACCAAGCGGGCCGAGAGCGAATACGACCCGTTCGGCGCGGCCCATGCCTCGACCTCGATCTCGGCCGCCTTGGGTTTCTGCGCCGCGCGCGACGCCAAGGGTGAAGACAACAGCGTCATCGCCGTGATCGGCGACGGCTCGCTGGGCGCGGGCATGGCCTATGAGGCGATGAACGCGGCGACCGACACCACCAAGCGCCTGATCGTCATCCTCAACGACAACGACATGTCGATCGCCCCGCCGGTGGGCGGCATGAGCGCCTACCTGGCCAACCTGGTCTCGGGCGGCGCCTACCGCTCGGTGCGCAAGCTGGGCAAGACCGTCGTCGAAAAGCTGCCGACCCCGATGCGCGAAGCCGCCCGCAAGGCGGAAGAATATGCCCGGGGCATGGTCACCGGCGGCACCTTCTTCGAGGAGTTGGGCTTCCACTATGTCGGCCCGATCGACGGCCACGACATGGACGCTCTGGTCAGCGTGCTCAAGAACGTCAAGGCCTTCGGCGACAAGCCGGTGCTGGTCCACTGCGTCACGCAAAAAGGGAAGGGCTACGCCCCCGCCGAGGGCGCGGCTGACAAGCTGCACGCCGTGGCCAAGTTCGACGTGGTCACCGGCCAGCAGCAGAAGGCGGCCGCCGGCCCGCCCAGCTACACCAAGGTCTTCGCCCAGGAACTGATCAAGCAGGCGGAGAAGGACGACAAGATCGTCGCCATCACCGCCGCCATGCCCTCGGGCACGGGCCTGGACCTGTTCGGCAAGGCGTTCCCGCAGCGCACCTTCGACGTCGGCATCGCCGAGCAGCACGCGGTGACCTTCGCCGCGGGCCTGGCCGCCGACGGCATGAAGCCGTTCACGGCGATCTATTCGACCTTCCTGCAGCGCGGCTATGACCAGGTGGTGCACGACGTGGCCATCCAGGGCCTGCCGGTGCGCTTCGCCATGGACCGCGCCGGCCTGGTCGGCGCCGACGGTCCGACCCACGCCGGCAGCTTCGACATCGGCTTCATGGGCGCTCTGCCCGGCATGGTGCTGATGGCCGCCGCCGACGAGGTCGAGCTGGCCCGCATGGTCGCCACCGCCGCCGCCATCGACGACCGTCCCAGCGCCTTCCGCTATCCGCGCGGCGAGGGTCTGGGCCTGGAAATGCCCGCGACCGTCGACCCGCTGGAGATCGGCAAGGGCCGCATCGTCCGCGAAGGGACCAGCGTCGCCATCGTCTCGTTCGGCACCCGCCTGGCCGAAAGCCTGAAGGCCGCCGACCTGCTGGCCGCCCGCGGTCTTTCCGCGACGGTCTGCGACGCCCGCTTCGCCAAGCCGCTGGACATCGACCTGCTACTGCGCCTGGCGCGCGAGCACGAGGCGCTGATCACGGTGGAAGAGGGCGCCATGGGCGGCTTCGGCGGTTTCGTGCTGCAGGCCCTGGCCGAGCACGGCGCCTTCGATCGCGGCCTCAAGGTCCGCACGCTGTGCCTGCCCGACGTCTTCCAGGACCAGGACAAGCCCGACGCCATGTACGCCCAAGCCGGCCTCGACGCCGACGGCATCCTGCGCGGCGCCCTGTCGGCCCTGGGCATGGACAATGTCAGTGCGGCGGGGGCAGGCCGTAGGGCTTAAGTTAAGCCCCGCAAGCCTTGAAGAACGCCTTCACGTGACCCTGGTCGGCAGAACCTGCCGCCAGGTCGTGGCGTTCGCCCTTGGTCAGCAGGGCCAGGTCGCCTGATTTCCTGAAACCCGCAAGCGCCGGGGCGCTGGCCTTGCCACGCGCTTCCAAGAGGCCGCCGTCGCCCATGGCGTTGTCGACCTTGGCGGCGGCGAAGCGGCTTTCCGTGCGGCCCGAGGCCAGGACGATCTCGCCGCCCGACAGGCCCACGGCCGAGACGTCCACCTGATCCTGGCCGGGGCGGCAGCTGATCATCAGCACCACGTCGTCGCTGTTCGGGCGTCCATAGGCCAGGCGCGGGGCTTCCTGCGTGGCTTCGAGATAGGCCCAGCGATAACCGCTCACGGCGACCTTCTCGTGCGCGCAGCCGGCCAGGCCGGCGGTGATCAGCGCGAGAGCGGCGAGGGCGATACGGGACGCCATGGGATGGTCCTCCTCGCTCGATCAACGCAGCGGGGACCTGAATGGCTCCTGAAACGAAATCGGGCGCGGAGGCCTCGCGGCCGCCGCGCCCGTTCAGGCGTTACGCTGCGTCCCGCTTAGAAGGGCGAGAACTTCTCGACCAGCGACTGGCCGGCCGGGGTCTTCTGCACGCGGCTGATGTCGCCGCGGCCGCCGTAGCTGATGCGGGCTTCGGCGATCTGCGTGTGCTTGATGGTGTTGGCCGAGGAGATGTCCTCGGGACGCACGATGCCGGCCACGGTCAGCTGGCGCAGCTCGGCGTTGGTGCGGACTTCCTGGGTGCCCTGGATGACCATGTTGCCGTTCGGCAGAACCTGGCTGACCACGGCGGCGATCGTCAGGCTGATCTTTTCCGAGCGCTGGACGCTGCCGGCGCCGGCATTGGTGGTGGCCGAGTTGGTGTTCAGGGCGTTGGCCGGGTCGAAGCCGCCCGGCAGCACCTTGCCCAGGCTCGATTCCAGGCCCAGCAGGTTGGGGATGCCGGCCTTCATGTTCGAGGTGCGCGAGGACGCGGTCTGGTTCTTGGTGCTGGCGCTGTCGTCGATGTCGATCATCACGGTCAGGATGTCGCCGACGCGGCTGGCGCGCTGGTCGTTGAAGAAGGCGCGGGCGCCAACGCGCCACAGCGAGTTGGCCGAGGCGGCTTGCGGCGAGGGCTCGCGGGCCGAGACGTACTGCTGCTGCATCGGGGCCAGTTCGGCCGGGTAGCCGACGGGAGCCAGGTTCGGGCCCTTCACGGCTTCCTGGACGGTGGAGCAGGCAGCCAGCGGGGCCAGCAGGACGGCGGCGGCGATGATGACGGGGCGACGCATGGGTGAGCTACCTCTTAGCGAGCGGCGAAACGGACGGGTTGCGAACGGGCTTGCAAGCTCCGGGCCTGCGGACCCACGGCGGCGCTACCGGGACCGGTCGCGACAGCCTGAATGACCTTCTTGGAGAGCGTGTTCTGGACGGCGAAGACGTCGCCCGTGGCGGCGGCGGCCATCGCTTTGCCTTGAAGCGAAAGGGAAATTCCGCCTTCGTCATAGGTGATGGTGACCAGGTCGCCGCTCTTGATGACCTGGGCTGCGGCAACATCGCGCAGGGAGACCGCGGCGCCTTCACGCAGGGGGCGCTTGGCCGCCAGGCCGATGACGGCGTCGGAGTCGCGTGGGGCGTCGGCCGGGGCGCCGGCCATTTTCACGTAGACCAGGTCCTGCGGCTGGACGATTTCGCCGGCCATCATGCTGCGGGCATAGGCAAGAACTTCCACATTGCCGCGCGCGGCCGAGGCCGAAGCGCCGCCAGCGCCCGCCGAAACGCCGCCGTTGTCGAGGCCTTCGCGGACGATGATGCGGCGGATGCCGTTGCTGTTAGTCCAGTCGAAGCCGGCGCGGCGGGCCGAGACCTGCACCTGGCCGGCGTCGAGCACGGCGGTGGAGCCCATGCGGGCGGCGACGACCATGTTGGCGGCCGGGCCGGACACGCCGTCGAACAGGTCGCCCAGGGTGATGCGGCCGTCGGCGTCGGTGGTGTCCATGCGCAAGGACACCGGCGTGCCGGCGAAGGCGGGCGCGCCCAGCAGGGTGATGACCAGCGTGGCGGCGGCGGCGAAGAGGAGGGTCTTCATGAGCTTACGACCGCAGCTGCGAGGTGGCTTGGAGCATCTGGTCGGCCGTGGTGATCACCTTCGAGTTCATCTCGTAGGCGCGTTGGGCCGTGATCAGCGAGGTGATTTCCGTCACCGCGTCGACGTTCGAGGCTTCGGTGTAGTGCTGCATCAGCATGCCGAAGCCCGGCTCGCCGGGGGCGGCGAGGGTGGCCGCGCCCGAGGCGGAGGTTTCCAGCAGCAGGTTATCGCCGATCTGCTCCAGGCCGCCTTCGTTCATGAAGTTGGCGAGCTGGATCTGGCCGATGGTCTGCGGCTGGGTCTGGCCGTCCAACTTCACCTGCACCAGGCCGGTCTTGCCGATGATGATGTCGGTGGCGTTCTGCGGGACCGTGATGCCCGGCTGGACGGTGTAGCCGTCCTCGGTGACGATCTGGCCCTGGTCGTTGGTCGAGAAGTTGCCGGCGCGGGTATAGGCCGTCTCGCCCGACGGCATCAGGATCGGCAGGTAGCCCTTGCCCTGGATGGCGATGTCCAGCGGGTTGTCGGTCAGGGTCGGGGTGCCTTGCTCGGTGATGCGATAGACCGAGCCGGCCTTGACGCCGCCGCCGACCTGAACGCCGGTCGGGACGATGTTGCCGTTGCTGGACGACTGCGAACCGGCGCGTTCCACCTGCTGGTACAGCAGGTCCTGGAACTCGGCCCGTTGG
The DNA here is from genome assembly GCF_059415805.1 of Caulobacter sp. GW821-FHT10A06. Classification (NCBI taxonomy): domain Bacteria; kingdom Pseudomonadati; phylum Pseudomonadota; class Alphaproteobacteria; order Caulobacterales; family Caulobacteraceae; genus Caulobacter; species Caulobacter sp. GW821-FHT10A06. The sequence continues at coordinate 390,144 of NZ_JBWKNY010000006.1, forward strand.
CGCTTGAAGCCCACGGTGTTCATGTTCGCGATGTTGTGCGAGATGACTTCGACGTTCAGCTGTTGCGCTGACATGCCCGAAGCGGCGGTGCGGAGAGCTTGCATCGGCTAGCGTCCCTTAATTGACTTTGCCCAGCCGATCGACGGCGGTGCGGGAGAGTTCGGCGGTGTTGTCCATCATCTTGGCGACGCTCTCGTAAGCGCGCTGGATCTCGATCAGCTTGGTGATCTCGATGACTGGCTGGACGTTCGAGGATTCCAGCATGCCCTGGTGGACGCGGGCGTCCGGGGCGGCTGCCAGGGTGGTGTTGGCGGTGTTGCGGTAGAGGTTGTCGCCGTCCTTGGCCATCGAGGCCAGGTCGTCGGGGCGGACCACGGCCAGGCGACCGACGCGGACCGCGCCTTGGCTGACCGTGCCGTCCTTGCCGATCGCGACCGGGCCCAGCGTCGGGTCGATCGTCAGCGGGCCGCCGCCGTCGTCCATGACCAGGGCGCCTTCCTGGGTGACCAGCTGGCCTTCCGGGTTGGTGGTGAAGCGGCCGTCGCGGGTGTAGCGGTCGGCGCCGCCCGCCTGGACGTGGAAGAAACCGTTGCCCTCGATCGCCAGGTCCAAGTCGCCGCCCGTCTTGGTCATGGCGCCTTGGGTGAAGTCGCGGGCCACGCCGGTGTCCAGCACGAACTTGACCGTGGCCTTGCCGTCCAGGGTCTTGGCCGGCTTGCCTTGTTCGGTGGCGACCATCAGGTCTTCGGTCTTGAAGCCCGTGGTGTTGGCGTTGGCGATGTTGTTGGCCACGATGTCGAGCTGGCGGCGCAGCGTCATCTGACGCGACAGGCCGACATAAAGCGCGTTGTCCATGGCGAGTTAACTCGGGCGGCTGGCGCGACAAATGCGCCGCATCCCTAGAAGCAACCTTCGTGCCAGTCCTAAATCGCGTTATAAATCAACAAATAGGAAGGTTAACGCTGGGGTGTTGGGAGGAGTCTGCCGGGCAGATTCAGCCTGCGACAGAATGGCCGCCAAAACACATCGTTAACCATGTCCCCCGCATGTGTACGGGCATAGATTCCAAGGAACCGCGCGCGTGGCCAAGAAACCGGAAAAGGAAGCTCCCGCTCCCGAAGGGGAAGAGGGCGTCGAGGGCGAAGCCCCGGCGAAAAAGAAGCCGCCAATCCTGATCATAGCGATCGCCGCGGGCGTCCTCGTCCTGGGCGGCGGCGGCGCTGCGGCCTTCTTCCTGATGAAGCCCAAGCCGGAGGCTGCCGCTGAAGGCGAGCACGGCAAGGAAAAGAAAGAGAAGAAGGAAAAGAAGGAAGAAAAGGGCGGTCACGGCGAGAAGAAGGAAGGCGAGGGCGGCGCTGCCGCTGCTGGCGGTCCGGCGCCCGTGATCAAGGAGGGCCCCGACGGCGTGGTCTTCTACACGCTGCCCGACATCGTCGTGAACATGCAGACGGCCGACGGCAAGTCGACCTTCCTGAAGCTGAAGCTGACCTTCGAGCTGCCCGACGAGGACACCGCCGAGGCGCTGACGCCGAATCTGCCCAGGCTGCAGGACATGTTCCAGACCTTCCTGCGCGAGCTGCGCCCCGAGGACCTGAATGGTTCGCAGGGCACTTTCCAACTGCGGGTCGAACTGCTGCGCCGGGTGAACCTGGTCGCCGCGCCGGCCAAGGTGAATGCGGTCCTCATCGAGGAGATGCTGATCAACTAAGCCTTCGGGCTGGTTGGGCGAACAAACATGGCGGACGAACTGGACGATCAGGCCGCGATGGCCCAATGGGCCTCGCAGAACCCCCCGGGGGCTTTCGACGGCGGCGGCGACGCTGGCGGCGGCGGCAACGAGTTCGGCGACTTCTCCGGCGGCATGGGCGGCTGGGATGACGGCGGCGGCGAGGCTGGCTCGGAACGCATCCTGAACCAGGACGAGATCGACAGCCTGCTGGGCTTCGACCTCTCCGGCGACGGCGGTGAAGACCGCACGGGCATCCGCGCCATCATCAACTCGGCGCTGGTCTCGTACGAGCGCCTGCCGATGCTGGAAATCGTCTTCGACCGCCTGGTGCGGTTGATGACGACGTCCCTGCGGAACTTCACGTCGGACAACGTCGAAGTCAGCCTCGACAACATCAGCTCGATCCGCTTTGGCGACTACCTGAACTCGATCCCGCTGCCGGCCATCCTGGCGGTGTTCCGGGCCGAGGAGCTGGACAACTACGGCCTGCTGACGGTCGACTCCAACCTGATCTACTCGATCGTCGACGTGCTGCTGGGCGGCCGTCGCGGCACGGCCGCGATGCGCATCGAAGGCCGTCCCTACACCACGATCGAACGCGTGCTGGTGCAGCGGATGATCGAGGTGGTGCTGCAAGACCTGAAGAGCGCCTTCGAGCCCCTGCACCCGGTCGGCTTCTCGCTGGACCGCCTGGAAACCAACCCGCGCTTCGCCGCCATCGCCCGTCCGGCCAACGCCGCGATCCTGGTGAAGCTGCGCATCGACATGGAAGACCGCGGCGGCCGCATCGAGCTCTTGCTGCCCTACGCCACGCTGGAACCCATCCGGAAGATGCTGCTGCAGCAGTTCATGGGTGAGAAGTTCGGCCGCGACAACATCTGGGAAGGCCACTTGGCCACCGAGCTGTGGACCACCCAGACCGAGGTCCGCGCCGTGCTGGACGAGCAGCAGGTGCCGCTGTCGCGGGTGCTGAACATGCAGGTCGGCGACACCCTCATGCTGAACGCCACGCCCGAGAGCCTGGTCGAGCTGCGGGCCGGGACCATCCGGCTAACGCGCGGCCGCATGGGTCGTCGCAACCACTCGATCGCCATCCGGGCCGAGGCGCCGCTGACGCCCGCCGCCAAGAAGGCCGTGCAGAAGCTGAAATGAGCCTGATCGCCTTCGCCATGAACGGGTTCCTGGCGGTGCTGCTGATCGCGGCGCTGGTCTTCGGCTGGCGTCTCGAGCGCCGCCTGAAGGCCCTGCGCGACAGCCACGAGGGCTTCGCCAAGGCGGTGACCGAGCTGGACCAGGCCGCGGCCCGCGCCGAGCAGGGCCTGGCCGACCTGCGCGCGGCCACCGACGAGGCGGCCGAGACCCTGGCGGTGCGCATCGAGCGCGCCCAGGCCCTGGCGGCCCAGCTGGAAGAGCGGACCAGCCGTCCGCTGCCGGCCTCACCGACGGTCCGTCCGGAACGCCCCCAGCGCCTGGATGAGCGTCCGGTCGAGCGTGAAGAGCGCTTCGAGCGTCCGGCGTTGACCCGCCGCGAGCCGGAAGCCCCCCCTCAGGCGGAGCGCCGCCTGAAGGCTGAAGATTTCGAGCGCCTGCTGGACCGGGAAGACCGTCTCCCGCCGGCCGCTCGCCCCAACCTGGGAGGCCCCAGCGCCTCCCGCGAAACCCCGCGTTCACGGGCGCGGATCGATGATGACCTCTTCGACGGACCGACCGATGGCTCGCGTCCCGGAAGCAACCCCAGAGCGCCCCGCTGATGAAGAACGTTCCTCGCATCCTCCCCCTGGTCGGCGTCGCCGTTGGCGGCGTCCTGGCGATCAACGCCATGGCCGGCGCCAAGTCGCTGCCCGACCTGCTGGGTGGGGCCAAGGCTTTTGCTGAAGGCGTCGCCAAGCCGGATGGCAAGAAGGACGCCGCTAAGGGCGGTGAAGAGGCCGCTTCGGCCGAGGGCGCTGGCCAGCCGGCCGCCGCCAACGCCCCGCCGCCCCGCGTCTGCGCCCCGTCGGCCGACGCCCTGGCCAAGGAAGCCGGCCTCTCGCCCGCCGAACTTCGCGTGCTGCAAAGCCTGGGCGCCCGTCGCGGTCAGCTGGACCAGCGCGAGCAGGACATCGACGTCCAGCTGCAGCTGCTGGCCGCCGCCGAGGCCAAGCTGGACGCCAAGATGAAGTCCCTGACGGGCCTGAAGGGCGACATCCAGGGCCTGCTGGGCCAGGTCGACAACCAGAAGCAGGCCGAGGTCGATCGCCTGGTCACCGTCTATCAGGGCATGAAGCCCAAGGACGCCGCCGCCCGCATCACCCTGCTGTCGGACGAGGTTCGCCTGCCGATCGCCGCCAAGATGAAGGAACGGGCTCTGTCGCAGATCCTGGCCAACATGGCGCCGGGCGAAGCCAAGATCCTGACCGAGCGCCTGGCCTCGCGCATGGCCAACCCGGCCGTCGAGAAGGGCAAGGCCGCGATCGCCGACAATGCTGCGGCCGCTCCTGGCGCTGCTGCTCCCACGCAGCAGGCCGACGCCGGCCTGGCCGGCGCCGCGGCGCCTAAGGCCAAGTCGGCGCCCAAAAAAGCCGGCTAAGGGAGGCCCATGACCCTTCGTCAGCTCCTGCGCTCCAGCGTCGCCGCCGCGGTCATCGCGGGCACGCTGGCGCCGTCCGGCTACGCCGCGCCGCCGCCCCCCGCGGCGCGCGGTTCGCTGGACGTGCGCGTGGCGCAGGCGGCTGACTTCTCGCGGGTCGAATTCCACTGGGCCGGCGGCGCGAAGATGGTTTCGCACCGCGAGGGCCAGACGCTGGTCATGCGGTTCAGCCGCGACGCTAACCCCGATCTCTCCAGCCTGAAGATCGCCCCGCCGCGCTGGGTGAAGAACTCCGAAGCCCGCCACGTCAACGGCGTGCTCGAGATCGTCCTGACCCTGACCGACGACGCCGACGCCCGCCTGGGCAACGCCGACGGGGTCGACTTCGTCAACATCTTCGCCCGTCCGGGCGCGCCGCCGGCCAGCCAGACGAGCGCCCAGGCCGCAGCCCCGATCGGCCGTCCCAACCCGATGCCCGCCGGCGGCGTGGTCAAGGTCGAGTTCGAGCGCCAGGACCAGCAGGTCACGCTCAGCTTCAACTGGGCCGCTCCGGCCGGGGCCGCGGTGTTCCGGCGCGGGGAGGCGGTCTGGATCGTGTTCGACACGCCCGCGCGCCTGGACACCTCCAAGCTGCCGTCGTCCAGCGTCGGCTATTCCAAGTTCCAGGTCTTCAAGGGCGCGGACTACAGCGCCCTGCGGATCGTCACCCAGGCCGGCAAGCCCTATGTGGCCGAAGGGCAGGGCGGTCTGTGGAAGATCAGCCTGGGTCCCGGCTCGCAGGAAAGCCCCGACATTATCAAGGTCGCGCGCGACGAGAGCGTGCATCCGGCGACCCTGTCGGCCAGCGTCTCGGGCGTGACCAAGGCGGTCTGGGTCGCCGACCCGGCCGTCGGCGACAAGATGATCGTCGCGCCGGCCCTGGCGCCGTCCAAGGGCCTGCCGTCGCGTCGCGAATATGTCGAGATGGCGCTGCTGCAATCGGTGCAGGGCCTGGCCATCGAGACCTACGCCGCCGACCTGCTGGTGCAGGCCGACGGCGACCTGCTGCGCATCGGCCGGCCCAAGGGCCTGATCCTGTCGCCGATCTCGGCCAACACCCCACCGGAAGAGGCCGCCGCCGGCGCGCCGCAGCCGATGTCGATGCCGGCCCTGATCGACCTGGACAACTGGCCCAAGACCGGCTCGGGCGGTTTCCTGACCCGCTACAATGCCCTGCAAGGCGCCATTCCCGCCGCGCCGGAAGGCGACGGCAAGGACAGCGACACCGGCGCCCGCATGGCCTTGGCTCGTTTCCTGGTCGGCTCGCAGATGTCGTTCGAGGCCATCGGCGTGCTGAACGCCGCGGGCCGCAAGCACCAGACCCTGCTGGGCGACGCCGAATTCCGCGGCCTGCGCGGCGTGGCCAAGGTGATGGCCGGCCGCCTGACCGAGGCCGACGCCGACTTTTCCTCGCCGGTGCTCAGCGACGATCCGTCCAGCGCCCTGTGGCGCGGCTACATCTCGACCAAGCAGGGCCAGTGGGCCGATGCGCGCGCCAAGTTCGCAGGCGGCGGCCGAGCCCTGGACCTGTTCCCGCCGATCTGGCGCGCGCGCTTCCTGCACGCCCAGGCCCAGGCGGCGCTGGGCGTCGGCGACCTGACCGGCGCGATGCAGCTGGTGACCAAGGCCCTGGCCGTGCCCAAGGTGCCGGTGCCCGACCAGCTGGACATCCGCCTGACCCAGGCCCGCATCTTCGAAGCCAAGGGCGAGAAGGTCCGCGCCCGCCGCATGTTCGAAGCCATCGCGAAGGCGCCGATCGACCGGCTGGCGACGCCGGCCATCCTGCACGCGACCCAGCTGGGCTACGCCAAGGGCCAGATCACCGCCCAGAAGACCGCCGAGACCCTGAACCAGCTGCGCTATCGCTGGCGCGGCGACGGCGTCGAACTGGAAGTCATCCGGGCGCTGGGCAAGCTCTATATCGACCAGGGCCGCTATCGCGAGGCGCTGGAAGTGCTGCGCTCGGCCGGTCGCCAGTTGCCCGACCGTCCCGAGGCGGTGGCGCTGCAGAACGACCTGTCGAACACCTTCCGGCAGCTGTTCCTGCAAGGCCTGGCGGACGGCATGCAGCCGGTGCAGGCCGTGGGCCTGTTCTACGACTTCCAGGACCTGACCCCGATCGGCGCCGACGGCGACCAGATGGTCCGCAACCTGGTGCGCCGCCTGGTCGATGTCGACCTGCTGGACGACGCCGCCAAGCTGCTCAAGTACCAGGTCGACAACCGCCTGAACGGCGTGCCCAAGGCCCAGGTCGCCACCGACCTGGCCTGGATCTACCTGATGAACAAGAAGCCGGAAGACGCGCTGGAGACCATCAACGCGACCCGGACCACCATCCTGCCGCCGGCCCTGAACGTCGAGCGTCGCCTGGCCACGGCTCGCGCCCTGATGAGCCTGGGGCGCTATGACGACGCCCTGGAGCTGATCGAGAAGGACAACAGCCGCGACGGCCAGGAGATCCGCGCCGAGATCGCCTGGAAGCAGCACGCCTGGCCGCTGGCCGGGGCGATGTACGAGCGCTCGCTGGGCGACCGTTTCAAGACGCCGGGCGCGCTCAGCCCCGGCGACGAGGCCCGCCTGCTGCGCACGGCCGTCGCCTACAGCCTGGCCGACGACGACAAGTCCCTGGCCCGCCTGCGTCAGCGGTGGTCCGGTTTCGTCGACAGCGCCGGCAATCCCGACGGCCTGCGCGTGGCCCTGCAGGGCATGAGCGTCGAATCGCTGTCGGCCTCGGACTTCAGCCGCGTCACCGCCGACAACGAGGCCTTCAACGGCTGGATCGGTCGGATGAAGGACCGCTTCCGTACTGGAAAGCCGGCCGGCGCTCGCTAGGGCAGGGGTTTTCCCCTACGCCTCGATTCCGCTGAACTTCGAGGCATGACCAGCCCTGGAAGCCTTGCTGCGTCACCGAAAATTCACCCGGCAAAACCCGATTGGTCTTATGGCGGGCTCTAGACGTTTAGCCTAGTTAGAGCCCGCTCACCGTCCCATATGACGGGAGGAGCGTCGAGCGCTTGCCTTTCTGCCGCAGGCATGTCATGACAACGTTGTCATAGGGTGGACGACATTGGTTAAGAAGAAAGAAGACGGCGAGAATGGCCGCGAGGTCCTTGTGCTGCTGGGCGGCGCGGGGGATCTGGCTCTGCGAATGCTTTTGCCTTCGCTCTACTTCCTGGAACTTGATCGACTGCTGCCGCACGACTTGCGGATCATCGGCGTTGCTCGCGCGGATCATGACGCCGCCAGCTACAAGGCCTTGGTTCGTGAGCAGCTGGGCAAACGCGCGACGGTGGAGGAGGCGGCCTGGAACCGCCTGGCCGCTCGTCTGGACTACGTGCCCGCCAACATCACCAGCGAGGACGACACCAAGAAGCTGGCCGAGCGCATCGGCGCCCACGGCGACCTGGTGATCTTCTTCTCGCTGTCGCCCAGCCTGTACGGCCCGGCCTGCCAGGCGCTGCAAGCCGCCGGCCTGACCGGTCCCAAGGCTCGCCTGATCCTGGAAAAGCCGCTGGGTCGCGACCTGGAGAGCTCCAAGGTCACCAACGCCGCCGTCGCCGCCGTGGTCGACGAAAGCCAGGTCTTCCGGATCGACCACTATCTGGGCAAGGAAACGGTCCAGAACCTGACCGCCCTGCGCTTCGCCAACGTGCTGTTCGAGCCCCTGTGGGACCGCAACACGATCGACCACGTGCAGATCACCATCGCCGAGACCGAGAAGGTCGGCGACCGCTGGCCCTATTACGACGAGTACGGCGCGCTGCGGGACATGGTGCAGAACCATATGCTGCAGCTGCTGTGCCTGGTCGCCATGGAGGCGCCGTCGGGCTTCGACCCCGACGCGGTCCGTGACGAGAAGGTCAAGGTGCTGCGCAGCTTGCGCCCCTTCACCAAGGAGAGCGTGGCCCACGACACCGTGCGCGGCCAGTACGTGGCCGGCGTGGTCGAGGGCTCGGCCCGCGCGGGTTATGTCGAGGAAGTCGGCAAGCCCACCAAGACCGAGACCTTCGTGGCCATGAAGGTGGCGATCGACAACTGGCGTTGGGACGGCGTGCCGTTCTTCCTGCGCACCGGCAAGAACCTGCCGGACCGCCGCACCCAGATCGTCGTCCAGTTCAAGCCGCTGCCGCACAACATCTTCGGCAAGGGCACCGACACCGACCTGTGCGCCAACCGCCTGGTCATCGACCTGCAGCCGGACGAGAACATCGTCCTGACGCTGATGAACAAGCGTCCGGGCCTGTCGGAAGAGGGCATGCGCCTGCAATCGCTGCCGCTGTCGCTGTCGTTCAGCCAGAGCGGCGGCCGTCGCCGGATCGCCTACGAGAAGCTGTTCCTGGACGCCTTCCGCGGCGACCGTACCCTGTTCGTGCGTCGTGACGAGGTCGAGCAGGCCTGGAAGTTCATCGACGCCGTCTCGGCCGCCTGGGCCGAAGCCGGGGTCGAGCCGGCTCACTACGCGGCCGGCACCTGGGGACCGCAGTCGGCGCAGGGGCTGATCTCGCCCGGCGGCCGGTCCTGGAAGGCTTAAGCGATGGCCAAGTTCGAAACCTTCGGTTCGCGTGAAGACCTCTATGACGCCGCCGCCTCGATCCTGGTCGGGGCGCTGACCACGGCCGTCGCCACGCATGGCAAGGCGGGCTTCGCGGCCACCGGCGGCACGACGCCGGCCCCGGTCTATGACCGCATGGCCGGCATGACCGCGCCCTGGGACAAGATCACGGTCACCCTGACCGACGAGCGCTTCCTGCCGCCGACCGATCCGGGCAGCAACGAAGGCCTGGTCCGTCGCCACCTGCTGACGGGCGAGGCCGCCAAGGCCGAGTTCGCGCCGCTGTTCTTCGAGGGCGTGACCCACGAGGAGAGCGCGCTGAAGGCGCAGAAGGGCGTCGACGCCGCCGCGCCGTTCGGCGTGGTGCTGCTGGGCGTTGGGGCCGACGGCCACTTCGCGTCGCTGTTCCCGGGCAATCCGGTGCTGGCGCGCGGGCTGGACCCGCATTCGGAGCGCTCGGTCCTGGCCGTGCCGGCCGGTGATCCCGCCCCGGACATCCAGCGCCTGAGCCTGACCCTGGCCGCCCTGACCCGCACCGATTTGATCGTGCTGCTGGTGACCGGTGCGGCCAAGAAAGCGTTGTTGGAAGGCGACGTCGATCCGGCCCTGCCGGTCGCCGCCATCCTGAAGCAGGACCGCGCCAAGGTCCGCATCCTCTGGGCGGAGTAAGCGTCATGAACCCGGTCATCGCCGAAGTCACCGCCCGCATCGTCGAGCGCAGCAAGGACAGCCGCGCGGCGTACCTCGCCAACATGCAGCACGCGATCGACAGCCAGCCGGGCCGGGCCAAGCTGTCCTGCGCCAACTGGGCTCACGCCTTCGCCGCCTCGCCGGGCGTCGACAAGGTGCGCGCGCTGGACCCGAACGCGCCGAACATCGGCATCGTCTCGGCCTATAACGACATGCTGTCGGCCCACCAGCCGCTGGAAGAGTATCCGGCGCTGATCAAGGTCGCCGCGCGTGAAGTGGGCGCGACCGCCCAGTTCGCCGGCGGCGTGCCGGCCATGTGCGATGGCGTCACCCAGGGCCGTCCGGGCATGGAGCTGTCGCTGTTCTCGCGCGACGTCATCGCCATGGCCACGGCCGTCGCCCTGACCCACGACGCGTTCGACTCGGCGCTGTATCTGGGCGTCTGCGACAAGATCGTGCCGGGCCTGGTCATGGGCGCGCTGACGTTCAGCCACCTGCCGGCCCTGTTCGTGCCCGCCGGCCCGATGACCTCGGGCCTGCCCAACAGCGAGAAGGCCCGCATCCGCGCCCTCTACGCCGAGGGCAAGGTCGGCCGCGCCGAGCTGCTGGAAGCCGAGCAGGCCAGCTATCACGGCCCCGGCACCTGCACCTTCTACGGCACGGCCAACACCAACCAGATGCTGATGGAGCTGATGGGCTTCCATCTGCCCGGCTCGGCCTTCGTCCACCCCAACACGCCGCTGCGTGAAGCCCTGGTCAAGGAAGCCGCTCGCCGCGCCGCCGCCGTGACCAACAAGGGCAACGAGTTCATCCCGGTCGGCCGAATGATCGACGAGAAGTCGATCGTCAACGGCGTGGTCGGCCTGATGGCCACCGGCGGCTCGACGAACCTGGCTTTGCACATCATTGCCATGGCGCATGCGGGCGGCATCCAGCTGACGCTGGAAGACCTGGACGACATCTCCAAGGCCACGCCGCTGCTGGCCCGCGTCTATCCGAACGGTTCGGCCGACGTGAACCACTTCCAGGCCGCCGGCGGCATGGCCTTCGTGATCCGCGAGCTGCTTAAAGCAGGTTTGGTGCACGAAGACGTCCAGACCATCGCTGGCCCCGGTCTGTCGCTGTACGCCCAGGAACCGCACCTCGAGGACGGCGTGCTGAGCTGGCGCGAGGGCGCGGCCGAGAGCCTCGACACCGCCATCGTCCGCCCCGTCTCCGACCCGTTCAGCAAGGAAGGCGGCCTGCGTCTGATGGCCGGCAACCTGGGCCGCGGTGTCATGAAGATCTCGGCCGTGAAGCCCGAGCACCATGTGATCGAAGCCCCCTGCGCTGTGTTCCAGGAGCAGGAAGACTTCATCGCCGCCTTCAAGCGCGGCGAGCTGGATCGCGACGTGGTCGTGGTCGTCCGCTTCCAAGGCCCGTCGGCCAACGGCATGCCCGAGCTGCACAACCTGTCGCCGTCGATCTCGGTGCTGCTGGATCGCGGCTATAAGGTCGCCCTGGTCACCGACGGCCGCATGTCGGGCGCGTCGGGCAAGACGCCCGCCGCCATCCACGTGACGCCGGAAGCCGCCAAGGGCGGGCCTCTGGCCTATGTCCAGGACGGCGACGTGATCAGCGTCAATGCCGAGACCGGCGAATTGAAGATCCTGGTGGACGAGGCCGTTCTGCGCGCCCGCACGCCGGCGAACGTCCCGGCGAGCAAGCCGGGCTTTGGTAGGGAACTGTTTGGATGGATGCGCAGCGGGGTCGGCGCGGCCGACGCCGGCGCCTCCGTCTTTGCTTGAGGAAGCGCTAGGTTATGGACGGCAATCACAGCCCGGGTCTGGGTCTCGTCGGCGATATCGGCGGCACGAACGCCCGCTTCGCCCTGGTCGAATTCGACGGTCAGGACCCGCGCCTGATCGAGCCCACGACCTATAAGGGCGAGGACTACGGCACGGCCGAGAGCGCCATCGAGGCCTATCTGCAGAAGGTCGGCGTGCGCCATCCCGACCAGGCGGTGGTGGCCGTGGCCGGCCCGATCGAGCACGGCTCGGTCCACATGACCAATCTCGACTGGCGGATCTCGGAAGACAGCCTGCGTCGCGCCGGCGGCTTCCGGAATGCCAAGCTGATCAACGACTTCACCGCTCAAGCTCTCGCGGCTCCGCGCCTGGGTCCCAAGGACCTGCGCCAGATCGGCCATCTGCCGACCTCGGGCGAGGGTGACCTGGCCATCCTGGGTCCGGGCACCGGTTTCGGCGTCGCCGGCCTGGTGCGTCGTCATGGGCAAGAGATCCCGCTGGCCACCGAGGGCGGCCACGTCGCCTTCGCGCCGCTGGACGAGGTCGAGATCGAGGTGCTGCGCGCCCTGACCAAGCAGCTGGACGGCGGCCGCGTCTCGGTCGAGCGCATCCTGTCGGGTCCCGGCATGGAAGACCTGCACGTCGCGCTCGCCGCCGCTGAAGGCCGCAAGGTCGAGACCCTGACCGCCAAGCAGATCACCGAACGCGCGACCGAAGGCTGCGCCGACAGCCTGGCCACGGTGAACCGCTTCTGCGCGGTGCTGGGCTCGACGGCCGGCGACATCGCCCTGACCCTGGGCGCGCGCGGCGGCGTGTTCATCGCCGGCGGCATCGCGCCCCGGATCATCGACATCCTGGAAAAGAGCCCGTTCCGTGAGCGCTTCGAAGAGAAGGGCCGCCTGTCGGGCTTCACCCAGGCGATCCCGACCCACGTCATCCTGCACCCGCACACCGCGCTGATCGGCGCCGCGGTGGCCCTGACGCCCGAGGGCCGGGCGGCCGTCTCCTAGGTCAACGGCGCCTTCAGCAACGCCGCCTTGCGCCGCGCCAGCAGTTGGCCGCACTGGGCGGCGCTGGGCGGCGTCGTCTTGGCGGCCTCGCGTCCCTTGGCGATCCTGGCGTCGATCCAGGCCTGGATCGTGTCGTTGATGTCGGGCGAGAAGCGGCTGGGATCCCGCAGCTCCGCCAGATAGGCGCGGCCCTGGGCGCGGCTGACCCGCGCGTCACACGTGCCGACCGCCTCGGCCAAGTCGCCGCCCGCCAGCACGTACGGCGACTGCCAGCCTGCTCGGCCGTAGGGCGTGAGCTGGCTGTCGACATAGCGCAGCGACAGGGTGCTGATCGCGCCCGCCGGCGATTTCATCAGCACGCTGCCCACGGGATCGTCGACCGCGCGGCGGCAGCGGAAGGACAGCCCATCGGCGAACTCGCGCAGGGCCCTGTCGCCGCCGGGATCCTTCAAATTGGCCTGGACGCGGTCTCGCGCGGCTTGCGTTTCGGCGGTCTCGCGCGCCTTGGACGCCGCCACCACCGCCTGCGCCTCCTGCGGGCTGGCCCCGATACGCTCGGCGATCTTGGCGATTTCGCGCGAGAAGGCCTGCCCGTCGCGATCGGTCTGGGTGTAGCCGAGGGCCTCGCAGAAGGGCGCGGCGGCGGCGAAGCGCCCCAGGACGTCCAGCCGTCCCATCGTCTGGGGCGTGATGGATGACTGGGCCGCCGCCAGGGACGGGGCCGCCAGGGAGGCTCCGACGACCACAGCCGTCATCAGGTCGCGTGGTTTCATGGGTGGCAGCCCCTCTGTCGCGCGTGATGGACGCGGCGGCGCGATAGCAGGGCGACCGTGGGGCGGTTTTAGGGCGTGTCAGAGGGGGCTCGCCATGACAGCCTTGTCATGGCTAAGTAGCCGCCATAACGCACGAATCGGGGCGGCGAGGGACGGAATTGAGCGCCAAGATCACGATCCACGACGTGGCCCGCGAGAGCGGGGTCTCGATCAAGACGGTGTCGCGGGTGCTGAACCGTGAGCCCAACGTCAAGGCCGACACCCGCGACCGGGTGCAGGCCGCCGTGGCCGCGCTGAACTATCGCCCCAACATCTCGGCTCGCAGCCTGGCGGGCTCCAAGGCCTATCTGATCGGCGTCTTCTTCGACAACCCCAGCCCCGGCTACGTCACCGACGTGCAGCTGGGCGCCATCGCGCGCTGCCGGCAGGAAGGCTTCCACCTGATCGTCGAGCCGATCGACTCGACCGGCGATGTCGAGGACCAGGTCGCGCCGATGCTGGCGACCCTGCGCATGGACGGCGTGATCCTGACGCCGCCGCTCAGCGACCATCCCGTGGTGCTGGCCGCGCTGGAGCGGGAAGGCGTGGCCTATGTCCGCATCGCGCCGGGCGGCGACATCGACCGCGCCCCGTGGGTCAGCATGGACGACCGCCTGGCCGCCTATGAGATGACCAAGCACCTGATCGAGCTGGGCCATACCGACATCGGCTTCATCATCGGCCACCCCGACCACGGCGCCTCGCATCAGCGCCACCAGGGTTTCATCGACGCCATGCGCGACGCGGGCCTGCCGATCCGCGACGACCGGGTGGAGCAGGGCTGGTTCTCGTTCCGCTCGGGCTTCGACGCGGCCGAGAAGCTGCTGGGCGGCGCCGACCGCCCGACCGCCATCTTCGCATCGAACGACGACATGGCCCTGGGCGTCATGGCCGTGGCCAACCGCATGCGCCTGGACCTGCCGGCCCAGCTGTCGGTGGCCGGCTTCGACGACACGCCGGGGGCCAAGATCACCTGGCCGCAACTCACCACCGTCCGCCAGCCGATCCACGCCATGGCCGGCGCGGCCGCTGACATGCTGATGCACGGCGTTGAGCGGGAGGAGGGCGCGCCGCCGCCGTCGCGCCTGCTGGACTTCGAGCTGGTCGTCCGGGAATCCACGGGTCCAATCTCCTAAGAGGGGGCCCGCGTTAGACGCACTTCAGGGATGTAATCGATGTTACCGCAATCATATTGTCCTTGACAGCGCTGTCCGATCGACGTGAGATCGGAGTGATCAAGACGGTCGCCCACGGTAAGGCGGCGTCAGGAGGAAACGCCATGACCTCGCCTGACCGGACCAGCGTCCGTCGCGCCATCCTGTGCGCACGATCACTCCCCTCCAAGCGGCCCTGAACCGCTTCTCTTTCGCTCGGCGCGGTCATCCCGCAAGCGCCGCGTCGAGCGCTTTTCGAGTTCACATGGTCCGCCAGGGGGGCGGGCGTATCCTGGGAAACACCATGTCCGCATACGGCCGTCTCGCCGCCGCCTCGGCGCTGACCCTGATCCTCGCCGCAGGCCTGGCGAACGTCGCCTCGGCCCAGGCCAATTCCGCTGCCGCCACCGCCCATCCGGAGATGTGGCCCAAGGCCGCCAGCCCCGCCGCGATCACCGACGCCAAGACCGAGGCCTTCATCACCAAGCTGATGGGCCAGATGACCGTCGAGGAGAAGGTCGCCCAGACCATCCAGGCCGACGGCGCCTCGATCACGCCGGAGGAGCTCAAGACATACCGCCTGGGCTCGGTGCTGGTCGGCGGCAACAGCGCGCCCGACGGCAACGACCGCGCCACGCCCCAGCGCTGGGTCGAGTGGATCCGCGCCTTCCGCGCCGCGGCGTTGGAGAACCGGGGCGGCCACCAGGAGATCCCGATCATGTTCGGCGTCGACGCCGTGCACGGGCACAACAACGTCGTGGGCGCGACGATCTTCCCGCACAATATCGGCCTGGGCGCGGCGCGCGATCCGGACCTGATCCGCCGCATCGGCGAGGCGACCGCCGAGGAGATGGTCGCCACCGGCGCCGACTGGACCTTTGGCCCCACCGTGGCCGTGCCCCGCGACGAGCGCTGGGGCCGGGCCTATGAGGGTTATGCCGAGGATCCGGAGGTGGTGAAGAGCTATGCCGGCCCGATGACCCTGGGCCTGCAAGGTCCGCTGGTCGCCGGCAAGCCGCTGGGCGCGGCGCACGTGGCCGGCTCGGCCAAGCACTTCCTGGCCGATGGCGGCACCGAGGGTGGCAAGGACCAGGGCGACGCCCAGATCTCCGAGGCCGATTTGGTCGGCCTGCACGCGGCCGGTTATCCGCCCGCCATCGACGCCGGCATCCTGTCGGTGATGGTCTCGTTCTCCAGCTGGCACGGGGTCAAGCACACCGGCAACAAGAGCCTGGTGACCGACGTGCTGAAGGGCCGTCTGGGCTTCCAGGGCTTCGTGGTCGGCGACTGGAACGCCCACGGCCAGGTCGAGGGCTGCACCAACACCAACTGCGCCCAGGCCTATATCGCGGGCATGGACATGATCATGGCCCCCGACAGCTGGAAGGGCCTGTACGACAACACCCTGGCCCAGGTGAAGGCCGGCCAGATCCCGATGGCGCGCATCGACGACGCCGTGCGCCGCATCCTGCGGGTCAAGGTCAAGTCGGGCCTGTTCGAGAACAAGCGCCCGCTGGAAGCCAAGTACGAGCTGCTGGGTTCGCCCGCCCACCGCGCCGTGGCCCGCGAGGCGGTGCGCAAGTCGCTGGTGCTGCTGAAGAACGACGGCGTGCTGCCGCTGAAGAGCTCGGCCCACGTGCTGGTGGCCGGCGACGGGGCCGACGACATCGGCAAGGCGGCCGGCGGCTGGACCCTGACCTGGCAGGGCACGGGCAACAAGAACAGCGACTTCCCGCACGGCCAGTCGATCTATGGCGGCATCGCGCAGGCGGTGAAGGCCGGCGGCGGCAGCGCCGAGCTATCGACCTCGGGTGACTTCAAGCAGAAGCCCGACGTGGCCATCGTGGTGTTCGGCGAAAACCCCTATGCCGAGTTCCAGGGCGACGTCGCCAGCACCGAGTACCAGCCCGGCGACAAGACCGACCTCGCTTTGCTGAAGAAGCTGAAGGCCGCCGGCATCCCGGTAGTGTCGGTGTTCCTGAGCGGCCGGCCGATGTGGACCAATCCCGAGATCAACGCCTCGGACGCCTTCGTGGCGGCCTGGCTGCCGGGGTCGGAAGGCGGCGGCGTGGCCGATGTGCTGGTGGGTGATGCGGCCGGCAAGCCGCGCAACGACTTCACGGGCAAGCTGTCGTTCAGCTGGCCCAAGCGCGCCGACCAGGAGCCGATCAATGTCGGCGACGCGGGCTACGATCCGCTGTTCGCCTATGGCTATGGCCTGAGCTACGCCAAGCCCGGCAAGGTGGCGGCTCTGTCGGAAAACCCTGGCGCCACCTCGGCCGCCGTCAATGCCGACCGCTACTTTGTCGCCGGCCACGTTCCCGCGCCGTGGACCTTGAACGTGGGCGGGGCCGTCTCACTGAAAACAGTCGACGCGGGCGCTCAAGAAAACGCACGCCAGGCGACCTGGAGCGGCGACGGGGATGGGACCGTTACCATCGCTGGCCCGCCTGTGGATCTGTCACGCCAGACCACCGGCGACATGGCGATTTCGATCCGCTACAGGGTGGATGCGTCCCCAGGGAAACCGGTTTCCTTAGGGATCGCCTGTGGCGAATCCTGCGGGGCGACGGTAGACGTAACGTCAACGTTGTCAGGTGCGAAACTCGGCGAATGGCGTACGGCCAAGATCAAACTTTCCTGCTTCAAGGCCAAGGGCGCGGACGTGACGCATGTTTCGTCCCCGTTCTCGCTGTCCACCGCCGGACGCATGACTCTGTCATTCACCGAAATCAGACTGGCCTCCAACGAGGGCGACGCCTTCTGTCCGCCAAGCTGACCCAAAAAGAAGGAGCGACGGCATGATCCGCGCCCGTCGCTCTCGCATCGTGGCCACCATTGGCCCCGCGTCGAGCTCGCCCGAAATGATCGTCACCCTGGCCAAGGCCGGGGCTGACGTCTTCCGCCTGAACTTCAGCCACGGGGCGCACGAGACCCACGCGGCCGTCTATGCGGCGATCCGCGAGGCCGAGAAGACCGTGGGGCGTCCTCTGGGCATCCTGGCCGACCTGCAAGGTCCCAAGCTGCGCGTCGGCAAGTTCGCCAACGGTCCGGTGGTGCTCCAGGCCGGCCAGGCCTTCCGCTTCGACAACGACCCGACCCCGGGCGACGAGACGCGGGTCCACCTGCCGCACCCCGAGATCCTGACCGCCATGCGGCCGGGCGCGACCCTGCTGCTGGACGACGGCAAGCTGCGCATGGTCGTGACCGACGCCGGTCCGGGCTACGCCAACACCACCGTCTCGAACGGCGGCAAGCTGTCGGAGCGCAAGGGCGTGGCGGTGCCGGACGTCGTCATCCCGATGTCGCCCCTGACCCCGAAGGACCGCGAGGACCTGGCCTTCGCCCTGCGCCTGGGCGTCGACTGGATCGCCCTGTCGTTCGTGCAGGCCCCCGAGGACATGGCCGAGCTGCGCCGCATCGTCGAAGGCCGCGCCGCCGTGCTGGCCAAGATCGAAAAGCCCCAGGCCCTGAAGGTGCTGGGTCCGATCATGGATCTCTGCGACGGCGTCATGGTCGCTCGCGGCGACCTGGGCGTCGAAATGGCTCCGGAAGAAGTGCCGGTGGCCCAGAAGGAAATCCTGCGGGAGGCGCGCGCGCGCGGCATCCCGGTGATCGTCGCGACCCAGATGCTGGAGTCGATGATCAGCTCGCCGACCCCGACCCGCGCCGAGGCCTCGGACGTCGCCAACGCCGTCTATGAAGGCGCGGACGCGGTGATGCTGTCGGCCGAGTCCGCCGCCGGCGAATATCCCGAAGAGTCGGTGTCGATGATGAACCGCATCATCGAGCGCGTCGAACGCGACCCGCGCTGGCCCGAGCTGATGCAGGCCGAGCAGAGCCACGACGACGACGACGCCGACGTGCTGGTGGTCGCCGCCGCCGGCGCCGCCAAGTCGGGCTCGACCAAGTGTCTGGTGGCCTTCACCACCACCGGCGCGACCGCCCGTCGTCTGTCGCGCGAACGTCCGCTGCAACCGGTTCTGGCCCTGTCGCCGGACATCAACGCCGTGCGCCGCATGGCCCTGTGCTGGGGCATCGAGCCGCGCGTCAGCGCTCAGCCCGACAGCCTGGAAGTCGTGACCACTGACGCCTCGAGCAAGGCGCTGGAGCTGGGCCTGGTGGCGCCGGGCGAACGCCTGCTGGTCGTCGCGGGCACGCCGTTCGGCGCCCCGGGCGCGGCGAACCTGCTGCGTCTGGCGCACGCACCGGCGCCAGCGCGCCGCCGCTAACTGAGAATAGAGATCCCGGGCCAAGGCCCGGGATTTTCTTTATGAGGCGAATGACGCCGGCAGCAGCCGCTGGTAGCCCCGACGCACCGCGCCGTAGCACTCGCAGGTCATGGCCTCGAGGCCCGCGCGGTCCAGGATGTCGACCACGCCTCGGCGATAGCGGATCAGGCCCTTGGCCTGCAGCGAGCCGGCCACAGCCGTGACGGTGGTGCGCTGGACGCCCAGCATGTCGGCCAGGAATTCCTGGGTCAGGCTGATGGTGTTGCTGTCCAGGCGGTCGTGGCACGACAGCAGCCAGCGGCAGAAGCGCGCCTCGACCGCGTGCAGGGCGTTACAGGCCACCGACTGGATGGCGTGACCGAACAGGGCCTCGTTGTGACGGTCGACCAGGTCGCGCAGGGCGGCGCTGCGACTCCAGGCCTCGTGCAGGGGACCCGACGCGATGCGCAGGGCCGAGCCAGGGGCCTGGACGATGGCGCGGCTCAGCGACTGGCGCGGAGCCACGGCAGCCATCAGGCCCAGCGCCCCTTCGCGACCGATGGTGGCGGACTCGATGGCCGCGCCGTTCTCCATCAGCGTCATCAGCGAGATGATGCAGTCGGTCGGGAAATAGACGTGATCGATCAGGTCGCCCGGATCATAGAGCAGGCGGCCCTTCTCGAGGTCGACCGTAGAAAGATGAGGCGCGAGCAGGGCCCTGTCTTCGGACGGTAATGCGGAAAGCAAGCGGTTCTTCAAGGTCGCCAACGGCCCAGTCATGACGAATCGAACGCCGTCTCACGGCAAGGGTTGCAAGCTATAGGTGGGACAGCTGGGCCGCGCCGTCGCTTAGCCGACACAATCCAGTCAGGAGCGGAGCAAAAACAAAAGAGTCCGGCGAACTCTTTGTGGGTGTCGATCATTTGACATGCTGTCAGTTTGTCGGGTTCCCGACATAACTGCTCAGTCTAGGCGGTCCTCAACCTGAGATCATCTAGGATGGGCAAAGAAAAAGGCCGCCTCGCGGCGGCCCAAGTGAAGGATTCGGTTGGGGGGTGACTACTTCGCCTTGGCGAAGGCCGAGGACATCCAGCCCCGGGCGCCGTTCTCGTCGTCGACCTCGATCCAGACGCCGTTGCGCTGGCCGGTCGGATAGACCGCGCCGCCGGCCTTGACCGTGCCCACGGCCGCGCCGTTGGGGGCCGCCGAGCCACGCAGGATGACGTCCTGGGTCGTGGCCAGGGTGGGCAAGGCGGCGGGGGCCGGGGCGGTAGTCGTGAGCGTGGCCGGGACGATGGCGGCGGCCGCGCCGCACTTGCCTTGATACAGGCCGGCCATCACGGCCCGGCGCTGCTGGGCGACCTGGATGTTCTGGGCCTCGCGCTGGGCCTTGGCGGCGGCAGCGGCCTTGGCTTGCGCGGCGGCGGCGTTGGCGAACATCCCGAGGCCCGGCACCCGGCCCAGGGCGCCGCTGTAGAGCGCGGCATTGACGCCCAGGCTGGCGGCGGTCTCGGCCCCGCGCGCGGCGCCCTCGGCGCTGGCGATATTGCCGTTGGAGACGCCCATCACCTGGTCCATGCGGACCATCTCGGCGCTGATCTGGTCGCAGCTCATCGACGCGTCGGTCGGATAGGTCAGCTGCAGCGTCTGGGCGTGGGCGGTGGTCGCGGCGAGGGCGAGGCCCAGGGCGGTAACGGTGGCGATAAGCTTGGTCATGATGGCTCCCCTGGACGGAAGCCGTCTTTGAAACCCGCGCTCAGCGGGACCCCCGGTCCGTCAGTTCGAGAACGACGGTATCCGGGGGCTGTGGGGAGGGCCTATCCCCAGGACTGGGGGTATCAGAAGCCCATCAGGCGGGCGTAGCGGTCGCGGTGGAAGCTGGCACCGCCGAACAGGGCCTCAGTGACGCGAGCGCGCTTCATGAACAGGCCGCTGTCGTGGGCGTCGGTCATGCCGATGCCGCCGTGCATCTGGACCATCTCGTTGGAGGCCAGGTGGACCAGCTCCGACGCCTTGGCCTTGGCCAGGGAGGCCAGGGCGCGGGTGTCGCCGCCGGCGTCGAAGGCTTCCAAGGCGGCCTCGACGCACGAGCGGGTGGTCTCGATGTCGGTGAACCACTTGGCGGCGCGGTGCTGCAGCGCCTGGAAGGTGCCGATGACCTGGCCGAACTGGGTGCGGGTCTTGATGTAGTCCAACGTGATGTCGAAGGCCGCCGAGGCGCTGCCCAGCATCTCGGCCGCCAGGCCTGCATAGGCGCGGTCCAGCACCGGCTCCAGCACCGCCCAGCCCTTGTCGACCTCGCCCAGCACCGTGTCGGCCCCGACCTCGACGCCGTCGAAGGCGATCTGGGCCGCGCCGCGCGAGTCCAGCAGCGACAGGTGGGTGCGGGTGACGCCGGGGGCGTCGCCGGGGACCAGGAACAGGGTCAGGCCCTCGGTCCCGGCGCCGCTGGTGCGGGCGACGACGATCAGCAGGTCGGCCGTTTCGCCGTCCAGCACAAAGGTCTTGGTTCCGTTCAGGACGTAGCCCGCGCCGCCCTTGGTGGCGGTCAGGGCCGTACGGGCGGGGTTGTGGTGCGAGCCCTCATCGATCGCCAGGGTGGCGACGGCTGCGCCGGTGGCGATCTTGCTCAGCCAAGCGGCCTTCTGGGCGTCCGAACCGGCGAGGTTCAGCGCCGAAGCGGCGATCATGGCGGTGGAGAGCAGGGGCGAGGCGGCCAGGGTGCGGCCGGTCTCTTCCAGGATCAGCCCCAGGCCCAGATAGCCGAAGGCCGAGCCGTCATGCTCTTCGGGGACGATGACCCCGGCCCAGCCCATCTCGCCCATCTCGGCCCAGGCGGCGGGATCGAAGCTCTGCTTGGACTTGCCATCGCGCAGCTTGCGCAGGGCGCCGACGGGGGCGCTTTCGCTGGCCCAACCCTTGGCGGCGTCGCGCAGCATGGTCTGTTCTTCGGTCAGGACGGCCATCAGGCGTGCTCCCTGGATTGATGACGGACGGCCCAGTCGAGGGCCTGTTCCAGACGGTCGTTGCCCCAGAAGAGCTCGCCGTCGGCGGTGAGAAAGCTGGGCGCGCCGAACAGGCCGCGTTCCTTGGCCTGGCGGACATGGTCCTTCAGCAAGGCCTTGATCGGATCGGACTGGGCGGCGGCCAGGACGTGCTCGGGACCCGCGCCGACCTCGGCGATCAGGACGCTGAGGACCTCGGGACTGCCGATGTCCAGGTCGTCGACGAAGTTGGCCTGGTACACCGCGCGGCTGAACGCCGGGGTCCAGCCGTCCTCGATCCCGACCAGCGCCACGCGGGCGGCCAGCAGGCTGTTGCGCGGGAACTGACTGGGGTGATGCAGCGGCAGACCTTGCTGGTCGCAGACCCGCTCCAGGTCGCGCCACATGTACTGACCCTTCACCGGTATGGCGTTGAAAGGACTGTCGTTCAGCCCCTGCTGCTCATGGAACAGCGGACCCAGGATGAACGGCCGCCAGGCCACGGCCACGCCCTTGTCCGCGGCCAGTCGCTCGATGCGCATGGCCGCCGGATAGGAGTAGGTCGAGGCGAACTCGTACCAGAACTCGATCATCGGCTTACTGGTGGTCCAGCAGGCCGAGGACGCGCTTGGCGACGACGTTCAGGTTCACCTCGCTGGTGCCGCCCTCGATCGAGTTGCCCTTGGCGCGCAGCATGGCGCGCGGCGCGGCCAGCTCCTCGGCGGCGAAGCCCTGGCCTTCCCAGCCCAGGCCTTGCAGCCCCAGCGCCTCGACCAAGAGCTCGGTGCGCTCCTGGTTCATCTTGGCGGCGGCGTATTTGATGATCGAGACGGCGGCGCTGGGGCCCGAGCCCTGCTTGGACTCGGCCTCGGCGCGACGCACGGTCAGCATGAAGGCGTGGGCGTCCATCGAGTGGGCCGCCAGGCGAGCACGGAAGTCGCCGTCGGCGATGCGGCCTTCGCTGTCGACGCCGATCTCCTTCTTGGCCGCCTCGACGGGCGACAGGCCGCCGCCGCCGCCGAAGCCCGAAGCGCTGATGTTCTGGCGCTCGTACTGAAGGAGCCGCTTGGCGATGTCCCAGCCGCCGTTCAGCTTGCCGACCAGCTGTTCCTTGGGAACCTTCACATTGTCGAAGAAGGTCTCGCAGAACGGTGAGGAGCCGCTGATCAGCTTGATCGGGCGGGCCTCTACGCCGGGCGAGGTCATGTCGAACAGCACGAACGAGATGCCCTCGTGCTTCTTGGTCGTGTCGGTGCGCACCAGGCAGAAGATCCAGTCGGCCTGGTCGGCATAGCTGGTCCAGACCTTCTGGCCGTTGATCAGATAGTGATCGCCCTTGTCCTCGCACTTGGTCTGCAAGGACGCGAGGTCAGAGCCCGCGCCCGGCTCGCTATAGCCCTGGCACCAGCGGATCTCGCCTTTCACGATCTGCGGCAGGAAGCGCTGCTTCTGCTCCTCGGTGGCGTATTCCAGCAGCACCGGACCCAGCATCCAGATGCCAAAGCTCATCAGGGCCGGGCGGGCCTTCAGCCGGCGCAGCTCCTGCTCCAGCACCTTGTTCTGAGCCTTGGACAGGCCGCCGCCGCCATATTCCTTGGGCCACATCGGGGCCGTCCAGCCCTTCTCGGCCATACGGTCCAGCCACAGCTTGGCGTCTGGGTTCTTCCAGGCCATCTTGCGGCCGCCCCAGGGGGCGTCGTCCTCACCCATCGGGGCGTTCAGGGACTTGGGATAGTTGGCCTCCAGCCAGGCGCGGGTCTCGGCGCGGAAGGCGTCGAGCTCGGTTCCCCCGAAATCGGCCATCATTCTTCTCCCTAGGCGGACGTCTGTAGTTGGCGCACACACTACGCCACGCGACGACGGCGGCAAGTCGATTCAAACGATCGTTCGCATCTTGGCTCGCGACCATGTCATCGTTTGCGCGCTATACGGGGGATCACTGCTGAATCCCGCTGGGGATTCGTCTCTCCGGGATCTGGATGTCCTCGACAGTTTTCAGGCCCGCGGCCCTGGCGATCGCCCCGACCCTGGCGGCGATCCTGGCCGCGTCGGCGGGGGTCATGCTGCTGGCTTCGGGGGCGACGCCGTCCGAGCCGACCCGCTTCCTGCTGCTGCTGGCCTTCGCGCCGGACCTGCTGATCGAGATCAGCCACTTCTTCTCCTCCATCCTGGGCCTGGTCCTGCTGCTGCTGGCGTTCGGCCTGCGCGCGCGGTTGGGGGCGGCCTGGTGGGCGGTGCTGATCGTGCTGGCCGCCTCGGCGGTGCTGGCCATCTTCAAGGGCCTGAACTGGGAGGAGACGGCGATGCTGGCCGTCTGTTTCCTGGCCATCCTGCCGTTCCACGACGCCTTCCCGCGCAAGGCGGCCCTGACCCGCATGGAGATCACGCCCGGCTGGCTGCTGTCGGCCGCCGCGGCGGTCATCGGGGCCAGCCTGCTGGGCTGGTGGTCGTTCAACCACACCGAATTCGCCGACAAGTCCTGGATCCGCGTCCTGCAGGACCATGACGAGGCCGCCCGCGCCATCCGCTCGTCGGTGGCCGCCGCCATCGTGCTGCTGGCCGTCGGCATCTGGCGGCTGATCGCCACCGCCGCCACGCCCGGCGTGGTCGACGACACCGATCCCGAGTTCGACCGGGTTCGCGCCATCCTGGCCAAGGCCCAGGACGCCGAGCCGGCCGCCAACCTGGCCTTGCTGGGCGACAAGCGTTTCCTGTTCTCGGCCTCGGGCGAGAGCTTCCTGATGTTCGGCGTGCGTGGCCGGTCGTGGGTCGCCCTGGGCGCGCCGGTCGGCAAGGACGAGGAGCGCATGGAGCTGTTCTGGCGCTTCCGTGAGCTGGCCGACGCCCACGCCGCGCGCGCGGGCTTCTATGGCCTGGGTCCTGAGGACCTGCCCGACACCGTCGACCTGGGTCTCGCCATCCAGAAGACCGGCGAGAGCGCCGCCGTGCCGCTGGAAGCCTTCAGCCTGGTCGGCCGCCGTCGCGAGGTCCTGCGTCGCAACTGGCGCAAGGCCGGGGAGGGCGGGGCGGCCTTCGAGATCCTGCCGGTCGGCGAGCCGGTCATGGCGATCATGGACGAGCTGAAGTCGATCTCCGACGCCTGGCTCAGCCATCACGCCGGCGGCGAGAAGAGCTTCTCGATGGGCGGTTTCGACCCGCGCTACGTGGCCGAGTTCCCGGTGGCGGTGGTGCGCGGCGAGGAGGGCAAGATCGTCGCCTTCGCCACCCTGTGGCTGACGGCCTGCAAGACCTCGTTCTCGATGGACCTGATGCGCTACTCCGACGAGGCGCCCAAGAACGTCATGGACTACCTGTTCGTCGAACTGCTGCAGTGGGGCAAGGATGAGGGCTACCAGGCGTTCGAGTTCGGCATGGCTCCGCTGGCCGGCCTGGACGATCGCCCCCTGGCGCCGATCATGTCGCGCGTCGGCCGGCTGCTCTATGAGCGCGGCGAGGAGATCTACAATTTCCAGGGCGTGCGTCGCTACAAGGACAAGTACGACCCCGTCTGGCAGCCGCGCTACATTGCCGCGCCCCACAAGTGGGCCATCCCTTTCCTGCTTGCCGACATCGGTTTGCTGTCTTCGGGCGGCATGTCGGGGCTGACGAAACGGCCCAAGAAGGTCCCTGCGACTCCTGCGACCTAGTAGCGCTGCTGGTTGCCGGTCTGGACGCCTAGCAGGTTGAACAGATGCACCAGCATCAGCATCAGGGCGACCACGCAGACCATCATCAAAGGACGCCACGGGATCATGCGCGGGCCCTTTAAAACGTTGATCGGACGCGCGCCGCGCCAGCCGCAGAACACGGTCAGGATCAGGAACGCTGCCGCGGCGATGATCGTTAGGGTCAAGTCCATGGCCGCTTCTAGGCCTGCGACAATCGGCCTGGCAAATGGTTAACGTGCGTTAACCCTCTTGCGTTTTAACCACGCTACAGAACCTTGGGACTCCGTTCCGATTCCTCCACAATGAATCGTCTGGCCACTACATCTGGCGTTTTGGTCGCGTTTACACCCCAGGAATCGGTGACTAGCGTTTTCCTCAGATGCGAGGAGATCGATTCGCAATGACTGCGGCGTCGCCATGGAGCGTAAAGGGGATCGACCCCAAGGCACGAGAGGTCGCTAAAGACCTCGCGCGTCGCTCCGGCATGACTCTGGGCGAGTGGCTCAATCGCATGATCATCGAAGGCGATGGTCAGGGTCCGGATCTTAATTCCGGTTCTGAAAACACGCCGAACCGCGCCTATCTGGAAATCGTCAAGGACGACGCGCCCTCGCGCATCGAGATCGCCGAACACCCGGCGGACGAGGTCGGCCGCGTGGCCGTGGCCCTGGACCGCCTGACCCAGCGCATCGAGGCCGCCGAAGGCCGCAACGCCGCCGCCATTTCCGGCATCGACCACTCGGTCCGCGACGCGCTCACGCGTTTGGGACAATCCGAGCGTGAACAGATCGCCGTCGCCGCCCGTTTCGAAGGTGCTGTGGACGAGCTTAAGACCGAGCAGAGCCGCGCGACCGAGCGCGTGCGTCGCATCGAGACCGAGGCGGCTGGCCCGCGTTCGGCCGAAGCTCTGCGCGCCCTGGAAGGCGCTCTGGGGAAGGTCGCCGGCCATCTCTATGACGGCGAGGCCCGCACCCGCGAGGCGATCGCCGCCCTGGAAGCCCGCATCAACGAACAATCCGCGGCTTCGGCCGCCGCTGCTCCTCAAGACCCGTCCGCTCTGGTCGACGCCGTCGTGGCGCGCCTGTCCGAACGTCTTGAAGCCGCCGAGACCCGCACCAGCGAGGCCCTGCGCGAAATGAGCTCGTCGTTCTCGGCCCTGGACCAGCGCATGGGCGCGGTCGAAGGCGCCAATCCGGCCGCCGGCGTGCAGGAGCGCCTGGACAGCCTGGCCGCCACCCTGACCCAGAAGATGGAAGCCGCTCGCATCGAGATGGCCGCCAAGCTGCGCGACAGCGCCGACGGTCGTTTCGACCGCATGGAGCGCAAGCTGGGCGAGATGGCCGCGCACGTGCAGGCCGCCGAGCAGCGCTCGGCCCAGGCTATCGAGCGCATGGGCCGTGAAGTGGTCGGCGTCGCCGACGCCTTCAACCGCCGCGTCCAGGCCGCCGAGCAGCGCAACGCCACCGCCATCGAGCAGGTCGGCGGCGAGGTGGCGCGCATCGCCGCCACCGTCGAGCACAAGCTGAACCGCAACGACAGCGTCCAGGCTCAAGCCCTGGAAAAGCTGGGCAGCGAGATCGCCCGCATCACCGAGAAGCTGGCCGAGCGCATCGGCAGCGCCGAGCGCCGCAACGCCCTGGCCATCGACGATGTCGGCGAACAGGTCGCCCGCGTCACCGAGCGCCTGAACCAGCGTCACGAACGCTCCAGCCAGGAACTGATCGACCGCATCCGCCAGAGCGAGGAGCGCACGCTCCGCATGCTGGAGGAAGCGCGCGAGAAGATCGACACCCGCCTGCACGACACGGCCCGCAAGCTGGAGGCCGCTCCGGCCCCCGCGCCCGTCGCCGCGGCGCCGACCCCGGCTCCCGCGCCGGCCCGCGCCGCGCCGCCGCCGGTCTCGCCGTTCGAAGAGAGCTACTTCAACCAGTCGGCCTCGTTCAGCGGTCACGAGGACGTCGAAGAAGAAGACGTCTTCGCCGCCGCGCCGGCTCCGTCGCGCGCCCCGGCGCCCTCGTATGCCGAAGACGTCGCCGAGTTCCCGGCTGTCGAGCCGGAAGACCGCGCCTTCGGTCACGACGACTACGCCCTGGCCGATGGCTTCGAGCCGGAAGCGCCGCGCTACGAGATCGAACCGGAAGTCTCCGACTTCGCCCCGGCCGAACCCGCTCGTCCGATGTCGACCCGCGACATCATCGAGCAGGCCCGCGCCGCCGCCCGCGCCGCCGCCGCTGCCGACGCCAAGGGCGCTGGCAAGGCCAAGCCGGAGAAGAAGGCGAAAGCCAAGGCCGACAAGTCGGGTTCGTCGCTGTTCAGCGGCTTCGGCTTCGCCGGCAAGAAGACCAAGAACCGCCTGGGCGCCACCGTGGCGACCGTTGCGGTGGCCATCGGCTCGGCGACCGCCCTGGGCGCCGGCGTCGGCGGCCTGCTGCTGCTGAACACCGACGGCGCCGGCGCGCTGCCGCCGCGCGTGGCCAACGCCATCGCCGGTCGCAACGCCGACGTCGAGATCAACGGCCCGGAAGCCGACACCACGCCGGGCGCCCCGCGCGCCGCCGTGGCCCTGACGGCCAGCCAGGCGACCCCGGTCGCCGCCGAAGCGCCGGCCCAGCCGACCGACGAGGCCAAGGCCCTGTTCGAGGACGGCGTCCGCAAGATCGAGACCGGCGACCGCACGGGCCTGGACGGCGTCAAGAAGGCCGCCAACGGCGGTTATCCGGCCGCTCAGTTCTACCTCTCGAAGATGTTCGAGGCCGGCAAGGGCATGAAGCAGGATATGCCGGAGGCCCGCCGCTGGAGCGAACGCGCCGCCGCCGGTGGCGACCCGCGCGCCATGCACAACCTGGCGCTCTACTACTTCAAGGGCGAGGGCGGTCCGCGCAACGTGACCACCGCCGCGACCTGGTTCCGCAAGGCCGCGGACCTGGGCCTCGTCGACAGCCAGTTCAACCTGGCCCAACTGTATGAAGGCGGTTACGGCGTCAGCCAAAACCCGGCCGAGGCCTACAAGTGGTACGTGATCGCCGGCCGCGCCGGTGACGCCACCGCCCGCAGCCGCGCCACGGCCCTGCGCGCTCAGCTGACCGCCGAAGCCCAGCAGACCGCCGACCGCTCGGCCCTGGCCTTCCGTCCGCAGACGCAAGTCACGGCCAGCCTGTCGCCCGCCGCCGCGCCGGCCGCCAACGCCAATCTGGGCATGGCCCAGCGGGTGCTGTCGCAACTGGGCTACTACCAAGGTCCCCGCGACGGCGTCGCTTCGCCGGCCCTGCGCATGGCCATCGCCGCCTATCAACGCGACCAGGGCCTGCCGGCCTCGGGCAGCGTCGATGGCGAGACCCTGAACAAGCTGTCGGTCTACGCGCGCTAAGCACAACGCGTTGACGCGCAAGGCGCGGCCCGGCAATCAGGGTAAACCCTGACGCCGCAAGGGCCGCGCGAGCTTTGCACTTTTACCTCCCCATCGCCGAAGTCTCGGTGAACGCGCTGCTGCTGGTAGTGCTGGGCGGGCTCGTGGGCTTCATCTCGGGCATGTTCGGCATCGGCGGCGGCTTCCTGATGACGCCGGTGCTGGTGTTCCTGGGGATTCCCCCGGTCGTGGCCGTGGCCAGCGAGTCCAACCATGTCGCCGCCTCGTCGGTCTCCAGCGTCATCGCCTACAGCAAGAAGCGTGTTGTCGACTTCAAGATGGGAGCCGTCCTGGCCAGTGGCGGGGCGATCGGCTCGTTCGCCGGGGTCGAGGTGTTCCGCTGGCTGCGGCTGATCGGCCAGGCGGATCTGGCCGTCTCGGTCTCGTACCTGCTGTTCCTGGGCGTAATCGGCGCGCTGATGCTGACCGAGTCGGTGGGCGCGATCCTGCGCCGTCGCAGCGGCCAGCCGCCCAAGCCGCGCCGCGATCGCCGGCCGGCCCTGCTGTACGCCTTGCCGTTCAAGGTCCGCTTCCCGCGCTCGCGCCTGTACATCAGTGTCATCCCGCCGATCCTGCTGGGGGTCTTTGTCGGCATCCTGTCGGCGGTGATGGGCGTGGGCGGCGGCTTCATCCTGGTGCCGGCCATGATCTACCTGCTGCGCATGCCTGCGCCGGTGGTGGTGGGCACCAGCCTGTTCCAGATCGTCATCACCACCTCGCTGACCAGCGTGCTGCAGGCCGGCCGCAACCAGACGGTCGACATCGTCCTGGCGACTCTGCTGCTGATCGGCGGGGTGATCGGCGCCCAGCTGGGTGCGCGGGCCTCGGGTCGTTTCCGGGCCGAGGAACTGCGGGCGCTGCTGGCGCTGCTGGTGCTGCTGGTCGGCCTACGCATGGGCGCGGACCTGTTCATCAAGCCCGAGGAGGCCTTCGTCATCATGACGGGGACGGCGCGATGATCCCGCTGGTAGAAGCGCCCCCGGCCCCCGCGGTTTCGGCCGCCCTGACCGACACCGAGATCCGGGTCAGCTCCGGTTTCCGGGGCGCGCGGATTGTGCTCTACGGCGCCGTCTTCGATCCCAAGGACCGGCCCAGCGACATCGTCGTCATTGTGCGCGGCCCCGACCAGCCGCTACGCATCGCCCGCAAGACCCAGGTCGCCGGCCTGTGGCTGAACAGCCGCCCGGTGGTGTTCCACGGCGCGCCCGGGTTCTACCGCGTGGCCTCGACCCGCAAGCTGCAGGACATCGCCGGCTTCGCGCCGCTGCGCCACCTGGGCGCGGGCCTGGAGCACCTGGCCATCGCCGCGCCGCTGGAGCAGCGGGTCGAGACCACCTACGGCGTCCGCGACGTCGTAGTCAGCCGACTCGGCGCCGACTATCTGGACTGGCGACGCGCCGTGCTGCGCCTGAAGGAGAAGGCCGGCCTCTATGCCGCCGATCCGCAAGGGGTCCGTTTTGTGGACAAGGGCCTGTTCCGCGCCCAGCTGGATCTGCCCGCCGAGGCTCCGATCGGCCGGTACAGCGCCCGGATCGTCCTGTTCCAGGACGGTAAACCCGTCTCGATCCGCGACCGCACCCTGGTGGTCGAGAAGGCGGGGGCCGAACGCGCCCTGTACGTCTTCGCCAAAGATCGTCCGTGGACCTATGGGCTCGTGTCGGTAATAGTCGCGCTCGGGGCAGGGTGGGCCGCTTCGGTGGCCTTCCGAAGGAGTTGAGTCATGAACGAGTCCGCGGGGGTGCGGACGCCGGTGCCGCCGGCGGTATGGGTCTTTGGTCTATCGACCCTTATTCCCTTTTTCATCGCGTCGATGCTGTTCTGCTACGGCCCCGCGCCCATCCAGAAGTCGGCCCTGCTGGGCCTGCTGGCCTATTCGGCCGCCATGGTCTCGTACTTTGGCGGCGTGCGCAGCGGGCTCGAGATCGAGAACGTCAGCCCGCGCTGGTCGGTGCTGGGCATCTCGCTGCTGTTTCCCCTGGCGGGATTCGGCCTGCTGCTGGGCGAGTTGAAGTTCGAGCCGGCCTGGCAGCTGTCGGGCTTCCTGCTGGTCTTCCTGCTGCAATGGGTCTGGGACGTCACCGACCACGACGGCCCCACCTGGCGCCCGCGCATGCGCACCCTGCTGACCGCCGGCGCGGCCATCTCGCTGGCGTTCTCGCTGGAGCAGGCGCTGCATATGTAGCGCCGCTCGCGGCCTAATCCGGCCGCAGCGACTTCATCCCGACCGCGTGGACGCGGCTAGGCCCCAGCGCGCCCGCTAGCAGCGGGCCGGCGAACAGGTTCGAGAACGCCTCGTCCAGGATGTTCAGCCCGCCCGTGAACGCGCCGAACGCCGGCAGCACCAGGCGCTGACCATCGGTGACGAAGCAGCGGCGGCGGGTGGTGGCGCGGCCGCTGGCGACCTTGGCCGCTGGATGCAGGTGGCCGGCGACCTCGCCCAGCTGGACGCCGGGCAGGGGCTCGTGGCGTAGCGTCAGGCCCGCGATCTGCGCCTCATCGATGATCTCGCCCGGCAGCGCCTTGGGGCCATCGGCGTCGTGGTTGCCGACCGCCCAGACCAGCTCGCGGCCCACCGCAAGACCCTCCAGGCGCCTGTAATCGTCGGCCGCCAGGCGGGCCTCGCCGTCGCCGTCGTGGAAGCTGTCGCCGAGGAAGATCAGCCGCGCGGGCGAGAGCAGAGCGATCTCACGGTCCAGGCGGTCCAGGGTCTCGCGGGTGTCGTAGGGCGGCAGCATCTGGCCGAAGCGCGCAGCGTAGCTGCTGCCTTTCTCGAAATGCAGGTCGGCCACGACCAGGGCGCGCTCGCGCTCCAGCCACAGGCCGCCCGACCAGCGCAGCATGACCTCGACGTTCGAGAGGCCGATCCGCAGGCCGCCGCAGGTGGAAGGGGAGAAACGCGTCACGACATGGCCTCGGCGATCAGGTCTTCCTCGGCCTCGGCCAGGATCATTTCGCCGGCGGCGTCGCCCGGCGCGCGCTCGCGGCCGATCTCCAGCATGATCGGCACGGCGAAGGGCGAGACGCGGTCCAGCTGGACGTGGCGGATATGGCCGCGCACGCGGGCCAGCATGTCGCCCAGGCGGGCGATGTCCAGCATGCCGGTGGCCGCATCATGGCGGGCGCAGCGCAGCATCAGGTGATCGGGTTGATGTTTGCGTAGCACGTCGTAGATCAGGTCGGTCGAGAAGGTCACCTGTCGTCCGGACTTCTCGGCGCCGGGGTGGCGGCGTTCGATCAGCCCGGCGATCAGGGCGCAATGTTTGAAGGCCCGCTTCATCATGAAGCTCTCGTCGAGCCAGGCCTCCAGGTCGTCGCCTAGCATGTCCTGGGCGAACAGTTCGTCGAGATCCAGACTGTCCATCGGCCGCAGCGACCAGATGTTCAGCGCATAGTCGTTGCAGACGAAGCCCAGCGGCCCGACGCCCAGCCGGTCCAGCCGCCGGGTCAGCAGCATGGCCAGGGTGGTGTGGGCCAGGCGTCCGTCGAACGGATAGCAGACCATGTGGAAGCGTTTGCCGCGCTGGAAGGTCTCCAGCAGCATCTCGCCTTCATCGGGGATCGCCGAGCGGATCTTCTGCCAGGCCAGCCATTCCTGGACGTCTGGGGGCAGGGCCTTCCACTCGTTCTCGTCGTGCATCATCTGGCGCACGCGACTGGCCAGATAGGTGGAAAGCGGGAACTTCGAGCCGCCCCAGCTGGGCATCTTCGGGTCGTCGTTCGGCGCGGGCGAGACGAAGGCGTCGGCCCCGACCAGGCTGTTATAGCGCCAGACCTGGCCAGCGAAGATGAAGGTGTCGCCCGGCGTCAGCTGCTCGAAATAGCCTTCTTCCGCCTCGCCGATCTTGCGCCCGCCCATGGGGCGTTTGCCGCCGCCGATGCGGATATTGATCATGCCCGGCGTGACGATGACCCCGACGTTCATCCGGTGCTGCTGCCGCGCATGGCCGTCGCGGGCGGTCCACAGGCCGTCCTGGGTCTGCACGATGCGGCGGAACTTGTCGTAGGTGCGCAGGGCGTAGCCGCCGGTCGAGACGAAATCGACGACGGTCTCGAAGTCTTCCCAGGAGAGCTCGGCATAGGGCCCGGCCGAGCGGATCTCGTCATACAGCTCGGTCAGCTTGAAGGGTTCCGAGCACGCGCAGCCCATGATGTGCTGGGCCAGCACGTCCAGGGCGCCGACGCGGGGCGGATCGCCGTCCAGGTGGTTCTCCAGGATGGCGTCGGCGGCGGCGCGGCACTCCAGCATCTCGAAGCGGCTGGCGGGCACGAACAGGGCGCGGCTGGGCTCGTCCAGGCGGTGGTTGGCGCGACCGATCCGCTGGACCATCCGCGAGGCCCCCTTGGGCGCGGCCAGCTGGATGACGAGGTCGACGTCGCCCCAGTCGATGCCCATGTCCAGGGTCGAGGTGCAGACGACCGCGCGAAGTTCGCCACGCGCCATGGCCGCCTCGACCTTGCGGCGCTGCTCGGCCGACAGGCTGCCGTGATGCAGGGCGATCGGCAGGTCGTCCTCGTTCAGCTCCCACAGGCGCTGAAACGCGAACTCCGCCTGGAAGCGGGTGTTGACGAAGATCAGCGCCGTCTGGGACGACTTGATGATCTCATAGACCTCGGCCATGGCGTGCTCGGCCGTGTGGCCGGCCCAGGGGACGCGACCGCCCGAGACCAGCACCTCGACCACGGGCTGAGCGCCGCCGGAGCCGAGAACGAGATCGACCGCCTCGCCAGCGCCCAGCCATTTCCGGACCAGGTCCGGGTCGTCGACCGTCGCCGACAGTCCGACGCGCCGAAGGTTCGGTGCGAACTGCTGCAGCCGCGCCAGATCCAGCGCCAGCAGGTCGCCGCGCTTGGACGGCCAGATCGCATGGGCCTCGTCGATGATCACGCAGCGCAGGTCGGCGAAGTATTCGCGCGCGCCTTCCCAGGCGCAGAACAGGGCCAGCTGCTCGGGCGTGGTCAGCAGGATGTCCGGCGGCTTGATCCGCTGGCGGGCCTTGCGGCTCTCGCCGGTATCGCCGGTGCGGCTCTCGGCCACGATCGGCAGGCCCATCTCGCGGATGGGGGTCAGGAGGTTGCGCTCGACATCGACCGCCAAGGCCTTCAGCGGCGAGATGTAGAGGGTGTGGATCCCGGCCGGCGTGTTGCGTGGCGCGCGTTCTGACAGCTCGATCAGGCTGGGCAGGAAACCCGCCAGGGTCTTGCCGCCGCCGGTGGGGGCGATCAACAGCGCCCCGCGCCCGGCTCGCGCCTTCTCCAGCATGGCCAGCTGATGCGCGCGAGGGCTCCAGCCGCGGGCGGCGAACCAGTCTCGGAACTTGGGGGGAAGGGCGTCAGCCGCGAGCATTGATCGCGATATAGCATGTTCCCCTTCTGTTTCGTCCAGCGATTACGGCTCCAGGCCGTAGGTCACCATGACGCGGGCCGTGCGCGTGATCGGCTGGGGCGCGTAGTTCAGCGGCGAGGCCAGCGAAACGGCGGGAACTGGCAGAGGGGGCGGCGGAGGAGGGGGCGGCGGCGCGCCGTCTCTGGAATAACCCATGACCACCGGGCCGGCCTGGTTGTCCTGCACGCGAATGATCGGACCCAGCTTCACCCCGGAGGCGGTCGCGATCAGCTGGGCCTGGCGCTTGGCGTCGGCGATCGCGTCGCGCATGGCCGCGTCGCCCAGCGCGCTCTCGTCGGTCACGCCGCCGCCCGAGGCGTTGACGTCCACGCCGCCCAGCTGCGCCACCAGCGAGGCCGCATCGCCCGCCTTCGCAGCCGGGGTGACGCGAAGCTGGAAGCCTTGGGTGGCGATGCTGCCGACGATCGTGCAGTCGCCGCTGGTCAGTTGGGGATAGCCCCGGTTCTCGCAGCCCTTGGCGCGGACCTCGCGGATTTGCAGGTTGAAGCTGCGGGTCTCGGTCGCCGGCTTGCCGGGCAGTTTCGGCAGGCTGGCCTCCAGCCGGGCCTGGGCCGCGGCCAGGGCCTTGACCGCCTCGGGCGAGGTCGCGCCTTCGCCGCGCAGGGTGAAGTTCAGGAAGGCGTAGTCGGCCAGGCGCTCGGCCTTGCCGCTGCCGATGACGTTGATCGTGGGCGCCGGCGCTTCGGCGGCGATCGCCGGCATGGCGATGGCGAGCAGGCTGACGGCGAGGAGGGCGTGGCGCACGGATCGGGGCTCCATTGGAGGTTGCGCGGCGAGTATTCGGTGAGGTCGAAAGGCTTGGCAATCGGGCGCCGCGATATTCGTCGCCGCCTGACGGGCGAGTCCGGTTGCGCGGGCGACGTGTTTCCGCTGTCTGGCTTGACGCCTCGCTCGTCAGTGCGACGATCCGGGGACGGTGGGGTGCGATGCGTAAGAGACTATTGCCCGCGATGTTGGCTCTGGCGCTGTCGGCTTCCGGCGGCGCGGCCCGCGCGTGGGCGGATGTCGGGACGCCAGAAGCCAAGGCGACCTTCGAGGCTGCGTTGCGCGACGCGCAGGGCGGCGACGCCAGCCGCTTCGTCGATCTGGCCATGTTCTACCTGGACGGCGAGGGCGTCAGTCGCGACGTGCCCCAGGCCCTGGCCTGGCTGCGCAAGGGCGTGGCGCGGGGCGACACCGACGCCATGGTCGAGCTGGGCAATGTCTATTTCGACGGGGCGGATGGCGTGCCGAAGGACCGGAAAGCGGCCTTCAAGCTCTACAGCGAAGCCGCGCGCCGGGGCGATCCGAACGGCATGTACAATGTCGGGGTCAGCCACGAGGGCGGCGGTGGGCTGCCGGAGAACCCGCGCTTGGCGATGATCTGGTACCTCAAGGCCGCCGACGCCGGCTCGGCGCGCGGGGCCTACAGCGCCGGCGAGGCCTATCTGGCGGGCTACGGGACGCGCAAGGACAACGCCAAGGGCGTGGCCATGCTGCGCCGCGCGATCGAGATGGGCTCGGCCGACGCCATGAACGAGATGGGCCGGCTGCACTCGGACGGAACGGGTGTGAAGCAGGACCACGCCGAGGCGGTGCGCTTCTACGCCGCCGCCGCCAGCAACGACCTGGCCGCCGGCATGTCGAACCTGGGCGTCGTGCATCACAATGGCGAGGGCGTGCCGGTCAACTACACCGAGGCCATGCGCTGGTTCCAGCGGGCGGCCGACCGGGGCTACCTCGAGGCCTGGTACGACCTGGGCATCATGTGCGAGCGCGGCCAGGGCATCGCGGCCAATGAGGAACTGGCCCTGGTGATGTACCGCAAGGCCGCCCAGAGCGATGAGCCGGAGCTGCGCCGCAAGGCGCAGAAGGCGGTCAACCGGCTGCTGGGCCTGGACGACGAGGAAGACGACGGCGCGATCGGCTAGATACGTCGTTGTTCTTATTCTGTTTCGCGCCGGTTTTTGCTAACAGACTCGCGTGACCGCTTTCCCGCCGACTCTGGACCTGGCTCCCGCCCTGGTCGTCCTGCCCGGGCCGCGCGCCGGCATGGCCGATGGCGGCGGTGAAGGCCGGATGCTGCGTCCGCCGGACGCTCGCGACCTGTTCGAGCACGGCCCGGTGCTGGTGGCCCACGCGGCGATGACCGCCCGCCGCCTGAACCTGTCGCCGCCCTCGCGCCACGCCCGCCTGTTCGACGTGCTGGAGCTCTATACCTTCGTGCGGCCGGCGACCTTCTGCGCGCCGTCGGCCGTGGGCCTGGCCATGGCGCTGGGCCTGCGCGAACCGCACGGCGCGGCCGGACAGGCCCAGAGCTTGCGCGAGAGCGCCGACGCCCTGCTGCGCGAGCTGGCCCTGACGCCGGTGCCGTCGCGCGAGGAAGCCCTGGCCGTGGCCGAGACCCTGGCCAAGGCCGGCTGGTCCTGGGGACCCGCCGTGATCGGGGCGCTGCGCTCGGTGCAGGCCGGCAACCACTTCCGAGGCTCGGGCCTGGACGTCTGGGCGCGCCTCTTGGAATGGGAAGACCAGGCGCCGCCCGGCGAGGCCGGTTCGCGGCCGATCGATCCCGAACGCGTCGAACTGCGCCTGAACGAGCTGCTGCAACGCTCGGGCCTGGAGGAGGTGCGCGAGGCCCAGGCGACCTTCGCCAGGGAGGCGTCCTACGCCTTCCAGCCGCGCGAGCGCGAGGGCGAGCCGCGCATGATGCTGGCCGAGGCCGGCACCGGTGTCGGCAAGACCCTGGGCTATCTGGCCCCGGCCTCGCTGTGGGCCGAGGCCAATGGCCCGTCGGTCTGGGTCAGCACCTATACCCGCGCCCTGCAGCGCCAGATCGAGCGCGAGAGCCGGTCGATCTATCCCGACCCCAAGGAGCGGGCCAAGAAGGCCGTCGTTCGCAAGGGGCGTGAGAACTATCTGTGCCTGCTGAACTTCCAGGAACAGATCAACAGCGCCCAACTGGGCAATGGCGATCTGATCGGCCTGGCTTTGACCGCCCGCTGGACCCGCGCCACGCGAGACGGCGATATGACCGGCGGCGACTTCCCGGCCTGGCTGCCGACGCTGTCGGCCGTTCCGCCCTCGGCCCAGGCCAGTCCGTCGAATCTGGTCGACCGACGCGGGGAGTGCATCCACGCCGGCTGCCAGCACTATCGCATCTGCTACATCGAAAAGGCCGTACGGGCGTCCAAGCGCGCCGACCTGGTGATCGCCAACCACGCCCTTGTCCTGACCCAGGCCGCTTTCGACGGCGCCCGGACGGCGCGGGGGCTGAAGAGCGACGGCGAGACGACCAGTCTCAAGCGCATCGTCTTCGACGAGGGCCACCACCTGTTCGAAGCCGCCGACAGCGCCTTCTCGGCGGCGCTCTCGGGGGCGGAGGCCGCTGAGCTGCGCCGTTGGATCCGAGGTCCCGAAGGCCGTGGCCGACGGGGCCGGGGGCTGGAGGCGCGTCTGCTCGACATCCTGGGCGACCGCGAAGGCGCGCGCGGGGCGATGAACCAGGTCATCCAGGCCGCCGCCGCCTTGCCGGGCGAGGGCTGGTCGGGCCGGGTCGC
This sequence comes from Caulobacter sp. GW821-FHT10A06, assembly GCF_059415805.1. Classification (NCBI taxonomy): domain Bacteria; kingdom Pseudomonadati; phylum Pseudomonadota; class Alphaproteobacteria; order Caulobacterales; family Caulobacteraceae; genus Caulobacter; species Caulobacter sp. GW821-FHT10A06. The sequence goes on from NZ_JBWKNY010000006.1 coordinate 427,695, forward strand.
GCCGCCGGACGGCCAGATCAATCCGATCGGGCCGATCGAGAACTTCCTGGTCGCGGTCATCGAGCAGCTGCGCGCCCGCACCAGCGACCGGGGCGGGGCCGACCTTGGCCTGCAATGCGACGCCCGTCCGGCCACCGACCTTGTCCGCGAGCGCGCGCCGGAGGCCGCCAAGGCCCTGGCCGCTATCGAGGCCCCATTGCTGGCCCTGGCCCGCGCGCTGGAAGACGTGCTGGACGAGGACGCCGAGCACCTGGGCGCCTCCGAACGCGCCCGGATCGAAGGCGCGCTGCGGGGGCTGGACCGCCGGGCTCGCATGACCTTGCCGGCCTGGCGCTCGATCCTGAAAGCCATCGAGGACGACGACGTCGAGCCGACCGAGAGCGATCCCGACTTCGTCGACTGGTTCGAGGCCACCTTCCTGTACGGCCGGGTCGTCGACGCCGCCTGCCGCCGCCATTGGGTGGACCCGACCGAGCCGCTGCGCGCGGCGGTGCTGTCGCCCGCCCACGGCGTGCTGGTGACCAGCGCCACCCTGGTCGATCCCGCGCTGGAAGATCCCTTCGCCCTGGCCGAGATGCGCACGGGCGCCGCGCGCCTGCCGTCCGCGCCCAAGGTGCTGCGCCTGGTTTCGCCGTTCGACTACGAGAACCACGCCAAGGCCTACGTCGTCACCGACGTGAACAAGGAAGACCCGCGCCAGGTCTCGGCGGCCATGCGCGAGCTGTTCCTCGCTGCGGGCGGTGGTGGTTTGGGCCTGTTCACCGCCATCCGCCGCCTGAAGGCGGTGCACGAGCGTATCGCCGCGCCGCTGGCCGACAACGGCCTGGCGCTCTACGCCCAGCACGTCGATCCGCTGGAGGTGGGGGCGCTGGTCGATATCTTCCGGGCCGAGGAGGACGCGTGCCTGCTGGGCACCGACGCCATCCGCGACGGCGTCGATGTGCCGGGGCGCAGCTTGCGCTTGCTGGTCTTCGACCGTGTGCCCTGGCCGCGTCCGGACGTGCTGCACAAGGCTCGCCGCCTGCGCTTCGGTGGCAAGGGTTATGACGACGCCGTAGCCCGCGCCCGCATCAGCCAGGCCTTCGGCCGCCTGATCCGCCGCGCCGACGACCGGGGCGTGTTCGTCATGCTGGACGCCGCCGCGCCGACGCGGCTGTTCTCCAGCCTGCCCGAGGGCGTAACCCTGGAACGGGTAAGCCTGGTCGAAGCGATCGAGGCCACCGCCGCATTTTTGTCGAAGGAACGGTCTTAAGAACAGCCCAGCTTGTCTCGGGGTTTTTCGGATTGATCCGTTTTCTAAGTTTGATCGTGGTCGGAGCGTTTCTGACGGCCAGCGCCGCGCGCGCCGACGAGTTCGTGCGCGGCGACTGCCGGGGCGTCGTCGCGCCTAGCGCCGCCCTGAAGTACGACACCGCCGAGCACGCCCGCTGGTACAAGCGCTTCTGGACCGGCGACTGCGATCACCTGACCCTGTGCCTGCCCGGCGCGCCCAACTGGAACGAGGTGGTCGGCAAGCTGCTGATCAAGGGCGGTCCCAAGGAACAGTCAGCCCTGCTGCCGAAAGCCTGTCGCCTGGGCCAGCTGATCGGGCTGGAGTGGTCGCGCGACAAGACGGTCAAGCACATCACCACCGCCGATCTGAAGGTGTTCAACACCATGCTGGAGGCGTCGGGCGACGCCCTGCGCGGTGTCGACCAGGTCGACGCCAAGGCTCGCGCGCTGACAAATACACGCTGACTCAAAGCCGTCGAATTTCTGCAATGGGGACGTCCTAAAAGGGCGTCAGAGGGGGAGGCAGTAAGTCCAGGAGCGTAGCCATGATGACCCGAGACCCCGCGATCGATGAAGCCGCAACGCCCGCGCGTGCGCGTTCCGCCCGCGCTCTGGTCCAGGCGGTGCGCTGGCGCACCGGGCTGTCGCAGACCGACTTCGCCCGTGTCTTCCATATCGACCGGGCCTTGCTGGAAGACCTGGAGCACGGCGACGCCCGTCCCGACGCGGCCCTGACCGCCTATCTGCGGGTCATCGACCACGCCCCCGAGGTCGTGCGCGAAGCGCTGGATCGCTAAGTCCAGGCGTCCAGTCGCCGTTCGCCGTCGTAGCTGTTCCTGACACAGGAGCGCGCGCATGCGACGATGGATCTTGGCGACGACGATCGTGTGGAGCTTGGGCGGGCCGGCCCAGGCCTTCGACCTGACGCCCAAGGCGCAGGCCGCCCTGGACCGCGGCGAGGCTCATGCGGAGGTGACGCCCGACCCGGACGGCGTCTCCGGCCGCGTCCGGGCGGTGATCGACATCGCCGCGCCGCCCGAGAAGGTCTGGGCAATGATGACCGATTGCGCGACGGCTGGCCGGATGATCACCAACCTGGCCAGCTGCCGCATCGTCTCTGGCGATCAACGCAAGGGCTGGGACGTGCGCGAGCATGTCATCCGACGGACCCTCATCTTCCCGGGCATGCGGATCGTGTTCCGCTCGGACTACGAGCCGGTCAGCCGGATCCGCTTTCATCTGGTGGAAGGCGACCTGAAGGTCGAGCAGGGCGAGTGGCGCCTGCAGCCGCTGAACGGCGGGCGCGGCACGCGGGTGTTCTACGACAATCGCCTGGCCGTCGACTGGCCCGTCCCCAAGGCGATGATGCGCGAGGCCCTGCGAAAGGACACGCCGAAGGTCCTGATGAACCTCCGGCGCGCCTGCGAGTAGCGGGCCTTAGGCCTGGGCGTCCACGTATTTGATCAGCGTCGCCATGTTGGCGATGAAGGCCCCCGTGGAGATGCCGATCGCCGGATGCGGGTCCGGGAACGGCGAGGTGTCGTACTTGTCGCCGACCTTGGTCTCGGAGAAGTCGCCCGGCGTCGGGGTGGCGGGACCGTCGCCGATATAGGGCTGGCTGGTCGAGGTCAGGGGCGTGGGCCACCAGCCCTCGGCGTTCAGCTCGGCCGTCAGCTTGGCGACCTTGGCCGGATCGGCCTGGACGCCCTTGGTCGCCGAGCTGGACAGGTCGCCGCCGACGGTCAGGTCGTCGACCGAGAGATCCTTGACCATGAAGTACTTGGGCAGGGCGCGGGTGCCCTTCAGCGGCGAGTGCTTGCTGGCCTCTTCCGGACCCATGGCTTTCAGCTTCTCGTAGCGCGCGCGCATGCCTTTGACGTCGACATTGCGGAACGACGAGTAGTGGGTGACCGTCTTCTCGGGGTTCTCGTCGGTGTAGTAGCGGCCGTTGACGACGTTCGAGCCGGTGCGGTGCACGTACAGCGGCCGGCCGTTGCCGATCTGGATGAAGGTCGGATAGCGGGCCTTGCCGGGCATGACGTTGTCGGGCAGGCGCACGCTGTCCAGCCAATCCAGGGCTTCCGGCACGCGGGCGATGTACTTCGGGTCGCCGGTCAGCTGGAAGAAGGTCATCAGCTGCGAGATGCAGCTGGCGCTGGCGTGGGTGGCGAAGGCCTTGGGCTCGTAGGTGCGGGCGCCGGCCGGCTTCAGGTCGGCGACGGTGTGCTGCAGGCCCCAGCCCGGCTGCGGCGCGGGCTGCTGGCAGGCGACATAGCAGTCCATGGCGCGGCGGATCGGGTCCAGGACGGTCTTATCGCCCAGGGCCTGGTAGACCATGATCAGGAACTCGATGTTCTCGCCGACCACGTCGTCATTGAAGGTGATGAAGCTGGTGTAGTCCGGGTTGCCGTGGTGGTGGAACTCGTCCTTCAGCGGATAACGCTGCGGCCAGCCGCCAACCGGATACTGGCTGTCGAGGACGAACTTCAGGGCCTTCTCGAAGGCGGCCTTGTACTTGGCGTCCTTCTTCTCGACGTACATGCGCAGCATGAACTTGCAGCACTCGGCGGTGCCTTCGTCGTCGAAGGTGCAGTTGCCGTAGTAGTGCTGGAATTCCTCGAGGCGCCAGCCGTTCTTGCCGATGGTGTCGTACCACTTCTTCAGCGAGGCCTCGCCGGCCATGTCGCCGATGTAGTTCCAGCCGCCGGCCGGGTTCTGGATGGCGATCAGGGCGTCGGCGGCCTTGCAGGCGGCGTCGTAGTAATACTCGTCGCCGGTCGCGTGATAGGCGTCCAGGAACAGGTGGCCGACCGTGCCGGTGCCGGGGGGCTGCACCCAGATCATCGTCGGGAAGGCTTCCATCTCGCCCCAGCGGCGCGAGAAGTCGGGCAGGTAGCTCCAGACGTAGCCGCCCTTGTAGGCGGCCTTCTCGACCATGAACGTGGAAGCCTTCTTCATCACGTCCAGCGCCTGGGCCTTGCTGGTCTGGGCCAGGGCCTTGAACGGCAGACCGGCAGCCGCGAACGCGGCGGCGGTGGTGGCCATCAGGCGGCGACGGGAGATGGGGCTGAGCGGCATGCGGTAACTCCGGCTGGCGCGGAGCCGTCATCGTACCGGAAGGGGCTGGCCAAGGGATGGGCCTTAAAAGCGTTCCTCCCGGGCCGATAAGGGCCCCGTCGTCTTGTAGCGACGATCTGGGCGCAGCTTGCTACCGGTGTCATTGATTTGACCACCCATTTTTGCGACCGGTCCCATCCGTGGCCTATAAGTGCGGCGGCTCGTCGCAGGGAAATCTTGGTTTCTGGCCGAGCCCATTGATCGCAAACGATTTCTAGCTTGACCGCCTCCTCAAAATGGGGCCTGCGACAGGGCGACGCGTTGCCTGCCGATCCGCGTTCGGCGAAAAGGCGTCATCAGTTTTGAGGCGACGCCGCCGCGCTTGAGTTTCAGCGCCGCCGACGCCGTCCTGTTGGGGAACAGGACAACGCCCCCGGACCTTCCAGGTCCGGGGGCGTTTTCATTGGTCGCTATGCTTGCGATTTAACATTCTGTGACAATCGGGCGCACGCCAAACCTTGGTTAATGAACCGTGTGCGTCCAGCGGTCGCATGGTGGTGTCATTCATGTCCTGTAAACGTTTGCAGCATGGGGAACCGAAACGATCACCTGTCCGAAGCCGAGCGTCTCGAGCGTCAAGCCGAGATCGCCGACAACGCCCACGCCCGGGCGGCGCTGCTGCGCATGGCCCAGGCCTCGCGCGGGGCGGCGGCCCTCTTGGGCATGTTCGAGGACTCGTATGACGACGTCCCGTTCAGGACCCTGAACAGCTAGGACTCGAGGCAGACGGCCACGCAGCGCTTGGCCAGTTCTTCCGTCGCATCCAGGAACGGCACCGACAGGTCCGCTGCGCTCAGCACCAGCGGCACCTCCGTGCAGCCCGCCACGACGCTTTGCGCGCCCTTGCCGACCAGGCGGTGGGCCAGGGCGGCCATGGTCTCGCGCGAGCCCGCGCCGACATCGCCCTGCTTGATGCGATAGAGCAGGGCCATGAACTCGACCTGCTCATGGTCGTCCAGCATCACCACCTCCAGCCCCATGTGCGAGAAGCGATCGCGATAGAGGCTTAAGGCCAGGCTGGTGCCCAGCACGCCGACGATGCTGGCGCCCTTGGCCTGGGCGGCTTGGCCGGCGGTCTCCAGCATATCGACCAGCGGCAGGCCGCTGGCGCGAACCTCCTGCGCATAGGCGTGGGCGGTGTTGCAGGCGATGGCCAGCACCTGGGCCCCGCCGTCGCGCAGGCCGGCCGCCATGGCCGCCAGCACCGGGCCGGGATCGGATGTCGAGACATTGCGGTCCGGCACGTGCGGATTGATGTCGACCAGCACCCGCAGGTGATCCTGCTCGCGCTTGACCGGCGTGGCGGCCTGGAGCTTCGCCAGGAAGTCCAGGGTCGCCGCCGGACCCATGCCGCCCAGAACCCCGAGGATCTTGCTCATCAGAGGGCAGGCTCCAGGATGCTCTGATAGCCGAACAGGCCTTGGGCGCCGCCAGTGTGCAGGAACACGACCCGCTCCCCCTTGAACGCGCCCTTGCCGGCCTGGTCGATCAGGCCCTTCAGCGCCTTGCCCGAATAGACCGGGTCAAACAGCAGGCCCTCGGTGCGGGCGGCCAGGGCCAGGGCGTCGATCACGCCCTGGTCGACCAGGCCATAACCTTCGCCGACATAGTCGCAGTCGGCCACGACCATTTCGCGGGTCACGCGGCCCGCCGCGCCGATCTTCTCGGCGGTGGCGACGGCCAGGTTGAAGACGTTCTCTTCCTGCTTAGGCTTGGGGGCGCGGACGCCAAAGCCCAGGATCGGGATGTCGACCGACAGCGCCGCAAAGCCCGCGACCAGGCCCGCATGGGTGCCAGCGCTGCCGGTGGCGGTGACCAGGCGGTCGATCTTCAGGTCCATCTGGTCGGCCTGGACCACCAGCTCGCGGGCGCAGTCGACATAGCCCAGCGCGCCGACCGTGTTCGAGCCGCCGCCGGGGATGACATAGGGCTTGCCGCCTCGCTGGCGGACGCTTTCCGCCGTGCTCTCAAGCTCGGCGACCATGTCCGTGCCGCCGGGGACGTAGCGGATCGTCGCGCCCATCAGCTTGTCCAAGAGCACATTGCCGTTGCCCATGTAGTCGCTGGCCTTGGAGCCAGTGCGCTCTTCCAGGATCACCTCGGTCTTCAGGCCGAAGCGGGCGCCGGCGGCGATGGTCTGGCGCACGTGGTTGGACTGGACCGCGCCCTGGGTGACCAGGGTGTCGGCGCCTTGAGCCAGGGCTTCGCCCAACAGAAACTCCAGCTTGCGGGTCTTGTTGCCGCCGCCGGCCAAGCCCGTGCAGTCGTCGCGCTTGACCCAGAGATCGATGCCGAGCTCGGCGCCCAGGCGGGGCAGGGGCTCCAGCGGCGTCGGCAGGTGAGCGAAGCGGGCGCGAGGAAAGCGGGCGAGGTGCATGAGACGCGGTTCCTGAAGGGACTCGCCGCCTCTGTTAGCACGACGCGGGAAAAGCGCGAGCTAGCGCTTGCCGGCGGCCGCGGCCGCCGCCTTTTGCTCGCGGATCTGCTCGGCCTTGCGCTGGTACTGCGCCTGAACGGCCGCGACCAGTTCGGTGGGCGGCACGTCCTCGATCGGACCGTCATTCCGTCCGCCGGTATTGGCCTGCCATCGATACCAGCCACGCAGGGTGTCGCATTGGATCCTGGGGATGCGGCTGCCCAGCGGCTTGCGGTCCAGGCAGACCACGCGATCGGGATCTTTCTTCAACAGGTCGTTCAGGCCGTCGGTGATCTCCAGCCTGGACGGGACCTCCGCAGCTTTTTTGCCTTCGATCACCAGCGGAGAGACGAGGTTGCCGGGCGGTGGCGGGGCGGGGTCCTGGGTGGCCAGCAGGGCCGTGAAGACGAGAAGCAGCATGGCGCTAGCGCTTGCCGGCGGCTTCGGCCGCCTTTTTCTGCTCACGGATCTGCGTGGCCTTGCGGACGTACTGGTCCTGGACGGCGGCGACCAGTTCGGTGGGCGGCTCGGGGTTGATCGCGCCTTCAAAAACGCCGTTCCGAGTCTGGAACCGATACCACTGGCGAAGCGTGCCGCAATTCCAGCGTGGGATGCGCGAGCTGGTCGGCTTCATCATCAGGCAGATCATACGATCCGGGTCTGTTTTCAGCAGGTCGTTCAATCCGTCGGTGATCTCCAGTCTGGACGGAACCTCCGCAGCCTTTTTGCCTTCGATCACCAGCGGGGCGACGACGTTGTCGTCCTGCGGAGGGGCGGGGTCCTGGATGGCCAACAGGGCCACGATGGCGAGAAGCAACATGCTGGGGCTTCCTTGAAAGCTTCGCGATGGTGAACCCGGGGCGGGTGGTTCGCAACCTTAAATTTAGGGCGGGCGGTTCGCGCGCCTCGCGCGGAATCCCTGTCAGGCCGGGCCTGGACGGTGCTATAATCGGGATCATGAGGCCGGCCCCGAGACCGGCCCAGGGAGGACGACATGAACCGTACGTTCCCGCTCGTCGCGCTTGGCGCGGCGGCGTTTCTTTCCGTTGCCGGCGCGGCCGCCGCCTCGAACATGGTGATCGGCAGCGGCTCTGCCCAGGAGTGCTCCGACGCCGCCCTCAAAGGCCGCGCTGACAGCCGCTCCGTCCTGGCCTGCACCACGGCCCTGCAGGTCGAGACCCTGAACTTCCGCGACCGCGCCCGCACCTATGTGAACCGCGGCGTGCTGCAGATGCGCCAGCGCCAGTTCGGCGCCGCCCGCGCCGACTTCGACCAGGCCTCCAGCATCGATCCGGACCTGGGCGAGGCCTATGTGAACCGCGGCGCGACCTTTGTCGGCGAGGACCGCTATCGCGAGGGCGTCGAGCAGATCGACAAGGGCCTGGCCCTGGGCGTGAAGGATCCCGAGAAGGCGTTCTTCAATCGTGGCCTGGCCAATGAAGGCCTGGGCGACCTGAACGCGGCCTATCGCGACTACAACCGCGCCTCGGAGCTGGCTCCCGACTGGCTGGCGCCGAAGACCGAGCTCGCGCGTTTCACGGTCAAGCGGCCCTGATACGCTTCTGCGCGTCATCGGCCGCCCAAGTCGAAGATTCGTCGACGAGGAGTATCCGATGACGCGTGGGCTTCTATTGCTGACGGCCAGCCTTCTTTTCGGAAGTCTGGCGGTGCTGGGCGGCGGCGCCTATGCGCAGACCGCGTTGCAGGACCGGTTCATGACCGAGCACGCCCTGCAGGACGCCCGTCGCGACCTGATGGCTGCTCAGACCGAGATCCAGAACGCCCAGGCACGCGCCGACACCACCGTGCGGCTGCGTGGTCTGGAGGAGCAGCGCGCCGCCCCCAGCCTGCGGCCGCTGACGACGGATGCGGTTCCCAGCCGCGACACCGACCCTTCCGCCTCGACCCAGCAGCTTGAGCGCTTGACGGCGGAAGCTCTGGCCGAGAGCAATGCGCGCATGCGGGCCATCCGGCCGGCCAGCGAACCCAAGTAGCACCAGACAGAGGATCACCCATGGAGTGGGAAGGCGGCCGCCGGTCCGGCAACATCGAGGATCGGCGCGGCATCGGGCCTGTGGGCGTCGCCGGCGGCGGCATTGGCGCGGTGGTGCTGGCCGCCATCGGCTACTTCGTGTTCGGCATCGATCCGCGCACGACCCTGGAGGCGACCCAAAACCTGCAACAACCTGCGCAGCAGGAAGGCGTGCGGGGCGAGGTCAGCGACCGCGACGGCCGGTTCGTCGACGTGATCGAGACCTCCAACCGCGAGGTCTGGACGCCGATCTTCCGCAACGAGGGCGTCGACTACCGGCCGCCCGAGGCCATCGTGCTGTACAAGCAGGCCACCGGCACCGGCTGCGGCACGGGCCAGTCAGCCATGGGGCCGTTCTACTGTCCCGCCGACCAGAAGGTCTATCTGGACCTGTCGTTCTGGAGCGAGCTGGAGACCCGCTTCGGCGCCCAGGGCGAGTTCGCCCGCGCCTATGTCATCAGCCACGAGATCGGCCACCACGTGCAGCATCTGCTGGGCGCCGACCAGCAGGCCCGCCGCCTGGGCGCGCGCGGCGAGGAAAGCGGCTCGGTGCGGCTGGAGCTGCAGGCCGACTGCTATGCCGGCGTCTGGGCGGCGCATGCCAACAAGGCCTCGGGCGGCCAGATCGTCATCAACCGCTCCGACATCCAGGACGGCCTGGGCGCGGCGGCGGCGGTCGGCGACGACACCATCCAGAAGCGCGGCCAGGGCGAGGTGGTGCCCGACAGCTTCACCCACGGCACCAGCGCCCAGCGCCAGCGCTGGTTCACGCGCGGCTTCGACCAGGGCGACCCGGCGGCCTGCGACACCTTCTCGGCGACGCGGCTCTAGGGTTTCGGCGGCCAAAACTACTTGGGAATGTAGGCGATCAGCTGGATCTCGACGATCCCGCCGGGCGCCAGCAGGCCGGTCGTGCCGACGGCCGTCCAGGCCGGGTTCGGACCCTTGATGAACTCGCTCTTCACGGCGTTGATCATGTTGATCTGCTCCCAGCGCGGAGCCGGTTGATCGGGGCCTTCCCAGACGTGGAAGCTGTTGATCATCACCACGTTGTCGAAGCTGGTCCCGGCCGCCTTCAGCACCGCGTCCAGGTTCGCGAAGGTGCGGCGCACCTGTTTCTTGAACGACTCCGGGTCCGTGCCCTCGTCCTTGGCGCGCCCGACGATGGCGCCCGAGACGTACAGCATGTCGCCGACCCGGCGGGCCGGGGCGTACTTGATCTCATCGTAGGATTTCTGGTGCCGCTCGCTGGGGATGATCACCTCGCCGCCGGGGGCGGGGATCTTCTTGGGATAGGCCTCCTGGGCCAGGGCGGGCGTCGCGGCGAGCGCGCAGAGGACGGGCAGGATCAGGCGGCGGATCATGGCGGATCTCCGGAAGAACGTTGGTCTCCCGGATCGCGTGGCTACCCGCCGCCGGCAAGTGAAATAACCGTCACCCGGCCGCCTGGATGATCAGGTCGGTGATCGCCTTGGGGTGCGAGATCATCGACACGTGGCTGGACGGCAGCTCGATCGTCGTGGCCTTCATCCGCTTGGCCACGAAGCGCTCCAGGTCCGGATTGGTCGTCTGGTCGTTGGCCGAGACAGCATAGAAGCTGGGCTTCTCGTGCCAGGCCGCGACCGTGGTCCTGCCCGCGAACAGCGTGGCGGCGATCGGCTGCTGGGTCGCGTACAGCGCCAGGGCCTTTGCCGGCGCGACGTCGCCGGCGAAGAAGCGGACGAAGACGTCCTTGTTCAGCCACGAAAAGCCATCGACCGTCACCACGCCCGCCCGGACCGGCATGGTCGGATAGGTCGCGGCCAGGGCGTTGAAGTCCTCGCCGACGTCCGGTGCGCGGGCGGCGACATAAACGAGGGCGGTGACCTTGGGATCCAGCCCCGCCTCGGTGATCGGCACGCCGCCCCACGAGTGGCCGACCAGCACGGTCGGGCCGTCCTGCCGCGCCAGCACCCGCCGGGTCGCCGCCACGTCATCGGCCAGCGAGGTGAGGGGGTTCTGCACCGCCGTGACGTTGAAGCCCTTGGCCTGCAGCAGCGGGATTACCTCGCTCCAGCATGAACCGTCGGCCCAGGCGCCGTGGACCAGAACGATGTTGCGGGCGGTGGTCTTGGCCAGGGCCGGCGTGGCGAGGCCAGCGGCGAGCGCGCCCAGCAGGACGGCGCGGCGGTCGGTTTGAAAGGTCATGAGCTTGCCCTCGGAGGCGGTGAACCAGAGGCGGTCACGCTCCATTCGCGGCGGCAAGAGCAAAGGTAACGGCGTTGACGGCTTCGTGATCCTGGCCGCACGCGGCGCTTGACCTGTGCGTCAGCGAGCCTAGTGTCCGGCCGTTGTTCACCGGGGGGTCGCTCGCGCGGCTGAGATTGGGCTTTGGCCCTGACCCGTAGAACCTGATCCGGGTCATGCCGGCGAAGGGAGGGAACGCGGTCGCGGCTCGCAGCCCGTCCGTAAACCGACTTAGCGCGACACGTCCGGGTCTCCTTAAAGCCGAAGGAGCGCCCGACTATGAATATCCAGACGACCATCAAATCCGTGGCCGAGACCATCTCGACCGGCCCGATCCCCGGTTCGCGCAAGGTCTATCAGGCCGGCGAGCTGTTCCCCGAGCTGCGCGTGCCGTTCCGCGAGGTGGCTGTCCACCCGTCGGCCAACGAGCCGCCGGTGACGATCTATGACCCCTCGGGCCCCTACAGCGACCCGACCGTCAGCATCGACATCGAGAAGGGCCTGCCGCGCACTCGCGAGGCCTTCGTCGTGGCGCGCGGCGATGTCGAACTGGTCACCGATCCCCGCCAGGTGAAGCCCGAGGACAACGGCTTCGCCCAGGGCAAGCACCTGGCCCCGGAATTCCCGGACAACAGCCGCCCGATCTATCGCTCCAAGCCCGGCAAGCTGGTCACTCAGCTGGAATACGCCCGCGCCGGCATCATCACGGCCGAGATGGAATATGTGGCCATCCGCGAGAACCTGCGCCGCGAGCAGGACCGCCCCTGCGTGCGCGACGGCGAGGACTTCGGCGCCTCGATCCCCGACTTCGTGACGCCCGAGTTCGTGCGCCAGGAAATCGCCCGCGGCCGCGCCATCATCCCGGCCAACATCAACCACGGCGAGCTGGAGCCGATGGCGATCGGCCGCAACTTCCTGGTCAAGATCAACGCCAACATCGGCAATTCGGCGGTGCTCTCCACCGTCGCCGACGAGGTCGACAAGCTGGTCTGGGCCACCCGCTGGGGCGCCGACACGGTCATGGACCTGTCGACGGGCCGCAACATCCACAACATCCGCGACTGGATCATCCGCAACTCGAGCGTCCCCATCGGCACCGTGCCGATCTACCAGGCGCTGGAGAAGGTCAACGGCGTGGCCGAGGACCTGAACTGGGAGGTCTTCCGCGACACCCTGATCGAGCAGTGCGAGCAGGGCGTCGACTACTTCACCATCCACGCCGGCGTGCGCCTGCCATTCATCCCGATGACCGCCAAGCGCGTCACCGGCATCGTCTCGCGCGGCGGCTCGATCATGGCCAAGTGGTGCCTGGCCCACCACAAGGAGAACTTCCTCTACGAGCGCTTCGAGGACATCTGCGAGATCATGCGCGCCTATGACGTGTCGTTCTCGCTGGGCGACGGCCTGCGTCCGGGCTCTACCGCCGACGCCAATGACGAGGCCCAGTTCTCGGAACTGCGCACCCTGGGCGAGCTGACCAAGGTGGCCTGGAACCACGGCGTCCAGGTGATGATCGAAGGGCCGGGCCACGTGGCCATGCACAAGATCAAGGCCAACATGGACGAGCAGCTGAAGCACTGCCACGAGGCCCCCTTCTACACCTTGGGCCCGTTGACCACGGACATCGCGCCTGGCTACGACCACATCACCTCGGCGATCGGCGCGGCGATGATCGGCTGGTTCGGCACGGCGATGCTCTGCTACGTCACGCCCAAGGAGCACCTGGGCCTGCCGGACCGCGACGACGTGAAAACGGGGGTCATCACCTACAAGCTGGCCGCCCACGCCGCCGACCTTGCCAAGGGCCACCCTGGCGCGGCGATGTGGGACGACGCCATCAGCCGCGCGCGCTTCGAGTTCCGCTGGGAGGACCAGTTCAACCTGGGCCTGGACCCCGAAACCGCCCGCAAGTTCCACGACGAGACCCTGCCGAAGGAGGCGCACAAGACCGCCCACTTCTGCTCGATGTGCGGTCCCAAGTTCTGCTCGATGAAGATCAGCCACGAGGTCCGCGACTTCGCCGCCGGTCTCGCGCCGAACAGCGCCGAGCTCGGGATGGCGGAGATGAGCGAGAAATTCAAGGAACAGGGGTCCGAGATCTACCTGAAGACCGAGTAGGCGATTTTCACTGGCGCGGCGGCGGGGACACCTTCACCGTCGCGCCCATGAAACGCTTGAGTCTGTTGGCGGCCGCCGCCGTTCTTGCCCTGTCCTCGCCTGCTTTCGCCGAGAGCCCGTTCTGGCCCGTCCAGCCCAAGGGCGGGTCCGTGGCGGCTGAGCTGCGGGGCGCCTGGAAGTCGCGGGGCTATGGCTGGATCGTCCAGTTCGGGCCGGATGGCGCCCAGCTGTTCCAGACCGCGGGCGAGGCCTGCTATCCCGACCCGCGCCGGGAGCCCGATCCCGACGGCGTGCTCAGCCAATGGCGGCCAGAGGGGCAGGGGGCGATCAGCCTGACCGGGGATCCGGACGGCACGCGCTACATGTTTGATCGCCTGCCCAACGTCCCCAACGCCTGCATCAGCGCGGCCGGCTGGACGCCCGACCGCATCGTCGCCTTTGCCGCCGACACCTTCGCCGAGCTCTATCCGCGCCCCGGCATCGACTGGAAGGCGCGCAAGGCCGCCGTGCTGGCCAAGGTCACGCCGACCTCGACCGAGTTCCAGCTGTGGACCGCCCTGGCCGACCTGCTGGCGGGCCTGGATGATCCTCATGTTGAGCTGCACGGCATGGTCGACGGCAATCGCCGCGACCTGGAGCCCGGCGACGCCCCGACCCTGATGCGCGTGCGCGCCGCCGATCCGGCCGGCGACGAGAAGGCCTGGCTGCAGGCCTATCGCGAGGGGATCCTGACCCAGGTCCTGCAAGGTCGTGGCCGCCAGGCCGGCAACAACCGTGTCTTCTGGGGTCGGGTCGACGACATCGGCTATCTGAACCTGGTGACCATGGGCGCCTTCGCCCGCAACGCCGCGCCGGATGATCCTCGGCCGCTGGACGCCATCCTGGACGAGGCGATCGCCGCCTTCGCCGGGGCCAAGGCGGTGATCGTCGACGTCAGCAACAACCGCGGCGGCTACGACACCATCAGCGCGCGGGTCGCCGGCCGCTTCGCCGACGCTTCGCACCTGGCCTATTCGAAGGTCGGCGTCGGGGCCAAGGCGCCGTTGCAGCCCGTGCGGGTCGAGCCGGCCAGCGGCGTGCGCTTCACCGGGCCGGTCTATCTGGTCACCAGCGACGTCACGGTCAGCGCCGGCGAGACCTTCACCCTGATGATGAAGGCCCTGCCCAATGTGAAGCAGGTCGGCGGGACCACGCGCGGCGCCTTCTCGGACCAGATGCCCAAGCCGCTGCCGAACGGCTGGGCGTTGGGCCTGCCGGTCGAGGTCTACAAAGGCCCCAAGGGCGAGGACCTGGAGGGCCGGGGTCTGGCCCCCGATACGCCGCTGGCGGTGTTCCCCGAGACCGACCTGAACGGCGGCCACGCCAAGGTCATCCAGGCTCTGATGCAGAAAATTCGCGAGGACGTGCGCTAGGCTGTCGGAACCGGCGGTCTTCCCACGTCCTTGGTTCGTCAACGACGACCAACAAGGAGGAACGTCATGGCCTATGTCGATGGTTTCCTGGTGCCGGTCCCCAAGGACAAGCTGGACGCCTACAAGGAGATGGCCGAGCTCGGGGCCAAGGTGTGGATGGAGTACGGCGCGTTGTCGTACGTCGAGTGCGTCGCCGACGACGTGCCCTATGGCGAGCTGACCTCGTTCCCGCGCGCGGTGCATGCCGAGGAGGGCGAGATCGTGATCTTCTCGTGGATTACCTACAAGGACCGCGCCAGCCGCGACGAGATCAACGCCAAGGTCATGGCCGACGAGCGGCTGAACGGCTACATGGACAAGATGCCGTTCGACGGCAAACGGATGATCTTCGGCGGCTTCCAGCCGTTCCTGGAGCGCTGACGCGTCCAGGTTGCGCCGCTCGAGGGGACAGCCTCGCGGGCGGCGTCTGATTCCAGCGCCTCGTGCGCTCTGCGGCCCAACAGCGCAGTTTGTTTCCCATTTGTAACATCATTTCCGATGCAACACGTCGCTGCTTAAAATGTGACGTTATTTCAATGCTCAGGCCGTGATATCGGCTCTGGAAGACACACCAGTGTGCGCTTTATGCTGCATTGCCTTGTCTTAACGCCGGGGGGCGTTGCGAGGTGGGGCGCAGGCCCGTAAGGAGCGGCAACCCAGCGTTGGCGTCGACAGGTGTCGGCGTCTTCCGTCACTCCTGTTTTACGGGCCTCAATGACCCTTTCGACCGTGCTTCTCTACGGCCTGGCCGCCGCCGCGCTGGACCCCGCGACCGCCGTGAGCGCGCCCTTGGCGCCGGCGGCCGTGGAGCAGGCCAGGCCGCAGGTGAAGGACGACGGTCCCAACGAGGTCGAGGGCCTGACCATCCAGGCCGACCGGCGTGGCAAGGTCGAGGGCATGATCGAGCCCGAGATCGAGCTGAACGAGGCCGAGATCCAGAGCTTCGGCGCGGGCTCGATCGGCGAACTGCTGACCATGCTGACGCCCCAGACCACCAGCACGCGCGGCCGCGATGGCGGCGGCGGGCCGGTGATGCTGGTCAATGGCCGCCGCATCTCGGGCTTCCAGGAGATCCAGGGCATCCCGCCCGAGGCGATCGAGAAGTTCCAGGTCCTGCCCGAGGAGGTCGCGCTCAGCTACGGCTACAAGGCCGACCAGCGGGTCGTGAACATCATCCTCAAGAAGAACTACAACGCCCTGATGACCCAGGTGGCGGCCACGGTCGCCACGGACGGCGGGCGCATCGACCCGAACGCCGGCGCCAACCGCGTGCACATCAACGGCGACAAGCGCTGGAACATCGACCTTCAGGTCTCCCACGACCCGTACCTGCTGGAGAAGGACCGCGACATCGTCCGCTCGCCCAACGGCCAGCCGTTCGATCTGGTGGGCAATGTCAGCGGCATCGGCGGCGCTCAGCTGGATCCGGCCCTGTCGGCCCTGGTCGGCAGTCCCGTGACCTTCGCTGGCGTGCCCAGCTCGGCCCTGGTCGGCCGCGCGGGGCTGTCGGAGTTCGTCTCCGGCGCCAACCGCTACAACACCGGCGACCTGACCCGCGACCGCTCACTGATCGCGCAGTCGGACAAGGCCACGCTGAAGGGCTCCTACAGCCTGGACCTGAACAAGCAGACCCAGCTGACGATCACCGGCAATCTAGAAGACGGCAGCAGCCGTTCGCTGCTGGGCCTGCCGGGCGTGACCTTCAACCTGCCGGCCGGCAGCCCGTTCTCACCGTTCTCGCAGGCCGTGACCGGCTATCGTTTCATCGACGCGCCGAGCGCCATGGCCCGTGATGTCGACACCCTGCGCACCCAGGTCAGCACGGCCGCCAACGGCCGGATCAAGGATTGGCGCTGGAACATCACCGGCGACTTCGACCGCACAACGACCGACACCACGACCGGGCGCGGCCTGGACATCAGCGCCTTCCAGGCGGCGGTGACGGCGCGCGATCCGAACGTCAATCCGTTCGGCTACATCTCGCCCAGCCTGTACAAGAACGCCGCGCCCGACACCGCACACTCGGTCTCGACCTCGGCCAGCGCCGAGCTGGTGCTCAACGGCAACCTGTTCCAGGTCCCGGCCGGGGCGCTGCAGACGACGTTGAAGATCGGGGCCAACAGCAAGAGCCTGGACTCCAAGACCGTCCGCTCGGGCGTGACCACGACACGCGACATCACCCGCACGACCGAGAGCGTTCAGGGCAGCTTCAGCCTGCCCCTGACCAGCACCCGCCAGAACGTGCTGGCCAAGGTCGGCGACCTGTCGGTCAACTTCAACGCCGGCTATGACGAGCTGTCGGACCTGGGGGGGCTGACCACCCTGGGCGGCGGCGTGAACTGGTCGCCGATCAAGAAGATCAGCTTCATCGCCAGCTTCACCGACGAAGAGGGCGCGCCCTCGACCAACCAGATCAACGATCCGGTGGTCGTGACCCCCAACGTCTCGGTGTTCGACTTCACGACTGGCCAGACGGTGATCATCAGCCGCACCGACGGCGGCAACGCGGCCCTGCGCAACGACAACCGCCAGGTCCAGAAGCTGGGCGTGAACTACAAGCCGCTAGAGAAGGTCGAGCTGACCTTCAATGCGACGTACACGCGGTCCGAGACCAAGAACATGATCGCCTCGTTCCCGGCCATCACGCCGGACCTGGAGGCCGCGTTCCCCGACCGCTTCACGCGTGACGCTAGCGGTCGCCTGCTGGCCATCGACGCCCGGCCGGTGAACTTCGCCAGCGCCGAGGCTGAGAACATCCGCTGGGGCTTCAACCTGTTCAAGGCGGTCGGCACGCCGACCCCGGGGGCGCCGGGAGGCTTTGGCGGTCCGGGCGGTGGTCGTGGACCCGGTGGCGGCGGCATGATGCGCATGGGCGGCGGCGGTCCCGGTGGTCCGGGCGGCGGCGGCATGGGCGGCCCGCCTCCCGGCATGATGCGGCCGGGGCAGGGCATGTTCCAGCTGTCGGTCTACCACACCTGGCGCCTGACCGATGAGATCACCGTCCGCAAGGGCTTGCCGGTGCTGGACCAGCTGGACGGCTCGGCGCTGAGCGCGCGCGGCGGCCAGGCGCGGCATGAGCTGCAGATCCAGGGCGGCTATTTCAAGGACGGCCTGGGCATGCGCTTCAACGGCGCCTGGAAGGCCTCGACCTGGGTCAATGGCGGCGCGACCGGCGGACAGACGCTGTACTTCTCGGACCTGGCCACGGTGGGCGTGAACTTCTTCGCCAACTTCAGTGTCCCGGCGCGCAAGAAGGCGGTCGACAAGTTCCCGATCCTCAAAGGGGCGCAGGTTTCGCTGAACTTCGAGAACCTGCTGGACACCAAGCAGACCGTCCGCGATCAGAACGGCGCCACGCCGCAGGCCTATCAGAAGGACTATCTGGACCCGCTGGGTCGCACGGTGCGGATCAACTTCCGCAAGCTGCTCTGATCCGCGCGGGACGGGCTTCAACCCGTCCTTAAGCTGTCAGGCGCACCCTGTGCGTCTGAGCGGTCGCTTTCGGCCGGATCGGAGACCGTCATGGCGATCATGACTTCCAGCACGCGGCGTACGGGCGACCATTTCGAGCCCAGCGACGTCGATCCCCAGGTCCAGCGGCGTCTGCGCGGCTATCTCGAGCAGATCGACTACACCGCGTTCGCCTCGAACAAGGCCGTGCTGGGCGCGACCATCCCCCATGCCGACGCCGAACGCTTTCAGCGTCTGGCCGTCGCCGCTGCCACCGCCCGCGCCAAGTGGGTGGCCGAGGCCGCGTCGATGACCGAGGCGGGGGCTTCGCTGTCCGAGGCGCAGGTCGCGCGCCTGGCTCACCTGCGGTCGGCCTATGACGAGCTGTCGGCGGTCTATGAGGCCACGCGGCGCATGGTCGAGCGGGGCTACATCCCGTACCGCGCCTCGCAAGCCTAATTTACCCGGATCTTATTGACTCTACATTTCGTCCGGGTAAAAGGCGCGCCTGAGGAGGCCGTCATGTCCGGACGCAAGGCGCTGCTGCGCGAATACAAGGAACGCAAGGTCGAGGCCGGCATATACGCCGTGCGCTGCCTGGCGACCGATCAGGTCTGGATCGGGTCGACGGCCGATCTGTCCACCCGCCAGAACGGCATCTGGTTCTCGCTGCGGCTGGGTTCGCACCGTGAAAAGTCCCTGCAGGCTGCCTGGACCGCGTATGGGGCAGAGGCCTTTGCCTTCGAAGCTGTGGAGGCGATCGACGTCGAGGGGCTGGACAGGTTCGGCCGCGACAGCCGACTGAAGGAACGCCGAGTCCACTGGATCGCGGCGCTGAACGCCACGGGGCTGATGTGATGGAAGAACAGTACGTGGTGTTCCACGGCCAGGATCGTGTGGCGGCCGGCTCGCGCCTGGATGCGGCCCTGGCGGCCCAACGGCTGGCGGGGGAGGCGGGCGTGCTGATCTTCGGACCCGACGGCCGGGGCGTGGACTTCGACCTCAGCGGCGGACCCGAGGCCCTGACCGCGCGCCTGGCGCCGCCGGAGGAAGCCCCGCGTGGACGTGGCCGACCCAAGCTCGGTGTAGTGCCCCGCGAAGTGACCTTGCTGCCGCGCCACTGGGACTGGCTGGCCAGCCAGCCGGGCGGGGCGTCGGTGGCGCTGCGCAAGCTGGTCGAGGCCGCCCGTCGCGAGAGCGAGGGTCCCGACCGCATCCGCGCCGCCCGCGAGGCGGCCTACCGTTTCGCCTCGGCGATAGGCGGCGACCTGCCGGGCTTCGAGGAGGCCATGCGGGCGCTGTTCGCCGGCGACGACGCAGGCTTCGAGGCGCAGATCCAGGCCTGGCCGGCCGACATCGCCAGCCAGCTGCGCACCTATGCCGCCGAGGCCTTCGGAGCGGACTAGCCGCCGGACTTGGCGACCACTTCGTCCAGCACCGCCTTGTAGGCGGTCTCGAACGGAGCCTTGTCGCTGTCGGGCTTGGCCGGCCACAGTGGACGCAGGGCGGCGGTGCGGGCGGCGGCGTCGCGTAGCCAGGCGGGATCGGCCTTGGCCAGCTTGGCGACGCGGGCCTCGACATCGGCCTTGGGGCGGCCGTCATAGGCCAGCAGCGAGCGCAGGGCCCACAGGGCCTGCTCGTCGGCGTTCGGCTTGGCCGAGCCCGGAGCCCGGTGCGCGGTCCAGCGCACGGCGTCCAAGACCTGGTCGCGGTAGCGCGGGTCGTCCCAGGTGCTGGGCGTGTGGCCCAGATTGGTGTGGTAGAGGCGGCCCTGGCCGATCTGGCGGGTCCAGGTGATCGGCACGAACCACGGGCGCTTCAGCGGCGTCTCGGTGAAGTCCAGCGCCTGCAGCACGCGGACCTTGGCTGGTTCATAGTCCGAGTACTGATAAATCTCTTCCGCAAAGGCGAAACGCGCCGGCCAGGCGGTGTTCAGCGGATCCTTGCCGCCCAGTGCCTGCACGGTGATCGGCGTCCCTTGCGTCCACGGATGGCCGGCGAACTTGCCGTTGATGAGGGCGGTGTAGGTCTGGCCGGGGCCCGTATAGTCCCAGTGGGTGTCGGTCGAGCTGTGCAGGCCCACGAACCCGCCCTTGCCGCTCTCGACCCACTTCTGGATCGCCGCCCAGCTCTCGGCCGGGATCGGCAGCTCGCCGGTGGTGTAGAAGGCCAGGACGTCGACGTCCTTCAGCTTCTCGGGCGTGATGGTGCGGGCGTCCTGGGTCGACTCGACGGTGAAGGCCCCCGACTTGGCGCCGATCTCGGCCAGGGCGATCTCGGACGGGGTCGGGCCGTTGCTGTTCTTGGGCCGCGCGACGGGGCGGTGCACGAAACCGACCGACTGGTCGAGATACAGCACCCGGATCTTCGGCGCGGCTTCGGCCACGGATATGGAGAGCGCGGCGACCGCCGCGATGAGGGTCAGCAGGCGGGCCATTGTTCTTCTCAATGTTTGGGTTGCAGGAGGTCCCAGCGATTGCCGGACAGGTCCTCGAACACCGCCACCGTGCCATAGGCCTCGTGACGGGGCTCCTCCAGGAAGGTGACGCCGGCGGCGCTCATGCGGGCGTGGTCGCCGGCGAAGTCGTCGGTGTGCAGGAACAGCCAGACGCGACCACCGCCCTGATTGCCGATCGCGGCGGCCTGTTCGCCGACGGCGCGGGCCAGCAGGAAGTTCGTGCCATCGCTGCCGGGCGAGACCACGACCCAGCGCTTGCCGTGGCCCATGTCGGTGTCTTCGACCAGGGTGAACCCAAGCTTGCCGACATAGAAGCCGATCGCCTCGTCATAGTCGGCGACGAGCAGGGACACGAGAGCGACGCGGCGGGCCATTTGCGACTCCTTGTTCGGAGCCGATTGCATAGCATGCGTCAGGCGGTTGTCAGCGTCGTCAGTCTAGAAGCGCGTCCATCCTTCCCGAAGACCAGGAGATTACCCCATGAACCGCGCCCTCATCCTGACCCTCGCCGCGCTGGCCATCGCCCCGGCGGCGTTCGCCGACGCGCCCAAGACCAAGGTGACCGAGGTCGCGGTCAAGGACATTCCCGCCGCCGTCACCTCTGTCGTGAAAGCCGCCGCGCCGGGCATGACCATCAAGGAAGCCGAGCTGAAGGAACGCGCCGACCGCCGCTACTACGACGTCGAGGGCGTGATGCCGGACGGCTCGGAGATCGAGTTCGACCTGCTGGAGAAGAACGGCGCCTGGGAGATCGTCGAGACCCAGCGCGACATCGCCTGGGCCTCTGCGCCGCAGCTGGTCCGCGATACCGCGGCCGCCTCGGGCAAGGCGATCAAGCCGGTGCGCGTGATCGAGAGCAAGCAGACCGACGGCATGGTGATCTACGAGCTGTTCGCCGCCGGCAAGCCGGACGAGCCCTCGATGGAAGTCAGCCTGAAGGACGGCAAGGCCAAGGTGCTGGCCGAGGTGTGGCCGCACTGAGGGGCCGTCCTCGTCCTTCGACAGGCTCAGGATGAGGACTACTTTTAACGTCGGTTCACTAGAAACCTCATCCTGAGCCTGTCGAAGGACGAGGTTTCGGACCCGCTGCGTTAGCCCCCGTTGTACCCGCCAATAATCGGCAGGATCTCGCCCGTGATGTAGCTGGACGTCTGCGGCGAGGCCAAGAAGACATAGGCCGGCGCGATCTCCTCGGGTTGCGCCGCCCGCTTCATCGGGGTCTTGGCCCCGAACTGGGCGACGTCCGGACCCAGCTTGTCGGCCGGGTTCAGCGGGGTCCAGACCGGGCCGGGGGCCACGGCGTTCACGCGGATGCCCTTCTCGATCAGGTGCGTGGCCAGCGAGCGGGTGAAGGCGTGGATGCCGCCCTTGGTCAGGGAGTAGTCCAGCAGGTCCTTGTTACCCAGGAGGCCGGTCACTGAGCCGGTGTTGATGATCGAGCCGCCGTTGGGCAGGTGCTTCACCGCCGCCTTGGCCATGTGGAAATAGCCGTAGAGATTGGTCCGCAGGGTGCGGTCGAAGTGCTCCTCGGTCAGGTCCTCGAAGTCGAGCACGTGCTCCTGAAAGGCGGCGTTGTTGACCAGGATGTCCAGCCGGCCAAACTCGGCCACGGTGCGCTCGACCGCCGCCTTGGCGTAGGCCGGATCGGCGACATCGCCGGGCAGCAGGATGGCGCGGCGGCCTTCCTTCTCGACGGCGGCCTTGGTCTCTTCGGCGTCGGTGTCTTCGCTGAGATAGCCGATGGCCACGTCCGCGCCTTCGCGGGCGAACAGCACCGCCACGGCCCGGCCGATGCCGCTGTCGGCGCCGGTGATCAGGGCGACCTTGTGCTCCAGCTTGCCCGAGCCCTTGTAGAAGGGGGCGTCGTACATCGGAGCGGGGTCGAGCTTGTATTCCTCGCCGGGCTTGGCCTGGTGCTGCTCGGGAAAGGGCGGAGCCGGGTAGGGGCGGGCTCCGGCCTGCATGGCGTGGCTGCGATTGTGGTCCTCTTCCTTCGGCTCGAAGGACCGCTGCTCCTTGGCGTCCAGCGGGGCCTGGATGTCGCGATAGGCCTGGGCGACGCGTTCGCCGGTCTGTTCGAACTCGGGGGTCTGGGTCTCGGACATGGCGCGCTCCTGAAGGGCTGAGCCCCGAAAACCACTGGGCTCGCGCGACGTTCCAACCTGCGCCGAATGCGGGTTGCCCGAAAAACGGGCATGGGCCACCCTGCGCGCCTTCTTTGACATTGGTGACGACCATGCCGCGCGACGCGGCCGGAACGGCGCTTCCTCCGAAGCGGCCGCGCGGCCCCATCATGACCGATCTGATCGAACTGCTCCGTTTGGCGGGGCCGGTGATCCTGTCGCGCCTGGGCATCATGGTCATGGGCCTGACGGACGCCATCGTCGTCGGCCACTTCTCGGCCCAGCAGCTGGGCTTCCACGCCATGGCGTGGGCGCCGTCGTCGATCTTCGTGACCATGAATGTCGGCCTGCTGGTCGGGGTGCAGGTGATGACCGCCCGCGCCATCGGAGCGGGCAAGCGGCACGAGACCGGGGCGGTGCTGCGCCGGGGCCTCAGCTACGGCCTTTGGCTGGGCCTGGCCTCCATGGTGCTGCTGGCGCTGTTCGGCTCGCTGTTCCTGCACAGCCTGGGGCTCAAGGACGGCCTGGCCGACGGTGCGACGGTTCCACTGATCGTCTTCTCGCTGTCGCTGCCAGTCTACGCCATCTCGGTGGTCCTGACCTTCTGGCTGGAGGGGCTGGCACGGCCGGGGCCGGGGGCGGTGTTCATGTGGCTGGCCAATCTCGTCAACCTGGCCGCCAACCTGCTGCTGGTGCCTGGAACCTTTGGCCTGCCGGCCCTGGGCGCGACGGGCGGGGCCTGGTCGACCTTCATCGCCCGCACCGCCCTGATGTTGGCCCTGGCCATCTATGTCCTGCGCATGAAGGAGGCCCGCGCGCTGGGCGTCTTCGACAAGCCCGCCCGCGACCGCCCGGCCGAGATCGAGCAGCGCAAGATCGGCTATGGCGCGGGCGCGTCGAACTTCTTCGAGGTCTCGGCCTTCGCCGGCATGAACCTGGTCTGCGGCTGGATCAGCGCGATCGCGGTGGCCGCTTATACGGTGGTGCTGAACGTCTCGGCGATCATCTTCATGATCCCGCTGGGCATGGCGACCGCCACGGCCGTTCAGGTCGGCCGGGCCTATGGCGCGCGCGATCCGGAAGGCATGAAGCGCGCCGGCTGGATCGCCTTCGCGGTGATCGGCGCCGTCGGCGTGCTGTCGGGCCTGATCCTCTATCCGACCAAGCACTGGGTGGCCCTGGCCTATACGACCGACCCGGCGGCCTTGGCGATGATCCTGCCCGCCCTGGTGCTGGCCTGCTTCTTCCTGGCCCCGGACGCGGTGCAGGTGGTGGCGGCCCAGGCGTTGCGGGCGCGGGGCGAGGTGTGGGTCCCGACGGTGACCCACCTGATCAGCTACGCCCTGGTCATGGGTCCGCTGGCCTGGTTCCTGGCCATCCCCCAAGGCATGGGCCTGAACGGGGTGCTGATCTCGATCATCGTCACCAGCTTCCTGGCGGCGGCCTTCCTGCTGACCCGGTTCCGGATGCTGGACTGGCGCGATCGGAAGCTGGCGGGGAAGGGGGCCTAGGCCCCCAGGATCCAGCCTTCTTCGGTCTCGGCGGCTGCGACGGCGTCTTCGGACAGGCTCTTGGGCGCGGCGAAGATCGCGCCCAGCTTGCCGGCTTCGTCCAGCTTGGCGAAGTGTTCGGCCAGGCCCCGCACCTGGGCCAGGTCCTTGACCTCGCCGGCGCCCGGGACGGCCTTGATCAGCGACGGATAGACCTCGGCGACCACGGTGGCGACGCCGTCCAGGTCGGCCTCGGTCAGGGTCTTGAAGCCGGTCTCGAACGGCCACACCCGCACGGTGTCGCCGCGCGCGTCCTTCAGGCGGCGCACGGCCGGGATGCCGACGATCGCCTGACCGCCGACCGAGCCGTTGTAGTAGAGCTTCCAGATCGAGTGCGCGCCCTTGGCCGCTTCGTCCGCATAACGGAACTCCGGCAGGTCGTCCGGGCCATGCTCACGCGGACGCTTGGGCTGCAGGGTCGTCAGGGCGTCCTTGGGCGGGCAGCCCCAGAACGGGAACGGACCGCCGGTCAGGCGGCGGTTGATCTCGGACCCGACGCCGAAGCGGTTATTGGTGTTGTCGGCCTTGTCCTTGACCATCTTGGCCAGCTGGTCCCAGACCGCGCGCCAGCGCACCTCGCCCGGCAGGGACAGCGCCTGCGACAGCCCGCGCGGGAAGCCCAGCGGGAAGTCGAAGCCGACCAGGGCGCGCTCATTGCGCTTCTTCAGGTCGTCGAGGATGGCGGCCAGCCGGGTCTCGGCCTCGCCGCGCGTCGCGGGATTGTAGCTTTCGAAGGTGAGCCGGAAGCGCACGTCGCGCTTGAGCACGCCGATCCAGATGGAATCCGCGCCCGTGGTCGGCTTGGCCGCCGCGCTCCAGTCGACGATCACATAGGCGCTGAACAGACGCGACACGGCACGCGGCTCCGAGAGAGAGGAAGCCGCGCTTCTACTCCGCCGAGAGCCTTCTAACCAGCCTAGGAAAGCGCTTGACGCCTGTTATCAGGCGGCGTCGCGCACTTCGTTGCTGGGGCCGATCGGGCTGCCGTTGCGGGCGAACCAGCGGATCGGCGGCTCGCACGACGGGCCCAGGGCCGCGCGGACGATGGCCGGCGGGCGGCGCTCTTCCGGGGTCATGAACAGGCCGTTGGTCTTCAGCTTCAGGCCGGCGACCTTGTTGGCGCCCAGCATGGTCAGCGGCACGGCGACGATCAGGCCCAGCAGGATCGGGGCGGTCGAGGTGAACAGGTCCGGCGTGAACCAGAACACCGCGCCCAGGGCCAGGCCGGTGGCGCTGATCCAGCCCATGGCGGCGCTGGCTTCCTTGAAGCTGACCTTGTCGGCGTCGCGGCGCTGGGTGGCCCAGCCGCCGACCTTGCCGGCCATGATCTCGATGATCGCGCGGGTCTGGGTGAACATCAGCATCGGGGCGACCAGCGCCGAGAGCAGCATTTCGACGGCCAGGCCGGCGGCCACGCGGCGCTTGCCGCCGAAGCCCTTGGTCTCGGCCTTGCGCGAGAACACCAGGATCGAGCCCAGGATCTTGGGGCCAAACAGCAGCACGAAGGTGATGATCATGGCCCAGGCGGTGGCCTGAATCTCGCGCCAGTCGATCAGGGCGTGGGCAGCCGCTTGCAGGTCGGCCATGGTGAAGGCCGCCTTCTTCAGCTCGGGCATCAGGGCGCGCGAGGTGATGCCGGCGCTCAGGGCGATGAACCACAGCGGCGACAGGGCGTAGCTCAGCACGCCGATCACCAGGTGCAGGCGGCTCATCCAGTGCAGGCCGGGCAGGGCGACCAGCGGCACGTGCTGGACGTTGCCCCGGCACCAGCGACGGTCACGGGTGGCGAAGTCCAGCAGGTTCGAGGGGCTCTCTTCGTACGAGCCTTCCAGGTACGGAGCCAGGTGCACGCTCCAGCCGCCACGGCGCAGCAGGGCGCTTTCCAGGGCGTCGTGGCTCATGACCTCGCCGCCGAACGGCTTGGGGCCGCCCAGGTGCGGCAGGCCGCAGGTCTCGGCGAAGGCGCGGGTGCGGACGATGGCGTTGTGGCCCCAGAACGAGCTCTCCGTGCCCGACCACCAGGCCAGGCCCGTCCAGGCGACGCGGCCGTACAGGCGCGTGGCGAACTGCAGGGTGCGCGCGAAGATCGTCTGGGCGTTGATGATCATCGGCATGGTCTGGATCAGGCCGGCGCCCGGGTGACGCTCCATGGCGTCGGCCAGGCGGACCATGGCCTCGCCGGTCATCAGGCTGTCGGCGTCCAGGACCAGCATGTGCTCGTAGGCGCTGCCCCAGCGGCGCACCCAGTCGGCGACGTTGCCGGCCTTGCGGCCCGTGTTTTCCTTGCGGACGCGATAGAAGACGTTGCTGTGGGCCTCGCGGCGGAAGCGGGCGAAGCAGGCCTGCTCGGCCAGGGCCACCTGGGCGTCGCGGGTGTCGCTGAGGACGAAGATGTCAAAGTGGCGGCTCATGCCCGTCTCGGCGATCGAGGCGTCCATGGCGCGCAGGCGCGCGAAGACGCCGGCGGCGTCTTCGTTGTGCACCGGCATCAGGATGGCGGTGCGTGTGTGCAGCTTGGGCATGGGCGCTTCGCCGTCGATGCCGAGGGGATCCTTGGGCTTGCCCAGCAGGATCGCAAAGCCCGCGACGGCCGTGCAGAACCACAGCGACAGGGCCAGGAACAGCGGAGCCAGCAGCACCACGACCACGGCTTCCAGACGGGTCACCCCGCCCAGGGCCACGGTGTCGAAGGTGGCCTTCCAGCCGGCGAAGCCCATGATGATGGTCGCCACGGCCACGATCCAGCGACGCATGGTCATGTTGGCGGCCAGCGCCGTGGCGCGGCGCGAGCCGCCTTGCCAGAAGCCCAGCGGCTGGACGGGCATGGCCAGCGGCACTTCCGCCGGGATCTCGACCGTGTCACGGCGAACGACCTGATCGAGGGTGACGCTCGTGGAGGAGCGTACGTCGAAGAGGCTGGAGCGATCGCTCATATCGTCAGATCTCGGACTTTTCCGGCGGGCCGGGCTCTCTCCGTACGCTTCGACGCCTGGAGCCTCTTTCCGCTGGCCTGCGCATCCGCTAGGGACGGGCAGGGCGGTTGTGACAGCTTCGTGACGGTCGAAACCGGCGTGGAGAGCCGCCGGTCATCCCTACAGTAAAACTTCGATCACAAATTCGCTACCGGAAATCACGCCGATTTCGCAGTTGCGAGAAAAAACATCGGAAACGCGTCGCGCGAGCGGGGCTCGCCGATTTGGGGAATTTCGGTAAGGCTATGAATATTCGGTACTTTGTCGCTTCCATCGCCGTTCTGGGCTTGGCCGCATGCGGACAAGCTTCGCAGGACGGCCGTTCAAAACCGGGCGTGGTCGAGGCCATGCCGTCAACGGAATCGCTACCCGCCTATGACGCGCAGGGGGTGATTTCCAGCCTGGACGGCCAGATTCTCACGCTCGATCACGACGGCGCGAGCGCGGCGGGCCTCAAGCCCGGCCGCAACCAGTTCAAGGTCTATGCGGACGTCATCGCCGAGGCCCCGATCACGCCGGGGACGCGGGTGAAGTTCCAGTTCAAGAAGACCTCGACGGGGCTCGAGCTGTCGAAGCTCGAACCCCGCGAGTAGGCCTCTACTTCAGCTTCACCAGCATCTTTCCCAGGTTCTCGCCTGAGAACAGCTTGAGGAAGGCGTCCGGCGCACGCTCGACGCCATCTTCCACCGTCTCGTTCCACTTGATCTTCCCGGCCTTGATCCACTCGCCCATGTCCTTGGCGAACTGCGGATAGAGGTCGTAGTGGTTGGAGACGATGAAGCCTTCCAGGCGCAGGCTCTTGCCGACGGCCAGGATGATGTTGGACGGGCCTTCCGGCTTACCGGTCTCGTTATATTGCGAGATCATCCCGCACAGGGCGAAGCGCGCGAACGGGCGGGCCGAGTTGATGGCCGCTTCCAGATGGATGCCGCCGACATTCTCGAAATAGACGTCGATGCCCTTGGGCGCGACCTTGGCCAGCTCGGCGACGACGTCGGGCGTGGCCTTGTAGTCGATGACGTGGTCGACGCCGATCGACTTCAGGAAGGCGACCTTCTCGGGCCCGCCGGCCGAGCCGATCACGGTATGGCCCTTCAGCTTGGCGATCTGGCAGACGACCGAGCCTACGGCGCCGGCGGCGGCCGAGACGAACACCACGTCGCCGTCCTTCAGCGCGGCGACGCGCAGCAGACCGGCATAGGCGGTCATGCCCGGCATGCCGGCGACGCCCAAGAAGGCCTGGGGCGGGACGCCTTGCGTATCGATCTTGGTGATCGCCCCCATGCCGGCGGCGGCCAGGGCCTTCGGGTTGGCGTTGAAGGCCTCGCGCCAGCCGAACATCGAGTTGACGATGTCGCCCGGCTTGAAGTCCGGATCGTTGGAAGCCGTGACCTCGCCGATCGCGCCGCCCTGCAGGGCCTGGCCGATCTGGAACGGCGGCACATAGCTGGGACGGTCATACATGCGGCCGCGCATATAGGGGTCGACCGACATCCACAGGTTCCGGACCTGCACTTCGCCGTCGCCCGGCGCGGCCAGCTCGACGGTCGCCAGGTCGAAGTCCGAGGCCTTGGGCAGGCCGACGGGGCGGCTCTTCAGGCGGATCTCACGCGAGGTGGTCATGGGTTTCCTCCGACAGGCTCTTGGCGAGCGTTGCTAATTTAAACGGATGTTTAGCGCGCCCTTACGGAAGTCTCCAGTGCTTCTAAGCGGTCCCGAAGCGCGGTAGACAGCCGGCATGACCCAAGACCTCAAGGCAGGCGTCGTCGGCGCCGGTGTGTTCGGCGGCTATCACGCCAAGAAGTATGTCGAGCTGGACGGCGTCACGCTGGTCGGCGTCTACGATGTCGACCTGGCCCGCGCCGAGGCCCTGGCCGGTCCGCTGGGCGCCAAGGCCTTCGACGACATCGACGCCTTCCTGGCCGAGGTGGACGTGGTCACGGTCGCCGCGCCGGCCGTTCACCACACCGCGCCGGCCCTGGCCGCGCTGAAGGCCGGCAAGCCGGTCTATTCCGAAAAGCCGATCGCCGTGTCGCCCGAGGACGCCGACAAGATGGTCGCCGCCGCCGCCAAGGCCGGCGTGCCGCTGGCCTGCGGTCATCAGGAGCGGGTGGTGTTCCAGGCCATGGGCCTGCTGGACATTCCCGAGCAGCCGCTGCGCCTGGAAGCCGTCCGCCGGGGCACGCCCTCGGACCGCAACCTGGACGTCTCGGTGGTGCTGGACCTGATGATCCACGACATCGACCTGGCGCTGGCCCTCTGCGAAGGCCAGCCGATCACGGTGGAAGGCGAGGGGGACGTCACCCGCTCGAGCTCGCTGGACTGGGTGAGGGCCGAGGCCACCTTCGACAACGGCTTCATCGCCATCTTCGACAGCTCCCGCGTGGCCGAGGCCCGCGAGCGGACGATGAAGGTCGTCTACCCTTCGGGCGAGGTCGAGATCGACTTTCTCGCTCGCACCTTCCGCAACACCACCCCGTTCCCGCTGATCGAGAACTTCACCGAGACCCCGGCCGGCAAGGACCCGCTGGGCCTGTCGGTCGCCGGCTTCCTGAAGGCCGTGCGCGGCGAGGCCCCGCGTCCGGTGGTCACCGGTGAGGAAGCCGCCCGGGCGCTGGACCTGGCGCTGGCGGTGGAGTGGGCGGCGGAGGGCTGAACATGAAGCGGCTCGGGACGCTCCTTTTCGCGACCGTTCTGAGCTTCGGCGCGAGCGCGGCTCAAGCCTGTGTGCCTGCGGGGGGACCCCAGCCGTCTCTGGCCTATCTCGCCAAGCATCTGGTCGCCCATGCCGCCGCGATCGATATCGTGGTCGTTGAGCGGTCCGAGCGCCTGCCGTCAGCCCCGTTCGCCCGAAAGGCGTTCGGAAGCGGTCCCGGCCAGATCCGCTACAGCAAGGACCTGTTCGAAGGACAGGTGTCGCTGGCCGACGAGTTCGAGGTGACGCGGCTCAGCTACAGGGTCGTGGAGACGCTCAAAGGTCAGGGCGCAAAGCGCTTCCAGCTGACCGGTGTCGGGCCGGCGTCGGACAGCACGATCCAGTCCTTGGCGATGTACAACGACGCGCCCGTGATCACGGCGGTGGAGCTGACGCCCCTGAACCTGACGCCGGGCACGTGCCTGTCCTTCCCCGGTGCGCTGAAGGGCGTGCGTTACCTCGTCTTCCGCGACGCCAAGGGAGCGCTGGTGGGCGAGGTCATCCCTTGGGATAACTATCGGCGTCGCGGTCCCGGCTATCTGGCCGTGCCCAAGGCGGACGATCCGTGGCTGCGGACCGTCCGTCAGGCCGTGGCGGCGCAGCGCAAGGGCCGCTAGCGCCGTCTTCCGCCCGACACCTGCAGCAGCACGGCGATCATCGCCAGGCCGCCGCCCAGCACCGCCACCGCGCTCCAGCCGCCATGGGTCCAGGCCGCCGCCGCCGCGGCCGAGCCGCCTGCGCCGCCTAAGAACATCGCGCCCATGAAGAGGGTGTTCAGCCGAGCGCGGGCCTGAGGCTTCAGGGCGTAGACCAGGGCCTGGTTCGACACGAGGGCGCCCTGCACGGCGAAGTCCAGCACCACCACGCCGATCAGCAGGCCGGCGACCGAGCTCCACAGGCCGAAGATCAGCCAGGCGACCAGGGTCAGGATCGCGCCCAGGGCGATGGCCAGGTGCGGGCCGCGCTTGTCGGCGAACTGTCCGGCCAGGGGCGCGGCCATGACGCCGACCACGCCGACGATTCCAAACACGCCGGCGACGTCCGCGCCGAGGCCAAAGCGCGGCTCCTGCAGGTGCAGGGCCAGGATCGTCCAGAAGGCGGTGAAGGCGGCGAACAGGTTGGCCTGGGTGAAGGCGGCCAGGCGCAGGGCAGGGTGCTCGGCCCACAGCTTGCCTAGCGAGGCGAGCAGGGCGCCGTACGACAGGTCGCTGTCGGGTTTGCTGCGCGGCAGGGTAGCGGCCATCAGGAAGCCGGCGGCCGAGGCGACCGGCGCGGCCAGCCAGAACATCGCCCGCCAGCCCAGGCCGGTGGCCACGAAGCCGGCGACGGTGCGGCTCAGCAGGATCCCGCACAGCAGGCCCGACATGACGACGCCGACGGTGGCGCCGCGCTTGTCGGCCGGGGCCAGATGCGCGGCCAGCGGCACGATCTGCTGGGCGACCGTGGCTGCCATGCCCAGCAGCAGCGAGGCGACCAGCAGCCAGCCGGCGGTGGGCGCCTGGGCCGCCAGGACCAGGGCGAAGGCCAGCGCCATGAACTGGACGACGATCAGCGTCTTGCGCTCGACGCGGTCGCCGAGGGGCGCGAGCAGCAGCAGGCCGGCGGCGTAGCCCAGCTGGGTCGCGGTGGGCACGAAGGCGGTCAGCGGGCCGGGCAGGTCGCGCTCGATCAGGCCCAGCATCGGCTGGCTGTAATAGATGTTGGCGACGGCCAGGCCGGCGGCGGTCGCCATCGAGAACGTCAGGCCCCGGCCCAAAGGCGCGGCCTTGAAAGCCGTGCGGGGGATGATGAAGGTCATGGTCGGCTCCAGGGAGAGCAGCGTTCGCTCTCCGTCGGGCCGGGATGTATGGGCTATCGAATTCGAGTATAATGGGCCTTAATAGATAAGTCGGACGATCGGA
The DNA here is from genome assembly GCF_059415805.1 of Caulobacter sp. GW821-FHT10A06. Lineage (NCBI taxonomy): Bacteria > Pseudomonadati > Pseudomonadota > Alphaproteobacteria > Caulobacterales > Caulobacteraceae > Caulobacter > Caulobacter sp. GW821-FHT10A06. The sequence goes on from NZ_JBWKNY010000006.1 coordinate 459,476, forward strand.
ATTCGATATAATGGATCTTGTGGACGTAGGCGTCTTTGTCGAGGCGGCGCGGGCCGGAAGCCTGGCGGCGGCCGCTCGCCGGCTGGGCATCGCGCCGATGGCCGCCTCGCGCCGGCTGGCGGCGCTGGAGGATGAGGTCGGAGCCCGACTGGTCCACCGCACGACCCGCGCCCTGTCCTTGACCCCCGAGGGCGAGGCGTTCCTGCCCCACGCCCAGGCCATGCTGGAGGGCGAGGCCGCGGCGCGGGCGGCGATCCGGCCCTCCAGCGCCGGGGCCTCGGGCATGTTGCGGGTGACGGCCTCGGCCCCGTTCGGGCGCAAGATGGTCGCGCCGATGATCCCGGCCTTCATGCGGGCCAACCCGGACCTGCAGGTCGACCTGCAGGTCACCGACGCCATCACCGACATCGTCGCCAGCGGCATCGACGTGGCCATCCGCATCGCGGTGTTGCGCGACAACTCGCTGATCGCCCGCCGCCTGGATGGCAATCCGCGCAAGCTCTACGCCTCGCCGGCCTATGTGGCCGAGCACGGCGCGCCGAAGATCCTGGCCGACCTGGCCGACCACCAGTGCCTGGCGATCACCGGCGTCAGCCACTGGACCTTCATGATCGGCGACAAGCCGGTACAGCAGCGCGTGGCCGGACGCTTCACCGCCAGCGGGATCGAGACCCTGCACATGGCCTGCCTGGGCGGCCTGGGCCTGGCCATGCTGTCGGACTGGAACATCCGCGAGGACGTCGCCGCCGGCCGCTTGGTCGAGATCCCGCTGGCCGATGCGGTGCTGGAGTCCTGGTCGATCTGGGCCGTCTATCCCAGCGCCCGCCTGGTGCCGGCCAAGACGCGCCTGTTCATCGACGCGCTGGGCCGGCACTTGAAGAGTCCTACAAACTGACCTGAGTGCCCAGCTCCACCACCCGGCCCGGAGGCAGGTGGAAGAAGGTCGTCGGGTCGGCGGCGTTGCGGGTCAGGAAGGTGAACAGCTTGCGCTTCCAGGCCGGCAGGGCGTCGCTGGCCGTCGATGGCACGATGGTGCGGCGGCTGACGAAGAACGAGGTGCTCATGATGTCGAACTTCAGGCCCTGCTTGCGGCAGGCGGCCAGGGCCTTGGGGATGTTCGGGCTTTCCATGTAGCCGTAGCGCAGGGTGACCAGCGAGAAGCGGTCGTCCAGGGTCTGGGTCTCGATCCGCTCGGCGTCGGGCACATACGGACGGGTCTCGGCGACGACCTTCAAGAGCACGTTGCGCTCGTGCAGCACCTTGAAGTGCTTGAGGCTGTGCATCAGGGCCGGCGGGGTGGTGTCGGGGTCCGAGGTCAGGAACACGGCGGTGCCGGCGGTCGAGCCGGCCGGGCGGCGCAGGATCATCTCGCGGAAGTCGCCGAACGGCAGGCCGTCCTTGCTGAGCTTGAGCCGCAGGCGCTCGGTGGCGCTGACGAAGATCGACATCAGCAGGCACAGGCCCGCGCCCAGGGCCAGCGGCGCCCAACCGCCGGTCAGCACCTTCAGCAGGTTGGCGGTGAAGAAGGTCAGGTCCAGGGCGAACAGCGGCACGATCAGGGCCAGCGCCGTGACCAGGCGCCATTTCCAGACGTGGCGCACGACGATGTAGGCCAGCAGCGTGGTCACCACCATCGTGCCGGTCACCGAGATGCCGTAGGCGTGGGCGAGAGCGCTGGACGAGCGGAACGACAGCACCACCAGCACCACGCCGACGAACAGCAGCCAGTTGATCGGCGCGACATAGATCTGGCCGGCCTCGGTCGACGAGGTGATCTTGATGTCCATGCGGGGCAACAGGCCCAGCTGGATCGCCTGCTGGGTCAGCGAGAAGGCGCCGGTGATCACCGCCTGGCTGGCGATGACGGTGGCGACGCCGGAGAACAAGACGAGGCCCAGGCGCCACTGGTGCGGGGCCATCAGGAAGAACCAGTCGGCGTTGGGCAGGGCGGTTCCGGAGGCCTCGGCGATCGTCAGAGCCTTGGACGCCAGAGCTCCTTGGCCGAAATAGTTGAGCGCCAGCATCGGCAGGGCCAGGCCGAACCACGACATCTGGATTGGTCCGCGGCCGAAGTGACCCATGTCGGCGGTCAGGGCCTCGGCCCCCGTCACGGTCAGGAACACCGCGCCCATGACCAGGAAGCCGGTCAGGCCGTGGTGGGTCAGGAAATAGATGGCGTAGGTCGGCGAGATCGCGCCCAGCACGCTGGGATCGTCCTTGATGTGCCAGACGCCCAGGGCGCCCAGGCACAGGAACCAGCAGACCATGATCGGGCCGAAGATGCCGGCCACCTTGGCCGTGCCCTTGGCCTGGAAGCTGAAGAGCCCTGTCAGGATCACCAGGCTGACGACGATGACTTCCTGGGTGCCGAACCAGTGCTCGAAGCCCTTGACCGACTTCAGGCCCTCGACCGCCGACAGCACCGAGACCGCCGGGGTGATGACGCCGTCGCCGTAGAACAGGGCAGCCCCGATGGCGCCGAGGGCGAAGATCAGGCCGGTGCGGCCCGCCGCGCCCTGCTGGGCCAGGGCCATCAGCGACAGCACCCCGCCTTCGCCCTTGTTGGAGGCGCGCATCAGGAACAGGACGTACTTGACCGTCACGACCAGGATCAGCGCCCACAGGGCCAGGGACAGCACGCCCATGATCTCGGGACGGACCAGCCCGTCGCGGGCGGCCTCGCCCAGCGCGTCGCGGAAGGCGTAGAGGGGGCTGGTGCCGATGTCGCCGAACACGACGCCCACGCTGCCCAGCGCCAACGGCCAGAAACGCGACGCCGCGTGACCGGTGTGGTGGGAAGCTTGAGTTGTCGGGGTGGTTGGTTCGGACGCGGCGAGGGGGTCTTTACCCGCCATGCAAGCACGAGGCTCCAAAGCGCCGGTTCGCGACCGGCGGCCGGCGCTTTACGCCCGTCGCTGCGTCGCAGCAATCGAAAAAGGCAGAACGGCGATAGCCGATCCCGAAAGCGTGATCGGCGCTAGTCGTCCAAGTCGAACGGCAGCTCGTCCTGGTCGCTGGCGGTCTCGCGACGGGCCTTCGAGACGGGTTTGTATTCCGGTTCCGGCGCGGGACGCAGAGCCGGCAGCTCATCTTCCTCGTCCCACGGCGGGTCGTCGAACATGTCGGGCTCGGCCGGGCGCGCCTTGGCCGGAGCCGGAGCCGGAGCCGGCGCGGGCGCTGGCGTGCTCGGGCGCGAGATCGGGCGGGCCGCGCCGGCGCGGGGAACGTTGTCGAACGACGAGCGACGCGACAGCGGCGGCGGGGTGTCGGGCAGGGGCGGAGGCGGCGCCTGGAAGTCGTCGTCCTCGTCCTCGAACGCCTCGTCGTCGAAGTCGTCGACCAGAGGAGCGGGGGGCGGCGTGGGCGCGGGAGCCGGGCGAGTGGCGACTGTCGCCGGAGCGGCGACCGGCTTCTCCGGACGCGGCGGCAGCGGACGGCGGACGATGGCCTCGCAGCGGGCCAGCCAGCGGTTGGCCTCCTGCACCAGTTCAGCCGGCGAGGCGGTCTCGCGGCGCTGCTCGTCGCCGGGCGCCCACAGGTCCAGGGTGAAGTCGGGATGGCGCGGATCGTCGAAGATCAGGCGCAGGGTGACCCGCTCGGCCTGGGGCGCGACGTGGTCGATGGCCCGGCGGCCTTCGCCCCGGAACACGCGGCCCATCACCTGGCCGTCGACCAAGAGCTCGGCGCCCATCATCTCGTCCAGGCGATAGACCAGGCACCAGGCGCCCCGGTCCCACGCCACGGCCAACAGGTTGGTGGCGAACGAGAAGCCCGCGCCGCGACCCCGGCCGCGTGCGACGATCAGGCCTTCTGGCTCGCTTTTCAGCACATTGCGCAGGGCGCGGCGGATGCGCCGGTCCTCGTCGCCGTACCAGATGGCCAGGCTGCCGAGGAACGTCACCGCCGTACCGGCGATGGCGACAAACAGAAGGAGACGCGCAAGCTCGCTCATAGTGAGGCTCAGGCTAGCGAGAGTCGTGTTTCTGGGACAGGCGGCGGCTAGTCGCGGAAGTGGCCGACCACCGGCACGTGGTCGCTGGGCTTTTCCTTGTCGCGCTCGTCGCGGTGGATGACGACGGCCTCCAGGCGGTCGGCGGCCTGGGGCGAGCACAGCAGGTGGTCGATGCGGATCCCCAGGTTCCGCGGCCAGGCCCCGGCCTGGTAGTCCCAGAAGGTGTAGCCGCCCGGCGCGCCGTCGACCTGCATGTAGGCGTCGGCCAAGCCCAGGTTCTTCAGCGCCCGGAACGCGCCCCGGCTCTCGGGCTGATAGAGGGCGTCGCCCAGCCAGGCTTCGGGATTAGCCACGTCCTCGGCCTCGGGGATGACATTGTAGTCGCCCAGGATGACCAGGGGCTCCTCGAAGGCCAACAGGCCGGCAGCGTGGGCGTGCAGGCGACGCATCCAGGCCAGCTTGTAGTCGAACTTTTCCGTGCCGATCGGATTGCCGTTGGGCAGATAGATGCCCACCACCCGGAACGGCGTGGGCGCATTGATCACCGCCTCGACGTAGCGCGACTGCTCGTCGACCTCGTCCTCGGACAGGAAAGGCAGGCCCTTGCGCACATCGTCGATCGGGAACTTCGACAGCAGGGCCACGCCGTTATAGGTCTTCTGGCCGTGGACGACGACGTTGTAGCCCAGCCGCTCAAAGGCTTCGGTCGGGAACTTCTCGTCGACGCATTTGATCTCCTGGAGCACCGCGACGTCCGGGGCCTCCGATTCGAACCAGGCCAGCACGCCTTCCAGGCGAGCGTTGATCGAATTGACGTTCCAGGTGGCTATACGCATTGACGGCTCCAGACAGCGGCGGGAGGCTAGAGCCCATGACGAATGCGCTCAAGTCGGGCAAACGAACGATCGACAAGAGACAGGTCATCCTGATGGTCGTCGCCACCGGCGCATGCCTGGGCCTGGCCGTGTTGGGCGGCATCCTGGCGATCTTCACGCCGCTGGTCTTCGACCGCTCCGGCAACCTGATGAATCCGGTCGCCTGGCTGGGCTTCGTGTTCGCCGCCTCGTTCTGGGTGGTGTGCCTGCTGGCCCCGCTGGCCGGCTGGATCCTGTGGCGCAAGAACGAGACGACCCTGTCCTGGGCCGCCATGGCCGCCCCGCTGGCCTGGGGCGCAGTGGCGTTGACGCTCTTACAGTTTGTCCCGACCTAGATCGAGAAGCTGACCCCGCAGCCGCAGCTGGTCTTGGCGTTCGGGTTGCGGACGCGGAACTCGGCGCCGGCCAGTTCGTCGACGAAGTCGATCTCCGAGCCCTTCAGCAGGGCCAGGGAGACGACGTCGACCAGGGCCACGGCGTCGTCGCGCTCGACCTTGAGGTCATCGTCCTCGACGGTGTCGACCAGGTCGAAGCGGTACTGGAAGCCCGAGCAGCCGCCGCCGTCGACGGCGACGCGCAGCATCAAGGGGCGGCCCTCGCTGGCGGCGATGGTCTTGATCCGGCGCGCGGCGTTTTCGGAAAGCGTTAAGTCTGTCTGGGTCATGGCTGTGGAAAAGTCACCTTGCGCTTATATGAGGGTGACGCGGCCTCTACGGAAGAGGTCAAATGGTCAAACGCGATAAAGGCGGTTCATGTCCTCGACCCCGTACTTCGTCCCCCGCGCGCCCTATGCCGAAGATCCCTTCAAATCGAAGGGCCGCCGGTTCCAGGAGGACGAAAGCCGCACCCGGACCCCGTTCGCGCGCGATCGCGACCGCATCATCCATACCTCGGCCTTCCGCCGCCTGAAGGAGAAGACCCAGGTCTTCGTGGCGCACGAGGGCGATAATTTCCGCACCCGCCTGACCCATTCGCTGGAAGTGGCGCAGGTGGCGCGCTCGCTGGCCACGGCCCTGGGCCTGGACAGCGACCTGGCCGAGACCATCGCCCTGGGCCACGACCTGGGCCATCCGCCGTTCGGCCACGCCGGCGAGGATGAGCTCGAAATCCAGATGCGCGAGTACGGCGGCTTCGACCACAACGTCCAGACGTTCCGGGTCGTGACCGAGCTGGAGCACCGCTATCCGGACTATCTGGGCCTGAACCTGACCTGGGAGACCCTGGAAGGGATCATCAAGCACAACGGCCCCGTCACCAACAAGCTGGGCAAGCCGTCCTGGAAGGCCATCCAGAAGTACGACAACGAGTACGAGCTGGGCCTGAACACCTGGGCGTCGGCCGAGGCGCAGGTCGCGGCCCTGGCCGACGACATCGCCTACAACAACCACGATGTCGATGACGGCGTCACCGCCGGCCTGTTCACCCTGGACGAACTGCTGGACGTGCCGCTGATCGGCCCGATCCTGTTCGCGGTGAAGAGCGAGCGTCCCGACCTCGACCCGCGCCTGACCCACCTGGAAGCCGTCCGCCGCATGATCGGCGCGATGATCGACGACGTGATGGGCGAGACCCTGCAGCGCGCCGCCGCCACCGGCGTGAGCTCGGCCGACGACGTCCGCGGCCTGGACCACGCGCTGGTCGCCTTCTCGCCGGACATGGCCGAGGACCTGGCCCGCCTGCGCGCCTTCCTCTACGAGCGCATGTACCGCCATTGGCGCGTCAACCGCACCCGCAGCCAGGCTCGCCGTATTCTCGGCGAAATGTTCACGCTATTCCTGAGGGAGCCGGAGGTCCTGCCGACCGTCTGGTTCGCCAAGTCGCAGAACCGCGACGAAGCCGGCCGAGCTCGCGTGGTGTGTGACTATATCGCGGGCATGACCGACCGCTTCGCGATAGAAGAACATCGCAAGCTGTTCCACCTCGACGTCTGGAACTAGGCCGTAAGGCTCAAGACTCGGAACGGGGACGCGAGCGGCTTGAAGTCTGCCACCTGAGCGGGGCGGACGCTTCTGAGACGCGCCCTCGAAGGGTAACCTAGGGTCGCGCGCGTCTGATTCGAGGCGTTCGATCCGCGTGCCTGAGTACTTTGGAGCCTAGCTGAAATGTCCGATCCGCACCGCGGGGCCTATACGCCGCCCACCGACGCGCCGCTGTCGTTCGACGCGCGTCAGCCCGTGCGCGGCGCTCGCCCTCTGCCCATGACCCTGATCATCAGCGCGGTGGTGCTGGTGACGCTGGTCGTCGCGGTGGTGATGATCTATCGCGGCGGCATCCGGAATCCGAACGAGCCGCCGCAGGCCGTGGGGACCGAGGTCGCCCAGATGAAGACCCCGCCGCCGGCCGGCAGCCAGCCGCAGGACCCCGCCGCGGGCCTGCAAATCTATCACAACGAGGACCCGCAGCCGTCGGCGACCTTCGCCGCGCCGCCCGAGACGCCTCAGGCCCGTCCGGCCGCGCCGCTGCCCACCGCGCCGGTCCAGACCGCCGCTCTGCCGGCCGCCAAGCCCGCGCCGACCGTGACCCAGCCGGCCACCCCGGCCGCCAAGCCGGCCCCGACCATCGAGTCCCTGGCCACGGCCGCCGCCCAGCGCCCGGTCGCCGCAGCGCCCAAGCCTGCTCAGGTCGCCGCCGCGACCCCGGCGCCGACTCCCAAGCCTGTCGCCACCGCCTCCGGTCCGGCCTCGGTGCAGATCGGCGCGCTGTCCTCGCCCGCCCTGGCCGACAAGGCCTGGACCGAAGCCACCCGCCTGGCCCCCGGCCTGGCCGCCGGCAAGGGCAAGAAGGTCGAGGCGATCGATAAGAACGGCGCCACGCTCTACCGCACCTCGGTCACGGGCTTTGCCTCGCGTGAAGCGGCCAAGGCGTTCTGCGAGGCCATCTCGGCCTCGGGCAAGTCCTGCTTCGTCAAATGAGCCTCCTGATGGGCGCCTCGTCTTCCGCCGCCATCCTCGGCTGCGCCGGCACCACGCTGACGGCCGAAGAGGTCGCCTTGTTCCGGGACGTGAAGCCGTGGGGCTTCATCCTGTTCAAGCGCAACATCGCCGATCCCAACCAGGTGCGCGCCCTGACGGCGGCCCTGCGCGAGACGGTCGGCCGGCCTGACGCGCCCATCCTGATCGACCAGGAGGGCGGCCGCGTCGCTCGCCTGCAACCGCCGCACTGGCGCATCTATCCGCCGGGCCGCGCCTACGGCGCCCTGGTCGCCAACGACCCGCTGACGGCGCGTGAGATCACCCGCCTGGGCTCGCGCCTTATCGCCCATGACCTGCTGAGCCTCGGCATCAATGTCGACTGCGTGCCGGTGCTGGACGTGCCCGATCCCAAGGGCCACGAGATCATCGGCGACCGCGCCTATGGCGACACGCCCGAGCAGGTGGCGACCCTGGGCCGCGCGGCGGCCGAAGGCCTGCTGGCCGGCGGCGTCCTGCCGATCATCAAGCACATCCCCGGCCACGGCCGCGCCATGAGCGACAGCCACCTGGAGCTGCCGGTGGTGAAGGCCAAGCTGGACGAGCTGGACAAGCGCGACTTCGCGCCGTTCCGCGTGCTGTCCGACATGCCGATGGCGATGACGGCCCACGTCGTCTACACGGCCATCGACCGCAAGAACCCGGCCACGACGTCCAAGAAGGCCATCAAGAAAATCATCCGCGAGTCCATCGGCTTCGACGGCCTCTTGATGAGCGACGACCTGTCGATGAAGGCCCTGTCGGGCGACTTCAAGCAGCGCGCCAAGGACAGCCTGTCGGCCGGCTGCGACGTCGTCCTGCACTGCAATGGCGACATGGCCGAGATGAAGGCCGTGATGTCGGGTGTCGGCAAGCTCTCCAAGGAAGCTCGTCGCCGCGCCCAGGCCGTGATGGGCCGTCTGGTCAAGGTTCCCGAGCCCTTCGACGTGGCCGAGGCCCGCGCCCGCTTCGACGCGGCGTTCGACGGCAAGTACGCTTGAACACGGGCTTCCAGCCCACTTTCGACTTTGCCGCCGCCGATGAAGCGGCCGAAGACGGCGCGGCGCTGGTCATCGATATCGACGGCTACGAAGGCCCGCTGCACGTCCTGCTCGCGCTAGCGCGTAGTCAGAAGGTCGACCTGCTGCAGCTGTCGATCACCAAGCTGGCTGAGCAATATCTGGCCTTCGTGCAGCAGGCGCGCCGCGTGCGGTTCTCGCTGGCCGCCGACTATCTGGTGATGGCCGCCTGGCTGGCCTACCTCAAATCCCGCCTGCTGCTGCCCAAGCCCGAACGCGCCAAGGCCGAGGAGCCGCCCGCCGAGGAAATGGCCGCCCAGCTGGCCTTCCGCCTGGCCAAGCTGGACGTCATGCGCAAGGCCGTCGAGGCCCTCAAGGAACGTCCGATCCTCAAGCAGGACGTCTTCATGCGCGGCGATCCGGAAGCGGTGAAGATCGTCTCCTCGACCCGGCTGGAGGGCGACCTTTACGGCCTGATGAGCGCCTATATCGAGCAGCGCAAGCGCGAGCACAGCCGCCACTACGCGCCGCGCCCGCCCACGGCCTATCCGCTGGAAGACGCCCGCGACCGCCTGCGCAGCCTGCTGCCGAAGATGAAGGACTGGACGGTCCTTTCCACCATCGCCCCGATCGAGAAGGCGCTGGAGGACGATGACGGCCCAACGCCCGCCTCTTACCTGGCCTCGACCCTGTCGGCCTCGCTGGAGCTGGTGAAGGAAGGCATCCTGGAGGCCCGCCAGCTGGAACACTTCAAGGACATCTACTTGCGGACGAGAGCGGAGCCGCTAGAGGTCATCGAATGACCGTCGAGTTGGAACCTCTCTTCGTCGAGCGCTGCATCGAGGCCCTGCTGTTCGCGGCGGCCGAGCCGCTCAGCGACGTCGACCTGGCCAAGCGCCTGCCGGAAGGGGCGGACATCGCCGCCGGCCTGGCGGGCCTGCGGGCGCGCTATGAGGGCAGGGGGATCGAACTGGTCGAGGTGGCCGGGCGCTGGCGTTTTCAGACGGCCCAAGACCTGTCGTTCCTGATGACGGAAGAGCGCGAGGAGCCGCGCCGCCTGTCCAAGGCCGCGCAAGAAACCCTGGCCATCGTCGCCTACCACCAGCCGGTGACTCGGGCCGAGATCGAGGCCGTGCGCGGCGTCCAGGCCAGCCGGGGCACGATCGACGTCCTGCTGGAGCTGGGGCTGATCCGCATGCGCGGTCGTCGCCGCACGCCAGGCCGGCCGGTGACGTTCGGGACGACGGACGCGTTCCTGGAGCACTACGGCCTGGCCAATCTGGGTGACCTGCCGGGCATTGCCGAGATGAAGGCCGCGGGCCTCTTGGAAATGAACCTGCCGCCGGGCTTCTCGGTGCCCGATCCGCTGGGTCTGCGCCCGAACGAAGACGAGGATCCGCTGGACCTGGACGACGGCGAACAGCCGGAGTTCGCCCAGGACTTCCTGGGCGAGCCTGAAAAGGCGGACTAGGCGAAGATGTTCGCCACCAGGCCCTTCTGATCCTTGCGGTTGGGGTCCTGCTCGACCTCCTGCTTGATCATTTCCTTGAGCTTGTCTTCAACCTTCTTGCGCTCTTCCGGCTTCATGGCCTTGAGCTCTTCCTCGGTCACGCCCAGCTTGGCCAGCATCATGGCCCGCATCTTCTCGGCGGGCGTCATCTTCTGGAACTTCAGGAACTCGTCGCGGGCCGACGGCTCGCCGACCGGCGCGTTGGACGAGGTGCTCAGGCCGGGAGAGACCCCGGCGTAGGGGGAGAAAGAACCGATCGAGGAAATCGACATGCGAACGCGCTCCCGGACACAATGGGTGCGACATTCTGGCAAGAACCGCGCCAGTTGCGCTTAGCTATGCTTTTCAACGGCTTGTGGCGTAAGGGTTCGGTGAAAGCTTCGCCAGGCGGTCAACTTGACCGAGCAGAACTTGCCGAGGCTCCCGCGACGTCTCGCCCGCAGGGTGAACGATGGTCGGCGGCCCCGCGAGCGCCTATATTGTCCGGCATGTTGTAACGACGCGTCACAGCGGCTACAGGGCGCTTGTCGCAAGGAGTCTCGGTTATGGGAAGTTTCGGTCCTATCCACTGGATCATCGTCGCCATTGTGGTGCTGCTGCTGTTCGGCGGCCGCGGCAAGCTGTCGGGCATCATGGGCGATGCGGCCAAGGGCATTAAGGCGTTCAAGGAAGGCCTGAAGGACGACGACACGAGCAGCGAAGTGGCTGACAACAAGGCCAAGGGCGCGCTGCCGCGCACCGAGCAGGAAGCCGAAGAGCTTCGCAAGTCGTAAGGCTTTAGGGCGCGCGGGGAGGGGCTCTTCGCGCGCGACGATCCAACCACGCGGGGGGCAGTAACGCTCCGCCGTTCTAAGGCGCGTCCATGCTACCTGATATCGGCGGCACTGAACTCCTTGTCATCGCCGCCGTCGCCCTGATCGTGGTCGGTCCCAAGGATTTGCCCGTTCTCCTGCGCAAGCTCGGCCAGTTCGTCGGGCGCATGCGTGGCATGGCTTCGGAATTCCGAGCCAGCTTCGACGAGATGGCGCGCCAGTCCGAACTGGACGAGCTGCGCCGCGAAGTGCAGGCCATGCGCGCCGGCCAGTTCACCAATCCCGTGCAGGACACCGGCGTCGACCAGGTCTTCGCCGACATCGACGCCTCGCTGTCCAGCGGCGCGACGCAAATGCATCCTTATGCCGGGGGCGAGATCCACAATCCGGCCCTGACCACCGACAACGCGATCCTCCCACCGGCCGAGCCCGGCGTGGAGATTGTCGAGAAGCCCAAGCGCGCGCCGCGCAAGAAGGCTGTGGCCGCTGCCGAGCCGGCCGTGGTCGAGCCCGCCAAGGCCGCGCCGCGCAAGAAGGCCGCCGCCGCGACCAAGAAAGACATTACCGTCGAAGCCCCGAAGGCCGTCCGCGCGCCGCGTAAGCGCGCCGCCAAGGCCGGCGGCTCGACCGCTTCGGACATCGTCTCGTGAACGATAAAGCCATCGGATACGACACCGAGGACGAGATCGAGTCCTCGCGCGCCCCGCTGCTGGACCATCTGGTCGAGCTGCGCACCCGCCTGATCATCTGCGTCGGCGCCATCGCCGTGGCGTTCGGGATCTGCTTTGCGTTCGTCAAACCGATCTTCCTGTTCCTGGTCCGCCCGTTCACGGTGGCCGAGGGCCTGAAGGCCGTGCAGGACGCCGGCGGCCATCACGGCTCGTTCGATCTGATCCTGGCGCTGATCGGCGTGAAGAAGGTCCCGGCCGCCTCGCTGGCCCAAATCACCCTGCAGGCCACCGCGCCGCTGGAGCAGTTCTTCACCAACATCAAGCTGGCGGCGTTCGGCGCGATCATCATCGCCTTCCCGATCATCGCCTGGCAGCTGTACCGCTTCGTCGCGCCGGGTCTGTACAAGAAGGAGCGCAACGCGTTCCTACCGTTCCTGATCGCCTCGCCGGTGCTGTTCCTGATGGGCGCGTCGCTGGTCTATTACGTGATGCTGCCGTTCGTGCTGTGGTTCTCGCTGAGCCAGCAGATCGTCGGCGACGGCGTGAAGGTGGTGCTGCAGACGCGGGTGTCGGAATATCTGACCCTGGTCACGACCCTGCTGCTGGCCTTCGGCCTCAGCTTCCAGCTGCCGGTGGTGCTGTCGCTGGGCGGCCTGGCGGGTTTAGTGACCTCGCAGATGCTGCGCACCGGGCGTCGCTACGCCATCGTCGCGGTCTTCGTCGTGGCCGCCGTCGTCACCCCGCCGGACCCGATCAGCCAGATCACCTTGGCCGTGCCGCTGTGCCTGCTCTACGAGATCTCGATCTGGTGCGTGTGGCTGATCGAACGCCGCCGCAAGCGGGAAGACGACGAAGAAGCCGGCACGGATATCGTGTCGGTCTAGGGGTTCTTCTCCTTCCCCCTTGATGGGGAAAGGTCGGGATGGGGGTGACTGCTGAGCTGGCCTCGGCGCCTGGCGTCCGCCGCCGTGGTCACCCCACCCCAACCCCTCCCCATCAAGGGGAGGGGCATAGACGCGAAGAGGGCCCCGCGACTGAGCCGCGGAGCCCTCCGTATTCCACTCAGATAAGCGAGTGAAAACTTAGGCGGCGGCGCCCATGCGCGCCTGCAGTTGGGCCTTGGCGGCGCGGACGGTGTCGGTCACGCAGGCCTGGTAGCTCACGACGCTGAAGTTCGGCTGGGCCTTGCAGACCGTGGCCGCGGCGGCGCGGATTTCCGAGTGGATCTGGTCGCGGGTCTTGCCCTTCAGCGAGATGCGGACGACCGAAACGGTTTCGTTGGCGAAGGCCTTGCCCGAGTCGCGAGCGCGCAGCAGCGAGGCCAGCTGGCGGTGAGCGCTGGTGGTGGCGCCTTCGATGCAGTCCTGGGCGTTCAGCTTCGAGCTGTCGGCGCAGACGGCGGCGGCGGCGGCCTTGATGTCGTTTTCGATCTGGACCGAGTTCTTGCCGGCGATCGAGACGCGGACTTCAGCGGCGGCGGTCTTGGCGCCGGCCGGGGCGGCGATGGCGGCGGCGATGGCGAGGGCGGCGAAAGCGGCGAACGTCTTCATGGTGTTTCTTGTTCCTAATGAATGATCGGGAGGGCCGGGGAGGGCCGCTGAAAAAGGACGCGTACTGAACTTGGCGCGGCTTTTCGGGCATCGGGATTAAGCCGTCATGACAAAGCGCGGCTAATTTCCGTTAACAGTTGGATGGTTCGTGCGGATCGGCGCGAAAACAGGGAAAGAACGGCTTTTTAGGCCTGCGTCATGCGGTCGCACGTGTCCCGAAATCGGGTTTTCGCGCAATGACGCCCAGGTTTCGCCGCCGTCGCGCCGGATCACGAAGCCGTTGAGAGCCGGGCAGGCCGCCCGGAAAGCTTGGCGCCCCCGCCGACGCGCCTTAGAGAGGGCGTTTCTCCTGCCTCTTCTGAGCTAGCGTTCGATGCACGACATCAAGGCCATCCGCGACAATCCCGAAGCGTTCGACCTGCATTGGTCGGGCAAGGGCCGGTCGGGCGCGGCCGCCGAGGCCGTGAAACTCGACGCCCAGCTGCGCGCGGCCCAGACCGCCCTGCAGGAAGCTCAAGCCAAGCGCAACGAGAGCTCCAAGCTGATCGGCATGGCCAAGGCCAAGAAGGACGAGGCGGAAGCTTCGCGCCTGATGGCCGAGGTCGAGGCGCTGAAGGGCGTCATGGCGACCGCCGCCGAAGAGGAAGCCATCGTCGGCGGCAAGCTGAAGGAGCTGCTGGCCTCGCTGCCCAACGTCCCGGCCTCGGAAGTTCCCGTGGGCGAGGATGAGAGCGGTAACGTCGAGCAGCGCGTGTGGGGCGACGCCAAGGCCCTGCCGGCCGGCAAGCTGAACGCCCCCAAGGATCACGTCGACCTGGGCCACGCCCTGGGCGGCATGGACTTCGAGGCCGCCGCCCGCATGAGCGGCGCGCGCTTCGTGGTCCTGAAAAGCCAGATCGCCCGCCTGGAACGCGCCATCGGCCAGTTCATGCTGGACGTCCAGACCGTCGAGCACGGCTACACCGAGATCAGCCCGCCGCTGCTGGTGAAGAGCGAGGCGCTGTTTGGCACCGGCCAGCTGCCCAAGTTCGCCGACGATCTGTTCCACACCGAAGACGACCGCTGGCTGATCCCGACCGCCGAAGTCTCGCTGACCAACATCGTCCGCGAGCAGCTGGTGGCCGAGGAAGAGCTGCCGATGCGCCTGACGGCCCTGACGCCCAGCTTCCGCGCCGAGGCCGGTTCGGCCGGCCGCGACACGCGCGGCATGATCCGCCAGCACCAGTTCTACAAGGTCGAGCTCGTTTCGATCACCACGCCCGACCAGTCGGAAGCCGAGCACCAGCGCATGGTCGAATGCGCCGAGACCGTGCTGAAGAAGCTGGAGCTGCCGTTCCGCACCATGCTGCTGTGCACCGGCGACATGGGCTTCGGCGCCAAGAAGACCTACGACCTGGAAGTCTGGCTGCCGTCGCAGGACATGTACCGCGAGATCAGCTCGTGCTCGAACTGCGGCGACTTCCAGGCCCGCCGCATGGACGCCCGCTACCGCAAGACTGGCGAGAAGGGCGGCCACTTCGTGCACACCCTGAACGGCTCGGGCCTGGCCGTCGGCCGCACCCTGGTGGCCGTGCTGGAGAACTATCAGGACGAGGCCGGCCGCATCCACATCCCGGCCGTGCTGCAGCCCTATATGGGCGGGGTCACCCACATCGGAGGCGATGCGTGAGGATCCTCCTCACCAACGACGACGGCATCAACGCGCCGGGCCTGAAGGCCCTGGAGACGATCGCTCGCGCCCTGAGCGACGATGTCTGGATCTGCGCGCCGGAATACGAGCAGTCGGGCGCCAGCCGGGCCCTAACCCTGTCGGACCCGATCCGCGTGCGCAAGCTGGACGACCGCCGCTTCGCCGTCGAAGGCACGCCGACCGACTGCGTGATGATGGCCGTGCAGCAGTTGATCGACGGCCCCGCGCCGGATCTCGTTTTGTCGGGCGTCAACCGCGGTCAGAACCTGGCCGAGGACGTCACCCTGTCGGGCACGGTGGCCGGCGCGATCGAGGGCATGGCCCACGGGATCCGCTCGATCGCCCTGTCGCAGACCATGACCTTCTTCCACGACGAGGTTGTCGCCCACTGGGAGACTGCCGAGCACTTCGGCCCCGGCATCGTCCAGCGCCTGCTGGAGGTGGGCTGGCCGAGCGACGTGGTCATGAACGTCAACTTCCCGGCCCTGCCGATCGAAGAGGTCACGGCGGTCGAGGTGACCCGCCAGGGCTTCCGCGACGGTCTGCTGCGCAACATGGAAAAGCGCACCGACCTGCGCGGCCGCGACTACTACTGGATGGGCTTCTCGGCCAAGGCTTCGCAGCCGGTGGAGGGCACCGATCTGCGCGCCATCTACGAGGGGCGCATCTCGGTCACGCCGCTGCACATCGACCTGACGCACCACGAAAGCGTTCACAAGCTGAAGAGCGTCCTGGGCGGCGCTCCGCCAAAGCTCAAGGTGAGCGAATGAGCGGAAGGACGACCAAGGCCGCCGAGAACGCCAAGGCCGACCTGCCGCGCCTGATGCAGGCTCTGCGCGACCAGGGGGTGACCGATCAGCAGGTGCTGAAGGCCATCGAGACCACGCCGCGCGACCTGTTCACGCCGGACCTCTTCAAGGACCGCTCGTGGGAGGACTCGGCCCTGCCGATCGCCTGCGGCCAGACCATCAGCCAGCCCTATATCGTCGGCCTGATGACCCAGGCCCTGACGGTCGAGCCGCGCTCGCGCGTGCTGGAGATCGGCACGGGGTCGGGCTACCAGACCACCATCCTCAGCAAGGTCTCGCGCCTCGTCTATACGATCGAGCGCTACCGGACCCTGATGAAGGAGGCCGAGAGCCGCTTCAACACCCTGGGCCTGACCAATGTCATCACCAAATTCGGGGACGGTGGTGAAGGTTGGGCCGAACAGGCGCCGTTCGACCGTATTATGGTCACGGCTGCGGCCGAAGATGATCCCAAGCGGCTGCTTTCGCAGCTGAAGCCCAACGGCGTGCTGGTCGCGCCGGTCGGGAAGGGGCCTGTGCAGAGCCTTCGCCGCTACGCCGGCGACGGCAAGGGGGGCTTCCGGGTAGAGATCCTGTGCGACGTGCGCTTCGTGCCGCTGCTGGCGGGCGTCGCCAAGGATCAGTGAGTTTGGAGGTCGCGGCATCCGCGACCTTCGGTGTTAAAGGTTGATTCACCCTGACGAAGCCCTTTGGTGGCTCCGGCGGGAAAGGAGACGTTATGAGGCAGTTGTGGACGCAAGCGGCGGTGATCGCCCTGACGGCTGGAACGCTCTCCGCCTGCGCGACCGACGCGCCGCAGTATCCGGCGCGTGAAGGCCAGGCGCCCGCGCCGGCGACCACGCGTCCGACGCCGAACTTCCCGATCACCCAGGCTCCGGCCCAGCCGCAGGCCGAGGCGCCCGTCCCGACCTCGCCCCCCGAGAGCGAGCGCCTGCCGCCGCCTCAGCCGATCCAGAGCCAGCCCCTGGCCCCGCCGGTGAGCCGCACCGAGCTGCCGCCCGCGCCGGCCCCACAGCCGGTGATCCGTCCGGTTCCGCCCAAGACCGTCGTCACCACCACCGTCACGGGTTCGGTGGTCACTGTGCCGGGCAAGCCGCAGGTGCATGTGGTGAAGTCGGGCGACACCCTGACCTCGATCGCCAAGCGCTTTGACGTTAACGTCAACGACCTGGCCAAGGACAATGATTTCAAGAAGGGCCAGACCCTGCGCCTGGGCCAGAAGATCACCGGCCCCGCCAGCGAGCAGAAGGCCTATGTGGTCCAGACGGGCGACACCATCTTCGCCATCGCCAAGCGCTTCAACGTCACCGCCGCGGCCCTGGCCGACGAGAACGACCTGAAGACCGGCTCGGCCATCAAGAAGGGCCAGAAGCTGGTCCTGCCGGACGGCTTCAAGGACAAGGGCCCGATCAAGACCACGACGGTGATCCCGGGCACGCCCGGCTCGTCGACCAGCCTGGCCGGCGCCGAGCCCGCCGCGCCGACGCCGACCCGTCCCACGCCCTCGCGCCCGACCTACACCCCGCCCGCCGACGAAGAGCCGGCGACCACCCAGGTCAGCACCACCACGCTCAGCGTCACCGGCGCCGTCGTCTCGGTGGCCGGCCCGCGCGAGGTCCACACGGTCAAGTCGGGCGACACCCTGACCGCGATCGCCCGCAAGTTCGACATGAGCATCAAGGAGTTGGCCGACGCCAACGACCTGGACAGCGACAAGCCGCTGAAGCTGGGCGCGAAGATTAAAGGCCCGGCGACGACGTCCAAGGCCTATGTCGCCCAGAGCGGCGACACCCTGACCGGCGTCGCCAAGCGCTTCAATGTCAGCGTCAAGGAACTGGCGGCCGAGAACGATCTGAAGACCAGCGCCTCGGTCAAGAAGGGCCAGAAGCTGGTCCTGCCCGACGGCTTCAAGGACAAGGGCCCGATCAAGACCACGACGACGGTGACCAAGCCGGCGCCGTCGACGCCGTCGAACAGCTACGCCAAGGTCGAGTCGCCGACCACCTCGCGTCCAGTCCCGACCCCGTCCAGCCCGGTACCGTACCAGCCCAGCGGCAACACCTATTCGCGCCCCAGCGCGCCGATCGCCGCCCAGCCGGTGACGCCGCCGCCGTCGACGACCCGTCCGATCATCGAGAGCAGCGCCGCCCCGACCGAGGCCGAGATCATCGCTTCGGGCCGCGGCAAGTTCGCCTGGCCGGTGCGTGGCGAGATCATCTCGGACTTCGGCGCCAAGAGCACGGGCCAGCGCAATGACGGCCTGGACATCCGCGCCGCCTCGGGCACGCCGGTCCTGTCGGCCGCCGAGGGCAAGGTGGCCTATGCCGGCAACCAGGTGCCCAGCTACGGCAACCTGGTGCTGGTGCGTCACGCCGACGGCTGGGTCACGGCCTACGCCCACCTCTCCAGCATCAATGTGAAGATGCAGCAGGACGTGCGTCAGGGCGAACAGCTGGGCGCCGTCGGCGCTACTGGCGGGACCAACGAGCCCAAGCTGCACTTCGAGATGCGCTACGCGCCCACGCCCAAGGACAAGGCCAAGCCGGTCGATCCGGCCTTGGTCCTGCCGCGCTAAAAACAAACGGCCCGCTTCGAAAGAGGCGGGCCGTTTTGTTTTAGAGCTGGCGGGTCATGAAGGCGCTGTTCGGGTCGGGCTTGTAGTCGCCGAACGGCTCGCAATCGGCGAAGCCGTTGCGGGCGTACATGGCCCGGGCGGGGACAAAGAAGTCGCCGGCCCCGGTCTCGAGGCTCAGGCGCGACAGGCCCAGGGCGGCCGCATGGGCGATCAAGTGATCCAGCGTCGCCTGGCCCACGCCGCGACGGCGATAGGCGGCGGCCGTGTGCATCGACTTGATCTCGCCATGCTCGGCGTCCAGCCGCTTGATCGCCCCGACGCCGGCCAGGGTCTCGCCGTCCCAGGCGGCGAAGAAGTCCAGACCCGCCTCGCGCATGGCGTCCAGCGGCATGACGTGACAGCTCTCCTCGGGGCCGGTCGAGCGCATGGCGGCGAAGTGGCTGGCCAGCAGGGCGACAACCCGCGCGTCGTCGAAGTCGCCGGGAACGATACGAAGCTGCGTCATGGGCTCAGGTCGTCGTGCTGTTGATGATCAGGTAGCGGGCCGGGACCGCGCCGGGATTGCCGATGCGGGCGGCGTCGACGCCCCGGTGGCGCAGGCAGTCGCCGGGTTCGAGGCGGTAAGTCTCGCCGTCGACGTCCAGGCTCAGCGCGCCCTCCAGCAGGTAAAAGAACTGCTCGCGGCCCGGCGCCTGGCGGCCGTCATAGTGGATCTCGGCTCCGGCCGGCAGCTCGCCCAGGGCCAGCTCGGTGGCGTAGTCCTGACTGGGCGGGGCGATCAGGGTGCGCAGGTAACCGCTCTCGGGATCGCGCCATTGGGGCGCCAGGGCGCCGCGCAGCAGGCGAGGGGCGTTCTCCTCGACCGCCGCCATCAGCCGCGACATGGTCAGGCCATAGGCGCCGCACAGCCGGCCCAGGGCGTTGGCGGTCGGACTGGTCTCGCCGCGCTCGATCCGTGAGATGGTGGCGCGGCTGAGGCCCGTCAGGCCGGCGGCGGCGTCCAGCGACAGGCCGCGCTCGTGGCGCAGGGCCTCGAGGCGGGCGGCCAGGGCGTGGTCGGAAGGCTCGACGGCGTCAGATGTGATTCCCATAATCGGGAATTATTCTCACATATGATCGCCACGCAAGGGCCGACCTGGAACTAGGCCGGCAGCTTCACGCCCAGTTCGCCCGCCAGGTCGCGGATGAACTGCCAGGCCACCCGGCCCGAACGAGCGCCGCGCTGGGTCGACCACTGCAGGGCGCGGCGGTCCAGGTCCTGGGCGTGTAGGCCGAACTGCTCGGCATAGCCCCGGATGGCGGCCAGGTAGGTGTCCTGGTCCATGGGCGGGAAGCCGATCCACAGGCCGAAGCGGTCCGAGACGCTCATCTCCTCTTCCGCGTTCTCGGCGGCGGCGATGGCGCCCTGGCGCTCGACGTGGTCGCGCGGCATCAGGTGGCGGCGGTTCGAGGTGGCGACGAATAGGACGTTCTCGGGCGGACCTGAAACGCCGCCTTCCAGCGCCGACTTCAGGGCCTTGGCCGCCGCCGCGCCGTCCTCGAACGAGAGGTCGTCACACAGCACCACGAACCGCTCGGAGCGGGCGCGCAGCAGGTCGAACAGCGGCGGCAGGGCGGTGACCTCGTCGCGGTCGACCTCGATCAGCTTCAGGTCGGCGAATTCGTCAGCGAGCGCGACGAAGGCGGCCTTGGTCACCGAGCTCTTGCCCGTGCCGCGCACGCCCCACAGCAGGGTGTGGTTGCTGGGCACGCCCACGGCGAAGCGGCGCAGATTCTCGACGAAACGGGTCTTCTGGCGATCGATGCCGACCAGGCTGTCCAGCGACAGCGGATAGTCCGGCGCGGGTACGAAGGCGCCGCTCTGGGGCTCGTGCCGGAAGAGGCGCGCGGCTCCGAAATCCGGGGCGGGCGGGGGCGGCGGCGCCAGGCGGTCCAGGGCGTCGGCGATGCGGGCGAGCAGGGGAGTGGACGCTTCAGTCATGGGCACGCTGCATACCGGGTGCGCTTGCATTGCAAAAGGGGAGGCGAACGCATAGCTTCCGCCGACTTGGCGCGACCCTATCTGAAGGCGGCGCGCCTAACGGAATTCTCGGAGTCCCTATGAACAACCTGAACGCCCAGATCATCCAGCTCGCCCCCATCCTCCTGATGGTCGTGCTGTTCTACTTCATGCTGATCCGTCCGCAGCAGAAGCGCGCCAAAGAGCACCAGAACATGCTGGGCAACCTGAAGCGCAACGACACTGTCGTGCTGTCCAGCGGCATCATCGGCAAGGTGATGCGCGTCGAAGACAAGGAAGTCGGCGTCGAGATCGCCAGCGGCGTGACCGTGAAGGTCGTCAAGGGCATGATCACCGAGGTCCGCGCCAAGGGCGAACCGGCCGCGGCCAACGACGCCAAGAACTAAGGCGCTTTAAAACCCTGTCTCGAGGCGTTCGTATGGACGCCGCCTGAAAAGTCACTGATCCATGCTGACCCTTTCCCGCTGGAAGATCATCGCCGTTACGCTGTCGGTGATCTTCGGCATCCTGTTCTCCCTGCCCAACGTGCTTCCGCAGAAGACGTTGGACGCCATGCCCGGCTGGCTGCCGCACCAGAAGCTGAACCTCGGCCTCGACCTGCAGGGCGGTTCGTACCTGCTGTACGAGGTCGACACCGACGCTCTGCACCGCGAACGCCTGTCGAACCTGGTCGAAGACGTGCGCCTCCAGCTGCGCAACGAGCAGATCCCGTTCGGCGAGCTGGCCCAGCAGGGCGACGTCGTCAGCGTCCGCATCGGTGACGCCTCGCGTTACGACGACGCGATGAACGTGCTGCGCAAGAACATCGGCGCGCCGCTGGCCGGCGTGATCGGCGGGAAGGACGTGGCGGTCACGGGCAAGGGCGATCAGCGCATCCAGCTGGAATACGTGCCGGAAGCGATCCGCGCCGACGCCGCCAAGGCCGTCGACCAGTCGATCGAGACGGTCCGTCGCCGTATCGACAGCCTGGGCACCAAGGAACCCTCGATCAACCGCCAGGGCGCCAACCGGATCATGATCCAGGCGGCCGGCGAGAGCGATCCCGAGCGCCTGCGCGCCGTCATCGGCAAGACCGCCAAGCTGACCTTCCAGATGGTCGACGAGACGGTCACGCCCGAGGACATGCAGGCTGGCCGCATCCCGCCCGGTTCGGAACTGCTGAAAGGCGACCGCTTCGCGCCGGTCTACGTCGTCAAGAAGCGCGCCGTGGTGTCGGGCGACGAACTGACCAACGCGACGCAGACCTTCGACCAGAACGGCTCGCCGGCCGTCGGCTTCGCCTTCAATGGTTCGGGCGCCAAGAAGTTCGGCGACGTCACCACCCGCAATCGCGGCAAGCGCTTCGCCATCGTCCTGGACAAGCAGGTGATTTCGGCCCCGACGATCAACGACCCGATCACCGGCGGCAGCGGCATCATCACCGGCAGCTTCACGGCCCAGAGCGCCAACGAGCTGGCCCTGCTGCTGCGCTCGGGCGCCCTGCCGGCCCCGCTGAACATCGAAGACCAGCGCACCGTGACCGCCGAGCTCGGCGCCGACGCCGTCAAGGCCGGCTCGATCTCGCTGGCCATCGGCGCCCTGTCGATGTTCGTGTTCGTGATCCTGGCCTATGGCCTGTTCGGCGGCTTCGCGGCCATCGCCCTGGTGATCAACGTGCTGCTGATCATCGGCATCATGTCGATGACCCAGGCGACCCTGACCTTCCCCGGCATCGCCGGCCTGATCCTGACCCTGGCCGTCGCCGTCGACGCCAACGTGCTGATCTACGAGCGCATGCGCGACGAGGCCAACGCCGGGCGAACGCCCATGGCCGCGGCCGACCACGGCTACAAGCTGGCCCTGACCTCGATCCTGGACGCCAACATCACCAGCCTGATCTCGGGCCTGATCATGTTCAGCTTCGGCTCGGGCCCGGTGAAGGGCTTCGCCTGGACCCTGGTGATCGGCGTGTTCACGTCGCTGTTCACCGCCATCATCATCACGCAAGTGCTCATCGGCTGGTGGTTCAAGGCCACCAAGCCGAAGAAGCTGCCGATCGCATAGGAGATCCGACCATGCGTTGGCCCCTCATTCGCTACATCCCGCGCGCGACCCACTATCAGTTCGTGCGCTGGGCCCCCGTCGCGGCCGTCTTCTCGGCCATCCTGATCCTGGGCTCGATCGGTTCGCTGGTCTTCCACGGCCTGAACCTGGGCATCGACTTCAAGGGCGGCGTCGCCCTGGAAATCAACATGCCGCGCCCGGTGCCTCAGGGCGAGCTGCGCACGGCGCTGGACCAGATCGGCGCCCATGACGGCCAGGTCCAGGGCTTCGGCTCGCCGAACGCCGCCATGGTCAAGTTCCGTCCCGCCGAGGGCGAGGCCGCCACGGCCGCGTCCAAGCACGTCGAGACCGAGCTGGTGAAGCGCTTCCCCGACCTGAAGGTGACCAGCCGCTCGGAAGTGGGCGCCAAGGTCTCGGGCGAGCTCCTGATGTCCGGCTTCAAGGCCCTGGGCGTCGCCCTGCTGCTGACCCTGGGCTACATCTGGTTCCGCTTCGGCCTGTCGTACGGCACGGGCGCGGTCGTGGCCGTGATCCACGACATCGTCCTGACCCTGGGCCTGCTGTCGGTGGTGGGCATCGAGTTCTCGATGACGGAAATCGCGGCCCTGCTGACGGTCATCGGCTACTCGATGAACGAAAAGGTCATCACCTTCGACCGTCTGAAAGAGAACCTGCGCAAGTACAAGACGACCCCGCTGCGCGACATCATCGACCTGTCGGAGAACGAGCGTCTGTCGCGGACGATCATCACCGGCACCACGGCCCTGCTGGCCCTGGGCGGCACGATGGCGTTCGGCGGTCCGGTGCTGTTCCCGCTGGTCTTCACCATGGTGTTCGGCATCATCATCGGCACCTATTCGTCGATCTACATCGCCCTGCCGCTGATCCTGGTGTGGGGCGTCAAGCGTGGCGACGAAGAAGCCACGCCGATCAAGCTCGGCGCGGCCTCGCGTCCCTGATGCGTCAGCCGCCGTCCATCGACGCCTGGGGCGGCGGCGGCTTTCGGGTCGCCGGCGACTGGCGGCCCGGCTCGCTGCTGATCATCGACGATCAGCCGCGCGACTGGGCCGCGACCACCCTGGCGGACCTGACGCCGGAGGCCTTCGCCGAGGTGTTCGCCGCCGGTGGGGCCGTCGAGTTCGTCCTGCTGGGCACGGGCCTGGTCAACGCCCTGCCGCCGCGTCCCATCCGCGACGCGATCAAGGCCGCGGGCCTGGGCCTGGAGTTCATGAGCACCGAGGCCGCCGCGCGGACCTACAACGTGCTGGCCAGCGAAGGCCGGCGGATGGCCGCGGCCCTGATCGCGGTCTGATCTTCCAAGTCCCGGAGAGGGTGAAGTCGCTGACTTTGCCCGACTCTGCAAACGGTCCTAAGGTCCTGTTCAAGCAATAGGGATCCGAGGGGGAAACCGATGTCTGGACTGCTTTCGAACTTCCGCAACACCATCATCGTCAGCGTCGTGCTGGGCCTGGTGATCATCATCGGCTACGGGCACAGCCCGCACGGCCATGACAGCAGCTACTTCCAAGCCATCTTCCGGCTGCTGCACGTCTGGTTCGGCATCCTGTGGATCGGGCTGCTGTACTATTTCAACTTCGTGCAGATCCGGGTGATGCCGCAGATCCCGGCCGAGCTGAAGCCGGCGGTCAGCAAGTACATCGCGCCGGAAGCCCTGTTCTGGTTCCGCTGGGCGGCGCTGTTCACCTGGGTGATGGGCGTGATCCTGGCCTTCAGCCGCGGCTACCTGCTGGAAGCGGCCACCCTGGGCCTGGCCGGCGGCTATACGCCCGGCGTCGACATGGGCTTCACCTTCATCGGCACCGGCATGTGGCTGGCCACGGTGATGTTCATCAACGTCTGGGTCTTCATCTGGCCAAACCAGAAGATCGCCCTGGGCATCGTGGAGGCGGACGCCGACGCCAAGGCCAAGGCGGCCAAGCTGGCCATGCTGTTCTCGCGCACTAACACCCTGCTCAGCATCCCGATGCTGGCGACCATGGCGATGAACCAGACGCTGTTCGGCTGACGCCGGGCGCGACACGCTGTAAGGGGAGGGCCCGCCAGGTTCGGCGGGCCTTCTTCGTTTTGAGCTCATGGCCGACACCGAAACCCTCGACGACCTCGTCCGCCGCGTCGATCCCGACCGCTGGCTGGCCAGCCGCTTCATCGGCGACGCCGCCGCGCGGGCCGACGTCATCGCGCTCTTCGCCATGAACTACGAGTTGGCTCGGGTGGCCGGCGGGGTGACCAACGCCCTGATGGGCGAGATCCGCCTGACCTGGTGGCGCGAGGCCATGGAAGAGATCGCGGCCGGCAAGACCCCGCGCAAGCATCCCAATGTCGAGGCCCTGGCCGCCTCGAAGTTCGACCCCAACGCCCTGGCGGCGCTGTCGGAAGCCCGCTTCACCGACCTGGATGAAGGCCCGCTGAAGGACGAGGCGGCGGTGCTGGCCTATGTCGACGGCACGGCCGGGGCGCTGGCGGTGCTGGCGGCGCGTCGGCTGGACCCGACTGCGGACCCGCATGCCGTTAAGGGCGCGGCGCGGGCCTGGGGGCTGTCGGGCCTGTGGCGGCTGAAACAGTCCGGGCGTGACCGGCTACCGGCGGACTGGACGCAGGCCGACCTGAAGCGTCGTGTCGAGGATCAGTTAAGAGCCGCGCGCGGCGAGGTGAGGGGCCTGCCCGTGGCGGCCTTCCCGGCCGTGGCCCCGGCGGCGCTGGCGCGGGCCTATGTGGCCGGACGCGAGATGGGCGAGCTGGAGAAGAAGGCCCGCCTCACCTTGGCGGTGGCGACGGGCCGTCTCTGAGCCTTACTTGCCGGGCCGACTATTCCCCGTCCACTGGTCCAGCCAGTCCAGCACTTCCTTGTGCCACTGCACCGAGTTCTGGGCCTTCAGCACCCAGTGGTTCTCGTTGGGGAAGTACAGGAACTTGCTGGGCACGCCCTTGCGCTGCAGGGCGGTGAAGGCGCCCAGGCCCTGTTCGACCGGGATGCGGTAGTCCAGCTGGCCCTGCACGATCAGCTGCGGCTTGGTCCACTGCGCCACGTGATCGACCGGGTTGAACTTGTCGTAGGTCGTGCCCTTCTGCCACGGCGTGCCGCCGTTCTCCCACTCGGTGAACCACAGCTCCTCGGTGGCGTAGCCCATGGCGCGGGTGTCGAAGACACCGTCGTGGGTGACCAGGCACTTCCACGGCTCGGCCCAGTTGCCGGCGATCCAGTTGACCATGTAGCCGCCGTACGAGGCGCCCAGGGCGCAGGCGCGGTCGGCGTCGAGGAACGAGTACTTCTGAGTCGCGAAGGCCCAGCCCTTCTGCAGGTCTTCCAGCGGGCGGTCGCCCCAGTGCTGGCTGATCGCGTCGGTGAAGGCCTGGCCGTAGCCGGTCGAGCCATGGAAATCGACCATCACCACGGCATAGCCGGCATTGGCGTAGACCTGGGGGTTCCAGCGGTACGACCAGCTGTTGCTGAACGAGCCCTGCGGGCCGCCGTGGATCAGGAAGGCCACCGGATACTTCTTGGCCGGGTCGAAATTGGCGGGTTTCAGCACGAAGCCGTGCACGGTCTCGTCGTTCCAGCCCTTGAAGTCGAACTGCTCGGGCTCGCCCCAGGCCACGTCCTTGAGGGCCTCGTCGCTGACGCTGGCCACGCGGATCGGCGGACCCTTCTTGGCGGGCAGCAGGAACAGCTCGGACGGGCTCTTCAGCGAGTCGGAGGCGTAGACGATGCCGTTTGGCCCCACGTCGAAGGCGGTGACGTGGCCGTCGCCGGTCAGGGCGGTGACCTTGCCGGTCTTGACGTCGATGGCGAACAGCTTGCCTTGGCCGACGTCCAGGGCCGTGGCGTAGATCGTCTTGCCGTCGCGGCTCCAGGCGATGGCGTCGGCCGAACGGTCCCAGGTCGGGGCCAGCTCACGCTCGGTCTTGCTCGCCTCGTCCCAGATCATGATCGCGAAGCGGTCAGCCTCGAAGCCCGGGCGCTTCATGGCGCGATAGGCCATCAGCTTGCCGTCCGGGGAGGTGATCTCGACCGTATCCCAGGCCTTGTTCTTGGCGGTGTAGTTCTCCGGCTTGGCCGAGCCGTCCAGGGGGACGCCCCACATGTCGTAGTTGGTGGTCCAGGGCTCGTCCTTGCCGGCGATCTTGGCCGAGAAGATCACGAGCTTGCTGTCGGAGCTGATCGAGAAGTCGTCGTCGCCGCCGTAGGGCTTGGTCGGCGTATCGCCGTCGAAGCCCTTCATCAGGTCGACGGGCTGGCCCGCCGCCACGCCGTTGGCGTCCAGGCTCCAGGCGAAGAGGTGGTTCTTGGTCCCGTCGTTCCACGTATCCCAGTGGCGCACGAACAGCTTGTCATAGACGACGCCGGTGGCCTTGGTCGCGGTCTTGGCCGCCAGGCGGGCCTCGGTGCACGACAGGTCCGGGCAGTCGGGGAACACGGCTTGGCCGACGACGATGCTCTTGCCGTCCGGCGCGACCTTGTAGGCCAGCACGTCGAACGGGGCCGAGGTCACCTGGGTGGCGGTTTCGCCGCTGACGTCGGTCTTGAACACCTGCTCGGTCCCGCCGGCGCGGCTGGACGAGAAATAGATGGCCTTGCCGTCGGCGCTCCAACGGCCGCTGGACGCGCCGCCGTCCGAAATCTTCAAGCGGCGCGGGGCCATCTTGGTCTTTAGGTCGGCGACCCACAGGGACATCGCGGCCTTGTTGGCCGGATAGTTCATGGTCCGCACCGAATAGAGCACGAAGCGGCCGTCGGGCGAGACGCGCGGATCGGACAGGCGATCCAGGCTGGCCATGTCCTTGGCGGTGAAGACGTGCGGCTTTTGCGGCGCCTGCGCATGAGCCACGCCGGCGAGGGCGGCTGAGAGGGCGACAGCCGAAGCCGCGAAACGCAAGGTCTTGATCATGAAACCGAAAATCCCGGAAACGGTTATCCCATCTGGCGGCGGAGCCTAGTCCCGCTTTTCGCCACCGGCTAGGGCCGCCGGGCAAGAGATTCCCGACCACGGATCGCCGATCGGCGGTCTGTTTCGGCGTATGCGTTCGCGTGACAAATCCGTAATAAAATCCGTCGCTTAGCGCGTAACAATCCGAAACAGGACTTGCTTTGCCGCGACGCAGCATCCTCCTTACATGCTTAAGCGGGGCGATAGGATAGCCGCAGAGCTGTCCGTCCAACGATAAGGGTCTCTAGTGTCGGCTTCGGGTTATTTTCAGCACACGGTCGCAGGGCCGGTGATCTTTGCGGGGATCGGCCTGCACACGGGCGCGCATGTGCGCGTCGCCGTGCGCCCGGCGGCTCCCGACGCGGGGATCATCTTCGTGCGGACCGATGTGCATGACCGCGACAATCGTGTCCCCGTCACCGCCGAGTCGGTCTGCCAGACGCAACTGGGCACCGTGATCTGCAATGGCGACGACGTTCGCGTCTCGACCATCGAACATCTGATGGCGGCCCTGGCGGCCCTGTCGATCGACAATTGCGTCGTCGAGCTGGACGGCCCGGAAGTGCCGATCATGGACGGCTCGTCCGAGCCCTTCGTCCAGATCCTGGACCGCGCCGGCCGCCGCAAGCAGGAAGCCGTCCGCCAATATATCGAGATCCTGGCCCCGATCACGGTCGAGGACGGCGACAAGCGCGCCAGCCTGCTGCCGGCCGATCGTTTCGAAGTGGCCTTCGAGATCGCCTTCGGCTCCAAGGCCATCGGCCGTCAGGCCGTGGACCTGGTCGTCGACGAAGAATCGTTCCGCGCCGAGCTGTCGGATTGCCGCACCTTCGGCTTCGTCCGCGACGTCGAAGCCCTGCGCGCCATCGGCCTGGCCCGTGGCGGCTCGATGGAAAACGCCGTGGTCATCGACGGCGACCGCGTGCTGAACCCGGAAGGCCTGCGCCGTCCGGACGAGTTCGTGCGCCACAAGGCCCTGGACGCCATTGGCGACCTGTATGTGCTGGGCAAGCCCATCCTGGGCCGCTTCGAAGGCGTTCTGGCCGGTCACGGCCTCAATAACGCCGTGGTTAGAGCGTTGCTGTCCCAGCCGCGCGCCTGGCGCCTTCGCGCTCTCGCGTCGGAACTAGCCGAAGCGGTCTAAAGGGGAGCTCCCCGCGTACGGACTTTGCCTTCGCATTTGCGCCTTTCACGGCGTGGTGTAGAAGCCTTGCACGGCGCAGGGGCGCGCGTTTGCTTCGAAGGTGAGAGACTCCGTGCTTCGTAATTTCTCGGGACGTTCGGCCGTCACTATCGCCGCTGTGCTTGCCGCCGTGTCGGTGGCGGGCTGCGCCGGCAAGTCCAAGAAGCCGAGCCTCGCCTACGAAGAGCGCCCCGTCGAGCTGCTGTACTCCACTGGCGCCGATCGCCTGGACCGCGGCAACTGGAACGAGGCCGTCGACTATTTCCGCGAGGTCGAGCGCCAGCACCCGTATTCGGAATGGTCGCGCCGCTCGATCCTGATGACCGGCTACGCCCACTACCAGGGCAACCAATACAACGAGGCCATCGGCGACGCCGACCGCTTCATCTCGCTGTACCCGGGTAACCCGTCGGCCCAGTACGCCTTCTATCTGAAGGCCATCTGCTACTTCGAACAGATCGTCGACGTGAACCGCGACCAGGCCGCCACCGAGCAGGCCCTGGCCTCGCTGCGCGACGTCGTCCAGCGCTATCCGAACACCGAATACGCCACCGACGCCCGCCTGAAGATCGACATGGTCAACGACCAGTTGGCCGGCAAGGAAATGGCCATCGGTCGCTACTACCTGAAGAACGGCCAGACCCTGGCCGCCATCGGCCGCTTCAAGACCGTGCTCGAGCGTCACCAGACGACCTCGCACACGCCCGAAGCTCTGTTCCGACTGGTCGAGGGCTACATGACCCTGGGCCTGCTGGACGAAGCCAAGCGCAACGGCGCGATCCTGGGCTACAACTTCCCGGGCGACCGCTGGTACGCCGACGCCTACAAGCTGCTCAACGACAACGGCCTGCGTCCCGCCGTCGAGCCGCTGAAGGCCGGCACCAAGCGCAATGCGCTGGAACGCGTGCTGACGCGCGACAAGACCACGACCCTGGCGCCCCCCGGCGAAAAGAAGGCCAAGAAGGGCCTGATGGGCGTGCTCGGCATGTAACGACGACAGGATCGGACGTCGGAAACGGCCTGATCCTGTTTTGTTCTGTCTTTGCGCTTTGAAAAACTCTGATTCCCGGCGATCTTGCGTTTCATGCTGATCGGCCTCTCCATCCGTGACGTCGTGCTCATCGAGAGCCTGGACCTTGCCATAGGCGAGGGCCTGACCGCGTTGACCGGCGAGACCGGGGCCGGCAAGTCGATCATCCTGGACGCCCTGGGCCTGGCCACCGGCGCGCGCGCCGACGCCGGCCTGGTGCGTCGCGGGGCTGCCGGCCACGCCTCGGCCACCGCCATGTTCGCCCTGGTCGCCGACCACCCGGCCTTCGCCTATCTGGACGAGAAGGGTCTGGACTACGCTCGCGACGAGGACCTGGTCCTGCGTCGCCAGCTGTCGCCCGATGGCCGCAGCCGCGCTTTCGTCAACGACCAGGCCACCAGCGTGGGCGTGCTGAAGGATCTCGGCGCGCTGCTGCTCGAGGTCCATGGCCAGCACGAGACGGTCGGCCTGCTGGATCCCAAGACCCATCGCGGCCTGCTGGACGCTTTTGGTGGCGTGTCGGTCGGCGCTGTCGGCGCGGCCTGGAGCGGCTGGCGCGCCGCCCGCACGAAAGCCGAAGAGCTACGGGACCTGGCCGGCCGCGCCGCCGCCGAGACCGAGGAACTGACCCTCCGCCTTTCCGAACTGGACCGCCTGGATCCGCGAGAAGGCGAGGAGACGGCGCTGGCCGACGAGCGGGCGCTGCTGAGCTCGGCTGAAAAGGCCATGGCCGACATCGCCTCGGCCCAGGACGCCCTGGGCGGCGACAATTTCACGGGCAAGCTGGCCCAGGCCTATCGCGCCCTGGAACGGGCCCGCGACCGCGCGCTGCAAGCCGGCGCGCCCGCCGAGGGCACGGCCATGACCCGCCTGTCGGCCGCCTGCGAGGCCGTCGACCGCGCCATCGTCGAGGCCCAGGAAGCCACTGCCGCCATCGACAATGTCGCCGAGAGCTTCGAGTTCGAACCCGACCGCCTGGAAAAGGCCGAGGAGCGGCTGTTCGCCCTGCGCGGCATGGCCCGCAAGCTGAATGTCCTGGTCGAGGACCTGCCGGCCAAGCGCGCCGAGTTCGCCGCCCGCCTGCAAGCCATCGAGACCTCGGAAGACGCCCTGAAGGTCGCCGACGCCGAGGCCGCCGAGGCCCGCGAGGCCTTCCTCTACGCCGCCGAAGCCCTGTCGGCCGAACGCCGCGCCGCTGGCGACGCCCTGGCCAAGGCCGTCGAGGCCGAGCTGACGCCGCTGAAGCTGGAAAAGGCCAAGTTCCGCGTCGCGGTTGAGCCGCTGGCCGAGGACCGCGCCGGCCCGACGGGCCTGGACCGCATCGCCTTCGAGATCTCGACCAATCCCGGCGCGCCGTTCGGGCCGATGGAGGCGATTGCTTCCGGCGGCGAGCTGGCGCGTTTCGCCTTGGCGCTGAAGGCGGCTTTGGCCACGCGCAGCGGCGGGCCTCAGCCGCTGATGATCTTCGACGAGGTCGACCAGGGCGTCGGCGGGGCCGTGGCCGACGCGGTGGGCCTGCGGTTGAAGCGCCTGGCGGCCAACGCCCAGGTGCTGGTGGTGACCCACTCGGCCCAGGTCGCCGCGCGTGGCGACGCCCACTGGCGGATCTCGAAGTCCGGCGACGACACCTCGACCCGGACCAAGGTCGAACCCCTGACCCCCGCTCAGCGCGAGGAAGAGATCGCCCGGATGCTGTCCGGGGCCGAGGTCACCGAAGCCGCGCGGGCGGCGGCTCGGGCGTTGATGGCTTAGAGCCCGTCCTCGTCCTTCGACAAGCTCAGGATGAGGACTACTTTTGACAGCGGTTCAGTAGAAACCTCATCCTGAGCTTGTCGAAGGACGAGGTTTCTGTTCCTAGGCGTTGACCAGTGTGGCGTCGATCGCCAGCGGCTTAGCCCGACGGTTCTTGATCCACTTCTGCAGCGGCGCATCCACCATCCGCTCGAACACCCAAGCGACAACGATCGTCGCCGGGATGGCCAGCGCCCACAGCGCCCACTCGGCGGCGGTCGGCAGACCCAGCTTGCTCTCGACCATCCGCACCACGCCGAACCACACGGCCGCCGTCAGGGTATTGGTCAGGAACAGCGAGAAGCTGAGCTTCCCGGCCTGACCCGCCCAGCGCCACGCACGCGGCTTCGAAGCGCCGGCCGCGTAGATCAGGAAGGCCAACAGGGCCAGGCTGAAGTGGTCGAAATTCCCCAGGCCCTGGATGCCGATGACGATGGCCAGGGTGGCCAGCGCCAGCGGCAGGGCTTGGCGGCGGGCCAGTGTCGTGACCGGCAGGCGGGCGACCAGCAGGCCGATCATGAACAGCGGCACGCCCCGGATCAGGCCGAACTTCAGCGGCAGCTGATAGCTGGGCACGTCGAAGGCCATCAGGGCCGTGAAGTCGATGGCCACCCAGGCGCAGACGCCCATGGCCAGCAGCTGCAGCGGACGCTGCGTCGCCGCGACCTTGCGCCAGACCATCGGGAACAGGGCGTAGGCGGCGATCAGGGCCGACAGGGTCCAGGTCGGCATGTTCCAGCCCGAGGTCCCCGGCACGAACCAGGCCTGGACCAGGAAGACCTGCGGCAGCAGCTGGTCCCAGGCGAACCACTGCGGGTTCTGCGGGGCCAGGCCGATGGCCGAGGTCCCGACGAAGAAGGCGACGAAGGCGGCCAGCATCACCAGGTGCGACGGCCAGATGCGCTGCACGCGGCGCTTGAGGAAGCCCAGAGTGTCGACTTCAGCCCCCAGAACGCGCGGACCGTAGGTGCGAGCCAGCACATAACCCGACAGCATCAGGAAGAAGTCGGTCGCCAGATAACCACGCCCGAAGGCGGGGCTCAGGCTGAACAGCGACACCGGGGCCCGCTCGGCCACGTGGTAGAGCACGATGAACAGGGCCGCCAGGAAGCGCAGGGCGTCCAGCGGACCGTCCCGTGACAGGACGGGCAGGGCGGTATTTGTGCCGGCTTTGAACATCGAAGGCTCCTTCAAGCCTTCGGTCGCAAGGTCCGCGCCACGTTGCTAACCTGCCGGAACTTCCCGCCTTCCGGATTCGCCGACGTGTCCTTGATCCCCATCGCCGACCTCACCGAAGCCCAGGCCGTCGAGGAACTGGAGCATCTGGCCGACGCGCTGACCGCCCACGACCTGGCCTATCACCAGCAGGACGCGCCCACGATCAGCGACGGCGAGTACGACGCCCTCAAGCGTCGCAACCTCGACATCGAGACCCGCTTCCCGCACCTGGTGCGCGACAATTCCCCGTCCATGCGGGTGGGCGCGGCGCGGGCCGAGCAGTTCTCGCCGGTCGAGCACGGCGTGCCGATGCTCAGCCTCGACAACGCCTTTTCCAATGACGAGGCGACCGAGTTCGACGCCCGCATCCGGCGGTTCCTGCGCCTGTCGCCTTCCGACACCGTCGCCTACACCGCCGAACCCAAGATCGACGGCCTGTCGGCCTCGCTACGCTACGAGAAGGGCGTGCTGGTCCAGGGCGCGACGCGCGGCGATGGCCGGGTGGGCGAGGACGTCACCGCCAACCTGCGCACCATCGCCGACATCCCCCACCGCCTGAAGGGCTCGGGCTGGCCCGACGTGATCGAGGTGCGCGGCGAGGTCTATGTCGAGCTCGAAGCCTTCTCCGCCTTCAACGCGGCGGCCGAGGAAGCCGGCCAGCGCACCTACGCCAACCCGCGCAACTTCGCCGCCGGGTCTCTCCGCCAGATCGACCCGAAGATCAGCGCCCAGCGGCCACTGCGGTTCTTCGGCTATGCCTGGGGCCTGGTGTCCGCGCCGTTCGCCGACAGCCAGTGGGGCGCGCTGGAGAAGCTGGCGGAATGGGGCTTCGTCACCACGGCCCCGCCGGCCAAGCGGGTCGAGAACGCCCAGGGCCTGCTGGACGTCTACGCCCAGTTCGAGACGCTGCGCCCGACCCTGGACTTCGACATCGACGGCGTCGTCTACAAGGTCGACGACCTGGAACAGCAGCGCCGCCTGGGCTTTGTCTCGCGCTCGCCGCGCTGGGCCATCGCCCGCAAGTTCCCGGCCCAGCAGGCTCGCACGATCCTGGAAGCCATCGATATCCAGGTCGGCCGCACCGGGGCCCACACGCCGGTCGCGCGGCTGAAGCCCGTCACCGTCGGCGGCGTCTCGGTGACCAACGCCACGCTGCACAATGGCGACGAGATCGCCCGCCTGGATGTCCGCATCGGCGACACGGTCGTCCTGCAGCGCGCCGGCGATGTCATCCCGCAGATCGTCGAGGTCGACCTCGCCGCGCGTCCCGACCCGGCGCCGGCGCCTTACGAATTCCCTCACGTCTGCGAGTGCCCGTTGAAGACGGCGCTGACCCGCGAGGTCACGGCCTCGGGCCAGGAGTCGGTGGTGCGCCGTTGCACCGGCGAGTTCGCCTGTCCGTTCCAGCGGGTCGAGCACCTGCGCCACTTCGTCTCCCGCCGCGCCTTCGACATCGAGGGCCTGGGCGAAAAGCAGCTGCAGGCCTTCTTCGACGAAGGCTGGATCACCGAGCCGGCCGACATCTTCCGCCTGGCCAAGGACGAGGAAAAGCTGGCGGCCCTGCGCGAGCGCGACGGTTATGGCGAGACCTCGATCGCCAACCTGGTCAAGGGCATCGACGCCCGCCGCACCATCGGCATGGACCGGATGATCTACGGCCTGGGCGCGCGCGACATCGGCGAGACGACATCGACCGTGCTGGCCCGCAACTTCGACCGCTTCGAGGACCTGCAAGCCGCCGCCGAGGCCGCCGCCAAGGGCCTGCCGGGCGAGACCTATCTGGAACTCGCCACCGCCCAGGGCGTCGGCCCCAAGGCGTTGGACCTGCTGATCGAGGCGGGGAAGGGCG
This sequence comes from Caulobacter sp. GW821-FHT10A06, assembly GCF_059415805.1. NCBI lineage: Bacteria > Pseudomonadati > Pseudomonadota > Alphaproteobacteria > Caulobacterales > Caulobacteraceae > Caulobacter > Caulobacter sp. GW821-FHT10A06. Next base: position 493,967 of record NZ_JBWKNY010000006.1, read on the forward strand.
GTCTGCTGGCCGATCCGTGGCCGGAAGCCGCGGACCTGGAAATCAAGATCGGCCACGCTGTCCCGAAGTTGACCAAGCCCGCCAAGGCGGCCCTGGCTCAGCGTTACGGGACTTGGGACGCCTTCGCCCAAGGCCTGGTCGAGGCCGCCTCGGGCGCGCCGGGCGACGACTATCTGCACCTGGCCGCCGTCGATGGCGTCGGTCCTGTGGCCGCCCAGTCGCTGGCCCGCTTCTTCGCCGAGGAACACAACCGCCGGAAGGTCGACAACCTCGTGGCCGAACTGGACATCCAGCCGGTCGCCAAGCCCAAGACCGACACGGCCGTGGCCGGCAAGACCATCGTCTTCACCGGCTCGCTGGAGAAGATGACCCGCGACGAGGCGAAAGCGCAGGCCGAGGGCCTGGGCGCCAAGGTCGCCTCGTCGGTGTCGAAGAAGACCGACCTCGTGGTCGCCGGCCCCGGCGCGGGCTCCAAGCTGAAGACCGCCACCGAGCTGGGCATCCAGGTGATGACCGAGGACGAGTGGTTGGCGATGGTGGGCGCCTGATGAAGGTCATCGCCCTCGACTTCGAGACCGCCAACGAGCAGCGGTCCAGCCCGTGCTCCATCGGCCTGGCCTGGATCGAGGACGGCCAGGTGGCGCGCGTCGAGCACCACTGGATCCGCCCGCCGGGCAACCGCTTCGCGCGGTTCAACATCGCCTTCCACGGCATCGGCCCTCAGGATGTCGAGGACGCCGAGGAGTGGCCGGACGTGCTGGAACGCTTGCGACCCGAGCTGGAGGGCGCGCTGGTCCTGGCCCACAACGCCTCGTTCGACATCAGCGTGATCCGCCGCAGCTGTGAGCACTACGACGTGCCGGCGCCGGGCTTTGACTATCTGTGCACGGTGCAGGTTGCGCGCGGCGTGTGGCCGGACCTGCCGTCGCACAAGCTGAACGTGGTCTGCGGCCACCTGGGCGTCGACTTCAAGCACCACGACGCGGCCGGCGACGCCTATGCCTGCGGGCAGGTGGCGCTGGCGGCGACCAGCCTCAACAGCCTGGGCCATGTGCGGGAGCTACCGGGGCGCTTAGGCATGAGCCTGGGCCGGCTGGATCCCGACGGCTACACGCCCTCGCGCGCGGCGGCGGGCGCTCGCAAAGCCCGCGCCTGGGCCTGAGGCGCATCGCCGCAACCGCAATTCCCGCCTCGTTTTCGCCTTGGCTCTTGTCCTGACTGGATGGATCGCGCAACGAGGGACCCAAACGCGCGTTTCAGCCGCGCACTAGGGAGAAACAGATGATCCGCACCGCCTTGATCGCCGCGGCCCTGACGCTCGTGTCGGGCTCGGCCTTCGCCGCCGACGTCACCGGCCTGTGGGCCACGCCCGGCAACGGCGGCCAGGTCGAGATCGCCCACTGCGGCAACAGCCTGTGCGGCAAGCTGGTGACCTCGGACCACATCAAGACCGACCCGACCCGCAAGGACGTCAAGAACAAGGACGAAGCCCAGCGCGGTCGCACCTTGAAGAACCTGCAGATGCTGTACGATTTCACCGGCGGGCCGACCAAGTGGACCGGCGGCAAGGTCTACAATCCCGAGGACGGCGGCACCTATTCGGGCACGATCGAGCTGCTCAGCGCCAACGAGCTGAAGCTGAAGGGCTGCATCGTCGCGCCGCTGTGCAAGACCCAGAAGTGGACACGCCTGAAATAGGGCGCGTCGACTCCCGGCCGGGTCTGACCTAGCCTTCCTCAAAACTCCTTGGGGGAGGTGCGCATGTACCAGAAGATCGTCCTGGCTTTCGACGGCAGCCATGAAGCGCGCAGCGCCCTGCGGGAAGGGGCGCTGCTGGCCTTGCGCTGCGAGGCCAGGGTCTGGCTGCTTTGCGTACTGGGCGACAACGCCGCCGTGGCCATGGCCGAGGGCGTCCAGCCCGGCGCGGCCGAACAGATCGCCGCCGCCAGCCAACAATTGGTCGATGAGGGCGTGGGCAAGCTCAAGAGCGTCGGGCTGAACGCCACCGGTCACGTCGTCCGGGGCGACCCGTCCTCGGCGATCAGCAACTTCGTCCGCGAGGTCGGCGCCGACCTGGTCGTGCTGGGCCATCGACGCCGCAGCTTCCTGGAGCGCTGGTGGAGCGGCAAGTCGGGCGCCTACATCATCGACAATGTCGACTGCAGCCTGCTGGTCGCCCAGCAGCCGGTCAGCGACGCGGAGTTCGCCGCCGAGATGGCCCTGCACGCGGTCAAGGCGCCGACCTAGAGCGGCGCGCAGACCTCTTCCATCCAAGCGCGGATCTCGGGCTCCACGCGCGGTCCGATCTCGGCCAGCACGCGGGCGTGGTAGGCGTCGAACTGCGCCACTTCCTCGGCCGTCAGCAGGGTCTTGTCGATCAGGCGGCGGTCGATCGGGGCCAGGGTCAGGGCCTCGAAGCGGTGCATCGGGCGGTCGCCGCCAGGGACGTCCTCAGCCGGCATGACGACTTCCAGGTTCTCGATCCGGATGCCGTATTCGCCGTCCTTGTAGTAGCCGGGCTCGTTCGAGACGATCATGCCGGGCTGCAGGGCGATGACGTTCGGGGCCTTGGAGATCCGCTGCGGACCTTCGTGCACGCCCAGATAGACGCCGACGCCGTGACCCGTGCCGTGGTCGTAGTCCAGCCCGTGCGCCCACAGCGCCATCCGCGCCAGGGCGTCGATGGCCGAACCGGTGGTGCCGGCCGGGAACCGCAGGCGGGCGATGGCCAGGTGGCCCTTCAGCACCAGCGTGTTGCGGTTAATCATCTCGGCCGACGGCTCGCCGATCGCCACGGTGCGGGTGACGTCGGTGGTGCCGTCCAGGTACTGGCCGCCGCTGTCGACTAGCAGCAGCGAGCCCATCGCGGCGCGTTCGTTGCTGCGCTCGGTCGGGCGGTAGTGGGGCAGGGCGCCGTGGCCGTTGGCCGCGCCGATGGTGTCGAAGCTGAGATCCTTGAGCCGGCCGGTGGCTTCGCGGAAGCCTTCCAGCTTTGCGACGGCTTCCTTCTCGTCCGGCGGATTGATCTGGCCCTCGGTGGCCAGCCAATGGAGAAAGCGGGTCAGAGCCGCGCCATCGCGCTTGTGCGCCTCGCGGGTGCCGTCCAGCTCGATGTCGTTCTTGCAGGCGCGGGGCAGGGTGCAGGGGTCCATGGCCCGCACGACCTTGGCGCCGGCGGCGGCCAGCATGTCGAAGTACCAGGCCGAGGATTGGGTCGGGTCGACCACCACGCTCTTGCCGGAGAGATCGCCTAGCGCCTCGGCCAGCTTGTCCGGGGTCTCCAGCGAGACCTGGTTGCCGAGCCAGGCGGGCAGATCCTCGGTCACCTTGGCCGGCTCGATGAACAGGCGGGCCGTGCCGTCGGCGTTCAGGATGGCTTGCGAGAGCGGCAGGGGCGAGCGGATGACGTCGCCGCCGCGGATGTTGAACAGCCAGGCGATCGAGGCCGGGGCGGTGATCACCGTGGCGTCCGCGCCGAAGGCGGCCACCGACGCGCCGACGCGGGCGCGCTTGGAGCTGGACTCTTCGCCAGCATATTCGACGTGGTGCGGGACGATCGGGGCCATCGGCTGGGCCGGGCGGGCCTCGCCCCAGGCCTGGTCGACCGGGTTGGCGGCGACGGGCTTGAGCACCGCGCCGGCGCGGTGGGCGGCGGCCTTCAGGCCGTCCAGGGCGGCGGGGCTGTGCAGGCGGGCGTCGTAGCCGATCACCGCGCCCTTCTCGGCGGTCTCCAGATAGGCGGGCACGCCGCCCTCGACGAGGTCGCGGATCTCGAAGACGCCCTGGTCGACCTGGTCGCGAACCTGCAGCGTGTAGCGGCCGTCGACGAAGACGGCGGCGCGGTCCTTCAGGATCACGCCCGCGCCGGCCGAGCCGGTGAAGCCGCTGGCCCAGGCCAGGCGATCGTTGGCGGCGGGCAGATATTCGTTCTGGTGCTCGTCCTCGTGCGGCACGAGGAAGCCGTCCAGACCCTGCGCGGCCATGGCGGCGCGGATCAGCGGGACGTGCTTGGGACCAAAGGACGGGTCGGTGGATTCATCGAAGGTCTGGCGCATGCCTCGGATGTAATCCCCCGACCCGAGCCTGGGAAGGGTCGATTATTTCACGGATTACTGTTGGGGCTGCGCCGGCGGATTGTCGGGCGAGGCAGCCTGGTCGTTGGGGCTGGAGGCGGCGCGGTCGGCGGCGTCCTGGGCCGACTGGGCGGCGCTGCGGGCAGCCTGCGCGGTGTCGGCGCGGGCCTGGTCAGCGGTCGTGCGGGCCTCGCGGGCGGCGTTCTCGGCGGCCATCTGGGCGTTCTGGGCCGCGCCCTGGGCGCCTTCGACCAGTCCGGCCTGGCGGCCCTGTTCCTGGGCGGCCTGCAACTGGTTCGGATCGTTCGAGGTCGGGCGCATGGCCAGGAAGCCGACAGCGATCACCGCCACGATGGCGATCAGGCCGGCGACCAGCCAGCCGCCGACGCCGCCGCGCTCGTGGATCTCGACGCGACGCTCGACGGGGCGTTCCTGCGGGGGAAGGTTGGGATCGGTATAGGTCATCGGGGCGGCTCCTCGGCCAATGTCTCTGGCCGAGAAAACGTGACCCCGATGCGGGAGGTTCCTAGGGCCGCTGGAGAACCAGCGTCGCCCAGGCATCGCGGTGGATGCGGCTGACCACCTTGAAGCCGCGCGACAGGTAGGCGGCCTTGACCATCCGCTCCTGGGTGCGCAGCAGCCCAGACAGGATGACCGTGCCGCCCGGAACCAGCGCGTGCTTGATGTCCTGGACCAGGCTGATCAGCGGGCGGGCCAGGATGTTGGCGAACACCAGGTCGTAGGGCGCGTTCTGGGCGACCAGGCGGTGACCCAGGCCCGAGGCGTGCACGAAGCGGGCGTTGGCCTTGTTGACCTGGGCGTTTTCCTTGGCGATGCGCACCGAGGGCTTGTCGATATCGGTGCCGACGGCCAGCTTGGTGCCGGTGCGGGCGGCGGCGATGGCCAGCAGGCCCGTGCCGGCGCCGACGTCCAGCACCTTGTTGAACTTCCTGGCCTTCAGCAGACGGTCATAGGCCTGCAGGCAGCCGACGGTCGTGCCGTGGTGACCCGTGCCGAAGGCCGCGCCGGCCTCGATGCGCAGGTTGACGGTGCTGGCCGGCAGGCGGCCGCGATCGTGCATGCCATAGACGAAGAAGCGGCCGGCGCGCACCGGCGGCAGGCCCGACAGCGCCATGGCCAGCCAGTCGGCGTCGGCCAGGGTGTCGCGCACGACCTTCAGGTCGTACTCGCCCAGCAGGGCCATCAGGCTTTCGTCTTCTTCCTGCGTCGTCGGGAAGGCGTCGATGCGCCAGACGTTCTTGTCCTCGTCCTCTTCCAGGATCGAGTAGGTCGCGCCTTCCAGGCCCGGATGGTTGTCGATGGCGTCGGCGGCGGTCTCGGATTCAATGCGCGTGCCGCGGGCGACGATCTGCTGGGGCGTGTAGTCGGTCATCCGCGCCTGTTAGCGTCAAAGGCGGCGAAAAGCGAGCCTTCAGCGCGAGGTCATGCCCGTGGCGGCGACGTCGGCGGCCTCGGCCAGCACCGTCGGGACGGGCGGCTGTCGCGGCTGCCGGTCCTCGGGCAAGGAGACGTTCAGGATGTCGCCACGCTCGGACGCCCAATGCGGCGCGTCGGCGGGCGGAGGCGGCGTCGCGGGACCATGCTGGGCCACGACATGGGGCGGCACGTCCATCTCCGGCGGCGGCGCATAGGCCGGCTCGTCGTACGAGACCATCTGCACGGGCGGCGGCTGGCTCATCTTCAGGAAGTCGGTGCCGACCACATAGTCAGGCGTCTTGCCGGCCGGCCAGGCGATCGGCTCGGCCTGGGCTTCATAGGCGGCGAGCACGGGTTCCATCTCGGGCGTATAGCCCGCGTCCTGCGGTCCGGTCTTCATGGCGAGACCCGCCAGGATGCCGATGACGGCGCAGGCCGGCGCGCCATAGGCCACAGGGCGGGTCAGCGCGAAGCCCTTCAGCCGGGCCAGCATATGTTCAAGGCGGGCGTCCATGTCGGCATAGCGCGCGAGAGGCCGAAAAGGTTCGCGAGACTCGCCTTAGTGTGAGGGGCGAGGGGACCCCGCATGACCACGACCCGCCCGCTGCTGCGCGAACGCCACAAGCACGAACACGCCCGCGTCACCTATGTGGAGCTGTTCTTCGACCTGGTCTTCGTGTTCGCGGTGACCCAGCTGTCGCATGCGGTTCTGCATCATCCGACGCCGCTGGGCGTGCTGCACGCGGCCATGCTGCTGGCGGCGGTCTGGTGGGCCTGGGTCTGCACGTCGTGGATCACTAACTGGCTGGACCCCGAGCGGGTCCCGGTGCGGTTGATGATGTTCCTGCTGATGGCGGCGGGGCTGGTGCTGTCGGCCGCCATCCCCAATGCGTTCGAGGGCGGCGGCCTGATGTTCGCCGGCGCCTATGCCTTCATCCAGGTCGGCCGCAGCCTGTTCTTCCTGATCAGCACGTGGCGCGAGCCGGCGCATCGGATGAACGTCGGCCGCATCTTCGCCTGGGTGACGCTGTCGGCGGTGTTCTGGATCGCTGGCGGCCTGCTGCATGACGAGGCGCGCCTGATCGCCTGGGCGATCGCCATCGGCATCGACTACCTGTCGGCGCTGGTCGGGTTCTGGACGCCGGGGCTGGGGCGCTCGGCCACCAGCGACTGGGTCGTCGAAGGCGGCCACCTGGCCGAACGCACGGCGCTGTTCACGATCATCGCCCTGGGCGAGTCGATCATCGTCACCGGCGCCACCGTGGTCGGCATGCCCTGGACGCTCGAGACCGTGGCGGCCTTCGCTACGGCGCTGGTCGGCAGCATCGCCATGTGGTGGATCTATTTTTCGTTCACCGCCGAGGCGGCCAGCGAGGCCATCGCCGAGTCCGAGGACCCCGGCGCGATCGCCCGCCTGGCCTATACCTACAGTCACCTGATCCCGATCGCCGGGATCATCGTGGCGGCTGTGGGCGACGAGTGGGTGATCCACCACGCCTCAGGCCATACGGACTTCAAGGTCGCCGCCGCCGTGATCGGCGGGCCGGCCCTGTTCCTGTTGGGCGTGCTGGTCTTCAAGCTGGCGGTGTTCAAGCAGTGGTCGCTGACGCGACTGGTCGGCTTAGGCCTGCTGGCGGCCTTGGTTCCGATCGCGGGGCATGTGAGCCCGCTGGTGCTGTCGATGCTGTCGACCGTGGCGCTGGTGGTGGTCGGCGCCTGGGAGACGCTGTTGGTCAGCCGATCTGGTCGATGACGATGTCGCGCAGCTGGGCGCGGGTCAGGCCGGGCCAGACCCAGTCGGATTGAGCGGCGCGCGTCGGCGCGGTGTTGGTGCGGATGGTGTTGATCTTGCGGGGCGCGCGCTTGGCGGCTTCGCGGGTAACAGTGGTTTTCATAAAGTTCCAGACAAGGGCCTGGCGTGTCGCCGGACCCGATATTCCTTAAAGGGTGGAGATAAGCGCCCGGTGGCCGTTAGAGGCGGTGGGCGGTAGGAGCGCCGTGAGGTTCAGCCGTCTTGGGCTGAAGCGGTTGGCGGCTTCCTGAGTACCATATGGTTAGCCGCGTGTCGCGTTCAACCCCTGCGGCATCGGGGCGCGGACATAGATCCTCCCCCAGTGGGGGAGGCGGCCGAAGGCCGGAGGGGGAAGTGCTGCTGAGCCTGCCTCTTCCCCCTCCGTCGGCTACGCCGACACCTCCCCCGCTAGGGGGAGGATCTAGGCGACCTCAAGCCTTCTCGACGAAGCTGTCGATGACCTTCTTCTCCCCCGCCTTGTCGAACGCCACCGTCAGCTTGTTCCCCTCGATGCTGCTCACCTGGCCGTAGCCGAACTTGACGTGGAACACGCGGTCGCCGCGCGAATAGGCGCTGCTGGTCGGGGCCGAGACGGCGACCAGGCGGCCTTCGCCTTCGATCGGGGCCGAGCGGGCGGACGAGCCGGCGCGCACGCCTTGCGGGCCCCGCCAGGCGGCGTTGCGTTCGCCGAAGCCCGCCGTGCGTTCCTGGGCGCGTTTCCAGCCGGGGCTGTCGTAGCTGCCGGCCTGGAAGGCGGACGTGCCGGGGTCGTCCCAGCGCGAGGCGGCTGTCGACTGCATGCCGGGGCCGCCGCCGTAATACCCGGTCTCGGACGCCGCATCGACGTGGGCCAGCGGCAGTTCGTCGACGAACCGCGACGGCAGCTGCGACGTCCAGCGGCCATAGACCTGCCGGTTGGCGACGAAGCTGATCCGGGCCTCCTCGCGGGCGCGGGTGATGCCGACATAGGCCAGGCGGCGCTCTTCCTCGAGGCCCTTCTCGCCCTTGTCGTCCATGCTGCGCTGGCTGGGGAACACGCCTTCTTCCCAGCCGGGCAGGAAGACCAGCGGGAATTCCAGGCCCTTGGCCGAGTGCAGGGTCATGATCCAGACGGCGTCGCCGGTGGCCTCGCGGTCCAGGTCCATGACCAGCGACACGTGCTCGAGATAGGCCTCCAGCGTGTCGAAGGCGCCCATCGACTGGACCAGTTCCTTCAGGTTCTCCAGCCGCGTCTGGCTGGTCGGACCCTTGTCCAGGCGCAGGGCGTCCGTATAGCCGCTCTCTTCCAGCACCGTCTCCAGCAGGCGCTGGTGGTGGACATTGCCGATCAGCGAGCGCCAGCGGTCCAGGTCGCGGATGAAGTTGCTGAGCGCCGTGCGGGTGCGGGCCGGCAGTTCGTCGCTGGCGATGATCTGGCGGGCGGCCTCGACGGTCGAGATCCCGCTCAGGCGAGCGATCTGCAGCAGCTTCTGCACCGAGGTGTCGCCGATGCCGCGCTTGGGCGTGTTGACGATGCGCTCGAAGGCCAGGTCATCGTCGGGCGACTGGATCAGGCGCAAGTAAGCGTGGGCGTCGCGGATCTCGGCCCGTTCGAAGAAGCGCGGGCCGCCGACCACCTTGTAGGGGATCTGCAGCAGCACGAAGCGCTCTTCGAAGGCCCGCATCTGGAAGCTGGCGCGAACCAGGATGGCCATCTGGTTGTACTTGCGGCCGGCCTTTTTCGCGCGTTCGATCTCGTCGGCGATCATGCGGCTCTCGGCCTCGCCGTCCCAGACGCCGCTGACCTTGACCTTCTCGCCGCCCTTGGCCGGGGTCCACAGGGTCTTGCCCAGGCGGCCCTTGTTGGCGGTGATCAGGCCGGAGGCGGCGGCCAGGATGTGCTCAGTCGAGCGGTAGTTGCACTCCAGCCGCACGACCTTGGCGCCGGCGAAGTCGCGCTCGAAGCGCAGGATGTTGTCGACCTCGGCCCCGCGCCAGCCATAGATCGACTGGTCGTCGTCGCCGACGCAGCAGACGTTCTGGCGGCCCTGGGCCAGCAGCCGCAGCCACAGATATTGGGCTACGTTGGTGTCCTGATACTCGTCGACCATCACGTATTTGAAGCGACGCTGGAACTCGTCCAACACGTCGGGATGGCCGGTGAACAGGCTGATATTGTGCAGCAAAAGGTCGCCGAAGTCGCAGGCGTTCAGGATGCGCAGGCGCTCCTGGTACTGACGGTACAGGCTGATGCCCTTGCCGTTGGCGAACTCGCCGGCTTCGCTGGCCGGGACGCGGTCGGGCGTCCAGCCGCGGTTCTTCCAGTTGTCGATGATCTGCGACAGGATCCGCGGGGTCCAGCGCTTGGCGTCGATGTTCTCGGCCTCGATCAGCTGCTTGAGCAGCCGCTCGTTATCGTCGGTGTCGATGATCGTGTAGTTCGACTTCAGCCCCACCAGCTCGGCGTGGCGGCGCAGGATCTGGGCGGCCACCGAGTGGAAGGTGCCCAGCCAGCGCAGGCCCTCGGCCTCCGGGCCGATGATGTGGGTGATCCGCTCGCGCATCTCGCGCGCGGCCTTGTTGGTGAAGGTGACGGCCAGCATCTCCCACGGCCGCGCCTTGCCGGTGGCCAGGATGTGGGCCAGGCGGGTGGTCAGCACGCGGGTCTTGCCGGTGCCGGCGCCGGCCAAAACGAGCAGCGGGCCTTCGGTGGTCTCGACCGCCTCGCGCTGTTCGGGATTCAGGCCGTCCAGGTAGTTGGGCATGGCATGACCGCCCGTCGGCGGTTGCGGCCGGGCCAGGTCGGAGATGCGCGGAGAGGGGAGGTCGCCCGGGAAGCCGGCCGAGTCATCATCGGGAAACATGGGAACATATGTAGCACAAAGTGCGCGGGACTTAAGTCCCTAGAGACAGCCGAAGCGGAACCTCCCGGCTCGCGTACCGTTGATCCGCCAACAGCAACAACGCCAGCATGGCGCGGAGACTCTCATGGCCGAAGGTACCAGCAACAGCGGTGGCAACAGTGGCTTGGCGTTCATCGTAGGCGGGCTTGTGGTCATCGTCGCGGTGCTCGCCTTCTTCATGATGTCCGGCGGCTTCACCCAGAAGAAGCGGGTGGACGTGAACATCTCGGCCTCGGCGCCCAAGCTGCCCGATGCGCCGAAACTGCCTGAAGCGCCCAAGGCGCCGGGCGGCTGATCATGGCGCGCACACTCGCTCATAACGACCATGCGCATCGCAGCGACGGTGGCGGCGGCCTGATGGCCGCGCTGCTGGTCGTGGCGGTGCTGGTGCTGGCGGTCTGGGGCGCCTGGAAGCTGGGCGTCATGGCCGGCGACAAGGTCGACCTGCGCCAGAGCATCCGAGACATCCCCTCGGCCCTGCGTCAGGGGCCGAACCCGCAGCCCGTGCCGATCCCGACGCAGCGCCGGCCGGCGGTGGAGCAGCGGTAGGGGCCGTCCTCGTCCTTCGACAGGCTCAGGATGAGGACTACTTTTGATGCCGTACCAATAGAAACCTCATTCTGAGCTTGTCGAAGGACGAGGTTTCGCTAGGCGCTGGCCCGCACTAGCGCGAACACCCGACACGCTGAGGCCAGCGGGCGCTCGCCGCGTTCCAGATCGATCTTCTGAATCAGGCCGGCCAAGCTCAGCGCCTGGTCGGTCGCCGCGCGTTCCAGCACGGCCCAGAACTCCGGCTCCAGGGCCAGCGAGGTTGCGTGGCCAGCCAGGTTCACCGACCGCTTCTTCAAACCAGCCAGGGCCTCAGTCCTCGCGCTTGGCGCCGTCGAGGTCGCGCTTGAGCTTGTCGGCGCGCGCGGCGTCCAGGGTCTTCTCGCCCTTGGTGCGGCCGAACTTGGCGCGGTTCTCGGCGGCGCGGGTCTTGTCGTCGGCTTTGGCCTTGGCCTTGCGGGCCTGGTTCAGATTGACGATGTCGGCCATGGATCTACGGGGTCTTCTTCTTCGCGACGGGACGGATCACCAGCGTCTCCTGCAGGCGCAACACCTCGTCCTTCCTCAGGACCAGCGGCGCTCGGCCGGGGAAGACGCAGTTCTGCATCGAGCGGTCATTATACAGCATCCAGCGCGTGATCGCCTGACCGTTCGCCTTGCAGGCCAGGCCCACCGCCCAGGCGGGCGAGGCCGCGTCGGTCCAGGCAAAGCCCATATTGGCCCCGGCCGTGATCGCCGAGCCGTTCGGCACGATCGTCTTGCCGCCCGACGAGAAGGTCAGCTTCTCGGGCTCAACGAGGCGGATCGAGAAGCCACCGAAGCCGCGATCATCCTCGCTGCCGCCCAGGCCCAGGGCGTCGACGCGGGACTTGATGATCGTATCGAACTCCACCCGCCGGCTGCCAGCCTTCAGCGGGCGGACCGTGACCTTGGTGGTCTCGGTGGCGATGTAGACCAGCTCCGGACCGGAATTGACCATCCAGTCGACATCGACCGTCAGGGTGCCGCCGCCCTCGGCGTCGCCCAGGAATGTCTTTGAGCGGACGAAGTAGGTCAGGCCCTTCATGTACCAGCCGTCGGCGACGGTCTTGCCGTCGGACTGCACCTTCATCCAGGCCCACCAGACGCCGCGCTGGTGCGGGTGGTCGCCGGGCTTGTCCTCGGTCAGGGCCGTGCCGTCGGGGGCGTAGAGCTGGCCGACATAGTTGGCGCGGCCGGGTTCGGCGGCGGGATCCAGCGGCTTGGTGCGATAGACCAGCAAGGTCTTGCCGGCCTCGGTCAGGGTCACCGCGTCGTCGGCGAAGATCGCGTCGACCCGCTTGCCGATCGCGGGATCGGCGAGGGCGGGGCCGGCGACCAGCAACAGGGCGGCGGTGAAAAGGGCGCGGAAGCTCATGCCTCGTCCTCTAGGTCTTCAGGAACGTATCAAGAACAATCCATGCGTGCATGGCAAGCTGAAACTTCACTGGAGACGTGGCCGTTTGATGTCGCGAGGGACCGCGACGGTCCCGCTCTAACCCAGGAGACGACGGATGATCGACCTCTCGCAGATCAAGGAACACCAGGAAGTCGTCGGCTCGGACGGCGGCCACGTCGGCCGCGTGGACCACATCGCCAACGGCGAGATCGAGCTGGCCAAGCTGGACCTGGGCGGCGGCTTCAAGCACCACCTGATCCCGCTGTCGTGGGTGGAATATATCGACGACGACAAGGTGCACTTGGCCCTGACCAAGGACGACGCCAAGGCCCAATGGCGCGAGAAGCACTGAAGCCGCGCACGCTCGGTAAACATGAAAGGCCTCCGCCCGAAAGGGCGGGGGCCTTTTGCTTGACCGGCTCGCAGAAGCAGCCGCCTATCCCCGGCCATCAGCGCGGAGAGTCCTCGATGTACACGCTCTATGGTTCGCCCAGCACGGCCGGCACGGCCATCCACTGGATGCTGCTGGAGCTGAGCGTCCCGTTCGAGGCCCGCCTGCTGGATTTCGACAAGGCCGAGCACAAGACGCCCGAATATCTGGCGCTGAACCCGGACGGCGTTGTGCCGACCCTGATCATCGACGGCGCGCCCGTCACCCAGATGGCCGGCATCGCGACCCTGCTGGCCGAACGCCACCCTGAGGCCGGCTTCGCGCCGCCGCTGGGCACGATCGAGCGGGCGGAGTACCTCAGCTGGACTCTCTGGCTGGCCAACAGCTTCCAGCCCAACTTCCGCGCCTGGTTCTATCCGCACGAGCCGGCGGGCGGCGAGGCGCAGGACGCGGTGCAACAGGCGGCCCGCGAGCGGATCGAGGCCGGCCTGGCGCGGATGGACGCGCGACTGGCGGACCGCGACTACCTGGTCTCCGACCACTTCACGACGGTCGACCTGCTGGCGACGATCCTGTGCCGCTGGACCCGCAACATGCCCAAGCCCGCGACGGCCTGGCCGAACCTGAAGCGTTATCTGGATACGATCCGTCAGCGCCCGGCGCTGCGCGAGGTCCACGCGCGCGAGGGCCTGACGGACTGGATCAACGACTAGGGCCTAGCGCCCGCCGCCGGTGATCTCCTTGATCAGCGCCTGGACCGGAGCCTTGCCGCCGTTGTTCCAGACAAGCTTGAGGTGGGCCAGGGTGCGTTCGGCGGCGTCGTCGAACTTCCACTCGCAGTTTTCAAAGCGGCAGTTGTCGAAGATCGGCGCTTCGCCGCCGGAATAGACGAGGCGGCAGCCACGGAACTCGCAAGCAGAGAAATGCTCGCCGTCGAGAGCGACGGTCTCGTGGTTGTAGTTGGTCGAAGTGATCACGAACGCTCTTTCAATTGCCGTCTTGGTCTTGGGGAGGGGTCTCGCTCGGTTGAGCGGCCTGTTTGGCGGCGGCTTTCTCGGCCGCCTTTTCGGCGGCCTTACGCGCTTTCTGACGTTCGCGTTCCTGACGTTCGAAGGAGTAGTTCGGCGTGCGAGCCATGTCGGCGGCCTCCATATGGCCGCCTAGCGCGACAGCTGTTCATTAGCGTGAAATCATCCCGCCGATCCACCCGAGGGGCGGACCGGCGGGCGATGGATGACTACTTTACGCTGGCGCAGAAGCGCTGGATGCGTTGGCAGGCGTCTTCCAGCACGTCGCTGCTGGTGGCGTAGCTGATGCGGAAGAACGGCGACAGGCCGAAGGCCGCGCCGTGCACGACCGCCACGCCTTCGGCTTCCAGCAGTTCGCCGGCGAAGTCCTCGTCGCTCTCGATGACCTTGCCCGAGGGGGCGGTCTTGCCGATCAGGCCGGCGCACGAGGGATAGACGTAGAAGGCGCCTTCCGGCGTCGGGCATTGCAGGCCCTGGGCCTGGTTCAGCATCGACACGACCAGATCGCGGCGCTCCTGGAACAGCTTGGCGTTCGGCTTGATGAAGTCTTGCACGCCATTCAGCGCCTCGAGCGCGGCCCACTGCGAGATCGAGCAGGGGTTCGAGGTCGTCTGGCTGATCATCTTGCCCATGGCCTTGATCAGCGCTTCGGGACCCGCGGCGTAGCCGATGCGCCAGCCGGTCATCGAATAGCCCTTGGAGACGCCGTTCATCGTCAGGGTGCGGTCGTAGAGCTTGGGCTCGACCTGGGCGATGGTGGTGAACTCGAAGTCGTCGAACACCAGGTGCTCGTACATGTCGTCGGTCAGCACCCAGACCTGCGGGTGGCGCAGCAGCACGTCGGCGATGGCCTGCAGCTCGGCGCGGCTATAGGCGCCGCCCGAGGGGTTGGACGGGCTGTTGATGATCAGCCACTTGGACTTGGGCGTGATCGCCGCTTCCAGCGCTTCCGGCGTGATCTTGAAACCGCTCTCGGCGGTGGTCTCGACCGAGACGGGCGTGCCGCCGGCCAGCAGGGTCATGTCGGGGTACGACACCCAGTACGGCGCGGGGATGATGACTTCGTCGCCCGGGTTCAGGGTGGCGACCAGGGCGTTGAAGATCACCGGCTTGCCGCCCGGGGCGACGTGGACCTGGCTCGGCTTGTACTCCAGGCCGTTCTCGCGCTTGAACTTGGCGCAGATGGCGGCCTTCAGTTCGGGCATGCCGTCGGGGTCGGTGTATTTGGTTTTGCCGGCCTTGATCGCGTCGATGGCGGCATTCTTGATATTGTCCGGCGTGTCGAAGTCCGGTTCGCCCGCGGAAAGGGCGATTACGTCACGACCGGCGGCTTTCAGCGCGCGCGCCTTGGCGCTGATGGCGATGGTGGCCGACGGTGCGATGCGCCGCAGTGCGGCGGACTCGAGCGACATCTTGCAGAACTCCCCTGGGGTGACTTGGTCCGTTGGAAGGACCGTTTCAGGATTGCGGCGGTCTTTACGCTCCCGCTGGCCATGGCGCAACGCAGCAAGGCCGCGCTCCAAGACATTTTGGCGACGCTTTTGGGGACCGGCGTTCTTGCGCGTCGCCGATCTCCAAGATACCGCTACCATTTGTAGGATCGATCTCCGGCGAACGGGGACGGCCCTCGGGGGAAACGCAAGGCCGCGATGACGGCCAAAGGGGGAGGGAAACCACCATGAAGACGAAGATTCTGTATTTCGCCCTGGCCGTCGTGGCCTTGGCGCTGGGCGCGGCCTCGTCGGGATTCGCCCAGTCGGACGACGGCGACATCCTGCAGAAGGCGATCAACAAGCCGTCGGCCAACTGGACCGTCTATGGGGCGAACCAGAAGAACAGCCCGGTGAAGGACAAGACCGTCGCCGGCGGCGGCGGCATGCGGGTCGAGGTCTCGAAGGCCAGCGACAAGCCGTGGGAAGTCGGCGCCCAGCAGGCGATCACCGGCAAGGTCAGCAAGAACGACGTCATCCTGGTCGCCTTCTGGGCCAAGGCCGAGGCGGTCGACGGCGGCGCGGCCGAGGCCAATCTGTCGGCGGTGCGCGTCCAGCAGGCCGCCGCGCCCTATGACGCGGCGACGCAAGGGGCGGTGAAGGTCAGCGGCGCGGAATGGAAGATGTACACCGTGCCCGGCCGGGCCTCGATGGACATCCCGGCCGGTGGGGCGAACGTGTCGCTGCACCTGGGTTCGGCCAAGCAGACCGTGTTCCTGGGACCGGTGTTCGTGCTCGACTTCGGGCCGGACTACGACCTGAAGAAGCTGGCCGGCGACTAGGCCCGCGCGCGGAGCACCGCCGCGAAGCTCGCCAGGTGACGCGCGATCGCCTGGCGGGTGCGCTCGTCGGTCAGCTTGCCGTTCTCGATCTTGGTGTGGGCCTGGCCGACCAGGATGTCGCTGAGCGGGGCGAGGTCAGCGCCGGTGCGCTTGAGGTTCAGGCGCAGGGCGTCCTGGGCGCGGACGGTGCCGGTGATCCCGGGGCTGGCGCCCAGCGCGCAGGCCAGCTTGCCGTCCAGCGGGGCAGGCTTGCCGCGCGAGGCCCAGTCGATGGCGTTCTTCAGCACCGCCGTCAGGCCGCCGTTGTATTCCGGGCAGGCGATCAGCAGGCCGTCGGCGGCGCGCACGGCGTCCTTCCAGGCGGCCACCGGGGCGGGATCGCCTTGCGCCTCGACGTCCTGGTTGAAGAACGGCAGGTCGCCCAGACCGAAGACCTCGATCGTCATCTCCTCCGGCGCCAGCTCGCGGGCGGCGTGGAGCAGGGCGGTGTTGTAAGAGGCGGCGCGCAGGCTGCCGGAGACGGCGAGAATCTTCATTGTGGCTCCATCGCTGAGGCGTGGACCCTAGTCAGGCCAAGCCCCGCGAAGAAGACAGGAATGGTCGAGCGGCGTTATCCCGCCAGGGCGGCCGGCATCATCGCGGCCCGCTGGCCGTCCAGATTGGCCTCGACGAAGGCCCAGAGCAGTTCCAGGTCGCGACCGGCGGGCCCGGCCTTCTCCCACTCGGCCACGCAGCGGCCCTGGGCCATGGCCTTCTGAAAGGCGTCGCGCGAGCGCAGGCCATGCGGCGCCAGGGGGAGGCCGCAAAAGCGCAGCACCTCAAGGATGTCGGGGCAGGCCGCCGGAGAGGCGTCGGGCTTGCTCGTGTGGATCTGGTTGAGCACCAGGAAGCCGCCCTTGCCCAGCCGCCGCACGGCCTCGGCGGTGCGCACGATCGGCGCCAGGTCCAGGAATGAGGGGCGTCCGACCACCAGGCACAGGTCGGCCAGGTTCACCGCCTGGGCGACGTCGCCCTCGCACGCCGACGGCGTGTCGATGATCAGATAGTCGTAGCCCTCGCGCATGGCGTTCGATTTGGCGTTGAACAGCTTGCCGCCGCCGCCCTCGAAGAGGCTCGGGCCCGGGGCTGTGCGCGCTCTCAGCGCGTCCGACGCGGAGCGTTGTGGATCGATATCGGCCAGCATGACCTTGCGGCCGGCCAGAAAGGCCATCAGGGCCAAGTTCACGGCGAGTGTCGTCTTGCCCGAACCGCCCTTACGCGACAGTACCGCAATCGTCTTCACGGCTTACTCGCTCCGTCCCCCGGCTCGCGACTTCTAGAGGTCGCAAGACCACCGACGGCGATCATTGTTATGGTGAAGGTGTAAACAGAAACTCAATCTGGGGATTTATTGGCGTCAGGCTCGCGTGGCTGCTTGGCGTCCTCCGAAATCTCGAAGGCAGGCGCCTAGACCGCCTGGGCGCTGTGGCTCCGATCCGCTGTCAGCAGCATCGGGGCGATCAGGTCCCACAGGCGCGAGATTTCCTCTGCGGCGGCCGAACCCGGCTCCCATTCGCACACCGACCGACCATGGGCGACCGACTGCTGGAAGGCGGTGCGGGCGCGCAGGCCGATCGGGGCCAGGGGCATGCCGGTGAAGCGCAGGGCCTCGGCGGCCTTCAGCACGGCCGGCGGCTCGAAGCCGTTGCGGCGCGAGGGGGCCTGGCTGAGGACGATCAGGCCTTTCTTGCCCAGGCGGCGGACGGCTTCGGCCGAGCGGACCACCGAGGCGATGTCCAGGAAGGTCGGGCGGCAGACCAGGATGCACAGGTCGGCGCAATTGATCGCCTGCAGGCCGTCGGCCTCGGGCGCTGCCGGGGTGTCGATGACCAGGGCGTCGTAATTGCTGTGCTGGGCCTGGACCTGGGTCGAGAACAGCTTGCCGGCGTTGATCTCGGACAGCACCGGACCGTCGCCGGTGCGGGCGCGCAGGGAGTCCGAGGCCGAGCGTTGCGGGTCGATATCGGCCAGCATGGTCCGCAGGCCGGCCAGGTGGGCCGTGATGGCCAGGTTGACCGAAAGCGTCGTCTTGCCGGCGCCGCCCTTGCGGGAGATCACAGCCAGGGTCTTCACGATCAAACTCCTTACCGGGCCAAGGTTTTCTGCCCTTGCAGCCTGTGGATAAGTAACGCTGTCATGTGAAGCTCACGCAACCGAAATGTCGCAGCGCGCGAATCATGTCGTCCCCGGATCGCGTTTCGGGGCTGTGGTCCGAAAAACGCCTCGTTCTCCGGCAGATGTCCGCCCGCCGTTTCAGCGGCGCCGCTTGACCCTGCCGCTTGACCCAGGATGCCGCCTGCGCGAGGAGGGGCCGTGATCCGCCGCATTATCGACTTTCTCACGAACATGGACGCCCGCGCCTGGCGCACGGTGGCGGTCTCGTTCGTGCTGTTCGGTGGCGTGGGCGTGGTCTTCCTGTTCGGCGCGCAGCTGCTGGGCGTCAACGGCGAGGCGGCGGTCGAGCACTGGTTGGGCGCGGCCAGCGGGCCCTGGGCCCTGCCGGCGGCCGTGGCGGCCTTCGCGGTCATGGCCTTCCTGGGCGTGCCGCAGTTCGTGCTGATCGCCGCGGCGGTGGTGGCCTTCGGGCCATGGACGGGTTTTGTCTACAGCTGGATCGGCACGCTGGTCTCGTCCCTGGTCGGGTTCTGGCTGGGCCGGGCCTATGGCGCGAAGATCCTGCGCGACTTCGCGGGCGAGGGCGTCAACAAGTTCATGCGGATGATCGGCAAGAACGGCTTCATGGCCAGCCTGATCGTGCGCCTGGTGCCCTCGGCGCCGTTCATCGTGGTCAACATGGCCGCCGGCGTCACGCCGATGAAGCTGCGCCACTTCGCGGCTGGCACCGCCATTGGCATCATCCCGAAGATCGCCCTGACCGCCTTCGCTGGCAATTCGATCGTCCAGGCGATGAAGGGCGGCGGCAAGCAGCACATCGTCATGATCGCCCTGGCCATCGTCATCTGGCTGGCCATGGGCCTGGTCAGCCGCGCCTGGCTCAAGAAGCGTGAGGCGGCGGAAGAGCAGGAGGGCTAAGCCCCGCCGCGGCGTAGGTCGCCTCGCGCCACGCCTTCACGATCTCGCCGAACCAGCGGGTGCGGGTTTCATCCGTCATGCCGTCGGTCTCCTCGACCCCGGCGGCCCAGGCCTCGATCACGAACGGCATGAAGGTGCGGGCCGCGTGCTTGCACGTCGCGCGCTGGGTCTCCGACGCGCCGGCCGTGGGGGCCACGAACGGCTCGATCAGCTTGGTCAGCAGCGCCTCAAGGGCTTCTCGCCAAGCCACGGCCTCCGGCGCTCCCCTGGCATCGCGCAACAGCAGGAGCGCCAGCTTGGGGTTGCTCCGCGACAGGGTCACCAGCCGCGCGATGCTGGAGCCATAGCCGCCCCAGGGCCGGCCGGCGTCGGCTTCGATCCGGGCCAGCATCTCGCCGAACAGGGCGTCGATGATGCTCTGGCGCGAGGGATAGAGCCGATAGATCAGGATCTTGGCCACGCCCATCCGGTCGGCGACATCCTGCATGGTAGCGACCTGCAGGCCCTTTTCGGCGAACACCTCGACGGCGGCTTCCAGCACGGCCAGGCCGCGCGCGGCCTTGTCGACGCGCGGCTTGGGCTGACCCGGACGGCCTCTGGGGACTTTCGCGACATCGGTCATCGGTGCTATGTAGAATGAAACTATAAAGTTTCAAATAAGAAGCGGGAGGGTGGAATGCGCAAGGGAATGGTCGCGGCGAGCGTGCTGGCCTTGGTCATGACGGCGAGCGCGGCGCGGGCAGGGGATCCGGCCAGCGCGATCACGGTCGAGAAGCAGAAGGCCTTCGCGGCCAGCCTGCCCGTCGAGGACCGTCAAGACTTCGACTTCGCCGACAAGGGTTTCCTGGGCACCCGCGCCGATCCGCTGATCAAGCGCGACGACGGCCAGCCGGCCTGGAACCTGGCGGCCTACGACTTCCTCAAAGGCGCGCCGCCGGCGACCGTGAACCCCAGCCTGTGGCGGCAGGCGCAGCTGTTGTCCAAGCACGGCCTCTTCCAGGTGTCGGACCGCGTGTATCAAGTGCGCGGCTTCGACATCTCCAACATCACCTTCGTGCGCGGCGACACCGGCTGGATCGTCATCGATCCGCTGACCATGAAGGAGACGGCTAAGGCGGCCCTGGACCTGGTCAACGACAAGCTGGGCAAGCTGCCGGTCAAGGCGGTGGTCTACACCCACAGCCACAGCGACCACTTCGGCGGCGTGCGCGGCGTCGTGGATGAGGCCGACGTCAAGGCCGGCAAGGTCGCCATCGTCGCGCCCAAGGGCTTCATGGAGGAGGTCGCCGCCGAGAACATCCTGGCTGGCAACGCCATGAGCCGCCGCGCCCAGTACCAGTTCGGCATCATGCTGCCGCCGGGCGTGGAGGGGCAGATCACCTCCGGCATCGGCCAGACCATCGCCCGGGGCTCGATCACCCTGATCCCGCCGACGGTGATCGTCGACCACACGGGCCAGGAACTGACCCTGGACGGGGTGAAGGTCCGCTTCCAGTACACGCCCTCGACCGAAGCCCCGGCCGAGATGAACCTCTACTTCCCGGACCTGCGCATTCTGGACATGGCCGAGAACGCCAATGTCTCGATGCACAATATCCTCACGCCACGCGGCGCGCTGGTTCGCGACAGCAAGGCCTGGGCCGACGACCTGACCGAGTCCCTGCGGCTGTTCGGCGACGTGTCCGACACCATGATCACCAGCCACGGCTGGCCGCGCTTCGGCGGGGCGGTGGTGCGCGACTTCCTGGCCGATCACCGCGACGCTTATAAGTACCTGCACGACCAGACGGTGCGGATGATGAACCTGGGCCTGACCGGCGACGAGATCGCCGCGAAGATCGAGCTGCCGCCGGCCCTGGCCAAGGACTGGTTCAACCGCGGCTACTACGGCTCGATGAGCTTCAACAGCCGGGCGGTCTATCAGCGCTACATGGGCTGGTACGACGCCAATCCAGCCCACCTGGTTCCCGCGCCGCCGGCCGATGCGGGCAAGCGCTATGTCGCGGCCATGGGCGGGGCGGCCAAGGTCAAGGCGATGGCGAAGGAGGCGGCGGGGAAGGGCGACTACGCCTGGGCCGCGTCCCTGCTGAACCACGCGGTCATGGCCGACGACGGCGACAAGGAGGCCAAGACGCTGCTGGCCGCCGCCTACACGCAGCTGGGCTACCAGACCGAGAACAGCCTGTGGCGCAACATCTACCTGACCGGCGCCGACGAGCTGCGGGGCGGGGTGCGCAAGCTGCCGCCCTCGATGACGCCGATGGACATGCTGGCGGCGCTGGATAGCCAGATGATCTTCGACGTGCTGTCGGTGCGCCTGAATCCCGACAAGGCCAAGGACGCCCACCTGCGCATCGTCTTCGTCTTCCCGGATCGCAACGAGCGGTTCCTGGTCGAGGTGCGCAACGGCGTGCTGGTCGCCCAATCCGCCGGAGAGAGCGAAAAGGCCGACGCCACCCTGACGGTCGCGCGGCCGCTGTTCCTGGACTCGCTGTTCACCGGCAAGTCGCTGCTCCCCAAAATCCTGAGCGGGGAGGTCAAGCTTGAGGGCGATCGCGCGGCGATGGGCCGGATGACGGGTTGGTTCGACGCCTTCCCGACGGATTTCCCGATCGTTACGCGCCCGAATTAACCGGTGCCTGGAAAATAATTGCGCCGGCTGCGGCCGATTGGTCCGCCGGCGCAAATTGCTTGCTCGGTTCTGGGCTGCTGTGTAGAAAGTGCGCCATGACCGTCGCGCGCAAGCTGCTTCCGCTTCTGCTTACCAGCCCCTGGGCGCTCTAGGGGCCGCGCATCGTCGTGGCCGGGCGCACAGGGGACAGTTGAACCCGCAGCCCGCACGCAGACACCCCATTCGACGAGTATCTCCATGACTTCCGTAGCAAACAGCGCTTCCGACAAGCGCGACAACGTCGTCATTTTCGACACGACCATGCGCGACGGCGAGCAATCGCCCGGCGCCTCGATGTCGCTGGAAGAAAAGCTGGAACTGGCCAAGATCCTCGAGGAGATGGGGGTCGACATCATCGAGGCCGGCTTCCCGATCGCCTCGAACGGCGACTTCGAGGCCGTCCGTGAAGTGGCCAAGATCGTCAAGAACTCGACCATCGCCGGCCTGTGCCGCGCCCACCAGGTCGATATCGACCGCTGCGCCGAGGCCCTGAAGCCCACGCAGCGCGGCCGCATCCACGTGGTCATCGCCACGTCCGACCTGCACATGAAGCACAAGCTGCAGATGGAGCCGGACGCCGTCATCGACGTGATCGCCCGCTCGGTGACCCACGCCCGCAATCTGCGTGACGACGTCGAGTGGTCGGCCGAGGACGCCACCCGCAGCGACCGCCAGTTCCTGCGTCGCGCTATCGAGACCGCCATCAAGGCCGGCGCCACGACGATCAACCTGCCCGACACGGTGGGCTACACCTATCCGTCGGAATATGCCGACCTGTTCAACTGGATGGTCAACAACGTCGACGGCGCTGACCGCGTCGTCTTCTCGACCCACTGCCACAACGACCTGGGCCTGGCCGTGGCCAACAGCCTGGCCGGCGTGCAGGGCGGGGCGCGCCAGGTCGAGTGCGCCGTGAACGGCCTGGGCGAGCGCGCCGGCAACGCCGCGCTGGAAGAGATCGTCATGGCTCTGAAGGTGCGCGGCGACCGTTTGCCCTACCAGACCGGCATCGACACCACGCACATCACCCGCGCCAGCCGCTACGTCTCTGCCATCACCGGTTTCCCGGTGCAGTACAACAAGGCCATCGTCGGCAAGAACGCCTTCGCGCACGAGAGCGGCATCCACCAGGACGGCATGCTCAAGAACCGCGAGACCTACGAGATCATGACGCCGGAGTCGGTGGGCCAGGCCCCGTCCAGCCTGGTCATGGGCAAGCACTCGGGCAGCCACGCCTTCCGCGCCAAGCTGAAGGACCTGGGCTACGAGCTGGGCGAGAACGCGCTGAAGGAAGCCTTCGGCCGCTTCAAGGACCTGGCTGACCGCAAGAAGCACGTCTACGACGACGACATCATCGCCCTGGTCGACGACGCCCTGGCGCGCGGCTCGGAGAAGATCCGCGTCTCGCACCTGCGGGTCGTGGCCGGCACCGACGGCCAGTCGGCCGAGCTGACCTTGGACGTCGACGGCGTCTCGAGCACGGCGGAAGCCACCGGCGATGGTCCGGTCGACGCGGTGTTCAACGCCATCCACAAGATCGTGCCGCACAGCGCCGCCCTGCGCCTGTTCCAGGTGCACGCGGTGACCGAAGGCACGGACGCCCAGGCCCAGGTCTCGGTGCGTCTGGAAGAGGACGGCCGCATCGCCACCGGCGCGGCCGCCGACACCGACACCCTCACGGCCTCGGCCAAGGCGTACGTGAACGCGCTCAACAACCTCTTCGCGCGTAAAGAGAAGAGCCGGCCCGAAGCGGCGATCGCCAGCGGCTTCTAAACTGGAAAACCCGGCCGGGCTCGCGCCAGGCCGGGTTCCCCACAAGCTCCCAAACTGGAAGCGCGTCGCGAGCCTTTAGGCCGCGCGACGGTTGCTGAACGGCCGCGTGGCCAGGATCTCGGCGCTCAGGTGCGCCTGGGGCTGCACGTCCATGCCCAACTCGCGAAGGCTGTCGGCCAGCGCGCGGCGGGGCAGTTCGTCCAGCAGGGCGCTGGCGTCGATCACCAGCGTGCCGCCCGGACGCAGCATGGCGTAGGTCGCCGCGATGACCGCGCGGGTGTCGTGCAGGTTCTGGCAGTCCATCACCAGCAGCACGTCGCTGCGTTCGTCGGCCGCGCCACAGGTGGCCCGGCGGGCGGCCTCGACGCGCTGATAGCCGCGACGCCACAGCTGGCACATGGCTTCGCCCGCGCCGGGACCGGCGACGGCCACGAAGCACAGCGGCGTGGCCTGGGCCAGCTCCAGCATGCGGTCCAGGGCGGGATTGATCCCATCGGTCGGCACGCCCAGCAGGAACTGGGCAGCTTGACGAAGTGGGTGGGGCGACATGGTCGGTAAGCCTTCTTCTGACTGGTCCGCACGGCGGGCCGACCCGGTGTTTGTGCGTCCAAGGCCCGCAAGGGCTCCATTCGGAAACAGGCCCTTGCGCATAAGGGCCGCGTAAGGATCGACGTGATGTTCGGCGACAACGCCCATGCCGCGCCGCCCGCCTGGGCGGCTATCCAGGCCCGCACGGCCGCGCTCGGCTTCGACATGCCCTCCGAGGCCGATACCGGCGCGCTGCTGCGCCTCCTGGCCGCCAGCAAGCCCGGCGGGCGGTTGCTGGAGCTCGGCACCGGCACGGGCCTGGCCACGGCGTGGCTGCTGGCCGGCCTGGACGCCGGCGCGCGGCTGGTCAGCGTCGATGTCGACGCGGTGGTCCAGGACGTGGCCCGCGAGCACCTGAAGGACGAGCGCCTGCGCATCGTGCTGGCCGATGGGCTGGACTACGTCTTGGCGCAGCCGCCGGGCAGCTTCGACCTGATCTTCGCCGACGCCTGGCCCGGCAAGTACGAGGCCCTGGACCAGACCCTGGCGCTGCTGAAACGGGGAGGGCTGTACGTGATCGACGACATGCTGCCCCAGCCGAACTGGCCCGAGGGCCACCAGGCGCGGGTCGACGCCCTGGTCGAACGGTTGGACAATCATCCCGACCTGATCGTGACGCGCCTGGCGTGGGCGTCCGGTCTGATCGTCGCGGCGAGGCGCTGAGCCATGATCTGGATCCCCATCACCATCGTCGCCACGATCTTCCAGGTCGCTCGCAACGCCGCCCAGCGCTCGGTCATGGGCGGAGCCGGGCCCTGGGGCGCGACCCTGGTGCGCTTCCTGTTCGGCCTGCCGTTCGCCACCGTCTTCGCCGGGATCGCCGTGCTGCTGACGCCGGGGCTCGACTTCCATCCGCACGCCAAGTTCTGGATCGCCTGCGTCGCCGGCGCGATGTTCCAGATCTGTGCGACCGCCGCGATGCTGACGGCCATGCACCGCTCGTCCTTCGCCCTGGGCACGGCCTTGCAGCAAAGCGGCCTGCCGTTCGCCCTGGTCTTCGGAGCGCTGGTGTTCAAGGACCATGTCGGCCCGATCGCCTGGGCCGGCGGGCTGGTGGCGACCGCGGGCTTGGCCGCCCTGTCCTGGCCGAGGGGCGAGGTTGTGATCCGCAAGGGCGCGATCCTGGCCGGCCTGGCCTCGGGCGCGGCCTTCGCCCTGTGCGCCAACTGCTTCCGTCAGGCGGCCCTGGCCCTGGACCCGGTCCACCCCCCGGCGGCGGCCTTCACCACCGTCCTGGTCGTCCAGGCGATCCAGACCGTGGGCCTGACCGCCTGGCTGGCCTGGCGCAATCCCGACTCGTTGAAGGCCGTGCTGGCCGCCTGGAAGCAGTCGCTGGGCGCGGGATTCTGCGGGGCGGCGGCCTCGGGCCTGTGGTTCACGGCCATGGCCTTGTCGCCCGTCGGGCCGGTGCGGGCGGTCGGCGTGGTCGAGATGCCCGTCGCCGCCCTGGCCGGGCGTCGTCTGTTCAAGGAGCGTCTGACGCTGTTCCAGATGGCCGCCGGAGCGATAACGGCGGTCGGGGTTGTCATGGCCGCGCTCGGCTAGATTTCGCCATGTTCGGGTGCTTGGCGACCTTGGCCGCAAAAGCCTTCGGAAACCGCGCTAATAGACCTTGAATTCAACGCTTTCGCAGGGCAAACGGGCGGGCGTCAGCGTGCTTTTGGCCGTTCGGACGACGGCGCGGCCAGGGGGCGGCGCTCCCGTCGAGCGGCTGGAGAGGTTGACCGGATCGAATCCGCCAAATGCGGGAATCATGTTGTCCTCGCATTGAATTGAAGTAGGAGCCTTTTTCTCTCCGCCGACCCCGTCTTCTGGGCGGATCAGGCTCCTTCTCCTCGATCTGAAGTCCGTAACGCCCCTCATACCCCTCAGTCAGGGTTTTCAATGTTCTCTTCCCTCTTCGGCGTGATCTCGAACGACATCGCCATCGACCTCGGAACGGCCAACACCCTCATCTACATGAAGGGCAAAGGGATCGTTCTGAACGAACCGTCGGTGGTGGCGTTGCGTAATGTCGGCGGTCGCAAGATCGTCCACGCCGTGGGCATAGAGGCCAAGCAGATGCTGGGCCGCACCCCGGGCCACATGG
This sequence comes from Caulobacter sp. GW821-FHT10A06, assembly GCF_059415805.1. Classification (NCBI taxonomy): domain Bacteria; kingdom Pseudomonadati; phylum Pseudomonadota; class Alphaproteobacteria; order Caulobacterales; family Caulobacteraceae; genus Caulobacter; species Caulobacter sp. GW821-FHT10A06. The sequence continues at coordinate 520,001 of NZ_JBWKNY010000006.1, forward strand.
AAGCCATCCGCCCGATGCGCGACGGCGTCATCGCCGACTTCGAAGTCGCCGAAGAGATGATCAAGTACTTCATCCGCAAGGTTCACAACCGCAAGGGCTTCGTGAACCCCAAGGTGATCGTGTGCGTGCCGTCGGGCGCCACCGCCGTTGAACGCCGCGCCATCAACGACAGCTGCCTGAACGCCTCGGCCCGTCGCGTCGGCCTGATCGACGAGCCGATGGCCGCCGCGATCGGCGCCGGCCTACCCATCCACGAGCCGACCGGCTCGATGGTCGTCGACATCGGCGGCGGCACCACCGAAGTGGCCGTGCTGTCGCTGTCGGGCATCGTCTATTCGCGCTCGGTCCGCGTCGGCGGCGACAAGATGGATGAGGCGATCATCAGCTACATGCGTCGCCACCATAACCTGCTGATCGGCGAAACGACCGCCGAGCGCATCAAGAAGGAAATCGGCACCGCCCGCGCGCCGGCCGACGGCGAAGGCCTGTCGATCGACGTCAAGGGCCGCGACCTCATGCAGGGCGTGCCGCGCGAAGTCCGCATCAGCGAAAAGCAAGCCGCCGACGCCCTGGCCGAACCGGTCGGGCAGATCGTCGAAGCCGTGAAGGTGGCCCTGGAAGCCACCCCGCCGGAACTGGCCAGCGACATCGCCGACAAGGGCATCATGCTGACCGGCGGCGGCGCGCTGCTGCGCGGCCTGGACGCCGAGATCCGCGACCACACCGGCCTGCCGGTGACGGTGGCCGACGATCCGCTGTCGTGCGTGGCCCTGGGCTGCGGCAAGGTGCTGGAGCACCCGAAGTGGATGAAGGGCGTTCTGGAATCCACGCTGGCGTAAGCTAACATTGCTCTAGTGGCGCCTCGGGGGGCGCCGGGAGATACAAGTACGTGCCCTTTCGCGAAGGTCCCCTCGGCGACCTGAAAGTGCCGCTTACCTGGACGGCGGCGGTGGCCCTGATCGTGGCGGCCGTCATCGCCGTCGCCTTCCTGTTGGCCGATCGTCGCGAGACACTCCAGGAGCAGGCCTATGGCGTCACCCGCCAGACGGTGGACGTCGTGGCCAAGCCGGTCAGCGGCGCCATCGCCGCGCCGGGCCGCTGGACGGGCCTGGGCCTGGACTTCGTCCGCAGCTATTTCTTCACCGCCGAAGAGAACCGCCGCCTGAAGGTCGAACTGGCCGAGATGCGGCAGTGGCGTGACCGCGCCCTGGCCCTGCAAGATCAGAACGAGCGCTTCAAGTCGCTGATGGGTCTGCGCACGGATCCGCCGATCCCGATGGCCTCGGCCCGCGTGGTCAGCGACAGCCGCGGCCCCTTCGCCAATACCCGCCTGGCCGACGCCGGCTCGGAAAAGGGCATCGTGGTCGGCAACCCGGTCCTGAACGAGCGCGGCCTGGTCGGTCGCGTGGTCGGCGTCTCGCACGGTGTCAGCCGCGTGCTGCTGCTGACCGACATCGCCTCGCGCACGCCGGTGATGATCGACCGCACCAACGCCCGCGCCATCCTGACCGGCGACGGCGGCCCCAATCCCAAGCTTGAATACCTGCGCGGCGTCGATCCGATCCAGCAGGGCGACCGGGTCGTGACCTCCGGCGACGGCGGCGTCGTGCCGCGCGGCCTGCCGGTGGGCGCGGCCGTGAAGGGCCTGGACGGTCGCTGGCGCGTGGTGCTGTTCGCCGACCAGTCGTCGATCGACTTCATCCGCATCCTGCTGTTCAAGGACTTCGCCCAGCTGGCGAACGAGAAGGAGCTGCAGGCCAAGACCCTGCCGCCGGTGACGACCGAGGATCCGCAGACCTCGATCCTGTCGGTTCCGAAGCCGGCGCCGACGCCGACCGCGCCTGCGACCACGACCCCGCCCGCTGCGGCGACCACTCCGCCGAAGCCGGCAACCGCGCCGAAGCCGACCGCGCCCAAGCCGGCTCAACCGAAGCCGGCTGCGGCTGCTCCCGCACCCACGGGCGCGCCCCAATGAGCATGAGCGGCGGGCGAGCGCTGAACCCCGGACGCTGGCTGGGCGTGCCGATGCTGCTGTGCATCGTGGCGACCATCCTGTTCGCCGCGCCGATCCGCATCTGGGGCCTGCAACTGCCCGAGCCGGTGTTCGCCATGGTCCCGGCCTTCGCCTGGGCGATGATCCGGCCGTCGATCCTGGCGCCGTTCGCCCTGCTGATCCTGGGTCTGTTCCTGGACATCTTCTGGGGCGGGCCGACGGGCCTGTGGGGCCTGTCGTTGCTGGTCGCCTACGCCATGGTCCTGATCCTGCGCAACGCCATGACCGGCCAGAGCCGGCCGATGATGTGGGCCTGGTTCGCCGGGGTCACGGCCGTGACCATGGTCGCGGGCTTCCTCTTCACCATGCTCGACAGCCTGGCCATGCCCAGCCTGCTGGCCGTCTTCTGGCAGTTCCTGGTGACGGCGCTGCTGTTCCCGTTCGCCCACCGCCTGGTCGATCGCTTCGAGGACGCCGACGTGCGGTTCCGGTGAGGCCATGAGCGAACCGTCCATCTTCTTCTTCGAGGTCAACGAGCGTCAGGGGGTCTTCCACCGGCGCGCGTTCCTGCTGGGCGGCTTCACGGGCCTGGGCCTGCTGGCCCTGGGAGGCCGCCTGGCCCAGTTGCAGCTGGTCGAGGCCCAGCGCTACCAGAAGCTTTCGGCCGGCAACCAGTTCAACTACCGCCTGGTGCCGCCGCCGCGCGGCCTGATCCTGGACCGCAACGGCGTGTCGCTGGCGTCCAACCGGCCCAACTTCCGGCTGATGATCAACAAGGACAAGGGCCTGGACGCCGAGGCCGTCCTGACCGACCTGGCCAAGCTGGCGCCGATCGACGAAGCCCGCCGCACGCGCGTGCTCAAGGAGCTGGCCCGCGCCCCGCGCAAGGCCCCGGTCGTGGTGATGGAGGACCTCTCGTGGGAGGAGTTCTCGCGCATCAACATCCGCGCGCCGGAACTGCCCAACGTCACCGCCGATATGGGCGAGGTGCGGGTCTATCCGTTCGGCGGCGCCTTCGCCCACGTGATCGGCTATGTCGCCAAGGTCAGCGACCGCGACCTGAAGGCGGCCGAGGGCGACGCGACCCAGGACCAGGAGCTGCTGCACCATCCGGGCTTCCGGATCGGCAAGCAGGGCGTCGAGAAGGCCTTCGACAAGCAGCTGCGCGGCCGCGCCGGCGCCACCAAGACCGAGGTGGACGCCCAGGGGCGCGTCGTGCGCCTGGATCCGGCCGGCGACATCCCGCCGTCGCCCGGCGCCGAAGTCCGCCTGACCCTGGACGCCGACATCCAGAACCGCGCCCTCGAGGTGATGGGCGACGAGAGCGGCGCGATCGTCGTGATGGACATCCGCAACGGCGACCTGCTGTGCATGGCCTCGGCGCCCAGCTTCGACGCCAACCGCTTCGTGAAGGGTTTGTCGGGGGCGGAGTACAAGGCGCTGGCCGAGTATGAGCGCAAGCCGCTGCTCGACAAGTCGCTGACCGGCACGTTCCCGCCGGGCTCGACCTTCAAGCCGACCGTCGGCCTGGCCGCGCTGACCGCCGGCATCGATCCGGAGATCCGGATCAATTGCCCGGGCAGCTGGTACTATGGCGGCCGGGTCTGGCGCTGCTGGGAAAAGGGCGGTCACGGCCCCCAGAACATGCACGACGCCATCAAGAACTCGTGCGACGTCTATTTCTACCAGACCTCGCTGAAGGTCGGCCCTGACGCCATCGCCACCGCGGCGCGGGCCATGGGCTTTGGCCAGCTGTTCGACATCGGCATCCCCGGCCAGAAGAAGGGCAACGTCCCTGACCGGGCCTGGAAGAAGCGGGCGTTCAAGAAGAATCCGGCCAACCAGATCTGGTTTCCGGGCGAGACCCCCAGCTACGGGATCGGGCAGGGGGCTCTGACGGTCAACGCCTTGCAGTTGGCGGTGATGACCGCGCGCCTGGCCAACGGCAAGAAGGCCCTGAACCCGCGCCTGATCAAGTCGGTCGGTGGCGTCGAGCAGCCCAGCGGCGCAGCCGTGCCCGACCTACCGTTCACCCAGGAGCACCTGGAATATGTGCGCGGCGGCATGGCGGCCGTGGCCAACGACGTGCGCGGCACCGCCTATCGCCAGAGCCAGCTGGGCCTGGGCGACGTCCAGATGGCCGGCAAGACCGGTACGGCCCAGGTGCGCAGCTATGACGGCGTCGCCAACCGCAAGGGCACGGGCACGATCTGGCGCCTGAAGGACCACAACCTGTTCGTAGCCTTCGCGCCCTATGACGACCCGCGCTACGCCGTGGCGGTCATCATCGAGCACGGCGGCATGGGCGGCGCCACCGCCGGCGCGCCGCGCGCCCGTGAAGTCATGCGCGTGGCGCTGCTGAAGGATCCCGAGATCCGCGCCCGGATCGAGCGTCCCGCGCCGTTGCCCGAGGTCGCTCCGGAAGACATCATGGAAGGCGTCGCGCCGGAGGATCCTGTCGAGGGCGTCGCGCCGCCGGCGCCGGACGTTGCGCCTGTTCCGCCCACCACCCCGCAGGGAGGCCCCCGATGACCCTGAGTGGCGGCCTGACCCGGCCCGGCGAACGTGATCGTCCGGTCATCAAGTTCATGGAGGTCGACTGGACCTTCTGCCTCGTCCTGGCCCTGATCGCGGGGACGGGCGGGCTGATGCTGTTCTCGATCGCCGGCGCCTCGTGGGAGCCCTGGGCCGATCGGCACCTGCTGCGCTTCGGCGTCTATTTCATCATCATGATCGCCCTGGCCATGTGCGACCTGCGATGGTGGTTCAACGCGGCCTATCCGATCTATGTGGTCGGGGTGCTGCTGCTGGTCGCGGTGGACCTGGTCGGCGACATCTCGCTGGGCGCCCAGCGCTGGCTGCAGGTCGGCCCGCTGCGCTTCCAGCCGTCCGAGGTGATGAAGATCGGCCTCGTGCTGGCCCTGGCGCGCTTTTACCACGGCCTCTCGGCCGATCGGGCGCGGATGTCGTGGTGGCTGCTGATCCCGGCGGCGATGATCGGCGTGCCGTTCCTGCTGGTGGCCAAGCAGCCTGACCTGGGCACCGCCATCCTGCTGGGCGCGACCGGCGGCGCGATCATGATGCTGGCGGGCCTGTCCTGGCGGATCATGGCCGCGCTGGGCGCCATGGCCGCCGTGGCCATCCCGCCCTTCATCATGTTCGGGCTGCACGACTATCAGCGCAACCGCATCCTGACCTTCATGAACCCCGAGAAGGATCCCTCGGGCGACGGCTATCACATCCTGCAATCCAAGATCGCCCTGGGCTCGGGCGGCCTGCTGGGCAAGGGTTTTGGCCTGGGCTCGCAGAGCCAGCTGAACTTCCTGCCCGAGAAGCAGACCGACTTCATCTTCGCCACCCTGGCCGAAGAGTTCGGCTTCGTCGGGTGCTTTGGCGTGCTGTTCCTGTACGGCGCGGTGATCTTCATGGCCCTGCGCATCGCCTCGATCAGCCACAGCCACTTCGGACGCCTGTCGGCCGCCGGGGTGACGGCGACCTTCTCGCTCTATGTGCTGATCAACGGCGCCATGGTCATGGGCTTGGCTCCGGTCGTGGGTGTGCCGATGCCGATGCTGTCGTACGGCGGCACCGTCATGCTGACGGTCATGGTGGGCTTTGGGTTGGTTCAGTCTGTGCGCGTGCACCGCTACACCGAAGTGACCAGCGGCAAGGGTTCGCTGGTCTGATGGCGGAAGGCGAGGCCGAGCTGCTGCCCGTCCTCGTCACGCCGCGCCTTCGCCTTCGTTGCTTCCGACCCGAGGACGCGCAGGCCCTCAGCGCCAATCTGACGCCGCCGGTGATCCGCTGGCTGACTTCGTGGCCCGATCCGGTCACGATCGAGATCGCCGCCGAACGCATCGCCGAAGCCCGGCAAGGCGCGCGTGAAGGCTGGCATGCGGGCTACGCCATCGAGCGCCTTTCGGATGGCGTGCTGATCGGTGGCTTCGGCGGCGGCGCGCCCGACGGCCGGGTCGAGATCGGCTATCACCTCGCCGAGCACGCCCACGGGCAGGGTTACATGCTGGAGGCCGCGACGGCCGGCTTGGCGGCGATGTGGGACATCCTGCCGACCCAGACGATCGTGGCCCAGGCCCATCCGGACAATCCCGGTTCGCGGGCGATCCTCACCCGGCTGGGCATGCGCCTGACGGGGGAGGGGCCGGCCTACGCTCCGGCGCGGGGGATCTGGGAACCCGGCTGCTTCTACGAGATAAGCCGGCCTTAGCTGCTGACCAGCGCCGCCTCGGTCGCCCGCACCAGCCCGTCGATGACGCCGGGCTCGGTCGAGGCGTGGCCGGCGTCCCAGACGATGTCGAAGCGGGCTTCGGGCCAGGCCTTGTGCAGCTTCCAGGCGCTGTCCAGCGGGGTGACGACGTCGAAGCGGCCCTGGACGATCCAGCCGGGGATGTGGCGGATCTTGTCGATGTTCTTCAGGATCCAGCCGTCCTGGTCGAAGAAGCCCTTGTTCGTGAAGAAGTGGCACTCGATCCGCGCGAAGGCGATCGCGAAGTCTTCTTCATTGAACTTGGGGGGACGGGCCTCCGGCCCTCGCAGCGAGATGGTGTCGCCTTCCCACTGGCTCCAGGCGGCGGCGGCTTCCAGCTGCACGCGGCGGTCCTGGGCGATCAGGCGGCGGTGATAGGCGGCCATCAGGTCGCCGCGCTCGTCTTCGGGGATCGGGGCCAGGAACCGCTCCCAGGCGTCGGGGAACAGCATCGAGGCGCCTTCTTGGTAGAACCAGCGCAGCTCGCGCTCGGTCAGCAGGAAGATGCCGCGCAAGACCAGACCCGAGACGCGCTCGGGGTGCTTGATGGCGTAGGCCAGGGCCAGGGTCGAGCCCCACGAGCCGCCGAACACGGTCCACTTCTCGACGCCCAGATGCTCGCGCAGGCGCTCGATGTCCTCGATCAGGCTCCAGGTGGTGTTGTCGTCCAGGCTGGCGTTCGGGCGCGAGCGGCCGCAGCCGCGCTGGTCGAACAGGGTCATGCGCCACTTGGTCGGGTCGAAGAACCGCCGCATGGTCGGATTGACCGCGCCGCCCGGACCGCCGTGCAGGATCACGCAGGGCTTGCCGCGCGGGTTGCCGCATTCCTCGTAATAGATCTCGTGTTGGCCGCCGGTCGGCAGCCAGCCGAACGAGAACGGCTCGACCTCACGGAAGAGGCCACGTCGGCCGATGGAGCCCATGACGGCGGCGGAAGCGTTACGATCCATGAGACTAACCCTAACGTGGTTTGTATCCGCCTGTGAACGGATCATCGCAAACTCGCGCGTCTCCCTTGAGTTGAGCCGATTTGCATCGCACCCTTCCGCGCGATCGGGGAAGCGCATGATCAGACGCAGAGATATGTTGGCCGGCCTCGCGGGCGCGGGTCTGGCGTCGGCGACACAGGCGGCCGAGAAGCCGCGCGAACGCAAGGAGATGCTGGGCGCGCCGGCCCCGGCGTACGAGGTGACGACCTTTGATTTCCGGACGCTCACCCAGGCTCAGCTGGCCGGGCAGGTCGTGGTCCTGAACTACTGGGCGACGTGGTGCACGCCGTGCCGGGCCGAGATGCTGGTCATGGACACCTACATGCGCCGGCATCCACAGGCGGGCCTGAACATCTTCGCCATCGCCACGGAGAGCTCCGTGCCGACCTACAAGCTGAAGCCGCTGTCGGACGCCTTGTCCTTTCCGCTGATCCGTCGGTTGAAGGGCAAGGGCTACGGCGTGATCGGCGGCGCGGTGCCCACCACCTATGTGATCGATCGGCAGGGCCTGGTGCGTCACGCGCGGGCGGGGGCCTTCGACACGGAGAGTTTCGACACGCTGATCACGCCGCTGCTGGAGGCTTGAGTACAGAATTTCCGCGAGACGCGGGATGCGAGCGCCGTATGAAGCGTTATGTTGCGACCATGAATCGAACGCCCGAAGACTATTCCGACGACGAACTGCTCGAGATGCTCAATCCCGCGCAGCTGGCCGAGCTCGACCGTCAGATCGGCGAGATGTTTGGGGCTGAGGGCGTCGACCGGATCGAGGCGCTGTTCGCCATGGCCAATGTCTACAGCCTGCGCGCCGCCGAGCGCGACGAGGTCTCGGCCCTGGCCATGCTGCAGCTGGCGGCCGCCATGCGCCGGCGCGCCGAACTGATGCTGGCGTCGAAGAACTAGAAGCGCCGGTCTAGCCAGTCCAGGATCGCGGCGTTCACCTCGGCGGGCTTTTCCTGCTGGGTCCAGTGACCGCTGCCCTCGATCAGCACCTTTTCCAGATCCGAGATCTGGTCGCCCATGCGGTCGGCCATGGCCGGCGGCAGCACCACGTCCAGCTCGGCCATGATCATCAGGCACGGGATGCCGTCGATCCGGCGAGGCAGGCTCTCGGCCTTCTCCCAGTTGCGGGTGAAGTTGCGGTACCAGTTGATGCCGCCCGTGAAGCCGGTGCGCTCGAACGCCTCCACGAAGAAGGCCAGCTCCTCGGGCTCCAGAAACTGGTTGTCGTCCGTCGCCGGGTCGTAGTGGAGCAGCGCGTCCTGCAAAGCCAGGCTGCGGCGCTCGGCGGGGCGGCCCAGGAACTCGTCCTGACTGCCCTTGGGCTTGCGCATGAAGAAGCGGATGGTCCGCTCCGGATCCGCCCCCAGCCGCGCGTCGGCTTCGCCGGGCTTCTGGAAGTGGACGATGTACATGTCCTCGCCATAGGCGTTGCGGAACATCTCGATCGGATCCAGCGGCAGGCGCGGGGTGAAGGGCGTGTTCAGGCCGATGACGCCGGCCACGCGGTCCGGGTGCAACAGGGGCATCTGCCAGACGACGATGCCGCCCCAGTCGTGGCCGACGAAGATCGCCTTCTCGACGCCCAGGTGATCCAGCAGGCCCACGAGGTCGCTGGTCAGGTGCTCCATGTCGTACGCCTCGATGGCCTGCGGACCCGGCGTCAGGCCATAACCCCGCTGGTCAGGCGCGATTACCCAGCGGCCGGCGGCGGCCAGGGCGGCGATCTGGTGACGCCACGAGAAGGCTAGTTCGGGAAAGCCGTGGCAGAAGACGATCGGCACGCCCTGGCGAGGACCGGCCTCGTAATAGGCCATGCGGATGCCGTTGACGTCGGCGTATTGGGGCTCGGGCAGGCCTGGATTCTTGACCGTCATGACCGCTCGTCCTCCCGCGTTTCTAGGTGATTGCTGATCACCGTGGAGCCCGCATCGGGTCCGGGCAAGCGCCATTTGAGGTTTCCGTAGGGGCGAAAAGGCGTAGAAGGCCCCATGACTGACGCAGCTTCGCCGCCCGCCGCCGTTCCGTGGCGTCTCGTCCTGCTTCTGGGCGCGCTGACGGCCTTCGCGCCGATGTCGATCGACATGTACCTGTCCAGCTTGCCGGCGATCGGACGCAGCCTGCACGCGGGACCCGAGCAGACCCAGACGACCTTGGCGGCCTTCTTCGCCGGCATGGCCATCGGCCAGATCATCTACGGCCCGGCCTCTGACCGCTTCGGCCGCCGCCTGCCGATGCTGATCGGGATCGGGGTGTTCATCGCCGCCTCGGCGGTTTGCGCGCTGGCCCCCAGCATCGAGATCCTGATCGCCGCGCGTTTCGTCCAGGCCCTGGGCGGCTGCGCGGGGGCGGTGATCGCCCGCGCCGTGGTCCGCGACCGCTTCAGCCACGCCGACACCGCCCGCGTCCTGTCGCTGATGACCCTGATCATGGGCCTGGCGCCGGTGCTGGCCCCACAGCTGGGCGGCGTCGTGCAGTTCTTCGCCGGCTGGCGCGGGGTGTTCTGGACCTTGGTCGGCTTCGGCGCGCTGATCGCCCTGTGGGTGATGGTCAGCCTGGGCGAGTCCCGCTCTGCCGAAACGGAAGCCCAAGCCCGGTCGGAGAACCCGCTGCGGGCCTATGTCGCCCTGTTCGGCATGCGCCGCCTGATGGGCTATGCGATCGCCGGCGCGCTGAACGGGGCGGTGCTGTTCACCTACATCTCGGGCGCGCCGGACCTGGTGATGGGGACCTATGGCCACTCGCCGCTGGTCTTCAACCTGATCTTCGCCTTCAACGCCGTCGGCATCATCGGGGCCAGCCAGATCAACCGGCTTCTGCTCCGCAGAAACCTCCCGGACCAGGTGCTGAGCAAGGCCAGCATCGCCTCGATCGTCGCGGCCTTCCTGCTGAGCCTGGCGGCCTTCACCGGCTGGGGCGGTCAGTGGACGGTGCTGCCGCTGCTGTTCTGCGCCCTGTCGATGTATGGCCTGATGGGCGGCAACACCATGGCCGGGGCGCTCAGCGTCGATCCGCGCCGGGCCGGCTCGATCTCGGCCCTGATGGGCTCGGCTTCGTTCGGGGCGGGGGCGCTGGCCTCGTGGGCTGGCGGCCTGCTGCATGACGGCACGCCGCGGCCGGTGGCCGGGGTGATGTTCGCCTGCCTGGTCGGCTCGGCCCTGGCGATCTTCTTCCTGGCCCTGCCGGGCGGGAAGAAGCTTCAGGCCTGATCGTCGGCGGGCCAGCCGAAGGCTCGCCAGGCCAGGACCGCCCAGCCGATCATCAGCGACAGCCCGCCCAGCGGCGTCACCGCGCCCAGGATACGCGGCCCGCCCAAGGCCATGGCGTACAAAGAGCCTGAGAACAGCAGGGTCCCGGCCAGGAAGAAGGCCGCCGCCGCGCCCATGCCCTTGATCCCCGCCCGGTGCAGGCCGAAGGCGGCGAACACGGCCAGGGCGTGGGCCATCTGGTACTGCGAGCCGGTGTGCAGCCACTCGACCGGCTTGGGCTGCGACATGCCGTGCGCGGCGAAGGCGCCGAACACCACGGCCAGCAAGCCGCTGACCGCCGCGAGGCCTGTCCAGATCCGGGGAGTCCAGGCCTTCATCCGCTTTACGTTCCGTCACCGTTGCAATCGCAGAGCGCGACCTTAACGTCGTTCACCTGGACGTAAAGCGACGCCGCTTCCTTACGGAATGAGAGCGCCGTAGCGAACAGGGGAGGACGGCATGGCGCTCACCTGGGGCGACGATTACCCGATCCATCAGACGCCCGAACCCGTGGCCTATGCCGGGACGGATCGGAACTTCTACGATCGTTATTTCTTCAACGGCTACGCGCCGGCAGGCGACGGCAGCGACCTGTTCTTCGCCGCCGCCTTCGGGGTCTATCCGCACCTCAACATCGCCGACGCGGCCTTCTGCGTGATGCGTGATGGCAAGCAGGTGAACCTCCACGCCAGCCGTTGGCTGAAGATGGAGCGGATGGACCTGAACGTCGGGCCGATCAGCATCACGGTCGAGACGCCGCTGCAGCGCCTGAAGCTGACCGTCGCCGCGCCCGAGCAGGGCATCGCGGCCGAGATCGTCTTCGAGGGCCGCGCCTTCCCGATCGAGGAGCCGCGCTTTGTCCGCCGCAACGGTCCGCGCACCTTGCTGGACTACACCCGCCTGACCCAGAACGGACGCTACTCGGGCTGGATCGAGGTCGATGGCGTGCGGACCAGCGTGGATGGTTTCGTCGGCACGCGCGATCGCTCCTGGGGTGTGCGGCCCGTCGGAGCGCGTGACCCGCAGGAACTGGCCCCGCCGGCCTTGCCGCAGTTCTTCTGGCTGTGGGCGCCGTGCAATTTCGAGGACGGAAGTCTCTTCTTCCACACCAATGACGACGAGCTGGGCCGGGCCTGGAACCGCCGCGCGGTCTGGCTGGAGGACGGCGGCCGCGAGGACGACTTCGGCGGCTTCGCCCAGTCTGCCTGCGCCATCGCCTGGAAGAGCGGCACGCGCCACGCCTCTGCCGCCACGATCGATCTCGGCGCCGATGGCTCCGTGACCGTCGAACCCAAGACCGAGTTCTTCATGCTGGGCCTCGGCTACAACCACCCCGTCTGGGGCCATGGCCTGAACCACGGCGCGCTGAAGGTCGAACGCGAGGACTTCGTCACCGCCGAGATGGACCGCAAGATGCCGCATCTGCTGCACGTGCAGGCCCTGAGCGACGTGACCTATGTCGACGGCGCGGGCCGTGAGCGAAAGGGCAGGGGCGTCTTCGAGCAACTGGCCATCGGCCCGCACGCGCCGTCGGGCTTCGCCGCGATCCTGGACATGGCCCCGTGAGCCTGGCCGAGCGCTTGGAGGCGTATCTCACCCGCACCTGGGGTCAGCCGGCCACGGTCGCGGACCTCTCACGCATCCCCGGCGGGGCCAGTCGCGAGACCTATCGTTTCGCCGCCAAGGTCGGGGACGAGACCCGCCCGCTGATCCTGCGCCGCGATCCCACCGGCAGCCTGATCGAGACCGACCGCAATCTCGAATATCTGGCGCTGGAGAGCTTCCACGACAAGCTGCCCGCGCCGCGCCCGGTGGCCATGGACGCGCAGGGCGCGGAGTTGGAGCGGCCGTTCTTCATCATGGAACGGGTCGAGGGCGGGGCGGCGGCCTCGCCGTTCACGGTGCTGCCGTATGGCGATCACGCCCGGGCGATCGGCGAGCGTTTCTTCCAGATCCTGGGCATCATCGCCGCCGCCGATCCAGCCGGTTTGCCGCTGACCAAGGCCTCGCCCGCGCCGACGCCTGAGGACTGTTGGCGTGTGGGCCTGGACCAGTGGTCCGACGTGATCGAGGCCGACGAGCAGCATCCGCAGCCGATTGTCCGCGCCGCCATCCGCGCCTTGCGTCGCAAGCCGCCGCCACCCGCGACGGCGGTGCGGGTGGTGCATGGCGACTATCGCACCGGCAACTTCCTGCATGACGGGGCGGGCAAGATCCTGGCGATCCTGGACTGGGAGATGGTCCATCTGGGCGATCCGCTCGAAGACCTGGCCTGGGCGATCGATCCGCTGTGGGGCCATTTCGACGCCGCCAATGTCGCGGGCATGGTCCCGCGCGCCGACGCCTTGGCGATCTGGTCGCGGGCCAGCGGCTTGCCGGTCGACGAAGAGGCGCTGTCCTGGTGGTCGCTGTTCGCGGCGGTGAAGGGCCAGGCGATCTGGACCTCGGCGGCCAAGGAATATCGCGACGGTGGCTTCAAGGAGCCGATCCTGGCGGTGTCGGGCTGGTATACCGCCCGGCGTCATGACGAGATCCTGGCGGCCATGCTGCTGCGTCTGGAGGACCTGTCATGACCCCCAGCTTGCCCGACGTCCTGGTCGGCAACTTCCTGTGCATGATGGACCCCGGCCCGCCCGAGCAGCAGGGCGAGTTCATGGCCGGCAAGGTCGCCATCGTCGCCATCCTGTCGCTGCTGGCCGCCCAGGAGACCGAGCGCGGCGTGGCCGCGCGGGTCGCCGAGAACATCGCCATCCGCGCCGTGCTGGACGAGGCGGCGGCCGATTACGGGCTGGACGTGGCGGAAATTCCGTCGACGGAGGGCCTGACCTTCTCGGCCCTGGACCGCGTCAACGCGGCCCTGCGCACGGCGCTGATCGGTCTGCACGAAGAGGTCGAGACGCGGGGCGACACGGCGCGCCACCACGCGATCCTCAGGCTCTACGCCAAGATGGCCGAGCTGCGACGACTGGACCTGCCGCCGCTGCCGGGGCGCTGAACGCCCCGGCTACTTGTGCTTGTTGTGCTGGGCCACTTCGTCCGGCTGGATGTCCAGCGGGGCCGGGGCGGCGGCGTTGTAGGCGCCCGTCTGGTGCAGGTCCATGACCACGCTGCGGTGGCCTTCCCAGATCATGTGCAGGGCGACGTACAGCACGATGGCCAGGCCGACGAAGCCGATCCAGCGGTGCTTGTGCAGCAGGTTGGCGATGGCGCTGGCGGCCAGGCCCATCAGGGCGATCGACAGCAGCAGGCCGAAGATCAGGATGCCGGGGTGCTCGCGGGCCGCGCCGGCCACGGCCAGCACGTTGTCCAGCGACATCGAGACGTCGGCGATCAGCACCTGGATGAAGGCCTGCTTGAACGTCTTGGCCTGGCGGACGGGCGGTTCGGTGCTGTCGTCGCCGTCGATCGCGGCCATGGCCTCGGCGTGAGCGGCCTGCTCGCGCATCTCGCGCCACATCTTCCAGCAGACCCACAACAGCAGGAAGCCGCCGGCCAGCAAGAGGCCGATGACGCCCAGCAGCCAGGTGGTGATCAAGGCGAAGCTGATGCGCAGCACGACGGCGGCGCCCAGGCCGTACAGGATGACCTTCTTGCGGTCCTTGGGCGGCAGGCCGCCGGCGGCCAGGCCCACGGCCACGGCGTTGTCGCCGGCCAGGACCAGGTCGATCATCAGGACCTGGAGCAGGGCGGTCAGCGGGCCTTGCAGGCCGCCGAGATTGGCGCTCAGAGCTTCGAACATGCGTCCTCAATGCGGTGACGCGCCCAGCGATGCAAGGCGCAAAACGCCGGGTTAGGCGCAAAAGCAAAGACGCCCCGGATCGGTGATCCGGGGCGTCCGCTTTTCAGGCGCTCGCCTTAGTGGGCGTGCTCGGGTTCTTTGGCGTGATGCGGGTCGTGAGCCGCATGGCCGTGGTCGCCGTGATGGGCGTCGTGGCCATGGTCGCCATGCCCGTCAGCCGGAGCGTGGTGCTCGTCATGGCCGTGGCCGTGATCGGCCGGAGCGTGAGCCTCGTGACCGTGGCTGTGGTCGTCATGGCCCGACGTGTTGGCCATGAAGGGGTTGGTGTACGAGACATGCTCGGCCGGCGCGTGCGGCTCGGGATGAGCCTGGGCGTGCAGGTCGTGGCCATGGCCGTGATCGGCGTGACCGTGGTCCGCGTGGCCGTGATCGTCATGACCGTGGCCGTGGTCGGCCGGCGCGGCATGGGCGTCGTGGTGACCGTGCCCATGACCGTGATCATCATGGCCGTGGCCGTGATCGTCATGGTGCGACATGGCCGAGGCGGCCACAGCGCCCACGGCCGCGCCACCGGCGGCGGCCACGAACGGGTTCACGTACGAGACGTGAGCCGACGAGGGCTTGGGATCCTCGAACTCCATCTCGTTGCGGCCGTAGTCGGTCAGGGTGCGGTACTTGCGCTGACGCTCGGCCTTGCGGCGGGCCGCCGAGGCGCTGCGCGAGACGCCGACCAGGATGATCAGGGCCAGCAGCACCAGGGCCACGCCCAGGGCGGTCTTGATTGGCACCGAGCCCAGGCCCGGCAGCGAGATGTTGCCGTTCAGGGCGCCCAGGTCGAGCTGGCCGAAGCCCTTCTTGACCTTTTCCGGCAGGGCGGCGACGCGCTTGCTGATCGTGCCCAGGGCGAAGCCTTGCGGCTGCTTGGCGCCGTTCAGCTCGAGGCCGAAGTCCGACTTCAGCTGACCCTTGGCTTCCGGACCCGGCTTGACCTGCCACGCGAAGGTGGTGGGCTCGCCCGGCTTGACCACGGCGGTCTGGCGACCGTTCGGGGTGACTTCATAGCCTTCGCCCGACAGTTCGGCGTAGGCGCTGGTCTTCTTGGCGGCCTTGGTCAGGCCCAGCTTGGCGGCTTCCTGCTTGATCAGGTCACCCAGCGTGGCCGGCAGCGACAGGGTCACTTGGCCCGGCTGGTTCTTGCCCAGGCTCTCGCCGGCGGCCAGGACGGCGCCGTTGGTGGCCTCAGGCGCGACGGCGGCCTGCAGCTTCTCGAGCTTGGTGGCCGGCTTGGCCGGAGCTGCCGGAACGACCGGCTTGGCGGCCACGACAGGCGGCTTGTTCAGCGGCGTCGCGGGCAGCACCGGCTTGGCGGCCTGCACGGGCGCGGGGGCCGGAGCGACCGTCTTCGGCGCGACGGGCTTGGCCACGATCGCCGGCTTAGCGGCCACGGCCGGCTTGGCGACCGGATGCGGCGCGGGCTTCGGCGTCGCCGGGATGGTCGCATAGACGCGGTGCGGCTTGGCGGCCGGGCGCTGTTGCTCGTAGCGGCTGGAGCCCTTCGGATTGGCGATCGGGCGCATGGCCGTAACCAGCGTGCCGTCCGGACGGCGCCAGGTCTTCAGATGCGTGTTGCGCGCGGGCGGCGGAGGCAGGGGCTGCGACGACACACTGGTGTCGCCGGTCGCGGCCACCGGACCACCCAGCAGGCCGTCCTGGGCCTGGCTGGCGTCCGGCGCCGGCGCGGCGCCCATCAGGTCCGGCGTACCCGCATCGGCCTGCTGGTAGTCGCTGCGCGGCGGCGGCGCACTGGCCTGGTCGCCAGCGCTGCACCCGGCCAGCAGCAGCACACCGGCCGCCGAAGTCGCCAGAGCGGCCACGCGTACATTACGTACAAACATCGGGTCCCCCGATCCCATGTCGAAATTCTCCGCGAGCAGGCGCTCGCGGACCACTGTTCGCGAGAAAAGCACGAGCTTGCGACGAAATCAAAACGGTTAAAGAGGATTCACGAACTCAATTCTTCCCTGAGGCGAACTCTGGACGCCTCGTAGAGTGCGATCGCGGCCGCTGCCGAGACATTCAGGCTCTCAAAACCACCCGGCATCGGGATCTTTCCCAAGGCATCACAATGCTCTGCGACCAGGCGGCGGACACCTTCGCCCTCCGAACCCAGAACAAGTACAGTCGCCTGTCCGTCGAGTACGGCTTCGAGACTTTCTTCGGCCTCGCCGGCCAGGGCGATAGCGCGCCAGCCCAGTTCGGCCAGTTCCTCCAGCGCTCGGGAGAGATTGACCACGCGCGCGTAAGGCACCTTGTCGACCGCGCCGACGGCGGTCTTGGCCAGCACGCCCGACAGCACCGGCGCGTGGCGATCCTGCAGGATGACCCCCGTGGCCCCGAACGCGGCGGCCGAGCGGAAGATGGCGCCGATGTTCTGCGGGTCGGTGATCTGGTCCAGCATGACCAAGAGGCCCTTCGCCGGCGTCCCCATCTCGAAGAGGCTCATGGCCTCGGGCTCGTCGATCTTCAGCGCCAGGCCCTGGTGCACCGCGCCTTGCGGCAGCTGCTTGGCGATCTCCTGGCCCTCCATCACCTGCAGGCAGGAAAGCTTCTGCAGATTCGGCGCGAGTCGCTTGGCCCGGTCCGGGGTCGCCAGAAGGCGCTTCGGAGCCGGTCGGCGGGGGTTCGAAAGCGCCGCTTCCACGGCGTGAGTCCCCCAGATCCAGTCCTTGGCGTCACCTTGGCCGCGAGAAAACTCGTTTTTATTCCGTGGCTTGGAACGAAAATCGCGTCCGGGTGCAGAAGGACGTTTCCGGTCGTTGCGTTCGGAATGAGAGGACACTATAAGACGCGCTCCGATTTGGGGCCCCAAGGGCTTCTCGGGCCGCCGGCGCTGCTCTTAGCATCGTCCGTCACCGGTCCAAGAAGCTTTTGTTCCAGTTCGAAGTTCAACGGCTTGCTGTTGCGCATTGAACCGGGTAAAGGCCGCCGGCTTCGGAACTCCGTCGCGTGCTTGGGGGAATGTCCCGAGTGGCAAAGGGGGGGGACTGTAAATCCCCTGGCGTACGCCTTCGCAGGTTCGAGTCCTGCTTCCCCCACCATGCACGCGACGAGTTCCGAGGGCAGGGCGTCCTGAACCCAGGACGGGTCCCAGAGCCAGAGACCGGGAGCCGATCGCGACCCCGCTAGCCCTCACTGGGTGATTAGGCGGGTATAGCACAATGGTAGTGCAGCAGCCTTCCAAGCTGAGGATGCGGGTTCGATTCCCGCTACCCGCTCCAGCTCCCCATATGAGTCACCCCAACAACACCCGCCGGCGCGAAGGTAAGAGACGATGGCCAAGGAAAAGTTCGAACGTAATAAGCCGCACTGCAACATCGGCACCATCGGTCACGTTGACCATGGCAAGA